>MKVT01000001.1 GCA_001898935.1 Paludibacter sp. 47-17
GTGATTTCGGCGCCTTCAGCCACTTGGGCGGGGGTGAGTGTAGTGGCGCTTAACGTGATTCCGGCAGGAGCGGTAAGCGTAATGTTGGCGGTGAGGTTTGCACCTGAAACCGTAAACACCTTGCTGCTGTTGAGCGGGTCGAAGAACAAACTGCCAGCCGACGCCGAAAGTACCGGTTCCAGAATTTCACCCGGGTAATATAACCGGAAATTATCGGCATACGACCAGGATACGGAGCGGCTTACCGACTTGAAACCAATGGTTAACGAACCGTCGACAACGATAGCGTCGACACTGTAGTCGCTTCCGGTCGAAGTTACTTCAGTTTGCCGGTCGCCTGCAAATACGAAGGTACCGGTTGTTCCTTCATTTCCGCCGGCAGCAGCTGTCAAACGATATTTCCCGTTCGGAATTCCGGTAACCACCTGCGAAATCGAATAGTCGGGACGGCTGCTGCTCCAGTATTGGAAATACACATTCCCTGTTTTGAACGATGCAGGACCGGCATCGTTGCGCGTACAGAATTCACTGTTGGCAGGGCCGGTTTTTGTCCAGCCCGGAATAGTTTGCGATTTATCGGTCTGGATATCTTCGAAACCGGGATTGATTAAATAAGGAGTCATGTCGAACATATCGCCGGCTTCAAAGTCGACAGCTACATTGGCAGGGGCATGCGCACTGCCGTTTAAAAAACTCGCCGATGCAGTTCCGGTGATTCCTGCGGCTGCTTCGGTACCTTCTACCAGTGCTAAATAGTCGATCTGTGTCAACGGATCGCTACCTGAACTCGAAGAGTTTGCAGCTGTATTCTTAAACGTAAAATACACAGGAGTAGCGATTGTAAAAGGAGTGCGTAGGGTTACCGACCAGGTTCCGTTTTTTCCGTTGCCAAGTACCACCGGTGCATAACCATATTCCAGGCCACCTTCGGTCGATCCCAGTCCCACATTAAAGGTAGCGAAGGCATTTGCTCCGGTCAACTGGTTGATAATTACTTTATAAGCAGTGTTTGGTTTTACTGTTGCCGTCAATTGCTGAGAGAAATAGTTACCATTGCCGCTCCCTCTCCAGATCAGTTCCCAGGTTCCGTTCACATTTCCGGCAGTAGCCTCGGTAGCGCGAATCCCTCCGGAGGCAGCAACTACCACGTTGGTTAACCAGGGCGTACCCAATTTGTAATTGGTTCCGCCCACCAGGTCGCCTGCAGTTTCGAAGCCTGCATTCAGCAATAAATTGTTGGGATCGGTGTGGGCGGTAGCGTCGGCGATAGCCGGATACGAAGTATTCCACACAGCGGTTAAGGTAGTTTTGTATACATTACCTTCGTATACGATCACTTTCCCGTTTTTCTGGGCAAAGCGAACCGTACCGGTAGTTTCAGGGGTGTACGACAACACACCGCCGGCCACAACGATCGGAGTTCCGGCCGTTCCCTGCATTTCAAGGGTGTAGTCGCCACTTACGGGTAAAAAAGTAGCTAAATCCACACTCGATCCTCCCAGATTTTGAAGGGGAGGTAAATACGGTACAACTGCAGCATTGGCAGTCGAGCTAATCGCCAGTAAAACAAAGGCGATGAGTGAAAAGTAGATTTTTCTCATGATAAAAAAATGATGGATGATTTTATATTTAATAACCTTTTTTGTAAAGACAAATATATCACTGTTATCATTTCCCGGAGGATTAAAAAAGGTCAATTTGGTGGAGAAATTTGCAGGTTGGTTAAAAAGGAATACGATTGTAACCAATCGTAATTATACCGTATTGTTGTGGTCGTATGCCAAAGTACTAGGCAGTAGTTGGTGTGTGCTATTCGGAAGGTTATATGCTCCGGATTTATCTTTTTGTTTGTCAGTGCTTTACTGTTATGATTTTCGGTAATTCCGGGTCCGATTTCACTTTTTGCGGAGGTTTTTAGGTAACGAATCCGGGAGATCATTTTGAGCCTGAACTCCGATGCTTGGTGCCAGTTCAAAATCCTGCGAGCAAACGGCAGGATTTTGAACTGAAGCAAACAAATGGGTGATCACTGTAAGGTGTTTTAAAGATATGCACTCATTTTGTTCGAATGACAATCAGTGAGCGAAATATCTCCATTGCAGGTCGGATGTAACCGTGTTTGAAACAGACTGGTTATAATCCGGATTGGCTGTTTTTTTCTTTACTAATTCATTCCAGCCTTTCTGTAATGTGAAATCATAAGTTACCCCGTATTTCGTATCTGTTCCTTTAACGGAAGTTTTTCGGTCGCTATAGATAAAACCGGATTTTGCAGCATTTAAATTGTTCCTGTTGTCGCTATGTAAAAAGTTGCATTTCACGATTGACCCAACTTCAACACCATTTTTAAACGCTGCGATCTCGCTGCCTACATCCTGGAATACAAACGCCAGTTCATCACTGATTGTTCCGCTAAACCCACTGGAGAAAATTTTTCCGATTTTCTCAAGACCCGAAGGTATAGGCAATGACAGCGTGAATTTTCCTGAAGATGACACCGCGCTCCTGGAAAGCACATAAGAACCTACTGCCCAATCATTTAAATAACATATAATAGCAACGGAATCTATTGTACCACGGTCGATGTTAACTATTGTTCCGCTAAGCGTACGTCCATTTTCAATACTGGATAAATTATTATCAGTAGATAATTGCTGCTCTTCACAAGCACACAAAATCAATGCAAGCGATAATAGCTTGATTTTTACTAAGTTTTTCATAAATGTATACATTATTTCAGTTATTCTGTTGTTTCTCAATTGATTTAGTTATTGGCATCGGTAAAAAAGGTTGACAAACAGGCCGGCTCTTCGGACAGCTTTGCTTTTCCGATGAGGATGAACCACAGCCGGCCTGTATAGTAAGCTCCTCCTGCTACTTTATATTTGTTTTGGAAATATACCCTTCTTTACCTCCCAGCAGTTTGATAAGTATAAAATCTCCTTTGACATCAATAACGACAAATTCAGATGAACCTGGTACTTTTGAGACGATTGCAGCAGTTACTGAAGGTTCTGCATATACGTCGAATCTATCAGCATTCTTTCCTTTTGTCGTAACTCTTTTCGCGAGCAAATCAGAAGCATTTTTAACGCTAAAATCATATTTCTCGATGGCGATGCCCATGTCGCGTAACTCTGTTGCTGCTATAGCCCATTTCTTCGCAGTCTCGTAGTTTTTGCCGTATTTTTTCGGATTGATTTGAGCTGCAATTTCATTCCAATTTGCAAACTCAACATAATCGCCGGTTATAAAATACAAGCCACCAATATTACAAGCAGCGTCAGCATTGTAATTATCAGCATCATATATTGCTTTATATAATGCGTACGCGCTGGCTAAGTCTTCGTTTTTCAAAAAGTTTGTTACCTGGTCTGCACTCTCTTTGAATTCTTTTACTTTAATCCTTTGAAATTCTAATTTTACGTATCGATAAAAAGGTGCAATGTAATTAGCAGCCATAAAGGAAAGATTCTGTAAGTTTTTTGGAGCCAACTGATCAAAAACCAATACTTTACCTTCATCCTGGCCACCTTTTTTATCAGAAGATTGAAAAGTAAAGGTTTTGGTTCCTAGTATTTGTGCCGTTGCTACCGAAACAATTTTAATATTAATTTCAGTTTCACAAATATTTTCGGTGAAATACGCGTGGGTTCCGTTTTGATAATCCGTTCTTGTCCTATTTGATTTGTAGTTATGCTTTATTGTTCCTGAAATAAAAGCATCTATACCCATGACTTTACCGATTTCAGATGCCTGATTATCGCTCAAAGGCACATCAGTCCCTAAATTTTTCTCGTTTAACACTTTATACAGCTGCTCTCTTTCAATTAGTTGAAATATCACGATACCGGTACTGTTGATAAACGTTTTTCCGGGTTTATTCGCCGAAAACAAACCACCCGACAAGGTATAAATACCTCTTTTATCATCCAGCAGCTCGGAAGTCAAATAATCAACAAAAGCTTTACCTCCGAATGCATCATAATATGCATTCTTATTAAAGTTTTCAAAGTTTAGAATTGCAATTTTCCGCACTCCATTTAAAATCTTCTCTGGCGGACTGATAACAAAACATTCAAAATCCTGACTTTTTGCTGTCTCTAAGGGAAGCATTGAAAAGAGTATCAACGAAAGGATACAAAATCGGGTAGTTGAACATTGAAAAACGGATTCTCTTTTTTTCTTGAGAACGATGAGCTGTCTGATTGTTTTTGGAGCATTCAAAAACACATTAAATTTTTCCATGTTTTATCGTATTAAGTTTTCCCCTACTCGTAGGCTTTTCGGGAACCGCCCCTTACTTTTTTTCGGATTTTCAGGTACCTCTCCACATATTTTAAACCCTGATTTCAGGGCATAAAAAAAGCGTGGAACTATACTTCCCCGCCTCAAAGGTACCGCCAAGCACCCACGCACAAGAACAAGTATAGCCCACGCCATTTGGCGCGAGCGTATTACTTATTATTCTTATGCACGTAAAAATTTTGGCGGTTTTTTGAAGCAAGAATAAAAGCAAAACGTTAATCAATATGTAAAAAGAGACAGCCGGCTCCTGTCGCTACATGCAACCGAATATCTGAAAGGCAAATGTAGAAATAATAATTTGATATATCAAGAAAAATTTTCCCGAACATGTGTTAATTCTATTTTCCATATCTTCCGGAAGATTTTCGTTTTACTATCATTGTTCAGCGTAGCAACATTTGCACATCCACCCAATCTGATTTATCTTTGTGTATCTTATTAAACGCATTACCCAATGAAAAAGCTCCTGTCGCTTCCTCCTAATCTGGTTGAAAATATTTATTCGCTGGAAAAGTTCGATATAAATGAATGGTTTTGTACGTCGGATCCGGTTGGTCACCGGGTGGGATCGGGCGGAGGAACGGCCTGGTTGCTTTCGGAATGTTACAAAAACGAGCGGGGAGACGAATTTTCGTCCTGGCTTGCCAGCGAGAAGCGGATTTTATTGCATGCAGGCGGGCAAAGCCGGCGTTTACCGGCCTATGCACCTTCGGGTAAAATTCTGACCCCTGTTCCTGTTTTCCGGTGGGAACGCGGGCAGCGGCTCAATCAGCATCTGCTGGATATTCAGCTTCCCCTGTACGAAAAAATAATGGCAAAAGCACCGGCCGGGCTCCATACCCTGGTTGCGAGCGGCGATGTGTATATTCGTTCGGAAGCGCCGCTTCAGGAAATTCCTCAGGCCGATGTGGTGTGTTACGGTTTATGGACCGATCTTTCGCTGGCTACCCGGCATGGTGTGTTTGCAGCCCGGCGCGACACCCCCGACCGGCTCGATTTTATGTTGCAGAAGCCTTCGCTTGCGCGTCTCGAGGAGTTGTCGTCGTCGCATTTTTGCCTGATGGATATCGGGATATGGATTCTGAGCGATCGTGCCGTAGCGCTGCTGATGGAGCGGTCGTACCGCGATGCGACCCAAAACCGGGGTGGTAACGAGGAAGTACTGTCGTCCGGCGTTTTTCCTCGTTTTTACGATTTGTATTCCGATTTTGGTCCTGCGCTGGGCGATTCGCCTTCGATTGCGGATACAGCCATCAACGAACTCAAGGTAGTGGTATTGCCCCTTCCGGCAGGCGAGTTTTATCATTTCGGAACGAGCCGGGAGCTGATCAGCTCGACATTGGCCATTCAGAACAAGGTGTTCGACCAGCGCAAGGTACTTCAGCGTAAAGTGAAGCCACATCCGGCCATTTTTGTTCAGAACGCCCGGGTGGATGTGCCGTTACGGAACGAAAACGATACCGTGTGGATTGAAAACAGCTGGATAGGAAAGAAGTGGACAATACACCGCGAGCATATCATTACCGGAGTGCCCGAAAACGATTGGGAATTGGTGTTGCCGGAGGGGATCTGTGTGGACGTGGTGCCGATGGCTGGGTTTGTTGCCCGGCCTTATCACATCGATGATACCTTCCGTGGCGATAGCGCGGGTGCGGTATGGATGGGAATTCCGCTTGCCTCCTGGTTGGCCGGGCGAGGCATTACAACCGATACTGCCGAAGGAGATCCGTACAGTGTCGGGTCGGTTGAAGATGTGCAGTTGGCGCGTTTGTTTCCGTTGGTGACTACAGTTGAGGAATTAGGCTGGGTGCTTCGGTGGATGATTTCGGAACCCGACCTTACCGAAGGACGCGAAATCTGGGCAAAGGCGGTTAAGTATTCGGCAGAAGAGCTTTCGTCGGGAGCCGATTTAGAGGCTTTGTATGCACAGCGTAAGCGTTTTTTCAGCAGCAATCTGCCGGTGTTGGCCGCCAATTTTGAACGAAGTGTATTTTATCAGGCCGATTTGGCCGATGCAGCCCGTGAGTGGGTGGAGGAAGCGTTGCCGCTGCCCGATATAATTCCCGAATCGGCTACCTTGCTGCATCGCATGCACAACCGGATGTTCAGGGCGCGCTGCCTTTCGTTGCAGGCAGGGTCGGCTGCGTCGGACGATAAATCGGCGGCTTTCAGGTTGATGCGCGAAGCTTTATTGGCCGAAGTAAAAGGTGGAACAAGCTTGCCGCATCTGAATGTGCTTTCCGATCAGATTGTATGGTCGCGTTCGCCGGTGCGCATCGACCTGGCGGGAGGTTGGACCGACACGCCGCCTTATTCGCTGTATGCCGGAGGCAGTGTGGTGAATATGGCTATCGATCTCAACGGACAGCAGCCTTTACAGGTTTACCTGAAACCGTCGACCGAATTTGAAATCGTGTTACGATCGATCGATATGGGGGCCTCGGAACGCATTTCTTCCTACGACGAATTGCTGCAATACAATAAGGTAGGTTCGCCGTTTTCCATTCCCAAGGCAGCGCTTTCGCTGGCCGGTTTTGGCCGCGAAAGCGGATTCGCTACGCTGCGGCAACAGCTCGAAGCCTTTGGAGCAGGGATTGAATTAACGCTGTTGGCGGCAATTCCTGCAGGTTCGGGGTTGGGTACCAGTTCGTTGCTTGCATCCACCATATTGGGCGGACTCAACGATTTCTGCGGATTGGGATGGGACAAAAACGGTATTTGCCTGCGTACCCTGGCGTTGGAGCAGTTGCTTACAACAGGAGGAGGCTGGCAGGATCAGTACGGAGGCGTGCTGCAAGGCGTTAAGCTGCTTCAGACCGAAGCAGGGCTACGTCAGTCGCCCTCGGTGAGTTGGCTGCCCGATTTTCTGTACACACAGCCCGAATATCAATCCTGCCATTTATTGTATTATACCGGCATTACCCGCACGGCCAAGCATATTCTGGCCGAAATCGTGGAGGGGATGTTCCTTAATTCGTCGGTGCACCTGCGCCTCCTGGCCGAGATGAAAGATCATGCTTCGGAAATGGCTTCAGTGATTCAGAAAGGGAATTTCGCCGGTTATGCCCGGCTCGTATCCACTACCTGGACGCAAAACAAAGCGCTCGATAGCGGGACTAATCCGCCAGCAGTAGAGGCGATTATCCGCCAGATTCACGATTATTCCGCCGGTTATAAGTTACCTGGTGCCGGTGGTGGCGGGTATTTGTACCTGGTGGCCAAGGATCCCGAAGCTGCCGCCCGCATCCGCAAACAACTCACCGGCAACGCTCCCAACGCCCGCGCCCGGTTTGTAGAAATGCGGTTATCGCCGACGGGGTTGCAGGTGTCGAGGTCGTAAATTCAGCGTCTCGCGTGCAGCCCGCACTCTTTGTGTTCCGGGTTTTCCCACCACCAGCGGCCGGCACGGATATCCTCGCCGGGTTGGACGGCGCGGGTGCAAGGCTGACAGCCGATACTGGGGAAGCCTTTGTCGTGCAGCTTGTTGTAAGGGACGTGGTGTTCGCGGATGTACGTCCACACTGCTTGTTCGCTGTACTCGATGAGCGGATTGAGTTTGACGAGCCCATTGGTTTCGTCCCATTCGATGGCCTGCATGCCCGCACGGGTTACCGATTGCTCGCGGCGGAGCCCGCATATCCACAGGTCGAGTCCTTGAAAGGCTCTGCGCAGGGGTTGCATCTTCCGTACCTCACAACAGCGTTTGCGTTGTTCGATGCTTTCGTAGAAGGGGTTGATTCCTTTTTCGGCCACCATTTTTTCCACTTCGGCTGCTTCCGGAAAGAAGACCTCGAAGTGGAGATCGGGGTATTTCTGCCGGGTACGGTCGATGAGACTGTAGGTTTCGGGAAACAGCCGTCCGGTGTCGAGGGTAAATACCCGGGCTGTCGGATCTGTTTTTGCCAGAATGTCGGTAATCATCTGGTCTTCAATGCTCAGGCTCGATGCTAAGGCGATGCGGCCTTTGTATTCTTTCAGGAAATACTCCAGGAGTTGTTGCGGACTTGCCCCAGCGAACTGTAAATTTAATTGTTCTATATTCATTTTTTTCTAACCGGAAGGTGGGTTGAAAAGCGCTCACTACATTCCCCACCGAATAATATTATATCGAAAAGTTCTCATCTTCCAGATCAGTCACAATCATTCCGGCACCCACGGTTTCGAAGGTGTTTTCGTCGATAAGCACCAGGCTTCCGCTGATCCGGTTGGTCGAATAGCTGTCGAACTTGAGCGGCCGCAGGGTTTTGATGCGGATGCAGGCGATGTCGTTCATATCCACCCGTACTTCTCCTGACAGTTGTCCCAGGGTTTGAATATCAATTTTATAATGTACTTTCTGGATGATGGCCACGGTTTCGTCGGATGTATGCCGCACGATGTACCGCCCGCCGGTACGCAGGGGCTGATGGTTGAGCCAGCACACCATGAGGGTGACCTGGGCGCTGAGTGTAGGCGGCGTGTCGTCGGTACGCACGATCATATCGCCTCTACTGATGTCGACATTATGGGCCAGGCGCAGGGTTACCGATTGCGGAGTTGCTGCCTCCTGTAACGACACGGTACCGGCATCGATGGCCGTAATTACCGAGCGGGTACGCGACGGCAGGATGGTGACGGCATCGCCTACCTTGAAACAGCCACCAGCCACCCGGCCGGCATAGCCCCGGTAATCGTGAAATTCGGAGCGGTGCGGACGAATAATATATTGCACCGGAAAGCGTGCGGGCAGGTCGTCGAGGGAGTTATGCACCGGGATGGTTTCGAGCAGTTGCAAGAGGGTAGGTCCTGTATACCAGGGCGTACGGGTCGAGGCATCCACCACATTGTCGCCGTCGCGGGCCGAAATAGGCAAGAAGTAGGTGGTGCCCAGCCGGAGTTGCGCAGCGATGCTTTCAAATTCGGTACGAATGGTGGTATATACTTCTTCCGAAAAGTCGACCAGGTCCATTTTGTTGATAGCCAGAATGACATGCGGCAGTTGTAGCAGCGAGGCGATATAGGCATGCCGGCGGGTTTGTTCCACGATACCATTGCGAGCATCGATCAGAATAATAGCCACATCGGCCGTCGAAGCCCCGGTCACCATATTGCGGGTATACTCGATATGCCCCGGGGTATCGGCAATGATGAATTTCCGGTTGGGCGTAGCAAAATAGCGATAGGCCACATCGATGGTGATGCCCTGTTCGCGTTCGGCCCGCAGCCCGTCGGTAAGCAGCGCCAGGTTCACCTCATCGCCGCCCAGCCGTTCGCTGGCTTCCTTCACCGCCTGCAGCTGATCTTCAAAGATCGATTTACTGTCGTACAATAACCGGCCGATTAAAGTACTTTTACCATCATCCACACTACCCGCGGTAGTAAACCGCAGCAGTTCCATGTTTAAATATCCGTTGAGTTGAGTTGACATAATGTTTTGTTTTTTTAATCAAGAATCAAGAGCGTGCCGTTTTCAAAAATATCCCGCCTTCTTCCGGTCTTCCATGGCCGCTTCCGACCGTTTATCGTCGGCCCGGCCACCACGTTCCGTAACGCGCGATCCGGCAATCTCGGTAATAATCTCTTCCAGCGAATCGGCAGTGGAAAGCGTCAGGCCGGTACAGGTGATATCGCCGATGGTACGGCAGCGGACTTTTTCCACGAAAGGCACTTCTTCGGGACGGCGGGGGATAGCAGGCAGCGCGGCGTACAGCATTCCATCGCGTTCGAATACTTCCCGTTCGTGGGTGTAGTACAACGAAGGCAGGGGGATGTTTTCCTGAAGAATGTACTGCCAGATATCCATCTCGGTCCAGTTGCTGATGGGGAAAACCCGGAAATGCTCGCCCGGCTGTTTTTTCCCGTTAAAGATATTCCAGAGTTCGGGCCGCTGGTTTTTCGGATCCCACTGTCCGAATTCGTCGCGGTGCGAAAAAACACGTTCCTTGGCCCGGGCTTTTTCTTCATCGCGCCGCGCTCCTCCGAGGGCAGCATCAAATTTATGACGGGCCAGGGTATCGAGCAGGGTCACTGTTTGCAACTTATTGCGACTGGCCGAATAGCCTTTTTCTTCCACGACCCTGCCCTCGCGTATCGATTCTTCCACCGACCCTACGATCAGGCGCGCTCCCAGTTTCTGCACCAGCTCGTCGCGGTAAGTGAGGGTTTCTTCAAAATTATGGCCTGTGTCGATGTGGACAAACGGGAAGGGGATAGCGGCGGGGTAGAAGGCTTTCCAGGCCAGGTAGGCCATAACGATGGAGTCTTTTCCGCCCGAAAAAAGCAGGGCAGGGCGTTCGAACTGGGCTGCGACTTCGCGCAGGATATAGATGGATTCGGCTTCGAGTTCTTTTAAATGAGTCATTTCTTTACGGGTTAATTATTATTTGTCAATTACTAATCGGAGGGCGTCGAGGGTTTGGGCGAGCTGCCGTTCGGTATGGGCGGCCGATATAAAACTGGCTTCAAAGGCCGACGGCGACAGATAGATTCCCCGCCCGAGCATCGCCCTGAAAAACCGGGCAAAGCGTTGGGTGTCGGAGGCGGTTGCGTCGGCAAAACCGGTGACGGGAGTAGCCGAAAAGAAAAGGGTGAAAAGCGAACCCACCTGATTCAGCTGAATGTCTTTTCCCCGGATGAATTCCCGTATCGTATCGCCAAATTGTTGGCTTTTTTGTTCCAGGCGGTTATAAAACCCTTCTTCCTGAAGCAGTTGAAGCGTTCGGATGCCTGCGGCCATCGCTACGGGATTTCCCGATAGTGTTCCGGCCTGGTATACCTTGCCCAAGGGTGCCAGCCGGTCCATGATTTCGGCTTTTCCTCCGAAGGCAGCAGCCGGAAACCCTCCGCCGATAATTTTACCCAGGGTGGTAAGGTCGGGACGAATGCCGAAATGTTCCTGTGCACCTCCGCGTCCGAGCCGGAAACCGGTGATTACTTCGTCGAATATAAGTACACTTCCGTACTGGTTGCAGATATCGCGTAATCCTTGCAGGAAACCGGGTGCGGGGGGTATCACGCCCATGTTGGCCGGCAGAGGTTCGGTGATAATGGCTGCAATTTGATTGCCCAGCTCCCGGAAAACAAGCTTTACGGCTTCCAGGTCGTTGAAGGGTATGCTGAGCGTATGGCGCACAAAGGCTTCGGGAACGCCGGCAGAGGAGGCGCCGGAACGTCCGACGGTTGTTGCGGATGATGCAGCATCGTCCGGCGTTCCTCCGGCACGTATCCCCACGGCTCCCGACCCGGCAGCTACCAGCAGATGATCGGCATGGCCGTGGTAGCAGCCGTCAAATTTGAGGATCAGGTCGCGGCCGGTGTGGGCACGGGCCAGACGGATGGCGCTCATCACAGCTTCGGTACCCGAGCTTACGAACCGTACTTTCCGGATCGAGGGTACCGATTCGACCACCAACCGCGCCAGCAGGGTTTCGGCGGTGGTAGGTATCCCGTAACTCGAACCTCGTTTTACGGCATCCACCGACGCTCTTACAATGGCCGGATGTGCATGCCCGTGCAGGTGCACTCCCCACGAAAGGCAAAAATCGATGTACCGGCGGTTGTCGATATCCGTGAGCACCGCACCTTTCGCTTGTTGGATAAACAGCGGACTGGCCCCTACGCTACGCAGGGCCCGCACCGGGCTGTTCACACCTCCCGGAATGAACTCCGACGCTTCGTTATAGGCTTTTTCGGATAAAGTCTTTTGCATAATACGTTATAATGTAATGGGCTCCTGCCCGTTTGATAGCAGTGAACGATTCGGTGAAGGCCCGTCGCTCGTCCACGATGCCGCAGGCGGCGGCCTGCTTGAGCATGGCATATTCGCCCGAAACCTGGTAGGCTGCCAGCGGTGTGGCCGGAAACGCCACCGAAGCCCGCTGGATGATATCGAGATAGGCCTGGGCAGGTTTCACCATTACCCAATCGGCTCCTTCGTCGATATCGGCTGCAATTTCTTCCACACCCTGATGGAGCGTGCGGTAGTCCATCTGATAACTCTGCCGGTCGCCGAACGAGGGAGCCGAGCCGGCGGCATCGCGGAACGGACCGTAAAACGAAGAAGCGTATTTGGCCGAATAGGCCAGGATGCGTGTCGAAAGGCCCTCCGCATCGAGTACCGCCCGTATGGCTTCTACCTGACCGTCCATCATGGCCGAAGGGGCTACAAAATCGGCTCCGGCGCGGGCGTGTGCCAGCGCGATACGGGCGAGTACGGGCAGGGTACTGTCGTTGTCGACGGTCTCGCCCAGCAACAATCCGCAATGGCCGTGCGAAGTGTATTCGCACAAACATACATCGGTGAATACGGTGAGCGGCGGAAATTCGCGCTTGAGGTAGCGCACTGCGCGGCACACCAGCGAGTTCGGGTCGTAACCGGCGGTGGCTTCGGGATTTTTAAGCTCTTCGCCGATCACGCCAAACAACAATACTTTTCCGATACCGAGTTGCATCAACCCGGCTACTTCATCGCGCAGCCTGTCGATCGAAAATCGAAACACGCCGGGCAGGGTTGCGATAAGCTGTTTCTGATCGCTTCCTTCGACGATAAACAGCGGGTAGATGAAGTCGTCGGCCTGCAATCGTACATCGGCGTAGCGTTCGCGGGTGGCAACATCGGTTCGGTAGGATCGGAATCGTTTCATATACTATCGTGTTGATGGTGAAGTGGGTGGCGGGTTGATTCCGCCATGGCGGCAGCGTCTGTGTTCGTATGACCGGACAGCTGTAACTTCACCTGGTAATTCTTCGTGTTATCTTTCTCGTTTTCAAATCGTTTTTCGGTCTCCCGGCCTCGTAACAGGTAGTTTTTTTCGGCCGGAAATTGTCCGTACACTTTCTTGAAATTAGTTACGCAGGAGGGCGATGTGAGTACAATCGTGTCGATACCGGTCAGGTCGATAGCTTCCGTTGGTTCGGGTAAGTTGTTGGTGTACAGTGATATTTCGGTGATCTTCCAGCCTGCTTTGCGCAATCCTTCGGGTAATGCCGGCAGCCCGATGGCCGAACGGGGAATAACTGCCCGGGCGGCGGGTCGATGCCGAAGGAGCGTTAAGATTCCTTCCGACGATTCGTCGGTGGCCTGCAGATCGGGTTTCAGTCCGTAACGCAGCAGGGTACGGCTGGTAATCCGGCCCACCGAAACAATGCGTAAACCCGCCAGGGAGCGCAGGTCTGTTTTTTCTTCTTTCAACAGGGCCCGGACGAAAAAATCGACACTGTTGCGACTGGTGAAAATAAGCCAGTCGTGATGGCGGAGCAACTCGCCCAGGGGGGGCGTGTCCAGTGCTTTCAACTCGATAAGGGGTTGATGAATCACTTTTCCCAACCGGTCGTAATCGCCGGGATGGGTGCCGGTTACCAACAGGGTGGGGCGGCTTTTGGCCGGAAGGACGGCGCCGAGGCCGGCTACTTTTCCAACGACCGCGATAAGCGGGGTGGGGTAGTTGTTGTCTTCCGATGCCAACTGCCCGAGCGTGGTGAAAAAGCGTTGTTCGTTGTTGCGCGACACGTGGGCAGCCAGCAATACCGGTGTTTCGGGCGTGCGGCCCTGTGCGAGGGCATTGGTGGCGATGGGGCGCAGGTTGGCGGCTCCCATGTAAATCACTACGGTGTCGGTGCCGGGAAGTTGCAGCTGGGGCGAGTGGCCGGTGACAAAGGCAACCGATGCAGCTAAACCGCGGTGAGTGAGGGGAATGCCGGTGAGCGAGGCTACGGCCAGCGCGGTAGAGATACCGGGGATTATTTCGTAGGGGATGTAGCATTGCGCCAGGGCCAGCGCCTCTTCGCCCCCGTGTGCGAACACCATCGGATCACCCCCTTTCAGCCGTACCACTCGGCGTCCTGCCCGTGCCGCATCGATCATCAGCTGGTGAATATCTTCCTGCGAATGACTATGCCGGTCCTTACGCTTGCCGACATATACTTTTTCGGCTGTGTAGCGATGGAGTTCCCGGGCGTCGAGCAGGTCGTCGTAAAAAATAATATCGGCCAGCCCGAGGGCGCGGGTCGCACGCCGGGTGAGCAGGTCGGGGTTGCCGGGGCCGAAGCCGGTGATGCTTACGTGGCCGTAGCGGGAGCGGGCATCGGCCGTAGCGAAATTAACTTCCGCCCTGTCGCGCATTTCTTTCCGGGAAAAAAGCGGGTTTCCCTTTCGTCCCACCACGGCCAGACTTCCCTGCAGCGGATGCGTGCGAAACGGCAATACCTCGGCCACGCGATGCATCAATCCCAGTCGTTTCAGGGCGCAGGTAGCCACGATGAGGGCGTCGTAATCGCCGGCATCGATTTGTGCGATGCGTTCTTCGATGGTGCCGCGTATGCCGGCGACAACCAATTCGGGACGGATGGCCAGCAATCCGGCTTTCCGGGTGGGGGAGCTGGTGGCGATGCGTGCCCCGGCGGGTAATTCAGCGAGGGTTTTGTTGTCGCGACTTACCAGCGAGTCGCTCGTGTCGAAGGCTTCGGTGAGGGCGATCAGCTCCAGTCCGTCGGGCAGGGGGAAGGGCATGTCCTTGGCCGAATGAATAGCGATGTCGGCTTCGCCCAGCAGTACGAGTTCATCCTGCTCGCGGGTAAACAGGTCGGCCGGAGGATTGTCGAGCAGGGAAATGTCCTTGCGGAGGTCGCCCCAGGCGGGTCGGCCGATGATTTCGTATGCAACGCCGGGAAAAGCGTTGAAGAATTCGCGCACCTGGAGCAAGGCGAGCGTACTGGTACGACTGGCTACGCGTATTAATTCACTGGCCATACTTTCGATCGGTTAAAAAATGTACGGACCTCTTCTTCGATAATCTTTTCGGCTTTTTGCAAAGCATCGCCCCGCTGATGGAGGTTTTGCTGAATGCGGGCTTCAATATCTTCCAGATTATACAGCCGGATGTGCCGGTATTCGCCGATGCGTGCGTCGATATCCCGGGGGAAAGCGAGGTCGAAAATCTGCATGGGTTGGTTGACCGGGAATTTCTCGGGCCGTACCACTGTGTAAGGCGCCGATGTGGCTGAAATCAATACATCGGTATGCGATAATACCTCGTGCAATTGATCGAAACCCACAATCCGGCACCGGTATTTCTCGGCATAGGGCAAGGCCTTGTGGTAACTTCGGTTGGCCACGAAAAGGGCTTCGGCTCCTTTTTGCTGAAGGAATCGGATGGTATCCTCGGTGAGTTTGTTCACGCCGATCAGGGTGATGCGGGCATCGGTAAGCGGGATGCCGCTGGCTACGATCATTTCCACGGTGGCCTGGCCGTGCGACACGGCGCCACGGCTGATTCCCGATCGGTTGCGCACGAGTTTGCCCACCCGTAGCGCCTGCTGAAAGAGGCGGTGAAGGGCGGGCGACAACGAAAACTGTTCGCGGGCTGCTTCGTAAGCGGCCTTTACCTGTCCCTGGATGGCCGATTCGCCGGGAAGACCCGATTCGAGTCCCGATACCACCCGGAATAGATGACGCACGGTGGTTTCGGCAATTTCACCTTCGCCGGCATACACTTCGATGCGGTTGCAGGTCTGCAGCAGCACGTGAGGGCGGCTGGCCGGAAGTTCGTTTCCCTCGGCATCCGGTGTGTTGTTCCGATCGCGCCGATCGACCGTGAGCAGTTCTCCTGTTCCCCGGATACTGCCGGGAGTGCCTTTCATCGTCCTGAAAAAATCCTCCCGCTCGGCGATCCGGCTGTTGTTACGGCTGATTGAGTTGAAGTATACCATCGTGTGATAATTGAGCGATCCGGTCGCGAACGGCTATCGACTGATACACATTTTGTGCGTTCGACGATACGGCAATCGTGAGATGATCGTGTTTGAAAATAGCGGGTGATACAAAATCGCAAAGTATGGGCGCATCGCAAACGCTGGTCAGGATGCCCCGTTCTCCGGCATCGGCTTTGATTTGCTCGTTGAGAGCGTGATCGCCGGTACATACATACACCAGGAAAAAGCCTTCCAGATCGGTGGGTTCGTACGTTTTTTGTATGCGGTGGAAAGGTAGTTCGCACATTTCGGGGGTGAAATCGGGCGAAAGTACCGTCACGTTTTCGGTTACGAACCGGGCCAGGATACCGGCTTTGTGAGTGGCCACTTTGCCGCCGCCAATCAGTAATATCTTTTTCCCGGTTACGTTGATCGATACGGGCAGGAACCGGAGGTCTTCTCGTTGCATAGGATATTAATTTTCGTGAAACAGTTTCCCGGCTTCCACCGCTTTTACATAGCCTTTGCGGACCACGAAATCGCCGAAATGTTCGCCCGGCTGCCTGTCGGCCGAAAAATCGGCGAGCAAAGGATCGATCGCTGCGAGGATTTCCTCTTCTCCCAGCATTTCTTTGTAGAGTTTGTTCAACCGGTTGCCGCTGAAGCTGGCGCCCAGGTACAGGTTATACTTGCCCGGCGCACGCCCCACCAAGGCTATTTCTCCCAGGAAAGGCCGGCCGCAACCGTTCGGACATCCGGTCATACGGATGGAAATGGGCTCGTTGCTCAGTCCGTACTTTTTCAGCAGCTCTTCTATTTTATCTACCAAGACAGGCAGGTATCGTTCGGCCTCGGCAAAGGAGAGTCCGCAATAAGGCAAGGCCGCACAGGCAATGGAATGCAGACGCAGCTGCGAGTGAATGTTACCGTCCGGGATATTATATTTCGTAAAAACAGATTCAATTTTAGGTTTGTCGGAAGGTGTAATTTGTGCAATGGTGAGATTTTGATTTCCGGTAAGGATAAAGCTTCCGGTATGGAATCCGGCAATTTCGCGAACGGCGGTTTTGGCTGCGATTCCGTGCTTGTCGGTTAGTTTACCACCTTCCACAAACAGGGTGAAATGCCAGTTTCCGTTCGTATCCTGATGCCATCCATAGTCGTCGCCCTGGGTGGTGAAATCGAAGGGGCGGGCCGGTTCGAGCACCAGGCCGTGCGTACGCTTCAACTCACTGCGGAAATAGTCGAGTCCGTAGTTGTCAATCGTATATTTCAAGCGAGCTTGTTTCCGATCCTGCCGGTTGCCGTGATCGCGCTGGAACACGACCACCGCTTCGGCCGCCTCTACTACTTTTTCTGCCGGAATATAACCGGCGATATCGGCCACCCGCGGATAGGTAGCATTGTTGCCGAAGCTATAGCCCATTCCTCCGCCGACAGCGAGGTTGTAGCCCTTCAGAACACCGTGCTCCACTATGGCGACGAAGCCCAGGTCGTTGGATAACACATCGGTGTCGTTGCGCGGAGGAATGGCCATAGCAATTTTGAATTTCCGGGGCAAATAGGTTTTTCCGTACAGCGGTTCTACTTCAGGCTCGCCGCCGGCGACGAGTTCTTTATCGAGCCATATTTCGTGATAAGCGCCGGTTTGGGGCGACAGGTGTGCCGAGATCTGCCGGGCATGTTCGGCTACTTCGGCATGCACGGCCGATTCCCAGGGATTGGCCGACGACATCACGTTGCGGTTCACATCGCCACAGGCAGCCAGGGTGTCGAGCAGGGTGTCGTTGATTTCCCTGATGGTTGTTTTAAGATTCCGCTTAAGTACTGCGTGAAACTGAAAGGCCTGGCGGGTAGTCAGTTTCAGTTCGCCGTCGGCATAGGTGTCGGCGAGTTTGTCGATGGCTTTCCACTGAGCAGCGGTGGTTATGCCGCCCGGCACCCGGATGCGGATCAGGTAGCTGTACAGCGGTTCGAGTTTCTGCCGGCGTCGTTCCTCGTCGAGATCGCGGTTTTGCTGCTGGTACACCCCGTGAAACTTGATAAGCAGCTGATCGTCGGGGGCGATGGCGCCGGTAATAGGATTGTCGAGGCTTTCGGCAATGGTGTTACGCAGGTAGTTGCTTTTTATTTTGAGGGCTTCAAAAGCCGGAATATCTTGTTGGCTCATACGAAATTGGTTTTATAAATTAATATACATCGAGTTGAAGTCGGCGTTCGCGCTGCATCAGGTCCAGTTCTTCCTGTGCCTGTCCGGCCGAAAGTCCGCCTTCTTGCTGAAGAATGGTGCTGAGCGCCTGTTGTACATCGGCAGCCATCTTGCGCATGTCGCCGCATATATATACCTGTGCGCCCATGGCTATCCAGTCGTACAGCTCTTTGGCGTTTTCGAGCATTCTGTGTTGCACGTAAACCGGTTGTGCCCCATCGCGCGAAAAAGCCACATCCATCCGGGTAAGAGCGCCCGATTTCAGGTAGTTTTGCCATTCGGTCTGGTACAGGAATTCGGTTTCGAAATGCCGGTTGCCGAAGATGAGCCAGCTTTTCCCGGCCCCGGGGGTGAGTTCGCGTTCTTGTACAAAGGCGCGGTAGGGAGCTATCCCGGTTCCGGCTCCAATCATGATGATGGGCGTGGATGGGTCGTCGGGCAGCCGGAAATGAGGATTCGATTCGATGAATACCGGCACCGTTTCGTCGTCGGTCGTTACATCGGATAAAAATCCGGTGCAGGTGCCGCGTTTGTTGCGGCCGTTTTTCTCGTAACCCACCAGAGCCACGGTAAGGTGCACTTCGCCCGGGAATGCATTCGGACTCGATGCGATGGAATAATAACGTGGCTGAAGCGGTTTGAGCAAGCCGGTGAGTTGTGCGGCAGTGAGCTTTACCGGGAAGTCGGTCAGTAAATCCACTATATCTCTTCCGTACAGGTATTCCTGTAAAGCCGAGGGGTTTTCGGTAAGCTTTGCCAATCCGGTTTTCGTGTCCGAACGTGTCGCGACTGCTCCATCGGGTGAAGACAACGAAACCGGTTCTTCATCCGGAATCAACGCGATTAGTTTTCCGATCTGGTCGGGTGTCAATTTCCCGATTTCAAGATGGCGTTGCAACGCTTCACGCAGCTCCGACTGAACCCCATTCACCTCCACTTTTTCGCCGGCCTGCAAGCCGGTAACCGCCAGTACTTCGTCGGTCAGTTGCTCCGAGTTCACCGGGATAATCCCCGCCGAATCGCCGGGCAGATAAGTCAATCCTTCGGTTTGAAGTTCGATGTGCAGGGTCGTGCGGTCGGAGCCCCGTCCGTGGAGGTTGATTTTTTCGAATACCTGTGCCTGCAAGGGATTTTTCCGGTTGTAAGAAGCCGGGTTGGCAGGGCCTCTACCCAGGGCGTTGCTCTTCAGCACCGATCCTGCAGCAGTACCCTTCAGTGCTTTAGCCAGCTTAAAGCCAGCTTGCCGGACCGGAGCAGCTGCCGGCTCACCTTTCAACTGTCCGAAAAACTCCTTCAGCCAGCTTTCATCCTCCGGTTTAATATCGACATCGCTCAACTGTACCGGCCGTAATCGCCGGGCTCCCAGTTCGGCCAACCGGCTGTCGAACTCTTTCCCGGTCTTGCAGAAATGAAAGTACGACGAATCGCCCAGGGCAAATACGGCATATTCCAACCGGCTCAATCCGGGAGCCCGTTTGCCGTGGAGGAAATCGTACACCGTTTTCGCCTGAAAAGGAGGTTCGCCGTCGCCATGGGTCGACACAATTACCAGCAAGCACTCTTCCTGTTCCAGCGATTTTACCGGATAATCTTCCATGTTTTTAAGCGTTGCTTCCACCCCCTGTTCTACAGCCATCCGCAGTGCAATCTTTGCCAGGTTGGCTCCATTGCCCGTACGCGATCCGTACAGAATTGTCAGTTTTTTTGCCGGGGTCGACTGCAAAGTCCCATTAGAGTCCGGGTGCTCCTCCGGTAAGGAGGTGCGATCGCCCGGCGCGCGAACACTCAGTGCCGCCAGGTATCCCGCCACCCAGGCCAGCTGACGTTCGTCGAGCGGCGCCAGCAGTTGTTGAAATACATTGAACTCCTCTTCGCTGAAAGGATTGTTTGTTACGTTCATTAATCCTGTTTTATGTTAAACTATTGTAGGTGGGTTATTGCTTCATGAAGCAGCTGCATTTAAATCTCATATTCGGGTCCGCCTTGTACTTTACCGAATTTTATCCGGTTCCAAAGTCGTTCGTGCAGGTAAAAAATGGCAATTTTCGAAATGAAATCGACTCCCATGATAGAAAAGGCAAACTTAAGCTCGCCCGTTACCACGAAAGAAATGATAAAAGTGGCTACCGTACCGGTAATACGGTACGAGAGCGATTTAACTAAACTGCGGTAATTTTTTTCGCGCATACACTCTGGTTGATTAATATAGTGAGGGAAGCTTCTCCCGCTGACAGGCGGAACGAAAACTTCCTGCTGCAAAATTCAGAGAATATCGGAGTTTATGCCATACCAACCCAAGGGCATTTTTATACCTTTTTTATGGTAGGTAGCAAATTGCATTTCTATGCAAAAACGGCCGGCCGGGTGTTTTTTTGATGAAAAAATGCGCCGTAGGTTTTGCTTTTTGAGAATTTATACTACTTTTGCGTACTCTTGCTGTGCTGGCTGCTGTGCTGACGAGTGCTGTTTCTCCGGGGCCGCAAGTTGATGTAGTTAATTAATTAGCTGAATGCCACAGCTCAATAGACCTTTATTATTCAACGAACAAAGATGAAGAAAACTGCTTTGATTTCAGGAATTACAGGCCAGGACGGGGCCTACCTTGCCGAATTACTATTGAAAAAAGGATACATCGTTCACGGTATTAAACGCCGCTCGTCGATGTTCAATACCGATCGCATCGACCACCTCTATCAGGATCCTCATGTAACCGGGCGCAACCTGATTCTGCACTACGGCGATCTGACCGACTCCATGAATCTTACCCGTATTATTCAGGAAACGCAACCCGACGAAATTTATAACCTGGCAGCCATGAGTCATGTGAAGGTAAGTTTCGATACACCCGAATATACTGCCAATGCCGACGGTATCGGTACGCTGCGTATCCTGGAAGCGGTGCGCTTGCTGGGTTTGTCGGAAAAAACACGTATTTATCAGGCTTCCACTTCCGAATTATACGGGCTGGTACAGGAAATTCCTCAAAAGGAAACCACTCCTTTTTACCCACGTTCGCCGTATGCAGTGGCCAAACTGTACGCCTACTGGATCACGGTTAATTACCGTGAAGCTTATAAAATGCACGCCAGCAACGGTATTTTGTTCAACCACGAGTCGCCTTTACGTGGCGAAACCTTTGTGACCCGGAAAATCACCCGGGCTACTGCCCGCATTGCCATGGGTATGCAGGAGTGTACCTATCTGGGGAACTTATCGGCCCGCCGCGACTGGGGTCATGCCAAGGATTATGTGCAGGCCATGTGGCTCATCCTTCAGCAGGATACGCCCGACGACTACGTGATCGCCACGGGTGTGACCACCGAAGTGCGTGAGTTTGTGCGCATGGCTTTTGCCGAATTGGGGATCACGATTGAATTCAGGGGCGAAGGGGTGAACGAGAAAGGCTATATTGTTTCCATCGACGAAGCTGTATTTGCCGATCGGGTAGGAGCCGAATTTCTGCCACATCTCAAGTTGGTTCGCCATCCGGTTGTGGAGGTCGATCCGGCTTATTTCCGCCCCACCGAGGTGGAATTGCTTATCGGCGATGCCACCAAGTCGAAAACCAAATTGGGCTGGAAGCCTCAATACGATCTTGCAGGATTGGTGGAAGATATGATGAAATCGGATGTAAAGCTCATGAAAAAAGAAACTTACCTCAAAGAAGGTGGCTTCAGAATTCTGAATTATTTTGAATAAAAATGGATAAAAACTCAAAAATATACATAGCCGGTCACCTGGGGATGGTGGGTTCAGCCATTAAGCGTAATCTTGAAGCCAGGGGTTATACTAATTTTGTCACCCGGAGTTTCGATGAGCTCAATTTGCTGGTGGAAGCCGATGTGGCCCGCTTTTTTGAACTCGAAAAGCCCGAATACGTGGTGTTGGCAGCAGCCAAGGTAGGAGGAATCGTAGCCAATAACACTTACCGTGCGCAGTTTATTTACGAAAACCTGATGATTCAGAATCATGTTATTCATCAGTCGTACCTCCACGGGGTTAAAAAACTGCTGTTCCTGGGTTCTTCCTGTATTTACCCGCGCATGGCTCCGCAACCCATCAGGGAGGAATACCTGCTTACCGGATTGCTCGAGCCCACCAACGAGCCCTATGCCATCGCCAAGATTGCGGGCATTAAGATGTGTGAGGCCTATCACGATCAGTACGGCTGTAATTTCATTTCCATCATGCCTACGAATTTATACGGGCAAAACGACAACTACGACCTCGAAAAGTCGCACGTGCTGCCGGCGCTTATCCGGAAAATGGTGCTGGGTAATTACCTGATTGCCGGCGATATGCAGGCTGTTCGTCGCGACTTCGACCGTCGGCCGGTGGAAGGCGTCGACGGCAGTGCTTCCGACGAGGCGATTGTCGGCGTACTTGCAAAATACGGTATTGCCAATGGTTCTGTTCGCCTTTGGGGCACCGGCTCACCCATGCGCGAATTCCTGCACGTAGACGATATGGCCGATGCTTCGGTATTTTTGTTACTCAATTACGATGCGCCCGATACAACGCCTTCGCATGTGAACGCCGGTTGCGGTGAGGATATCAGCATCCGCGATCTGGCATCGTTGGTGCGGAAGATTACCGGTTACAAGGGTACGATCAACTGGGACTCGGACAAACCCGACGGAACTCCGCGCAAATTGCTTGATGTAAGTAGGTTGCATTCCTTGGGATGGCAGCCCTCGGTTTCGCTGGAAGAAGGCATCCGCCGGGTGGTGGCTACTTACCTCGGTTAAACTGCACGCATACTATTTTTACATCCGGATGTTAAAAAAACAGGGTCGACAGGCGTACTTGTCGACTCTTTTTTGTAGATTTGTCCGGCTTTTTGCGGTTAATAATTAAGTTACGGGAATGAGGACCTACGACATAGTGATAGCTGGTGCCGGCTGTGCCGGTTTAAGTTTACTGTATCGGTTGTTGCAGGATCCTGTGCTGAGCCGGCAAAATATCCTGGTGCTCGACAAACGGCAAAAGAATACCAACGATCGCACCTGGTGTTATTGGGAGCGGGGCGAAGGTGCTTTTGAATCCATTGTTCATCGCAGCTGGGACCGGCTCGCCGTGTGTTCCGGCCGGATGTCGAATACCTTGACGATAGCCCCCTACCGGTATAAGATGATTGCCGGAATCGATTTCTACCGGCATGTGCTCGAGTTGGCAGCCGGCTTTCCCAATGTTGTGTTTCGCTACGAAACGATCACGAACATGTCGGTTCACAAGAAGCAGGTACAGATTCGGACTGCCGGAAGTGCATACCAGTGTTCGTACGTTTTTAATTCGACGCCGCTTTTTCAACCCCGCCGCCCGCGCAGCCAGCAAATGCATTTCCGCGGATGGAGGGTAACTACTCCTGTCGATTGTTTTGATACTCAGCAGCCGGTGCTGATGGATTTCAGGGTGCCTCAGCAGGAAGGAGCTGCTTTTATGTATGTGTTGCCCGTAGGCCGGCGCGAGGCCCTGGTGGAATATACCCTCATCGGGTCACGCATCATGAAGCAGGGTAACTACCTGTCGGTCATCGAAAACTATTTAAGCAATGTGCTGGGCATAGCTACCTATGATGTTACGGGAGAAGAAAGCGGAGTATTACCGCTCAGCTGTCGCTATCATGCCCGTCATTACCACCGGCGTATCGTACACATCGGTATTGCTGCCGGTTGCCTGAAACCCGGCAGCGGTTATGCTTTTCAGTTTATTCAGCGGCAATGCGACGAGGTGCTCGCATTGCTCCGGAACAATATGTTTCCGGTAACCAAAAAACGCTTGCTGTATGGCCGGTTCCGCTGGTACGATGCCACGTTGCTGCGGGTGGTTCGCAATCGCAACATAAGCTTTGCCGATATGATGGAAACCTTGTTTACGCGGGTGCCGGCTCCCCGCATTTTAAAATTTCTCGAAAACTCCACTTCCTTTCGCGAAGAATGCACGATTATGCGTGTTTTTCCTCCGTCGGTATTCGTGCCTGCCGCACTTAAAGAACTGATAAACTGTAAGTAATGCATATAACCCGCATTTTGTACGACTTTAATGTCCGATTACTCGTAAAAAGTGCTTATTTTTGCATGTTTTATTACTGAACACATGAATTCAACCCACTCTGTATTAGTTACCGGAGGTGCGGGATTTATCGGGTCGAACCTGTGCGAAATGCTTCTCGGAAAAGGATATCGCGTGGTTTGTCTGGATAATTTTGCAACCGGTCGCCGCTCGAATATCTCGGCATTGATGGCACATTCTTCATTTAGGTTGATCGAAGGCGATATTCGTTCGATCGATACCTGCCGCGAGGCGGTTGAAGGGGTACGCTACGTGCTGCATCAGGCGGCATTGGGATCGGTGCCTCGCTCCATCAACGATCCGATCACCACCAACGAAGTCAATATCGGAGGTTTTCTGAATATGCTGGTAGCCTCCCGCGACGCAGGCGTACAACGATTTGTATATGCAGCCAGCTCGTCGACCTATGGCGATTCGGAAACATTGCCCAAGGTGGAAGAGGTGATCGGACGGCCACTTTCGCCCTATGCCGTCACCAAATATGTAAATGAACTATATGCCGATGTGTTTTGCAAAACCTATGGAATGGAGTGCATCGGCTTGCGTTACTTCAATGTGTTTGGCCGCCGGCAGGATCCCGATGGAGCCTATGCCGCCGTTATTCCTCTTTTTGTGAAGCAGCTGATTAATCACGCGTCGCCCCGGATCAACGGAACCGGCGAATATTCGCGCGATTTCACCTATATCGACAATGTGTTGCAGATGAACTGGCTGGCGATGACTACCACCAATCCCGATGCCGTCAATACGGTGTACAATACGGCGGTGGGCGAACGGAATACCTTGCTGCAATTAGTCGGGTACCTGAAGGAGATTCTTCAGGAATACGATCCCGCCATCGCCGGTGTGACGGTAGTGCACGGGCCCGAACGGGTCGGCGATATACCTCATTCGCTGGCTTCGGTCGATAAAGCCCGGCGGTTGTTGGGTTACCGCCCGACCCATACCCTCGCAGAAGGATTGCGGGAGGCTATCAAATGGTATGTTGGTTCGTTTAATCATTAACAATTTAAAATATGGATACTATAAAAATTGCGGTTATCGGCCTGGGCTATGTCGGCCTGCCGCTGGCCCGTTTGTTTTCGACAAAATATCCTACGGTAGGATTCGATATCAATAAACGCCGGATCGCGGAGTTGATGCAGGGACACGACTCGACGCTTGAAGTGGAGGATGCGTTGCTGCAAGAAGCCATCGATACCCATGGTTTCCTATGTACCGACGATCCGGAGCAGATACGCGATTGTAATTTTTATGTCGTTACGGTGCCGACACCGGTCGACGTCAACAATAATCCCGATCTTACTCCGCTTTACAAAGCCAGCGCGACAGTGGGGAAAGTGATTGCAAAAAACGATATCGTGGTGTATGAATCGACGGTATATCCGGGTGTTACCGAAGACGAATGTATTCCCATCGTTGAGAAGATTTCGGGACTTACCCTGAATACCGACTTTTTTGCCGGCTATAGTCCCGAACGCATCAATCCGGGTGATAAAGAGCATACGGTAGAGAAAATTAAAAAGGTAACTTCGGGATCGACTCCGGAAACAGGCCGGATCGTGGATAATGTATATGCTTCGGTGATAATTGCCGGCACCCATCTGGCTCCTTCCATCAAAGTGGCCGAAGCCGCGAAGGTGATCGAGAATTCGCAACGCGATATTAATATCGCGTTTGTAAACGAGCTTTCAAAGATTTTTAACAAAATGAAGATCGATACGCATGCGGTGCTCGAAGCAGCAGGTACCAAGTGGAATTTCCTTCCTTTCAAGCCCGGGCTGGTGGGAGGACATTGCATCGGAGTGGATCCTTATTACCTGGCGCAGGCGGCCCAGCGGCTGGGGTATAATCCTGAGATTATTCTGGCCGGAAGGCGCATGAACGACGGCATGGGCGAATATGTTGCCAATGAAGTAATTAAGTTGATGCTGAAAAAACGGATTTTGGTCGTCGATTCGAAATTGCTGATACTTGGGTTCACGTTCAAGGAAAATTGTCCCGATGTGCGTAATACCAAAGTAATCGATATTGTTAAGGCTTTGCAGGAATACAATGTGGCGGTAACGATCTACGATCCCTGGGCCGATCCGGCCGAAGTGATGCACGAGTACGGGGTTACCACTAGCCGTGAGCTGCCTGCCGGACAGTTTGATGCAGTGGTGCTGGCCGTGGCACATGCCGGTTTCCGCCAACTGGATATCGCAGCTTTACAGCGTGAAAATTCGGTTGTTTATGATGTGAAGGGATTTCTTCCCGAAAGCGACGGACGTTTATAAGTGAGGGTTATGACTAAAAAAGAGTTTATTCATCGTGTGCCTAAGGCCGAACTTCACCTTCATATCGAGGGTACCTTCGAACCCGAATTGATGTTCGCTATCGCACATCGCAACAATATTCAACTGGAGTATGCTTCGGTGGATGAGTTGAAGCAGGCGTATCAGTTTGCAAATTTACAGGAGTTTCTGGATATTTATTATGCGGGTGCAGGCGTGCTGCTCTATGAACAGGATTTTTACGATTTAACACGGGCTTATTTCGATCGCATTCATGCACAGGGGGTCGTACATGCCGAGATCTTCTTCGATCCTCAGACCCATACCGACCGGGGCGTGGCTTTCGAAACTGTGCTCAAGGGCATTACCCGTGCCATGGACGATGTGCGTGAGCAGTACGGACTTAGTTCGGGTTTGATACTTAGTATCCTGCGCCATCTGTCGGAGGAAAGTGCGCTGCGCACCCTGGACGAAGCTTTACCTTTTAAACAGTATTTTATCGGTGTAGGTCTCGATTCGTCGGAATTGGGGCATCCGCCGGTGAAATTCAAACGGGTGTTTGAACGGGCACGTGCCGAAGGACTTAAAACACTGGCCCATGCCGGCGAAGAAGGTCCCCCGGCTTACGTATGGGAAGCTATCGACCTGCTGGGCGTCGACCGGCTCGATCATGGCAACCGGTCGATGGAAGATGACCGGCTGGTGGCCGAGCTGATCCGCAGGAAAATTGCGCTGACGCTTTGTCCGTTGTCGAATTTAAAGTTGCAGGTGGTGAGCGATTTGCGGCAGCATCCCTTGAAGCGAATGATGGAGCGTGGCATGTTGGTGACTGTTAACTCCGACGATCCGGCCTATTTTGGCGGTTACCTCAACGAAAACTACGAAGCCATAGCAGAAGCGCTCGAACTGAGCATCGACGAAATCGGACAATTGGCCGTCAATTCCTTCGAAGCAAGCTTCCTTTCCGCTGCCGAAAAAGCATCCTGGACCGGTAAGATCGAAGCCATGTTACAGTGATGATATTTTATCATTAATACGCCCGTATTGTTGATGAAATATAGTATCTTTGCCTGAATTTTAAACAATATTACATAAATATGACTACAAATACTACGCTTTCAGAACCTGTTGAAGCCTTTCCTTATACGCCTCCTACCGATGAAATCCGGAGGAAATACAAAGAAATATTTGAGTTGACCGAACCTCTGAAGGTTCCGCTGCCGAAATTGATTTTCGATAAACTGGTGGCTTTTGTGATTTTGACCTTTTGTTTGCCCGTCATCGTTTTATTACTGCTCATCAATTTTATTGAAGGGCTTATTGTGCCGGAGAATAAAGGTCCGTTGTTTTTTTACTACAACGCGGTGAGCGGAGGTAAAGTGATCAAGAAATGGAAAATCCGCCTGATCAAGGAAAAATATATCGATAAAGAACTGCAGGCAAAAGGCGATTGGCATGCCTACCAGAAAGAATGGATGCCCGAAGCACGTACCCACCTCGGGGCTTTTGTGAAGAAATTTTACCTCGACGAGATTCCTCAGTTCTATATGGTTCTTACCGGCGATATGTCGCTCGTGGGGCCCCGTCCGCTGGCTATACACCACTACGAGCGCGACCTTGCACAGGGTAATGTAACCCGCAAGCTTATCAGGGGAGGATTGCTGGGATACGGTCATGTCCGGAAAGGCACACCCGACTTCGGAAAGCCTGAGTTTGAATACGAATATGTACGACGTTATCTTCATTATTCACCCTTCCGGTTACTAATGACCGACTTGTACGTCATCTGGAGAGGAGTCGTAGTGATGTCGAAAGGTGGAGGTCACTGATAAGGACAATAAAACACCGGTCTTTTCGTTACAGACTGGGATATAAAGTTCATATAATTTAATAGCGTGAAGAAACTAATTTATTTTGTGGTACTGGTTGCGATACTGGTGGGATGCAAGTCGAACGAAAAGGTTGCCTATTTCCGCCCGGTGCCCGGTACAGTAGCCGATGCAAAGGAGTATCCTGTACCGGAGCCGGTTGTGCGGTCGGGCGATATTCTGATCATCACGGTTAACTCGCGAACACCCGAAGCGGCCGTTCCTTTCAATTTACCCTTGTTGCCCTCCAATAATACGAATAGTTATACCTTTTCGGGAGGTAGCAATGTTTCGTACGGGGTAAGTATTCAGAACTACCTGGTCGATAATCAGGGTTATATCCAGTTCCCGATCCTGGGAAAACTGAAGGTGATCGGTAAAACCAAAAACGAAGTTACCACGATGCTGTTCGATGCCATCCATCCCGAATATATCAAGGATGAACCCATCGTACTGGTACGAATGGGGAATTTTAAAATTTCGGTGTTGGGAGAAGTGAATAGGCCCGGCTCCTATGTGATTGATAACGAACGTATTTCGATAGTGGAAGCCCTGTCGCTGGCCGGCGATCTCACCGTGTATGGCCGTCGCGATAATGTATTACTGATTCGTGAATCGGGAGGCCGTCGCGAAATGATCCGGTTGGACTTACGCAACGAAAACCTCATCAATTCTCCCTGGTATTATCTGCAGCAGAACGACGCGCTGTACGTGGAGCCCAACGAACCCAAAGCCCGTTCGTCGAGTATCGGTTCGGCCGAAACCCTTTCGATTTCGGTCGTTGGAACATTGATATCGTTAACATCGCTTTTAGTAAATATATTAAAATAATGATCATACAAACAGGAAGATGTCTGCGTATCAGCTGTATCTTCCGTTTTTTGTATGTATATGCTTGAAATGCAGTGTCTTGGTTGGGTGCTGGTGTGACTGACCAAGCTTTGCTTTTCGAATAAACACAATGGTTATGAATCAAGAAAATGCTACGAACGGCTTTTCGCAACAGCAGCCTCAACAGCCAAGAGTAAAAGAAATCTCCGATCTCCGGGAGATCATCGAATCGTATCTTATTTACTGGAAATGGATCGTTGCGGCCATGGTAGTGGCCCTGGTTGCCGCGGGAGTTTATATCATGACCCAGCCCAGTATTTATGAATTTAAGGCTTCGGTGCTCATTATTGATCCTAAAAACCAGATGAACGAACTTTCGATCCTGAACGAATTGAAGCAAGTGGGATTGAATACAAATACCAAATTGGCTACCAACGAGGAAAAAGTGCTGAAATCGACGCACCTCATGAAACGGGTGGTAAGCGAACTCGATTTACATACTACCTATTCGCGTAAAGTAAGTTTGCACAAAGAGGATATGTACAAGGATTCGCCCTTCCGGGTAACGCTCGACAGTGCGATGTATGTTCAACTGAAATCGCAGCTGTACCTCACTATTCACCGTAAGAACGGAGGTTTTCAGCTTACCGGAAAATACGATCAGGAACATTTCAGTGAACTGATTCACGATTTTCCGGCCACTATTGCTTCGCCTGCAGGGCCGATCACCGTTGTTAAAGTGCCCGATTCGCCATTTGCCGATCACACAACCTATGTTACCATCGAGAATCCTACCACCACCGCCATCTGGCTGGCCAATGTAGGTATTAAATCGGAAATCGATAAAAATGCCGACGAAATCCGCCTGAGCTTCCGGGCAAACAATATTCAGCGCGGTCAGGATGTACTTACCACCTTAATACGCCTGTACAATCGCGATGCCGTGGAGCAGATCACCCAATCGGCTGCGTTTACTTCGGTATTTATTAAAAACCGCCTCGATTTGCTTACCAACGAATTGTCGGTTGTCGAACAAAAGATAGAGGATTACAAGCAAACCAACGAAATGACCAATATTGAGTCGGATGCTGAGTTATTGCTCTCGAACAACCTTCGTTTTACCGAAAATTACCTGGAAGCCGAAATTCAGCTTCAGCTGATCGAATACATGGAGCAGTTTGTGAAAAATCCGTCGAATAAAAACCAGCTCATCCCCGATCTGGGCCTTAGCGACCGCGGGTTAATGAATGTGATCAACGAATATAATTTATTACTACTCAGTCGTAAAAAAATTGAAGAAGGCACTTCCGATAAAAACCCGGTGCTGGTAACCCTTAATCGCCAGATCGAGGAGGCTCACAGCGCCATCCTGGTCGGCATCACCAATTCGAAACGCGGCTTCCAGATGAGCGCCCGTAAACTCGAGGATCAAAACCAGCAGTTCAGAGGCCGCTTGCGTTCCATCCCCCGCCAGGAACGCGAATTCGTCGAAATCAAGCGCCAGCAGCAGGTGAAAGAGGCCTTGTATGTGTTCCTGCTTCAAAAGGGCGAAGAAGCCCATATGAGTATGGCTATTGCTACCAATAAAGCCCGGCTGCTCAACGAGCCCGACGAGGCAAAGAAAGTAGCGCCGCGTACGGTGGTGGTTTTTACGGTGTTTATGATGCTGGGACTCATTTTCCCGGTGAGTATCATTTTCTTCCGCAATTTAATGAATACCACCATACGCAACCGCGTGGATGTTGAGCGACTGACCAATCTGCCCCTGTTGCTCGAACTGTCGCACAACAAAAATGCCGAACCCGTGTTCGATCATCGTTCCAACGAAATTGCAAATGCCGAACTATTCCGCCTGTTGCGCGCCAAGCTTCAGTTTGTACTAAGCGGCGAGAACGAAAAGGTCATCCTCGTCACGTCGACTCAACCCGGAGAGGGAAAAACCTTCGTGAGTATCAATCTGGCTATCACCCTTTCGCTGCTCGATAAGAAGGTGGTGCTGGTAGGGCTCGATCTGCGCAAGCCCATGGTGGCTAAGGTATTGAATCTCAGCTCGAAAGAAGGAGTAACTTCCTACCTTGCAGGTCAGGTGAGCGATTATCACGAGTTGTTGGATACAACCGATCAGTATCCCAATTTACATGTGCTGCCGGCAGGTATTATCCCGCCCAATCCCAATGAGCTCATTATCAACGAACGGTTCGATAAGTTGTTTGAACAGTTGCGCGAGGAATATGATTACATAGTGCTCGATACTTCGCCGGTAGGTGCGGTATCCGACACCTATCTGGTGGATCGGGTGGCCGATATGTGCCTCTTCGTGTGCCGTTCGGAATACTCCGATACCCGAAATATCGAATTTGTAAACCGGTTGAATGCCGAAGGTTCGCTTCGCCGCATTTACCTGGTAGTGAACGATGTCGATTTCGAATCGCATAAATATGCCTACTATCGTCGCTACGGTTATGGCTATGGCTATGCTTACGGCAACGACCAGGTAGCAGGTACCAAAAAGAAATAATACGACAGAGTGACTGATCTGAGAAAAACAACGCTGTCGGGTTTGAAGTGGACTACCGTGGGCACAGTCGGGCAGTCGGTGTTTCAGGTGCTTCAAATTGTGATCCTGACGCGTCTGTTACCGCGCGAGGCCTTTGGACTCATGGCATTAACCCTGATGGTGGTGAACTTTGCCACCATTTTCGTCGATATGGGGTTGGGTTCGGCGCTCTTACACCGTCAGAAGGCTACTGCCGGGGAGTACAGCAGTCTGTATTGGTTTACCCTGCTCGTTTCCGTCGTGGTGTACCTGTTGCTGATAGCGGCCAGTCCGTTTGTTGCACAATTTTACCACGAGGAGGAACTGGTTCGTCTTATTCCCCTGCTGGGGGTTATCGTGCTTTTGAATGCCGCAGGGCGCCAGCATCGCATGGTGTTGCAAAAAGACTTTAAGTTCAGCACCATTGCCAAAGCCGACCTGGTTTCCATTTTTTGCGGTTTACTCGTTGCAGTGGCAACGGCTCTTGCAGGTGCCGGGGTGTATAGCCTCGTATTTTCGCTTATCAGTGTTAATCTGGTGGCAAATGGCTGGCTGTTGGTGAGCAATGTTCGATCCTATCCTTTGGCACCACGCTTCCGGATCAGCGAAACCTATGCATTCTTAAAAATAGGATCGTATAACATGGGGAGTAACCTCATGGATTTTTTTTCGCGCGAATCGGATACCCTGGTCATCGGGAAGCTGCTGGGAACCGAGGTGCTGGGCTTGTATTCGTTGGCAAAGCAGTTGGTAGTCAAGATGTTTAATATCCTGAATCCGGTCATGCTGAACGTGCTGAATCCGGTATTATCGTCGGTTCAGGCCGAAGCAGAGCGGGTAAAGGCGCTTACACTCAAATCGGTATCGATCATCGTGACGGTTGTTTTTCCGGTTTATCTTATTATCGCGTTGTGTTCGAAACCGATCTTGTATGTGCTGTACGGGCAGGACTATAGTGCAGGCTGGGTTATCCTGGCTTTTTTGTCGGTTTCGTTTGCTTTTCAGTCCTTGTATTCGCCTTCGGGAAGCCTTCAGATTGCCACGGGCCGCACCAACATCGGTTTGCGTTGGACACTGGTACAGGCGGCTCTGACCCCACTGGTGGTTTTTCTTATGGCTCCCTTGGGGATCAACGCTGTAGCGGTAGCGCTGGCCGGGCTCAGTTGCGTGCTCATCGTACCGCATTGGGCTATGCAGTATCGTATTATGGCCGGGATCACCTTGCGTGAATATTTCGGGGCGATTTTCAAACCGATAGCGTATGTCGCCCGGCGCGATTTTCCCGAACAGCTGTACCGGCGGATCAGTGCAGGAATGTACGAGTGGTTGCGCCGGCGGAGCGTGGCAAAAAGCCTGAAGGTGAAAGTAGATGATTTTCGTTCCATCCCTATCGTGATCAACAACCGAAACCGCCACACGACCTTAAGGCAATTAATCGATTCGTTGGAGACGAACGGATACCGAAATATCTACATTCTCGATAATCAATCGTCGTGGCCCCCGTTGCTCGAATACTACCGGACCTTACCCTACCCGGTGATTAGGCTCGGCGGTAACTATGGCTACAATGCGCTCGAAAAAATTCCGTTATACAAGAAAATCCGGAAAGGTTATTTTGTGTATACCGATTCGGATGTGGTTCCGGCCGACAACTGTCCGGCCGATTTTATGAAGCACTTTCTGAGCCTGCTTCAACATCACCACGATGTACAGAAAGTAGGTTTTTCGCTGAAAATTGACGATTTGCCGGAGCATTTTGCCGACCGGGAAAAAATTCTGGCCCTTGAGGGCGGCTATTTTTCCAAACCCCTGGGCGATGGTTTGTACGAAGCGCCCATCGACACTACCTTTGCCCTGCATCGGCCTTATGCTCTTATAAGTACGGTAGGAGGCTATAAAATGATTCGTACCGGCGCTCCGTACGAGGCCCGTCACCTGCCCTGGTACAACAACAGTATGCAGCTCACCGCCGAAGAACAATATTATATCGATCATGTTGAAATTGGAACACAGTGGTCGAAAGGGCTCGGACTAAAACGTGAGTCGCTGCTTAGCCGCGTGATACGAATGTTGAACTATATCTGATGGAAACGCTTCTGATCATATTGTTAATAATTGCCGGGTTGTTTTTCTCCAATCTGGCAAGGGTGGCCTTCAAACACAACTGGATTGGTTATGTGCTTTCGTTTTCGCTGGTTTTTATAGCATCGGGGCTACTGACCTATACCCCCGACTGGGTAGGGTACGAAGCCTGGATCGAAAAGGATATCGGTCGCGACGTGTTTTTTAATTTCTTTGTTCACAATGTATTGCCGGCCGACAGAGGTTACCAGTTCGTCCACATCTTTTTTGTGGCCACCTATACCGTTCTCATGATTATGCTCATCAGCAAATTTACCGATCAGATCCTGTTGGTAGTAGTGCTTTATCTGGCCGTTGTATATTTGTTTTACTCCACGCAGATACGATTTTTTATGGGGTACTATGCAATGAGCCTGGCGTTTTACTATTGGTTTGTTGAGAATAAGCGACGAATGGCTCTTTTTTTTATGGTTTTTGCTGTATTGAATCATGCCTCCCTGCTGTTTCTCCTGCCTTTTATCTATTTCTTTACGGTCGATGTGGAGGTACTCATCCGGAGGGTGGCCCTTTTTCTGTCATTGATCGTGATCATCTATTTTATTTCCTCGTTTTTCCTGACCGACGAAACGCAAGACATTGTTTTTCTCACGTATCTGGCATCGGCAGAACATGAATCGAGTTTGCTGGGCGGATTATTTTCATTTTTACCCTGGTTTATTTCGTTCTTTCTCATTCATTTATATGCCAAGAGAAAGATTTCGGAGTATCCATCGTTGTTACAAGACAAAAAATTCCAGTATCTTTACCGCTTTATGATTATTTCGATTACCTTTATCGGAATTTCTCTTGAGCGGCAGGTTGTCGGTCAACGGTTTATTATCCCGTCGGCCATCTTCCAGATTATGTTGTTGTTGTACATAGCCCGATACAACGAGCGCCGGCAGAATTTTACACTTGCTGGTATAGGAACAGCCTATTTTCTGGCCTATATGTTCTATTACTACATATTGTCGATGGAAATAACGAGTAGTAACGTCACTGAAATGGTAAGCGAGATGCTTCAATCGAATATAGTGATACGGCTTTTGTTAAATCCCTGACATAGCTATTAATATTAAAATGGAATTATCGGTTATTATAGTATCCTATTATTCGCGAGAGATGATGCGCGAATGTGTGCAGTCGATTTTCGATTTTAACGATTTGCCCGACGATGAATTAGAGGTAATCGTAGTCGAAAATAGTCCGCTTGACGAAGCCTTAGCTATGCGGGAATTGCTGGTTCAATTCGCCGGAAAACCGGTTAAGTTTATCCGGAATGACTGCAACAGAGGCTATGGAGGCGGTAATAATGCAGGAATTAAACAGGCCAGCGGGAAAGTAGTGGCTGTCATGAATCCGGACATCCGGTTGCATAAACCATTATTTAAGCGAGCTGTCGAAGAATTTAAATCAAAAAATACGTTGGCAATGCTGGGATTCAAACAAATAGGGAATCAAAGTATTAGTTATTACCTGAATCCGGAGTTTTATTTTCCGTTGCTTCGTTCCTTTGTCGAGCGTGTCGCCAACCGCATGAATCGGTTTAACCCCCGCTATTTCTTTTTATCAGGAGCATTTGTGTTTTTCGATCGACAGAAGTTTTGGGATGCCGGTGGATTTGACGAGGCTATTTTTTTATACATGGAAGAAGCCGATATCTCTCACCGCATCCGCGAACGTGCTTACTCGATACAGTTTATAGCCGGTTACAGCTACCTGCACCTGATCGACGAGCGGGTCGGATTTACAGCCAAAGCCTATCGCCATTTGTTGGACTCGCTGAGTTATTACTGTGAAAAATATAATTTTAACGAAAGAAAAATACGGAATCGCATGCTTTTCGAACATCGCTTTAAGAAAAAAGTTGCCAGGCTGCTTGGTCGTGTCGAATTGGAAGCGGTTATGAACAGTAACATCGAGGTGCTCCTTGCCAGGAGCGCCGGTACTGCGACAATACATGTTGATAATAATTAATACCTTGTATTAAAGATGATTATTGAAGCTTCACATACTTACTTTGGTGGCGGGTATGTTTTATTGGAACAAATTCTGGATTATTGCGAAACCAATCGTATCGCAACGGAAGTGTATGTGGGTTATCGCGATGTATTTGAAAAGATCCGGGCCAGGAACTATCGACAGGTCAGATTAGTGAAGACAAACTCCATCAGTACGCTTTTTCGCTACTTCAGGAAACGTTCAAATGTGTTGTTTTTCTGTAATCTGCCTCCATTTGTTCGTAACGAACAATCGGTATTGTATGCCCAGAACTATCTGTTGTTCGAAACGCCGCGATTCACAAGCCAGATCACCCTGGTATACAATATCAAAAAATTTGTGTATTTTCATCTGATCAAGAATTTCTCACACAATGTAAGCGATGTAGTATGTCAGACAGTGCCTGTGCAACAGATACTACAAAAAAACCTGGGTATCAATGCACGAGTATACCCCTTTTTTAGAGACATGCACCAGCTGGAGTTGACGAAGCGCTATGACTTTTGTAGTATAGGGAGTGGCGAACCTCACAAAAACCTCGGACGATTATTGGATGCAGTAGAATCGCTGTCGGCCCGTTATACTTTCACCCTGGTGGTGACATTGGACGGGCGGTTGGCTCATCGCGAATTGCAAAATCGTATCGAACGTATCAATAATAAGTTCCAACGAACGGTGATAACCAATCTGGGACATATACATTATGAACATATCATTCATGTATATCACTCCTCCAGGGCCATGGTATTTCCTTCTCTTGCCGAAACGATTGCTCTTCCATTGATCGAAGCTCAGCAATGCGGAATAACAGTGATTTCGTCCGATTTACCTTATACGCATAATGTGTTAACCAATCCCATCACGTTCGATCCTGAGGATGTCGGGTCGATTGAGGAGAAGATGGAAGGTTTTCTTCTTGACAAATACTCCCATGTAAGTCAGGAGTTAAAAGTGCAGAGTAAACTCGACGACTTTATTCACATATTGCTATAAATGAGTTGTAGAAAGGATAATTTATAGCGAGAATGGATGCCGATGATCTGTTGCTGTTAGAACCACCGGTAACGCACTTACAATATTAATAATGTTACAGGTCAGCATTGACACGGATGGAATGCTGATTTCTTTTTTAGAAGTATTGATAACTGGCAAAAGAGTTATTCTGCAAGCATTAGGTTTGGAAATTAACATTATAATAACGAGGAATACAAAAGCCTACAGAAACAGTAAATTGTCGATAATGTTACCAGACGATTTTATAAAAACAATGAATGCCAGCCAAACTTCCAATTCGGCCTGTCGACTGCAATCGAGCTTTTCAACACAAACGGCCTGAACCTTGCAAAGAGCGTAAAGAAACAAACCTATGAACTTTATTCGGGCTAAATTTAAACTTTTTCCGAAGTGTTCAATTAAAACTGAGGTTAATTCACTACTTTTGTGCGAGACCTTGAGATTTGTGAATTCTCTGTAACTGATTGATAGTCAGAGGTAAGCAGGTGATGTTTCGAGGCGCTTATCATATAAAAAAACAGTTATTTTGCTGATTGTCAAAAAAATATATCGCTATATAATTTTTTGTTATGTGCTAAAACCGCATACATCAATCGCTAATTTCGTTCATGGCTGGCATAGTGAGGAAATTTATGTATATTTCAGTAATTATCGAAGAGTTGTGCTGGTCATTTCTATATCGGACTCACGTTAATTCATACAACTATTGATGAGTAAGAAGTTAAGTACAAAGGAAAAGTCGGTTAGGATCAATATCGAATCGCAATATTACGGCACCATAGCCGAAATCGGCGGCGGACAGGAGACTGCTCGTCATTTGTTCCAGGCCGGTGGAGCTTCCAATACGGTTGCCAAATCGATTTCGGCTTACGATAAGTTATTCAGCGATCATTTTTACAACGAGGGAAAACCGTCGCGCTATGTGGCCGAGGAAAGGCTTCGGAAGATGGTGCTGTCGGAATACAACGAGCTGATCACCATTCTGGACGGGAAGAATCCGCAGCGCTTTTTTGCTTTTGCCAATACGGTCGAAACATTGAATTATACGAAAACCAATCAGGGTAACGGATGGTTGGGGATCGCAGTGGAGGGGTCGGACCGTTACCGGCCCAATCTGATTTTTGTTCATATAAAGTTACACGAAAACGATACTTTACTCCAGCAGTATACGCTGGGTGCGCTGGGAATCAATCTGATTTACGGAGGACTTTTTGAACTCGACGATCCGCGCAACATCCTGCTGGGATTGCTCGACAACCTCGATACCGACCGGGTGGAAGTGGATTATGTATATACCGAAGGACCCGATATGACCTGGGTCGACAATCGCCTGCTCAATCTGATGCTGGTAAGCAATGCCATGACTCCGGCCATCATGTTCGACCCGTCGGGAATGATTCAGCAGCCGGGCGATTTGCTTTACAAGAAAAATGTATTGCTCATCAGGGGGTATTTCCGTCCCATCAATAAGTTGGGGATGGAGTTTATTGACGATAGCCTGGAGATTTTTAAGCGCGACGAAGATTATCGTCCCGACAACACCCTGGCTTTTTGCGAGATATCGTTGAATTATCTGATGCAGGGCGAACAGGTAAATGAAAAGGACTTCCTGCACCGGGTCGAATTGCTCAACCTGATGGGACAAAGTGTAATGGTGTCGCGGTTTCAGCGTTACTCCGGGCTGGTGCGTTATTTCAGGCAGTTTAAGCTTATAAAGCTTCGCATGGTGGTGGGGCTGCCGACTTTCATGCGTATCCTGGAACCCGGACAGTATTCCGATTTAAAAGGAGGTTTGCTGGAGGCTATGGGAGCGCTTTTTCAGGAGAATGTCAAGATATACCTTTACCCCTCGCTCGATGACAATGGCAACCTGGAGTATCCTGCCGACGAACGCTTTCCTATGCCGGTTCGTCTGCTTTGGCAATACCTGATCGCTACGGGTAAGATATTAATTTTACGCAGTGTTTCGACTTCGAATTTAAAGATTCATACCGCCGAAATCACCCGGCTTATTGAAGAGGCTGACGATACGGCCCTTCGGCAGATGTTGCCCGAACCAGTGTTCCGTGCTATCAAGACAGAACGCTGGTTCGATTATGGCATTACTTCATCCACTGCGGCTGCTCCTGCTTCTTCAGGTAATAATTGAAGAAACCGAACATTTTGGTGCTCAGATCGATTCGGTTGGCCCAGTATTTTGCTTCGATGTTGTGATCCATCCCATTGTAATTCAGCATCCATACCGGTTTGCCCAGGCGGTACAGGGCCATGAAATATTCAATTCCCTGGTACCAGGGTACTGCCCCGTCGTTGTCGTTGTGCATCATGAGCAGGGGAGTATTGACCCGGGGAGCATGAAACAGCGGCGAATTTTCGATATACAAGAGCGGACGCTCCCAAAGTGTCCCGCCAATTCGGCTTTGCGTATTTTCGTATTGAAACATACGGCTCATACCGGTTCCCCAACGTATGCCGCCATAAGCACTGGTCATATTGCTCACCGGCGCCCCCGCCATGGCAGCAGCAAACATATCGGTTTGCGTAATCAGGTAAGCAATCTGATAACCTCCCCAGCTCTGCCCCTGTAATCCCAACGCTTTTTCGTCGATATAGTCCCTCGTGTGGAGTAAGCTCTGCACTCCACTCACGATGGCATCGTAGGCATTTTTTCCCGGATAACCCGTGGTATATACAATGTCGGGCACGAAAACGAGGTATTCGTTACTCACATAGAACGGTATGCTGATGATCGACCGGCTGGGTTGCGGGTAATTGTAGCGGTGGTAGGTGTCGGAACTCCGCTCGTAGAAATACACTACCATGGGATATTTTTTGGCCGGATCGAAATTTTCGGGTTTATAGAGCAACCCCCGTAGACTGTCGCCGGCAAACGAATTCCATTTTACCAGTTCCACCGTGGGCCATACAAATCCGGCCTGTTGCCGGTTGGTAGCCGATACCACCGTTGTTTCGCCGAAACTCAGGCTACTGAGTTCCACCTCCGGAAAACGGTCGACTGTTTGCCGCGACCACAGCAGCGCATCGCTGTTGTCGGCTTTTATGACGCTCCCTGCCGACCATTGCCCGGCGATGAGAGGGCTGAGGTTGCCGGCCCATGTTCCCGGCTGGTTGGAAGCTTTTCCTGCTTTTGGTGAAGTTGACACGATACTGAGCGCGGCAAAGCCTTCATCGTAATTGTGTTCGTTCACCATCGAAAGCAACAGCGGCTCCTGCAGGTCGATGGTTGCTTTTTTCGCATCGGTCGGAATATACCGGTAACGCTGTTGCCGGTCTCTGCCATTGGTAAGGTTCACCGGTGCAGCTTTACCGCGCGGATCGAGCAACCACAGGTCGTAGCGGTCGTACACCACCAGGTGCTGGTCGTTACGGGTCCAGCCGGCTATCCCATAAGGCGACGGGTCGTCGGGAGTATCGTGTAATTCGTCGGTCAGCGCCACATTGAGCGAGGTGCCGATAGCCTGTGTGGCGCCAGTGGCGAGTTCGCGGGTATAGTAGTGCCGCCGGTCGGGATCAAACCAGGCTGCAAAGAGTCCCGAAGGCGAGAGTTGCAGCTGTTGTCCGCCCTTCAACAGGGTCGATTTGCGTCCGGTTTTCAAATCAACCAGGTAATAATCGGTGAGCATACGCGAGCTCCAGGTGATGCTCCGCTCGTGCGGCTTCCGGTCGGTTCCGATGGCCAGCTCGCCATTGTTCCGGTGCATCAACCGTATCGATTCTACCACCGAATCGGCCAGTTGCACCACTTTATTATCGGTTACGCGGTACACAGCCAGGAACGTTTGACGTTTTTTCTGCGCTTCCTGTTTGAGCTGCCGGGGCTTCAGGACATTGTCGGTATGACTCCATAGTTCCAGTTTCGCTTTTTCTTCGGCAAGCAAGCTGTCGGTTTCGGCCGCTTTCGCTTTGGGCGCAGTTCCGAAGAAGAGTTTGCTGCCATCGTCAGAGAAATACAACGATCCGTTTTCCGAAGGCGTCCAGCCTTTGGGAAGCGCCGGGGTGAGCGAGTCGGCAATCAGCCGTATTGAGTTGGCAATTTGCTTGCGTTTGCCTTGTGGGGCAAGCGGAGAATAATAGAGGCCGAAATTTTTCGAGCTTGCGGTATCGCGCGACGCCAGCCAGGCCAGCTGGCTGCCGGTGCCGTCGAACATAAGCCGGCGGATGTGCAGCGAATCGGTGAGGAGCGTATCGGCGGCGAAAAGGGTTGTGTGGAGTAGATCTGTTGTTGGGCCGGTCGGAGTAGAACCCGGACGATGTTCATCCGCCCGGATAATCACCAGCGATTTCAGTTTCAAGCTGTCGGGAGTTGTAAGCAATGCCACAGCATTTCCTTTTGAGGCAATGGCAAAAGTATCGGCCTGTTCGACGGTATGTTTCCGGTCGCTTACAGGATCCCAGATTACCAGCCGGTAAGTAGGTTTTTTATTCTTTTTCGGCCCTTCGCGCAGGTAAGTCAGCCAGGTGCCGTTTTCGGTGGGCAGCAGGTGCGATTTCACGCTGTCGATACGCTGTAACTGACGGTTGGCAAAGGTGAAAACGCCGATTGCCTCCCTGGGCATATCCTCTTTCTTGGTTTTTGCCAGTTTCAGTTTACGTAAACTATCTTCGGGCAAGCGTAGTTTAAAAACAGCGAATTCCGAATTGGCCGCAATCTGGGCCGCAAAGCCATTAGGGATGGTATCGTATTGCCTGTTCCGGGCATTGTACACCACCAGTATCCCGTCGCCTTTCTGCGCTTTGGTTTCGTACATTACAATGTTGCCGTCGCTACTGATAAGCCGTTGTTCGATACGCTGCCATCCTGCAAAATCGGAAATACCGACGGCCTTTTTGTTTCGGCCGGTTAGCTTTTGCTCGACGGTAGCCGGATTGAATGCCGGTTTTTGTCGGAGCTCCGGGCGTTCGTGCATCGAATTGAGCCTGGAAGTATAGTTGATAAACCCTCCGTTCCGCAGGTAAAAGCGATTTCCGTCCAGGCCCCCGTCCCGGTCGAGCCGGTATTCAATACGGGCAATGTCGTCGCCGGTAAACCGCGCCCGGGTGAGTTCCACCCAGTTGCCGGCAGTGTCGCATGCCCATTGATTCTGAAAAAACACACGTCGCGCTTTATAGCCGTTGTCGGGACTGAAGTTTTCGAGAAACGAATGCGGGTGACTGTACCAGGTAGTGGTTTTCGGCCGTTGGAAACGGGCGATGAGTTGCCAGTCGCCTTGCCGGGGATCGAAAAAATAAGCCGTATATACCGTATTGCCTTTACCATCAGGCTCGATAGAATTTAAGAACCGGTAGCTTGTGCCGGCTTTCCAGGGGTAGCGCAGAAAACTTTGTCCTCCCGAACCTTCGTTGCCGAATTCGCCGGTGTACACATCCCTGCCTTTGGCCAGTAACACGATCTTCTGATCGTCGGGAATGTCTTTTGGATTATCGGTATTGAACGGGCTCCACACCGAAAACAAGATGCGTCGCTCGGTGGGGGAATTCACCTGGATACCGAAATAGCCTTCGCCAAATCCATTAGCCATGAAATAGGAGCCGATGGGGTCTTCGCCTTCGGGTATCGTCATTTCGTTGTAAAACCACTTGAAATTCCGGTTGTCGGGCAACTGATAGGCCAGGTGAACCGAGGGTCCGCGGCGTCCGAAATGAAAACGGGCGTTATCGTCGTCACGAATATAATTGAGCTGATCGGCTCGCGGTCCTTCAACCATCAACTCGTTGAAACGACCGTAATGCGTTCCGCTTTTTTTTATTCCTTTCAATACGATCCGGTTGTAGCCTTTGGCGAATGCAAAACTGCCGGCCGGAATGCTTTCCTGGTTTTGCGTTATTGCTACTTTGCGAACCGTTTTCCCGGTGCTAATGGTGATTTCGGCGTCGGATTGCAGTTGCAATGGCTTTAGAATCAGGTTGAAAGTTCCCGGCTCCGGGCTGTTGATGTATACCGAAAACTCGGTGTCGGGATGCTGCCACGATACAATTCCGCCGGAGGTGATTCGTTCGTAGTGTGCTCCTGCGGTTTGAAATGCGTTTCCTGCCAGAGGTACTGTTGCCTGTTGTGCCGTAAGTATATAACTCATAGCCACCGCCATGGCGGTTAAAAGAATTCGTTGCATCATTGACTTAATTTTTAACATACGACGCAAAGATACTTTTTTTGCATAAAAGCAACAAACTACGCCCCGGATTGATTCCCTCTCGGTAGCCGTTCTCTTAAATTAAGATGCGCATGCGCGAATAGTTTTCCCGAAACTCCGTGGGGGTCACCCCTTTGCGTTTTTTAAACAGGCGGTTGAAATTCGATAAATTGGTAAATCCGCACTCGTAGCTGATTTCGGCTACGGTTCGTGTGGTGTCGATTAATTGTCGCGATGCGATACCCAGCCTTAAATCGTTGAGGTACTCGATGTAGTTTTTACCGGTTCGTTTTTTCATAAACCGGCTGAAGGAAACCTCCGACATGTTGACATAGGCAGCTACATCGGCAAGGTGTATGTCTTTTTGATAATTGGAATGCAGGTAATTGATCACCTTCTGAATGCGCCGGCTTTCCGACGATTCGTCCTGATTCATGAACGTGCTGCTCGACAGGGTGCGCGAATGCTGGTCGTTCGACAGTTCGAAAAGGATATTGATCAGCTCCATCACCGAAAAGAATCCGTTTTCTTTGCTGCTCAGGTTGTAGAGTCGCGGGCGTACGCTCTCGATAACCGGTCGCGAAAATACGAGCCCCTTACGAGCGTTTTCAAACATCACCCCGATACTATGGAACTGCCGCTTGCTCAGCAAGCTGTCGAGAAAGTTGTTGTTGTGAAACTGCAGAGTGATTTCGTTGATCTCCCGCGATTTGCAGTTGTGATTCATCCAGGCGTGCTCAAGGTGCTCATTGCCGATCAGGCATAGTTCCAGATCGTCGATTTCTTCCAGCGAATCGCCCACTACCCGCTGTGCACCCTTGGCATTTTCAATAAAATTGAGTTCAAATTCGGGATGCACATGTACGGGATAGGTGAATTCGCTTTTCGTTCGCTTAATAATCACAAAGCAATCTTCGGACGATAGCGGTGTGACTTCGCGGAAAATATTGCTTACCTGCATAAAAAATGGATTTACAACAGCGGCCTGGCCTGCGGTTGAATGATTTTTCCTAGTTGTTGCGTGCCCGGATGTACGACCGGCTGATCTGTCCCCACTCCTTGATCTGTTGTTTTTTCCAGTTGCCCCCTGCAGCCGCATCGGGCGTAAGCATCGAACAGGTTTCATCCTTGTCGGAAACCGACCATACCACCCAACTGATGTTCCGGTTTTCCATCCATCCGACGAAGGCTTTCCATTCCTGGTGGTCGATCGGTCCATCGCCGGTAGCTTCCATCCCGGCACATTCCGACACAAAGATAGGGATTCCTTTTCGTATTGCATCGTCGGTGCGGTCGCGCAGCCATTGTTTGTGCGTTCCGGCGTAGAAGTGCATGGTGTACATAATGTTGGAGACCTCCCGGATAGGATCGTCCGCTACCAGGTGGATATCCTGATCCCAATGGGGCGAACCCACCAGAATGATATTGTCGGGATCGATGGCGCGGATGGTTCGGATCAGTTCTTCGGAATAGTTTTTCACTTCGGGCCATTCGTAATAATCGGGCTCGTTGAAGATCTCATAAATCACATTGGGGACGTCCTTGTACCGGTTAGCCATACGGGTAAAAAATTCAGCTGCAACTTCGGTGTGGATTTTATGGCTGTGGAAATCAATAATCACATAAATACCTTGCCGGATAGCGGCATCTGCAACATCGGTCACACATTTTTCGCCGAATTCGGGGTTTTGAAGGTAACTGTTTTCCGGACCCACTCCCATGGCGGCCCGGACCACGTTGATCTTCCAGTCTTTTCTCATCCAGCTTACTGCGCCTTCGTTGTAAAACCGCGGCCAGAAATTATGCCAGCCGAAACTGGTGCCCCGTAGCATCACAGGGGTTCCTTTTTCATTCACGAGTTGTGTGCCTTCGACCCGCAATTGACCGTTGACAGCCACCGGCGATTTGTGGGGAGCGGAGTGCAGCTGCAACGAGCAGCCAATTACCAGGAGCAAGCCGACGATTGCAGGCAACGAAACCCGCCGGAATCTGTTTCCGGAGGTGAGTTCCGATGTACCGGCGGATCGGCGCCGGTTCGGGAGCGGCGCTGCTGTAGGGGTTGCGATGCTGTGGTGTGAGCAGCGCCTGGTTGATGCGAAGTGTTTCATGGTTTTGTATGATTTTCAGGATTTAATTCGTTGCATTACTTCGAAGCACATGCGGCTGTTGTGGTACGGGCATTTCCAGAATCCGGCTTTATCGTTCACCGTATCGGGTTGTCCTTCTGGGCTGGCTGCCCAAAACCATTCGCCCTGTTGCCGGTCGATGAGGTACAGTTTGACGTATTCCCAGGTGTCGAGTACCTGCTGAGCATATTTTTCGTCGCCACTAATGGAATAGGCATTGTAGAAACCCACCATTGCTTCGGCCTGTACCCACCAGTCGCGGTTGGAGTCGGTGTGGCCGGTGGCAGGATCGGTTTCGTTGATAAGCGACCCATCGGGTTGCCATCCCTCGGCAGCCGCAGCGGTCACCCATACCGATCGCTGTTCTACCTTGCGGAGTAAGGCTTTGTCGCCCAGCACCTCCGCTGCTTCCACCAGTAGCCATGCCGCTTCAATATCGTGCCCGTAGGAGATCCGCTGCGATTTGCGGTTCCATTCTTCGTCAAAAAATAAGCTGAGATGATGTGTCTGCTGATTCAGAATGTTGCTGAGAAACAGCTCGATAAGATTATGGAGCTGTTTCCGCAGCACATCATCTTTCCATACACGAAACAGATTGGTATAGGCTTCCAGAATGTGCAAATGGGTATTCATGGTTTTCTTCTCGTTGGCGTCTTTAGCGCTCAACCTCCGGTCGTCGAGCAGCTGCCAATCGCGGCTATAGGCTTCGAAATAACCGTTTTTCTCCTTGTCGAAGCTTTTTTCTTCTATAAGATGAAAAAGTTGCCGGGCATTGGCCAACGCCCGGTTGTCGCCCGTAGCCCGGAAATATTCAGTAAATGCATAGGCGAAAAAGGCCTGTGCGTAGATTTGTTTTTTTGGATCCTTCACGCTGCCGTCGGGATTCAGTTCCCAGTACGTTCCACCCTGTTCGGGGTCGATAAAGTGTTGCTGGATATAATCGAAGGCGCGGGTAGCAAAAGGCAGATACAGTTCGTTTTTCAGCTGTCGGACTGCCGATGAAAAGGTCCAGAGAATACGCGCGTTCAAAACACCTCCCCTGGATGCATCGCCTTTGAGTTCGCCTTTTCCGTCGATACGCCCGTGAAAGCCTCCCGTCCGGTCGTCGGGCATATGCTCCATCCACCAGGGTAATATATTGTGAAGCAATTCTTCGCGGACTTCCTGGCGCAGGTTTAAAAGATTGTATTTCATTGAGTCGTTAATTATTAAAGGGTACCGGGCTGTCATGAAAGAACAAGCGGTCTAAAGGGTTATTGTATAGTGAATGGTGCTGCCTTTGGGGAGTACCGGCAAAAGGAATCCCGCCCCCGCGTTTTGCAGGGATTTCTCCTTCCGCCCGCCGGATATGCTTGCCGTAAGGACTTCATGCTGCATTGCCGGAGCATCGCCATGCACTTCTACCTTCATGTCCGCTGCACTACTCTTTTGTTTTCCTTCCGGATTCAGAATCGTGATGTTGTAAGTCGCACCACGGAATTTTCGTTGTATGGAAAACTCTTTCCACTCGCCGGGTATGCACGGATCCACTACAAGCCCGTCGTAGGCAGGCCTTATGCCCAGGATATACTGCGAAACGGCATAAAAATTCCAGGCCGCGGTGCCGGTGAGCCACGAATTTTTAGCTTCTCCGGGCTTAAAGGCATCTTTTCCGGCTATCATCTGGGCGTATACATAGGGCTCTACTTTGTGCAGTTCCGAACGATGCTCGGTGTACGACGGACAAATCTTGCGGAAGTATTCCCAGGCCTGGCGGCCGCGTCCCAGCATTGTTTCGCCGATGATGATCCACGGATTGTTGTGGCAGAAAATCCCCGCATTCTCCTTGTACCCGGGAGGGTAACTCGAAATCTCGCCGTATTCGATGTAATATTTGGTGAATGCCGGATTGTTCAACACGATTCCGTGTTCACAATCGAGGCGTTCCTTCACCGAGTCAAGCGCTTTTTCGGTCAGCCCTTCTTCGCTCCCGATGCCCGCCATGCTGCACCAGCCGTTCGATTCGATAAAAATCTGTCCCTCTTCGTTTTCTTTCGATCCCACTTTGCGGCCGTAATAATCGTACGCTCTCAGAAACCATTCGCCGTCCCAGCCATGTTCGCGGATGGCCTGCTCCATGGCCTGTACATGCCGGCGGGCCCGCAGAGCTTCGGCGCGCAATTCCTCCGCGCGCAATACGGCAACAAGTCGTAAGCTTTCGCCGGCAGCATGTGCAGTGGGTTCGTTTTCGGGAAAACTACCGTTTTCTTCCCGCTTTGCCAGTGTTTCGCACAACTCGGCATAATCGCGCCCGTACACCACGAACAATCCGGCTATCATCACGCTTTCGGCCTGTGTGCCTTCGGTCTTGTTTTCGGTGGTTTGAAAACTCTCGTTCGGATCGTTCGAAAAACAATTCAGGTTCAGGCAGTCGTTCCAGTCGGCACGGCCGATCAGCGGGAGTCCATGTGGTCCCAGGTTATTGATTACATGATCGAACGATACACGCAGGTGATGGAACAACGGGACTTCACTTCCCGGCCGGTTGTCGAAGGGCACGGGCTCATCGAGGATGCCGAAATCGCCGGTTTCTTTCAGGTAGGCGGTAGTGCCGAGGATCAGCCACATCGGGTCGTCGTTGAATCCCTGACCAATCTCGTTGTTTCCCTTTTTGGTGAGGGGTTGATACTGATGGTAGCATCCTCCGTCGGGGAACTGTGTGGAGGCGATATCGATGATACGTTCGCGGGCGCGTTCGGGGATCTGGTGTACGAACCCGATAAGGTCCTGGTTCGAGTCGCGGAATCCCATGCCGCGACCGATGCCGCTTTCGAAAAAGGAAGCCGAACGTGAGAAACAGAAGGTAATCATACACTGGTACTGATTCCAGGTATTGACCATACGGTCGAGCTTTTCTTCGCCGGTTGTTACCCGGAATACGCTGAGCAACTCGTCCCAATAGTTCCGTAATCGGGCCAGCGCAGCTGCTACTTTCCGGGGCGAGTCGAAGCGAGCCAGGGTTTCACGGGCTTTTTTCTTGTTGATAATATTCTTGCTTTCCCATTTCTCGTCATCGGCATTTTCGGCATAGCCCAGCACAAAAACCAGCTGCCGGCTTTCGCCGGGAGCCAGTTCCACCTCGATATAATGCGAAGCGACGGGCGACCAGCCATGCGCTTCGGAGTTCCGCGGAGCCCCCTCCAGCACGGTTTGCGGTTCATCGAACCCGTTGTAAAGTCCGAAAAATGTCTCGCGGTCGGTGTCGTACCCCTGGATGGCTACGTTTACGCCATAATAGGAATAATGATTGCGGCGCTCTTTGTATTCGGTTTTATGATACAGCACCGAACCGTCGATTTCCACTTCGCCGGTCGAAAAGTTGCGTTGGAAATTCTCCATGTCGGTGGCGGCATTCCAGAGCGCCCACTCGACAAACGAAAATAGCTGAAGCGATTTATGCTCCTTGCTGTGGTTCGTGAGGGTGAGCTGTTGAATTTCGGCATGGGTTTTTAAGGGCACGAAATACAACACCTCGGCGGTCACTCCGTTTTTCGAGCCTTTCAATACCGTATAGTTCATCCCGTGGCGGCATTCGTAGGCGTCGAGTTCCGTTTTGCAGGGTTTCCAGCCCGGGTTCCAGACGGTATTCCCCTCTTTTATGTAAAAATACTTTCCCCCGCTGTCCATCGGCACATTGTTGTACCGGTAGCGCGTGATGCGGCGGAATTTGGCATCTTTGTAAAACGAATAGCCTCCCGCTGTGTTGGATATCAGGCTGAAAAAGTCTTCGTTGCCTAAATAATTGATCCAGGGCCACGGGGTGCGTGGGTTGGTAATGACGTATTCACGCCGGGCGTCGTCGAAATATCCGAATTGCATGGTTAATCTTCTAATTTATCGTACCAGTTTTTCTTTAACACCACCGAAGCCACTCCCACCAGCATCAGCGCGATAGCTGCCGGCACCAGTTGTTTTACAACCAGGTAGATGGGGGCTGCCACCAGCGCGGTTTGCCACAGGATTCCCACCGCCACGTTCAGCATGTCGCGGCCAAAGGCCGTATTCTTCCTGAACGCAGGATTTTCGGCAGCTACCTGTGCGTGAACCGGTCCCCAGAAACCCCAGGGCCGGGTTTTGGCATAGAAATTTTTCAGCACTTCGGTGTCGGTAGCCGGTGCCGTGTAGGTTCCGTAAACACATCCGATAAGGGAGAATACTAAAATGATGGGGAAGTAGTAGAGCGGGAGCAGGGTATTGACCACCGGCACGTAAGGCAGGATAAGCGCGGGAATCAATCCGCCTATCATCCCCCAGGCAAAGCCCTTGCTGTTGAACCGCCACCAGTGCCATTTCAGGATATTGGCAGCAATATAACTTCCGTAAAGAGCGCCTGTGACCCATTGCAGAACGCTGTTCACATTTTCGGCCAGTACGCCGAAAAGCATGCTGACGATTACCACCACGATGCCTACGATGATATTCGCGCGGTTCGACTGCTTCGCGGTAGCCCGGGGTTTCAGGTATTTGATGTAGATATCGTTCACTATATAAGCCTGAGCGGCATTCAGGGTGCCGGCAAAAGTCGACATAAAGGCGGCGAGCAATCCGGCGAGGATGAGTCCGACCAGTCCGGCCGGGATCCAGGGATGGGCGATGACGGCGGGTAATACCAGTTCAAAATCGACGGTCCCGTTCACAGTGGTGATTTGTGCTTTTATTTCGTCAAAAATGATCAGTCCGATTACGGCGATACCGGCAATCATCAGGTAGCGCACCGGCATGAGGATTACCGACACGAAGCCGCTCATGAGCGAAGCTTCGCGCGGCGATTTGGCAGAGAGAATTTTTTGCATATCGTACGTGGGTGCCGGTCCGGCGATGCTGGCCAGGATACCTTTCATCAATACCATTCCGAAGAAAAGGGAGAAAAGCTCGTAGCCATCGTTTTGAATCGTGGTGTTGAACTCTGCAAACTTGCCGGTCCAGTCGAGATCGAGCCGGGTGCCGAAGCCGGGCGAAAACCATCCGTCGGGAAGCAGGGCGTAAAAATCAATCACGTTAAGGTGCACCATGGCAATCGCCGCGATTGCAACCGAGGCGAGGGTCATGATCGCATACTGCGCCACATCGGCCCATACGATACTCATCATGCCCCCCATCAAGGCATAAAATACGGCAAACAAGGTGAAAACGATGCCCCATACATGCGGCACATAAGCATCGGGTACAAAGCTCAAAGAGGGGAACAGGGTTTTCAGCGGCAGGAAGATCTCGATAAATTTTCCCATGCCGATAAAACCGTAGGCCAACATGCTCAGACACACCAGAATGGCGAAGATTACGATGATCCAGTGGGAAGTAACGGCTCCGCGGTCGTTCCCGAAACGGAAGCCGATCCACTGCGCTCCGGTGGTTACTTCCGACCGCCGCAGCCAGGCCGAAAGGTAAATCATCAGAAAAATCTGGTTGAATACCGGCCACAGCCAGGGGATGTAAATGCTTTTGATTCCATAGATCACGGTAATGGCCACCAGCCACACGGTACCCGAAATGTCGAACATCCCCGAAGCGTTGGAAAGCCCGAGCATGTACCAGGGAATCGTTTTCCCTCCCAACAGGTACGATTCGAGGTTGCGCGAGGCGCGTTGCTTGAGATAAAAGCCGATAAAAATGAGCAAACCGAGATAAAGGCCGATGATGGCAAAGTCGAGTGTGGTGAGCATGGTAGTGTATTTTCAGATGTTGGGGGTAAAAATACGGAATTAGCTGTTCGGTGAACGGGCTGGTTTGTTATTAAAATGGGTTGAAATTGTTGCCCCGTTCACTGCGGTTTTTCTCCACCATCTTTTTGATGTTTTCCACCGACATTGCCGACCGGTAACCATCCGCAGGCGTATTCAGCACGTAATCCAGCAATTTCCCGATCGTCGATGTAGCGACATGCATACGGGTATCCGATGATGCATAGTAGATGTACACGGTGCCATCTTCATCGGCAATCCATCCGTTGGTAAACAGTACGTTCGATACATCGCCTGTGCGTTCATCGCCTTCAGGCGCCATAAAATGCCCTGCCGGTTCGGCGATCAGTTTCGAGGGATCGTCGAGGTCGGTGAGGTAAAGATACAAAACGTAGCGGAGTCCGGCTGCACAGCCCCTCACACCATGGGCCAGGTGCAACCATCCTTTTTCGGTTTTGATAGGATGCGGACCTTCGCCGTTTTTCATTTCTTTGATGGTGTGATAATACCGGTGGTTGATAATTTTCTCGTCCGTTACTTCCGCCTTCGTAATATCGTCGATCAGTGCCCACCCTATACCGCCTCCGCTTCCGGTGTCGATAAAACCGTCCTGTGGCCGGGTATACAGAGCATATTTACCCTCCACAAATTCGGGATGCAGCACCACGTTGCGTTGCTGACTGCGGGTTTTCAGATCGGGCAGGCGCTCCCAGTGCACCAGATCTGTCGTGCGGGCAATACCGGCTGCAGCTACGGCCGACGACAAATCGCCTGCCGGCGCTTTCGGATCTCTACGTTCGCTACAGAATATACCGTAAATCCAGCCGTCTTCGTGGGCCGTCAGCCGCATGTCGTACACATTGGTTTCGGGATCATCGGTTTCGGGCATCGTTACCGGTTCGTCCCAAAACCGGAAATTGTCGATTCCATTATCGCTTTCGGCCACCGCGAAGAACGACTTGCGGTCGTTGCCTTCCACGCGTACCACCAGCAGGTACTTGCCGTTCCATTTGATAGCTCCCGAGTTCAGTGTCGCATTAATTCCGATTCGCTCCATCAGGTACGGATTGGATTCGGGATTAAAGTCGTACCGCCAATGTAAAGGAGCATGGGCGCTGGTAAGAATAGGATTCACATAGCGATCGTAAATGCCGTTACCGCCTTCCTGTTTTGCATTTTTCTTCGATAATAATGCCTCGTGTGCGGCCTTCAACTCTTGCAATGCAGTATAGAATTCGTTCATGGTTTTATTGTGCTTTTATATCGTTGATCATCAGAATTTCCTTTTTCTCGGTAAATTTTTTGAAATCGCCGGCAGCAGGATGTCCCGGATAGGGCACGTAATGGTGATGTGCCATGGTGTATGCATTGCGCCAGAGCAATACATAGCTGAATTTGAAATCCTTTATGGCCGGGTACAATATTCCGGTGAAATACGTATCGATCACCACGCCTTCCAACCCGGTTTCGGCCAGTACGGGGATTTTATCGGTGTGTGCAGCGTAGTCGGTCACTACTTTTAATCCTGCTTGTATATCCCGGATGTATTTTTCGCGCGAACCTCGGGCTGCCGGATCGTAGAAGTAGGTGTCGAATCCGACGACGTCGACCCATTCGTCGCCGGGATAGCGACTCAGCAACTCGTCGGTGGTACGGATGCCGGCCGGCGAGAAGCCGTAGAGGAGGTTATGAACGTTGCGTTTGTCGCGCAGGTGGCGCACGGTCATCCGGTAAAGCTCGTTGTACGCTTCGGGAGTGCATTGTTGGTTGCCCCACCAGAACCAGCCGCCGGTATGTTCGTGATACATCCTGAATATCAACGGGATGAGTTTGCCTTTGCTGTCTTTCAAATCTAAAAAGAAATCGGCTACACGATCGAGATATGCTACGAACCCTTCGTGGTGAATTCCGCCGGGAAGGATACTTGTTACTACGGTATCCTGTTGGCAGTCCCAGGCAGTTTTGCCGGTGGCGATATTATCGCTGTGCCAGCTGATGGTGTTGATGCCGCCCCGTTCGTGTACTTCACGAATCATGCGTTTCATATCGGTGAAATAAATGGAATCGAGGTTATAGCCGGCGCCGGTTTCGATATGCCCGATTTCCCAGCCGGTTACAGCCGGGTATTCGCCGGTACTATCTTTCACATCCGAGCGGTTTTTTTCGCCGTACCAGCCGTGTCCGTAGGCCGGATCGTCCTGATGTCCGAACATAATTCCCTTTTCCATGAGCAGTTTCATCCGGTTGAATAACGCTACGGTTTGCGGGAGGGCATTTATATCGGCCATCACAGGCCGGTGGCGCAGCAGCGCATTGTATTTTTTGATAAGCGGTACCGTGGTATCGGTGTCGTAAACACCATTCAAGCCTTGTTCTTCCTGTGCCGGATCGCCCAGGTAATCGTCGCCTTTTTGCCAGAATTCGTTTGAGGGCCGGCCGAATCCGGCCCACGACCAGAAATTACAGCCGGCGAGCAGGTCGTTGCGTCGCCTTGCTTCCAGAATTTGCTCAAACACCGATTCATAATAGGCATCGCGCAACCGGGTGGGTTGGTCGGGGGTATACCGGTGGGTATCGCGTGGAAACCCGAACTCTTCCAGCACAGCTGGTTTTTTAAGCCGCCGGGCCACTTCCAGGTGCAGGTCGATATAGGCTTTTGTATTGTCAATAGCTTGTTGGAGTGTCCCCTTCATATTGCCGGTATCGATCCAACTCCAGTTTTTCGGCCAGATGTGGAAGGTGAGGTAATCGATGTTGGGATCGGCATGCAGCTGTTCCCACAGCGCGATATCCTGTTCGCAACCGTGTTTTCCTTCCGAACCCAGGCTCACCAGGTGATGGGGATCCAGCGCTTTGATATGGGCAGCTATCGCACCGATCCAGCGGGCAAATGCCGCTTTGTTTTCGTTGGAAAAGGCCCGCGGCTCATTGCCGATTTGCCAGGAAAAGAGGGTGGGGTCGTCGGTGTATTTTTGGCCGGTATAGCGGTTGGTACGGGTGACGACCCGGGTAATGTGGTTTTTCAGCATCTCGTGGCAGGCATCGCAATGCGCATAGTGCTTCACGTATTCCATGTAGGCCGGCCAGCCGTCGACCGCCGGAATCGGATTGTTGCCTTTTCCCGCCCAGTTGAGGTATTGGCTGTAACCGCCCGACCATTCCCAGGAATTGGTGAAGTAAAGCACGGCTTTCATGCCGCGTTTGCCCATCTCGGCCATCAGAAAGTCGAGCCCGTCGAACAGGGTGTCGTTGTACACTCCCGGAGCAGTTTGCAAGGAGGGTTCTACCTTGGCAGGCACTCCGTTTTCGCCATCGGCGCCAATCAGGATACGCAGATTGTCGATTCCGTTCGAATGCAGGAAATCGAGCTCACGGATCAGGCGCTCGCGATTGCCTCCTGGGCCGGTGGAGCCAAGGATGGCGCCGTACCAGAAGTTGGTGCCCACGTAATAATAGGGTTGTCCGCCGATCATAAATTGATGGTTGCCGATGGTTACGAATTCAGTTGGCCGTAGTGTAGCACTGCACGAGCACAGAACGATCGAGACCAACCATACAAACGGTAGGTAATAACGCATAACGCTCGGTCTTAACCATTAATACTTAATAATTGACCTGAAGAATTTCATCCGCTCTTCGTACCACGTCGCCGGGGTACTATGTGCCTGATCGCGATAGATCACCCATTTTTTCGGGGCAGCAATATTGTTGAATCCCGCGAAATTGGTATGTGGCGGGCACACTTCATCCTGAAGCCCGACGGCCATATATACCGGGCATTTGATGCGCGGCGCGAGGTTTTTAATATCGAAATAGCTCAGCACCTCGTACACTTTTTCCCAATCGGCATGAGGGGTGTTGTTCACGTATTCGGCTACGTCGCTGGCGGGCCAGTGTACGATCTCAAAATAGTCGCGGTAGTCGCTCAGGAAGGGAATAGTGGGTGCTGCGGCTTTAATACGCGGATCGAGGGCGCAGGCGGCAAGGGTAAAGGCTCCACCCTGACTGCCCCCTTCTGCAACAATTTTATCAGCATCCACTTCGGGACGTGAAACCAAAAAATCGATGGCCCGTACCAGGTCGAGGAAGGCGCCACGGTAATAATAGGTCTCTTTGGCAGCAAGACCCCAGTTGATCCATTTTCCGTACGCGCTTACCGGTTTCTGTATACCTTGTCCGCGTACCGAGAGAATGAATTCGCAAAATCCGGGATTTCCGTCGCTGTGCGGAAAATAAGCATCGGAACCATACCCCATGTACACCGCGATGGCCGGGTACCGGCCTGCTGCTTTAGGTGCAGCATAGTAACCTTCGATTTTGGTATGCAGGTACGACATCATCTCCACGTGATAGATATTTTTGGCTCCGGTCGATCGTTCGGGAATCAGGGTCATGCGAAAATCGGGTTTCACGAGCGCCAGATCGGCGAGCGATTTTTCCCAGAAGGCATCAAAATCGGGGCGTGCATCGACCGGTGAAAGAACCTTTTCGGGCTCGTAGCCGATGTTGAATTGATGGGCATCGCTGGCTGCTCCGTCTTTTTCGAGGTACAGTTTAAAGCGGTAAAAACCGGGTTCGGGCAGCTTGAAGTTGACGCGCTGGATTTTCTCCTGGCGCGAACCCAGTTTCACGGGAATCACCAGGCTGTCCACCGCGAGTCGTTTATCGGTCGTCAGCAGCACCACGATATTTAAACTGGCTTTCGCTTTTTGGGTATTTTTCAGCTTCAGTTCCATATACTGCGGCTCTCCGTCCTTAAACACCCATTCGTTGGCCGGAAAAGAATAACTGACCGAAATGGCATCGGCAGCCGACATGGCCCGAAGGGTGGTTTGGGGCGTAAGGAGTCCGCCTCCGCCCCCGCCGTCGTATACCCTTACCGCCATCAGGTTGGGCTGTCCGAAGCGTATGAGCCGGGCAGGTACTATATAGCTTCGTTTTTCGCCGTACTTGCTTTGGTACGAGGGAGGCATCGTTCCTGTGGCGCCGATCAGCTGTCCGTTGAAATAAAATTCATCGGCATCGTCGGCATTGTCGTATTTCACCATTATACCTCCGTATTTCGTTACCGGTGCAGCCATAGTTGCAGGAATCACCACCTGCTTGCGGTACCAGCCGAATCCGTCCAGGTCGGGATAACCCTGATTTTCCCAGCCGGACAAGGTCGAAATAGTTTTCCAGCTACTATCGTCGAAGCCGGGGAGGGCCCATTTCAACTCGTCGCCTGCGGCGAATTTCCACACATGGTCCGGTTTTATTTCCTGACCGGTAAGGCCGGTCGGACCCACCATCAGCAAGACTGCAAAAAATACTACATTGATTCTCATATCGTTTAAAAATTTAATTGTTAATCACGACTCACCACCAGCTCGTTTCCCATCAGTTTCTTCCACCATTCCGCACCGTTGTGTCGGTCCGACCGGGTAAAATCACCGTTCCAGGTCATAAACCACGCCCACATATCGCCCTGCTGCTTCATGAGTGCCGGGTCGGGTACCGATCCGCATTCGGTGAGCGCCAGCATCTTACGCCTTCCCAGCATCGTTGTTACCGCATTGAACTTTGCATATTGCGAACCGTGCTGATTTTCACCGGGGTAAATATCCATGCCGATGATGTCGACATAATCGTGGCCGGGATACCAATCGGGTGCATCGGCTTTCTCATCACTGGTCCAAACCCAGATCAGGTTGTCGAGCTGATGATGGTTGACCAGACGGTCGAACATCAGTTTCCACAGTGTTTTGCAGGCTTCGGGGCCCCGTGCGCCCCACCAGAACCATTTGCCCGAAGCTTCGTGAAGCGGTCGCCAGAGGATGGGTATTCCCGCATTGCGGAACTCCCTGAGGTAGCCGGCTATGATATCGATATCGACCATCATGGCCTTGTATTCATCCGAAGCAGGATCGCTCACACGGGCGACATTAAATCCGGTGTTTGCAGTGTAAAAAGCGCCCGATTTGGTCAGCGGATCGCGCCAATGCCACATCAGCGTAACGATACCCCCATTGTCGTGGTAGGCCTTCCCTAAGGTAAAAGGAGCCGAATATTTCACCCAGTTCTGGTCCGGCCAGGGGTGATCGATAAAATCGAAGCCCACTATTTTAGGCCATTTGCCGGTTTGCTGATTGACCCAGATGGCTTCGTCGATATTGGTGCTGTGATTGGCCATGGTTCCCGAAAGTACCCGGGTTCCGTAATTCATGCGCAGGTAGCGGAAAAGCGCTACGGCCTGCGCCGATGCTTGCGGGGTTGCGAGCACGGTATCGAGCCCTGCAACTCCCTGCAGCGCTTTGGTTGTAAAACGTAAAGTAACCGCTCCGGCATAATTTCCCGCCACATCGCTGATGGTTTTTTCGTGAATGATAAGCGTATATTCGGTGTCCGGTTTCAGTGAAGGGCGTATCACAACCGAGCGGGCGTCTGTAGTTGCTTCAACCGGCAGGTCGTTGAGTGTTATACGGCCGCCGCTGAGCAGTACGATTTTTTCGGTAAACTGTACGGTAATCACCTGGTCGGTGGGAATGTTGACAGCCCCGTCGGCCGGATCCGACTGCATGACTTCCGGTGCATAGTTATCGTCATTCCCGGGTTTGGTGCACGACTTGAGACTGAAGGTCAGAAGGAAAAAGCAAATCAGTAGTTGAATATTTCCGGCCATTATTTCGAGGGTTAGCAGTAAAAAAAGGGGAAGTTAATTGCGGAAACGAACCTCCCCTTTTCCAACAACAAATGTAGGAGAAAAAAACAAGTTTTACTTAGGATCGAAGCGAATATTATCGAAGCAGAGTCCGGCAAAGTCGGTTCCGGCATCTGAGTAATTCAATACAATGCCAAAGTCGCCTCCGTTCCTGGTCGGATTACTTAACACTCCGTCGATGGCTAAGGTAAGTGTGGCCCAGTCGTTGCCGGGTGTAACAATGTAATCGCCTTCTACCATCAGTTTCGATTTCACGTCTTCACCTCCGATTTTAAAGATAAATTCGTAATCGCCGGTGATTTTGATGGGTTTGTTGGTTTTAATGTCGACTTTCAACACATAATTACCCGGATCGACGACCGGCCATCCGCCGTTGGGATCGGGGTGGTTACATCCTACCACCCACCATCCGGGCCGCGAGAGCAAGGTGATATAACCATCGGCCTTTGCTTTTGCCGCATCATACGATCCGCCCCAGTTGTCCCAGTCGGGCGCGTGCCAGTCGCTGCTGCTGCGGGTTTCAAAGTCCATCACCATTTTGGTTTGTGCGGTTACCGGGTCGGTGCCCGATACGGTAAACTCAGGTGTCATTACTTCGGCGCCGTCGAACGCCACCATTTTAGCCGCTTGTTTGCCCGATGCAACGGCTGCGGGTACCTGCACCTCTATCGTCGCAGCGCTGCGGGTGCCAAACGAGGTAGCTTTTATTGTTCCGAAGTACACCGATTCCACCAGGTGAAGTTTGGTCCCCTGGATGGTAAGCATTGCGCCCGGTTTCAGCGTGGCCGGAGCAACAGCGGTTGCCACCGGTTTATTCGCCGCTTCTACCGTTAAGGTGGCGGCCGAACTTACCGTGCTGCCATTGGTAGTGGTGACGATCAACACGGCCGATCCTACGCTGGCCGGAGGTACGGTAACGGTCAGGCTGGTTGGCGAAGTGGGGACGACATCTACGCTGAGGTTGCCCGGGAAGCTTACTTTACGTATCAGGTCGAGGTCGGTGCCGCTGATGGTGATGTCGCCACCGGCCATCAGCGATGCCGGTGCGAATCCGGTGATGACCGGCTTCACGAGGGTGATGGCCGGCGTGCCTGCGGTTTTTCCCGAGCTGGCCGTTAGGGTTACGACTCCTTCGGTTGCGGTCAAAGGTACGGTTACCACCAGTTGGGTCGCTGTTTTCGATAGTACCGCTCCATCGGCATTGCCGGCGAATTTTATTCCGGTCACCAGGTCGAGGTTGGTGCCGGTAATGGTCAGCTCTTCACCATTTTTCACCGGCGAAGGTGCAATGGAGCTGACGGCCGGTCCTACCAGGCTGAGGAGGGTGCTGCTTTCCACTTCGACACCCGAATGGGCAATGAGTTTGAGCTTGCCTTCTTTCACGTCGTCGGGAACGGTAACATCGATTTGCGTTTTAGCGGTGTTGATGGTAAATGCACCCACGTCGATGCCTTCGGCAAATCGGATACTCTTCACCAGGTCGAGGTCGGTACCGCCGATTTGCAACGATGCGCCCGGTTTTACCGGATTGGGATTCATCGAGCCGATAACCGGAAGTTTTACCTGCAATTCGGTAGCCGAATATACCAAGGCGGGCATTTCGGCGCCGTTGGATACTACGAATTTGCCGGTGCGGGCTTCAATAGGCACTATCACTTCGATTTTCTTGCGACTCTTACTCACGAAGTCGGTGCTGTCCACGACCACATCCCCGTCGAAAATAACTTCTGCAATCAGATTGAGGTAATCGCCATTGATGGTTAGTTTATCGCCGGCCTTAACGGTTGCGGGTGCAAAGCCTTCGATCGAAATGGGTTCGAGGAACGTGAGCGGTGTTTTCGACTGGATATCGCCGTCGGGACTTTTTACTACGATTTTCCCGGGCATTGCATCCTGAGGAATGGCAATCACAAGCTCGCCCTTTGTTTTGCTTACAAAGGTTTTAACTTCAATATTATCCGGCAGGATGATGGCGGTCACCCTGTCCATATTCTTTCCGATGAACCGGAGTTCGCCTCCCCGAAGGGCGGGCGAGGGCCCGAATACTTCGAGCTGTACGGTGGTTAGATCTTCCGTTTCCGTTTCGTCACAGGCCGTAAAGGCGAATCCTGTGAACAGTATGCCGAGGAAGAGCGCCAGGCTTAACAAGTTCTTCATATGTTCTTGTAATTAATTGTTCGTAATGATGTTAATTGGCAGGTACAACGCGGATATTGTCGATACACAGGGTAGGGCTGCAATCTTCACCCTTGGCTTGTTCGCCGCCATGCCACAGAAAGAAGGTGAGTCCGCCCCAGTTGCCGGCTCCGGCAAGTTCTACACCCACCCCTTCGTGGTTGTATTTGAATTCCTTCAATGGGATGGTAACAGTTTCCCAACCATCGGTAGTATACGATCCGCTGGCTTTCCAGGGCATCCAGAGTCCGCGAGGGGTTGTGCCGTCGGCCAGGTATCCATTGGTGCCTGCAGTACCCCAGGGGGTGAAGATCATTTGTAAGGCACCTGATTTCCAGGCGTCCGGAACATTGATTTCAAATTTAAGAACCGATTCGGCCGGTGCTGTGGTGAATAAGTCGCCTTGCGGACGCCCATTGGAACTACCCCAGAGGTTAAACGAAAATGCATCTTCGTTCCAGGTAGCGCTCGGATCGGCTGTCATGCTGCCTTTAAAGCGTACATAATTGCCGTCGATGCCGGCCACCGGGTCGTTGTTGCTGGTTACACCACTGCGCCATCCGCCACTGGCATTCAGGTTATCCCAATCGAGTATCATACCGCGGCTGTCGCGGAAATGGAACTTCGAACGATTGGCTCCGTAACGGCTCAGAACGGTTACAGGACCTGCCTGTGCTCCGGCAGGAACCTTTACCTGAATTTCGTTGAGGGTAAACGCAATGATTTCGGTCGCTTTGATATTGGGAGTGAACACTACTTCGGGATAGCCGGCGCCGGCTACCGGCAGGAAGAAGTTTCCGCGGATCACGGCTACTTCTCCGTCGGCTACGTACTCGCATTTCATGGCGCTTACCAGCGGAGCAGGCACATCTACTTTAAAATCAAAGGCTACGGTGTCTTTATCTTTGTTGAGGAGGTACATTTTGTTGGTAACCTTGCCCGGGATGGTCGACGGTACGCCCACGATGATGACTTTATCGGTCATCAGGCTGGTGTTCAGTACCGCTTTCTGATCGTTGAACCACAATTCGGTGACACTGGTCAGGTTTTTTCCAATAATGGCTATATTGCTGCCCATGAATGCACTTACCAGCAACGAGTCGGCACTCAGTACATCGGGGATGCGTACGTAACGCACTTCGGGAAGTCCGTCGGTAATGACGTAAGCATCCGGATTATCGTCGCACGAAGGAAACAGCACCAGGGTGCTCAGTGCCATAACCGACAGCAGCAGTGTTGTGATGAATTGATATGATTTTTTCATGTTTTGAAGTAATTAACTTGTTAATAACCAATGGAGCTGAAGTCGAATGCTACCGGATCTTTGCTCAGGTTCGGGTTGGCAGCCAGATCGGTATCGGGGAAGGGGAGCGTAAACTGGATGTTGGCAGCAGGCACTTTCCAGCTTCCCAGGGTCACCGCACCGGCTTCGGCTTCGCCTTTGTAATATGCGTCGATATTGTTCCAGTATCCCCTTTCCTGGGCGGCCAGGCGGTTTTTAGCTCCCTGGAGGTCGTAGTAGCTCAACCGCACATAATCGAACCAGTTATCGCCCTCACAGGCCAGTTCCTTCCGGCGTTCGTTGAAGATATCGTCGAAGGTGATGGAGGTTTTCGGACTCACGTTTTTCATGCTGCGCCCGCGCACGGCATTGAAAGCTGCCAGGGCGCCGGCATCGGAGCTGGAAGCAGCATTCCCTAATTTTGCTTCGGCATAGATTAAATACACATCGGCCAGGCGAAGGATGTGAGTGGCCAGTGCTGTCGCCATACGGTCCATACCCGAGCCTCCTGTGCCCAGTTTATGATCGTTGTTGTTCCCCACCAGATGTTTCACTACATTCGAGCCCGTGCCTACCCCGAATGTAATGTCGCCATTCACCCAATTGTAGGTAAATCCGCCTTTGTCGGCCCAGAAGTATTCGTACTTATCGCCCATCATCATCATGGTTGCCTTCCTGCGGGCATCGTTGTTCACGCGGGTTGTTTTGTTGGTGGCATCTTCGCCGAATAAATTCTGAAGGTCGATGGTAATGCCCACCCAGGTACCCCAGGTATCGGCAAATTCCGAAAAACCATTAAGTCCCAGGTCCGATTGGAGCGTATTCTGGCTGGTCCATTGCGAACCTACCGTCCAACGCCAGGCAATCAGACTTTCGTCGGCCATGTTGTTTTGCAGGCGGAAAATATCGGAATAGTTTTCCATCAGCTTCCGTCCGCTTTTGGCGATCACTTCGTTGGCATAAAACGCCGCCTTGTCGAGATCGGCCTGGTTGCGGGTACCGCTTTGTCCGTATCCCGCTTTGGTCAGGTATACTTTAGCCATCAATCCCATGGCCGAGTATTTATCGATACGTCCGGCTGCATTGGTTTCCGGGAGTAAATCGATGGCTCTTTCCAGTGTTTTCACAATATACGCATACACATCTTCGATCCGGTTTTTCGGTAGTTCGTTGTACCGGTTACCGGCAATAATGTCGCTGTTGTTGTGAATAATAGGCACAGCTCCCCAGATACGCACCAGGTAAAAATAAGTGAATGCTTTCCAGGTGAGCGCTTCGCCTTTGACCGTATTCAGCGCTTTGGTCGAAACGCCGGGGCCAGCTTTCAGTTCCAGGTTTTCGACCAGGGTATTGCAGTAGGCGTTCACCGACCACAACGAGGCCGATGCATTACGCAGATCGTCGTCGCTCGATTTGAGCACAAAGGCCTGGTAGCCATTGTCGGTTCCGTAATAAATATTTCCTGCGAGCACATCGCCGATTTTTACAAACCCCCGCTGAAAATCGTACCAGGGTGAATTATAGATGGGATTCACCGCCTGATAGCACTGGGCGTCGTTCTGATAAAAACCGTCGATGGTATAGTTGTCGATGGTCGGACGATTCAGAAAATCCTCGCAGGAGGTGGTTCCTGCCAGCAAAACTGCAACCATCATCAGCGATTTTATATTCTTGAGTTTCATATTGGTTTCTTTCTGTTACGTTGATTAGAATGATAAATTCAGACCTACCGTATAAATCTGCGGCGACGGATAGCGGCCGTTGTCGAGTCCGTATACATTCGGACTGGCAGTGCTGACCCCGATTTCAGGATCGAATCCTGAATAGCTGGTCAGGGTGAACAGGTTCTGCACATTGGCGTATACACGCAAATTGGTGAGATGCAGTCGTTTCAATACCGATGGCTGGAAGGTGTATCCTACGATCAGGTTTTTCAGCCGCAGGTACGATCCGTCTTCTATGTATCGATCCGACAGCCGGTTGTTGTCGTTCGGGTCGTTTTGAATGGCCCGGGGAACCGATGCGCCGGTATTGGCTACACGTACGTTGTCGATGTCGTCGAACCAGTTATTTACCTCGGCTCCCGTAGAATTGGTACGCGGATAAGTCTTGGCCGGGTCGATGGGTTCCAGACGGGCGCGGTCGGTAACCACGGCCAGTTGATTGTCCCACAACGACTCCATATTGGTCAGATTGCGCGACACATAATTCAATACCTTGTTTCCGTATGTTCCGTTGACGAACACCGTCAGATCGATGTTCCTGTAACGCAAGGTGTTGTTGAATCCGTACGTGAACAAGGGAAGCGGTGAACCGATGAAGGTACGGTCGTGTTCCGTGATTTTGCCGTCGGGTTTACCGTCGGGGCCGCTTATATCCTTGAATTTCAGGTCGCCGGGGTATACCGTATTGGTGCGTGAGAACGATTTGCCATCTTCGGGATACTTTTCGGCCGTTGCCCAGCTTTTGATGTCGTTCAGGTCTTTGTAAATTCCTTCCACCCGATAGCCGTAGAAATTATAAAGCGATTCGCCGATACCCGAACGCGATACCACGTCGGTCCACTGACCGTAGCCTTCGAGAAATGCGTTGGATGTACCGTCGAGACCGACCAGCGTGTTTTTGTTGAACGAGAGCTGAAGATCGCTGTCCCAGCTGAAATCCTTGTTGTTTACAAGATGCGCTCCAAGGGTGATTTCAAGCCCTTTGTTGTTGATTGTTCCGTAGTTGCCGCGCGGGGGCGCCAATGCACTGGATACATTGCCGCGGGTTCCCATGTACGAAGGCAATTGAAGCGGCATCAGCATATTGCGGGAGGTTTTGTCGTAGGCATCGATCACTATAGTTATCCTGTCGTTGAACAGGCCCAGATCGAGGCCAACGTTCACCTGTTCTTGTTTTTCCCACTGAATGCGCGGATTGGCGATATTGCTCTGCCGGTATCCAACGCCCAGGCCCGTTTCCATCTTCGAAATAGAAGCCCCCCATGCATAGCCGCCGATTTCCTGGTTTCCGGTTTGTCCCCAGCCGATACGCAATTTACCATTGCTTACGATATAGTTTGCATCCTGCATGAAATCTTCGTTGGTGAAACGCCACGAAGCCGCAAACGAATGGAAAGGAGCCCAGCGGTTCAACGGTCCGAAATTCGACGAAGCATCGTACCGGAACGTGTAGGTTCCGTAATATTTTTCGTTGTAGCTGTAGTTGGCCCGTGTAAACACCGAAGCCATGGCCGAACTGCCGAAGCCATAGCCGATTTTAGGATCGGCCCCCAGCGCCGGATTGTGAATACTGTTGTCGGGCAGGTTGGTCGCCGAAATCGATTGGTATTCCCAGTTCGACTCCATCATTTCCTGTCCCGCCATCACATTGAGTTTATGCAGGTCGAACGTAAGGTCGTAGGTCAGGTAATTTTTCAATTGCCAGAATAAACCCTGGTTGTGCTGGCGGGAATTGCTGTTGATGAGTCGTTGCCAGCTTCCGTAGGTAGCCGTAGGCCGGAAACGTTCGGCATCCGAACCGCTGATACTTACTGCTATATCGGAATGGAGAGTAAGTCCTTTCATCAGGGTGATGTCGGCAAAGATGTTACCGTTGAGGTACGAACGTTTCAGGATATTATCTTCGTCGAGCGCCTTGGCTATGGGGTTGATGCGCGATGCAACGCCCTCGCGGCTGATGCTGGTATAGTTACCGTCGATATCGTAAATAGGTACATCGGGTGTCGAAAGTAATGCGATGCGCATGATCCCTTCGTCGCTGTCAACCAGCCCGAGACGTTCGTTGGTATTCGAATAATTGATGTTAACTCCGAGTTTCAACCATTTTTTCAGCTGTGCATCGAGGTTCGTACGAAAGGCGATACGATCGAAGGTGGTGCCGATTACGGTACCCTCCTGTCCTAAATACGAACCCGAAATAAAATATTTGGCCAGGTCGTTGCCGCCCGAAGCACTGACGGTATGACTCTGCATCGGTGCAATCTGGAATATGGCATCTTGCCAGTTGGTTCCGTTTCCAAGAAGAGAAGGATCGCGGAATTCGTCGCGTACGTCCCGTCCGGCCGTTTCTCCGGCCATCGAGTTGCTGTATTCGGCAAATTCGCGCAGGTTCATAATATCGAGTCGTTTGGCCTGCCGCTGGTAGCCATACAGCCCTTCGTAGTTGAATTTGGCTTCGCCGGCCTTACCTCGTTTGGTAGTGATAAGGATGACCCCGTTGGACGCACGGGATCCGTAAATAGCTGTAGCCGAAGCGTCTTTTAATACTTCCATGCTGATGATATCGGCCGGATTGATGGTAGACATTACCGAAATTGCCGAGTTGGAACCATTTCCCAACGCATCGCCCAATCCAAACGAAGCGCCCGAATTGCTCCCTCCTCCCACGGGTACTCCATCGATTACATAAAGCGGTTCGGCCGAAGCATTGATCGTTCCTTGCCCGCGTACGCGGATGGATACTGCCGATCCGGGCTGTCCCGATGTGGTAACGGCGGTTACCCCGGCGACCCGGCCCTGCAATGCCTGGTCGAGATTGGCAATCACCGAACTTTTCAATACATTCTCGCCAACAGTCACCGATGCGCCCGAGAGGTCGCTCTTGCGCGCGGTACCATAACCAATGGTGACCACTTCGTCGAGCATCAGCGCTTCCGCTTCCAGTAGAACGTTGATCACCTGGTTGCGGACGGTGATTTCCTGTTTTTTCATCCCGACGTAGGTGTAAACAAGTACTGCTCCTTGCCGGGTTTCGAGCCGGTAACGACCCTGGATATCCGTAATGGTCCCCCTGTTGGTCCCTTTTACTGTTACAGATACTCCGATAAGCGGACTGCCATCGGCGGCATCTGTTACAACTCCCGAAACAGAAATGCTCTGTTGAGCAAATGCCAAGTACACTCCGAACAAGAGTAGTACCGATAGAAAAATGATTTTTCTCTTCATGGAATTAGTATTAATATTGAATGGTTAGTTGTTTGCGAAATGACACATTCCGACTTTGCAAATATACAGTGGTTTTGCAGGTAAAAAGTATATTTTTTTAACTTTAGATGATACTTTTCCGACCTAATAAAGTATATTTTTAGTGTTTTTGCGAAGAATAGTACTAATTACTTATGAAATTCCGTCATTTTTTGAAATCGGTACAAAAAAGCTCCTGTAAAAAGTTGAATCCTTGCCGGTGCACCTCGGTGCCCGATCGGAATTCGGAACTTTTTACAGGAGCCGGTGCCTGAACGGAGTTGCGGAACGGAGTTAGAGATCTCGTATTTTCAGCGGATTGTAACTCGAGAGATCGTCGTCGTACACATCGGTGTCTTCGCGCTCTTTTACCTTTTTTACGATATAGTTGGTCAGCGGCAGAATCAGGATCTCATAACCGGTTTTCATGGCGGTCTGGGTAAGTAACAACAGGATCAGATCGTTGTTGGGAATCACCCCGTAAAAGGCCAGGAAGAAGAACACCAAGGAGTCGGCTCCTTCGCCGGCCAGGGTGGATACCACGGCACGAACCGAAAAGTTGCGCCCTTTCTGCAGGATTTTCATTTTACTCATCACATAGGCGTTCAGAAACGAGCCCACCAGAAATGCGGCGAAACTGGCCAGGGTAATACGCATCGTATTCCCCAGCACCAGGTTGAAGGCATCGCCGTGGGTGAAATTCTCCGACCCCGGCACCCAGATGCTGAGCCGGAAAATGGCCACGGCCAGGAAATTCATAAGGAAACCATACCAGATGATAAGCCGGGCTTTACGGTAGCCCCACACTTCGGCAATGAGGTCGTTGACAATGTACGAAATCGGGAAAATGAGCAATCCGGCGGTAGCTTCGATGGGCCCCAGTTGAATTAGTTTTTGCTCAATGATGTTGGCGGTAATGAGGCACACCGTGAACAGGAGGCCTGCCACCATAAAGGCGACGGAAACTTGTTTTTTCATTTTGACTTGTTTTTTTAACGTGGTGTTCAAGCACACGTGTTTCTTGGCACTATGCCGCGAATCCGGGGCGCAAAGATAGGAAAAAATACGGATTTTACGCTAATGGCCGATTGTATCGGTGTCGTAAAACGGAAGCTGTTTTATTGCGCGGCAACAAAGGTAATGACCGAACGCGGGGGAATACTCGTCACGCTGCCCGATTGCACGGTGCGTATCGGTTTCAGATCATTTCCCTTGACATCGTCGGTAAGATAAGGTTGAAAAGTAATGCGGGGCCGGTGAAGGTTCATCCTTATTTTCTGTTCATCGGTACTATAGTTGATGACTACCACCACAATGCTGTTGTCGGTGTTTCTGTATGCCGAAACCATGAGCCCTTCCTGATTGGTAGCCGATTCGGGGTCGTTGTTTCGGCCCGTTACGTGAATCCGCATTGCGCCCGGCCGTATAAAGCGACTAAAGTTACCTATGGTCCACATTAATTTGGAATCGGTAAATTGCCCGTCGACGAGTGTTTCGTCGGGTGTGGCCAGTATTAAACCGTCTTTATAATCACCGGTTGCCACCGAACGCCACCACTGCCATGCCGATGCATTGGCATATACCAGATCGTGGTGCATAATCCTGGCTACGTACAAAGCTGTTTTCATACTTCGGTCGAAACCTCCTCCTCCTCCGATTTCAGTATCGTTGTTCATAATACATACTTCGGTTTGCCAGAATCGTACCCGATGGGCACGAAGCACTTCGCCCATTTCCTGCCTTATCTTTTTCAGATCGGTGAGCGGGGTGTTGGTCCAGTAGCTGTGAGCTGCCATCAGCCGGGGAACATTAGGCACATCGCCAATATAGGTTAAGCTGCTGTCGCGGGTGAAAAATGACTGGATCTGATAGCCGCGGTCGGCCCGAACATAGGGGTGCGTACGGTACATACAGTTATAATCGAACGATTCGGTGACCAGAATCCGGGTGTCGATATTACGCCGGGCAAATTCTTGTCCGGTCAGCCGCACCGTGCGGGCAATTTCGGCATTGGTGGCGGCCGTACCTTCTTGTTTGGGACCTACCCAGTTCCAATGTCCATCGGGTTCGTTAAACGGACTTATATAATTGAACCGTATTCCTTCGGTGCGTTCGATGCCTTCTACAACATCGGCCATGAAACGGGCAAAATCGTGATAATGTTGCGCTTTGAGATTAAATGTTGCACCACGGCCGGTATTGGTAGCCAAACCGTTTTGTGTCCAGTGAACCGGTGCCGAAAGGATAAATCCTAAAAACTGATCTACTCCCCGCTTTTTGGCTAATTGCATAAAGTGCCGCTGGCCGGCCTGTTTGGTCCAATCGTAGGTGCCGTCGGCCGACAGAAAACATTCCGACCGGGTCCATACACTACCAATCTGGCTGGCGTCGCCCTGTTCCGAACTGCCTGCACCGATATTAAATCTCCACAACGACAGCCCTATTCCCTTCGGTTGGCCCTTGGTGTTGTTCTCGGTACTGAATAACCAATCGGCCATCTGTTCTTGTTTGTGCTGAGGCCATTTCCCGATGAACTGCATGCTCCATCCGTCGGAAGCACTGAAATTATCGATCTGCTGATGTGTGGTAGCAGGATCGATTGTAAACTGAACTACATGCGGTGGATTGGTTACGGTGTCGGCCGAAACCAACAGTGTGCACAGTAACGAAATGGCCGATAGAAATACAACGTGTTTCATGGTGGTATAACTGGATTGACAGTAGCTTTATTCAGGGAACTCTTCTATTTGTTTGCAAAGTTCCTTTTTTCAATTCTTATTGGTTGTAGCTATTGTAACAAATTGTTGCTCTCCTGTCAAAAAACGGTTTAAAGTCGGTACAGATAATTGGTTTTTATCTGAAATGTGCTTACTTTGTCTGAAAATTTTATTGACACTTCCTACCATGAAGAGCTTGTTGACCTTCTTTTTTTTACTGGTCTCCGTTGTGTGCCGGTTACAATTGGCAACTGCAGCATTTTCCGAGTCAAATCCTATCTATAAATTTTCAACCGGACAGGGGCTGTCGAGTAGTGTCGTGTATTCGGTGCTGCAAGACGATAAAGGATTGATTTGGATTGGTACCGAAGAAGGGTTAAACCGCTTCGATGGGCGACAGTTTACCTGGTTTGGGACTTCAAAAGGCAGGTATACCCTAACTCATAATCGGACTCAAACATTGTACAAGGCCCCCGATGGTTCGATCTGGGCCGGAACCTCCGACGGATTGAATATTTACGATTACCAGTCGGACAGTATTATTAAGATCCGGACGGATACCAAACCGCTTAGTTTATTATACAACGATATTACCTTTATTACTCAGGGAGAAGATAACATTACCTGGTTGGGAACCTATGGCGACGGTGTGCATATGTTCGACTGGAAAACAAAGCATTTTTCACGATTGAATCTTCCTGTTTTACAGTCGCTTCCCCGTCCTCTTTTCGTGATGAATTTACTGTACGACGATGACCGGCGTTTATGGATCGGAACCCGTCACGACGGTTTATTCTGTTACCATCAAAAGAGCCGGCGTCTGGAGTATTTTGAGCTCCCGGAGGAAAGCCGTTTTGTAAGGACCATCTTTCAGGATAGTTTCCGACGCATCTGGATAGGTACAACCGAAGGGTGTTACATTTACAATGAAACCACTAATCAACTCGATGTGGTTCAGTATCCTTCGTTTTTGGGTCAAACCTCCATCGGTTATATTACCGAAGACGCCCATGGAAGGATATGGATAGGAACCGAAATGAGTACTGCCGGTAATAATCTGATTCACTTTTCGGTTCGCTCGTTTTCTCAGTTTCAGCCCTACAATTACCAGTCGATCAGTTATGGTTCGTCGGCGGGAATGTTGAATTGTCCGTCGGTAAATACTTTATTTGCCGACCGCGACAATAATTTATGGATTGGTACGGCCTGGGGCGGGTTGAATATGTTGCGGGGAATTCCCCCTAAATTCAGATTATTTAATCATGAAAGCGATATTGCCGGTTCGTTGCCCAATTCGCCGATCAATGCTTTGCATGCCGATGGAAATATTATCTATATTGCTACGCTGGGTACCGATCGGGTCGGGGTGGGATGGTTCGACATACGCACCGGGAAATTTACAGGTTTATCATCGGATCCGCAGTTGAAACATTATGTTTTTCAGGCAATATTAAAAGATCATCAAGGAAACCTGTGGTTAGGAACCTATAATAAAGGATTGATAAAGATGGATGCGAAGGGGAGGGTTCTGGAGCATTTTACAAGTAAAGGCACCGGTGTATCTACACTTCCCGATAATGATATCAGGGCAATTTATCAATCCTCCATCGATCGGAAATTATGGATTTCGACCAGCAATGGGATTGCCTGTTACGATTACGCGACACGAAAAATAAATACTGTTTCCTTATTTAAGAATCGGACGGGGGTGCGTTGTATCAAGGAAGATGCTAAAGGTGATTTATGGCTAGGTACTTACGGCGATGGGGTGGTACAATATCAGCCGGCCGGCGCCCGGGTAATTACCAATCCGTTGGGTTTCAATCCGGGTATAGTGACCGATTTGCTGATTAACAACGACACAGTTTGGTTGGCTACTCGAAGTTACGGGATTATTCAATTCGATACGAGGAGAAAGAATTATAAACTCTATGGTGAATCGCTGATTGGGAGTAATGACGTGCGTTCGCTGGTGCGCGATATTTCGGGACAACTCTGGTTTGGTACTCCGAAGGGGATAGGAAGCCTGAATGCTGCGACCGGTGAAATTAAGAAATACAATTCGCAGGATGGTGTGCAGAGTGGCGAATTTTACGACCGTACGGTAGCAGCATTGCCCGATGGTCATTTGGTGTTTGCCGGATTCGGAGGGATGAATATTTTTCATCCCTGGCAGGTTACAAAAAACGATCAATGTCCGCCGGTGGTATTTACCCGGCTGAAAATTTTTAACGATATTGTTTTTCCTTCCGCAGCTGAAAACGGACATAAGGTGTTGCGCGAAAACATCAGTACGGCAACCGAAATCGTACTTCAACATCATCAGACCTTTTTTACGCTCGATTTTGCGGGGATTAATTATTATGCGAATCAGAAAATACAGTATGCTTATTTACTCGAGGGTTTCGATCCGAAGTGGAATGATTTGGGCAATCAAAATAGTGTTTCGTTCCGCAACCTGAAACCGGGCAAATACATACTTAAGGTACGGGCCTCAAGCCCCGACGAGGTATGGAGCGAGAACAATATTGCCAGCATCATGATCCGTGTTTTGCCTCCATTCTGGAAAACCAGCCTGGCCTATCTGTTGTACTGTTTACTGGCCGGAATCGTCATTTATGCGGCATGGCAGTTTGCAACCATTCGGATACGGGCCAATAACACATTGAAAATCGAACGGGTACGCAGGGAGCAGGAAGAAGAACTTCATCAGGAAAAGATTCAGTTTTTCACCAATATTTCACACGAGTTTCGTACCCCGCTTACTTTACTGATCAGTCCGCTGGAAAAAATGTATCAGGAAGAAGAACAAAGCGAACGCAGGCTACATTTTCAATTGATGCTGAAAAATGCCCGGCGGTTGCAACTGATGGTCAATCAGCTTCTTGATTTCCGGAAAGCCGAGCGTGGACAGATGAAACTGAAGATTCAGCAGTTGGAACTGATTGCGTTGGTACGCGATATTACGATCAGTTTTGAGGACCTGAGCCGGGAGAGACGAATCGATTTTTCCTTTCGACCGGCAGTTGATTCCTTGATGGGATGGGTTGATAACGACGTGATAACCAAAACGCTTGTCAACCTCTTGTCGAATGCATTTAAATTTACGCCTCCGGGAGGTTCGATATCAGTCGGATTGTGCGAAATTCGCTCTCCTGAGGGCGATCGGCAGGTTCAGCTGAAAGTTGCCGATACCGGTAAAGGTATTCTTTCGGAGGACTTGCCCCATATTTTCGATCGTTTTTACCAGGGGCAACAACGAAGCGGAGCTCAGAAAGGTTCCGGAATCGGATTGCACCTCACCCGTTCGTTGGTCGAATTGCACCATGGATCAATTCATGTTGAAAGTAGGCCGGGGGTTAGTACGGTTTTTACGATGGTGTTGCCTATCGGTAAGGCTTCATTTGACAAAGAAGAATTGATGATCGATTTTGAATCGGCCTCGGTAAGTATCGATAAGTATGAAGGGGAGGATGGGAAACCGGAGCCGGGGCAGCAGGGCAAAACACCTCATTCCGGTAAAAGACGGATTCTTATAGTGGAAGATAACGAAGATATCAGGGTGTATATTAAGAGCATACTGGGCGGAGTATATAAAATAGAAGAAGCAGAAAACGGATTAATAGCGCTGGAGATGGCCCATAAGAACGAGTATGATCTGATTATAAGCGATGTAATGATGCCTGAGCTCGACGGGATGGAGCTGTGTAAGCAACTTAAAGGTTCTATTGAAACCAGTCATATTCCGATTATACTTCTGACGGCTAAATCCGAGATGGATTCGCGGATCGAAGGGTTGGATGTCGGTGCGGAATCGTATATTACCAAGCCATTTCATCCGAAGCATTTACTGGTCAGGGTTGCCCGTCTGATCGAGTTGCGCGACCTTTTAAAAGGAAGGTACAGTAAGAAAATTTCGCTGGGCGATATCAGCGGAACGCCGTCGACTTCGCCCGACGAATTATTTATGCAAAAGGCGATCCGGATAATTTTGGATAAAATGGCCGATTCGGAGTTTAACGGCGATTTGCTGGCTGGCGAGATGGGGGTGAGCCGTATGGGTTTACATCGCAAAATTAAGGCGATGACCGGGCAAAGTACCGGAGAGTTTATCCGGAATATCCGGCTTAAAAAGGCGGCTGAATTACTTAAGGTTCAGGGACGCAATGTTTCGGAGGTGTGTTACGATGTCGGTTTCAGTTCGCCGTCGTATTTTACCACTTGTTTTGCTGAAGTGTATAAAATGACTCCCAGCGAGTACATGAAGCAATTTAAAGAGGAGAACTGAAAAAAACGGTAGCACAGGTCAGGGTTGCTACCGTTTTTTAGTTGAGGGTTATTCTGCTTTAACGTAAACCGGAACGATCCGCCTGTTCATATTGACATCAACCACGGTAAGTGTGAATTTATGATAGCTTTGCGTAATCAAAAGGGTGGATCCGTCATTAAATGTAAATGTTTCGGTCCAGGGTGCTGTAACTGCAGTGGAAGGCACTTCGATATCGGCAGTGAAGGTATAGCTTAGCGGGGTCAAGGGGATGTCGCCTTCGGGGTTTGCGAAGTTGATGTATTTGCTGTACAGCCAGTTGGAGTAGGCCAGCTCGGCTGTTTTAATCCCGGCTTTGTCGCTCAGCACCACACTCAGCTGAAGGGTTGAGCCTTTAGGAACGGTTACGGTATTGATGGTTACCGCCTGCAGGTTGGCCGTAGGGATAAATCCCCAGAGTTCTTTAGCCAGTACGGCATCGTCGATTACTTTAGTTTGTCCGCCGCCTTTCAGTATCAATGTTTTGCAATCGGGTACGGTATGATCGTGCGAAAGGCTGATGTCTTCCGACGATTCGCAGGATACAAAGCCCCAAAGCAATGCGGCAAAAAATATTGTGGATAGTTTCATACGGAAATATTTTGTAGTTTAATAGTTGTATGGATCATGCATGTTGTCAATTCGATTTCTGATGCTGTCTGCGAACGTACATGTTTCATTTTTCAGAGATTAATCGCGTTTTATTCCCAGCCCGGATTCTGAATAATGGTTTTTCCGGCGTTCCGGTACTTCAGAATTTCGGTACGGGGAATCGGATACCAGTACATTTTAGGGTCGAACGAACGCTTTTCCGCCTCAAACACAGTGTAAGTATAGTTTCCTGCGTTGTTGCGCGTTATTCGCATTCCGTTCACCGGTTTGTTCAATACAGTTTCGGCATCTTTCCAACGGCGCAGGTCCCAGAACCGGTGCTCCTCGAAAGCCAGTTCGAGCCGTCGTTCCCGTTTGATATAATTGCGCATTTCGTTCTGGTCGCGCAACAGGTTTTTATCAGCGGTATCGAGCGGACGTAAATTGGCGCGATTACGCAAGCGGTCGAGCTCGGCTGTAATGGCATTGAAATTGGCTGAATTGTCGTATTCGTTAAGTGCTTCGGCATAATTGAGCAGGATTTCGGCATACCGGATGTGCACCCATTGACGAAGGCTGGTGTTTCCTTTGGCCATATCGAGCGACTGATCGACGAATTTACTCATATAGTAGCCGGTTTGAGTGGCCGTAGGCGTGGAGTACAATCCATCTTTTCCGCCTATGAACGTAGCTACGATGGTATCTTTAAGCCTGCTGCCGTTGAAAAATACGGTATAGCGCAGCCGGTCTTCGCGTTTGCGGGTATTAACGAGGCTATACGGATCGTTGGCGTCGAAATCGACCATCCGGTTGCGATAGGTTTTGGCAGCCATCCCGAATTCGGCCACCAGATCCTCGGTAGGATTCATGTAGCCCCGGCCCTGAAAACTTACCGGAAGATTGTACGTTTCGATATCGTTGCGGTTTACTGCTTTCGACGAGAAGATAATTTCAGGATTGTAAGGTTCGATGAAAATACGGTTTAGCGTTACCAGGCTGTACCGTTTCGAGTCGATAATTACCTTGGCCGCGTCGGCTGCACGTTTCCACTTCGCCGGGTCGTTGGCCGGATTATTCAACGGACTGGCTGCGTAAAGCAACAGCCTGGATTTCAATGCCAGGGGAGTCCATCGTACCGGACGACCTTTGTAACTATCATCGGGATAAACCGACGGCATCAGGTTGGCTGCCGAATCCAGGTCGGCTACAATCGAATCGACGGTTTGATGGAAGGGTAATTGTACGCCTGCGTAGAGCTCATTTTCATTGAACGGATCCAATACTTTACGGATGTAAAAGATATTCCCGTAGCGCTTCAGTAGTTCGAAATGGAAATAGGCTCTCAGGAAATAGGCCTGTCCTTTGAAATAGTCTCTCACTTTCACACCTTCTTTGAGCTTCGGTATGCTGTTGGTTTGCGTGATTATCCCGTTGGGGCCCAGTTCTTCCAGAAACAGATTGGTTGCACGGATTCCCCGGTACATGCTGCTCCATACGTCGTCGGGATTGGTAGTGGTGTTGATGGCGCTTTTATTGAACAGATGAATCGGGGCTCCGGAGTTGGAACATACGGCTTCGTCGCTCGCAGCGGCCAGCATTGCGCCATCGAAACGGCTGTATCCGTCGGGGAGATAATTGTAGATGGAATTTAAAAATCCGGGAGCATAACGCTCGTCGGCAAATATTTCTTCCCGGTTCAGCGTGGTGTCGGTCAGCGGATCTTTGTCCAGGAAGTCGGAACAGGATAGTGCGGCGACCATCATCATTACCGTTAGAACGGTTGGAAGTATGTTTTTTATCGTATACATGATTGAATACATTGAATTGGATAGTTAATAATCGACTTAGAAACGAAGACTGGTTCCAACGTTTATCACTCGTGTTTCGGGATAGAGGGTAACGCCGGCGTTTGGAATTTCGGCGCTGATGTTGTACCGGTTCATGTTGTCGAATGAAATCAGGTTATATGCGTTGACAAAAAAACGAAGATCGCTTATTTTTACAATTTCGAGTACTCGTTTGGGGAGGCTGTATCCCAGTTCGAGAGTCTGAATTCGCAGAAAATCGACGTCTTTCATCCAGAGCGACGAAGGCTGGTAGTTGTGCGGATTGGCCAGCGTTGTAAGTCGAGGATATACCGGGTCGGAAGCTACTCCCCACGAATTTTCGGCTACTTCCCGGGTCAGTTTCGTGTTGTTTTGCATACCGCGGAATACATTGTTGGTCATCATTAAACTGCGGTTGGCTATGCCGGTAAACAGAATATTAAAATCGAGTCCTTTATATTCCATGCCGATGTTGATTCCGTAATTCCATTCGGGTACCGACGGATTTCCCAGGGGTACCAGGTCCTGACTATCGATAATGTTGTCGTTGTTCTGGTCGATGTATTTTATATCGCCGGGCTGTACACTGCCATAGGTTGAACGGGCCCAGCTGCCGATCTCGGTTTCATCGGCAAAGAAGCGATCGGAGCTGACTTCGAGTCCCCATTGCTGGTTCACACTCCGGCCGCGCCGGTATTCCCAATCGTTCATTCCGGCCAGCTCTTCGATGGCGCTGATGGTGTTGCGGGCAAACGATACCACCCCGCCTATGCTGTACCGGAAGTCGCCCAGGGTGTTGTCGTGACGGAGCGATACCTCGGCTCCCCGGGTTAGAACCGAACCATTGTTGATGTAAGGCAGATCCTGTCCGATCAATAATGGATGGGTATTCCACATTCCGGTAATTATCTGCTTTCTGTCGTGATTAAACACATCCACTTCCACGGTTATTTTCTTCCAGAGTCCAATTTCGATTCCCAGGTTTGCATTGAGCGATTCTTCCCAGAAAATCGAGGGATTGGGAATACGTCCTTCGGTTGCACCGTCGGTATTGGCGGTTCCGAAATAATAGCCACCGCCGCTGTTGAACTTTTCTTCAAATGGATAACGATAGCCGATACCGATGTTTGAATTCCCCACTTTTCCGTACGAAGTACGAATTTTTAAGTGTGTGATGGTCGGGTTGTTGCTCAGAAAATCTTCGTTCGAAACGGTCCAGGCCAGCGATCCTGTAGGGAAGAATCCAAACCGGTTACCTTTCGAAAAATTTTCGGAACCATTGTAGGCAAATCCAAACTCGGCAGCCAGTTTATGGTTCAGGGTATAGGTTGCACGTCCGAATAGGCCCTGGTTTCGGTAATCGGGATTGTCGCCGTCGGTCGATAAACTCGATTGCATATAGTTTACTTCAGCATCCAACCGGTCGTCGCCCCATTGCGCGGAATACATCAGCCCGAATTTATAATTCAGCATCAGATTAAATTCGCTGCCCCAACCAGTATAAAACAAATCGATACTGGAACGTTCGCCGAATGTACTGTAACTATTGTCGGCGTTGAGTTGATATACAGCGTATTTCTGGCTTTTTGACCGTCCGTATTGTTTTACCGCATCGAAGCCGAACAAGCCGTTTACCGACAGCCCCTTCACAATCGGGTCGAGTTTCAGATGAGCAGTTACGGTACCTTGCACATAGCGGGCGAACCGATCCTGAAATCCGGTCTGGGCTATCATACCATAGGGATTGTAATTGTATACCGACGAGCCGGCTACTGATTTGTCGGCATTAAATACAGGCATTGCGGGCGATATGGTCGATAAGGCACTCATAATGGTGCCGGCCCCGGTCGAAGGCGTGTGGCGGTTTTCCACCCGGCCTCCCAGGTTGATACCCATCGACAGCAGCTGGTTTAAATCGACATCCACCGTTGAACGGAAATTATAACGGGAGAATTTGTTCTGTGTCGAATAGCCGCTATTTTCTTCGGTGTAATTGTACAAACCTTCCTGATCCATGATTCCCATCATCAGGTAATAACGGGCCACACTGGAACCTCCCCTGAACGACAATTTATAGGATTGTTGGGGGGCCGAGCTTTTCAGAAATTCCTCGTGCCAATTGGTATTGGCATACCTATACGGATCGGATCCGTCGTAATTGGCCGGATTGTTTTGCGGGTTCGACAGAAACAGATCGTTGAACTCACTATCGGATAATCTGAAAAAGTCGTTGCGCAAAGCCTGATTACGGTAGCTCACATACTCTTTTGAACCCAGGTATTGAGGCAAACGGGTTGCCGATTGGGTGCCATATTGTGCCGTAAGGGTAATTACCGGTTTACCGATAAATCCACGTTTTGTAGTTACCAGTATTACCCCGTTGGCACCGCGCATTCCGTATAGTGCGGTTGCAGCGGCATCTTTCAGAATGGTTATCGATTCAATTTCCTCGGGGTCGAGTTGCGAAAATTCACGTTCTACATGATCGACCATTACCAGGGGTGTGCTGCCACCTCCAAATGTTTGTACGCCGCGAATGTAAAACTGAGGTTGATCCCAGCCCGGCTCGGCTCCCACGGTTCTTAAAACGGTTAGTCCTCCTGCAAGGCCTTGTATGGCATTACCCAGCGTAGATACCGGAGCTTTGGAGAGTTGTTCGGAGCTCACGGTCGATTGTGCTCCTGTTACCATTATTGCGGGCCGCTTGCCATAGGCAACTGTAACGAGTTCTTCTTGTTTTTCTTTTTCTTTTTCTGAGGCGGTATTCTCGCTGGTGTCGGCCGATTGCGCCCGTGCACCGGTTGGCATGCCCAACATACCGACCAGGAGGAATATACCCGCTGAAGTTAGTTTTCTCAACATAAATATTAAATTTTCAGTTGTCGATTCGTTTTTAATAACCAGGATTCTGAACAAAAAGCGGATTTTTGTACATTTCGCCAATTGGAATCTGGTACAGGTTGTTGGCTGGCCGGAAAATCCGGGTATAGTAATTTTCTTCGGTATAACTTACCGAGGCTCCGTTTTTAGTGATGATAACCCGTTGCATCGGTCCGCCAAACCAACGGGTGGCTACTTCACCTTCTTCGCCGGTGCTCCAGCGCCGTGCATCCCACCACCGGTGCTCTTCAAAACTCAATTCGATGGCGCGTTCGCGTTGAATTCGTTTACGCATCGATGGTTGATCGGCGGTCAGGTCGACCGGAAGATTAACAACACCGGATCGATTTCGTACAGTATTAACAGCATCGCGAACCCGTTGTGTAGGACCTTCCACTTCGTTCATTGCTTCGGCATAATTGAGGTACATCTCGGCCAGCCGGAAGAAAATCCAGTTGTGGTAAGCGGTGGCGGTCGTGTTTTTCTTCACTTCTTCGGGAAGGTATTTCCTTACAAAATAGCCGGTGAGGAAGGTGCCCGAAGGAAATTGTGTGGTGGTGGTCGACATGTCCATGATTGCCCCCTGCCAGCTGCTTCCCTGATAAAGGATGGTTTTGTAGAAACGCGGATCCCGGTTCTTGTACGGGTCGTTCGGATTATAGTTCGATCCGGCCTCATCAATATACCTTCCGTTGTTCATTTCGAACAATTTTACAAAATTGTTGGTAGGTTGTACAGCGCCTGCACCACCAAAATCGCCCGATGGCATCCACACATTGATTTCGTTGCTACCGAAACCAACCGGTCCTTCGTGTTTATGGAAAATGATTTCTTTGTTTCCATGTTCCCGGCGTTTGAAAAATAGTTTTTCGTAATCGTCGGCTTTGTTTGCGGCGCCGGTTTGATAAAGTTCGTAGGCCGGATTACCTTCTTCATCCTTCAGATCGATCACGGCTTTAGCTGCATCGGCAGCTTTTTGCCACCAGCTTTTCCCGTCTTTGTCCATCCAGTCGTCGGTAGTTCCCCCCATTCCCCATAGGCCGGTTTTGCTGCTGAAGAGCGGGCTGGCGGCGTAGAGCAATACCCGCGCTTTGAGGGCCATGGCAGCTCCTTTGGTGGCACGGCCGTATTCGTTGGTAGGGATGCTTACGGGTAGCCATGCTATAGCCTGATCCAGGTCCTTCATGATGAAAGCAAACAGTTCGCGGTAGGTGTTGCGGGGGCGCATCAGGTTGTCGCCGGGAATAAACAAATCTTGTTCTGTCAGGACGGGCATTCCACCGAAACGCTTGAGCATTTCGTTGTAGTAAAATGCACGGAGAAAATAGACTTCACCCAGCATTTTTTCACGGGATTTCTGATCGGGAAACGGAATTTTGTCCTTGTACTTGAGAAAAAGATTGGCTTTGCGAATATTCGAATAATGATGATAAATCAGGGCGTCGACTCCATCGTACGATCCCATGTTGAAATTTTTGGTGCCGTGATAGCCCTGGTTCGATTCCGATTCGTCGGAGGCCGACGAAAGCGGTACTGGCTGGAAATTACCCAGCGCATTGAAGCGGCTTTGCAGTCCGCTGTATATGTCGGCCTGAAATGCCTGTGCATTTACAAAATCGCTGAATACCTTTTCTTCGTCGAGATTGACATCCGGAGTCCGATCCAGGAAATCGTCGCAGGAAACAAAGACCAGCGTCAGCACGAAAAGTAGTTTAATTGTATGTTGCATACGATTACTGTTTTTAGAAGTTAACACTTAAACCGATGTTAAAAGCCCGGGTTGGCGGCATTTTCCCCCCACGATTATCGCGGTTGTCGGGATCCAGGTATTTTTCAACCGACCACAAAAATGTGTTGTTCGACGATAAGTAGATGCGGGCGCTCGACATGAGTAGTTTTCTGCTGATCGAAGATGGGAGAGTATAGCCCATTTCGATGTTTTTCAACCGGATGTAGGTTCCTGAACCTGCCTCGTAGGTGGAATAATAACGCTCGTTGTTGACCCACGATTTCCCGTAGAAGCGAGTAAATTCTGCTGCATCGGCAATTTCTGGTGCCCAGTAATAGTTGTGCTTGGCAAATACATTATCGTTGTTCGAAAATGCCCACATGATTTCCCATTGTTTCATGAAAAGCGAATGGGCCGATCCTTGTAATAGAAAGGAGAAATCGAAAGCCTTATAATTTCCCCCTACAGTAACTCCATATTGTAATTCCGGCACGGTGCCATAGCCTTGTCGGTAGGCATCGTCGCGGTTAATAACACCATCGTTGTTGAAATCCAGGAATTTAAGATCGCCGGGAACCACTTCCACATTGCTGGGGATTCCGTTGTGAACTGCCAGTTGCGACGGGCTGTTCCAGATTTCTTCGTAGCTATTGAAATAGCCGAGGTGTGTGTACATCAACGGAGTACCTATCGGGTATCCTTCTTCTTTTTGATAAGGGAGTAAGCCCAGCGGGTCGGCTTTTTTAAGAACCTTGTTGCGGTTGTAGGTGAAATTAGCCCGGATGTTGTAACTGAAGTTCCTGTTAACTTTCTTGTTATGCCGTAACTCAATTTCAATACCATTGTTGGAGGTTTCGCCGATGTTGGCAACTTTAAATCCTGCGCCTACATACTCGGGTTTCACGGCATCGATATTCGTGAGAATATTATTCCGGAATTCGCCGAAGAGATCGACGTTAAGACCGAACAGCCCGTTGAAAAATTCCGATTCGAATCCAATATTGAATTTACGGGCTACTTCCCAGGTGACCACTTTATTGGCAATATCTCCCTGGCGTATTCCATTGTAGTAGTTATTACCCGTCCCAAAGGTATATCCGCCGGCATTTGAAAAATCCTGTAAAAATATAAATCGGTCGTTGCTCTTGTCATTTCCTACCCATCCCAGCGAAGCTCGCAGTTTAAGATTGGAGATCACTTGAGAGAGCGCCGATTCGGTCATAAATTTTTCGTTGCTGATCAACCAGCCTCCGGCAAATGCGGGAAAAAAGCCATATTGTAGTCCCGGAGGAAAGTTTTCGGAGCCATTGTAGCCCACATTTACTTCGGCAAAATACCGACGGTCGTAATCGTAGGTGACGCGTCCTACCAAACCCTGATCGGCAAAGGCTACTTCAGCGTTGCGGATGAATTCGTTGCGGTTGGCCAGTATCAAACCGGTTACGGTATGATCGCCGAAATTCTGGTTATACGACAGGCCTCCTTCCAGGTAAAATTTAGTCCAGTTGTTGTTTTTAGCCACACCATTGTAACCGAGCGGACGATTTTCGCCAAATTGTTGGTAAGTATTGGTAAGCTGATCGTACATATATTCGGCTGTCTCTTTGGTCCACGAACGGCCGTTTTCGCCCTGGGTATCGAACGCAGCCTGAACTTTGGCCGATAAGCCTTTCGTAATAAAGTCGAGTTTTTGTGTCAGACTCAGGCTCGATTCCAGGGTACTGGTAACACTCTTGTAATAGCCCGACTCCCTGAGCGATCGCATTATATTGCCACCGGTGCCGCTATAGGTCCCGTTGGGATTGTAAATAGGGTTGGTACGACCGTTGGCAGCGAAGGCTCCCCGGTAAATATTCCAGCTGCTCCAAATGGTGCTGGCGGGCGAATTCAGGTTTTCGACCCGGGCACCAATACTGAGCGAAGCGGTGAGGCTGTTGGTAATATCAATATCGAGGTTGTTGCGGAAATTAAAACGCGAATATTTCGTCATGTCGTCGTTTTCGTAAAATCCGTTTTGGTTAATAAAACCACCCGAGATAAAGTAGCGGACGTTGGTTGTTCCACCCGAAACATTAACATTGTATTGCTGCTGAGTTGAAAAATCTTTCATGATGCTTCCAACCCAATCCACATCCGAATGTGTCCAGGGCGATGCGCCGGTACGCCACAGGGCCAGGTCGTACGCCAGGGTACCTCCCTTGGTTTGAGGGGGGCGGTTCTTGTATTGTCCCCAATCCTGTAAATAAGCCAGATTACTGGCATCGTATGCTCCGAGGGGTTGCGGGATATTGATGGGTTGGGTAATAGCTGTTTGTACTGTTGCCGAAATTTTTGGTTTTCCCAACGCTCCCCGGCGGGTAGTAATAATAATGACCCCGTTGGCTCCCTTCACTCCGTATACCGCAGTTGCCGAGGCATCTTTCAGTACGTTGAACGATTCGATCTCGTTGGGGTCGATTTTAGCAAATTCGCTTCGAACAATACCATCCACTACATAAAGCGGAGTAGCATCGTTCCAGGTCGAGCGTCCGCGGATATATATATCGGCCACGTCGCTGCCGATTTCACCCGAGCTTTGCACCACCTGCACTCCCGCAATTTTACCGGCAATGGATTGCGAGATGTTGGATACAGGGACCGAGACCAACGCTTTATTGTTAATGGTCGAAATAGACCCTACCACCGATTCTTTTTTCTGAGCGCCATAGCCCACTACGACCAGCTCCGTAAGTAGCTTGGTTTCCTCTTTCAGTTGCACATCGATTTTACGATGGCCCTGCACCGGTATTTCGGTGGTTACGTAACCTACGTAGCTGAATACCAGGATGTCGGTTTGTAAATTCACCGCTTCAAGGGTGTAGTTCCCGTCCATGTCGGTAATGGTTCCGGCACTGGAGCCCTTACGGGCCACGTTTACTCCAATCAGTTCTTCGCCCGTGGCAGCGTCGGTTACTTTCCCGGTGACGAGAGTTCGTTGCTGAGCACTAACCATTTCCAGCGTGCACACGAGGGTTACTATAACTAAAATTAGTTGTTTCATGTCGATTCTAGTGTGTGTCAGTTAGTTACTTTTCTAAACCGGAATACGTAGGTTTTCAGGGTCTGAAATTCCTTGCGTATGGTCAGGTAATTATCGTCGCTGACCAGTTTGGGGAAGTACACGTCCTTACCGGCACCAGCATTTTTAATTTCCAGAAAATCGGCAGGATGAGGAGCAAACAGCAGTGCATATCTTTTTTCACCTTCAAAGGTTTTCAGACGGATTTCCATCTCCTGATCGGTGAGTTTCAGAATGGTAAACCGGGCCTGGATATGATTTTTAGCCCATTGTTTTTGTACACTGGCCAGGGTGTCGATGCTGTTGTCGGGTTTCCGTGTTACAGCCACCTTGCCGGTCTCGGCACTCACTGAAGGATTGAACTGCCATTTGTCGGTACTGATGTTGAGCCAGGTTCCATCGAGCATACTCCAGGTTCCGTAAAACGAAGTAGGTCCGTTACCATTGGCATAGGCCTGAAATACAGAATGGTAATACCTCAGGATCCCGTTAGGTTCAATCATCAACTTAACAGTTTTTTGTTCTGGTGTCAGATTCATTTCCGATCCATCTTCGCTTATCGCAACCTGTTCCCAGAGTCCTGTGGCCGAGGCCGGTTCGTACAAGTCGTCGTCGCAAGCCGGTAAAAAGATGAAAGCCGGAAGAAAGAATAGTAATGAAAAGTATTTCATACGGTATGTTTTAAATGGAGGAGTATATCAACGGGTCGAATAGTGCCGTTGGTTATATACAATCTTTATGTCGTGAATTAGTTGATTTCGATAGAAGCTACCTTTCGGTACACCAGGGTCGATTTCACCAGGCTACCGGTGGTGGAAAATTCAGTTTTGCTCAAGGTGAGTAGTTGGTCGGTAAGAGTGGGTTCCCACGATACCGGCAGATCGATGGCCAGATTAAACCTGCCGCCGGTATAACTCCACCCCGACCGCCGGATGATTTTGTTGGTGCTGACAGCCGTTCTGGTAGAGTCGCACAGAATACAAATCTGATCGGAATTGATTTGTATCAGCATTCGGGTGCTGTCTTTTGCTACAGCTTGTCCGTCGATGGTATATGATTGCTGATACCATGTTCCTGTAATTCGGCTTGCCGTTGCGTCGACCGGTTCGTCGTCGCATCCTGTCAGTAACAGAGGCGAGGCAATTACAATACACAGTAGGAAAATCCTGCAGGCCGTTGAGACAATATTCATGGAATAGTTTTTAAGATGATAAGATCGGAAGTTAGCTTAATCCTTTCGGAGAAGAGGAAATGTATCGGGCCGATTGCAATCAGCCCGATAGCAGAGGAAGGTTACCGGAGGATAACCTTTTGATTGTGAACTAATCCGTTTGCAGAGGTGGTTTTCACGATGTAAACTCCTTTTTCGCGAACGTTCAGTTCGGTCGACGAACCGTTGATATTGACCTTGGTTACCGAATGTCCAATCAGCGAGAACACTTCGGCCGATACAGCTTCGCCTTCCACGATGATCTTTGTACCGGATGCCCGCACGAGTACCTCGGATAAAGGAGATTTTTCGACCGACGACGGAGCTTCTACTACGGTACGTGGCTCTTGGTTGTGGTTGATAGCGGCGGCATCGAGGTAGAAGGTGCCGGCAGGCGAATTGATATATTGATCGTTTGCATCGCGACGGAGGTCGAAGCGAACGGTAAATTCGGCAACATATCCCAGCGAAGTAACGTCCATCACACAATCGATCCACTTTCCTTTATCATCCGACCAATACTTGATTTCGTCGCCACTGTCGACCTGGTTACCCGAAAAATCCTTTGCATTAAGCTGAACGATATAGTAATCTTTTCCGGCTTCCATTTCGGGAATGTTGACCATAACATGCAGGTACGACGATTGCTCGTCCTGCCCAACTTTTAAAATACCCGGGAATTTGAACATCGGTCCCTGCCACCAGGCCGCAGTTTCACTTTTATTGAATTTCATCACTTTTGTTGAGTTGAGTACACTCATTTCGGAAGTAAAAGGATTGGTCACGATCTCGGAAGTGTTTTCCGGATTCTGAAGGTCAAACCGGCTCACCCATTTGTTCCACGAATCCTGATTACCCATGAATAACGACATTTCCGTATCGGGCAAAATGTTGATGCCTCGGGGTAGAGGATTATCGCTCAACACGATTTCGTCGAAATAATAGTCGGCACCCGGGTTGGTACGATCGCCATTCCAGTCCATCGATACCCCGAACATAAATTTGCTCAGTGGAATCTGGTTGTCGATCAGGTATTTCAGGTCGATTACAATGTCCTCCCAAACGCCTTCCTTGGCATTTTGTCCGTCGAAACGTAATTTACCTTTGTCGGGATCTTCAAGAGGCCAGTCAACGTTTAAACAGATCATCCACGTATCGTTCAGTTTTTCGCGGTAATGCAGAATATGCAGGTAACGATTACTTTCGGTAATCGTAATCGGATTATCCATCCGGAAGTTCAGAAAGTTTGCCCACCAGTCGTGATTGGCATCCAGCTTAACCATGTATGCATTGTTGGTGTTGTTCATGGTTTCATCTTTCACTGCATTGGGTACTACTCCGTTAAAGAGTACAAAGGCTTTCGGAGGGGTTTCACAAAATACGGTCAGCGAAATGGGTTCTTCGCCCATGGGTTTTTCGTACGTGGCCAGAACGGTTTCGTTTGTAGTAGTAGCTGCAAAAAGGCTATATGCCGAAACAGCTAAAGTAAAAAGCGTAAAAATTCGTTTCATGTTGATCACTGTTTTTAATTAATATTAGTTTAAGAAACACTGTGCAAATGTACATGGAGTGCTATGATGTGTTTTGAAGTATTGTAACAATCCGTTTCAATTCTGTATCAAAATGAGGATGAGTTTTCGGGTCGGTACCGGGTGCTAAGGTACCAGGATCTTTTGTGTAAAAGTAGTAGCATTGTTAACGCACATAATCAGATAGACGCCCGGTTGTAACCGTACGGGATAACTGCCGGTGGCATTCACAGTCCCCGTAGCCATAACGAGTACACCTGCCGAATCGTAAATAAACAGTTCGACAGTTCCCTCGTTATCAGGGTTGACTAACCGGATAGTCGAATCGGAATAGCGGAGTTGCTGAGGTCCGGCGTATCGCGGCTTACTTACCGCAGTAGGTGCCTGAAGGGGTATTACAAACGTGGTTACTGTTTCGGGTTGCGAAGTGTACGAAAACTCTTTTCCGGTAATATTGAAAAAAGTTTCGGCAGTACGTATCCCGAGCGATTCTTCAGCGCGGGTACGCACTTGTTTTACACGTCCGAAGCCTTCAAAACGGGAAAGATCGAACGTGAAGTTCTGGGTAAGCTGTTCTTTGTTGCTGACAATAAGCACTAATTCTTTTTCGTCGGGACTTAAAGCGGCAATGCTGTTTTGGGCAGAACTGAAAATAATACGGTATCCGGGTTTCAGATAACGGCTGAACTGAGCTCTTACATAATACGAAATAGCCCTGCTGATAGGATTTTGAAGACTGCTGTATTCGCCTACGATGAGCCCCCAGGTGGGGCTGGCATCGGCGGCCAGCTGCCAGTCGATCCAGGCCGTGCATTTCATATCGCGCAGATCGGTAATGATACGGTCCGACATGGTCATAATCTGGAAAGCAGGGGTGCCTCCTACGTTGAGGGGACCCGATTCCGATTGCCACAGTTTTTTACCGTTCGTTCGCGCCCAATTGAACAGGTCGTTTCTTCGGCTTCCGCCGTAACTGTGAACCGAAACCAATTCAAATTTAGGAACGATATCGCCTGCATTTTTGTAAGCCTGCATGGCGTTCAGACAAGCGTCGATGGTATTGGCATCATTGGCTGTGATTTTGCAATACGACAGCATGTTTTTTTCACTCAGTTTCGCATACAACTCTCTGATCATGTTAATCTGGTCGTTGTTGCTGAAATAGCATCCTTCCTGACCGCCCAATGCCTTCCACCAGCCTCCGTCGGGTTCATTGAAGGGTTCCAGGTAATTAAACGTAATACCCAACGAATCATGATAATATCGGGTGACCTCCGTCAGATAGTCGGCGAAATCGTCGAACATATCCGATTTCAGATTGGTCACATTGCCCTCGACGCTTCCGGCCGAGCAGCCGCTGCGGGTCATCCAATAAGGAGGAGAGTTGGAAAATGCAATCAGTTGAATGTCGTTGACTCCGGTTTTGGCAATACGCGAAGCGATAAGCTGTTGAAGGATTTTCCGTTGATTCGCATCCTGCGACCAGTCGTAGGGTGCGGTAGCAGAGGCTTTGTATCCGGGCATGTTACCTCCGTCGCCCCGCATGTGATTGTGGGTCGGATCGTCGCCTCCCCCGATATTAAACCGGAATATATTCATGTTCAGACCGCCGACGGGATCGGTAAGCCAATCGCACACCGTTTTAATCTTGGAGTCGGAATATCCGCCCATTATATTGGCCCACCAGCATAGTGAACCTCCCCAACCTTCGAGCTGCTGAAATTGTTGTGCCGGATCGATGGTGACCGGCGACCTGGTGAGCGAGTTCGGATCATCCGACAATCTGATCTGGTCAAAATAATAGGTTCCGGCGTCATCGGCAATTTTTATCGCTATCATCTTCAGATTGATACCAGTCGGGATACTGATCACGTAATCGATCCAGTTGCCCGTAGTTGTATTGCTCTGCCAGTTATCGCTGCTTTGATTGCCGCCGTCGGGCCGGTAGGTGATGGCAATCCGGCTGGTGGTGGCTTTATATACCATCACATGTAGATATTGATTGGATGCGGTGATGGGGACGGCATTCAGGAAATTAATTTCAAGGCCGGTCCAGTAAGGATCACCGCTTTGTTTTATGATTTTATATGCGTTCGAGCTGCTGTTGATGGTGTTTACCAAAGGGTTGGGAGCCGACCACGTACTTGCCGATACGCCGGCATTGGAGTAGTTCAGCCACGACCCGACTGTAGCCGGTACGGTCGGACTCTCAAAGTCGAGCAGCACCGTTTCGGCACTTTGAGCCGGTTGAATAAAGCTGTTAAAAACAACAAAGAGCGAAAGAAGTAAAAAATGTTTCATGTAAAATGATGTAGTTGGTGGAAAAAATGAGAAGGAAACCGAAAATCCGGCATTGGGGTGCTATGCCGGATTTTTGTTGAAAAGATTGAGAATCAGAGTTGTATCGAAACGGGGGTGGTGTGATTGCCCCAACGAACCAGATAAATACCCGGTTGCGAAACCGTCAATACGGTACGGTTGCTGACAGGAGCTGTTTGTAACAGTTTTCCCGTTACATCGTACAAGGCGACGCTCGACTCCGTTGCCGATTCAATTATTATTTGATTGCCCTGCGTAAAAATCATCCGGGCGTTTTGGAGGCCATCGGCAGCTGTGGTCACCCCTACACGAGGTGAAGCGTTGTCGTCGAGGTAAATCTCGTCGATATAATAATTACCGGCAGCTGTTTGGTCCCAATGTCCGCATTTTACACTGCCCCCCGAAATAAACGGATAAGCCGAAAGATCGATCACTACATCGTACCATACATTTGCTACGGGAACCGTTACGGCCATATCATTGATCACCTTGGTGCTTCCCGATTTAATGTCGAACACTACTTTTTGGCCATCGGCCGGCACCATAACCAGGGTATGCAGGTATTTGTGAGCAGCATCGATTTTCACCGGACTTGCAAATGAATACTCGAACCCGGTCCACCAGTTGGTAGTGGCGGCAGCTACCCTTAAACCACTGTTATTGCTTGGATTCAGCGCGTTTTTAAGCGGATTGGCAATTGGATAGGTTACCGGATTATTGGTGTCGGCATAGGTAGTTACTCCTCCGATATTGGCCGCCGTTGCAGGTTCGAAATCCCACAAATTATTGGTTGTAAGGTACGTCGTGCCGCGGGGCAGTGGGTTGTCGTTTACAATAATCTCGTCGATATAGGCAAATTTGTCCGAGTTATTCAATACCTGGCCTGCGGGATTGTTGTTGAATCCAAGATCGGCCAGAAAGTTGATTTGAATTACCGTTTTTCCGGAGGCGCCGCCATTAATTTCGAAAACGATATCCTGCCATTGCCCGATGGCCGAATAACCGTTCATTGCCCGGATATCGGCATTCCCGTCGCCTCCCGCAGTAGTAGCATCTACTCTGATGGCAATGTCGGGCTGAGCATCGTACTTCACCAAAATATGAACGTACCGTTTGGCATTTGCAGGTACAGTAAAACTGGCCGGGAAATAACTCAATTCATACCAGTTGGTGGAGGTACGGCCGATTTTACCGCTGTTGGCGGTGGTGTTCAATCCTGCCGGTAAAGGATTGGCATCGTTAGTATACGACGCTCCGTATTTGGTGGTAACAGCCGGAGAACCGCTTTCAAAATTGTTAAGAACCACATCGGCAGCTTCGAGAGCTGTGGAAAGAGCAAGGAATGCTCCAATGAGATAAAAGGTAGTTGTTTTCATGATTTTTTAGATGATTAGTTACTATATTGGTTAACGCAAATATACGACAGTGGATTGCAGCTTGCTATCATCATCCTACCAAATACATCGACTATTGTAACAAGTTGGCGGGAAACCAGCAATGATCGGACATAAGGTGCCTGATCATTGTTGTTGTTTCTTAAGATAGCGTTCCAGTTTTTGAAATTCGACAGTTTCTGTGGGTTTAAACCGGTCAGAATTCATGTATTTCAATATGCTATAGCGTAGTTGACGTGCTACCGGCCGGTTGGCAATGTCGGAGAGTAAGTCCATCGACGACACGATGATCGTTCCGTTTCCGCAACGGGCTTCAATAATAGAACTCAAACGCCGGTTTTTCATGAAATTGTCGACATTTTCAACTATAGGAGTCAGTTCGGGGAGAGAATCGATAACCATCGTACGTGACTTTTTGCATAAATCCCACCATTGCCAGTTGGTATGCGTGTCGGTTGGAAAATGGGTAAAGGCCGGGTGCGAAGGATCAATCAGCAAGCCCATGGTCCCGGGTTGATCGGGGAAATGCACCGGACTCCAGAAAACTTGCACGAATTTACCTTCTACCCCCTGTACCGATTCGGGGGCCGGACTCAACAATACTTTTTTGCCTGCAATAAGTGCTTTCCGGGCCTCTTCCCACGATTCGGTAACCACAATGTTGCCCGTCGGCATCGCGACCTGTGCCGGATAAACCCAGATTTCCCAGCGATTCCGGATTGTACTTCCTTCCAGCTGGACCTCGATATTCAGCTTGCTGGCTTCCGTAATGCCCGAAAGACCGAATTCCAGTTTCCCTGCCGTTGTCAGCTTTCCATTTCCGGCTGTGAATGCAGGACTACGGCCCTGTCCGATAACAGCACTTCCTTGCCTGATTTTCCAGATTAAGTGTTGATGGGTTAATGTCGTTGCACCATAATTGGCCAGTTCTATGCTGGCACTAAACGTTTCATCGGATGTGTAGGTGGCCTTCTCGTAGCGGATAAGAGGAGTGACGGGAGCGCAAAATTCACGAAACTGCTCGGGTAGAATCAACCCTTTGCTTTCCCAGAACGCATCCAGTAACCCGACCAAAGCAGTGCCTTGCCCGGGAAAATCGTGCAGATCGAGTAATTGAAAGCCGCTGATTCCATTGGTTTTCAATGCCCGTTCGATTTCTTCTTTATAGAGTAAAGCCGCCAGCTTTCCCGATGCCTGTGTGTATTCGCCTGCCCGATGACGCAATCCCTTTGTTTCCAGATCGTTGGCTACGGCCTTGAAATTTAAGGGATCGAGAACCCCGGTGTATTTTTTTATTTCTTCCAGATTGGGGTATACCGCATACTGACCGATTTCGTGAGTAATCAACGGTACAGGCATCCCTTCGATGGCTACTGAATAGTCTTTGTTGAACGAAGGGGCTTCGGTGTCAAATACGCCCTGTCCTCTGACCCAACCTTTATCGGTGTATTGTGTGATAAAGAAGTCGTCGTTGGGTTCGGGCCATTTTCCATGACCTTTTTCGAAGGTGAAGGAAGTATTGGTATATAAGTGCCGTGGATCCTTCTTCTTTAATTCGTCCACTAAGTTGTTCAGGAACATAAAATCGGGTTGAAGTTCATTGCCCATACTCCACAAGCAGAAAGACGGATGATGTCCGTATTCGCGTATGATGCGGTCGGCTTCGGCATACAGAAACTGATTGGTAGCGTTGTCCTTATTTACATTGAGCGACCAGAGCGGAAGTTCAACCTGAAGGTACATCCCTGCTTCGTCGGCCGCTTCGAAGGCTGCCGACGGCGGACACCACGAATGGAACCGGATATGGTTCAATCCCCATTCCCGTGCCGTGGTGTATAGTTTTTTCCAGGCATCAACCGAAGTGGGCGGATAGCCCGTTAGCGGAAAGATGGCACATTCGAGGGTGCCCCGTAAAAATAAAGTACGGCCGTTGATCTGTAACTTTGCGTCGCGGTTGGTGAGTTCCCGCATTCCAAATTTTTTCTGCTGTGCCGACTCGAAATGCTTTCCGGTTAGCCGGACTGCCAATGTATATAATGCCGGATTGAATTCGTCCCATAAATCGGGCGATTCACCCATTGGATATTGGGTAACTATTTCTGACGTAGTCGTACGTATGTCGAAAGGAATGGTGAGTTCGGTTAATTTCCTGTTTTTTGCCGGCTGGGTGGCTGTCATACTGAGTATGCCTTTTTGCCGGTTCCCGGTTGAATTGTTTATTTTGACTTTCACGAGTACTTGCTTTTTTGCAATATCGGGAAATAAAGTAAACTCATCGATATATACCCTGTCGTGTGCGGTAAGTGATAATTCTCCTAGTATACCGTTCCATTTAATCTGCGTTTCGTTGGTATAGGCATGGGCCATTTCGTTCACCGATATATCATATTTTTTGCGGTTATCGACACGAATAGTCAGTCGATGGGTGCCCGGGCTCAGATACCTGGTTAAGTCGTAGTAATGGGGGGTGGATAAGCTTTCCTGCGTCGAGTTTACTTCTTGCCCGTTGATCCAGACCCGGGTTTCCCAAATCACACGTTCCAGTTTTAACTGAATATTTTTGTTTTTCCAGTCTGTTGGTATGGTTATCTGCCGTGTATACCAAGCTGCGCCGATATAGCTGTTGCGACGTGTCAGACGGAGTACCTGGGGTTTTTCGAGTTGAGGGAGCAGGGTGTTTGCAAGGCCTGATTGTGCATCGTCGGTTGTACCCGGTAACCGGATGGACTGGTCGAATCCGGTTGTATGCCACAGATTGGTTATGCCTGAGTCGGCACTGTCGAGACGTACATGCCAGCTGCCGGCCAAGTCGATACGATGGGATGTTGCCATGAGCGGTAACGCGACTAATAGAAGTACGGCGGCCGTAATAAGGTGTCCGGGATGTTTCATGGTTTTATTGTAAAATAATGTTGTCGCTGCAAATGTATTATGTTGTAACTTGTTTAAGAATGGATAAAATTATTATTTACATGGATTAAAACCTCCTGTAAAAAATACTGTCCGGAATAAATTGCCCCCCTTTTAATTACATTACAGCCGGTGATAAGCTGTTATTTTGCCGTATTTTTGCAATTCAAATTTGTAATATACATTCACTATGAATCTCACGCGAATATTGACGATGCATCTTATTGGTGCACTGTTGTCGGCAGGCGCAATGGCGCAACAACCGGTTTATCTCGATGCTTCCCAGCCCATCGAAAAGAGGGTGGAGGATGCATTGAGCAGGATGACGTTGGAAGAAAAGGTCAAATTAACTACGGCCCAGTCGAAGTTTTCGTCGCACGGGGTTCCTCGTCTGGGGATTCCGGAGTTGTGGATGAGCGACGGTCCGCATGGGGTACGTGCCGAAATCGAATGGAACAGCTGGGCTTATGCCGGCTGGACCAACGATTCGTGCACTGCTTTTCCGGCTCTTACCTGCCTGGCAGCCTCGTTTAATCCTGCTTTGTCGTATGCCTACGGGAAGGCTATTGGTGCCGAAGCCCGCTATCGCCGCAAAGATGTGCTGCTCGGTCCCGGAGTGAATATCTACCGTACGCCGGTAAATGGGCGAAATTTTGAATACATGGGCGAGGATCCGCTGGTGGTAGCGCGGCTGGTGGTACCGTATATCAAAGGAGTGCAGGAAAACGGAGTGGCGGCCTGCGTAAAGCATTTCGCACTCAATAATCAGGAGGAGTGGCGTGGGCATATCAACGTGCATGTGAGCGACAGGGCTTTGTACGAAATCTACCTGCCTGCGTTTAAGGCTGCTGTTGAAGAAGCGAAGGTGTGGTCGGTGATGGGAGCTTATAATCAGTTCAGGGGCGAGCATTGTTGCCACAACGATTTGCTGCTGAATAAAATCCTGAAACATGACTGGAAATTCGACGGGGTGGTGATTACCGATTGGGGAGGCGCCCACGATACGCGTCAGGCTGCTCTGAATGGCCTGGATATCGAAATGGGAAGTTATACCAACGGTCTGACGTCGGAAGCGGAATTTGGTTACGACGATTATTTCCTGGCTAAGCCTTTTTTGAAATTATTGAATGAAGGGGAGTTGCCTGTTTCGGTGATCGACGACAAGGCCCGCCGTATTTTACGTTTAATATTCCGTACGGCCATGATGCCCGGACGTCCGTGGGGCCGGTTTGTAAACGAGGAGCACAGCGATGTGGCCCGCCGGGTAGCTGAAGAGGGCATCGTATTGCTGAAGAACGATAATCGCCTGCTTCCCGTGGTACCGGGACGTTATCGGCGTATTGCGGTAATTGGCGAGAATGCTTCGCGGAGTCTTACCGTTGGCGGTGGTTCGTCGGAGTTGAAAGTGAAGTATGAGGTGTCGCCGCTGGAAGGTATTCGTGCGATGTACGGCGCTTCCGCTGTGGTCTACAGCAAGGGCTATTCATCGGGTCCTTCGGCCTATGGCCGGGTGATAGAGCCAGGGGAAGATCAGGCTCTGTTACGGGCCGAAGCGGTGAAAGTTGCTGCCGGAGCCGATATCGTATTCTTTATCGGGGGATTGAATAAGAATCATCATCAGGATTGCGAGGGGGGCGACCGGCTGACCTACAACCTGCCGTTCGATCAGGATGTGCTTATTGCGGAGTTGCTGAAGGTAAATAAGAAGGTGATCGTTGTGCTGGCCAGCGGTAATGCGGTGGCTATGCCCTGGGTCGGCGAGGTGCCGGCTATTGTGCAGAGTTGGTACCTGGGTTCGGAAAGTGGCAATGCGCTGGCTAATGTGCTTTCGGGTCGGGTGAATCCGTCGGGGAAACTCCCGTTTACCTTTCCGGTAAGGCTGGAAGATAATGCGGCGCATTATTTTGGAACGCCGTCGTATCCGGGCGATAGTATCGATCAATATTATAAGGAGGATATTTTGGTGGGTTACCGCTAGCACGATACCCGGAAAATTAAGCCTTTGTTTGCTTTCGGTCACGGACTGTCGTATACCACTTTCCGGTATTCCGACCTGGCATTGGACCGGCAGTCGTATGCTGCCGATGAGGAAATCCTCGTCCGGTTAAGGCTTACCAATACGGGCGATGCCGATGGCGCAGAAACGGTTCTGGTGTATGCATCGCAACTGAAGGCGCCTGTACTTCGTCCGGCGAAGGAATTGAAGACGTTTACAAAAGTAATGTTGAAAGCGGGTGAGTCGCGCTGGGTGGAAGTAAGTATCCCGGCGAAGGAGCTGGCTTATTACGATGAAGCTTCAAAAGGGTGGAAGCTCGACAAGGGGACGTTTGAAATTCAGGCCGGCGGATTGACTTCGCGCTTCGCGCTACGCTGATTTGTACGGCGCGCTTCGCTGGCGCCTAATGATACGGAAATGCGGAGCATTTCCTGATTGAGTTTTGCAATGCAAAACCGTAGGGTTGGAAAAGCAAATTTTCACTATCTTTGCAATCCTATGGCCGATTATTCCCGACTCAACTACTTCAACGGACTGAATGCGCTGCGTTTTTTTGCAGCCTATCTGGTGGTGCTGCATCATGCCGAACAAATCAGGATGAAGTACGGTTTATTTCATTTGAAAGAGTTGTCGTTGTTTAACAACGGCAGTGTGGCGGTAACCTTCTTTTTTGCGCTCAGCGGTTTTCTGATTTCCTATTTATTGCTGCGCGAGTCGGAATCCACCGGAACGGTTGCCGTCAGGAAGTTTTATATGCGGCGCATTCTTCGTATCTGGCCTTTGTATTATCTGTTGGTGTTGGTCGGAGCGCTGCTTCTTCCTGCATTGCTGAGTTATATCCGGCACTCCTACGAAATGCCGTATCGATTTGGCGATGTGATTGCTTATTTTGTTCTTTTCGCCCCTTTTATGGTGAATATCCGGTTTGGACACCACCTGCTCGAGCCCTTGTGGTCGATAGGTGTGGAAGAGGTGTTTTATATTTTCTGGGCTCCGCTGTGGAAGTTTTTCCGGAGAAATATTCGTTGGATAATTGCGGGTATTTTTATTGTGCGCATCCTGCTCATGACAGGGGCTGCCCTGTACGAATGGCCCGATACGGTGGAACAGCTGATTGCAATGCTGCAGTTTGAAGCCATGGCTATGGGCGGGTTGGCGGCCTATTGGTTGTACCATCGCAAAGCGCCTGTCGAAAACTCCTGGATGTTTTCCCGGTCCTTTCAATGGGTGGCGCTCACCTATATTGCCGCGCAATTGGGAGCTGTACGCTTTTTGTCGTCGGTATGGATCGGATTTGAGTGGCTCTTTCAAACTCCGGTGATCTCATCCAGCCTTATGATTATGGCTTTTACCTGGCTCATCGTTAATATGGCCGTTAATAAAAATTCGGTGCTGAAGCTCGATCATCCTGTTTTCGAATCGCTCGGCGATATTTCATACGGCATTTACATGTATCATATGCTTGTCATCTTTGCCGTCATCCTGTTTTTCCAGAAGTTTCTGGCCGGGCTGTCGCCGGTGCTTTCAACACTTGTGTTTTATCTGCTGATTACGTCCGGGACCTTGGTAGTCGCATCGCTTTCCAGGCATCTTTTTGAAAACAAATTTCTACAACTCAAAACCAGATTCAGGAAATAAGACAATCCGTCGGTTTCATATATAAAACTAAACAGTCGATGTCGATAACGAATAACGAAGAACTTATTGGAATGAAGAGGGCTGCCGAAGCTGTTGCCTGCACTTTGCGGGCCATGCAGCGCTATGCTAAGCCAGGGATGACAACCATGCAATTGGACGCTTACGGGGCGAGCCTGCTTTCCGGATTCGGAGCTAAGTCGGCTCCTTACCTGACCTATGGCTTTCCGGGATATGCGTGCATTAGTGTCAATAATGAATTCTGCCACGGTATACCCTCCAACACGACTGTCCTGCAGGATGGCGATCTGGTCAATATTGACGTTTCTGCTGAATTGGATGGTTTTTGGGCTGATAATGGTGCGTCGTTCGTGCTGGGAAATGATATCCATCAACATCAAAAACTGGTCGATGCTTCAAAAGAAATACTGCGTAAAACCATCAACAGTATAAAAGGTGGGGTGAAAATTGCCGATATCGGCAATTTAATGGAAACCGAGGCCAGAAAAAGGGGATATAAAGTAATCAAAAACCTCGGAGGACACGGGATCGGACGCAGTCTGCACGAACAGCCCGATGAGCTGCTGAATTATAAAAACAAGTATGACCAGCGCCGGTTCAGGAAAAATTCGGTAGTGGCTATTGAAACCTTTATTGCGACGTCGTCTACATTCGCTACCGAGTTAAAGGATGGATGGACGATGGTGGGTGACAAAGGAGGTTACATGGCTCAACATGAACACACGATTGTGATTACCGACGGAATTCCTCTCATTTTAACTGAAATGAACGGTATATGGGATTAAGGGAAGGATGGATCCGCCGGTTTGTTTATGAAATCTGTTCTGTCAGGATGTTGTTTCCTGCTTTATCGTAATACGTACAAGTCATTTTTTCAAGGCAAACGAACCATCTTTCAATGCCTGTTTCGGCACAATGATGGCAAAAACTAAGGTAGTCGGTTTCACCGTGTTGGTGACTTTTCAGGTACCGGGCGAATTGCTCCCTGTTACAGGTACCGGCTATTGTCAGCTGCTTATATTGAGGTGATGAGCTTGTTCGATACGCATCGTTCCCGAAATATTCGGTATGACTGTCGGTCACCCATGTTTCAAATGCTGTTACCCCCATTTGTTTGATTTCCTGAATGTAGTGAGGAAAGTCGGCTCCCGATTTTACTTTCTCGTGAGCTTTTTCAATTTGATCTACTGTAAACATTTTTTTGTGGTTGAATGGTAATACGATGGATGTATAAGTTGCTTAAGTGCGTTGATTTGAATCAGTTAATTGTGTTGAGAATCCGGTTTTTAACAAGGTCTTTTGAGCTCGGTCGGGGAGCTGAATAGTCAACGATAGTACCTTTTTTATCAATCAGAATATAAGTAGGGTATGCGTGCACCCGAAAATAGTTGCTTAAAACATTGGCTTCATCCTCATTCAGGAAATAATTAATTCCGGAGACTTTTTGTTCACTGACTAATTGCTTCCAGGTGTTGTGATCGGATTTGACGCAGAAGTTCACAAAAACAACCGCTTCCTGCTCAAGCTCAAGATGAAGTTCTTTGGCAAACGGGATTTCTGTTCTACACGGACTGCACCATGTTGCCCAAAAGTCGACATATATTACTTTTCCTTCATGCGCTTTCAGATATTTGTCCAGCAAGTGTTGCGTATAACCATCAATTTCAGCAGGGGTGGTATTTGTTTGTTCTGCTTTTGGTGGGTTGGAATCGACCGGACTAATCCCTTGCAGATATTCTGACAGGCGTTTGTTGGTAAAAAAAGATTCATAAATGCTCCATTCATATTGAGTAGGCGTCAATGAATTTTGATAGTATAACGCCGCAATTTTTTGTGAAAGAATCAGATCCCGGCCTGTTCCGGCAGGCAGGTTGGAGCTGTTCTGATAGATTTTATGCAGTTGAAATCTTTTTCTGGCTTCGAATTCATCCATCTTCTTTTTTTCGTTGTTATTGAAGTGTTTCAGTTCGTTTGAAATAAGTGTTGCACTGTCGCGCGCATAGGCTTTGGCTAAGAGTTGCAGTTCCTCGTCAGAAAACAAATCGAGGGTTTTGTAAAATCCAATGCGTTCACTGGACGCCGCTATTCTGGAATCGTCCATTACAGAGCCAATCATGCTTACATAATCGATATATTCCCTTACACGATACGCTCCGGATGAGTTGATAGGATAGCGGATGAACAGTTCTTTGTAAAAATCGATCGGCAAAGAGTCTCTGAGTACAGGACTTTTTCCTGAATAATCAAAACGGTAATTGATCCACAGTTTGGCGGTTTGGTAGTTGATCGTGTGAGTGAGTATGGTAATGGACGTGTCGCTGAGCGGATGTTTCGCGGTATACGATTTTAAAAACGATCGTTTTTGGGCTTCAAGAGTTTTTAGTTGTGCAATGTATTCGGTAACAGGCAGGTTTTGGTTATGGACCGAATTGACACGCTGTATTTCGGCTCCCAGATCGTTGTTCAATGCGGTTTCAAATTCCAATAGTTCATTTCCTGCCGGATTGTCCGGACTTAAAAACTTAAATTCACTGTCGTTTAAAGTTACATGATAGGTGCGGTGCGGTTCAATGTATAAATTGAAAATCCGATTCGCGTATTTCAGATGAACACAACCATAAACTTCGTGGGTTAGCTCGAAGGATACGCTGAACTGCCCGGTGCTGTCAATTACGAAAACCTCGGTTTCCGGCGTTCTGGTTATGGCGTCGAAATAGGAAATAGTACCTGTTCTATGACTGGAATCATAGTTCAGGATTTTTCCGTTGATACGGATACTTCCGGAGTCGATCGTTGGGATGTCTTCCAATCCGCAGAAAGCCGAAAGTGTCATTAGTAATGCTGTTACGATAGCTCCACTACTGATTAATTGATAAACTGTTCTCATGGTAAGAGTTTTGTGTGTTTACGCCAGTGACCGATAAGTTCCGGAACCCCGGGTGATATTGTTTGCTCAAGCTTAAAATACTCAAGCATCGAACCGGTTGTACATTCCTGAAAATGGTGATTGAGTCCATCTAATTCCAGAATTTTGAAACCGTTTTTTTCACCCTTAACTCAATGTTTTTACTAAAACCGCTAATTATATGCCGTACTCTGTTTTCCTTGTCGACGATTAAAAAAGTAGGGTAACCTATATTCAGGTAGCCGAAAATTTCAATTCTCTTTTCTTGTTTCGCGGACGAATTGTAAACCAGATTTGGTTTTATATTCTTTCGTTGCACATACCGAATCAAACTTTCTTTATCATCAACCGGATAAAACACAACAAATTCAATGGAATCCGTCTTATTGTATTCGTCGTACATTTTTTCGATATAAGGTATTGCTTCCTGACAAGGACCGCAATGTATCATTGATAAATAAATAATTTTATACTTTTCTGAATTGTTTAATGAGTAGTTGTTTCCTTGCAAATCGGAGAGTTCCCAATCGGGTAAAATGTCGTTTTCTTTTACGACAGCTTTTACGGGCGTTGTCTGCCGTGAAGATTTACTTAATTCAGAATAGTTTAGTACCGTGGAGTAGTTGAAATGACTATAGCTGTATTCCTCAATAAAGGGTTGAAAGGTGTTGGTTGTTATTCGCAACATTACCGGAAAAAGGGTTTTCTTAGCGATATACAGCGAATTGGTAAGTCCGTTATGGATGGTTTTAAAGTGATAACAAACCGACTTGTTCAGTAGCGTATCTGTTAATTGTACTGTTTTGGGGTCTTTAAGAATGGCTATACAATCGGTTAATTGTCCTTTTGCAGTTAATTCCAGCTCCTCCGGTTTCAGCTCCCGAATTCCTTTTTCGATATACCGATTTTGTTTTGGGCTCACCATCGCCGTAAGTAGCTTGCCATTTTTATACACTTTTGTTGTTTTCTGAGGCAATTTGAAATAAGGGTGAATTAAACTGTCGGTAGCAACAAAATCATACCCCCACACACTATCTTCTGTGTTTTTCCGAAACGAGGCCGAACCATAGCTATTGATGAAAAGGGTATCCTTCGAGAATTCGGTTTTTGTTGAATTTCCCTGAATTATTAATTTATTGACAGTATAATTTACCACTTTATCATTTTCCAGTTTTCTGAGAATTTTCACTTTCAGATGTTCAGAAGCGTGAAGATGACTAAAATTGACAAAGAGCAGAAGAAAAAAGCTTATTCGTTGCATATTATCTTTTTTCAGGTTTTTTATAGAAGTCATTCAACGAATGCGTGTAATAACTATAATCAATTTTATACCGTCGTTGGAAAATGCGTGGTTCTTTTCGTCCCACCGGAACCAATGTTAATTTAGTCATTCCGTTTATAGTGATGAACTTGCCCGAACTCATCGTTTTCTGGTCGAATAAAACATCGAAATAATACAAATACTTCCCAATCCAGTTGATATAATTTTCGGCGTCCTCTCTGCTAAGTTCACCTTGTTTATTGATCAGCTTCAAATTGGTGTTCTTATTGAAAATTTCTTTTTGAAATTCCACTCCATTTAAAGGCTTTCCGTTCAAAACAGGAAGAATGTTAAACTGAGGGTCGATAAAAATCCACTTTCCCAGTTCAGTTGAATAAACTTCGGTAACAACATGTCCTGCACCACGCATCACTTTTTCAACATCCCGGGTTTTAAGCCCTAAAGTTCTGGCAGGAATGCCGATACTATTGAGAGCTGCTGTTGCAACAATTCCATATTCTACACAGCGGAATTGTTTCCCTTCACGAGCCTCTTTCAAGATGGTCAACGCATCTTGTTTAGTCGGATTGTTACTGCCGTTGTGCTCCCATTGCTTACTCGTCCAGTCCAGTACCGCCTTTATTTTGTCCAGCTCGCTTTTTTCCTCCTTTACTAAAACGTCAATTTCGTACTGCTTTCTTAATTCGCTCAAATAGTCGTTTGCCAAGGTATCCGCGTAATAAAACTGATAAAGCGGATTTGGTGTTTCTTGCGAAAAGGAAATTTCTTTTAAATTCGAGGACGGACTCACATTAATGAGTTGATAAAACGAACTACAGCTGCAAAGCAAGGTGCTGCTGATAATAAATAACGAGATTTTTGTTTTCATATATTAAAAAAGTTAATTTCTATTTGATCTGGTTACCGGCATCATTTCCTTCTTTAGCGCGCAAATATAGGGAATATGGCGTGATTTTCAACGCAAACACGCTTTATTTTTTTATATAAGTTATGACGACCTGATGTAAAAGTGAGTGAAGAGATGCAAAAATACAAATATTTTTGGTTAAACAAAGCGTTGGGTGTATATATTTTTTCAAAGGGTGAACTTGACATATAATCCATAAAAGCCTCCATTCGTGATATTTAAAAGGCATAACAATCAAAGATTATTTTTTTAAATTATTTTTCTTACAAAAGACATTGCAAAATTCTTCAATACGTTTATATATTATCAATGATTTGTTATATTGAAAGTTCATACAAAAAGGTTGAATCCCCTCCTTATCAGAGTATTTCATAATAACATGGCAGTTGTAGGTTAAGTTGCCATCTGTAATTTCTAATGGTCTAAGGTTATGTTCTTTATAGATCTCATATAATTGCTTTATAAAAGAGTTTTCGAGTTTATCTCTTTTTATAATACAACGACCATGTTGATCGAAGAATAACACCTTGTTCCATATTTCCCCGTTTTGGTATGGTTTGTAACAGTAATCAAATCCTTCAATAATAGTTAAGGGGTATAGGTGATATCTCCATCGCCCAAACCCGGTTGGGGTGGTCTACTGTCAACCTACGTAGCAAGTAGGGATAAATGGCATGTCCTTCACCCTTGTGAGGTTTACTCGTGTTGGGACGAGGACCAATGCCATACAAATCCATCTTGCGGTATAACCGCCGGATGCGCTTCGGGTTCACCTTATAGCCCAGGCCACGCAAGTGATTAGTCATACGGGGTACACCGTAAAATGGGGTATCCATGTGTTGTTTGTCGATCTGCTTCATCAGTTCCTCATAATAAGAACCACCTTCAAGAGGAGAATAGTAGAAGCTGCTGCAGGCAACATTCAACAGTTCACGCTGGCGTGAAACGCTTAAACGGTGGGTCTGTCAATCTTGCACATCCGATCTTTTTTAGCTATTTCCCCAATACTTCTTTAAGAAGTTAGCCTCCAGTTGAAGTTGCCCTACTTTCTTGAAGGACTTCTAAAACTACCTTCGTTTTAAAGCCTGAACTGTAAGTGGTGCGTTTCTTCATGACAACCAAATTAATATTATTATTTAATCATATTTGTTGTCCAAAATTGGGGGTAATTATAATAAAATTTTATTCTGTCTGTTTTCTATGCTTTTGTTTATTTGTAACCTTTGAAAAAGGACTTATTAAATAAAGCAACCACCCAAAAGCAAATAAAATAAGCCACAATGGAATACTTTCCAATAAACATTCAATCACTGCATCACATTTCCACATTATCCATGCCGTAATTGATTTTATTGTCAATATCACATAAAAAACGTATAAAAGAAAGAAAGCGTACCAACCAATTTTGTTATTAAAGATTGTTTGATAGATTAATATGATAGTCGGTATTATCCAAACCCAAACAAATGGTATTCCAATCGAACTATCACCTTTTATACCTCTATTGAGAACTATCAAAAGATTATAAACCAACAATAATGTAAAATAAAATATTCGTTGGACTGATTTATTAGCAATAAATTTTAAAATTTTATTCATACTCTAAAAACCTGTAAAATTCCAACGTCTAACCTCAATATTTTTGGCATTACTATAATTGCTTGTGGTTGTTCTTTTCGTATTGTTAAAATAAACATTTGCATTTACATCAATCCAGCCTCTTTCGATTGGTTTACCAGTGTAAAAAGAAGAATTAGGGTCTCCTGCACCCAATATACTACTTGAACCCGGTACTCCGTTTAAAATGCCCGAATTTCCTTGTGCAATAGATATGCCATTTACAAAATCCGTATTGCCAATATAAAAACCTGCTGTTACTACTTGTATGTGTGTTCCTACATCATTATTGTTTCTGTTTACTATTATATCTGCACCTCTTACCCTTGAAATATCAGAAGAAACAGTATTGTTGTTATTTTGCAAATCTCTTGCTCCTGTTGTTGCCAATACATCATTTTTAAATGTTGCAATATCAGTATAATTATCAGAACGAGCATCGTATGTTCCACTGTCGTTAGTAATGGCTACAGGTAAACCATTTGTACTTGCAAAGTCAATGAGTAAAGATAACGCAAAATCTTCGCAGGTAAATCTACTGCCATCTTGTTCATATTGAGCTGTTTGATTGGATACAAAACTGCTAAATTTGTTAATGTAGTCATCATTCCATTGATTAGTTATCTCCCAAGCCACTCTGCCATCAGGGTCGATGAAGTTTACTGAGTTATTCCCGCACCATGCATAAGGACTAGTGCTGTAATACTTTTCCGCCAGTGGGTCGATGGTTGTGGTTCTCATAATAGCGGGATAAAACCAACGGGCTTCAGAGTCGTACTCGTCGAGGCCATGCATTTCCACCAACTCTTTGCCGTTGTATTTACGGTGTTGTGTGTCTGAATAATCACTCTCCGCACTTTCCCAAGGCAATCCGCTAGGGTAGTATTGGGTGCGTTGTACGGTGGTTGATGGATATGTGTGCCCATCACGTGTATAACTTCCCAGCCACACTTCCCGGTTGTTTCCTAAATGGTCGCGACGATAATCATTGTGATATAGACTCGTGTTACTCAAACTGTATCCACTTATGTATCCCTCGCTGGAATGTATTTTGTCTATCTGGTATTCGTAAATGCGTTGATTATTTACAAAACCACTGCTATACGAAGAGTACTCAACATTATCAACATATGCAATTCCTTCAACCATTGCGTCTTCATCATAACTTTCAGATATGATCTGTCCTGGATTTAGGGGTTGGGGTAATTGGTAATTGATTGTTTTATAGATCATTGCTAGCTTTCGACCACTGGCGTCGTAGGTGTTTTTTATCTGATTTCCGTTATAGAAAAATTCAAGAGCGTCTGGATTCTCGTTATCCCGATATTGTGTAAGTCCAAGTATATTTCCCATTGTATCATATGCAACCCTTTCTCCTTTGTATGTTCCTGCATCAAGGCCTGCGTTGGTGGCTACTTCTAGTCGATTTAAATTATCGTAGTGAAACCAATAATAATTTAATGCACCCTTGTAAGTCCATTCATAGGCTGAGATATTTCCATTGAAATTCGCATTGTTGCCGGCAAGTGAAGTTGTTGAGTTTATCGGCTGCCAAAGGGAGTAACACATCGTTCTTATTTTTTGAGGGATTCTGCCAATGTTTGTAGGAGTCTTCTGTGCGGATGAAAAGCAGGTGGTTTATTCCGTCATCAATGCCTTTACTGTCTGCCGGTCGAAGATAGCGCCTGTGGTGCGGTTGAAGAGTGCAAAACTGTTGTTGCCAAGATGGCCGTTGTCCCAGTACACGGGAATGAGGCCGGCTTTGCGGGCTTCGCGGGTGACGTATTCGAGGTAGTAGGCGCGCGATTGGAGGTGCCAGGTGAGAGCGTCGCCCCCGATGGACGAACGGCGCATGGCTCCGTATTCTCCCAGGATTACGGGATAACCTTTGTCGACAAAAGCAGTTTTCATTTTGCCGAACTGTTCTTTCACGTAGGCTTCCTGTCCCCATCCGGCTACTTTGCCGTATTGTTTGTAGGGTTCGCCCCACAACGATACGGCGGAGGGTTCGGTACTGAGGGTGAACTCGTAGGGATCGTAATAGTGCACTTCGACCATCATACGTCCCGAGGTAGGGTCGGCAGGTACTTTCAGATGGTTCACAGCCAGGTCGATATTGGTATTGTAGGCCTGAACGATGAGGTTGCGGTAGGTGTTGCGTCCGCCGGTGGAGCGTACGGCATTCACAAAGGTCTGGTTGTAGGACATTTGCACGGTGAGGTGTTCCTGGGTGGGTTGTCCGTAGTCGGCGTGCACCTCGTTGGTGCCGGCAAAGAGCAGGTGTTCGTCGTAGTCGCGGAAGTATACTGCTATCTGTTCCCACAAGGCCCGTTGTTTGGCGTTCACCTCGGTCTGTTTGGCATAGGTCGGGTTGTTTTCGAGCCATCCGCCGTCCCAATGGATATTGACAATTACGTACATATCGTTTTTGTAGCAGTAATCCACCACTTCTTTTACCCTTCGCAACCAGCTTTCTTTGATGCGGTGCGTGCTACGGTCGTCGATATAACTGTCCCACGCGCAGGGAAGTCGCACCGTGGTAAAGCCGGCCGCTTTCACCGAATCGATGAGGGTTTGCGTCGTGGGAGGGTTGCCCCAGCCGGTTTCGTTACCGGGCACCTCGAGCGTATTGCCCAGGTTCCAGCCTATTTTCATCTTAGCTGCCAGCTGTACGGCATCACTGCCCATGCCGGTGGCGTCGGCCGGGATGGTGGTAGCAGCAGCTTTTTGTACCACCTGCACGCTATCGCGTAAGTTACCCGAGGCGAAAATCAGCTTCCCGGTTCTCGAAAGCGAAAAGCTATTGGCCGAAATGCTGAAAACCAGATTTGGTCCCGCACTGTTTCTGAGATTGATCCAGTCGGGGTTGGAAACCAGGCTGACCGGCAGTGCCGAAACCGCGGTGACGGTTATTTCGGTGGCTTCGTGGGTAAGGTCGAAGCTCTTCGGACTCACCGTCAGCGAATGGGCGGGAGCCTGACTCAGTCGTACTTTTTTTGACAAGCTTCCGGCAGTAACGGTAAGTTCGGCCTGACGAACGGTGGAACCTGCATTGGCAGTGGCTTCGACTGTTAATTGATGAGTCCCGGCCACTCCTTCCGGAGGCGTTACAGTGATCCAGGTTTCGGATGCAGTCACTTTCCAGTCGATATTCGATTTAATAGCCAGCCGGGTTGAGCCTGCCTCGTTGGAAAACTCGAGAGCATCTTTGGCCACTATCAGTTCGGGCGTGATTTCCGGAACGGGATCGCAGGCACTGGCCGCGGAGGCAATAAAAGAAAGGAGCACGAGGTAAAAGGTGCAGCTGAGGATCTTGTTGAATGAGGTCATACGCTTTAAAAAAACAATTACCACGCCGGCCCGAGAAGCGAGCCGGCATAGTAATCTTCTGTGAATCAAACGAGCTTATTTTTTAACATAGTGGAAAATCAGTAATTCATCCTTGGTATCGCCTCCGGCAACGGCATTGGCAACAACTCCGAGCCAGAAGCCGTTCGTATCGATGTTCGACAAGCTGCTGCCGCCGTGAGGTACGAAGATCCATTCGTTGAGCTCCAGTGCTTTGGTCCAGTTGGCTCCCTTCGGATTGTCCTTGTTGAGCCAGCCCCCGGCACTTCCCGTGTAATCGGTCAGCGGGAATTCGAATTTCATCGACGGTTTGTCGGGATCGATCACCACTTTTCCGGTGATTGTTTTACCCGTTTCGGCAACTGCGCCTCCGGCATCGTACACATCTTGTTTCAAGGTGACTTTAATTCCGGCGCCATCGGCTTCGAATTTCAGCGTAGCGCTTTCGGCTATGGCCTGGGTTTTCTCGTTCCACACCCAGCCGTTGCTGGTAAAGTCGGTGCCGAAGGTAGAAGCCGAGGTCCATCCGCCGGTGAAGTCGAAGTTGATCCAGTCGATAAACCAGTTTACATCCGGTGTAAAGGTTTTCCCCACCAGGGCTTTTTTCCATGCGGCCATCGGGTCGGCAGGCGCCGAACCCGACTGCGGAATGAGTTTGTATACCATGTATTCGGGTTTCACCGGGTCGCGACGTCCCACCCACATGCCGGTAACCTTGCCGGCGGCATCTTTCTCGATGGAGGTGATGCGCCATTGGTTGGCGTCGGTGGTAGCGAACGTCACCCATCCTCCGCTGATTACAAAGTCCGGTTTGAAACCATCGAAGGTATAGACGCCTTTTTCGTCGAGGGTATAAGTTCCTTTTTCGGTCGTGCCGTCGGGAGCTACATAGGTGGCGCTATTATCGTCGGAATTCAGTGTAAGCGAGAAGTTGGCGTATCCGGCGGCAGCGGCGGCATTAAAGCCGGTCCAGTCGGCATAGGTTTCAGGCGAAGTCCACGAAGCATTCATGAGCGATCCGTCGAGGTTGGCCCAGTTGAACGGAGTTTGAGGCGACAGCACCCATTTGATGGTTTTCGAAACCGTTTGCGACACATCGTCCTGCCATCCTTCGGGCAGTTGAGGTTCAGGTTCGACGGTTTCGCCGGGAGTCCAGTTGTCGCGGTAATCCTTCGAGATATAGTTGTACACCAGCAAACAAGCCCCTTCGCCCGAAAGCGCCGGGTCGCGCAATACGGCCAGTTGCATGGTATTTTCGGTGAGCGACATAATCCGGATATCGCCCCAGTCGATCACCACTCCGTCGCGGTTGCTGTCGTGCAGTGGCGTCGCGCCCTGAATTCGCATGGTGTGGTTCTCGGTATCGATCATGTAATTACCGTTTTCGATGCCGCGGCTGGCGATGGTTTTATGATCCACTTTTACAAAAGCGCCCCCTTTCAGGCTGAAGGTCATGGTTCCGAAATCGGCTGCGGTCATGAGCCACGAATTGCCTTTGTAGTCGGGTTGCCAGTTCCATACATCGCCTTCCACCGTTTTACCTTCGGTTACGGTGGCCCAGCTGTCGTCGGTTCCGTAAAAGTAAAGCGGCCCCAGGAAGTAGCGGCTCAGGGCCTTCTCGTCGAGGTCGAGGTACCAGGTTTTTTCCTGTCCGGCTCCTCCGGCCAGCTTACTCCACAGCGGATCGCTGATGAAGTCGGCATACATATCTTCCACTTCAAACCGTACGTCCTCGCCGTACACGATTCCGCCGCGGGTCATCACGCCGAAGCGCACGGTATAGGTTCCGGCGAAGGGTATCTTGAGTGTAACCACCTGATCCTGGCTGCTTCCCTGCGGGTGGACCCAGTGAGGAGTATATTTCGGGTCCATCAGGCTTTTGAGGTACACGATATTCGGATTGTTGGCATCGTGTTCGATTTTAAAAGCAATGCCTTCCACGAGCTCTTCCGGTTTCACGTCCACCGTACCCAACATGAAATCGTCGGGGCTACAGGCGGTGAACAATATTGCCAGAACCGGCAACAGGGTGAATAATTTTATGATCTTGTTCATATTCTGTACGTTGTTAAAAAGGTTATTTTTCCCATCCCGGATTTTGTTTCAATACACCGTTCGACAGGGTGATCTGGGTGTTGGGGATTTGCATAAATCCGCGGGTAGTGGTGATGTTGGCGGCGCTGATGGTGATCACATCGGGTGCATTACCGCTGAGCACGGTCTGTGTCTGGGCGATGGTTGCAGCTGCGGTCGGAAGGCCCTGGCGGAGCAGGTCCCAGTAGCGAAGTCCTTCGAAGGCGAATTCGAAGCGTCGTTCGTCGAGTATATCGGACTGGTTAAGAGCCGTTTTAGCGGGTAATCCGGCGCGGGTACGAACCATGTTGAGGTAGTTCAAACCATTGGGCGAGCCCAGTTCGGCAGCCATCAGCAGCACATCGGCATAGCGGATCACGATGAAGTCCTGATCCTGGGAAATCTGGAAGTCGTTGTCGCCGCCGGTATCGGAAGTTCCGTCGGGCAGGGCTGTGGGGGTATATTTTTTCACGGTAAAGCCGGTGTATTCACGTTGGTCTTTCTTATCGAATTTACTTTCGATTCCTTCGCCGGCGATGTCGATGAGTGAAGCGCTTTTACGTTTATCGCCGGCCGGATAGGCTTCCGCCAGTTCCGGATTCACGGTAGCGCCGCCCCATCCTTTCCCGTAGGGCGACCAGTTGGTATTGCGCATGCCCATCATCACGAGCCAGCGGTTGCCATCCACCATTCCGTTGTAGTTTTGGGTATTGTTGAATTTCTGGGCAAACACCACTTCCTTGTTTCCTTTGCCGGCATAACCGCTTTTGTCGAGGGTATTGCTTGCTGCGTTGGCGATATAGCTGGCGGCAGGCCACAGGGATTTGAACTCGGGGAGGAGTTCGAATTCGTTACTGGCGATCACTTCCTCGAGACCAGCCAGCACCTGTGCTTTGGTTACTCCCAGGTCGTCGTTCCCGTAGTAACCGGTATAAAACAGGTATACGCGGGCCAGCAAGGCTTTGGCGGCATGGGCCGTAACGCGACCGTCGTTGGTAGCAGCCTGTGCCTTCGGGTAGGCATCGGCCGGGATGTTGGCGGCAGCAAACCTCAGGTCTTCGGCAATAAGCCTGTAGGTATCGGCAGGGTTGGCCTGAGGAATATTGTCGGTGGTAGGTTCGGTAAGCAAGGGTATTTTTTCGAACAGGCGTACCAGGTCGAAATACATCAGCGCGCGCAGGAAGCGGGTTTCGCCTTCGATCCGTTTGCGGGTGGCATCCGCTACGGCGGCGTCGTCCGATTTCCATTTTTCGATTCCGGGAAGTTTCATGAGCAGGGTGTTGCAGCGGAAAATGCCGGCATAATAGTCGAGCCAGGTTCCGTTGAAGATATTGTTGTCGGAAGTCGATTCCGAGAGGTCGAAGCGGTCGAGAGCCTGATAGGCCCGCCCGTCGGTGAAGCCGGTTCCTCCGAAGCAGTTGTCGGAGAGCACTTCGGAGGTAATATAGAACGACTGATTGCCGTTGGAAGACGTGCGCTGATAGCCATCGTAGCAGCCGATGAGGGCCATTTCGGCATCGGCTTCGGTTTTGTAGAAGTTTTGGTCGAGGATGGAGGTCTGCGGTTCTACATCCAGAAAATTGCCGGAGCAGGATAGCAGCAACAAACTCGCCAGGCCGGTGATGCATAATTTTATCTTGTTCATACGATTATCGTTTTAAAAATTAGAATTTAAGGTTGACTCCTACCATGAAGGTACGCGGACGGGGGTAGTAGCCCAGGTCGATGCCCGATACCCAGCCCGAAGTACCGTATCCGATTTCGGGATCCATGCCGTCGTAGCGGGTAAAGGTGAACGCATTTTGTACCTGGCCGTAGATACGCAACTGGCTCAGCATTTTTACGTTGAGTTTTTTCGCCAGGTCGTAGCCCAGGGTGATGTTGCCGATGCGCAGGAAGTCGCCATCCTGCAGGTACAGGTCGGAGAATTGCCAGTTGATATTGGTTTCGGTAACGCGGGGGATGCGGTCGGAAGTGCCCTCGCCGGTCCAGCGTTCGAGGATGGCGGTGGTGTAGTTGGCCTGTTTATTGGCATGGTTGCGGTACGATTGCACGATTTTGTTGCCGGCCACTCCATTGGCGTTTACGCTGAAGTCGATCGCATCGTATTCGACTCCGAAGTTCAGTCCATAGGTGAAAGCGGGCATTCCGTTTCCTAAATCGACTTTGTCGTCGTTGTTGATGACACCGTTTCTGTCCTGGTCGATATAGATCACATCGCCCGGTTTCACTTTCGGTTGCAGGATACCCAGGCCGGCCTGTTTGCGGGCATCGATCTGCGCCTGATTCTGGAAGACACCTTCGGTTTGGTAGCCCCAGAAGTAGCCGATGGCATGACCGTTTTGGGCCCGGTAGAATTCTTCGGAGTTGTCGTAGAGCATGTTGGTAAGTCCGTGGATGATGCCGTCCTCGGTGGGGATATTGCCTACTACGTTTTTATTATAGGCTCCGTTGATTCCCAGGTTGTAGCGTAGTTTGCCGACCTTGTCGTTCCAGTCGAGGGCCAGTTCGACCCCGGTATTTTTCACATCGCCTCCGTTGATATAAGGCGCTCCGGCCCCGGCAGTTCCCAGGATAGGAGCTTGTACGAGCCAGTCTTTGGTGCTTTTCACATAGAAATCGGCGATCAGTCCCAGGCGTGTATTCAGGAAGCGGGCATCGATGCCGATATTGGTTTGTTCGGATGTTTCCCAGCGTACGTCGGGGTTCGACAGGCGGCTTGGGTAGGCGCCCGGCACGTTGGTGCCACCGGTTCCGAAGTAGTAGAAGGCGGCGGGATTATCGCCGGAGTAGCCGGTGGAAGTGTTAATAGGCGAGGCAAACTGGAAATCGTCGATGTTTTGGTTGCCTACCTGTCCCCAGCTGGCGCGGAGTTTCAGCTGGTCGAGCCAGGCGCTGGTTTCGGCCATGAAATCTTCGCTGCTGATGTTCCAGCCTGCCGAAGCCGACGGGAAATAGCCCCACTGGCTCCCTTGGGCAAATTTCGACGAACCGTCGGCGCGAAGGGTAGCGTTGAAGAGGTATTTTTCCTGGTAGTTGTAGCCGATACGTCCGAAGTAGGAAAGGCGGCGGTACAGGTTTTCGGGTTTGCCGTTCACCGAGCGGGTTTCCACTACATTCCCGTCGTCGTCGAGATAAGCCTTGCCGGTGGTATTGTCGAGGTAGGCATGTGCAAAATCGTCGAACTGCGCCAGCAGGTTCCAGTTGGAAGCCGAGAGCGAAGTCCCCTGATAGCGAAGCGCTTCCATTCCCACGAGGGCGCTGAAGGCATGACCGTCGTTCAGGGTAAAGTCGTACGAGGCTGTATTGGTCCAGGTCATGGTATGGCCCTTGCTCATCGACTGCTGGATGGTAGTATGTTGTTTGTTATAGCTGTAGATCGAGAACTGATACAGCGGAGTGTAGCTGCGGTATTCGGAAGCATAATAATTGATCCCGAACACGGTTTTGAGTTTCAGGTTCTTGACGGGTTCGAGTTCGGCATACAGATCTCCGGCCAGTCGTTGTGCATCGTTTTTGTTGTTCGTGTTGGTCATCATCGCACCGTAGGGATTGCCGTCGCCATTGTACCACGGCGAGTTGCTGGTGTCGTTGTAGGGGCTGTCGAAAATATTGTTATCGCTGAAAACAGGTGCCAGGGGAGAGGTGGCAAACGCGCCGCGCAGGGTGTTGTTGTACTGATTTCCCACATTGATACCATTGTTCAGAATAGAATTGAAGTTGAGGTGTTGACCTATTTTCAGGATAGTGTTGTAAAGATTGTGTTCGGTATTGATCCGGAAGCCATAGCGTTCGTAGTTCGATACATCGCGACCGCCTACGATTCCTTCCTGACCGGTATAGTTGAGCGACATCGAGTAAATGGAACCTGCCGAACCTCCGCTCACGTTGAACGAATAGTTTTCGGTAACTGCATCTTTTTTGAACATCCGGCCCACCCAATCGGTATCGGCCAGCTGGCCTTTAGAGGCCCAATCGAACGGAAGCGAACCGGAGTTGACGGCTTGTTCGTCCATTATCACTTTGTATTCCTGCGCATTGAGCATGGGAGTAATACGGGCTGCATTCTGTACTCCGTAATAAGCGTCGAACGATACTGTGCCTTTACCTCGGGCGCCCTGTTTGGTAGTAACAAGGATCACCCCGTTGGCAGCCTGTGCTCCGTAGATGGCTGCCGATGCAGCATCCTTCAACACATCGATCGACTGGATATCCGAAGCATTCAGAACGGCTATGTCGCCTTCGATACCATCGATGATGCAGAGTGGTCCCGAGTTGCCGATGGTACCCAGGCCGCGCACCACCACCTTCATCCCGGATCCGGGTTGTCCCGAAGTGGCACTTATGGTTACTCCCGGAGTTTTCCCCTGGAGTGCCTGCAGAGGGCTTACGGTATTCATCTTTACCAGGTCGTCGCCTTTCACCTGAAGGGTAGCGCCCGTATTTAATTTTTTCTTCTGTACACCATAGCCTACCACGATCAGTTCCTCGAGGGTTTCGGTATCTTCCTCCATGCTGATGTTCAGCCGGGCGCCGCTTACGCGTACTTCCTGAGTAGTGTAACCTACATACGATATGCGTAAGGTTTGGCCCTGAGCGGCCTGCACCGTGAATGCGCCATCGAGATCGGTCACTGTGCCTGTGTTGGTGCCGGCAACTACCACGCTAACGCCTATCAGCGGTTCGCCCGTCGAAGCTGCTTTTACAGTGCCGCTCACTTTACCGGGACTGTTCTGCGCTGCAAGAGTTGCCGATATGCTCAGCAGCAATGCAAAGAGGACAAATTTGCTCAATAAGCTCCGGGAGAGCCTTCGGGCATTTCGAATCACTTGTTTTTCATTCATACTTCCTGTTTTATTTTTAAAGTTAACAATCGTCGTGTCGGGAGATCGGTGTTGCAGCCACCGGCTGGTCGGGCCGGTGGACGGTGGAATGCAATCAGAGTCGTACGGTTTGTTTGTTGCCGGTATACCGGATGGATTGTACTTCTGTTGCTTCCGTATCGATTCCGGTGGCCCGGGTGTCGCTCACCAGGATCACCCTGAATTCGCGCTCCCGGGCCATTCCTTCGTAGCTGCCTTCCCGGTCGTCCAGGGTAAGTGTACGCGTAGCATCGTCGTAGTGCAGCGCAATTTTGCTGTACATGCCATTCCGGTAATTTTCATTCACACCCTCGTCGTCGTAAAGAGTGAAACGGCCGTTGTTGCCTGCAAATACATACAGGGTGATCCGGTTCTGGGGTTCATTGGTATGTTGCACCACATCGCCCATCGGTACGATGGCCCCGGCCGGGACGAACACAGGTATACGTTCGTAGGGAGCAGCCACAGTGAGGCGCCGGCCGCCGTTAAATTTTTTTCCGCTGTAGAGGTCGTACCAGTCGGTGCCGGCCGGGAAGTACACCGGGCGGGTGCGGGCTTTGTATTCGTATACCGGGCACACCATCAGGTTGTTTCCGAACAAGAACTGGTCGCCCACGCCGGCAGTGGCTTTATCGTCGGGATAATTCATCATCAGACCGCGCATCAGCGTATAGTCGTCGAACCATGTTTTGGCCGCCAGCGAGTAAATATAGGGCAGGAGCCGATAGCGCAACTGTGTGTAATAAAGAATGGCAGCATAGGCCGGATGGTTTTCGGGAGCGATGTTCCATATTTCCCGGAAGGGATATTGTCCGTGGGTGCGGAACAGGGGCACGAAGGCGCCGAACTGATGCCAGCGGGCGTTGAGTTCGCGCCATTCGTCGCGGTCGGCCGATCCTTCGGGTGCACGTTCGTAACGTTTCTCCACGCAGAATCCGCCATTATCCATCGTCCAGTAGGGGATGCCGCTCATGGCAAAATTGATGCCTGCCGGAATCTGCGCCTTCATATCCTCCCAACGGGTGGCGATGTCGCCGCTCCAGGTGGCCGTTGCATAGCGTTGCAGTCCGGCAAATCCCGAGCGGGTAAGCTGGAACACGCGTTGGTTGGGGTCTTCTTTTTTCAGACCTTCGTAAATGGCCTGGGCGTTCATCAGCGCATAAGCATTGAAATATTCGGCCGACGGTCCCAAAGCGGTAGGGCCACACAAGGCTTTGCGGTAGTCCATGGGAGTGCAGTCGCGTACGTTAGGCTCGCTGGCGTCCATCCACCAGGCATCGATTCCTAAGGGATAGAGCTTGGCTTTCATCTGCTTCCAGAAAATTTCGCGGGCTTCGGCATTGTAGGCATCGTAAAACGAGCCGATATAGCCGGGGCCCACCCAATCGCGGATACTATCCTTCACAGCTTGCATATACATAGCGCCGATCTGTTCGAATTGCTTGAAATGCTCCGTGCTGGCATAGAATTTCGGCCATACCGATAGCATGATGCGGGCGTCGAGTGCGTGGATCGAGTCCACCATCGCCTTCGGATCGGGGAAACGGTTGGTGTCGAAATCGTGGCTTCCCCAGGCATCGTCGGGCCAGTAGTTCCAGTCGAGTACAATATTGTCGATGGGGATGTTGCGCCGGCGGAAGCCCTTGAGCGCCGCCAGGAGTTCGTCCTGCGTTTTATAGCGTTCGCGGCTCTGCCAGAATCCCATGGCCCACTTAGGCATGATAGGCGCCTTGCCCGTGAGGGTGCGGTATCCGCTTATAACTTCATCGGCGCTGGATCCTTTTATAAAATAATAATCGAGGTACGGTCCCATCTCCGACCACATCGAAAGTTTCTGCTGTTCGGCATCGGGCACGGGCGATAAGGCTTTCAGTCCGATATACGAAGTTCCTCCGTCGGGTTGCCACTCGATGCGCAGGCTATGGCGCTTGCCGGCTTCCAGCTTCAGCTCGAATTTATAACTGTTCGGATTCCAGGCCGTACGCCAACGCTCCTTCACTACCAGGCTATCGTCCACGTATACGGTTGTATAACCGGCATAATACAGATTGAAACGGAACACTCCCGTTTCCCTGGGTTGGATGGCACCTTCCCAGCGAATGGCGGCATTGTTGAACGGAAAACCTTCGGGGAAATTCCTGATCGTGAAAATATCCTCGTAATCGACCTTTGCCTCCTGCCGTTCGACGAACACATTCCCCGGATCCTTATTCACCATATAGGTTGCGGTGAGCCCGCCCGCTTTCCCGGCCTTATCGTAAACCGTAAACAGCGCATCGAGATTGGAATAAGGGCGCGGATCGCCAAAGCGCATCAGCGAGTAATTGTCCCATAAAATCCCGTAATTTCTGCTCGAGAGTATAAAAGGCACCGATACCTTGGTGTTGTACTGAAACAACTCTTCGTTCCGGCCTTTCCAATTGAATTCGTCGCCCTGGTGTTGCCCCAGTCCGTAAAAAGCCTCGTCGGCCGGCGATTCGAATACCTGGCGCATCGAATAAGCTTTCCGTCCTTCCACTTCGATGGCATCGAAGGTTGTGCCGCCTCCGTGCTGCTCCTGGAGGACGATGTTCCCGAGGGTGTCGGTAAAAGTGATCTCGCCGGTGAGCAACGAAACCAGAGCATGGGTGGTAGCGGTTTTCAACAGGATGGAATTGCCCCGTTGCTGCAGGTCCCAGGGGGTCTGCCGACCGGTACGCGCTACGGTAATCAAACTTTCACGTTCTTCGATTTGTTGACCGGGACTGGCCATTACCCGGATAATGTCGGGTGTAATCACCTGAAGGCGAATGGTTCGCGCGCGCTCCGGTCCGGCCGGATTCAGGCTGATCACCACCCCGTCGGGCATTTTTTTGAACGCAGCGTTGCTGCATCCCCCCAGCAGCGCTGTCACTAGCAACACAAGTACATAGACTTTCTTCATCGGTATCCAAAAATTTAAAGTTGATGGTGGTGCCGGAGCCGATGCGACCTGATCCGGCATTACAAAGGTACGAAGGCATCCGGAGCTCCTGCAGGAAAAATGTTTAAAGAGCGGTGCGGTATTGATAACACAGGGGGGCGAATGGTTAACTGTTGGGGATGGTTTTGTTAACAAAGCTCGAAAACCGTCAAAAAAAGCGTATTTTTGTTGAATTGAAAAACGCGCCCTATGTTGAAGAAGTTTTTTGTTTCTTTGTCGATGATGATGGCCGGACTATCGGTTCCGGCCACGAATACCTTTCATTTTTCGCGCCTCGATAATACCCACGGGTTGTCGAACAATCAGGTCGAGAGTATTTTCCGCGATTCGCGGGGTTTTATGTGGATTGGAACCAATTTCGGACTCAACCGTTACGATGGGTATAAGGTGAAGGTATACAAATCGGTGCGTAACGACAGTACATCGCTTATATACAATGCTATCCGCGATATACAGGAGGATGTCGACGGTAATCTGTGGATCAGGGGCAATCCCGATTATGTGGTGTATACCATCCGCAACGAGCGTTTCGTGCGTAACCTGGGGCAGCTGCTTCATCCCCTGGGCATCGGGTTCAACCCTTCGTTGGTAGAGATAGGGCCCGACAAGAGTTTTTACTTCTGCAATTCCAATGGCGGGATCTACAAATACGATGTAACTAAAAAAGCGTTACAGGTATTTCAGCAAAACAACAGTACGAAAACAGGAGGCAGCCTGCTTTCGCGGGGTACCGTCATCGCCCTTCAGGCGACCCGGAATGCGTTTTGGGTGTTGCATCAGTCGGGATTGATCGAGCGTTTCAACGAATCGACGGGGATGGTCGACTTTCGTTCGTCGCATGTGCAAGAAGTATCGGTGGGCGGCAGTGTGCAGAAAAACCTGTACATCGACCGCGAAGGTTGTCCGTGGATTTATCCGGGAGTGGGCGATAAAGGCGTGATTCATTATTGTTTCCGCAATGCGCGATGGATCTTTTTCGGAGCCGACCGCAAGGAGTTTCTGTCGCCGGCCGACCAGCTTATCACCACCGATTTCGTGCGCGACATCGCCGAGGATCATCAGGGCCGTGTGTGGATAGCTACCGATCATGGCGGTGTGAATATCTACGAAAAGAAAACAGGAGTGATGACGGTGTTGCTCAACGACCCGTCGAATCCGAATTCGATCAGCCAGAACTCGGTCATCAGCCTGTTTGCCGATTCGACCGGCATTATGTGGGTGGGCACATATAAAAACGGAGTGGCCTACTATCATCCGGGGATGTTCAAGTTTGCCCGGTCGCCGCTGTTTTTCTACGAACATCCGCAACTGGAAAACAAAGATTGCAACGTGCTGTACGAAGATTCGAAAGGTTATTTATGGATAGGCACCAATGGCAGCGGATTGCTCCGTTACCATAAGGCCGGCGGTAGTTTCCGGGTGTTCAGGCACGATAAAAATAACCCGCGGTCGATTTCGTCGGATATCGTGATTTCGGCCTTTGAAGATCATGCCGGAAGTTTATGGTTCGGCACCTTCATGGGCGGACTCAACCGGCTCGAGGGAGAGCGCTTTGTGAGGTATCAGCCCACGGTAAGCGATCCGTCGTCGCTATCCAACAAAAGTATTTATGGTATCACCGAGGACAACGAACAGCGCTTGTGGATCGCCACCCTGGGCGCCGGGGTGGATATGCTCGATGCCAGGCGGCAGCGGTTTACTCATTTTAATACTGCCAATACGCCGGGGCTGTCGTCGGATTATGTGTTGTCGATGTTTTCGCACAACCGCAATCCGGTTTATCTTTCCACGGCCGGCGGTATCGATGTGCTGAATACCGCGACGATGACTATTTCGCCTGTATTTGCCGATACGGCCTTGCGGAACCGCCTGACCGACCTTATCGTGATACATTCGATGGTCGATTCGCGTAATTTGCTGTGGATTGCGACCGATAACGGGATTAATATTTACGATGCGGTACGCAGGGATATTCAGCAGATTACCAAAGTACACGGATTGCCCAGCGAGCAGGTGGTGTCGTTCGTAGAGGATAAGGAAGGGAATGTGTGGGTGGGTACGCGCAACGGACTGGCCTGCGTGTATGTAACCCGGCCGGCCGATAAGCCCGGTTTCGTGTACCGTGTGGTGGCTTTCGATCAGAACGACGGATTGGTGAATACCATTTTCAACCAGAATGCAGTATTCAAGAGCGCTTCGGGTGAGATTTATTTCGGAGGCACCCAGGGTTTTACGAAGTTCGATCCGTCGGAAATACGGTTCAATACCCTGCAGCCGGTGCCGCGGCTTACCGGGCTGCTCATTGGCAACGAAGAGGTGCTGCCGGGGCAGAAGTTCAGGGGCCGGGAGGTGCTTTCCGAGTCGGTTACGCACATCGACAAGCTGGTATTGCGCTACGATGAAAAGAATTTCACCTTGCTTTTTTCGGCGCTCAGTTATATTCATCCGGCTAAAAACCAGTATCGCTACATGTTGAAAGGCCTCGATAAGGAGTGGATTGAGTCGGGGGTGGGAATGGCCTCGTATTCCAATCTCGGACCCGGTAGTTATCAGCTTATCGTGTATGCCAGCAACAACGATAATGTATGGAGCGAGCAGCCGCTGGTGCTCGATATCGTGATTCGTCCGCCGTTCTGGCTGAGCTGGTGGGCCTGGGTTGTTTATGTGCTACTGGCTTTATACCTGGTGCGGCTCATCGTGGTGTGGAACCTGCGCAAGCAGGAGAAGGAGTTCGAAAACCAGCGCCGGATTCGCGAGGCGCAGCAACTGCACGAAATGGACGAGATGAAATTCCGTTTTTTCACCAATATCAGCCATGAGTTCCGCACGCCTTTGTCGTTGATCCTGAATCCTATGGAGAAGCTGAAGCAGCTGGCCGGAAGCGAGGAACAACACAACCTGCTCGATATTATCCAGCGCAATGCGCAGAATCTGCTCGAGCTGGTGAATCAGCTGCTCGATTTCCGGAAATTGGACGTGCGTAAAGATGTGCTGTCGACCTCGCTGGGCGATGTGGTGGGTTTTGTGCGCGAAATTTGTTACTCGTTCACGGCGATGGCCACCAGGAAGTCGGTTAATTTTCTGTTTTCGTCGGCTGTAGGCGAGTTAAGCATGGAGTTCGATTCCGAGAAGTTGCGTAAAATTGTGTACAACTTATTGTCGAATGCCTTTAAGTTTACTCCCGATGGAGGGAAGATCGAGGTGCAGCTGAGTGTGGTACAGGCAGCGTCGGACGAGGGAGGGCAGCAGTTGCGTATTGTGGTTTCCGACAGTGGTATCGGGATAGCGGATAAGGATCTCGCACGCATTTTCGAGCGCTTCTACAGGGCGGAGGGAGCCGGCAGCGAGAATCATACCGGTACGGGGGTGGGCTTGCATATTGTGAGCGAATACGTCCGGCTTCACGGTGGTGAGGTGATGGTGGAGAGTGCGGTGGGTAAGGGCTCGGTATTTACGGTGCTGCTTCCGGCTTTGCAGCGGGGGCATCACGAAGTGCTGGCGGAGGCGGCGGTTGCAGAGCCTGCCGGAGTTCACGACGAAGCAGCGCCGGCCGATACTGCTCCGGCATCCGACCTTCCTCCGAAGGCAAAAAAAGAAGAAAAGCCGCTGATGCTGATCGTGGACGATAACGACGATTTCCGCAATTTTATAGTGTCGCTGTTCACTGCCGAATACCGTATACTGACGGCCGGAAACGGTGAAACTGCCTTGAAACTGACCTTATCGGAATTGCCCGATCTCATTATTTCGGATGTAATGATGCCGGTGATGGATGGGTACGAGTATTGCCGGCGCCTGAAGTCGGATATCCGCACGTCGCATATCCCGGTACTGTTGCTCACGGCTAAAACCGGCGACGAGAACAAGTACTGCGGGTTGGAAGCCGGCGCCGAGGATTATATTTCAAAACCCTTCCGCACCGAGATGCTTACGCTGAAGGTGAGCCGCATCATCGAGCGGCAGAAGCAGCAGCACGACCAGTTCCGGCGCAAGGTGGAAATCAACCCTTCGGAAATTGAAATTACGTCGATGGACGAAAAATTTGTGAAGAAGGCGGTAGCGCTGGTGGAAGAGAATATAGGAAATGCAGAGTTTCTGGTCGAAGATCTTTGTCGCGAGATGGCCATGAGCCGGGTGTATTTCTATAAAAAAATTCTGTCGCTTACCGACAAAACACCTTCCGAATTTATTCGGTTCATCCGGCTCAGGAGGGCGGCCGACCTGCTCGGAAAAAGCCAGCTTTTCGTCAACGAGGTGGCTTATCAGGTGGGCTTCAACGACCCGAAATACTTCCGTAAATATTTTAAAGAAGAATTCGGACTGAGTCCTAACGAATATAAAAAGAAGTTCGAACATTAGAAACAAAGAATTGCAGGGCCCTGCTCTTCCGTTTCGTTTAAAAATCAACACTGCAAATATAGGGGTGTAAATGCTTGCGGCCAAGTAAATCAGGCAGAAAGGAGAAAGTATTCAACGAAGCCGGTGAGAGGCTCCGGAAGTTTCAGTCAACCGGATCATTTAACCGGTGAAACAAGGAGGGGGCTTCATGACCGAATACAATGTTAGGTTCGTGCTCTGCGGAAAACAGAAGGCCGCTCCATTTTTACAAGCGGGAGAAAATATGTATTTTTGCACAAAAGATATTTCCTGAGTAAAAATATTTATAAACGACCATGATGATTTTGCGATCGGTTAAAAAACACTTTCCTGTTTATCCTGTTGTTCTCCTGTTGGTAGTGTCGATTGGTTTAGGGTGCTCGCACCGCAGCACCCAGCTTCGCTTTAAGAGTAGTCGCGGTACAAGGGTGAATGCTTCCGTACAGCTCAACGAGTTGATTTCCGGGTTGAACAAGCGGAGCGACGATAGGCCGGTGGTGATCCGTTTTCCCAAAGGCCGGTACGATTTTTATGAAGAAGGAGCCTTCGAGCGGGAATATTATATTTCGAACCACGACCAGGTGAATCCGAAAAAAGTGGCGTTTGCGCTCGAAAATTTATCGAATGTAACCATCGACGGTCAGGGCTCCGAGTTTGTGTTTCACGGCCGCATGATTCCTTTTGCCCTTATCGGCGCCAACAATATCGTGCTGAAAAATTTTTCCATCGATTTCGAACTGCCAGCCTTCAGACAACTTACGGTAAAGGAAGTGGATCGTGCAACGAAAGAACTAACTGCCGAAATTTATCCCGCTGGGAATTACCGCATCGAAAATAACCGGTTGGTGGTGCTGGGCGAAGGTTGGGAGTCGGTGCCCCGGCATTACATGGCGTTTCGCAGCGATAAACGATTGACCTATCAACGGGCCGATGTGGGTTTTTATCCTTCGTCGGTGGAAGAAATCCGGCCCGGTTTGCTACGGATCGGAGGGTTGAAAGATGCTGAGTTTGCTCAGCCCGGCGAAGTGCTGGCTTTGCGCACCTATTACCGCCCCACTCCCGGTATTTTTGTGAGCGAGTGCTTCAATACCACCCTCGAAAATGTGCAGGTGCATTATGCCGAGGGAATGGGGTTGATTGCCCAGATGAGTGAGAATATACGGCTCGACCGGTTTTCGGTGTGTTTGAGAGGCGACGACGATCCTCGTTATTTCACTACCCAGGCCGATGCCACGCATTTTTCGGCCTGTAAGGGTGAAATTGTTTCCATCGACGGGCTGTACGAAGGTATGGCCGATGATGCGATCAATGTGCATGGAACTTATTTGAAGGTGACGAAGCGGGTAGATGCTTCTACAGTGAGGGCTCGCTATATGCACGGTCAGGCCTGGGGTTTTAAGTGGGGTGAGCCGGGCGATAGTGTGCAGGTGGTGGAGTCGCAACGGATGGAGTTGGTGGACAACCGGGTGTATCGGATTAAATCGATTAAGGCGGTGGACCGGCCCTCGGAATTTGGAGCGAAGGAGTTCGAAATTGCTTTTACCGAAGCCCTCCCCGAAGAAGTGACCGAGTCGGGTAGTTTTGGTCTCGAAAATCTCACCTGGACCCCAACCGTGGTTTTTGCAGGCAACACCATCCGCAACAACCGCGCCCGCGGAGCCTTGTTCAGCACTCCCAGACGGGTGGTATGCGAGAACAACCTCTTCGATCATACCCACGGTACGGCCATTTTGTTATGCGGCGATTGCAACGGTTGGTTCGAAACCGGCGCCTGCACCGATGTACTGATCCGCAACAACCGGTTTGTGAATGCACTGACGGCTCAGTACCAGTTCACGAATGCCATCATTTCCATCTATCCCGAAATTCCCGCGCTTCAGCACCAGCAAAAGTACTTCCATTCGGGTATCGTAATCGAAAACAATACGTTCGAAACCTTCGACCGGCCGTTGGTGTATGCCAAATCGACCGACGGGCTCATTTTCCGGAACAATACGATTAAGCAAACCCACGATTTTAAACCTTTCCACTGGAATAAACACAGGTTCTTTTTTGAAAGGGTAACCAATGTGGAAATAACGGGAAACCGGTTTGAAGATCGGCTGAATCCCGAAACCGACATCCGGCTGGAAATGACCGATTCGGCCGGTGTGCGTTTTATTCCACTACCACTTTCTTCGGATTGACGCCTACTCCCTTCAGCCGGTATTTCAGCTTACCGTTGCGCGAAAAGCACAGCACGTCGCCCCGGGTGGTGTAACTTCCGGCGTCGGTGACATATACATCGCCCGTGCCGGTATGGCGGGTAATGCCAAAGGGGGTGTGCAATCGGGTACCGTCGGTGATAAATCCTGAGGTCGAAAGTGCGCCGGTGCGGGTATCGTAGGTTTGAAATTCGCTCTGGCCCGTGCTATGATCGAAACTGTACATCCACAAGGTGTCGTTGCTGAGGGTAAAGTTCAGCGGGTGTGCGCCCTCAATGGCACCAACATACTCGTCGGTGCGGGTGTCGATCCGGTGTAACTGGTAACGCTCGTTGCCGTAGTTACCGCGGGTTACCACGTACAACTGCCCCCTGCTGTCGGCTTGCAGTGTAAATGGATTGGCATCCACTTTTATCTTTTTCAGTTCGTTGAAGTGAACCGGGTCGATCACCGAAATGGTGCTGTCGTAATTAGGGAAGCTGAGCCCGCCTGAATTGGATACGTATAGTTTATGACCGGCTACTGCGATTCCGTCGGGATTACGACCGGCACGCGTAGTACGTGTAACTGCCAGGGTGGTGGTGTCGATCTCGGCTACCGTTCCATCGAACGAACACACGTAGGCAAAACCTTCGAGAAAGGCAATGTGACGCGGCTCGCGCGAACGCCCCGTTCCATCTTTCAGCGGGATTTGCTTCAGCGATCTGCCCGATAGTTTATCCGTCACTTCAACCAGTCCCGATGTCGAAACCACCAGGTATAATTTACTTCCATACACGCCCATATCGTTGGCCGTATCGCCCAGACGCCGGCCGTTGACGGCGCCAAACCAATCGGTAGCGGTAGTGCGGGTGTCGAAATCGTAGAGGGCAAGGGTGCTGTTGTTAAGGTGAATCAAGCCCTCGGAAAGAATATATAAGCGCGACGATGTGGCCCCGTCGGGCAACTCGTTGCCAACGGGAACTTTGTCGGTCATGTCGTCGCAGGCAGTAACCATTAGCAGCGCCATGGCTGTTAAGTAACTGCCGGACACAGCTCTGACGCACTTCAATAGCCAATATCTCAATCTTCCTGTATTATTCATATGGGGACAGTCAATTAAAACCTCATACTCACCGCCAGCCGGTAATTCCTTCCCGGCATCGGATACCATCTTACTACGGCATACTGCTCGTTGAACAAGTTGTTAAGCTCGGCGCGGATCAAAAACCGGGGCGATGCTTCTTTCCCTGCTTCCGGGGTGTGCGGATAAGGGCCTGCAACATCCGAATCCTTCTTCCGGCGCCCCGCGGTTCCGCCGATTTCCCGCGACACCGAAATACCCTGATCGCTGTACCCCGGTAAGCGGTTTTCGGCGAAGTTTTCACCCGTCGCATACCGTTTGCCCGACCATACTGCGCTGTAGGACAGTTCGGCCCAGGGGGTGGTGAGCCCGGCCCTTGCCGATCCCGAAACCCGCGGAGTGTATGCAATCTGGTGACGATAGGTGCCCGACCCGGCATCGGTAATGTCGAGCGCCCGCTGGTAACTGTAAGTGCCGGCCACCACCAAAGCAAACCCATTGCCCAATGCAAAACTGCTCTCTGCCGAAATGTCGGCGCCGGTAATGGCAACCTCGCCCAGGTTCACCATGCTCCATACGAAAATATTCTTGGTGGGCACAGCAATTATTTTATCGCGCACCCGGTTGTGGTACCCGTCGGCAGTGATCGAAATCAGCGGTAGCCAGCCGAGGGGTGTGCCCGTCCAGCTAAGTCCCAGGTTCCACTGGCGGGTGGTTTCGGGACGTAAACCGGCGTTGCCAATCCGCGAATAATATAAATCGTTGAAGGTGGGCAGGCGGAAGATATGCTTGTAAAATGCCCGGAACCTCAGATCTTCATCGGTAAATGGCTTCCAGGTCATGCTCGCGTAGGGCGACAAGCGGTGCCGGCCACCGGCAGCCGTGCCCGTGCGCACTTGCTCGATCACCGAGGTCGACAGCAGACTTCCGGTGGCCAGCAGCCATTCGTTCACGTATTTTGCTGCCAGTACATTTAAAAAGGTAAAACGCCGGGGATGTGCGAACTCCTGTGTAAGTCGATCGTTCTCGAAACCTGCGCTCATGCTGCCGGCAATAGCATCCGACGAAAACGATACCGACAAACCCGGTACGACGCGATAAAGCACCGACAGAGAGTTGTAGGCTTCCTGCTGGGTGTAGTTGCTGTATTGCCGGCCTTCGGCATTTAAGTAGGCGGTGTCGGTATATACCAGGTTGCCACGGTGATAATTTGCGTTCCATTGTACCGACCAGAGCCGGTTGAATTCCCGGTTGTAATGCCCCCGGACAAAAAAAGTACGGTCGTTGAGCCGCTGTGTCGAGAAATTTTCGGTGGCATACAGGATGGTAGCTCCGGGCAATCCGCGGCTGGCCTGATAATAATACGCCTTCAACCAGGCTGTTTCGTGCAACGACAAGCGGGCATGCAACGCACCTTCCACCCTGAGATTCTCAACATCCGAATTCGTACGCGTCTCGGAGGTAAAGTCGCCTGTGCCCGACGGATGGTAATACAACTTATAAGGATATCGGCCGTGAGCACGAAGCCATTCGGCGCTGATGGAAGCTGCCAGGCGCGAATTCAGCTTTTTGCTGTAAAAAAACGAAGGATTGAGCAGCCCGAACGAGCCGGTCCGAAATGAAACATGCCGGGTCGAAGCACTTTCCAGCGGATTGCGGCTGCGGATATTGAGCACCGCCGCCGAGCCAAATTGCCGCGCCGGCTGAAAAATCTGATCGCTCTGCCCGTTATGCAACGTCAATGCCTCCACATTATCGAGCGAAAAACGTCCGATATCGAGTTGTCCGGTCTGATTGTCGTTCACAATGATGCCGTCGTAACTCACTGCGGTGTGCGATGCGCCCAGGCTTCGCACCGATACCGTCTTCAATCCTCCGATGCCGCCATAATCTTTCACTACCGCCCCCGAGAAAAACTTCACCGCATCCGAAACCTGCAGGGCGTTGAGTTGCGTCAGCTGTTTCGACGATAACAGCTGAAGGGGAGAGGAGGAGCGAAGTTCGGTCGTGCGGTACTGTTCGGTAATGGTGATTTCGCCGATGGAATACACACGGGTGGTGTCGGGACCTTCGTTTCCGGGCGCATCGATAGCCCTTGCCAGCGATCCGGTCGTCACCATCAAAAAAACAAGAATTGCAAGTCGTAAATTCATATAAAAAGCGAACATCCTACAAAGGTTAAACATTTGTCCACCTTTTTGACCACAAAGATACACATATTCTCCCGTTAGGAGGTAAAATCGCCAGCTATGCTAGCAAATAATTGGTTATCTTTGTGTTTATTAAATCTGATAAGTGATCTGCATGCGAAGTCTTTATTTTATTATTTTTTTTTCGATCTCTCTTTTCTCCGTTTCGGCTCAAACACACTGGGAATCGATGGTAGTAGAGTCGGTTACCTGGAGATATCTGGTGGGCAACAGCGCCCCTCCGTCCAATTGGTATCAAAGCGGCTTCAACGATTCGGGCTGGAAATCGGGCCAAGGTGGCATCGGTTACGCCGATAATGATGATAAAACCGTACTGACGCCTCCGGTGAACTCGTTGTATATGCGGTACCAGGTGTCGCTCCCCGATGTCAATATCGTGAAGGATCTGTTGCTGGACATCGATTACGACGATGCTTTTATTTTGTATATCAACGGAGTGGAATGTGCCCGGTCGGCCAATGTGGTGGGCGCTTTTCCGCCTTATAACGCCACGCTTACCACCGACCGCGAAGCACGGATGTACAACGGCGGAAGTCCCGAACGCTATGTGCTGAAACCTTCGAGCCTGCAACGGGGACTCAATACCTTTGCAGTTCATATCCTGAATCAGGGCGGTAACTCCAGCGATATGTAGGCCCGGGTATGGATACATGCCAACATCAATTATTCCAATATGTTGTACGGCAATCCGCCTGCATGGTTTAAAGAGCCGCTCGATTATACTTCGAGTCATCTTCCTGTGATTATGGTGAATACCAACGGACAAACTATCGTTCAAAACACGAAGATCAATGCCGAGATGAAGGTGTTGAACAATGCCGGAATCAATTACCTGACCGATACCACCTTCGAGTATAACGGGAAAGCAGGAATCGAAATTCGCGGTTTTACGTCGGCGGGCTTCCCTAAAAAGAGTTATTCGGTCGAAACCCGCAAGGAGGACGATTCGAACAACAATGTTTCGCTCTTAGGATTGCCCCGGGAAAACGACTGGGTGTTTCACGGCCCTTATTCCGATAAATCGTTGATGCGAAATGTGTTGGCGTATCATCTGGGGAATCTGACCGGGAAATGGTCGCCCCGTACCCGTTTTTTCGAGTTGTATCTCAACGGACAATACAATGGGGTGTATGTGCTTACCGAGAAGATTAAAAACGATAAGGGACGCCTCAACCTGGCCGATTTGCTTCCGCGCGATACCGTTGGCGATGAACTTACCGGAGGCTATATCCTTAAAATCGACCGTCCCGAAACGACCGATGTCGACGGAATCGATTACTGGGTTTCGCCCTACCGGGCTCCGACCCGCTTGCAACAGCGCGTATTTTTTCTGCACCAGGATCCGAAGGGAACCGAGCTCGCCCCCGTACAGCATGCCTATATCCGCGATCATATTACAGCATTCGAAGATGCGATGTACAGCGATAACTACCGCCACCGCGAACAAGGTTACCGGGCCTATGTCGATTTTATGTCGTTTGTCGATTATTACATCATTACCGAATTGTCGAGAAATCTCGATGGTTACCGGATCAGTACATTTCTTCACAAGGATAAGGATTCGAAAGGTGGAAAGATTACGATGGGCCCTTATTGGGATTATAATATTTGCTTTGGAAACGCCAATTTCTTTTCGGCCGGACAAACTGCGGGCTGGGTAGTGGATGGGATGGGCGACGGCGATGCATATGCGATGCCTTTTTGGTGGGGTAAGCTTCGTCTCGATCCGTTTTTCAATTCACATCTGAAAAAACGATGGAATGAATGGAAGCAGTATTACCTGAACACCACCTACCTGAATTCGTTTGTAGATTCGTGCGCCCGGGATCTGGGCGATGCTCAGAAGCGGAATTTCCGTACCTGGGATGTGTTGAGTACCCATATATGGCCCAATAATTATGTTGGCGGCACGTACGAGAACGAACTTACTTACCTGAAAAACTGGTTGCGCGATCGTATCGTCTGGATGGACGGTCAGATTCAGCAGATTGAAGATGTGACGGTGGGTGTGGAAGATGCGCCCGCTCGCCTGCTCGATTTGGTGGCTACGCCTAATCCATTTCCGGAAGGCGTGAATTTTAAATTCTATTTGCCGAAGGAATCGGTGTTTAGCCTCCGTATTCTCGACATCACCGGCCGGGAGGTATACCAGCATCATGCCCGCTTCCCCGAAGGATTCCACGATCTGCCTGTCGATTTGTCGCCGGGCCGCTTCCCCGGTTCACTGTTTATTTACCAGGTCGTGGTGGATGGCGAGGTCATGAAGAGCGGGAAGCTGATGCGTTCCGGAGCGCTTTGACGGAGAACGGTGGGGAACTAATTGTACGGATTCGCAAGCGAATTCTAATGAAACGCTTCGCTAATTAAAAAAAGGCAACTTTTTAGGGTTGCCTTTTTTTAATATAGGATTTTTCGTAGAAAATCCGTACAATTAGGTGCCAGCGAAGCGCACCGTACATCAGCGTTGCGCAAATAGTTTTTCTTCCGTAAACTTACCTACCAGCTGATAGTTGTTGTAGAGTTCGAGGTACAGCTTGTGGTTTTCGGCATCCGGGAAATACTCGTGAGCAAAACCCTGCCCCATCACCTTCTGGGCATCTTCCACCTTTGCATATACACCGGCAGCTACTGCGGCAAACATCGCCGTTCCGAGGGCGCAGGCCTGATCGGCCTTAGCGACCTTGATCGGCATATTCAGCACATCGGCCAGCGTTTGCATCACAAAAGGCGACTTCAGCGAAATACCTCCGATCCCGATAATTTCGCGGATCTCAACGCCGTTTTCGATAAATCGATCCACAATCGCTTTCGATCCATAGGCCGTAGCTTCGACCAGAGCTCTGAAAATCAGCGGAGCCGAACTACCCAGGTTCAAACCGGTAATCGTACCTTTTACCAACTGGTTGGCATCGGGCGTGCGACGGCCATTCATCCAGTCGGTGGCCAGAATAGTCGATTCGGAAACCGGCACTTTCGCAGCCTCGGCCGATAAAGCCGGGATAATCTGATCCAGCGTCTCGTCGATCAGCTGTTGCTTCGTAGCCTCATCAACGAGGGTAGTGTTGACAAGAATATTCTCGATGGGCCAGGCAACCACGCGCTTAAACCACGCATAAATATCGCCGAATGCCGATTGGCCGGCCTCCAAACCCACCATGCCCGGGATTACCGAACCATCAACCTGTCCGCAGATCCCCGGAATCAGCTTATCGCCCATCTCCTGGTAGTCAGATACCATGATGTCGCAGGTCGATGTGCCGATGATACGTACCAATGCGCCTGGTTTTACCTCGGCTCCCACGGCTCCCATATGAGCATCAAAAGCTCCCACAGCTACGGCAACATTGGTAGTAAGGCCCAACCGTTCCGCCCATTCGGGAGTCAGGTTGCCCACCTTGGTGTCGCTGGCGCAGGTTTCGGTGTACAGGCGATCGCGGAATCCGGCCAGTACGGGATCGAGCGCCACCAGGAATTCTTCCGAAGGGAGTCCGCCCCATTGCTCCAGCCACATGGCTTTGTGGCCCGACGCACAGCGGCTTCGGTACATGTTCTCCGGCTTTTCGGTGCCGGTAATCAGCGCCGGCATCCAGTCGCAATGTTCGACAATCGAGTAAGCGGCTCCGCGAATGCCCGCATCGTCGCGCAGTACGTGCAAAGCCTTGGCCCAGAACCATTCCGAAGAATAGATCCCTCCTTCGTACGAAGTGTAGTCGGTGCTCCATTTGGCAGCCAGGTCGTTGATTTCCTGCGCCTCCTTAATCGCGGTATGGTCTTTCCATAACACGAACATCGCGTTGGGGTTCTCGGCAAATTCGGGCAACATCGCCAGAGGCACCCCGTTCTTGTCGGTAAATACAGGCGTACTTCCGGTGGTGTCGAAAGCAATCCCTACGACTTTTTCGGCGGTGCCGGCCGGACATTTGCTCAACGCATCTTTCACCGTATATTCCAGCACTTCGATATAATCGAGCGGATGCTGACGGTATTGATTGGCCGTAGGCACGCAATACTTGCCTTCCATCCAGCGCGGATAATATTTTACCGACGAAGCCATTTCTTCGCCTGTTTCGGCATTGACTACCACCGCGCGGGCCGAGTCGCTTCCGTAATCGAGTCCTATAACGTATTTGCTCATTTTTCTATAAGAGATTTTGTTAGATGAGATAAAAACCGCCCGTTTCGCACCCTGTGCCGGGCATCAAAAACGGGCGGAAAAATTTGATTAACGCAGGGCTTTATTGATGAAGTAATATACCTCGTTGTTGCGCATATCCTGTTTGAAGTTGCGGAAGGTAGTATCTTTATCGATAATCAGCAGTTCGATGTCGGCAATCTCGGCGAAATCTTCCATATGTTCCACGGTGAGTGCATACGAGAAGCTCGAGTGGTGAGTTCCGCCGGCCAGAATCCATGCACCGGCTCCCACCTCGAAATTCGGTTCCGGAATCCACAGCGCACAGGCAACAGGAAGCTTCGGCAGTTCTTTTGGTTTGATCACGTTCACTTTGTTCACAATCATGCGGAAACGGTTGCCCATATCCACGATGGTAGCGGCAATTCCTTCGCCTTCGTGACCCTGGAACACCAGACGGGCACAGGTTCCCGAATCGCCGATGCCCAGGTAATGTACTTCCACCCGTGGTTTTTTAGCAGCAATATCGGGGTTGATTTCGAGCATGTGCGCCTGAAGAATCGAGCTCTTAGCACCGTCGAAGTTGAGCGTGTAGTCTTCGAGGAAGGAGCTTCCTCCCGGGATTCCCTGGCCCATCACCCACATCGTGCGCACCAGGGCCGCGGTTTTCCAGTCGCCTTCGGCTCCGAAGCCATAGCCCTCGGCCATCAGGCGCTGCGTGGCGAAGCCCATCAGCTGGTTCATGCCTTCCAGCTCGTCGAAGCTGGTAGTGAATGCTTTGGCTCCTTTCTTTTCAAGGAAGCGACGGAGACCGATTTCCTGAGCAGCGGCGTCGCGCACGTAGCTGTGCAGCTCGGCTCCGGGTTTGCAATTATCGGCAAAATCGTAAATGCGCAGGTATTCAGCCACCAGAGCGTCGATTTCGGCTTCCGTAACTTCGTTCACAAAAGGAACCAGTTTAGCTATCGGTGCATTATCCACGTGGTAACCCAGGCGTATTTCGGCTTCCACCTTGTCGCCATCGGTAACGGCCACATTGTTCATATTGTCGCCGAAACGGATGATACGCATATCCTGAGCATCGGCCCAACCGGCCGAAACACGCATCCAGGTAGCAATTTTGGCATGAGTGTCTTTATCTTTCCAGTAACCTACCACCACTTTGCGCGGTTTACGCAGGCGGCTGGTGATAAACCCAAACTCGCGGTCGCCGTGGGCCGACTGGTTCAGGTTCATAAAGTCCATGTCGATTTCGTTCCAGGGAATGGTTTCGTTGTACTGCGTATGCAGGTGGAGCAATGGTTTTTTGAAGTCCATCAACCCGTGGATCCACATTTTAGCCGGCGAGAAGGTATGCATCCAGGTAATCATACCGATACATTTCGGGTCGCCGTTGGCCGCGCGCATGATTTCCGAAATTTCCGCCGACGAGTTGGCCGTACCCTTATATACGACATTCACCGGAAGATTTCCGGAGTCGTTCAATCCTTTCACCATTTCGTTCGAATGGGCGTCTACTTTCACTACAGCGTCGCCACCATACAGCAATTGTGCTCCGGTGATGAACCAAACTTCGTAATTTTCAAATTTAAATTTCATACTTTTATCTATTGATTTTTAATTATTTATAAGGATAGCCTACTTAGGATTTGCGTCAGCAAATCCGTACCTCATTAGGTTTTGCGCAAGCAAAACCGTACATCATTAGGGTTTGCGCAAGCAAAACCGTACATCACTGTCCGTAATACGCTCCCGGCCCGTGTTTTCTGAAAAAATGCTTTTGAATCAAATGCGGATTCATTTTCAGATTCGGGTTGACCGAGTACGCAATATGCGCCATACGGGCGCACTGCTCCATCACCACTGCATTGTGTACCGCATCGTGTGCATCCTTCCCCCAGGAGAAAGGTCCATGATTGCACACCAGAACCCCCGGTACATGCACCGGATTGATCTGCGCGAAACGCTCCACGATTACATTCCCCGTCTCCAGCTCGTATGCTCCTTCCACCTCTTCCTGCGTCATCATGCGGGTACACGGAATGTCCTGCGAAAAATAATCGGCATGCGTAGTGCCGATATTCGGCAGGTCGATGCCCGCCTGCGACCAGGCAGTAGCATAGGTCGAATGCGTGTGCACTATCCCCCCGATCCCGGGAAAAGCCTTGTACAGAACCACATGCGTAGCTGTGTCCGACGAAGGCTTCAGATTGCCTTCCACTACCTTTCCCTCCAAGTCGACCACCACCATATGTTCCGCTTTCATCTCATCATAACTTACTCCCGAAGGCTTGATCACTACCAGGCCGCTCTCCCGGTCGATGGCGCTCACATTGCCCCAGGTGAAAATCACTAATCCGTGCTTCACCAAATCCAGATTAGCGTGAAATACTTTTTCTTTTAATGCTTCTAACATTGCAATTTCGTGTTTTTGTTTTTAAGTGTGAGTAGTACACTTATTTTTCTGCACAAAAGTAGGAATATTTATCTGATACGCCATTATCCGAAAATATGTTATACAACATGGTTTGTCAGATTAAGGGCTAAACCTCACACTGCAAGTTGTTTAAATCTTAAAAAAACATGTTTTACAACATTTTTAGTGTATGTAGTACACTTTTTATTTTGCAGTTAATGAAAATTAAAATACTTTTGAAGCCGAAATTTGCAGCGGGTGAATTGCGTCCGCTTCGCACCACGAATCACAATTTAAATATTCATACACATGAAAAAAATGCTATTCGCTGTTGCTGCAATGGCCCTGCTGTTTCAGGCCTGCGGTAAAAAAGAAGAAAAAACAGTGTCGGGGCTGTTGCGGTCCGATTTTCAGACGGTAATCAACGGAACCGATTCGATCGATCTTTGGGTGCTTACGAATGCAGCGGGCGCCGAAGTGGCTATTACCAATTTCGGCGGGCGTATTGTATCGGTCATGGTGCCCGATAAGAACGGAGTGATGCAGGATGTGGTACTTGGTTACGATTCGATCGGCGGGTATCTGAACAATCAGGGCGATTTTGGGGCCACAATCGGCCGTTATGCCAATCGTATTCATCAGGGCCGGTTTGTGCTCGATGGCGATACCATCCAGCTTCCGCAGAATAATTTCGGACATTGCCTGCACGGTGGTCCCGAAGGCTGGCAATACAAAGTGTTCAAGCAGGTTCGTCAGCCCGATGCCGCAACGCTGGAGATGACGCTGGTTTCGCCCGACGGGGATATGAATTTCCCGGGCACTGTAACCACTACGGTTACGTTCAGACTCACCGACGATAATGCCATCGATATTCAGTTCAATGCCACCACCGATAAAAAGACGATTATCAACATGTGCAACCATTCCTATTTCAACTTATCGGGCAATCCGGCAAATGCGATCACCGACCACCTGCTGTACGTGAATGCTGCGCGGTTTACTCCGGTGGATAGCACGTTTATGACCACGGGTGCTATCGATTCGGTGAAGGCTACTCCGATGGATTTCACGGTGGTTAAGGCTATTGGCGCCGAGATCGATAATTACGATTACCTGCAGTTGAAGAACGGCAATGGTTACGATCACAACTGGGTGCTCGACACCGGCAACGATCTGGCTCAGCTGGCGGCCAGCCTGGTGTCGCCGGTAAGTGGTATTAAGCTCGAAGTGTATACCAACGAGCCGGGGATTCAGGTGTATACCGGAAACTTCCTGGATGGAACGCTGACGGGAAAGAAAGGCATTGTATATCAGCAGCGTGCGGCTGTATGCCTCGAAACGCAGCATTACCCCGACAGTCCTAATAAGGCCGGTTGGCCTTCGGTGGTGTTGGAGCCGGGCCAGACCTACAACAGCCGGGTGATTTATAAATTCAGCGTTGAACAGTAATTTCTAACATCAAAATTAAGATATGGAACTATTAGATTGGATTGTTATCGGTGTATTTGCGTTGGCGCTCATCGGTATTGTGGTTTGGGTAATGAGCCAGAAGCAGAACAGCTCGGGCGATTATTTTCTGGCGGGGCGCGATGCTACCTGGATCGCTATCGGAGCTTCGATTTTTGCGTCCAACATCGGATCGGAGCACTTAATCGGGCTGGCCGGTGCAGGTGCTGCCAGTGGGATGGCGATGGCGCACTGGGAAATTCAGGGATGGATGATCCTGATCCTGGGTTGGGTGTTCGTGCCGTTTTACTCGCGGAGTATGGTGCTCACGATGCCCGAGTTTCTCGAACGCCGGTACAACCCGCAGTCGCGTACGATACTTTCGGTGATTTCGCTGATTAGTTATGTGCTTACCAAAGTGGCTGTAACGGTATATGCCGGAGGGCTGGTTTTCCAACAGGTATTTGGGATAAAAGAGTTGTGGGGGATCGATTTCTTCTGGATTGCCGCCATTGGTTTGGTGTTGATTACGGCTCTTTATACTGTAATCGGTGGTATGAAGTCGGTATTGTATACTTCGGTGCTTCAGACGCCTATTCTGTTGCTGGGCTCGCTTATTATTGTAGTGCTCGGTTTGCGTGAACTGGGCGGTTGGGACGAAATGATGGCTATTGCCCGCGCTACTCCGGTGAACGACTATGGCGATTCGATGGCCAACCTGATCCGCAGCAACAGCGACGCCAACTTCCCCTGGCTGGGTGTGTTTATCGGTTCGTCGATTATTGGGTTCTGGTATTGGTGTACCGACCAGTACATCGTGCAGCGTGTGCTTTCGGGTAAAGATGAGACCCAGGCCCGCAGAGGAACTATTTTTGGCGCTTACCTGAAACTTACTCCGGTGTTTATCTTCCTGATCCCGGGTATGATTGCTTATGCACTGCATGTTAAAACAGGTACTTTCCTGCCGGAGCTTGCCAACGGCAATGTGAATTCCGATGCAGCTTTCCCTACTCTGGTGGCAAAAATTCTTCCTGCCGGATTGAAGGGATTGGTAGTTGCCGGTATCCTGGCTGCTCTTATGAGTTCGCTGGCTTCGCTGTTCAACTCTTCGGCGATGTTGTTTACCATCGATTTTTACAAACGATTTAAGCCGCAGGCATCCGAAAAACAATTGCTTCACACGGGTCGTGTGGCTACCGTGGTGATTGTGATTTTGGGTATTCTCTGGATTCCGGTAATGAAGAGTGTAGGCGATGTGCTGTATGCTTACCTGCAGGATGTGCAGTCGGTGCTGGCGCCGGGTATTGCTGCCGCCTTCCTGCTGGGAGTGGTTTCGAAACGGATTACGCCTGCTGCCGGATTGTGGGGATTGATTTCCGGTTTCGTGGTAGGTTTGACCCGTTTGGGTGCGAAAGTGTACTATTCGATGTCGGCAGCTCCTTCCGAGACCTGGTTCAAGGATTTGTTCTACGACGTCAACTGGTTATTCTTCAGCGGTGGAATGTTTGCTTTCAGCATTTTGGTAATGATTGTCGTGAGTATGTTTACCAAAGCAGCTCCCGAAGCGCAGTTGCGCGGACTGACATTCGGCTCGGTTTCGGCCGAAGATAAGGCGGTTACACGTGCCAGCTGGGGCAAATGGGATATTATTCACACGGTAATCATTATTGGTATCACAGTAGCATTCTATATCTATTTCTGGTAATAATGTCCAATAAAATCAACTTCATCCCGGCGATTTTCTTCAACGGGATGAAGTTGCTGTATATGCATGACAACTGAAAGTTATTATAGTTCACAGGACAGTCATTTAGTGGCCGTCGATTGTATCATTCTTGGTTTTCAGAACAACGAAATCCGTTTGCTGGCCCACCCCCGCGCCATGGAACCGGCCAAAGGAGGATTGTCGCTGATGGGTGGATTCGTGCGTAGCAATGAATCGCTCAACGATGCAGCCATTCGTGTGTTGACCGATCTCACCGGATTGGAAAATATTTTCATGGAACAGGTAGGGATGTACGGCGAAGTGAACCGTGACCCGGGCCGGCGTGTGATTTCCTGTGCCTATTACGCCCTGATCGATATTAATACATCCGATCAGTCGTTGCTCGAACGCCACAATGCATCGTGGATGAATATTCACCAGGCAGGCGAACTCATTTTCGACCATTCGCAAATGGTACTCGACGCGTTGAATATTCTTCGCCGTAAAGCAGCCATCGAACCCATCGGCCTGAACTTTTTACCTCAAAAGTTTACGCTCACTCACCTTCAGTCGCTCTACGAAGCCATCTACGATCAGCCGCTCGATAAACGTAACTTTCGCAAGCGTATGCTCGGTTTCGATTTTCTGGAAAAGCTCGACGAAGTGGATAAATCGGGTTCGAAAAAAGGTGCTTATTATTACCGGTTTCGCAACGACTAAAAACAAAAGCTATTTTTGCTGGAAAAGCTTTCCGAATGCAGCTTTTGTTTTATCCATCAGCGATGGTTCGGCGGCATGATGGACGTGCGGCATCGCATCCTCCTGGTGAAGCAGTGCCAGTGCTCTGTAGCCGGTTACTTTTTCGTAATTCCCGTAATAGGGGATATCGCCGGAGTTGCACTGATCGATCGGTTGATATACCAAATGGTGGTTGGTAGTGGTCATGTACAGCAAGGTAAGCACAGCCGACCAGCTGTACAGACTGGTGTGAAAGCCCGGCATATTTCGTTTCTCATGTTTTTCGAGTACCCGCATCAATTTTTCGGGTTTGTTCGACACAATGGCCAGCTCGGTTTCCTCGTCGACCCTTCGGGCAGTGCTGGCCGGCAGCAGGCACGAAAAGTCGGTGCTGATAACGAATAAGTTATCGGAATTCAATTCGGGCTGTAAGACCTCGGCCAGTTTTTTACATATGGCGGGAGTATGGGTTCCCAGTACAATAGGAACCACTTTAAACGGTTTGTTTAAGCGATGAAGCAGGAAAGGAAGCTGCACTTCGATGCTGTGTTCGTGAAAATGAGGCGTTCGTGCATCCGTAAATAAGGAAGGGTTGTCGTTCACCAGTTTTTTGCCAAACAACAGATCCACTTCGGCGATACCATTGGGGACCACATAATCGCCATCGCAAAACACCGACGCGCCCATAAAGTTGTCGAGGTGCGAACTTGCCAGGATAAAAACCCGGTTGAATTTTTTGTCGGAATCGACCTGGTTGTAAGCCGAGGCAGCGATTTTTCCCGAAAACATATAGCCCGAATTGGGCGAAATGATGGCTAATGCATTGCCGTGCCTTTGCTGTACAGCCCCTTCGAACAAACGGTCGAGTTCCGAGTTCAGCTCTTTCTGTCCCGATGGATAGAACTGACCAGCTACTGATGCAAATCGGTTGGTTGATTTGTTCCCTGTGCTCATAGTTGCAGATCGTCGACTATTAAACCTACGTTTCCTTTCAGATTAGCCTGAAGCCTTACGGCTCCGGGTACCAGGTGAAGACCTGTTACGGTGATTGCATTCAATTGTCCTTTCAGCGCTACCCCTTTGTAAACCGGATAACTGGCCAGCATTTTATTGGCTTCTTTTTGGGCGTATTCGAGTTCGTTTTTAACGGGATAACTCAGGAAAGGTGTAATCTTTTTGATTATCAGTCCATTCAGCAGCCAGTTGGCCGATTTGACGAGCGCATTTTTCGTGTTGATGTCGAATTCCGGGTTTTGTACTTCGACGGCTACTTTTTCGGCATTATACACCATATCGCCCGTAAAGTATATCTTACCCTTTATTGATCCGACGACGTCGGCTTCCACAACGGCTTTCCCGTTTCTGCCGAAAATATTCAGATCGGTAATGGTGATGTTTTTCTTGCCGTCGGCGAAGCTTTTGTTCACCAATTGTGCTTTGGCCATGGCAGCTATTTCGGCAAAGGTAGCGTCGGCTGCAATATTGAGGTTAAATTCGCCCGGCCGGGTGGTGGTATTTTTTAAGGCAGGCAGGGGGAGGGCCTGGGTAAGGGCAGGTTGTGCGCCCATAAGCGATTCAATCCGGGCTTGTAGCCAAACCGTGAGTTTCAGTTTCTGATCGTGGGTTTCGAAGGGTGAAACCAGCACCTCTTTGGGGGTGATTTTCAGCCACAGATGATTTTCGCTGCTCATGAGCATCGGTTTTTGCATTTCGCTCCACGCCAATGCAGCATAGTGTTTTAAATCGACCATACCGGCGAGTACCTGATCGATTTGTTTGGTAATCAGTTGCTGACTTTCCTGTAAAGCATAGTTGGCGATGGGTGTTACCGGTACGGTTACGCCCAGGATATTCAGTCGCGGTGTTTCGATCCACAGGTAGCCTTTGGAGCTGGTATGCGCAATCAGTTTCCAATCGCGGCCCAGGTCGATACGGGTGGCAAAATTGAGGGCGATGGTTCCGTTCGCTTCATAATCGTCGCCCACGGTAAATCCGAATCGTTGGGCTTTCCATCCAAAACGCGACCAGATTTTCAGGGGCACGCGGTATTCGATGAGGTTGTTGCGTACCGTGAAGCTAAAGTTGTTTGCTTTCCAAACCTTTACGCTCAGATCCTGATTGTTCAATTTGTCGCCTTCGAAAAGCAGGCCCTTCATTTCGCGGTTCAGGGCGGTTTCCAGTTTTTTGAGGTCGATTTCGATCGTGAGCGGAAGCTGTGAAATGGCGGGCTGCAGGGGAGCCGGAATATATGTTTCAATAGGTTTTTCTACCTGTATTGATTTACAGGAGGATAGCTGGAATAGGGCGGTAGCTATGGAAAGGAAAAGAGCAAGCTTTTTCATGGAAATATATACATACATTTGTTGCAAAGATAAACGATTTTTAGACACTGCAATCACTGGATGGAATATTTTTTTTTGGCGTAAGTTTTTAAAAATGTACCTTTGCAGGTTCAAATAAAGTAATTGTGAAGAATCCAAAGCTTTTGGGGCATAGCGCTCTTTTTATTGCCAATTTGATTTTTGGTGTCAATAATCCGGTGGCACGTATGTTGATGCCGGAGGTGATCGATCCGAATGCACTCACTTTTTTTCGTTTTTCGGGTGGAATGGTGCTGTTTTGGCTGGCTTCATTGTTTGTGAAAAAAGAACGGGTCGCATTGAAAGATAAAGGCTTGCTATTGCTGGCTTCGGTATTTGCACTTACCCTGAATCAATTGCCGTTTTTTTACGGGCTCTCGCTTACTTCGCCCATCGATGCGTCGATCGTGGTGACCATGTTGCCCATCGCGACCATGATTCTGGCGGCTGTGTTCCTGAAAGAACCGATTACGCAGATGAAGGTGATCGGGGTGTTGGTGGGGGCTTCGGGCGCCCTGCTCATCGTATTTAATTCGGCCCAGCAATCATCGGGTACAGGCAATATGACGGGGAATCTGATCGTGTTTTTGGCCGTTATTTCGTTTGGTTTATACCTTACCTTGTTTAAGAGCCTTATTTCCCGTTACCATCCGGTGACCGTTATGAAGTGGATGTTTTTATGGGCAACGCTTACCGGACTTCCCTTTTGTTATTCGTCGGTTGCGGGTGTCGAACTCAGCGGGCTCCGGGCCGAGGTATGGCTGAGTATCGGTTTTGTGGTGGTTTTCGCCACATTTTTCGGTTATCTGTTGTTGCCGGTGGGTCAGAAAGTGTTGCGACCCACCACCTTGAGTATGTACAATTACATGCAGCCGGTAGTGGCTTCCATTGTTGCCATAGCGGTTGGTCTCGATTCGTTTGGCTATCAGCAGGGCTTGGCCGGGTTGCTGGTTTTTGCGGGTGTTTATATTGTTACGCAAAGTAAATCGCGGGCGCAACTCGAAGCCGAAAAACAGCTTAAGGGTTGAATTTGGTACGTCGTCCCGAGTTTTTCATCTGATTTTTATACGTGCCCGGCGATATGCCTGTTTCTTTTTTAAACAGGCGGTTGAAGTAGCTGATGTTTTCGAATCCGAGCTGATAGGCGGTGGTGGCTATTGGTTCCTGGTTGATGAGCAACCGGAGCTGGGCCGATTCAATTTTTTTTCGGATGATGTACCGGGCCGGCGTGGTATGGAGTTCGTTTTTGAATAAACGGATAAAATGGTCTTTACTCAGGTGGCAGCTTTCGGCCAGGGTGTCGATGGCTATGGTTTCGTTGCTATGGTTGTGGATGTACTGGAGTACGGTTTCGATCCGGTTGTCGATTTGCTGATGCAGCGGTTGGGCTTCGAGCAGGAAACGCGACAGCAACTGCCTGAGAATTCCGCTGTTTTCCATCTCGCTGGCTTCGGGGTGTTGCTGGAAGCGGGAGATGTTTTTGGAGGTCAGGCTGCTTTTGTCCTGCAGTCGCGGGTCGTACTGCAGGATTTCGCGACCGGGGTTGATGGTGACCAGCCGGCGGATGATCTGCATGTCGTAGGGTTGGGCTTTTACTTCGACCGGAAATCGATACCGGTCAAAGAGCCGCTGACGTTCGCCGGGTTGTTCGTACAAATGGATATAATACAACTCCAGTATTCCGTCGCAGGCGTAGCCGTGCGTTACGTAGGCCGGGGTGAGGTAGAGGTAGCCGGGTTTCATTTCGTAAATCTTATCGCCGTGAATCAGCCTGGCATTACCGCTTTTTACGTAATGGAGCCGTGTAAACGGACTGCAGACGTTGCTGAAATTCCAGTCGGCATGATGAAAAGCAAAGCCGGTGTGCAAAACAACAAATTCTTTATTTACCGAATCCTGAATCATGGTGCAAATTTAATTCAAATGTCGATATTGTGCAATAATTCATCGATATCTAATAAAAGAATTATTTCTTTAATTGAGTACCTTTGCCGTCGATTTCAGGAAGGTTCCCCCGGGGGTGTTGCACGATAGGATGTTGCGGGAGATGAGCCAGGCCTGAAGGTTTCGGTTCGAAGGTTTGCCTCCGGGCATCGTAAAGTATATAGTTTTAAGGTATAAATCAGTAGTTAAATGGAAGCATTAAACCGGGTTACTGCTCCTGCGGCAGTAGCCTATCCCGAACGTATTCTCCAGTTTGGAGAAGGTAATTTCCTTCGCGCTTTTGTCGATTGGATGGTGTATAACATGAACAAGAAGCTGGATTTCAATTCCGGCGTGGTGGTCGTACAGCCCATTCCCAACGGGATGGTCGACCGGCTCAACGATCAGGATGGTCTGTACCACCTCAATCTGCAGGGCATCCACCATGGTGAAACCATCGACAGCCTCGAGCTCATCGACGTGATCACCCGCGGCCTCAATCCCTACACGCAGTTCGACGAATACATGAAGCTGGCCGAAAACCCCGACATGCGTTTCGTGGTTTCGAATACCACCGAGGCCGGGATTACCTTCGATCCGTCGTGCCGTCTCGACGACCGGCCGGCCTCGTCGTACCCCGGCAAGCTTACCCAATTGCTTTACCATCGGTTCAAAACCTTTAAAGGCGATCCCGGCAAAGGCTGGCTGATCTTCCCCTGCGAATTGATTTTTCACAATGGCACCGAACTTAATGCAGCTATTTTGCGGTACATCGAACACTGGGAGCTCGGCTCCGAATTCGAAAACTGGTACAAAACGGCCTGCGGAGTATACAGCACCCTGGTCGACCGCATCGTGCCCGGCTATCCGAAGGATTCCATCGACTCCATCTTAGACCGGATACAGCTCGACGATAAACTGGTAGTGCAGGCCGAGATTTTCCACCTTTGGGTTATCGAAGCTCCGGCATGGGTTGAAAAAGAATTTCCGGCATCGAAGGCCGGACTGAACGTACTGTTCGTCCCCAGCGAAAAACCTTACCACGACCGGAAGGTAACCCTGCTCAACGGTCCGCATTCGGCGCTGGCTCCGGTAGCCTACCTGGCCGGACTGAACACCGTCCGCGAGAGCGTGGAGCATGAAACCGTGGGACGTTTTGTGGATAAAGTAGTGTTCGGTGAGTTACTCAAAACCCTCGATCTGCCCGAATCGGAATTACGAAAATTTGCCAACGATGTGCTCGACCGGTTCCGCAACCCGTTTGTGAAACATTTTGTGACCAGCATCATGCTCAATGCTTTTCCGAAGTTTAAAACCCGTGATATACCCGGATTGAAAGTGTACCAGCAGCGCTTTGGCGAACTTCCTGCCGGACTGGTGCTGGGGCTGGCCGCCATCATTACGTATTACAAAGGCGGTGTACGAGCCGATGGTGCGGCCATCGTTCCCAACGACGATGCCGCCATTGTCGAATTACTCGGCCGGTTGTGGGCCGGCGGCGATATTGCGGCCGTGGCCCAGGGAGTGCTGGCAGCTGAGATGATCTGGAACGAAGATCTCAACGCGGTGCCCGGCTTGACTACGCTGCTCACCCGGCTGTTGACGTCGATTCAGGAAATGGGTATGATGAAAACCATCGGGGTGGTTGTTAATTCTTAACACGTAAAAATGAACGCTTTAAAAATTAATCCTGCCGATAATGTGGCAGTGGCGATCGAGGAGCTGGCTCAGGGAGAGCTGGTGACGGTCGACGGAGTAGAGTTCGAACTGCAGGAGTCGATTCCGGCCGGACATAAATTTGCCCTTACTGCCATGGAGGAAGGCGATAAGGTGGTTAAATACGGTTATCCTATCGGTCGTACGCTTGCGCCTATCCGTGCAGGCGAATGGATCAACGAGAAAAAGATCAGGACGAACCTCGAAGGGGTGCTCGATTACGAATACCATCCGCAGCCGGTGGAGCTGGAGATCCCGATGCGTAACCTTCACTTTCAAGGTTACAAGCGGGCTGGCGGAGAAGTTGGAATTCGCAACGAGATATGGATTGTACCTACGGTGGGTTGTGTCAACGGGACGGCGAATTCGCTGGCCGAGCAATTGCGCCGGGAGACCCGGCTCGAGGGCGTTGACGCCATCGTAGCCTATCCGCATAATTACGGTTGTTCGCAGCTGGGCGACGATCACGAGAATACCCGCAGGATTTTGCGCGACATGGTGTTGCATCCGAATGCCGGTGGCGTATTGGTGATAGGGTTGGGCTGTGAAAACAATCAGGTGAGTGCTTTCCGCGAACTGCTGGGGGCTGTCGACCCGCGACGTATCAAGTTCATGGAAACTCAGAAAGTGGAGGACGAATACGAAACGGGAATGGCGTTGCTTCGTGAAATTTACGAAGTGGTCTCGGGCGATGTCCGGGAAGAAGTGCCGATAGGCGAGCTGAAGATAGGGTTGAAGTGCGGGGGATCCGATGGATTTTCGGGCATTACGGCCAACCCCTTGCTGGGCGTTTTTTCCGACTTCCTCATTGCCCAGGGCGGGAGTACGGTGCTTACCGAGGTGCCCGAGATGTTCGGTGCCGAAACGATTCTGATGAACCGTTGTGTGAACCGGAATATGTTTGATAAGACGGTTTTTCTGATCAACGATTTCAAGGATTATTTTATTCGCAACAACCAGCCGGTATACGAAAATCCGTCGCCGGGCAATAAGGCCGGAGGTATTTCGACCCTGGAGGAAAAGTCGTTGGGTTGTACGCAGAAATGCGGGAAGTCGCTGGTGAAAGACGTGTTGATGTACGGCGAGCGGATTACGACCAGGGGGCTTAATCTGCTGAGTGCGCCGGGCAACGACCTGGTGGCAGCCACGGCATTGGCTTCCAGCGGTTGTCATATGGTGCTTTTCACTACCGGCCGCGGTACTCCGTTCGGAACTTATGTACCCACCATGAAGATATCGACCAACACGCCCTTGTTCGAGAAAAAGCCGGGATGGATCGACTTTAATGCCGGTACAATCGTGCAGAACGAGTCCATCGACGAAGTCAACGAACGATTTATCGAATATGTTCTGAGGGTTGCCGGCGGCGAGTTGGTGAACAACGAAAAGAAAAATTACCGCGAAATAGCCATTTTCAAAACAGGGGTAACGCTATAATTGAACCGATTTCGGGTTGTGAGTTGCACTGATTCTGCTGTTGCCGAACTAGTTATAACCTAACTACTTTCGGTCCCGAAGATCCTCTTTCCTGTTTAGTCGGGCAAAAGAGGATCTTCTGTTTTTACTTTGAGCTTGAGGTGTTGGTACAGGGCCAGTTTCAATTCGTCGGCTTCGATAGGTTTGGTCACAAATCCGTTCATCCCGGCCTCGATTGCTTTCTGACGTTCGGCAGGCAAAGCTCCGGCAGTGAGGGCTACGATTGGGATATTTCGTTTCACTTCGTCGTTCAGCAGCCTGATACGCCGGGTAGCCTCCATGCCGTCCAATTCGGGCATATGAATATCCATCAGGATTAAATCGATATGCTGTCGTTGTAAAATTTCGAGCGCGATTTTTCCGTCTTCGGCCTCCAGTAAGGTAGCTTTGGGCAACATTTTTTTGATCAGGAACTTGGCCAGAACCATATTCATTTTCACATCTTCGGCTATCAGGATTACCTTTTCGGCATCCGAAACTTTTACCTGATCGTCGGTTTTTGGGGGAATCGAGCTGTGTTCGACAACCTTGTCCTCGGGGGTGGCCTTGGTAAGGATATTCCAGAGTGTTTCCGAATCGAGCGGCAACATCACCCGGGTTAAAACGATCGACCGTTTGGTGTTGAAATCCTTGAATTCTTCTTTCTGTGAGCGATGCATCAGCACCATGCGCGGCACCTGGGGCATCGGCCGGAATACATCCCTTATTTTTTGCAATACGGCGAGCTCGTCCATGCCCGGGAATTTTCCCCGTCCGATGGCCAGGTCGTAGGTGTTCGATGTTACAATACGTTCGGCTTCCGTCAGATCGTTGGTTGCATCGCATCCTACCCCCCAGTAGCGGAGCTGCAATGCGATGGCTTCGGTGATACGGGGATTGGGATCAAAGATCAGTACACGTTTGTATTGAATAGCTTTACGGTCGGGCGCCGGCGCCGTGCGGTAATCGGTTTCGATTTCGAAAAAGAACGAGCTGCCGATGCCTGGTTTACTTTCGAGGTTCAGGAAGCTGTTCATCTTATTGGCCAGCAGGTTCGAAATTACCAATCCCAGCCCCGTACCGCCAAACCGGCGGGTAGTGCTTCCGTCGCCTTGGGTAAAAGCCTTGAACAGGCGTTGTTGCTGTTCGGGCGTAATCCCGATGCCCGTGTCGGAAACTGCAAACCGGAAATGCCCCCGTGTTCCCGGTTGGCGGATTGCTTCGCCGGCTGCCGGTGCAGCTTCGCGGAACGATACACTCAGGTTCACCTCGCCGTCTTCGGTAAATTTCACCGCATTGCTCAGCAGGTTGATGAGGATTTGTTTCAGCCTGACGGGGTCGGTGACAATATAACGGGGTGTTTCGGGAGCATAGGTAAGTGTAAATTCGAGTCCCTGGCGGGCTGTGGTATATTTAAACATTTCCACGGTTTGCCTGATCAGTTCGCTCAGATCGGTTTCAATGAATTCCAGCTCCAGTTTCCCGGCTTCAATTTTCGAAAAGTCAAGAATATCGTTGATGATTTCCAGCAAGGCCTTTCCGGCCGTACTCACGTTTTCGGCATACTGGCGTTGCTGATTATCGAGATTGGTTTTTGTCAGCAGTTCGGCAAACCCGAGCACCGCATTCATAGGAGTACGTATTTCGTGGCTCATATGGGCCAGGAAGTCGCTTTTTGCTTTATTGGCCTGTTCGGCCTGTTGCTTGGCGCGTTCGATGGCGATGGCCTTATCTTCCAGTTCGCGGTTCAGCGCCAATACCCCGCGGTTGGTTTCTTCCAGTTCGCGGTTGATACTCTCGATTTCCTCGTTACGCTCCTGCAGTTTTTTCAACAGCAACAGCAATTCCCGGTTCTGGGTGTTGATGGTTTCGACGAGATTCGATTCGCCCCGCTCCAGCATTTTCCCGAACGCATTCCGGATCAGTTCCAAACGTTCGGAGTCAATGGCGCTGGCCATCAGGGTATTCCATTTCGCAACCGTGATGGTCGTTCCCTTTCCCGTTTCCGTTTGTATGTCGAAATCGTCCATCAACCGTTGCGAGCCGATGAGTCCCACCCCCATACCATGGGGCGACTTGTAGCTGCCGCTGCGTATGGCATCGAGCTGCGTGATTCCCGGACCCTTATCCGAAAAACGGATCACGAGTCCTGCCTGGCCGTTACGTTCGGCATACCTGAAATCGACAATGCCTCCTCCGGCATATTCAAGCATATTCCGGCACAGCTCCGATACGGCCGTACCGACCCTGATACTCGATGTTTTGTCGAGCTGAAGCTCCTGTGCCAGCATGGAAGCCAGGTTGCGTGCTTTCACCACGTCCGACTCCTGCTGGATGGCCAGTGTGCCCATTTCAACCAAGGTTGCTGATAACAAGAACGGTTGTGTCATCGTTGGATCGTGAATATTTAGTGGTTAGCAGTTCGGCAATTCGTTGCGGATGATCGGTCCAGTCGATATCGTCGGGACTCCAGCGGGTAGTGAGCCCGTCGCTGAATATACACAGCACGTCGCCCTTGCCGAACGGATATTCAAACAGCCGGGGACTGCGGATATGATGCCCGAGAATTCCGCCAAACGAAATCAAACTTTTTTTTCCTTCCTTCGTCATCACAAAACCTTCGATATTGCCCACGCCGGCGAATTGCAGCAGCGACCGGCCGGTATCGATATAGGCAATGCCTATGACGGCTCCGCGGGTAGCCCGGGCCGACTGATGAAGGTAGTTGACCAGATCGGTCACCGGGAGTTCGCTTTTCAACAGCACCTGTTCTTTAATGATCGTTGAGGCGAGATGAGCATCTTTTCCGTGGCCAAGCCCGTCGATCACGGCAACCAGGGTTTTGTCGGGTCCGGGGTGCGTAATAGCATAACTGTCGCCATTCAGGGTTTCGCCGGGTTTACAAACCGACGACGCTCCTGCAACCAGTTTGCGGTTCGAGCTGCGCCAGTTGAGTTCAGGCACCCATTTCACGCAGCGCAGACAGTGCTGAAAAAGGCTCGGAAAGTCGGCCAGCGGGCAGTTGGAATCGTGCGTCGAGATACGTTCGAAAACATCGGAGAACCGCCGGATGGAACCTAATCCGATGCCCAGCGACTGCTTGTCGGAAAAACCATCGTTGATAGCCTGGTCGAAGTCGGGTATACCTTTCCCCGTATCGCAGCAAAAAATCTCGATGGCTCTACGGTTGTGTTCATCGTTCAGCTCGCCGATGCATACTTTTCCGCGGCCTCCGCCATGTTTCAACACATTGGTAGCCAGCTCCGACATAAGAATCGCAATTTCGCCCGACTTCACATCGTCGAAACCCATTTTCCCGGCCAGGGCTACCGCTTTCCGGCGGCAAACCCCTACATCGGCCTCACTGTCGATCGACAGTATCTGCACCAGTTTGCGTTTTATTTCCATTTGGCCACCCTCACACTTGTTCCTTGCCCGGGTTCCGATTGGAGCACAAAATCATCCACCAACCGCTTGGCGCCGGGTAATCCATAGCCCATGCCTTGTCCCGAGGTATAACCATCCTGCATGGCCAGCGTTATGTCGTCGATGCCCGGCCCATTGTCCATACAGGTAATCACAAGAGCTGGATGGCCCTCGTACATCCCTTTCTGAATACGAACCACACCACCGCCGGCATACATGTACATATTACGGAAGAGTTCGGATACGGCAGTTGTGATACGGGTTTGATCAACAATGCCCATACCGGCGTCTTTGGCATACTGCCGCACGCTCTGACGGGCTTTAACGATATCGAATTCGGTTTCGATATTCAGTTCTTCCAACAACTCCCAGCCTGGGTCCGATACAAGTTCGATCATGCTTTATCTTTCGCTTTCTAATCTTTTTTCGAGCATTTCCATTCCTAATTCCATGTTCAGGGCCGTTTCCACTCCGGGCATTTCGAGCCCGAGTTCCACCAGGGTGATGGCCACCGCCGGCTGCATGCCTACGATTACCACCGCAGCGTCCATAATCGCTGCCATCGAAGCCATGCCCGATAATACACGGCCAATAAACGAATCGACCATTTCGAGCGTCGAAATGTCGATCAATACGCCACGGGCATGCGTACGGGCAATTTCTTCCAGGATCTGGGTCTGAAGCTGCAAGGCCAACCGGTCGTGCATATCGACCTGTATCGATACGATCAGAAAATCGCGTATCTTGATTATAGGTATCCTTCGTTCGTTCGTTATCATGGAAGCTGTTATTTGGGTTCGTCGGTATCGATCTGGTTCAGAACTACTTTTCCGTTGATAAGTTGTTCGTTTTTACGCAAAGCGTAAATCATGGCGTCCTGCAAGGTAGCTTTGGTAAGAATGTTCGACAGGTTGATACCCAGGTGTACGATGGTTTGCGCAATGGCAGGGCTGATACCGCTCACGATACACTCGGCGCCGAGCAGGCGGGCAGCTGTGACGGTTTTCAACAGGTGGTTGGCTACCTGAGTATCGACGGTCGGGACGCCGGTAATGTCGAGAATGGCAGTGGTGCAGCCGGTGGTTACGATTTTTTGCAGCAAGTTTTCCATCATGATCTGGGTACGCTGACTGTCGAGGGTGCCGATAACGGGAAGAATCAGGATATTTTCCCATACCTTCGAAACCGGGCTCGATAGTTCCATCAAATCTTCCTGCTGCTGCAGGATGGTTTTCTGTTGCTCCTGAATTTTCATCAGTTTTTCTTCCATCTCCTGTTTCAATTTCAGGCTCTTTTTGAGTTCGTGCGTCAAGTCGTCGATCAGCAGGTTGATCGCTTGTTCGACACCGGTTAAGTCGTCTTCGAATTCCGATTCGATTCGTAAATCGAGATCGCCGGCAGCCACCGACGATAAAATGTCTTCGATGTGTTCAATACGCTCTTTGGCGTTAGTAATTGTAGTTGAGTTCATAGTGTTGTATTATCGTTTGCTTTTTAACCATGCTGCCGCCTCATCGTAATTCTTGAAAAACTCGCCGTTAAGCTTCACCATACCGGTTTTGATAAGTACACGGGCAATCATCCGGTTGGCGGCATTGCCACCTACAAAACCAATATTGGCAATCGAGAGCCGGGACAACGCCCCGGTAGTTGCTTCGCGGGTTTCACGGTTTTCGATATCGTGATTATTACTCATGATCACTATCAACTGCCGATAGGGCTTGCCTTCCAATATCTCTTTCACCAATTGAAAAATAGGTTCGACATCGACCAGTAGAAAATGATTTTTAAATTCCAATACTGCTACCTCATTGGCAGCATCGTACCTTACTTCGTGTACCATTTGACCTGAATGTTAGTTATGTTATTAAAGGGTTGACTGATGGAGGCAAATGTACAAAAAAAAATCAGCATATAAACCGGTAATTATAACAATTTTGGTAGCAGCATCATTCTTGAAGTGCAGATGTTGCAGAACGTTATCAAAATACAAATCCCCCGGCGCGCAAAGCCGGGGGATTGTTGTTGTCAGAGTGTGGCGTGAGTGCCGTCGCAGAACGGCGGATTCTTCGTTTGTTTACATCCGCAGAGTGCTACTTTTTTCTTTTCGGCCCATTCGAATCGCATGGGTGCAAAGCCCAGTGTTTTGTGGGTTTTCAGGTCGCATAACGGGTCGGTTTCACTTTTACCGCACCTGCACCACAGGTGCTGGCCGGCTTCCAGGTCGAGAATGTACGGAGCATTCTGTTTAACGTTGTTTGTTTCCATAAGCGTATGTTTTTAATTGTACACGATGCATAGGTGTAGTGCCGAGCGCCTGCAAATATACAGTTTTTTCTCGTACGGTAACTATCTGCTTTTCGCACCGGCTTGCAGGTTCCGGTATCGTTACAGGGCGCTTTGCCGCTTATCGTGTTTAAATTTTGAAATCAAATATCTCATTTTAATAGTGAAACTGCATAAGACTGTTTACTTTTGCCTCAGCTAACCGTTATCGTAGTTTATTTAAAATTGAAATTATCCATGAAATCACCCGTTCGGAACAAAGTGAAAGGGCATCGTCCCGGTATATTGCCGGTCAAGCGTGCAGTGTTGAATTTTCTGTTGTGTATGGTTTGTTTTTCTGCTCTGGTACCGACGGTCGGGGCCCAGGAGTCGCAACATCAAAAAGTCCGTATTCCGGTAGGAGCGGTTACGAGGGAGTTTACCTTGTATGTTCCCGCTCAGCTGCCCGCAAATGCTCCTTTGTTGCTTTCCTTTGCCGGGATGAATCAGACCGACGATTTTCAGGCCGATCAGGCCAAGTACTGGATGGTTGCCGATACCGCTAAATTTATTGTGGTGTATCCCCGGGCGGTAAATCCGAATGCATCGTGGGACATGACCGGACCGAGCGATCTGGAATTCACATCGGCCATCATCGATACGATCTACTCCCGCTATGCCATCGATAAAACCAGGGTGTATGCGTCCGGATTCTCGTGGGGCGCCAATTTTTGTTATCGTATAGCGAATTCCATGGCCGATAAAATTGCAGCCATTGCACCTACCATGGGGCATTCGTGGGGACCGAATCCGAACGTGGCGGCAAGTGCGCGGCCAATGCCGGTGTTGCAGGTCATGGGTACGGTCGACGATGTGTTTAAACTGGAAAACGTGCAGCCGGTGCTCGATAAATGGATTGCACATAACGGTTGTAACACCCGCGCCCGTACAACCGAGCCTTATCCTGCCTCCCGAAGTTCCAGTCAGGCCGTGAAAAAATTGTGGATCAATACAACCACCAAAGTGGAAGTGGTATTGCTTACCACCCCCAAGGGGCACTGGCATTCGAACGATCCGGCTCACATTATGGTTAACCAGGAAGTGTGGGATTTCTGCAAGCGTTATTCTACGGCTGGTTTAATCGTATCGTCGGTGGATGCGGTCGAACAACCGGGATGTCTGGTGATCAGCCGGGAGTTGTTCAATTTATCGGGAGTACGGTTGAATGTGCCGGCTGACGACAGTACACCTGCTGTGTATATCGTAAGGGATAGGTTGAGCGATGGCAGTATTAAGTCGTATAAAATGATCGCTAACAATTAATCAGTCATGAAAAATATTACATTGCTTAGTTTAGTAGGGTTGCTGATGTTCCAATGGAGTTTTGCAGGAGCGGCCGATTCCGGCCATCCGGCAGTTACCAATCCGGTGATTTATGCCGATGTACCCGATGTGAATGTGGTTCGGGTGGGCGATACGTATTACATGGTAAGTACCACGATGCACCTGATGCCGGGTGCGCCGGTTATGAGTTCGAAAGACCTGGTGAACTGGAAAATAATCAGTTACGTGTTCGACGAGCTGAAGGATAGTCCGCAGTACGATTTGCTCGACGGAAATGTGTATGGCAAAGGTCAGTGGGCATCGTCGCTGCGTTACCATAAGGGTGTTTTTTATGTGTTGTTTGCTACGAATAGTCCGCAACGCACCTATATTTTCAAAACCACCGACCCGGCCGGAAAATGGGAGCTGGTAAGCCGGCAGGACAGGGCCTACCACGATTGTTCGCTTTTTTTCGACGACGACGAGCGGGTATACCTGGTGTATGGTGCCGGGTCGATCCGTATCCGGGAGTTCAATGCCGATTTGTCGGGGCCGAAAACAGGCGGTGTGGATCAGGAGCTGATCAATGGTCCGGCGATGGGACACGAAAGTTTACTGGAAGGAACGCATGTATTTAAACATGAAAATAAATATTACCTGTACCTCATTTGGTGGCCGCGCGGCGGCATTCGGACCCAGCTGTGTTTTCGTTCCGGTGCGCTGACCGGGACCTATGAGTCGAAAGTGGTATTGTCGGATACTCTCGACCGCCGGGGGGCAGGTGTAGCACAAGGTTGCATCATCGATACGCCCGAAGGCGAATGGTATGGAATGCTGTTTCAGGATCGGGGCGCCGTGGGGCGTGTGCCGGTGCTGATGCCTTGCAGCTGGATCGATGGGTGGCCGATGTTGGGCGATGCGCAAGGCAAGGTGGCGAAGGTGATGAAAAGTCCGTTGCCCTTGCAAGCCGCTACGCCTCTTGTGGTAAGCGACGATTTTGATAAGCCGGACCTGGGCATTACCTGGCAATGGAATCATAATCCGGTGCATACACATTGGTCGCTCACCGAACGCAAAGGATATATGCGGCTGAAGACCAGCCGTGTGGTCGAGAATATTTTCCAGGCGCCGAATATGCTGTCGCAGCGTACCGAAGGACCGAAATGCAGTGCCGCTGTCAAGCTGGATGTGTCGAAAATGCAAGCGGGCGATGTGGCCGGGTTGAGTGTGTATTGTGCCGAACCGGGAATGCTTTCGGTGGTGATGGAGGGTAAAGCGAAGTTTTTGGTGATGTCGGACCGGCTGGTCGAGAAGGAACGCATTGCCCTGAAAGGTAAAACAGTGATACTCCGTGTGGATTGCGACTTTGATAAAGGACGTGATAAAGCCGCCTTCTACTATAGTTTCGACAATAAGAAATGGACAAAAATCGGCTCCGACTTTCAGATGATTTACAACCTGCGTCATTTTATGGGCAACCGGCTGGCCATCTATAACTTTGCCACCCAAGGTACCGGCGGTTATGTGGACGTCGATTTTTTCGAGTATACCCGCGAAAAGGAAGCGGTTCGTTAAATTGCTAACTTAAAAACTTATGCGAATGTCTGTAACCAACCGGCTCCGTTTTTTTGCAGTGTGTTTTTGTGTGCTGCTTTCAGCATCGGCCCTTGCAGCGAACCGGGTTGCCACCCTTGTAATGGATAAAAATCAAACCTACCAGCGAATCACCGGGTTTGGCGGTTTTGTCAATAGTCCGCAATTTCAGTACAACCACATGTCGGCAGCCGAGATCCGCCGTCTTTGGGGTAAAAACAGTGAAACCGGATATACCATGATGCGGATGTATTTACCGGTGGGTGAGGCTAACTGGCCGCAATCGCTGGCCACGGCAAAGCTGGCTAAAGAGTTGGGTGTTATTTTATTCGCCAGCCCCTGGTCGCCTCCGGCCGAATGGAAAACCAACGGGATGGTTGCCGGAGCAACCGTCGATGCGAATGGCAATTATCAGAATATAGGTTCGCTCAAGCCGGAGCATTATCAGGATTATGCCCAGTACCTGAACAATTATGTCGTATACCTGCGCACGAATGGGGTGGAGCTCGACGGGATATCGATTCAGAATGAACCCGATTATACGGTTACCTATGCCGGTTGCCTGTTTACTCCGGCACAAATGGCGTCGTTTATAAAAAATTACGGACACCTTATCAGCTGCCCGATTATAGCTGCCGAAGGGGTCGGCATTACCGATAATTATGCGAATGCACTGTTGGCCGATGATGTGATCGGTAATCTGGGCATCTTTGGCGGACATCAGTACGGTGCTATTCAAAATGCACATAAAAATTTCCGTTCCAAAGGTAAAGAGGTGTGGATGACCGAGTTCCTGATTAACTGGAATGCAAACAAATCGGAAGCCGAATCCCGGAACTTTAGCTGGAGTATCGATGCGTTCGATTTTGCAGAGGCCGTTAATACAGCGATGTTGTCGGAAGTGAACGCATGGATCCATTATGCCGCCAAACGTTATTACGGGATGATGGGCGATGGAACGCGAGGTTTCGCTTCGGGAGCCATTACCAAAAGAGGATATATCCTGTCGCAGTTTGCCAGGTTTGTAACCGGGACCACCCGCATCCGGCATAACTGGAACGACGAAAGTAATACCTTGAGCGGCTCTTCTTATTTGAGTGCATCGGGCGATAGTGTGGTGGCGGTAGTTATTAATGCGTCGAACGATACGTATACCACTACCTTCGATCTTCCTTTTTATAGTACGGTTGCCGGAAGAATCACCACTTCTGCAAGCCAGAACTGGTCGGTGTCGGCCTACGACTTCTCCGCTCCGACTGTGCGGCCCAAACTGGAAGTTCCTGCCTCCAGTGTATCTACCTTTATTTTCCGTCGCAGTGCCGACCGGCCGGCCTCGGCCATGACCGGAGCGCCCCGGCATTACCAGACCATCGAACAGCAACAACCCACCAGTTCGGTGTTCGGAACTTCGTACAGGCTGAGTGGTTCGCGCCGGACGTTTAAACACGATTCTCCGCTCATCAGTTCTAATACATCGTTGAGTAATGGGTATCTTGCTCTCAACCATTCGTTTAACAAAATGGTGCTCGACGTAAGAAGCATGAGTACTACCGGTCAGTTGTTGTCCGATAACACTACGTTTCACTACCTGACCACTGCCAATTCTCTGGCCTCGCACAATTATGGCCGGGTGAATATTAAGCGTGAGGGCGACCGGCTGGAGTTCGATATTTCGCCCAATACCCTGCCCGGAGGGTGTAAAGGACTGGTGCGTATTTCCAATTCCAATTACAGCTCGGTGCTCACACTCAACCTGGGTGATGTGTATTTTACCATGGGTAACGAACAGCGGTATCGTTTTGGAGGGATTTACAGTCCGGAAGATACCTATCTGCTGAATTGCCTGGACGATAATGCATTTACCGGCCTCGATTTTACCGAAACAACGGGTATTCCTGTTCAGGCGAACTGGCACGAGATAGCGGCGAATAAGAATTGCGTGTTTTATGTGCCGCATAACAGTGCGGTAACGGGTACCAATATTATCCGTGACAATACCACTCATTTACTCAGCTTAAACGATACGACAGGAAATTTCTTTCTCGAGCATCCCGTCGATGCCCGGCAGGTAAGTTACAGCTTCAGTATTTCGGGGTATAAGCTTGTCAGTATACCTTTTGAGGCCGAAGTTCCACAGGGTTTAACCGTGTATTCGGTTGCGTTGACTGCCGGCGAAGTGCAGGCTTCGGAACTTACGGCCCGTAAGCTGCCGGCAAATGTGCCGGTATTGGTGAAGGGTTCCGGCCGGTTTACCCTGACGGGTTCGGGTGCTGTTGCCACCCCTTACCAGGTGCAGAATGCCGGGTTCAATGCCTCTTACATTGCTGTCGGTTTACGTGCCGGCGATTATGTGTTGGCCGAAGAGGCCGGCGGGCCGGTTTTCGTGAAAGTGCAGGCCGGCGAACCGGTTACGTTAAAGCCTTTTACGGGATATTTAGCTGCAGGACACTATGCTGGAGCAACCGTCCCGGTAATCGTGAAAAACGCCACCGGAACAAGCAATGGTACCGCAAGTGCTGAAATAACCGGCAGGTGGTATTACACGATACACGGTATCCCCATTGCCGAAGAAGAGTTAAAAACCGGCAATGTATATATCGTACGAACTGTTTTTGCCGATGGCAGCTCAAAGCATGAAAAAATCGTAGCTATCCTCATTGAAAACTAAGTAGTACCATGCAGACGCATCGTTTAAGAATACTATGGATTTGTATTACGTTTTGTTTGGTCCGTGTTTTTTCGGCAACGCCGGAACTCGCTCCTCCCGTTTTCAGTAAGGTAGGTTCGTATTGCCCGGAGGCTTTCGCCTTAGAGTTGTCGGTACCCGATGCGGGAGCAACCATCTATTACACTACCGACGGCAGTGTGCCGACTACCCGCTCTGCAAGCTACAGCGCACCTCTTTACGTACAGGGCACTTCCGTGATTCGTGCTGTTGCGGTGCGGGATGGAGCGGCAAGTCAAGTCATCACCAACAGTTACTTGTTTATCAGTGATATTATTACTCAAAACCGGCATCCTGAGGGCTATCCCGACCGCTGGGGAGTATTAGGGGGCGATGTGAAATATGCCGGATATGCAGTGGGCGAGCGAGCTCCCGCTCATTATGGGATGGATGCGGACATCACTTCACATTCACTGTACCGGAATTCGCTGAGCGATGCTTTTTTGTCGTTGCCCACGCTTAGCCTGGTCACCGATGCGTCGCATTTTTTTTCGGAAAGTACCGATCCTTCCGCGGGAGGAATTTATATTCATACCGGAGTGAAAATCGGCGACGGATGGGAGCGTCCGCTTTCGGTGGAATATATTGATCCGTTGACGAAGGAACATTTTCAGGAAGATTGCGGAATACGGATTCATGGTGCGGCCAGCCGGCAACCCGAAAAGTCGGGCAAGCATTCGTTTCGATTGTATTTTAAATCGATGTACGGTGCCGGGAAGTTGAAATACCGTTTTTTTAAGGATGAAACAGCTGTTTCCAGGTTCGATCACCTGGTGCTGAGAGCCGGTTTCGGGTATAGCTGGATGCACTGGAGTTTAAACGATCGGCGCTATTCTCAGTATGTTGTCGACGCGTTTGCAAAACGTACGCAACGTGCCATGGGAAATCTTTCGGCCCATAACCGGTTTGTTCATTTGTTTATAAACGGATTGTACTGGGGGGTATACGATGTCACCGAACGGCTGAGCGAGAAACACATGGCTGCGTATATGGGCGGGCATGAATTGGATTATGATGTGATGAATCATAACGGTTTGGCGGCAGGAAACCGGACTGCGTTCGACAGAATGGTGAAACTGGCTGAAAGCTCTGATTATGAAAGGCTGATCGGGGAGCAGTTGCTGGATATGGAAAATTACATCGACTATATTCTGGTCAATTTTTATATGGGGAATGTGGATTGGGGCGATAATAACTGGTATGCTGCCCGAAACCGGGAGTTGCCGGATAAGGGATTCCGTTTTTTTTGCTGGGATACCGAAAACTGTTTTTACAGCGGTGTAAATTTTAATGTGATGACCGGTGCCGGTCGTTTCAAAGGTCCGCTGCGGCGAATTTTATTTGGTGCCGATGAAAAATCGTTTTCCGGCGGACTCTCGCAACATCCTGAGTTTAAAAAGCTGTTTACACAGCGGGCTCATCTTCATCTTTTTAATAAAGGTGCATTAACTCCCGAAGCAAGTTCGGCACTGTACGCCGCTGTGTCGGATGAAATTGATCCGGCTGTGATTCTGGAATCGGCCCGCTGGGGAACTTACCGTCGTAAGACGCTTCCGGGCGATGGTCAATCGCCGGTTTACTCCCGCGACGAACATTTCCGGCCCCAGAAAGCACACCTGCTGAGCAATTACTTTCCTTTGCGTACGGAGGCGCTTATCAATCAATTGTTGCAGGCGGGCTTACTTACGGAGTTACCCTCTGCAGTGCCTGCTGCTGCGGCATTCGACGAAGCTGAGGTCCGGTTTGCGAAGGGTCGTATGCACATCGAACTCCCACAGCCATCCAAAATTACCGTGTCGGTGTATGGCGTCGATTCAAAACTGGTGATGAGACAAGAGTCGGAGGCGGTCGATACAATGCACACGTTGGATTTCACCGGTTTGAAAAAAACGGTGTATATTTACCATTTAGTTTACGGTTCGTATCGTAAAGCGGGGAAATTTATTCCTGAATAATCACCTGTCAATACTATCGGAGATGTATTTAAAAAAGAGTTTTACAGTTGTTGTTTCTTTCTTGTTGTTCGGCGGGTTGCTGATCGGTGCCCCTCTGGCGGCAAGGGGTCAGAAAGGTTGGGTCGGAACCTGGGCTACAGCGCCCTATGCGGCAGGTAAAAACACCCCTCCGGCTCCCTACCTGGCCAACAATACCTTGCGGCAGATCGTCCGTGTTTCGATTGGCGGCGATGTGTTGCAGGTGAAATTTTCAAATATTACCGGCAAATCGGATGTCGTTCTGCAAAAAGTAACCATAGCCACTTCGCCCGATGGAACAAAAAGCGAAGTGGATCCCCGCTCTATCGTTCCGCTGAAGTTTGCAGGGAAATATAGTGCTACAATGCCGGCAGGCACCCGACTGGTATCCGATGCCGTGAGGTATAAGCTGAAAGCAGGTCAGCGATTGGCTATCACTATTTATTATGGCGCTTGCGAAAGCGACGAACAGCTGACGCACCATTACGGCTCACGTACTTTTTCGTATATTCTGGAAGGCGACCACACTACCAATGCGGCATTTGAGAAGGCTGTGCCGGTAGAACGCTGGTATACGATCACCGGGATTGATGTTGCGGCACGAAAATCCTCCGCAGTAGCCGTGTTGGGAAATTCCATTACCGACGGTTACGGATTGCACGGTGGATTGCAAAACCGCTGGACCGATGTCTTCTCCGAAAATTTACTGAAGAATAAATCTACGCGTTCGGTGGCCGTGCTGAACCTCGGGATCGGAGGTACCCTGGTGAGCGGTTCGGGGGTTCAACGGTTTGATACCGACGTTCTCGGGCAAAATGGAGTACGTTGGCTCATTATTTTTTACGGGGTGAACGACATTGGGAATGGAGTAAGTGCCGATAAAATTATCGACACTTACAACTACCTGATCAAAAAGGCGCATGCTGCCAATCTAAAGGTGTACGGAGCTACTATTACGCCGTTTAAAGGAAGTAATTACTTCAACGACAAGCATGAGAAAACCCGTTCTGTGGTTAATAACTGGATTCGTACGGCGGGTAATTTCGATGCTTGTCTCGATTTTGACCGGGTAATTCGTGATCCTGCCGATTCCACCCGATTGTTGCCGGCATTCTCAAACGATTGGTTGCATCCGAATGCCGAAGGCTTACGGGCGCTGGGGAATTCAATCGAATTGAACTTATTTAGCAAACTGCCACCAGTCGAATTCAAATAATTCTTTTTCGCCTTTGAACACGAGGTATACATCCTGTTTGCCTTTGGCGTTTTTTACAGGTGCCGATACGGTTTTCCACACGCCGGCATCGCCGTCAGACTTAACCGTTACAGCTGCGATAAGCGGGCCGTTGACTTGTCCTGTACGGAATTCGATGGTTCCGCCGAATTTGGAAGCAACACTCACCTCCACCGATTTAGCGCCCTTGCCAAAATCCACTCCTTGCACCATAATATAATCGCCATGATGAATAGAGGTGACAAATAGCCGGTCGGCCAGTTTTTTGCCTCTGTCCCACATGAAGTTGCGTTCGTACTCCGATTCGAATCGTGTTTTAACTCCTTCGCTCCAGGCCATGGTTTCGGCTTCCACCCTGCGATACGGGTTCAATGATCCCAGTTGAGCCGGGCCTTCGACCGACCAATAATGGCGATTCCGGATGGTTCCGTCGGCATTGTACTCCATTTCGTCCATATCCACCGAGCGCCGTTCGTAAAATTTAGTGGTTTCACGTTTGATAAGATCGGACGAATGCCCGAAGCAGTACGATTTTCCTTTGTATTCGATAATGCCCGGGTGATTGCCGCGACTTTTTTCCGAGGCATCTACTATCATTCCTTTGTATTCCCAGGGCCCCACAGGCGATGCGCTCATCGCATAACCAATACCCTCGGGACAGCAGGTGGAGGCATAGGCCAGGTAGTACATACCGTTTCGTTTCCACACCCAGGGGCCTTCCTGGTAATTGGTAGGCTTCGTAGGTTCTTTTACGATCTCCCCGGAGTAGGATATCATGTCTTCGTTGAGTTTCACATAAAACAGATGAGGATTTCCCCAGTAGAGGTAGGCTTGTCCGTCGTCGTCGATAAAAGGTGTCGGATCGATGTCGTGCCATACGTTTTCGCCGGTAATGAGTGCTTTCCCGAGCGGGTCTTTAAACGGACCATAGGGCGAATCGGCCACCAATACGCCTATGCCGCCGCCGTGCATGGGGCAATACAGATAGAATTTACCGTTGCGTTCGATGCATTGCACCGCCCAGGCTCCATTGTCCTGCCGCGCCCATTTGAAATCCTTGAGCGAGGCAACGGCTCCCCGTTCCTGCCAGTTCACCATGTCGGTAGACGTGTAAAGCAGCCAGTCGAGCATTTTGAAACCGATGGCATCGTCTTCGTCGTGCGAAACATACAGAAAAACCGTATCGTTGTACACCAGAGGGGCAGGGTCGGCGGTGTATTTAGTTTGAATCATCGGACGCTGCGGCGGAATACCTGTTTGCGCCGGGAGGGTTGCAGCCATAACCAGTGCTATTGTTATGGCCGCCAAGGTTGAATGTACTTGCATAGTATTCTGTTTTTTAGTTTAATTTCCACCAGTCGATAGTGAATAGATCGCCTTCTCCACCTTTAAATACCAGGCAGATATCGTGTACTCCGGTCATTTTTTTTACCTTGCCTTTTACCGTGGTCCATTGTTGCCACGAGCCGGTATTTTTCACTTCCAGCGTGCCCAGTACTTCTCCTTCAGGATTGTTCAGCCTGATTTCGATCCGGCCTCCTTGTGTGCCCGACGCTACACCTGCTTCAGCGGTTTTTGCACCTTTCCCGAGATCCACGCTACGTACGATAAGGTAATCGTTATGGTTGATCTGCGTGAGGTAAACCCCCGATTGACTGTTGCCGGCAGTTTTCAAACCTTCGCTCCAGGCCATGGTTTCGGCTTCCACTCTGCTGAATGGATTGATGCTTGCAACACTTTTAGTAACTCCTTCTTTTGTAGGGGTAATGAGGGGTATACTACCGTCGGCATTGTAAGTGAATTGCTCCACGCTTACCGAACGTTTGAAGCCCTGGCCGTTCGACAGCGCCTGATCGTGATAAAACAGGTACGAATTTCCCTTGAAGTCGATTACCCCGGCATGGTTGGTAAAAGCCAGGTGACCGGCGCGTTGCATGATATGGCCTTTGTAGGTCCAGGGGCCAACGGCCGCAGGAGCGGTTGAATAGGAGATATATTCCGGAATTCCTTCTGCAGCGTAAATCATGTAATACAGATTATTGCGTTTGAAAAACCAGGGTCCTTCGGTATAGGTGGTGCCGGGCTTGCCGTCGCGCCCGGGCTTCGACCCAAAGGCAGCGGCGGTCATTTCAACGGTTACAATCCCCTTATCGCCAATACTTTTATCGTACGATACCATATCGCTGTTTAATTTTACATACCAAAGACTCGGATTGCCCCAGTAAAGATAAGCTTGTCCGTCGTCGTCGATGGCCACCGTGGGGTCGATGTCCTGCCAGATATGGTCGCTGTCGATCAATCGTTTGCCGATCGGGTCTTTAAACGGACCCGTAGGCGAGTCGGCTACCAACACGGCTATGCCTTCGCCATGTATAGGCACGTACAGGTAGAATTTACCATTCCGTTCGATGCATTGCGGCGCCCATGCACCATTGGTTTTGCTGTGCCAGGTAAAGTTCTTTAGTGAAGCTACCGCTCCGTGATCGGTCCAGTTTACCATATCGTTGGAAGAATAGCAGCGCCAGTCGTACATGGTGAAAAAGTTGTTCACCGTTGTATCTTCGTCGTGCGATGTATACAGGTATACGGTTCCGTTGTGCACCATCGGGGCAGGGTCGGCCGTGAAATAGGTTTGGATGATGGGATTCCGAGCCATTGCGGCCACGGAGCTCAACAGTAGGGCGCCCGATAGGAAAGCCTTAGCGAATGTGTTCATAAGATATGCAATTAAGGTGTGATTTATTTGAAAAGAAGCTGTGCAAACTGGTGCAGGCTGCGTCGCCAGGTGTGAAACTCGTGGGCTGTGCCTTCCGACACATACCAGGTGGCGTTAATACCCGATTGTTTCAGCGCTTCGGTCGATTTTTTAACGGCATCGGGCCGTTCTTTGCTTCCGGTACTCTGAAAAATAAGCTTTATGCTGCTTTTGTTTTTCACTTCTTCGGGCTGATACAGCGCGCCACTGAATAAGCCGATGTGTGAGAATACTTCGGGGCGATTCATGGTGATGGCTTTGGTTTCCATCGATCCCATCGAAAGTCCGGCCATAGCACGGTTGGGCTGGTTGGCCAGGGTGCGGAACTGTGTATCAACAAAGGGGATTAACTCATCGACCAATACAGTTTGAAAGGGTTTGATGTCGAAATCGCGCAACCGTCCGAACTGAATTTCGTTGGTCATCCCATAGGTCATAACAACAATAAACGGTTTTGCTTTCCCTTCGGCGATAAGGTTGTCCATGATGAGGTTTACCCTTCCCTGCATGGGCCATGAATACTCGTTTTCGCAATATCCGTGCTGAAGATACAGTACCGGGTAGCGTTTGGCTGTCTCTTTTTCGTAACCGGGAGGCGTATAAACAAAGGCCCGCCGGGAAGTATTGGTGCTCGCCGATGGAAACAACACTTCGCGGAGTTGTCCGTGCGGTACGTTTTTTACGGCAAACATGTCCTGATCGTTGGAAGGAATTTCGATTCCGCTACCCCAGCGGCAGGCTCCGAAATAAAACATACTTCCGGGGTCGGGTACCGAAGCTCCGTCGATATTCAACTGATAATAGTGAAAACCCGGGTCCTGCGGAGCCGATTCGCCGATCCAGATTCCCTCTTCGTTCTTTACAAGGTCGTATTTTACAGCGCCGATATCCAGTTGAACCTTTTGGGCGTCGGGGGCCAGAATCCGGGTACGTACTTTTCCTTCGGAGTTAATTTGGGGGTACTGACTGCCCGGTTGGTTGTACGGACTGGGTTTGAAATCGTCGGCACCGCCAGCCTGGGCGCTGGCAACCTGAACGCCTGCCGCAAGGGCAAAGGCCATAAGAAAGACGAAAGGTTGTTTTGTTTTCATGATGTATCTATTTTAATATTGAATCCAGGATGTTGTTAAATGTGTTAATCGATTGGTTGTAAGCTGGCTGCAAACCCACCGCGGCGAAGCATGTTCACGGCTAGTTCCGAATCTTTGTCAACCACCAGGTAGCGAGTCGATAAAGCTGTATCGTAGTTGCCGTCGGCGATGAGTGTGAGCCGGTATTTTTGTCCTTCAGGCAAAAAGTTGAATTTCAACGTTTTGCTTTTATTTCCGCGTGCTTCGGCATGGATGCCGCCGATATACCAGTTGTCGCCTTTGCGGCGGGCCATCACCACCTCTTTTCCGGGATATCCGTCCATCAGCCGGGTATCGTCCCAGGCATTGGGCACTTCGCGCAAGAAGTTTTTTGCAGCATCCGGCAGCATGTAATACCCTTCGGGACGGTCGGCCATGTGTTGCATGCCCGACTCGAACAATACGCTCAGGGCGAGTTCGTGACCATAGGACGTGATGTGCGGATGTTGTGAGTTGGTGAAGGTAACCGGCGTATAGTCCATGCCGCCCACCACATTGCGGGTGAAAGGCAGGATGGTGTTGTGCCCGGGTGCTGTGGTGGTGAGTTCAGGTCCGTTGTTGTACCACTCGGCACCACGAACACCTTCGTAGGTCATCAGGTGCGGATAGGTGCGCGCCCAGCCCCGCGGCACCAGGCAGCCGTGGAAATAGACCATGATTTCGAAGCGGGCGGCATCTTCCAGAATATCGATGTAATAATTGATCATGTCCTGTTTCTCACTTTCGAAAAAATCGACTTTTACGCCGTAAATTCCCATTTTCTTTAACCGGGCAAACTCTTCCATGCGGTTTTTATGCGTGAGCATGCGGTCTTTCGGTGTGGCATTCACCCAGGTGTGATCGCCGCCCGAGTTGTACCAGATCAGCGGTTTCACGCCGATGGAATGGATGTAGTCCAATGCATCGGCGAGTTGGCCGCCATCGCCCATGGAATCCCATTCCCAGTCGAGCAAGGTATACGGCCATCCCATCGTGGCGGCCAGATCGGCAAAAGCGCAGACGGTTTTATAACTGCGCGTTCCATGGTTGTCGGACCAATAGTTCCACGATACTTTTCCGGGGCGGATCCAATCGGTTTTGGCAATTACAGAGGGTTCCGAAACGTCGTCGACCAGCGTGGATTCAACAATAGTTGCCAGGGAGCCGACCATGATTACCCGCCAGGGCGATTTCCAGGGCAAGGTGACGGTTGGTTGGGTTTCACCCGTTCCGCGGCCGTTCCATTGGTCGGGAAAGGTGAGTTTGTAGTTGTTTTTTTCTCCGTAGTTGGAGAGTTTGGTGCCGCAATAAGTGCGGTTCAGACCGGCTTCATGAATCAGGAACCAGCAGGCCTTATCGGGTGTGTTGAAGAGCGCCGGATAGCCCCAGTCTTTTTGTTCATTGCCATCTTGTTGGGTGCTGTAAAGCCCCTCGTTAGCCGGGTTGAACCTGGTGAGCCAGCGCATGGTGCTGTCGGGAATAGTATAGGACGTGAATTCGTCCTTCACGACAAAGGTTCCTTCTTTTTCCGGAAATTCGTAGCGGAATACGACTCCATCGTTGTAGGCCCTGATAATAAGATTCATTTTGGCTTTTGACGGATTTTCGAAGAAAACGGTGAGTTCGTTGGCCTGGTTGCTGCAGTGGCTGCGCTTGCCGTGAATGGCGGTGTATTGCTCGTTCACGAAGCGTGGTTTTCCTGCGTTCAGGAACTTCAATTCGGTTGAAAAATCCTGATCGCTGCGTGAAAGTCCCAGCTCGATTTTGGGGATGGCTACAACCGGGCGATGCTCGTTGAAATAATTAACCGTGAGATACCACGCGCCGGAACCGGAACTGCCGAGGGACGCCTCCAGCTTGTTGTTAGGCGATTTAATGCCGATTTTTTGTCCGTGCAAACCCAACGAAAGAACTAAGAATAATGTAAGGAATGGCAGCCACTTCATAATATTATTTTTTTAGTTTGTACTTTTCCATTCGCGTGATACGATCGCACAATAAGTACTCCGGTGTAGCTTTCCGGAGCGAAAATCCGTTGCCCAGTGATCGTGTAATATTCTTTCGCTATAACCTGTGAATCTTCATTCACTGCGGGTTCGAGCGCCGTTGTAACGCCTTTAAATGTTATATCGTCGACAAAAAAGTCGTTATTGCTTGCCGCCAGTCCCCATACAAACTGAGTCGATCCGGACTGAAAGGCGACACTCGAATTGTCGGTAGTAGCTGTTCCGGCCATCCAGTTAATTCCATCGGCAGAGTATTCCATTCGCAATTCGACACTCTTGTTTCCCGATACCGAAGCTTTGTACCATACGGGTTGCCGGGCGGCAGGTTTTAAGCTTGTAACTGTGGTATTGGTAAGCATGGTCAATGCATTAAAGGTATTGTCGGAACGATAGATCCGGAATTCGGTGGTGTTGGAGGTATTGTAAACGATAAATAAATAACCATGCATTAATCCCTGGACATATCCGCTGGAGGCGGTTCCCACCCTTGCATTGTCGCCGCGCAGTAGTACACCGGCCTTTGGTCCTGCCGTTTCAATACATTGTGTCCAGCTTACGGAATAATCGGTTGCAGCCGATGGAAATCGATTCAGATTGAGTACGCCTGTAGCATTCCGTTGCCCGCCGCTGTACAGCCGGAGCCGGTTGCTGGTGTTTCCCTGGTTATCGGTGTACGACACGACTCCTGCCGTAGCAGTATTGTCTTTTCCTACGGTGATATCGGTTGCCGGGGGGGTGGATGCGCGGGTGCGGGCAGGGTCGGTGTCGAATGTATAGCCGGTTTCGACCGGTTCGGGCGTCACAGTGCCCGACAGACGGATCGTGTGTAGGTTGATTCCGCTTGCGGATACCAACACATGTCCGCTATAGCTACTTGGTTCTAAGCCGGGCCGGAGTCGTACATAAACCGTTTGTCCACGGATTATTCCGTTAATAACCGGAAGTTGCAGTGTTGTACCGTAGCCTGTTAAAGAATCGGTCGAAAGTTCCATTTCGTCACTGGCGGTGAGGTCGATCGTATTGAAAAGCGATGCACCGCCGACGCTGAAAGAGTTGTACGTAAACGTGCTGCTGTTCGCCGTATAATTCAGTCCCTTGATATCGAATTTGGATACCACGGTGGCTTCTTCCCGGTAGCTGATATTGTCCATGGTCCATCCGGGATCGCCGGTATCTTCCTGTTTCCAAACAATTTCGCTGGATCCTGCCGTATGCTGAGCATCGGCAAAACCTGTTTCGGAGGCCCCGTACCAGGTAACACTGTCGGCCGAGCATTCGAAAAACAACCGGTCCTGTATGGCCGTTGCTCTAAGCCAGAACGGTTGAGCGGCCTGCAGGCTGAACGGACTGCGGTAAGTGGTAACCGCAGCCGGCTCTCCTTCTGCAGCGATGGTATAGGTCGAAAGCGTCGGGGTGCGGTCGTCGCCGACAGCTACCATAAACAAATATCCCTCTTTCATGCTCTCCTGATTTCGACTGCCGCCTGCCCTCATCAGAACCCCGTTTGGCGAACCAGAACTACCGGACTGTTGTTTCCATACAATCGAATAGTCGGTAGCCTGCGCATTGAACAGGTCGAGCGTAGCAATACCCGTTTTGTGTTCGCCGGTACCGTATGCCCTCAATACTTTCGAAGGAAGTTGGCCCGGACTGCTGTGAAGCACTACGCCGGCCTTTCCGCTGATAAGGGTGATGTTTTCCGCAGCCGGTGATGTGGCTTCCGTACCTGCCTGGTCGTATTCGAAATGATACATAGTAGTTCCCGAGGCTTCTTCAACCACAATATTGTCGATAAAGAAGTTATAGTTGGTTCCTGCTTTGGCGCGGAGTTCCAGTATGTTTTTACCTTTCTGTAATTCAACCGTTTCGGTGTGATATCCCCAATAATCGGCGGTCGATGTTTTAGCAAATACAGGGCTGGATTGTTGCATACCGTTTACATATAAATCGAGGGCTAAATTAGCTGAAAAAATGGCATATTTTGTTATTAATTTATACATGCCGGTACGTTCCACGCTAATCGTGTCGCGTACTGCCGAGCTGCTGCTGGTTCCAAACGACAAATAGCCCATGGCGGTATAGTTCGGAATGCTTTTTTCGCTGATGCTTCTCACCGATTTATAATCGAAATTCTCCGCCTCGTATTGCCGGGGCCCCGTGTACACCGGCGCGATTCCGGGCTTCTTTACCTCGCGGCGTGAACCAACGGTTTTTCGTCCGGATGCATTGCCGGCGCAATGTATTGTAATATCCATCGGACCGTTGTGATCAACAGTAAGCGTGAAAATATTATTTTCCCACCGGCTGCTGACTGTTCCTGTGGTTTGCGTTCCACGATTGGTGTAGGTAAATACGGGCTGCGACGTACAGCCGTGTAGCGCGATTATATCGCGACGTATTCCGTAGGTAAGCGGTAAACGCTGGTTATTATTGTCCTGGGTGTCGTAGTTGTTAAGATAAAGATGAATTCGATCGGTATATTCGTTCATTACCGCCATCGAATAGCGTCCCAACGAAAAATCGATCCGGTCGCTGCTGTTGTATTGCAGGGGGATGGTGCCGGTGCTGATTTTATCTTCATCCATGAAGGGGTTGTAAATCAGCCAGTTGTTTTCAATTCTTGCCGCATACATATCGCCGGTATATTCCTCGGGAAATAAAGCGTTCAGTTCGTTGAGTTTATGTTGGATGGTGGGCCAGCGTTTCGAGTGGTCCGATTTCTTAATAATAGCTGTGAAACGGCCGGTTTCCTCTTCACCTTCCTTGAAAGTCATGGGGATGGCGGGATACCGGCCCGTGCGTTTGTACCAGGTTTTGTTGTTCTCCAGTTCCCCGTCCATGGCATACACTCCCGTATACAACGATGGTTCGCTGTTGTATGTTTCTTTGTTGTTGGCCGAATTCACATCGTGAACAACGATGTATTTCGTGCGGTCGATCACTTCTTCTTTCGTAAGGATGGGCACGGTACCGTCAATTACTTTCCGGAAAATATCCATACTGATGTTCCGGAATTGAGGAAAGACACCGAATTTCTTGGCCGTGTATCCATTGGTGGTGGGCACCGTACCCTCCGACTTCAAGGTTTGAAGCCAGGTGAGTTCCGGACCGTCGGTTACGGTTGCCCCGGTGAGCATGAAATGTTCCAGTACGCTTACTGCGCCCGTCGATTCGGGAAAATTGGAGCTGCGCGATTCCCAGCCGCATTCGTCGAACCGCACTCCGTAATGATCGGCATAGCCCGATAAGAAAGTTCCGAGATTTGCACTTTCATTATCATAGAATCCATTGGTGAAGGTATATTTATCGACTACAATATGATTTTTCCTGAATTTCTTGCAGGCCTCGGCAAATTCCGGGTGAAGCTTGAGTTTGCCGAGGGCATTGGTTTGATTTCCTACCGGCATAAAATTACTTACAAACAAATATCCGCCGTATTTATCGGCCAGCTTCAGCAGCCCGATGAATAAATCGAGCCGTTCGAAAAAGGTTTGTGTACTCTCGAATCCCCAGTTCTGTTCGGCAAAGTTCCATCCGATAAAATTCGGATACTTGTAAAAATATTCGTACACGTCGAGTTCGGTGTACGAAAAGTTGCACAGATAACCGCTTGCCGGCTGTATGGTGGCCCAGACCCGGTTTTCGGCGCAGGTGCGTAACCACGATTCGGCGATGGAGAATGGATAATTGCTGCGGACAAAATCCGATACCGACAGCGAGATATTAAATACCACATAGGGCTTTATATCTTCGGGAACAAGGTCGATTGCTTTTTGGGGATCGGGCCAGATCCAGGTATCGATATGGATTACCCACATCGGATGGATGGCCGAAAGCGGACGGCGCATCGGCTTGTTCAGAGGGTCCGACGATGCATAAAGACCGCTGTAGAAGAACAATACTACAATACAACTAAGGCTCCATTTTGATAGAATCGGCAAGTGCTGGTGTTTCATGGTGATGTCTGCGGAATTAGATTCGTGTAAAGTCTGTCAATAGAATGATGCAAAAGTAGAAGGTAATTCGTGATGTCGGTTATAAATGTAGATATTTGGTGTTAGAATTTAGATACATCCCTTCGTTTTCGAACCGATCCGCCCCAAAGGAAGTCGTGCGGCATTCTATTTCGTCTTATTATCTAAATTCAAACACATTGTATCTAAAAATTAAATGCAACACGAATTCTACGGTTTATTTTTGCAAAATCATAGGTGGCGGCACAACGAGCTGCGATTCGCCGGCTCCGGTTCCGCTATGCGATACCGAATATTCATGATAAGTTCAACATCAGGTTTTAGTGAAGCGTTAGGTGTAAAAAAGGTTGGTTGTTGGTCGACACAGTGAAAATGGCTGATTTTAATTCAAACGTTGCTCCTGGTTCATGCCCGGAGCAACGTTGTGAATCGGAGCGCCGGTTTTGGTTGAATGGTGTGTGAATAATTACCTGAAATAATAAATAAATTGTACATATGAAGCGTAGTATTTTAATTGCTTTTCACGTGTTTCTCGGGATTTCGGCTTCTTTACCGGCTGTTTCTCAGAACGCTCCCGGTTTAAAGGATGCCTATAAAAATCAGTTTTACATCGGTACGGCTCTCAACCGAGGTCAATACATGGGTGCAAGTTCGGTATCGGACCAGGTTACCAGGCAGCATTTTAATTCAATAGTAGCAGAAAATTGCATGAAAAGTGAAAAACTTCAACCCAACGAGGGGAAGTTTTTCTTTGCCGATGCTGATCAATTTATCGAATACGGCCGGAAGAACAACATGCATATCGTCGGCCATACCTTGATATGGCACTCTCAGGCTCCGGCCTGGTTTTTTGTGGACGACAAGGGCAACGAAGTTTCAAAAGAAGTATTGATTGACAGGATGCGTAATCATATTCATACCGTAGTGGGCCGCTATAAGGGCAAAGTTCACGGTTGGGATGTGGTAAATGAAGCTATTCTCGATAATGGCGATTGGCGGAAAAGTAAATTTTATACCATCATAGGCGAAGAGTTTGTCGAGCTGGCGTTTCGTTTTGCCCGCGAAGCCGATCCCGGTGCGGAATTGTATTACAACGACTATAATATGGCCATGCCCGGTAAACGCCGCGGTGTCGTAGCCATGATTAAAAAGCTTCAATCCAGGGGAGTGCAAGTCGATGGTATCGGCATGCAGGGACACCTGGATATGGAAAGCCCGTCGGTAGCGGAGTTCGAAGCCAGTATTCTGGCATATTCGGCACTGAAGGCGAACGTGATGATTACCGAGCTGGATCTGAGCGTGCTTCCTACTCCCTGGAACAACCATGGAGCGAACATTGCCGATGTAGTGGAATATCAGGAAAAAATGAATCCGTATAAAAATGGACTGCCCGACGATAAATACCTGGAGTGGGAGGAGCGGTTCATGGAGTTTTTCCGGTTGTTCGAAAAGCACAGCGATAAGATCGGCCGGGTTACGCTCTGGGGAATTTCGGATGCCCAATCCTGGAAAAACGGTTTTCCAATCCGGGGGCGTACCGATTATGCGCTTCTTTTTGATCGGAATTATAATCCGAAACCGATTGTCGGCCGGTTGATGAATCGTAATTGACCGGGTGCATCGACCGGCAGCGTGCTTACTGCGGTGTCGGGTGATTGCTGTCCGGTTGGCCTTACATCGAATTACTGTATCTTAAACTAGTTACTCCATGAATTTCAATTCTCGTACGTTGTTGCGTTATCTTTCGGCAGCCTGTATCGCTTTGTCGATTCCCGGCTTTGCAATCGGCCAGGCAACCGCCCCGCTGGCTAAAAATCACTCCAAGTTTTTAGGGAATATTATTCCTCATTTCGTACCGGCCCAGTATACTCAGCTTTGGAACCAGGTTACTCCCGAGAATGCCGGAAAATGGGAGTCCATCGAGTCGACCCGCAACACGATGTCGTGGGGTAACCTCGACCGGGCGTATAAACTAGCCTACGATAACGGGCATAAATTTCGTTTTCACACCTTTGTGTGGGGAAGCCAGGAGCCGGGTTGGCTGAAAAGTCTTTCACCTGCTCAGCAGTTGGTCGAACTGGAAGAGTTGATGAGCCGGGTGGCGCAACGTTATCCGGTCATTCATTATATTGATGTGGTGAACGAGCCCCTGCATGCGCCGTCGTCGATGCGGGAAGCCCTGGGTGGCAATGGTGCTACCGGATGGGATTGGGTGATCAGATCGTTCGAGTTGGCCCGGAAGTATTTCCCGGATTCCGAATTGCACCTCAACGATTATCATATAATGGCCGGCTGGACCGACGACGATCTGAACAAGTACCTGCAGATTATCAAATTGCTGAACGACCGGAAACTGATTGACGGTATCGGCATCCAATCGCATCATTTCAATATGAACCTGGTATCGGTAAGCCATATGAAAACCAAACTGGACCGGTTGGCCGCTTTCGGCATTCCCATTTATGTTACAGAATTGGATATTACCGGCAAACCAGCCTGGGAGAGCGATGAAGTATACCGTACGTATCGTGAACAAAATCCTGTCGAAGATGAAAATCGCCAGTACGAGCGTTACCGCGACAAATTTCCGGTATTTTGGGAACATGAAGGAGTAGCCGGTATTACGCTCTGGGGGTATATCGAAGGAACAACCTGGGCCGTAGGCTCCGGTTTGCTGAATTCGAACGGAACGGAACGGAAAGCGCTTACCTGGCTGCGTGAGTACATGGCTTCGGAAAAAAGCCGGGTTACCAATAAATTTATTGCAACTTCGATTGATAATTCGGATGCCGAACCGGAAGTTGTTGTTTTCCCCAATCCTGCTACCAGTTACCTGTATATAAATGCGCGCACTGCTACTGCTGCCGAATTCATCGACAAGTCGGGTAGGGTGCTGCTTCGAATAACCGATTTGACGGATAAGGTGGATGTGGAAAGATGGCCCGCCGGAGTCTATCTGCTGAAAGTGACAACACCCGGGGGAATATCGGTACATAAAATCCTAAAACAATAAGCACTTTATTCCGCCGGAACACATTCTGCCGGGATTTCGCTATCGGTTTTTGACAAGGGTGTCGGCAGCAGCCGATGCCCTTGTTCGCGATCTGCCGGTCGGTATTTGCACAGCGGTTAACGCCGGCGAATAGATATGTTACCACCAGCAAGTTGCATGTCTAATTTTATAAAACAAATACTCAATTTTAAAACAGTAAAGGAAGACCCGGCGGTTAATTTTGCGTAGAGTTTATTTCAAAATCTAATTACATAATCAAAAAATCATTGTCATGAGAAAAATTACTACGCTCATCGTTGCGGCGCTTCTGGCTACCGGAAGCATGATTGCTCAAACCGTTCTGTCGTTCGACAGCATCTCAGCAAAAGCAGGTTTTGCTTTTACCACCTCTAAAAGTTCGGAATTTCCACATGTATTTGCCATCGAAAACATCGGTAACTCGAACATGTATCGTTTTTTTGCAGCTGAAGACGGAGCCAGTGGTCCAGTTTTAGCAAATTATTCGGGGATCGAAATGGAATTCGATTATCCTACAGTTTGGGATATGCCGGCCAATATCCAGTTCTTTTTCAGTACCGATGGTTTCGGACGCGGATATTATCCTGCTATTTCCAGTTTGATCGGCGAGTCCACCAAGCTGCGTATCAACTTTGCCGATTATCCTAATTTGTTTGTCGATGCTACCGGTGCTGCCGTTCCGGCCGACCGCCGCTTCAACCGTTTTGGGATGCGTAATGCCGGACCACAGGTGACTGCCGACCTTGCTCCCTCCACTCCCAAATCGGAATACACTGTAACGGTTAAAATGAAACAGGTTGCTCTGATCAAAACTGACGGCGAGAAAGAATTTTTCAATTATGTGGGTGGCGGTATGTACAATGCTGCTCATTCGTACCGGTTGTATGGCCCGAGTGCTTCATTTACCCTGGGCGCCGAAGGTTTTGTGGCCTGGAATCTGGCTTCACAAGAGGTAAAATACATTAATATCTATTTATCGAAAGCTCTGACTGCCGACGTGGCCGCTAACCTGGCTTTCGAATACGAAGAATTCATGGAAGTGGATGCTTCCAAAATTACCGGTCTCACGGAAGGTTCGAGTTTTATCTCCATCGATGCCCGTACTTTACAGGTAGGAAGCTTTTCGTTCTTTAGTGCAACCGGTGGTATCGAAGTGTTTGTCAACCGGATTGAGCTGTCCGATTCTCCTGAACCTGCAACCTCAGTTGAAACGGTGATGAAGGACGATCAACTTCCGGAATTTGTAAATGTGTATACGATTCAGGGGCAATTGGTTCGTCAGAAAGTGGCTGCCGATCAGGCTTTGAAAAATCTTCCAAGAGGTCTTTATATTGTTCATAACAGGAAAGTAGCTGTTATGTAAGCTGGTTTCTTTTCCGACTGTAAGGCTGTTCTGTGCTACAGGGCAGCCTTTTGGATTATACTGCAATTTCATCGGCCAAGGGATGAAATACCTTACTTATTTTTTACCATGTTCCACAATCGTTGTATTTTTGGGCTGCATTAGAGCAATTTGAAAATGACACACAAAAAATTCCGAATGAAAGTAGTTCCGACTTTACTGACCCTGGTTCTGATTTCGATCGTTCAGATTCTTCCGGCCAACGAAAAAAAGTTCTACAGTATCAATACCTTATCAGGAGTATCGATTCGCGAAACCCGTACGGTATGCGAAGATAAAGACGGATTTATCTGGACTGCATCCAAATCAGGCGTTTCCCGGATCACGAATGGTGATTACCGCCACTATAATTTACCGACCGAAGCAAGCGACATTCTCTACATCGATCTGGCTTATCGCGACGGTTTGTTGTTTGCATACACTGCAAATGCACAAATTTTCAGGTATAATCCCGTGTTGGATAAGTTCGAAATGGTGGTGAATATACGCAAGGTGTTGAATAATAGTTATATAGCTATCAGTATGATAGAGCTGGTAAGTGCAGATGAAATCTGGGTGGCTACCTCGGCCGGTTTGTATTTGTACCAGCACGATCAACTCGAATTGGTTACAGCAGCTTCAACACGCGTAAGAAGATTCAAATTGATCGACAAGCATATTTATTATGCTACCCGCGAGCAGGTGGTATGCCTGGATATCGAATCGAGATCGGAGCGGGTGATTTATACTCACCAGCTTTCCAGTCCCGTGCTTGTCTCCCGCTTTTACCACGATACGCTCAATAACCGGTTGTGGATCGGTACCTTTTCCACCGGGATGTATTATATCGATCTGGGCGATCAGTCGTATCATAAACATGTGAATCCTATCCTGCCCAACCAGCCGGTACTGGCAATGACGCATAATATCGATTCTACTTTTATGATCGGTATTGACGGACAGGGGGTCTGGCGTTTTGACGCTAAAGGAAACAAGTTGTTTACCATTTACAAAGAAGATCTGGATAAGGCGAATACCATTACCGGCGATGGCGTGTACGATATTTTTGTCGATTCGCGTAAACGTGTTTGGGTGTCGACCTATAGTGGCGGATTATCCTACTTCGAACAAAAAGAGGATCATCTTCAGCATATCAACCATCAGACAAACAATAAGAACTCACTGGGTAATAACAATGTAAATAAAGTGTTGCAATCCCGAAACGGCGATATCTGGTTTGCTACCAATAACGGGATCAGCCGGTGGAAACGATCATCGAATACATGGTTTCGTTACCTCGAGGATGTTAATTTTAAAGCCAAAGCCTTTCTGGCTCTGGAAGAAGATGCCGACGGAAATATCTGGGGAGGTACTTATTCCTCGGGGATTTACGTACTGGACGGGCAAACCGGAAAAGAGCTGAAACATTATTCGAAAATGGAACAAATCGGGGGTTTTTCAAGTATGTTTGTTTTCGATATTTTCCGCGATAGTAAAGACAATATCTGGATGGGCGGGAATCAGGGCGATTTGTATTGTTTCCTGCGAAAAGAAAACAAATTTATTACCTATGAAACCACTACGGATGTAAACAAAATAGTTGAATTGTCGGATACCAGCCTGTTGCTTTCTTCGTCGTCAGGATTAGTCGAGTTTAGGATCAAGTCCCGCAGGTTTGAAATACTGGTACCGGCCAATATTATCAACGATATGGTCATTGTTGACAACAGGTACTGGCTGGGCACCCGGGGAGGCGGATTGCTTTGTTTTAATCCTGCCGACCGTTCGTTGGAGGGTTTTACGGTGGAAAACGGATTGCCTTCGAATTTTATCAACAGCCTTATCGTTGCTAATGGCGTTATCTGGATCGGTACCGAAAACGGATTGGGTAAGTTTGATCCGGTGAAAAAATGCGTGGTTGCTTATAACGAAGATCTTTTACTGTCGCGACTTTCATTCAACTTAAATGCGGTATCTTCGTTGAACGACGGCAATCTTATCTGGGGAACCAACAACGGTGCGGTGCTGTTTAGTCCCGAAACAATGAACCTCCCTGTGCTGGACGCGAAATTATATGTTCAGGATATTCTGATTGCGGGTCAGTCCATACGCGAAAACGACAAGATTAAACTGACGAATACCGTCAACACGATCGATAAACTAAAATTGAAATATTATCAGAATACCCTGTCGCTGGAAGTAGTGCCGATTGCCGAAACGATCGACGGGCTTAAACTTTCGTGGCGTCTCGAAGGCGTGGATTCAAAATGGTCGAATCCGACCAACCGCTTCTTTATCAATTATGCCAATTTGCCCAGCGGAACTTTTGATCTTGAAATCCGGTTGTACGATAATTCGCTTACCCAGTTAATCGACGAGCGGAAAATTACGATCACGGTGGTTCCTCCTTTCTGGGAGACGTGGTGGTTCCGGTTGGTAGTTGCGCTGGCTGTCGTATTTATCGTGTATTATTATTTCAGGTATTATACGAATAAATTACGCCAGAAACATACGGAAGAAAAGATACGTTTCTTTACCAACATGGCCCACGATATACGCACTTCGCTCACGCTGATTAAAGCGCCGGTGGAAAATATAAGCAGCGAGCCGAAATTGTCGGATAAAGCCCGGTATTTTATCAGTGTTGCTTCCGAGCAGATCAACCGGATGTCGTTTGTGGTGACACAGTTGCTGGATCTTCAAAAGGTGGATGTAGGAAAAGGACAGCTGTTTCCGGTAATGACCGACCTGACTGCTCTGCTTAAAAAGCGGATCGCCATGTTTGAATTGTTGGCAAAAAATAAAAATATTCAAATCGAATTGAAGGCCGATTGTGAGGAGTTTACCACAGCTGTTGATGAATTGAAAATCGAAAAAGTGGTGGACAACCTGGTGTCCAATGCGATAAAATTCTCGTTGCAGAACTCGAAAATTGAGATTTCGCTCGAATGCTCCGGGGAAAAGTGGGTGCTCCGGGTAAAGGATGCTGGAATTGGAATTTCGCTTCGCGATCAGAAAAAACTGTTTAAAGAGTTTTACCGGGGCGAAAATGCTGTGAATTCGCGTATCGTAGGCTCAGGGATCGGCTTGCTTTTGGTGAAAAACTACGTGGATATGCATGGTGGGACTGTGTCGCTGGTAAGTCAGGAGGGACAGGGATCGGAGTTTGTTGTTTCTGTGCCCTATAAATTTATAGAACAGCAGGCCGGTCTGTCCGATCGCATCGATAAAGAAGAACTGATGTATATTGAAAATGCGACGCTGCCTCAGATGCCCGGTGACGAGAAAGAGCTGCAAAAAAGCAAGAAGGCGAATTTACTGGTTGTGGAAGATAATGTGGAGCTTCAGAATTTTCTCAAGGTGTCGCTCGACGATGATTTTAATGTTTCCATTGCCAATAACGGACTCGAAGCCTGGCTGATGATCCAGAAATCGGCGCCGGATATTATTATTTCCGATGTGATGATGCCGCAAATGGATGGTTTTGAATTGTGCCGTCATTTGAAATCAACCTTCGAAACCTCGCACATTCCTATTATTCTGCTGACGGCTCTGACCGAAAAAACGCAACAACTCGAGGGGCTGGGGTTGGGCGCCGACGATTACATCACTAAGCCTTTTGATATGAACTTGCTCAATCAGCGCATTCGAACGATTGTCAGGAACAGGGAGGTGGTTCGGAATCGGGTGCTGCGGATGTTCCGGCAGCCCGACGATGAGAAACAATTGTTGATGAACGAACAAAACGACCAGTTCCTGAAAAAGGCCATCGAGGTGGTCCGGGCCAATATCGATAATTCTGATTTTGGGAAAGATGAGTTTGCTGCCGCTATGTTTGCCAGTTCGTCGCTGCTTTACAAAAAAATCAAGGCGCTTACCGGCCAGTCGCCCATCGAGTTTATCAAAGTTATTCGCCTCGATTATTCCATGGAGTTGCTCCAGTCGCGTAAGTATTCGGTGACCGAGGTAAGCGAAATGTGCGGGTTTTCCAGTGTAGGTTATTTTAGTACTGTTTTCAAGAAACATTTCCAACGAACGCCGACCGAAATATAGCAGATACAGGTAGAAAAGATCAAAATATTACCGTTCAACACCCTAAAATGTCTGTTTTTATAATCTGAATATCTGAAAACAAATAACAGATCGTACTCGTACATCTACATTTGCAATCGTAAATATTGAAAATGAGTGTATGATACGATCAGGTTTTTGGGGTGTGGGAGTCTTGGTGCTGATGGTGTGCGTGGGCGCTTTACATGCCCGGCCGGCATTTTACAACCATACTTTCCCGTTGTCGGATGTGAAGATTAATGCCGGTCCGTTCCGGCAGGCCCTCCAATTGAACGTGGAGGTGCTGCTGAAGTATGATGCCGACCGTTTGCTTGCTCCTTTTTTACGCGAAGCGGGCCTTACTCCTAAAAAGGCGCCGTATGGAAATTGGGAAAGCGACGGTCTCGATGGCCATATAGGGGGACACTATCTGACCGCGCTGGCGCTGCATTATGCCGCCAGCGGAAATGAAGCCTGTAAATCCCGTCTCGACTATATGGTGTCCGAACTCCGTCGCTGCCAGGAGGCCAGTAAAAATGGAAAAGGCTATATTGGAGGTGTTCCCGTCAGTGGAACGTTCAATGGCCGCTCCATCAATTTATGGGACGAAATCCGCAGCGGAAATACGGCTGTCATCTGACGTTATTGGGTGCCCTGGTACAATCTGCATAAAACCTATGCCGGCTTACGCGATGCCTGGTTGTATGCCCATAATGTACAGGCCCGGCAAATGTTCCTCGAATTATGCGACTGGGGTGTGGAGATTATCAGTCATCTTGATGATAATCAGATGGAAAGTATGCTTGCCAACGAGTTCGGAGGGATGAACGAAGTGTTTGCCGATGCGTATCAGCTAAGTGCTAAACCCGAATACCTGACCGCGGCTAAACGTTTTTCGCACAGGCAATTATTCGACAGCATGGCCCGGCATGTCGACAATCTCGACAATATGCATGCGAATACGCAGGTACCCAAAGCCGTGGGGTATCAGCGGGTGGCCGAACTTACCAACGATAGTGCGTATATACATGCTTCCGCCTTTTTCTGGGAAACCGTGGTTCGTAAGCGTACGCTGGCATTTGGAGGCAACAGCCGGTCGGAATATTTCCCGGAATTGAACAAACACTCCGACTTTATTCACGAACGACAGGGCCCCGAATCCTGTAATACCTATAATATGATGAAGCTGACGGAAGGCCTTTTCAGGATGGATCCCAAGGTTGAATATGTCGATTATTACGAGCGGGCCATGTATAATCATATCTTGTCGACCCAACATCCCGAACATGGCGGATATGTGTATTTTACGCCGGCTGTTCCGGGGCATTACCGGGTTTATTCGGCTCCCGAAAAGGCAATGTGGTGCTGCGTGGGATCGGGGATGGAGAATCATGCCAGGTACGGACAGTTTATCTATATGCACAACGATAATCAGGACGAAGTATTCGTCAATCTTTTCGTGCCGTCGGAATTAAATTGGAAGGATAAAAAAGTAACCATTACCCAGCACACCGACTTCCCGGCCGGGGAAAAAAGTCAATTACATATCGATGTGAGCAAATCGACCCGATTTACGTTGAAAATCAGGCATCCGTGGTGGGCTTCGTCTTTTTCGGCAAGGGTGAACGGGGTCGATTACGCCCTGAATTCAAGGCCGGGAACTTATGTCGGTATTCAACGAAAATGGAAAAAGGGAGATGTGGTGGAACTCTCCATGCCCATGAAGGTTACCGTCGAAGAGCTTCCGAATGTGCCTTCGATGATAGCGATCATGCGGGGCCCGCTGTTGCTGGCTGCCAAAACGAATGCTGAAAATCTGTACGGACTGGTAGCTGGTGACGGGCGTTGGGAGCATATTGCCCATGGTCCGCTGGTGCCCTTGCTCGAAACACCCCGTATCATTGGTTCGCGGGACGAAATTCTTGCAAAATTGGCAAAAATGGAACCGGTGGAAGGTAAAGAACTGTGCTTCAGAGTTCCCGGTTTAATCGCCCAGAAAGAATATGAAAACCTGGTTTTCGAGCCTTTTTATGCTATCCACGATAGCAGGTATATGATGTATTGGTTGTCGATGACCGCCGGCGAGTTTGAAAAGTATAAAGCCGAAAAAGCGGAGGAAGAGCATACGAAGTTGGTGCTCGATGCCCGGACGATCGATCGGGTTGATACCGGCAAACAACAGCCGGAATCCGACCATGCCATGAAGTCGCAGCATTCGCACCGCGGCTCTCATCTGGGAGAATCGTGGCGCGATGCCCGCAATGGCGGATTCGTTGAATATACCTTGAAAACCAATCAGGAGCAAAATCTTTCGCTGATGGTCAGGTACTGGGGGAATGAAGGACCGGACAGGCAGTTCGACATCCTGATCGACGGACAGCTCCTGCGCTCTGAAAAGTTGTCGGACAAATGGCGGCGGGATACCTTTATGAATGTCGAATATACCCTTCCGGCCGACTTGACCGCTGCTAAAACTGCCATTGTGGTGCGCTTTCAATCCAAGCCCGGAGCCATTGCCGGAGGTATTTTTGATCTGCGGTTGCTGAGGGTATTACCTAGTAATTAATTTTTTCAATTTCATACCATGCGAAAACACTGGATTCTTTTTTCTTTGTTGCTTTTCAACGTTCTTTTTGTTGCTGCTGCAACCACCGTCTCAAGTCCTGATGCCCGGCTGGTCGTGACCATCGATCTGGTGAACGGCAAACTGGTTTACCGGGTGAATTACGACGGTAAGCCGGTTATCGAACCTTCGGAGCTGGGGGTGCTAACCAATGAAGGCGATTTTAGCCGTGAACTGGTTTTTGTTGAAGCCAACAACGAGCTTGTTGAAAAAAACTATGTGCAGGACCGTATTAAAAAATCATCGATAAGCTACCGGGCCAACGGAGTTGTTGTGAAGGTGGAAAATGCTGAGCAGCAGAAGATGAGTGTTCGTTTCCAGGTAAGTAACAACGATGTAGCCTTCCGCTATGAGCTCGAACCAATGGGTGAACGCCTGGCCTGTGTCGTACTGCAGGAAACCACCGGGTATACATTCCCGCCTACGGCTACCGGTTTTCTCTCCAATATGATGGGGTCGATGGGAGCTTTTGCCCGTACTTCGCCAAGCTATGAAAGCGGATATACCAACGATGTTCCGGTGGGCGATCAAACCAGGAATAAAGACGGCTATGTTTTTCCCGCCCTGTTCCGGATTGCCGGCGATGGCTGGGTATTGCTTTCCGAAACGGGCGTAAGTAGCAATTATTGTGCTTCCCATCTGAGCCCTTCTTCCGGCGGCGGGTTTAAACTGCAGTTCCCGGCCATGTCGCAAAACAATGGAGTCGGTTCCAATACGGTGCAGATGGGATTGCCGGGAGCAACGCCCTGGAGAACAATTACCGTGGGGAGGACGCTTAAACCGATAGTGGAAACCACCATTCCTTTCGATCTGGTGGAGCCTCTGTACGCACCTTCCAGGTCGTACCGGCCGGGACGGGCCAGCTGGAGCTGGATTGTTTGGCAGGATCAGAGTATGAATTGGGCCGACCAGATTCAATATGTCGACCTGGCAGCTGCCATGGGATACGAATATATTCTGATTGATGCGTTGTGGGATACCAATATTGGTTACGAACGGATGAAAGAACTGATCCGTTATGCCGATTCGAAACAGGTAGGCGTGTTTTTGTGGTACAATTCCAATGGGGGCTTCAACGACGCTCCTCAAACGCCCAAAAACAAAATGCATAATCCGGTGGTGCGCCGCAAGGAAATGAAATGGTTGCAGGAAGCAGGGGTTAAGGGGCTGAAAGTGGACTTTTTCGGCGGCGATAAACAGGAAACCATGCGCTTGTACGAGGATATTCTGGTGGATGCTGATGAGCATGGGTTGATGATCGTTTTTCATGGTTGTACCTTGCCGCGGGGCTGGGAACGTATGTATCCGAATTTTGTTGGTAGCGAGGCGGTGCTTGCTTCGGAAATGCTGGTTTTTTCTCAGTATGTACGCGATAATGAAGCTTTTTTTGCCACTCTCCATCCCTTTATCCGCAATGCCGTCGGTAGCATGGAGTTTGGGGGCGTTTTCCTGAATAAATTTTTAAATCGCTCCAACCGCAAAGGGGCGCAACGATTGACAACCGATGCTTTTCAGTTAGCTACAGCCGTGTTGTTTCAATCGCCCATGCAAATGTTTGCCCTTACTCCCAATAACCTGCAGGACGCTCCGTCCTTTGCCGTCGATTTTATGAAAGAAATACCTGCCAGCTGGGACGAGACGGTGTATGTGGACGGATATCCCGGAAAGTACATAGTTCTTGCACGCCGGCACAACACCGACTGGTACCTTGGAGCAGTAAGCGCCTTAAATGAGCCGTTGAAACTCAAGCTCGACTTGCCCATGTTTGCCGGTAAACAAATCAGGCTGATCAGCGACGATAAAACTAAAATCTCCACCCGTTCGCAATCGGCCGTACCGGCCGACGGTTCGTTCGAGATTACCGTTCAACCGAAAGGCGGATGTGTGATTTATTAATTTTTTCATGCTTGGGAACATGGTGAATATTAAATTATGGGTTGGTACCGTGCTGCTGGCTGCCAACGGTATGCTGGCCGGATCGGTAGCGTCCAACTCCGTTTTATGGTACAATCGGCCGGCAACGAGATGGGAAGAGGCGTTACCGGTCGGAAATTCGCGATTGGGCGCTATGGTGTACGGCAAACCTCAGCAGGAAGAAATACAGCTCAACGAGGAAACCATCTGGGGGGGCGGTCCGTATACGAATCATAATCCCGGCGCCCCGGGAGCCCTGAATCAGATTCGCGATCTTGTTTTTAAAGGCCATGCCGGAGAAGCAGACAAACTGATCAACCAACATTTCTTTACACGTGTGCACGGTATGCCTTATCAGACTGCCGGTGCGCTGCTTCTCAACTTCCCGGATCATGAGGAGGTGGGTTCGTATTATCGTGAATTGGATCTTGCGAAGGCTGTAACTACTACGCGCTACAGCCGGAAGGGAATCGGGTATACCCGGACAACGATAGCTTCGTTTGCCGACGATGTGATTATCATGCACTTAACGGCTTCCGAAAAAGAAGCGATCAGTTTTAACCTGGAGTATAAATCGCGTGCCGATCATACGACCGGGGCGGTCGGCACTTCTTTTGTTGTGTATGGCCGCGGCACCGATCACGAAGGAATACAAGGCCGGATCAGGTATCAGATTCATGTCAGGGCCGTGAATAAAGGCGGAGAGGTGGTGGTGGGCGATAAAGGCCTGACGGTGCAGCGTGCCGACGAGGTGACGCTCTATATTTCCATCGGGACTAATTTTGTGGATTATAAAACCCTTTCGGCCGATGAGGGCGCCCGCGCCGCACATAAATTGGACGCAGCCCTGAAAAAGAACTTCGATGAGGCCCTACGCGGGCATTCGTCGCGTTATGCGCTTCAGTTCAATCGCTTCGAATTAAACCTGGGCGCTGATCCTGTGGCGGCAAAACTACCCACGAATGAGCGGATCGCGACCTTTAAAAGCACGCAGGATCCTTCTCTGGTGGCCCTTCTCGTGCAGTTTGGACGCTATTTGCTGATTAGTTCGTCGCAGCCGGGCGGTCAACCGGCCAATTTGCAAGGTGTTTGGGCGCATTCGCTCACTCCGCCGTGGGACTCGAAGTATACCATCAATATCAACACCGAAATGAATTATTGGCCGGCGGAAATCACCAACTTGTCGGAAACGCACGATCCGCTTATTCAGATGGTGAAAGAACTGGCTGTTACCGGCACTGCAACAGCTCGCGAGATGTACGGTGCCGAAGGTTGGGTAGCCCACCATAATACGGATCTTTGGCGGGTGACGAGCCCCATCGATTTTGCAGCTGCCGGCATGTGGCCTACCGGTGGGGCATGGCTCACCCAGCACCTGTGGGAACGCTATCTTTTTACCGGCGATAAGACCTTCCTGAAGGAGGTGTTCTTTGTTTTCAAAGGTGCCGCCGACTATTTTCTAAGCAGTATGGTAAAACATCCTGTTCACAACTGGATGGTGGTTTCTCCTTCGGTGTCGCCCGAACATGGACCCATTTCGGCTGGGTGTACCATGGATAATCAGCTGGTGTTTGATGTGCTGTCGCGCACCGCTATGGCAATTGATATTCTCGATGGAAACCGGGAGTATAAACAGAAATTAATGGCCCGTTTGGCCATGCTGCCGCCGATGCAGATCGGGAAACATTCGCAGCTGCAGGAATGGTTGGACGACCGCGATGATCCCGGCAATCAACATCGTCACGTCTCACACCTGTATGGTTTGTATCCCGGCAATCAGATTTCTCCCTACAAAACTCCCGACTTGCTCGAAGCCGCCCGGAATTCCTTGCTTTACAGAGGCGATATGGCTACCGGATGGTCGATCGGATGGAAAGTCAATCTGTGGGCCCGCCTGCTGGACGGAAATCATGCATACAAAATCATCAATAATATGCTTACCATAGCCGATGGTACGCCGGCCAACGACGGACGCACCTATCCGAACCTGTTTACAGCGCATCCGCCATTTCAAATCGACGGTAACTTCGGGCTGACGGCCGGAGTAGTCGAAATGCTGGTACAAAGCCACGACGATGCGGTACATCTGTTGCCGGCCCTGCCCGATCTGTGGCCTTCAGGTACTGTGAAAGGGATAGTAGCCCGGGGTGGTTTCGTGGTGGATATGACCTGGGACGATACAATGCTTACTCAGGCAGTGATTCACTCCAGGATCGGCGGAAACGTCCGCATTCGTTCCTATGTGCCACTGAAAGCTAAAGGACTGAAAATGGCGGAAGGTCCTTCGAAGAATGAGTTGCAACATTCCGCACGCACTCCCGCCCCTCTGCGGTCGGAACAAGCACAGTTGAAAGGTCTCCGCCTGAAGGAAGTGTATGAGTATGACTTGATGACCCAAGCCGGGAAAACGTATTCCATTAAAATTAAATAAATATTACCAGATGAACTTGTTTAAATGCTCCGTGATCATGCTGCTGCTGGTAGTTTCCCTGCCGGCATCCGCATCTGAAAAAACAAAAAAACTTCCTGCTAATGTGCCGGTTTTCACTGGGTTTACTTATGTGGGAGATGATAAAGTCTACCGGGATAATCCCTTGTCGGATCGTGAGTTTTATAATCCTGTTTTACAGGGTTGTTACCCCGATCCGTCGATTTGCCGTAAAGGGGATGATTATTTCGTGGTGTCGTCGTCGTTTGCCATGTTCCCCGGTGTACCCATTTTTCATTCCAGGGATCTGGTGAACTGGAAACAGATCGGACACGTGCTGGACAGGAAGTCGCAACTCAAAGTATTTGATACCGGGGTGTCGGCCGGGATTTATGCACCGGCCATCCGCTACAACAAGTACAACGATACTTTTTACATGATTACTACCCAGTTTGCCGGCGGTATTGGCAATATGGTGGTGAAAACGAAGGACCCGTTTCAGGGATGGAGCGACCCCCTACCGTTGAAGTTCGATGGTATCGACCCTTCCTTGTTTTTTGATGAGGATGGGAAAGCCTATGTGATTCATAACGATGCGCCCGATAAGGGAAAAGAATTGTACAACGGGCATCGCGTAATTAAAATCTGGGAATACGATGTGGCGAATGATCAGGTGATTGCCGGAACCGATCGGATTATTGTCGATGGAGGGGTAGATATCGCTCAGAAGCCGATCTGGATCGAGGCGCCGCATATTTATAAAAAGAACGGTATTTACTACCTGATGTGTGCCGAAGGGGGAACCGGCGGTTGGCACAGTGAAGTGATTTTCACCAGCGATAAGCCTATGGGGCCTTACAAACCGGCGCCTTCGAACCCGATACTTTCACAACGGTATTTGCAGTCTGACCGTCCGGATAAAGTAGATTGGGCCGGGCATGCCGATCTGGTGGAAGGGCCCGACGGAAAGTATTACGGTGTATTTCTGGCCATTCGCCCCAACGGTAAGGGACGTGTGAATACCGGTCGCGAAACTTTTATTCTTCCGGTCGACTGGTCGGGTACGTACCCTGTTTTCGAAAACGGGTTGGTGCCGATGAAGCCTAAACTCGAATTGCCCGAAGGGGTGGTGAATAAAACGGGGAAAGAAGGATTTTTTCCGAACGGGAACTTTCGGTTTACCGACGATTTTAAAAATCCGGTGCTCGATTTTCGCTGGATCAGCATGAGAGGCCCTCGCGAGGACTTTATCGCTTCTCATACAAAGGGATTGATTATTAAGCCCTATGCGGTTAATATTAACGAAGTGAAGCCGGTGTCGGCTCTTTTTCATCGCCAGCAGCATAAGCGTTTCAGTGCCCATACCCGTATGGAGTATCTGCCCGCAGGTCCGGGCGATCTGGCCGGATTGGTCTGCTACCAGAGTGAGGCGTTCAATTATGTGTTTGGAGTGACGGCCAAAGGCAAAGAGCATTTTATCGTGTTGGCCCGCACCGAACGAAAAGGAAGCCCCCGCGATGGCAAGGTGCAGACCACCGTTGTTGCCAGCCGGCAGGTGGACCTGGCAAAAGGGATCGATTTGAAGGTGTCGGCACTGGAAGATGAGTACCGGTTTGAATTTTCGACCGACAAGGTGAATTTTACAAACCTGGGCGGAGTGGTTTCGGGTGATATTCTTTCGACCAATGTGGCGGGCGGCTTTACGGGCGCACTGATTGGTCTGTATGCTACCACCCTGAATGATATTAAGTTATAACCAAGAAATTCTACTAGCATGTTTAATACGAAATGGAGCGTAATGGCTGCTTTGTTCTTTTGGAGTGTCGGTTCTGTTGTTGCCGCCTCAAGGATGGGCCAAAGCTATGTTACCGAACAGGAAGGAGATGGTTTTTTTACCATCAAAAACAAGGATGCGGTGGCCGGACTGCTGATCTGTTCTTCCGATTATCCGGGTGTAATCCGGGCGTTCTACGATTTACAGGAAGATATAGCACGGGTTACAGGCTCGAAACCCGATTTCAGGTTCAATAGAACCTTTAATGCACGGCAGGTGATCATTGCCGGAACCTTAGGTAAAAGCACCCTCGTCGATCGATTGGCCGAACGAAACTTGATTGATGCGAATGAACTCCGCGGGAAATGGGAGAAATTCATTATCAAAACGATCGATAATCCGTTGCCGGGTGTCCAACAGGCGTTGGTGATTGCCGGTAGCGATAAACGAGGTACTATTTACGGTATTTACGATTTGTCGGAACAGCTGGGAGTATCGCCCTGGTACTGGTGGGCCGATGTACCGGTTCAGAAAAAAGAGAAGGTGTTCGTTGTTCCCGGTGCCTATACCCAAGGCGAACCTGCCGTGAAGTACCGCGGGATTTTTATCAACGACGAGGCACCCTGCCTTACCAGCTGGGTGAAACATACCTACGGCACCGATTATGGCGATCATCGGTTTTATACCCGCGTTTTTGAGCTGATTCTGAGGTTGAAGGGTAATTATTTGTGGCCGGCCATGTGGAACTGGGCCTTTTATGCCGATGATCCGCTCAATAGTAAGATAGCCGACGAGATGGGGATCGTGATGGGGACTTCGCACCACGAGCCGATGGCGCGCAACCATCAGGAGTGGAGCCGGAAACGCCGGGAATATGGCGCCTGGAACTACGCGACCAACCAAAAGGTAATCGATCGGTTTTTCAGGGAGGGGATCGAGCGGATGAAAGGTACGGAGGATATCGTTACCATTGGGATGCGCGGCGATGGCGATGAAGCCATGTCGAAAGAAACGGACGTGCAGTTGCTCGAACGGGTGGTTAAAAATCAACGTAAAATAATCGAACAAACCACAAAACGACCTGCCGGCGCGACTCCCCAGATTTGGGCCCTTTACAAGGAAGTGCTCGATTATTACGATGCCGGCATGGGGGTGCCCGAGGATGTTATAATTCTCTTGTGCGACGATAACTGGGGTAATGTGCGTCGTCTTCCCAATGCAAAAGAATTAAACCACCCGGGCGGATGGGGGATGTATTACCATGTCGACTATGTGGGTGCCCCCCGTAATTCGAAATGGCTCAATGTAACTCCGATCCAGCATATGTGGGAGCAGTTGCAGCTCACCTACGATTATGGCGTCGATCGGCTTTGGGTGCTCAACGTGGGCGATATCAAACCCATGGAATACCCCATCACCTTGTTTATGGATATGGCCTGGAACCCGACACGGTACACTGCCGCCGACCTGCTGGATCATCCGCGGGCATTTTGTGCGCAACAATTCGGGTCCGATCAGGCCGACGAAGCGATGCGCATTTTAAACCTGTACAGCAAATACAACGGTCGGGTTACTGCCGAAATGCTCGATCGTACAACCTATAATCTCGAAACCGGAGAGTGGAAAAAGGTATCGGACGAATACCTGAAACTCGAGGCCGAAGCATTACGGCAATACCTCACGCTGAAGCCGGAGTTCCGCGATGCCTACAAGCAATTGATTTTGTTTCCGGTTCAGGCGATGGCCAATCTTTACGAGATGTATTATTCGCAGGCCATGAATCATCAGTTGTATGCCGCGAATAATCCGCAAGCCAATGCGTGGGCCGATAAGGTGGTACGCACGTTTAAACGTGATGCCGAGTTGGAATACGATTACAACCATGTGATGGCCAATGGGAAATGGAAAAATATGATGATCCAGAAAAAGATTGGCTACACGTCGTGGAACGATAATTTTCCGGCGAATAAGATGCCGGAGGTTTTCAGAATCGAAAATCCCGGAACTGCTGTCGGAAAGTACGTTTTTACTCCCGGTAATGGGTATGTGTCGATCGAGGCCGAACACTATTACGAACTGAAGCATGCCGCCCATGCCCGCTGGACCGTGATTCCCCATTCGGGACGTACCCTGAGTGGTATGGCGGTCATGCCTTATTCGGAGCCGGTAGCCGGTGCATCCGTAAGTTATAAAATGAAACTTCCGGCCGAAGTGAAAACCGTTACGGTTCACGTAGTGGTAAAATCGACCCTCGCTTTTGCCAATCTGGATGGACATCGATACCAGGTCGGATGGGAGGGAGGAGAATCGCAAACGGTAAATTTCAATGCCGATTTGAACGAAAAACCGGAAAATATCTATTCGGTATTCTACCCTACCGTTGCCCGCAGAGTGGTGGAGAAGAAGGTGAAGCTGGAGGTGCCGGCATCGGCAGACGGGATGCAGGTACTCACACTGACTCCCTTGGATCCGGGTATCGTATTCCAAAAAATCGTGGTCGACTTCGGAGGGTACAAAAACTCCTATCTGTTTATGGATGAGTCGCCCAGTATCAGGTCAAACTCGACGGTAAAATAATCATAATTGAATAATAAATGAAGGCTTTTAAATTAGTGAGTGTTGGTAAATTGTTGGTTTTTATGCTGATGTTGTCGGGTTGCGTGGCGGTGAAAGCCGAAAGTAAACGGACGGTAAATAAATTCGTACACCGTACGGCCGGGAATCCTTATCTCCCGCTATGGGAACATTTACCCGATGGAGAACCGCGTGTTTTTGAAGATCCCGATAAACCCGGTTTCTACCGGGCTTATATAATTGGTTCGCATGATTTGCGTTTCACGAGTTATTGCGGACCCGATATACGGATGTGGTCGGCTCCGGTCGAAAATTTATCGGAATGGAGGGACGAAGGGCCGATATTTTCGTACCACATCGAAGGGCAGTGGGATGTGATGTACGCTCCCGACCTGGTGGAAGTGAAACGCAGGGACGGAACAAAGGAGTATTACCTGTATCCGCATAGTCGCGGTCGCAACCGCGAAGCGATGGTGGCTAAAGGTGCTCGTCCCGATGGTCCTTTCACGCCCATCAATCTTACCGAAGATGGAACGCGTACGGTTCCGGGAAGTATTTTGGGTTTCGATCCTGCCGTATATATCGAATACATTACCGATCCTGCCGATCCCGATTTTGAAATCGGGTTCCGGGCCTATGCTTTCTGGGGGTTTCAACGCTCGCTGGCGGCTCAGTTAGATCAAAATACAATGTATTCGCTCCGTCCGGGTACCGACATCATTCCCTACCTGCTTCCGGCCAGTTCGCGCTACGGGGCGATACGCGATCCTCAAGGCACGGTATACCCGAATGTATATGCCGGCCAGGACCTGGGCACCTTTAATTTTTTCGAAGCTTCGTCGATTCGTAAGGTTGGCAATAAATACATCACTGTTTTCAGCGGTTACTCCGGGCCCGAATATGGTGTGAGCAGTTCCAATTCGACCTTGCGTTATGCTGTTGCCGATTCGCCGCTGGGCCCGTGGAAAAGCGGGGGTGTGCTCATCGATTCGCGGGGGCCAGTATTGAATAAAGACGGTTCGCGGATTCAAACATCCAACGGCGGACACAATACGCACGGTAGTATCGAGCAAATCAACGGCCAGTGGTATGTGTTTTACCATCGTCCACCCCGGAATTTTGGCTTTGCACGCCAGGCTGTTGTAGCTCCTGTGACGATACAGGTAGACGATAAACCTGTGGCCGAAGGAGGAACAGCCGTAATCAGAGGGTACGATCCCTATGCCGCCGATCGGATTTGGGGTGTGAAAGATGCTCAGGGAGTCGAATACAAAGGAGCTGAGGTGACTTCGGAAGGTTTTCATATGTACGGACTCGATCCGTATCAGTACTACTCTGCAGGGTATGCCTGTTACCTGTCCGATGTGTCGATGCAGCAGGATTCATGGGATATCTGGGATAATCATATGCCCATCACCAATATGAGAAACGGATCCGTCGCAGGATTTAAATATTTTGGATTTGGCGGCCTCCCGCGCGATACGAAAGGATTGAAAGCCTTTGAAGGTGCCCGTAAAGGTAATAAAACGGCTTTTAATCTTTTTCTGACACCCCGCTCGGCTGCATCGTTTAAAGTACATGTGTGGCTCGATGGCCCGTGGGATACTGCTCCCTGGAAGGGAAAAAAGATCGGCGAAATCATTGTCCCGGCCAACTCGAAAAAGGAGCTTACGAAATTTACGGTCGATGTAGCCCGTTTCGTCGAAGGTCTGGATAAAAAACATGCTATCTTTCTCGTTGCCGAATCCGCAAGTCAGGAACCGCTGTTCGACTTCGAAGGCTTAGGATTCAGTTCGGCATCTAAATCAATTGACCGACCGCTTGTTCCTGTTGTCCAAATTACGGTCGATGGAAAGAATATCGGGATGCCTGCGTTTCCGGTTCGTTCCACCCATCAAAACGGGATCATGGGTTACGACTTGTATGAAGCCGAGGTAAAGCTTCCTGCCGGAACCACCTCCATCCCGGTTGTAGCAGCCACTTCAAATCACGCCGGTGTAAGCATCGAAATCGAACAGGCGACATCCCTGTCGGTACCGGCGCTGGTTAAATGCAACTTTAAGGGTGTTGTGAAAACATATAAAGTAGTGTTTTCCAGTCCGGCCTCCTGATGTGAATTCCGCTTTACAAGCTTGTATCTAATATTGGAAATAAAGTATCTATAATTAGATAAGCTCCGGTGGGGCATGGATTATTTTTGTGCATGAAAAAAGTGCTAAAAAGTATGTAATAAAGGCCGATTCGGGCAGGAAAACACAAACAGCTATTAAATACAGGCAGTATCTATAAATAAAATATAATTGTTAACCTCAAAAAATTCTGATATGACACCAACGATTGATTACAGCTGAAACCCATGGAACCCGGAAACGCGATCGCTGTTTCCAACTAGCATACACATAAAAAAATATTCATTCCAAGTTAAAGATTAATGAAGATATAATGAAACAATTTATTCATAACAAGAGATATGATTTCATCAAGGTCAGCAAGCTGAAAGCAATATCGGTATCTTTATTTATTTTAGTGTCGGGTTGTTTTTCAACCTTAGCGGCACAAAATAATATCCTGGTTAAAGGTGTGGTGGTCGATACATCAAAAGAACCAATTATTGCAGCTTCCGTCGTACTTAAATCGAGCACAGGAATCGGTACGGTTACCGATGTCAACGGGCGTTTTTCAATCGAAGTGCCCTCGGCCAATGCAGTGCTGGTAGTTTCCTATATAGGGATGGAAACCCAGGAAGTGCCTTTGCGCGGACGTACTTCGATCACTGTCGAGATGAAGGATAACAATTTGATTCTCGAAGAAGTGGTTGTCGTAGGATTCGGTCAGCAAAAAAAAGCGAGTATTGTAGGCTCGATCGTTCAAACCGGAGCCGATAAGCTGGAACGTACCGGAGGGGTAAGCAACCTCGGCGCCGCCTTGACCGGTAATTTGCCGGGGGTGGTAACCATCAGCAGCACGGGGGTGCCGGGCGAAGAAGATCCGCGGATTTTAATTCGTGCGGCCAGTTCATGGAACAATAGCGAACCGCTCGTGCTCATCGATGGGATTGAACGCCCTTTGTCGAGTGTCGATATCAATTCGGTAGAGTCGATTTCCGTTTTAAAAGATGCCTCGGCCACTGCAGTATTCGGGGTGAAGGGAGCCAATGGGGTAATATTGGTATCGACAAAGCGAGGAAAGGAAGGAAAGGCCCGTATCGATGTGGGCTTCAGTTCCACTGTCAAAACAGCTTCCCGCTTGCCGGGCAAGCTCGATGCGTATGATGCATTGATGTTGAAAAACCGTCTGGTGGAATACGAACTGGCTTCGTTACCTTCGTCGTGGGCCTATATTACTCCGCAAAGTACGATCGATCAGTACCGGAATCAAACTACGCAGGAGCAACGCGAACGTTATCCGAATATCGACTGGGTCGATTATTTATTCAAGGATTTCGCCATGTCGTACAATACCAATGTGAATATCTCGGGAGGTACCAGTAAGGTGAAGTATTTCTCGGCGCTCGACTATCAGTACGAAGGCGACTTATTCGACGTGAAGGATAATAACCGCGGTTACAGCACCGGGTTCGGGTTTAACCGCCTGAATACGCGTACCAATCTCGATTTCCAACTGACCAAAACCACTTCGTTCAAAGTCAATCTTTTTGGTTCGTACGGGGTGAAACAGTCGCCCTGGAGCGATTTTGAATACCGCCTGTGGAACGGAGCCTATTCGTTGTCGCCGGATGTGTACTACCCCCGCTATTCCGATGGCGCCTGGGGTTATTATGCTCCGCAAGCCGTCGATGCTCCCAACTCGGCCATGGAGATTGCTACCAAAGGGATGAAGCAGTCGACAACGACGCGCATCAATACCGACTTTGCGTTGCAGCAGGATCTGGGATTTCTGCTCAAGGGACTGAGTTTGAATGCCAAGTTGTCGTGGGACTTCAATTCGATGGAGGCCGACCGGGGCGTGCGTGATAATAGCGATGTATATCAAAAGTGGATTGATCCGAAAACAGGGGTAGTCTTCATTCCGAATAATATCGACGGAAATACCAATTTCGACTGGCAGGAAAACGTGAACTGGAGTACCCAGGCGGGTACGATGCAGGACTGGAATACCCGCCGTATCCTGCGGTATCAGGCCCAGCTCAATTATGGCGCTTCGTTTGGCAACCATAACGTGACGGCCATGGGTAACGTAGCCCGTGAAGAAAATGCCGGTGGTAGCGCTATTCCTAATTACCGCGAGGACTGGGTGTTCCGTACCACATACAATTATGCCAATAAGTATTTCGCGGAATACAACGGCGCGTACAACGGTTCCGAGAAATTCAGTCCCGAATATCGTTTCGCGTTTTTCTCGTCGGGAGCTGTAGGATGGATGCTAAGCGAAGAGAAATTCATGAAAAGCCTTAGCTTTCTCGATATGCTGAAGCTCAGAGCTTCGTACGGCCAGATAGGAGACGATAATGTGAGCAGCAGCTTTTTGTACATGACCTTGTGGAATTACGGCGGAACGTCGTGGCTGGGCGATACCGAGAACTCGCGGAGTCCCTACACCTGGTATTCGCTCAATCAGCTGGGAAATCCCGATATCCACTGGGAAACTGCAATCAAACGGAATTATGGAGTCGATTTCGCACTGTTCGACGGACTGATTTCGGGAGCCTTCGATTATTTCCACGACAACCGTACCGATATTCTGGTAGCCGGCACCAACCGGGCCATTCCTTCCTACTTTGGAATGAAAGCACCGTTTGCCAACCTGGGTGAAGTGGAAGTGAAAGGTTACGAAGCAGAGCTGAAATTCAACAAAGTACTACCTAATAAAATGCGTATCTGGGCCAATGCCAGTATGACCCACGCGGTGGATAAGATCATCGAACGCGACGATCCGCAATTGCTGCCGGCCTACCGTAAACAGGCGGGTTATGCCATCGGTCAGACCCGTTCGGTCATTACGCACGGTTACTATACTACTCCCGATGAGTTATACGCTACTACTCAGTTTGAAAGCCACGACGCCTCCAAAATGCTGGGGAACTACGTACTGGTCGATTTCAACGGCGATGGTATCATCGACGATAACGATAAGGCTCCCACGGAGTATTCGTCCAATCCTCAAAATACCTATAATACTACTTTCGGGGTCGATTATAAAGGATTCAGTGTATTCCTTCAGTTCTACGGAGTTAATAATGTATCGCGTTGGATCGGTTTGTCGAGTTTTTCACGTCCCTGGATGAATACGGCCTATTACGAGGGTAATCTGTGGTCGAAAGAAGAGTTGAATCCCGACGCTCCCAATCCTACGCTCGCCAGCACCAATTACGGCGAATACCGGGGCGACCATTACCTTTACGATGGGTCGTACCTTCGTTTGAAAAACGCTGAGGTGTCGTATACCTTCGATTCGAAAACGGTAAAACGGATCGGACTGAATGCCTTACGGGTGTATCTGAATGGAAATAACCTGTTGTTCTGGTCGAACATGCCCGACGATCGCGAGTCGAACGTAGGCGGATGGCAGGTGAGTCATTATCCGACAATGAAGCGATTTAATTTAGGTTTGAAAGTGACATTTTAAAGCAGTTGAAAATGAAAAAGTTATTCAAAATATTTATATACCTTATCGTTGCCTCGATAACGGTGAGTGTGGCTTCGTGTGAGGAATACCTCGACAAAGAGCCGATGACGGATGTGAGTCCGGAAGATGCCTTCAAGAACTTCTTCAATTTTCAGGGATTTGTTGAAGAATTGTACCATTGTATACCCGATTTTGCCAACCAGCAATACAACAATAGTTTCAACTGGGGCGAAGAGGAACATTACAGCCTGAACGGGGTGAATCAGAACATCCTGATCAGCAAACTCGATTTGGGGAATTTCTGGGCGTGGCAACGCGAATATGCGCCCAACGATACCTGGCTCGACCGCGATCCTGTTTCGACCAGCACCAACAATGGAAACGCAGGCGATACTCGCTGGCAGAAAGCGCTCTGGCCGTTGGCTTGGGTGGGAATCGCCAAAGCGAATATCGGTCTGGCCAATCTCGATAAGTTTCATGGTACCGAAGAGGAACGTAAACTGATCGAAGGTCAGTTGTATTTCTTCCGCGGTTGGTTTCACTTTCAGCTCATTCAGTACTTCGGCGGTTTGCCTTATATCGATCGGGTGCTGGATGTGTCGCAGAAAGTGGATTTGCCTCGCGAAACCTATCACGAATGTGCCGACAAAGCAGCGGCCGATTTTCGCAAAGCAGCCGATTTGCTGCCCTTGCATTGGTACGATATCGGCACTACCGCGGGGAATGAATACCGCATCAACAAGGCTATGGCGCTGGCCTACCTGGGTAAAAATTATTTATGGGCTGCCAGTCCGCTCATGAACAAGCAACTGACCGGAAGCACTGGGTACAATACCGACTATGCCCGCAAGGCAGCCGACGCCTTTGGCGAATTCCTCGAGTTGGTCGAAACCGGTCAAACCCGGTATGCACTCAACGATTTCTCGAAATATGCCGAATCGTGGATGACGACGACGGGAATCACGCCCGGTAAAATTACGAATCCCGGCGATCTGACCTCGAAAACGGAAGTGATTTTCAAAGGGCCGCATTACGGGGGCACCGGATGGTCGCTCAATCACCAGTACCTGGCCGCCAATATCCTGTTTGGCCGCAGTTGGTCGTTCTATCCTACGGCCAATTATGCCAACTATTTCGGGATGAAAAACGGATTGCCTATCAACGATTTTGTTCCGGGCGAAGGACATTTGTCGAATGTTGCCGGCGCCGAATCGGGTTATAATCCGAGTTACCCGTGGCGCAACCGCGACCCCCGCTTTTATAAAACGTTTGCATTCGACACGCAGCAAATGGTACAGGGAACGCTCACGGCCGAACAGGAAGGATGGCGGTATGCGAACTTATTTACCTATTCGTCGGTCGACGATCCGATTACCTACCGAAATCCTCAGGCAGGAAGTACTACGGGTTATCTGCTTCGTAAGTATAATCCGGATGGTGTAAACCGGTTCGATGCCAAATGGTCGGGTCATGTGATTCATGTGCCCTGGGTGCGCCTGGCCGATGTGTACCTGATGTATGCCGAAGCTGCCCTGTATGCCACCAATAGTGCAAATGGCAAATCCGATAAAGTGAATCTCACTGCTGTCGAAGCTGTCAACAAGGTGCGCGCCCGTGCCGGAGTCGATAATGTACATGCGAAATTCCTGAGCAGTGTCGACGCCTTTATGTCGGAAATTCGGCGTGAACGGGCCGTGGAACTGGCCTATGAAGGCCACCGGTTCAACGACCTGCGCCGCTGGTTGCTGCTCGATAAAGCTCCTTATACCTATAAGAAAGCCATTGAATTTACCCGCCGGAGCAAAACCCGCTTCAATAAAACGGATGCTACGGCCAATGAGGTGGTGGGTATCACCGAACGGGTTATTCTGGAGCGGAAGTTCGATCAAAAACACTATTGGCTCCCTTTGAAAAAAGCCGATACTTTTATGTACCTCGAGTTCCCGCAAAATCCGGGTTGGTAATGCATGCTATCTATTGATATATACTATAAAACGAATACAATGAAACATATAAAAATAGGACTGTTTTTATCGTTGGCCTTGCTTGCAAACTGCTTGTTTGCCACTCATGCTGCCGATGCCAAAGCGAAAGGAAAGGCAGTTGAAGAACTACCTGTAGCCCTGGAAGAGCAAAATACGAATCCATCCAGGGGCGACGAACTGATTCAGGTGGCACTCCGTAGTGTGAAGCGCACCGATGTAATGAACGATGTCGATGCCATTCATGTGCCGGAAATTCTGGAAAAGAATTACAATACCTACAGCCTCGACAATCTCATGTCGTATATTCCCGGCTTCAACGGCAATATATGGGGTAACAATTCGTTCCTGGTGATCGTGGATGGTGTGCCTCGCGATGCCAACAACGTGCTTCCCACCGAAATCGAACAGATTACGGTGCTCAAAGGAGCTGCGGCAACCGTTTTGTACGGCAGTCATGCCGCCCGCGGTGCTATCGTGATCACCACCAAAAGAGGTACTGCCAATACCGATTATATCAAGGTGCGTGTGAATACCGGCCTTCATGCTCCCAAAGCGTATCCTACCTATCTGGGTTCGGCCGATTACATGGAGCTGTATAACGAAGCTCGCCGGAACGATGGTCTCAGTCCGTTGTTTGACGGCTCGACACCCGAACTGACGATTGATAACTACCGTTCGGGACGCAATCCGTACCGCTTCCCCGATATCGATTATTATTCGCCCGATTACCTGCGGAAATATTCGAACCGTTCGGATGTAACTGCCGAATTTGTAGGAGGAAACGAGCGGGCTCGCTACTATACCAATATAGGAATGAGCAACAACACTTCGTTGCTGAGTGTGGGCGAAGGCGCCAACGATGCCACTACCCGGATGAATGTGCGGGGTAATCTGGATATTAAAATCAACGATTTTATTACGAGCCGTATCAATGCGACCATGGTGTTTTACGATAGTAAAGGGGCGCAGGGTAATTACTGGAACAATGCTTCTACCTTACGGCCCCATCGCTACACCCCCCTGATTCCTCTCAGCTACCTCAAAGGAGAGACCGAAGCCGGGCAACTGCTGCTCGACGAGTTGGTTGCTTCCGGTTCGTTCCTCATCGACGATAAGTACCTGATCGGGGGGAATATGAATCACCAGACGCATCCTTTTGCCGAAATGCTTACCAAAGGCAGTAGTACCTATTCCAGCCGGAATTTTAAGTTCGATGCCGGTGTGGATATTAACCTGGCGGCTCTTCTGAAAGGACTATCGTTCAGTACGCAGTTTGGTGTCGATTATTTGTCGAGCTTCAATCTGTCGGTCAACAATAATACCTACGCGGTACACGAAGCTAAGTGGTGGCAGGATGCCGAAGGGAATGAGTTTATCGGAGAGCTTACCAAAATCAATCAGGACAAGGTGGCCCGTACACGCAATTTGTCGGGTTCGTACCTTCGTCAGAATACCTTTTTCACCGGTAGCCTCAATTACAACAACAGTTTCGGCGGAGAACATCACGTATCGGCCGTGTTGAACGGCCGTGCTGCCATGGAGTCGATTTCGCAGGTCTATCAGGATAATATTGCGGCTAATCTCGGTTTACATGCCGGTTACAATTATGCTCAAAAGTATTATGCCGATTTCAGCGGTAATATGGTGTATTCCACCCGTTTTGCTCCGGGTGCTTCCCGTCGTGGTTTTTCGCCGACTCTTTCGCTGGCATGGCGCCTCACGGGCGAAGAGTTTCTGGCCGGTTCGGAGCTTTTCGACGATCTCAAAATCAATGCTTCGGCAGGTATCGTCAATACCGATCTCGATTTTACCAGTTACTACCTCTTTTCCGAAATCTACCAGCGCACCGGCTGGAACAGCTGGCAGGAGGGGAGCTCCCGCAATGGCACTTATGTTGTGCGTGGCGGCAATCCCGATCTTACCTTCGTGAAACGGAAAGAGGTGAACTTCGGGTTCAATGCTTCGCTGCTCGATAAAAAGCTGCAACTGTCGGCCACCTATTTTAACAGCATCATGGACGGTCTGCCCGTGCAAAGTTCGACCATCTACCCGAGTTATTTTGTGTATTCGTCGACCAATATGGTGCCTTACGATAATTTCAATGCCGATCAACGCACCGGTTTCGATTTCGGAGTCAATTATTCGGCACGTCTGGGGCAAGTGGACCTTATTGCAGGCGTCAACGGATTGTATTACGAAACCAAGGCCCTGAAAAGAAACGAATCGGTTGAATTTGAAAACCAACGCCGCCAGGGTAATCCGATCGACGGGATTTATGGCATGCGCTCGCTGGGGATCTACCAGAACGAGCAGGAAATTGCCGATCGGAACCTGATCCATTCGCTCGGAGCCGTGAAACCCGGCGATATCAAATACGTGGATATTACAGGCGACGGTATTATCGACGGGAAAGACGTGGAGTACCTGGGTCGTTGGAATTCGCCGCTTTCGGTGGGGATGCATCTGACGCTGAAATGGAATAATTTCACCTTGTTTGCCGTTGCCAACGGACGGTTTGGCGGTTATGCAATGAAAAACAACAGTTACCAATGGATTTATGGCGATCGTAAATATTCAGAGGTGGTGTGGGGAAGAAGTATCCTGGGAACCGACGATAATGGCAAACTCTTCGTTACCAACCCCGAATCGGCGACCTATCCGCGTCTTACTTCCACAACATCGGACAATAACTTCCGCGATTCCGATTACTGGATGTACAAAAACGACCGGTTCAACCTGTCGAAAGTACAGCTTTCGTACGATTTCCCCAAGGAATGGCTTCGTAAATCCGTAGTGTCGGAAGTCGGGGTGTATGTAAGCGGTGCCGATTTGCTGGTGATTGCCAAAGAACGTAAATTGATGGAAATGAACATCGGTAGCAGCCCGCAAACCCGGTTCTTCAATTTAGGTGTAAAAGCGCAGTTTTAAAATTTGAAAAAATCGAAAGTATGATGAAAAAAAATATTTTAGCTCTGATGGTGGCCGTTGTTGCCCTGGCGGGATGCAGCGAGATGTTCGAACCTTCGGTGGAGAACAATCTGACCAAAGACTTTATGTATAAAGAAGCTTCGTTTGCCGAAGGGATGATTGCGGTTGCTTATTCGCAGATTCCAACCAATGGGTATTCGTTCAACGAAGTGGCTACCGACGATGCGGTAAGCAACGACCCCAACAATGGGTATATGAAACTGGCTACCGGTCAGTGGTCGTCGAACAACTATTTCGCGGTCGACCGGTGGAACCAGTGCTACAGCGCCATCTTATACCTGAATACGCTGATTGAAGAAGCCGATAAGGTAGATTGGGCCGAAAATGAACATGCCCGTGAGTTGTTTACGATTCGCATTCGGGGCGAAGCCTATGGTTTACGTGCGCTTTATTATTACTATCTGCTGCAATCGTTTGGCGGATGGAGCGATGGCGAGTTGCTGGGCGTTCCTTTGATTTTGCAGCAACAGGATAAAAAAGCCGATTTCAATTTACCTCGCGCCAGCTATGTGGCCACCGTTTCGCAGATCTATGCCGATATCGAGGAAGCCATCAAACTGCTGCCGGAAGAATACCAGGACATCGATATCAACGCTCAGCCCGTACCGGCGAAATACGTGGAGATGGGCATTCCGGCAACGGAGGTGGTAACGTATAACCGCGTGATGGGCGAGAAGTTCAGGGGCCGGATGAACGGATTGATTGCTACGGCCGTCAAAGCCCAGACCGCTTTGCTGGCTGCCAGTCCTGCTTTTCTTAATGGAGAAGGAACACGTTGGAACGAGGCTGCTGTAGCTGCTGCCGGACTGATCGCTAAAAAAGGCGGCGTGGGCGGCTTGTCGTCGACCGGTGGAACCTGGTACAACGACATGACGGTTATCAACTCCCTCGATAAGGGTACCAATCCTCCTGAAATCCTATGGCGTACTTCGGTGGGCGAGTCCAACAGCCTGGAAACGAACAATTATCCGCCGTCGTTGCGCGGCAATGGGCGGGTGAATCCGACCCAAAACCTGGTCGACGCTTTTCCGGCTATCAACGGTTACCCCATCGGCGATGTAAATGCCAACTACAATCCTGCGAATCCGTACGCGAACCGTGACCCGCGTTTGCGCAAGTATATCCTGTTTAATCAAAGCACTTTTGGCCCCAACAGTACGGTCATCAATATTGCTTCGGGCTCTACCGACGACGTGATCAATAAGGAAACCGGTAAGTCGACCCGTACGGGATATTACCTTCGCAAGCTGATGAAGGAATCGACCAATCTCGATCCGAACAGTGCGAAAACCGAGAAAAACTATTTTGCCCGCATCCGGTATACCGAGTTATACCTGATATACGCCGAGGCTGCCAACGAAGCGTATGGCCCTACGGGGACTGCTCCCGGGGTGTCGTTTTCGGCCTACGATGTTATCAAGGCAATTCGCATACGCGCCGGTATTACGGGGGGCGATGCCTACCTGGAATCGGTAAAGGCCGATAAGGCGAAAATGCGCGACCTGATTCGCAACGAGCGTCGTCTGGAGCTTTGCTTCGAAGGTCACCGGTTCTGGGATTTACGCCGTTGGAAGGAAAACCTGAACGTTATGGCCCGCGGTATCGGAGTGTCGAACGGGACGGTCGATCTGGGTGCTGAAGGACTCGGGGTTGCAGTCGAAAACCGTTCGTTTGAAAACTACATGTACTATGGTCCGATTCCTTTGAGCGAGACCTTGAAGTGGAGTAACCTGAAACAGAATACGGGATGGTAAGTTACTTGAATTTTAAAATTAGATGATTATGTATATGAAGAAATATTTTTTACTTTCGTTGATGGCGCTGACCCTTGTTGCGTGCAGCAATGAAGAACAGGAATTTCCGGATTTCGATTATTCCACGGTATATTTTGCCTATCAGTATCCGGTGCGTACGCTCACCCTGGGCGAGACACTTTACAACAACGAACTGGACAATGCGCATAAGGTGAAGCTGATGGCAACCTGGGGTGGCAGGTATACCAATAAAAAAGACGTGGTGATCGATGTGGAGGTGGATTCGGTATTGTGCAGGAATTTGTATTTCAAAAACAATAATGCAAAAGTGCAGGTAATGCCTGCTTCGTATTACGAACTGGCCGATTCGAAGATAAAAATACCTGCCGGTTCGATCATCGGGGGTGTCGAGATCAAACTGACGGATGCATTCTTTAACGATCCGCTGGCGTTGAGCCGGAATTACGTGATCCCGGTGGTGATGAAAAAAGTGTCGGGAGCCGACTATATTCTTACCGGGGAGGCTGTTCCTACCGTCGATTCGCCCAACAGAAACCAGGCCGACCACTGGATTACGTTGCCCAAAGATTATGTGTTGTATGCTGTGCGCTACATCAATACCTGGGATGGAAGCTACCTGCGCCGGGGAAAGGATGAAATTACATCGGGGGGCGTTACCACGACTTCGGTTCGTCATCGGCCGGCTGTTGAAAACGATGAATTGTGCAAGCTGTCGACCGTATCGCTGTCCAAAATCGATTTTCCGGTCAAGTATTACGATGCGAACGGGAATGTGGTCAACCAGGCTTCGCTGGAGCTTATCTTCGATGCGAACGGGAATTGCACGATCGGTTCGCGTACGGCAGGAGTGACCGCTACCGGAACCGGGTCGTTTAAGAAGAAAAGCGAACTGAAAAGCTGGGGGAATAAAGATCGCGATGCCTTGTATCTCGACTATGCGATCGATTTTGGCGCAAGGCGGTATGCTACCAGGGATACGCTGGTGGCGCGCGACCGGGGCATAATCATGGAGACTTTTGAAGTAGTGGTTAAGTGATTAATTGTATGTGTTAACGAAAAGGTGGAATCGAAAGGTTCCGCCTTTTTACATTATTTCTTTTTCGATGCGGTGGGCAGTACCGTGAGCCCTTTGGCAAGCATGTAATGGATGTTTTTCTTTACGGCTTCGGCTGTGACGGTAGCGCCGCTCCATCCGTCGGGCTCCACGGTGAGCGCCTCCGTCAGCGGTAATTCGTCCCAGGCATTAAAAAACCCGTTCTGTTGCATGCGTCGCACATAGCCCCGTGTTTCGTAATGCGATAGCAAAGCTATTTTTTTGATAATGAAATGGGTGTCGGTAATTATCATCACCGGCGTAGTATTGTTATAGCCCATCACATCCTGGCAATGATTCGTACTGTTCATGGCGTAGCCGTACAGTTTGTTGGCGTCGTCGATTATTTTGTACCAGAATTCGTTTACTTTTTCCACTTTGGTAGCAGCGGGAAAGATGCTTTGCACCACTGCTTTGTTGGATACCTGGATGAGTACCGGTTCGGCTTCCCTGTTGTGTTTATGTTGTGCAACAGCCTGAACGGTAAGGGCGAAAAGTACAAGGGGCAGAAAAAATGGTTTCATTGTCGTGTCGTATTTTTAGTTCTTTTTTCGATAACTCAATATGGCCCAGCCATTAAAAAAAACCGCAAAGCCGCTTAACGCGGCAAAAGGTACGGCCAGATCGGGAAGGGTGCTTCCTTTCAGGTATACCAGCCTGAACACCATGATGATGTATTTCAGAGGGCTGATGATGCTTAGTTGTTGTGCCCACAGGGGCATGCTGGCTACCGGCGTGTAGAGCCCGCTCATGAAAATAAAGGTGATGATAAAGAAAAAGATCATGAAGATGGCTTGCTGGATGGTGGCGGCGTAGTTGGAAATCACCAATCCGAAGCCGGAGATAGCCAGTATAAACAAACTGGTGAAGAAGTATAAGGTAACAAAACTTCCTACCGGAAGCAGCCCGTAGAACACCCAGGCCGCAAGAAAACTGATGGTGAGCACTACAAAGCCAGCTACCCAGTACGGGATGAGTTTAGCTACGATAAACTGAAATTTACTCACCGGCGTTACATTCATCTGCTCGATGGTGCCGCTTTCTTTTTCGCTCACGATGTTCAGTGCAGGCAGGAAACCGCCCACCACTGCCAGTATCATGATCATGATGGCCGGAATCATGTATACTTTATACACCAGGCGGGGATTGAATTTGTACATAGGTACGATGTTCAGCGCCGGCACCGCCCTGCCGCTTTTTACCTGCATCAGCTCGCTGCGGATGTGCGCGTTGAAGTCGGCAACGATGGAACTCAAATAGGCGCTTCCCAATCCGCCTTTCATTCCGTTCACGGTATTGGCCGAAATCAGCACCTTGGCTGTTCCTTCGCGTACCAGGGTAGCTTCCATCCTGCCGGGAATCTCCAGGATGGCGTCGGCGGTGTTGTTCTCGATACTTTTCAGGGCGGCGGCATAGCCGGCCGACACGTCGGTGATGCTGAAATAACCCGACGAGGCTACTTTTTGAATCAGTTGGGCGGAGTAGGGGCTTTTGTCGTTGTCGACGATGCTGAGGTTGATGTGTCCCACGTCAAAATTGGCTACCAGGGGAAAAATAAGTACGGCAAAAAAGGGTAACGCCACCACCACTTTCGGAAGAAAGGTGTTGCGGAAAAATTGCTTGAATTCTTTTTCAATCAGGTACTTGATCATTTTATTCGAGCCGGTATTTGAAACGTTTGACACTAGCTGTTATCAGTAGTACGGCCATGGAGCACAGGATAACGAATTCGCGGGCTACCGCCTCGAATCCGAGACCTTCGATCATTATTTTCTTCACTGCTATCATATACCATTTGGCCGGTATCACATGCGACATCCAACGAAGTACACCCGGCAGGTTTTCGACGGGGAACATCATGCCCGACAACATGATGACGGGAAGCATCAGCACCATGGCCGATATCAGCAATGCCACCATTTGCCTGTCGACGGCCGACGAAATGAGTAAGCCCAAGGCCAGCGATACAAAGATATAGATGAGCGAGATAAAAATCAATAGCCCGAGACTTCCGTTGACCGGCATGCCCAATACGAATACCGACAGAACCAGCACCGTGGTTAAATTGATAACGGAGATAAAAAAATAGGGTACCACTTTGGCAATAATAATCTGAATCGACTTCATGGGCGATACCAATAATACTTCCATTGTTCCGGTTTCCTTCTCGCGGGCTATCGATACCGAAGTCATCATGGCACAAATCAACATCAGGATCATGCCCATTACGCCGGGTACGAAATTATAGGAGCCTTTGAGCGTCGGATTGTACAATAATTTTATTTCGGGCGTCAATTGCAGAGGTGTCTGCGGGAGATCGAGCGATTCCTGCCGGTACGCATTAATCAGTTGAGTGGCATACATAGTGAGCGTAGAGGCGGTATTCGGATCGGACCCATCGGCAATAAGCTGTACCTGTGCTTCACCGGTATGCATCCAGTTCTCGTGAAACCGTTCGCTAAACACCAGCACAAGTCCTATCCGGCCTTTTCTGAAAAGAGCCTCTATTTCGCGGGGGTGGTCAATATACCCTTCAACGATAAAGTATTCGCTGGTCGTGAATTTGTTTATAATGCCCTGGGTAGCAATATCTCTCGAAGGATCGAAAATAGCCACACGGGTGTTTTTCACTTCGGTGGTCATCATAAATCCAAACAAGATCAGCATTACCACGGGCAACAACAGCAGGATGATGGTGGTCCACCGGTCGCGGAAAATATGATAGAACTCTTTTTGAACGAAGGTCAGGAACTGGTTCATCTTAATCGGCTTTACGGGTGGATGTACGGGCCAGCTGATGAAAAACTTCATCCATGGTGCGGGCATTGTAAGTTTGTTTGAGTTGCACAGGGCTGTCGAGCGCTTCAATTTTTCCATCGACCATGATCGATACCCGGTCGCAATATTCAGCTTCATCCATATAGTGGGTGGTTGCAAATACGGTGATGCCACGGGCGGCAGCATCGTAAATCATCTCCCAGAAATTGCGCCTTGCAGCAGGATCGACTCCTCCTGTAGGTTCGTCCAGAAATACGACGGTAGGTTCGTGAAAAATGGCCACCGAAAAGGCTAATTTTTGTTTCCAGCCCAAAGGCAGGGATTTTACCATCGTATTGCGCTCGTTTTCGAAACCGAGCTGCTCCAGCAGCCGGTCGGTACGGGGTGCTATCTCTTTTTCGGGAACGCCGTAAATACCTGCATAGAGACGGATGTTTTCCCATACCTTGAGGTCGTCGTACAAGGCAAACTTCTGACTCATATAGCCGATGGTTTTCTTGATTTGCTCGGGTTGGGTGTTAATGTCGTATCCTGCAACGGTGGCCCGCCCCGAAGTGGCGGCACTCAGTCCGCTCAGCATACGCATGGCGGTGGTTTTCCCTGCTCCGTTGGCTCCCAGAAATCCGAAAATTTCACCTTTGTACACGTCAAAACTGATAGCATCGACAGCTGTGAAGCGACCGAATTTCTTGGTGAGCTGTTGTGCCGAAATTACAATATCTCGTGTTGTACTTTTCATCTTTTCTCGGTTGTTAATCCGGATTCGCCCCGCGTCAGTTCCATAAAACAATCCTCCACCGATGCCTCGACGGGTTGTATCACTACTTCTGAATGGCCCAGCTGCCGTAGCTGTTCGAGCAGACCGTCGGTGGATAAGCTTTTATCGCCGGTGGTTACATGGTGTGCGTCGCCGAAGGCAAAACACGATCGTACTCCGGGAATGGAACGAAGGTCGTGCAGGAGCTTCGAAGGCTGATTGCCCCGGACCGACAGCAACGGATGGGGGAACCGGCTGACGATGGCGCGGGGCGTGTCGATCTGAAGAATGCGTCCCTGCTGGATAAGAGCAATACGATCGCACATACTGGCTTCGTCCATATAGGGCGTCGAAACGAGAATGGTTATTTTCTCTTCTTTCAACCGGGCCAGCATGCCCCAGAATTCCTTGCGCGATACCGGATCGACTCCGGTAGTGGGTTCGTCGAGAAATAATACCGTAGGTTTGTGAATCAGGGCGCAGCACAAGGCCAGCTTTTGTTTCATCCCTCCCGAAAGCTTACCGGCTCTTCTTTTTTTGAAGGGTTCCAGTTGCCGGTAGATGTCTTCGATCAGGTGGTAATTTTCTTCAATCGTAGTTTTAAATACCTTGGCAAAAACATTCAGATTTTCTTCCACCGTCAGATCCTGATACAACGAAAAACGTCCGGGCATATAGCCTACTTCATTGCGGATCTTTCTGAAGTCGTGTACGACATCCTTTCCCTCGACCGATACGGTGCCGCTGTCGGCCAGCAACAAGGTGGTGAGGATGCGGAAAAGAGTGGTTTTTCCGGCTCCGTCGGGACCGATGATCCCGAACAGTTCGCCGCGCTCTACCGCAAAACTCACCTCCTCCACTGCTAAAACAGTCGTTTTTTCAAAGGGAGTGTTGTTGACATACCGTTTTGTTACCGATTGGCATACCACCGAATAGCTGCTCGTTGAGCCGGCCGGAGCAGCTGTGCCCGACGACCGGCTGGGTTGGGGATTGTCTTTTTTCGTGGCCCGGTGCAGTTTCATCGTTTATTTTTCAAGCTGTAAATCTACTTGTCCGTACATTCCTATTTTCAGGTATCCGTCGTTTTTTACGGCGATTTTTACTGCATACACCAAGTTGGCCCGTTCGTCCTGCGTTTGTATGGTTTTAGGAGTAAATTCCGACTTTCCCGAAATCCATTCTACTACCCCGGGATATGCCCGTGTTTCTTCTCCGAAATCGGCGTGAACCATCACCTGCTGCCCGATTTTAAGTTTCGTAAGTTGCCCCGAGGTGACGTAAGCTCTGAAGAGCATCGTCTCTAAATCGGCAATTTTATATAAACTTTTGCCAGGCACCGCCAACTCGCCGGCTTCGGCATATTTAACCAGTACGGTGCCGGCCGCCGGATTGACGATCCTGCATTTCTTCAGCTGGTCGTCGATTTGCTCGACCTGCACCGCCAGGGTAGCTGCATCTTCGTCGATACCCTTCGACGTAATGGCTAAGGTCGATTGCTGTGCAGCCAATTGTTTCTCGAGCAGGGCAATCTGGGCCGTTATGTCGTCGAGTTGTTTGCGATTGGCGGCATTGGCCGAAACTAAGTTTTCAATTCTTTTTTTCTCGTTCTTCTGTGTCGTAATCTGCTGCTCGATCACCGCTATTTGCTTGCGGATTTCGGGATGCCTGCTCCGAAGGGCCTTTACCGAATTAAGAAGTTGTTTTTTACGCAAGTACACCTGTATACTGTCGATAAGCCCTACCTGCTGATTGGCGGCAAGCTGTTGGCCTTCACGGATGGCGAATTCCTGAATTTTCCCGGTGGTTTCGGCCGAAACCAGGATCTCGGTGGCTTCGAAGGTGCCCGAGGCATCGTAGCTTCCGTTTTTGTCGCTGCAGGCTGCTATTACCAGTGCAAGTACGATCAGATGAAAGGTCTTCATTATGTATATCGATTTATAATTAATAATTAAGAATTACCCTTAGCTGATACACGGCCATCAATAGCTGTATTTCTCTCAGCGACTTCTCCTGCCGGGCTGCATTTTCGGCGGTTATTTCCCGTAGCAGATCGGTCACCGACAGGGTGCCGTTTTCTACTTTCGACTCGGCCGATTTTTTGATCGTGTTTCGGAGCAGAATAATTTCCTCGTCGCTTTTGAGCTGTTCTCTGAATTTTTCAATGTCATGACGTACTTGTTCGGCTTTCAGCCGGGTGTTGAAAAGAAATGTTTCTTTTTGAATGTCAACTTGTTGCTTGTTTACTGCAATTTTATTCAAACTGTTTTTCTGCGTATATAAACCGCCGATATTCCAACTTAACCGGGCACCGGCCATATACCAGGGAGTAAAGCCGGGTACCAGCATATTGAGTCCCGGGTTGCCATAACCGCCCTGCAGAAAGGCTCCGATCGCCGGCCGGTTGGCAGCACGGACGATCCGCTCCTGGCTGGTGTACAGCTCGTTCTGAAGCTCCAGTAATTTCAATTCGGGACGTTTTATAAGGGTATCTTCCAACGGAATCCCGGGTTTTATCAGCTCAGCTTTCGAGGCTGCAGCATCACCCGTGAAGGCCGTCAGCATGGTTCTGAAGGCCTGCCTGGCAGTCGTCAGTTCAGCTTTTCGTTGCGAAACCTTTAGTTGTTCGACCCGTATTGCATCCACGTCGGGCTGACTGGCCATCCCATTTTGCATATAAGCTACGATTTTTCCCTGGTTCGCGGCCAATTCGCCGAGGAGTAAATCTACCTGCACCAGTTGCTCGTCAAGGGCCAGAATACCGAAAAACAGCTGATTCACCCGCTCTTTTAATGCATATAAATCGACTTCCAGTTTTTGTTTCTCCAGTTTGCCGCTCACCCGGACGGCTTGTTGTTGCGAACGCAGGTTTCCGCCGTCCCAGATCAGCTGTTTCAGCTCGGCAGTTAACCGGTACTGGTCTTTATCTATCGATTCGAAATGGACTTCACGGCCCAGTACCTGGCCCAAGGCTTGTCCCAGTTCGGGCGGCAAGGAGGTGATGTCGGATTGATAAGTAGCCTGTGCACTTACCGAGAGTTGAGGTAAGTAACCCTTCGACAGGTTGGCCAGGCTGTATGCTTCCGATTGCCCGAGTAATGCATACTGCTTTACCAGCGGATAATTGTCGCGGGCTTTTTGCTGGCACTGCTCCAGTGTTAACTGCGCCGTTAAAGTCTGATACTGAAATCCGAGGAGGAGGATGACGATGTAAAATAATTTGTTCATGGTACGACGGGTAGCTTTAGTGGTTCTCGTTTTCAATCAGCGGACGGAGGCTTCTTAAAATGATCAGTACATTTTCACTTTTCCGGTGCTCGATAAGTTGCTCCATTTCCCGGTCGCTCAGATTGAATCCTTGTTGCACCATCGGAGCCATCATGAAAAGGGTTACGTTGAGCGAAAAAATGGAAATCATTAAATCGAAGGTCGAAAGCGGCCGGATATGTCCCTGTGCAATTTCGGCCTGAAGCTTTCCCTCCATTTTAGCTAAAACCGATCGCGGAAGCTCCGACAGTTTGGTGCGGAAATACTCCATTCTTGCCGGATTTGTGAGCATTTCATTGAAAAAAAGAAACGGAATTTTGGGATTTGCCTTTATCAGGTCAAAATGCTTTTCGATCATGCTGCGAAGGTATTCCTCAAAGGGAACATCGTCGCGGTATAAGTCAATAAAAGGTCCGATGAATAACTTAATCTTCTTTTCGAATATCGCTTCAAATAATTTTGCTTTCGTACGGAAATAGTAATGAACCAATGCCTGGTTGCACCCGATTTCCTTTGCTATTTCCGTGGTGGAGGTCATCGCAAATCCTTTCTCCAGAAACAACCTTTCTGCTGTTTCCACGATCAATTGTTCCATCGGGATATCTTGCGGCATGTGTTAATTGAAATATTTAATAGATCTATTAATTTCATGCAAAAGTAATATTATTTCTCCATAAACGACACCCGGAAAAAAATATTTATAACTTTTCGTCCGGCTCTCCTGTGTAATTGTTTTTTAATACCGGCAGATGGAGGTGGAAACGCACAGCGATCAGCCTCAGCAGGATAACCGAAACGGCAGTGATTGTTTCGACCACGGCTGAAGGAAAGGCCAGGTACTGGCAAAGAAAATAGATCAATCCTCCCGCAATGCATGCTACGGCGTAAATATCGCGTTTGAACAATGCGGGCACTTCGTTAAGTAAAACATCGCGCAACACTCCTCCCACGGTTCCGGTAATCGTACCCATGGTGATGCTGACCCAGACCGGCAGGCCCGCGTCCACACTTTTTGTAATTCCTACCACGGTGAATAATCCTAACCCGATGGCATCGAACAAGAACAGAGCTTCGCCTAATTTGAAAATGCGTTCTTTGAAAAGCAGGGTGGCCAGGAGGGCGAAGGCAGTGGTGGAAAAATAAATGCTGTTCGTCATCCAGAAAGGAGTTAAGTCGAGGAGCAGATCGCGGAGTGTACCTCCGCCAATGGCTGTAATAAGCCCGATAATGTACGCTCCAAACCAATCGATCTGCTTGCCCGAAGCCAATCGGATGCCGCTGATAGCGAAGGCGAAGGTGCCTAGAAATTCGAGTATGGAGATAAAAGAAGGCATACGTGCGTATTTTGGGGTTTGCGGATGCAAAATTACGATATTTTCCGGAACCGGCCGTCGTGGCACCGCTGCCGTACTTCGTTTCGGTGATGAAGTTGTTCCGGCTGTCGTATCGTGCAAAGTTTCGCATCGGTAGGTGTTATTTCAAGTACTCATACCTGAAATAATCGATATCCGCATAACCTTCTTCGTTGAGGGAGTTGTAATTGTAAATTCCGATACGATCGCCCCGGTAACTTCCCCAGGTGAGTTGCGAAAACTTTTCCAGGGGAACGAATTGTTTTCCATTCAGGCTGTAATGGTAAGTATTGAGTCCTTTCACGTCCCAGGTTGAACGAAGCCAGATCGTTGTTGTGTTGAGTTCGAGCAGGGTGATCTTTTCATTGTTGTGGGTATATACGAGGTAGTTGATTCCGTTTTTTTGTTCCACGCCCAAGGTGCTGTAGCTGGTGGTCGAGAAGTGGGTGAGTCCGGCTTGTTGGCCGTTGGCCATCCCGCTCAGGTCCAGTTTAATGGAAGCGGTGTTGGAGCGGGTTCGCATAATGCGTTGGGTAAGGGTGTTTCCTGCGCGGAGGATGATGTTGCCGGGATCGTCGGGCCGAATGGGTTGAAAAGCATACAGGCGCAAATATCCTCTGCGGTCGGAGAGCGACCATTTATCGGAGCGAGCCTGGTAATTCCATTCCCACTGGCGATTCAGTTGTTCCGAGTTGAATTCATCGTTCGTTTCGATACGGAAATTATTTTTCTTGTCGATTGGTTTCTGACCCGACCACACCATTCGGCCTAATCCGTCGCTGCCAGGTTCGCCGATAACCGGCCATCCGTCGGTCCAGTTTACCGGTAATAAGCTGGCCACCCGTCCTTCCCAGCTTCCGGTGCCGTGGTGGGTCAGGAAGTACCATTTTCCGGGCGCCACTTCCAGCAATCCGCCCTGGTTGGGTTCCTTGTCGGTGGCTGGATGTACGGTGTTCAACTGCCGGGTTTCCCAGGTTCCGTATAAATGGGTCGATCGCCGCATCATGATTACGCGTCCTTCCGGCCTCACTTCGCTGAAATAATGATAATACACCCCATTGATTTTATACAGCTTATTCGCTTCACTGCCTTTCGATTGGTATAGAATGGTATCCGATTCCATGATCAGACGCTTCCCGTCGGGAGTCATTTTGAATAAATGGATATTGTACTGCCGATTGGTATGCGGGTCGTGGGCGAAATGAGTTCCTATTAAGTAGAGCTGGCCGTCGTCGTCGCGGAACGAACAACAGTCGTTCCAGCCTTCCGTTTGCCAGACCCGATGCAGCGGTTCCCATGGTCCGGCGGGATGGGAGGCGGAACTCATAAAGTAGCCATCGTCGGGCGTTCCGAAATAAACCCAAAATCGATCGTTGTAATAGCGGATCGATCCGGCCCAGATCCCTCGTCCGTAGCAATTCATCCGGTCCCAGTTGAGTTCATTGCTGATTGCCGTCAGATCAGGCACTACATGTCCGATTATTCTCCAGTTTACCAGATCGACCGAATGGAGCACTACCATGCCGGGCGAAAACTGCATGGTCGACGAAATGGCATAATAATCGTCGCCCACCCGTATGGCGTCCAGGTCGCTGTAGTCGCCTGGAAGTACAGGGTTTACATAGGTGCCGTCGCCCTGATCGCCCCAGTTTTCGAAATGCTGACTGTGTATCGATAAGGGTAATCCAAGAAAAAGAAGAAGAACGAACATGGTTTTCATCCGGGTCGATTTTTGAGGTGGTTATTGCAGCGCCTGGTATACTAAATTATGAAACAATACTTTCAGATCCTTGTTGGGCAATCCGGGTTGATAATTGATGTAAAAGAGTAAAATAAGTTCTTCTTTAGGGTCGATCAGGTAATCGGTGCCAAACCAGCCGCCCCAGCGGAGCGAACCTTCCGAAGCGATCGACCGGTACGAGTATTCGGACCGGAAATCGTCGAAAGCCAATCCGTAGCCAATCTCACCCCTTTTGTCGCCCACCGAATTTTTCTTCATCATTTCCACTGTTTTCCGGCTCAGCAGCCGTTTGCCGTTGAATACGCCTTCGTTGAGGATCAGCTGGCACAGCCGGGCATAATCTTCTATCGAGCCGTTCAAACCGGCGCCCGTACTGAAAAAGGTTTTTGCTCCGCTATAAGCGGCACGCTGGTAAATGCCGTTTTCACGTTCGTTCGGTTTATACTTGCCGGGGCCGGCGTATTCGTATAATTTCACCAGCCGGTTTTGCTGTGCTTCGGGAAGATAAAACCAGGTGGATGTAATCCCCAGCGGTTCGAAAATTCGTCGACGGAAAAACTCGTCGACCGGCATTCCCGAGACCTGTTCGACCACATAACCCAGCACATCGGTATTCATTCCGTAGGTGAACCGTTCGCCGGGGTCGTGTTCGAGCGGACAGCCGGCCAGGATACGGATGGCTTCGCCCAGGGTGCGGTTGTCGGTCGAAAACATGGGCGACACGGGCAGTCCGCGTTTGTCGTAAATGCGTCGCGTGTCGGCGTTGCCATACGAGATGCCTGCCGTGTGGTTCATCAGGTGACGGATGGTGATATCGCGTTTGGCCGGGCGGGTTACGGCCGTGGAGTCGGGGTTGACCGATACCAGTACCTGGGGATCGGCGAACTCGGGGATATAGAGTTTCACCGGATCGTCGAGCAGGAGTTTGCCTTCTTCCATCAGCATCAGGATGGCTACCGATGTAAATGCCTTGGTTTGTGAAGCATTGCGGAATATATCGTCCTTTTTACAGGCTATTCCTGCTTCGCGGTCGCGCCAGCCGAACGCTTTGTGGTGCACCACCACGCCCCGATGTGCTACAAAAGTTACCGCGTGAGGGATATCGCCTTGATCGACCAGGTGCTGAAATACCGAATCGATGCGTGCCAGCCGCTGTGCATCGAAACTGATCGGAACCTTGGCAGGATAAACAAATTGTTGCGGATACGCTTTCTTCTGAGCGAAAGCAATGGCGGGTATAAGCAGCAGGAGTAACAGGAGGTTTTTTTTCATGGCGATATGAATTTTATAGAACCGGAAGCAAAAATACAAAATAAATTAGAGTTCGTAACTAATGTAAATAAGCTCCCGATACGATATTTTGTCGGGGATGAAAATATAATTAACTTTGGGATTTATTTTTAAAACCATGAAAACAAACAGACGAAATTTTTTAAAATCGCTCGGTACTCTTTCACTGTTTACAGTCGTGCCCCGCAGCGTTCTCGGCCGTGGCTATGTGGCTCCCAGCGATCAGTTAACCAAAGGGATTATAGGGGTTGGCAATATGGGTCGCGGCCATATCCCTTACGATGGCACCCGTGTGGTAGCGATGTGCGATGTCGATAAAAAGCACCTGGCGCAGGCTGCCGGCCTGGTGAAGGACAAGGTTACCCTGTACAACGATTTCCGCTCGCTCATTCTCGACAGGAATGTGGATGTTGTGCATATCGCCACTCCGCCGCACTGGCATGGCATTATGGCGGCCGAAGCAGCGAAGGCCGGTAAGGATATCTGGTGCGAGAAACCGATGACGCGCACCATTGGTGAGGGCAAAAGGGTGATGGAAGCTGTTCAGCAGAACGGGAGCATTTTCCGGTTGAACACCTGGTTCCGATTTGCCGATCCGTTTTATGGATTGGGGACGCCGGTGAAGCCGCTGAAAAAGCTGGTGCAGAGCGGATTGCTGGGTTGGCCGCTAAAGGTCACCATCAGCAAGCATACCGGTTTCGACTGGAAATTCTTCTGGGTAGGAAAAACGCATCTCGAACCGCAAGCTATTCCGGAGGAGCTGGATTACAATATGTGGCTGGGCCCGGCTCCTTATAAACCCTACAATGCGCACCGGGTACACGGCACGTTCCGCGGTTATTGGGATTATGATGCAGGAGGCCTGGGCGATATGGGGCAGCATTATATCGACCCGGTGCAATACATTCTCGATAAAGATCACACCAGCCCCGTGAAAGTGGAGGTGGACGCTCCGCAGCAACACACCGAAGCAGCCGGCACCTGGCGCTCCATTACCTATACCTATGCCGATGGTTGCCAGATCGTGCTCTGGGGTGGCGATTACGGAGTGGAAAACACACCCTATATTGCGGGTCCCAAAGGAAATGTGTACAAGAATTTTGTATGCGATATTCCCGATTGGGAAAAGAAACTGGCTGCTTTCCCGGAACCGGCGCCGCAGAATACCGATTTTCTGGAATGCATCCGTACCCGCCAGAAATTTGCACTCAACGAAGTGAACGGTCATCATTCCTGTACCATCGTGAATATGGGAGCCGTGGCGCTGCGACTTAACCGTACGCTTCACTTCGATCCGGTGAAGCAGGAGTTTATCAACGATCCGGAAGCCAATCAGCTGGTCGATGAACCGATGCGGGCTCCCTGGAGTATCTAACCAATTAATTCCATGATCCAATGAAACATACATCTTTTAAATACATCGTACTGTTGCTCGCCGTACTGGTACACCTGCAGGCGTTCAGGGCCCAGGTTCCGCAACACCGTACTACGAAAACCATTGTGGCCGATGTGCTGGCCCAGTTGCCGGCCCAACACACGGCCAGCTTGAACGAGGCCATGGCTACCCTGACCGGAACCGGCGAAGAGGGCTTGCTGATGATACTCAATATGTTCGATCCTACGGGAAAAGTGAGCAATGCGAACCTGGAATTCGCGGTAAGTGGCTGGACGAATTTCGCATCCACTCATCCTGATTTACGGGCTACAGCTGCAGCGGCCTACGGACAAGCGCTGGCGATGCCGTTCGACAAGCAGGTGAAACAGCTGGTGATCCGTCAGTTGGAATTAATCGGCCGGGATGCGAATGTGCCCCAGCTGGCTGTGTTGCTGAGCGATGAAATGTTGGCCGCTCCTGCGGCCCAGGCTCTTGCCAATATCGGATCGCCCTCTGCCGTGGAGGCTTTACTCGCCGCTCTGCAAGAGGTGAAATCGGAACAACTCACCCTCGTTCTTGTCAATGCCCTGGGAAAAACAGGCAGTATTGCTGCCGAACCCGCCTTGCTGCAGTTGCAGCAAAAAAACAGTTCGCCGGCTCTTGCTGCCGTTGTGAATACGGCCCTCAGCCAAACAGGTACTGTAGCCTCGATTGCGCCGTTGAAGCAGGCGGCCCGATACCATAATTTTTCGAGCGACCCGGTAGTCGGCGGCACCGATTTTACTGCCGGTAATGCAACCGCTGCTTATGTCGATTTATTGAACAAGCTTGCCGGAAGCCATCCGGCAGAAGTTAAAAAAGAAGCGGAAGAACTGTTGAAAACCGCAACTAAACTGGGAATTCAGCACCTGCGCATTTCGGCTGTGGAGCTGCTTATGCCTATGCCGGAGGTCAATAAAATCAGGTTGCTTTCAGCTGCACTCAACGATAAAGATGCGAAGTTCGGAGCGAACGTCCTGAATATTTACACCGGCTTTGCCGACCGCAAAGGCACTGATATGCTGGTGAAGAAGCTGAAAAGCACGAAATCGAAGGAAGCTAAAACGGCCATGATCTACTGGTTGGGCAATGCGAAAGTATCGGCTGCTGTTCCTGAAATTTCAAAACAGTTAACTTCGGCTGATCCTGACGTACAAAAAGCGGCCATTCGTTCGCTGGTGAAAATTGGCGGTACACAGGTGCTTAACCCGCTGGTGGCACTGCTTGAAAGTACCAACGAGTTCACACTGAAGCAGGTGCAGGAAGCATTGGAAAGTTACAAGGGCGATTTAAGCGTTGCGCTGGTAGGTTCGTATGACTCGTTTTCCGACGATGGAAAGCTGGTGGCGCTTGAACTGATGGGCAAGCGGATGATGAATGCTCAATACAACCTAATATACGATCAGCTATCGTTGGGTACCCCGAAAGTACAACAAAAGGCTGCTCAAACCTTGAAATTTGTTGCCACCACCGCCCATCTGCCTCAGTTGTTCGACGAACTTGAAAAAGGTGAGAATAAGTACAGCGCCGAATTGCAGGCGGCGGCCAATGCGGTACTCTCGAAATTACCGGTTCAGCAACAATTGTCGGTTATTACCGGGCGGATGAGTAAATCGGCAACGCCTTCGGTTTACTATGGTTCGCTTGCCAATTCGGGATCGAAAAAGGCCCTGGATATAATTCTCGACGGCTACCGCCAATCGGGCAAAAGTACCGAAGCTGCCTTTAAGGCGCTGGTTTCCATCAAAACCTTCGACGCCGTTTATCCTTTGCTCGACATTGCCCGTGCGGGTACCAATGCCCAGGATGTAAGTAAAGCCGTCGATGCGCTGATTGCGCTGATTTCAACATCGGATAAAACAGGAATTGTAAAGGCCAATTATTTACAGGAAGTGATGGCGTTTGCGAAAACCGACCGGCAGAAAGTGGCTATTCTGAATCAATTGGGTGCCACGAATAGTTTCCAGGCTTTGTTGTTTATCGAACCATTTCTGGCGGTAAGTCAACTGGCCGAGCCGGCTGCGCAGGCAGGGATGAAAATTGCCTTGAATACTCCCGAAGTTGCAGGTGCCGTTACGCGTCGGATCTTGACGAAAATAAGTTCGGTACTTTCCAATCCCGATGCTGCTTACCAGCGCCAGGCCATCGATAAATATTTGTCGGAAACCAAAAATACCGAAGGTTATGTTCCCATTTTCAACGGCAAAGACCTTACGGGATGGAAAGGGCTGGTTGGAAACCCGGTTTCGAGGGCAAAAATGAAACCGCAGGAACTGGCGGCGGCTCAGAAAAAGGCCGATGAGGAAGCTGCTCAGACCTGGCTGGTTGAAAACGGACAACTGGTGTTCTCGGGAAAGGGAAATAATTTGTGCACCACGAAGCAGTACGGCGATTTCGAGATGCTGATCGATTGGAAGTTGCTGCCCGGCGATGAGCCTGATGCGGGGATTTACCTGCGCGGTACGCCTCAGGTACAGATATGGGACACAGCACGGGTGACAGTGGGAGCTCAGGTAGGGTCGGGTGGTTTGTACAACAACCAGGCGAATCCTTCGAAACCGCTGAAAGTGGCCGACCAGAAAGTGGGCGAGTGGAATACTTTTTACATTAAGATGATAGGCGATAGGGTGACGGTGTATCTCAATGGCGAACTGGTGACCAACAATGTAATCCTCGAAAATTACTGGGATCGGAAATTGCCGGTTTTCCCCAACGAACAGATTGAACTCCAGGCGCACGGAAGTAAAGTGATGTACCGGAATATCTATATCCGGGAAATCCCCCGTCCCGAAGCTTTCAAACTGTCGAAACAGGAGGAGAAAGAAGGATTTGAGGTGCTGTTCGACGGAACCAATATGCATAAATGGACTGGGAATACCACCGATTATGTGACCGAAAACGGAATGATGGTGATTTATCCGAGCAACAGCCACGGCGGAAATTTATTTACCAAAGAAGAATTCGGCGATTTTATATTCCGTTTTCAGTTTCAGTTAACCCCCGGAGCCAACAATGGACTGGGAATACGAACCCCTATGGAAGGCGATCCGGCCTACGTAGGGATGGAGCTTCAGATCCTCGACAACGAGGCCCCTGTTTATGCCAACCTGGAACCTTACCAGTATCATGGTTCGGTATACGGAATTATACCCGCCCTGCGAGGATACCTGAAACCGGTGGGCGAGTGGAATTACCAAGAGGTAATTGCTAAAGGCGATGATATCAAAATAACCCTGAACGGGACGGTGATTCTGGAAGGCAATATACGCGAAGCAACCCGCAACGGCGGTCCGATCGATCATAAAGAACATCCCGGCTTGTTCAACAAAAAAGGCCATATCGGTTTCCTGGGGCATGGCTCGGTGGTGCGTTTCAAAGATATCCGCATCAAAAGACTCTGATTGTCTCGATACCGTTTAACGACAAAACCGGCCCGGAACAGTATACTGTTTTCCGGGCCGGTTTTTTGGAGCGTACGTATCCGGTCGTCGCTCGTCATGATACCGTGTGGGCCGGACGAGCCGCGGCTTGCCGACGAACCATTGGTGCGGTCGTTTAAATACCGGTGCTTCGTCGGGGCTGAATCGAAACCAGGAAAATCATTTTGTTATAAATTAATTAAAAAACGGCAAAATAAAATATTTTCTTTGTATGTTTGTATGTTCATTTACCTGAAATCTGCATCAAATAAGTGTTACAGCGCAGATTCAAAGTTCTTTGGATTTAATACTGTTTCGATATTGTACTGTCGACTGTCGTAACTGGCGGTATGCAGAAACGGAATTTATGAAAAACAACACCCACCATATTCACCTCAACGACAATCCGGAAATTGTATTCAGGATCATTGTCCGCACGTACCAGGAAAAGGTTATCCGGTTTATATCGTTGCTGGTTGTCAATCGCACCGAATGCGAAGAATTGGCTTCCGACGTATTTATGACGCTTTGGAACCAGCGCGAAAAGTTGAATGAAATCGAGAACCTGGATAATTATATTTTTATCATTGCACGGAACAAAGCATTGAATCATTTGCGAAAAGCGGCAGGTCCGACCCTCGATATCGACACGGTAAACGTCGATGTGTTCCACCATACTTCAACCACTCCCGAGTCGATTTACATCAGCAGAGAGACCGTCGAAGAGTTGAACGCGGCCATAAACGAGCTGCCTCAGAAAACAAAAATGGCGTTTACCCTGGTCCGCGAAAATAAAATGAAGTATAAAGATGCCGCCGAAGTATTGGGCGTGTCGGTAAAAACACTCGAAAAGCAAGTTGCATCTGCGATCGAAAAATTAAAAAATAAATTACGATCCTCCGGAAAATTTTAGTCGGGCCATGGGGGAAATCTTGGGAATGGGTGTCTTTAAGTATAAATGAAACTCTGAATTAAAGTAATGAACGATCAATTTTCAAACTTGGTAGCAAAAGTACTTGCCAACGAAGCTAGTGCTGAAGAAAGAAACCAGCTTCGGGAGTACTTGCAATCGGATGCCGATCAACAACTCGTTTATGAGCAACTGAAAGAATACTGGAATGCCGACGTTCGACTTTCTTCGGCTCCGATCAGCGATTTTGAAGCTACCTTGCTGCAGAACTTATCTTCCGAAAACGAACGCCTGAGTAAGGGTCGGACAAAAAGGCTCACCACCCTGTTGCGGATTTCGAGTGTAGCTGCATCCTTGTTTTTTGTCGTTTCGTGTTACTTGTATTTTATATACCAGCCCGAAGGGAGTCATTTGCTTACCTATGCAGCTCAAAATGATCCGCTGGAATACCTGTTGAGCGACGGAAGCCGTATTAAAGTCAACAAAAACAGCTCGGTTACTATCGACGAGAGTTTTGGCCGGAAATTCAGAAAAGTAAAACTCGAAGGCGAAGCCTATTTCGAGGTGAAACACGATGCCGTCCGTCCGTTTGTAGTGCAAACCGCCGGAACATCGGTAACTGTATTGGGTACCCGTTTCAATGTCAGAGAAGAAACGGATAAAGTAATTACTACGCTTGTAGAAGGATCGGTTCAGTTTGCTGCCGGCGATTGCGATAAAATACTGGAACCCGGCGAAGAACTGTGCTACAATGTGAGTTCGGGAAAGTATAACCTGTATGCAACCGACATCCAACTCAGTACAGCCTGGGTGACAGGACGATATACCTATCACAACCTGAAGTTTGCCGATTTGCTGCAAAAATTATCCTATATATACAAAATTCCGATCGAAATTTCGGGTTCGGCCGAATCGTTCGGTAAAGTAGTGTCTGCATCCTTTCTATACGATGAGCCTCTTCCCGATATATTATCGGCGCTCGAAAGCGAGTTGAATTTCAGCTTCAGCCAGAGTGCCGGGAAAATAATTATAAGTCCTCCTCAATAATTGCCCGGGAAAAGTGCTTTTATACCGCTAGTTTCGTTGTTCTGCTCGAAAGTCACTTTTTTGAAAGTTTAATAAATTATTGAAAATCAATGGTGTTGGTTCTTGTGAAAACCAACACAGGGGAGGCTTTGTCCTCAAACTATCCAATATGAATTAAAAACATCATCGTACCATGCCGAAATCGCACCCTCCAATAACTACCATCGCCATCGCGCTTGCCTGTATAGGATTAGCAGTGGCGTCGTGCAAAGGCAACCATCGCCCGGAGCCTCCTGCTTCCTCGTATTCCGCCTTGTTGGATTCGGTCGACTTCGGCGACGCACAGCTGATCCGGCAGCCGGAACTGCTGTTGAAACCTAGCTTGTCCTTCTTTTCATTCCTCGAAAATACACATCAAGAGCAGCCGGAAGCTATAGCGGCCTTTATGAGAAAAGTGCTGGATGCCGATACGGCGATTTTAAAATACATGGTCGATGACGTGATTGAAAAGTACTTGTTTGAAGCTGGGTCTCCTATCCGTAACGACCATATTTACAGGCGTATGATTGATTATGTGATCGAAGATCCGCGCATCGGCCAGCTAACTAAAAACCGTTTTTCGGCCCATGCAGCACTATTGGATCAGAATATGCCGGGAAGCGGAGCCAATAACTTTTATTTTGTGGATAAGGAAGGCGTACGCCGGCAATTGCGGGATTTTAGTGCTGTTCCGGTACTACTGTATTTCCACAATCCCGACTGTGAAGCATGTAAAGTCACCACCCGGCAACTGATGAATTCTTCCGGGTTAAAAACAGCGGTCGATAATCAGCAAATTCAGGTTATTGCCGTATACCCCGATCCCGATCTTAAGCCCTGGAGGACTGCAACATTCCCCGATAAATGGTTAAACGTTTATGCCGAGAAGCCCGACGAGCTGAATGTGCTCTACGATTTAAGGGCCATACCCTGCATGTATTTACTCGACCGGCAGAACCGGGTACGTAGTAAAGACGGAACTATAGAAGAAGTGCTGACAACCATCGAAAAAATGTGAATTACCCAAATACTAACAATCTTTAAATTTAATCACGTATGAAAATCAATTTAAAATGGATGCTGATGGCAGCGGTGATGACGACCGCCATTGGTTGCGACGAAAAAGAACCGGCAATCGACTTGCAAGTAGCAACACAGCCGGTAAGTGATGTTACGGCATTTAGTGCCAAATCGGGAGGGGCCATTACAGGTGCCGAGCCGATTTCAGAAAGAGGAATTTGCTGGGCGTCGACCCAGGAACCTACGACTGATGATGCCTTTATAAGCGACATCGATGCGGTGGAAGGCGAATATGCGCTGAAAATGCTTCCTCTGCAGCCGGCAACTACCTATTACGTAAGAGCCTATGCAAAAACCACTGCAGGTAAAACAGTGTACGGCAATGCGGTGTCGTACAAAACCGCCGATCTGAACGTGCGTAACGAGTCGAACAGTTATATGGTCATCCCTGAGGATGCGATCGTTATTCCGGTTTCGCGGGCCAATAAATCGGCGCTCGGCAACCAGATCGGCGCTACCGATGCATTGTCGGTGGTATTGGTATGGATGGACAATATGGATGTGATCGACACCGTATTTACCCACGGGGCAGGAGCCGATGGAAAAGTGGTGGTGATGGCCGGAAATGTTGAAGGGAATGCGGTAGTTGCCGTGAAAGTGAACAATCAGATTAAATGGTCGTGGCATATCTGGGTTACTCAGGGAGCGAAAAACATGGGTACTATCACCATGCCTTCGGGATCGGTGCTGATGGACAGGAATTTAGGAGCTACTTCGAAAACGATCAGCGAAATCGGAGCGGTAGGAGTTCAGTTCCAGTTCGGACGAAAGGATCCCTTCACGGCATCCGCATCGTTCGGGACTCCCTCCGAATTGTTACTGTATGATTTAAAAGGCGCCAATCCGGCTATTTCAACCGTAGCTGGTCCGAAAGATCTTGCCTTTGTAACTGCCAATCCTCATACTTTTGTGAAATCGCAATGGGTCGACTGGTGCAACGAGGATGTCCGTACCTGGTGGGCGAACGAAGCCGGCACCAAAACGATTTACGATCCTTGTCCCGAGGGATGGAGAGTTCCTTCCATCGATGCGTATGCGGGGATTACCGATGAGCATTTCGACAAAACCGTACAGGGAGGACATAACTTTACTTACAACGGGCAATCCAATTTCTTCGCCTATACAGGTTATCGTGAAGTGGAAGGTGCAATGGATGCCACGGCCAATTATGGTACCATGTGGGTTAATTCAGCTATTCCGGGCGCAGCCGGAACCGGCGCAGCCTTATCGCCATCGTTTGGAGTGGGAGGAACTGCGGCTGTGAACGGGGCACCACGCGCCCGGGCTCTTTCCATTCGCTGTATTAAGGAATAATTGTACTGGTTTAGGTATAGTGCGATTGTGTTAAATCTGTATGCCGGAGTCATCACTCCGGCATACTATCCACCCCAATTTACAACTTATTGTATGAAACACCACCAATTCCATATCCGGTTGACTCTTGTCGTCGCCCTGCTGATGGTTTTTAACTTTTCCGTCGATGTGTCAGCGCAGGTAACCAACGCAGGACCTACTACACGTAAGAGTGTAAAACTTTCGAATGTTACTATTCAAGACCTGGTGAACTCGCTGGGCGATGAATTCAAATATTCATTTTTTATTATCGACGATGCCGTCGGTAAATCCAAAGTAGATGTAGATGTGAAAAATGCTACAATACGTGAAATTCTTGATACAGCCTTTAAAGGGAAGGATATTGTTTACACCATTAAAGGCAAGAATATAACCATTACCCGGAAAAAAACGTCGGTCGAAGTCGAAAAGTCCGTCGAGCGGATTATTTCGGGCACTGTGACGGATCAGAATTCGGTACCGGTAATTGGCGCTTCGGTGAAACTGATCAATTCGACAACGGGTACGATCACCGATATCGACGGACGATTCTCGTTAACGGTTCCTCAAAAAGGACAATTAATAATCTCGTATATCGGTTATGTAACCCAATCGATTCAATTGGAAACTACTTCCACCTATAAAATTGTACTTGCCGAGGACAACCGCGAACTCGAAGAAGTAGTGGTGGTTGGCTATGGTACGCAACGGAAAGGGAATTTAACCGGTTCCATTACCTCGGTAAAATCGGAGAAATTGACGGTTGCCCCCATTACCAATGTCACCAATGTGTTGGGAGGGCAACTTTCGGGACTTAAAACCAAACAAACGTCGGGTATTCCCGGAGCCGACGGTTCGCGGCTCAGTATTCGCGGGTTCAACAGTCCGTTGGTGATTGTCGATGGAGTGGAAACCAGCTTCAGCAATATCGATGCGTCGCAGATCGAATCCATTTCGGTACTGAAAGACGGTGCCGCCTCCATTTACGGTGCCCGGGCGGGAAACGGAGTTGTATTGGTAACCCTGAAAAGAGGGAGCGAAGCCAAGGTGTCCGTAACCGTTAATGGTTCGCTTACGGTTCAGAACTCTACTACCGTCATTCGTTCGGGAAGCTCGGGCCAGCGCTCGGAGTGGGAACGTGAAGCGCATCTGAACGCCAACCTGCCTGTGTCGCAAATACCCTGGACACTGACTCAGATCCAGAAGTTTTACCAGGGAACCGACCCGGCCTTTTTAAATACCGATTGGTTTAGTGCCGCAATTCGTCCCTGGGCTCCCCAGCAAAATCACAACCTCTCGGTAACAGGAGGAACCGGAAAACTCAAATTTTATTCCTACCTGGGATACAACAATCAGCAAACGATTTCCCGGCACGATGGAGGAGGTTACAACCGGCTGAATTTTCAGACTTCACTCGATGCTTTATTGCTGGACGGGCTCACCTTGTCGAGCACCGTTAATTATATACGCGAACAACGCGATTTCACCTCCATGAACCTGGCAAGTTCTAATTATTATTATGCCCTTTACGACAGCGATCCCCGCTATGCGCTCGAACTCCCCGATCCGGCCTATCTTTCGTATGCCGGAAGTTCGTACGGAAATGCTTTATTTGTTTCAAGCCGGCGATTGGCCGGTTATAGCCGGAGCGATAATCATAACTTCAGATTGAATGCATCCTTAACATACGATTTACCGGCTGTCAAAGGGTTGAAATTGAAAGCGTTTTATCATTTTAATACCTACTATGGACTCAGTAAGGTGTTTCGCAAACAACCCGAGTTTTATTCCTATCAACCGGATACCGGCGAATATGTATTTGAACGTAAATCGCAGGATCCCACGATGCTGGCGCACGGGGTTGCATACAGCGACGATCTGACCCAGCAATATTCATTGAATTATGAAAACACCTTCGATGAGATTCACCGGCTTACCGCACTGTTGCTGCACGAACGAATCGATTATTCCAACGAAGGCTTCGATACACAGCGCGGAAATTTAACTTCGAGCGTTATCGATCAATTGTTTGCCGGCGATCCTACTACGGCATCCAACACGAGCTTTGCTTCCGAAATGGCCAGAGCCAGTTTTGTAGGACGTGTGAATTATGGCTATAAAAATAAGTATCTGATCGAAACAATATTCAGAGCCGATGCCTCGGCTAAATTTCCCAAAAACGGCCGATGGGGTTATTTCCCGAGCATATCGCTCGGTTGGGTGATCAACGAAGAAGAGTTCTTAAAGAATAACACCGGACTCGATCTGCTGAAACTACGAAGCAGTATTGGTCAATCGGGCGACGATGGCATTGGCAATTACCAGTATTTTGCAGGTTATTCGTACGATATGTCGTACATCCTCGGAAGTGATATTCTCCAGGGGCTTTACTCGACCGGTCTGGCTAACCCGATGCTTTCGTGGGAGCGGATCAGTATTTACAATGTCGGTGCCGATTTTTCGTTCTGGCAACGAAAGCTCTATGGAACTGTGGAAGCTTTTTACCGGTTGCGCGACGGAATACCCGGGTACCGGACCGAATCGCTGCCCTCCTCGTTTGGCGCATCCCTCCCGCTCGAAAATCTAAACAGCCTGGATACCCGGGGTTTTGAATTGGAATTGGGAACCAGAGGCAATGCCGGAAAATTGCAGTACGATGTGTCGGCAAATCTTTCCTGGTCGCGCAGTAAATGGGTGAGTTTCGACGAGCCGGAATATACCGATCCCGACCAGAAGCGCATATTCGGATATACCGGCAAATGGACGGATGAACGCTACGGATATGTTTCGGACGGCTTGTTTACATCGATGGATGAAATTGCAAATTACCTTGCTGTGTACAGTGAATTGGGGGGTAATGAGTCGATTCGTCCGGGCGATGTTAAATATGTCGACATGAACGATGATAGTAAAATCGATTGGCGCGATCAGGTGAAAATCGGGCAGGGAACGATGCCCAACTGGATGGTCGGATTGAATATGCAATTGATGTACGGCGACTTCGATCTGAACATGTTGTTCCAGGGGGCTTTTGGCTATACATCGTACATCGACCTGGAGTCGGCGCCTACGGTGTTGAAATACGAAAACCGATGGACCGAAAAAGAAAATAATCCCTCGTCGATGGTGCCCCGGCCGGGAAGTAAGAATATTGCCAACTGGTGGTATTCCGACTATCGGAATCATAACGCGTCGTACCTGAGGCTTAAAAATTTCTCAATTGGATACAATGCCGGCAAGGCGCTGCTGAAACCCACGGGATTAAGTCAGCTGAGAGTTTATCTGGCCGGAACTAATTTGTTTACAGTGAGCAGTTTGTCGAAATATGGAGTCGATCCCGAAGCTCCCGAGGGCACTCCGGCTTATTACTATCCGCAACAACGTACAATTAGCTGCGGCATCATGGTGCGTTACTAATCATCTTCTATTCAAATTTATTACCGTATGAAAACGATAAAATATGTCTTTTTACTGGTTGTGTTGTTCAACCTGCATTCGTGCACCGATGAACTGCTCGACAAGCAACCGCTCGATCGTTATACCGATGCTGTGGTGTGGGATGATCCGGCGTTGATCGATGCATTTTTGCTTTCGCAATATGCGTATACGCCGGTTATGATCAACGACGCTACGACCATGTTTTCAAGCTGGGAAGGTTCGCCGTTGAATAAGGACCCGCGCACCAGCAACCTCAGGTATTGGTTTGGCAATAGCGCCCAGACTTTTGGGCCTGGATTAAGTATAGAGATCTCCGACGAAGCGAAATATACTTCAGGAGCCTGGGCCAACCTGGTTCCCGAAAAAGCATGGGGAATCAGTCCCGACGGCGGTATGATGGAGTGGTGGGAAAATGCGTATTATACCATCCGCAACCTGAATGAATTTATTCATCGGGTACCGGATTCTCCGCTGGCCAATTCAAAAAAAGAAATTCGCGTTGCCGAAGCGCGCTTTTTGAGAGCCTATTGTTATTTCGCAATGGTAAAACGATACGGCGGCGTACCCCTGCTAACACAGGTGCCGGAGCTCGATTCCCCCGATAGCTTGTTGTATCCGCCTCGCAAAACGGAGCAGCAATTGTGGGATTTTGTGTTGACCGAAACCCGCGAAATCGCTTCGGTGTTACCTTCGGTTCAGGAAGAGTACGGCAGGGCCACGAAATGGGCGGCCTTATCGCTCCACAACCGGGCAGCGCTTTATGCCGGCAGTATTGCCAGATATGGAGAACTGAGTGCCAACCGGCTGACCGGATTGCCCGGCGAACTGGCCGACGGTTATTTCAAAATGGCATATGATGCTGCCAATGAAATTATCACGCAGGGACCGTTCGATTTGTATCAGGCCGACATCAAAGGCAACGACCTGCCTTCGCGGGTTCAGAATTTCAAAAATGTGTTCCTGGTCAAACGCAACGTGGAAACGATCATGGCTAAACAACACGGCGGCCAGAGTTTTGATCCCGGCGGTGGAACCACCACCTGGTCGTGGGACATCTGTCAGGCACCTCGTCCGTCGGTTTGGGGACAAGGCAATTATCAGGCTCCTTATCTGGAGCTGGTAGAGGCGTTTGAGTATATCGACGGACGGCCCGGGACCCTCGATCGCGATTATGTTCAGTCGCGATTGTGGACCATGAATGAGTTGTGGGCCAACAAAGATCCCCGGTTTTACGCTTCCATTTGGACTAATGGCACTCCCTGGCGCGATGCCGTAGCCAGTAACTTCGGGAAAGATACGGTCAATTTTCACCGCGGGCTTATAAAACCCGACGGGAAAATGATTACTTCATTCAGCGAGTCGTTCAACGGAATGCCTGCCGTAGGCGATCAATCGTTTTTTCATGCCTCTACCGGGATTGTTAATACGGGTTTCGGCATCATGAAATACCTCGATCCCTCGGCCGACAATATGATCTGGCTGATGGAGTCGCGTACCGATTACTCTATTTTCCGGTTTGCCGAAACACTCCTTAATTTTGCCGAGGCGGCTTTTGAGCTGGGGCATCCCGATGAGGCGTTGCTGGCGGTAAACCGTATCAGAGCCAGGGCCGGAGTGCAACCGCTGACTTCGCTCAGCATGGAGAAAATACGGCACGAGCGACGGGTCGAACTGGCTTTCGAGAATCACCGGTACTGGGATCTTCGCCGCTGGCGCAGGGCCGAATACGACTTGACGCGTTCGTTTAGCGGTGTGCAGTATGTACTCGACTATTCGACCCGGAAATACAAAGTGCTTATTTTCGACGATATCGATGGCGATCAGCGTCCTACTTTTCCCAAACGATGCTACTATTTCCCCATCACGAAGGCCAGAATCAGTCAGAACAAAAATTTAATTGAAAATCCGGGCTATTAATGAATAGTTGAAAAGTGAGTAACATGAAGAAACTGGTTAAACCGATGTTTTTGGTGCTGTTGACGGTGTTGGTTACACCGGCGGTTGCGGGTTCGATTCAACCCGTCGACCTAACCTGCGAGTACCTGACCAATCCTGATGTAGTGGATGTGGAATTGCCCCGATTGAGCTGGATCAATCAGACGACAGAGCCTGCGACCGGTATATCGCAGGTAGCGTATGAAATTGAAGTGGCAGGATCGAAGGAAGGTTTGCTGGCCGGTAGGGCCGACTACTGGAAATCGGCCAGGGTAAAGAGCCGTGAATCGACCTTAATCCGGTATGGCGGGAAGAAACTCCAATCGCGCGACGAGTGCTGGTGGCGTGTCAGAGTCTGGGACCAGCAAGGGAAACGGTCGGCCTGGAGCGAACCTGCACGATGGCACATGGGTTTACTTGAAGCAAGTGATTGGAAGGCCCGGTGGATCGGAGCGCCCTGGCAGGGGGAAGCCGGATTCAAACCCTTGTCCGATGCCTTGCCCCCTCCGGCGCCTTTACTTCGCAAACAATTTACTATCGGCAAGAAAATAGAATCGGCCTATCTGTATACCTCGGGATTGGGTTATTTTGAAGTGTATTGTAACGGGGGAAAGGTAAGCGACGACGTGCTGGTACCCAATCAAACCTTGTGGGGTAAGAGGGAAGGTCTCAAAAACTACGGGATTCCGGTTGATGATAATTTTACCGAATACCGGGTAATGTATATGTGCTATGACCTGACCGGAAAACTGCAGCAAGGTGAAAATGCGTTAGGTGCGATGCTGGGAAACGGATTTTATAATTCGGCTTCGAAGTGGGTGCTGTCGTTCGGTACCCCCCGGTTTATCGGTCAGTTGGAAATAAGGTACACGGATGGCACGAGTGAAGTCGTGGTGTCGGATACTACCTGGAAAGTTGAAAAAAGTGCGGTAGTCTTCGATATGCTGTACGATGGGGAACACTACGATGCCCGGTTGGAATATCCGGGTTGGGATACTCCGGAGTTTGACGATTCGAACTGGTTGACCGCTGTATGGAGGAAAGCGCCTGAGGGAAAAATGAAAGCACAGATGTCGTATGCCGACAAAGTAATGGAACGACTTGAACCGGTTGCTGTCGACCGGCTTCCGAACGGCAACTATCGTGTCGATTTTGGAGAGGAAATTTCGGGTTGGGTACGCTTGTCGGGGATCAACGGCAAGGCCGGACACCGGATCCGGATCCGGTATTTGAGCGAGTCGCCCAATGGTGCGAATAGTTATACGCTGAATGGTAAAGGGAATGAAAGTTATGCAGCCCGTTTCACCTGGTTTGTTTTCCGAACCGTCGAAATTGAAGGCTGGCCGGGGACATTAACCGCGGATAACCTTGTAGCCGAAGCGGTGTACACGGCGGTCGGAACGGTGGGCGAATTCAATTGTTCCAATTCCTTGTTCAATACGATTAATAAAATATGGAAAAGGACCCAGACCGACAACATGCACGGTGGAATAGCCAGCGATTGTCCGCACCGGGAACGGAATGCCTATACGGGCGACGGACAGGTCGTGATGTCCACCGTTACGCATCATTTTGATGTTGCGGCATTCTACAAGAAATGGATCGAAGATATTGCAGGAGCACAGGATAAAACCACCGGCTATGTGCCCAACGGTGCACCCTGGCAGCCCGGATGTGGAGGGGGGGTGGCCTGGGGAGCTGCTATTGCCGTTATGCCTTGGGAGTTCTATCAGGTTTATGGCGATAAAGACATCCTGGCTTCTACCTATGAGGGGATGAAGGGCTATCTGAAGTACATGAGTCAATGGGTCGACAGTAATGGGATTATGCATCAGAAAGCTCCCGATCCGGAACAGCCGCACGAATGGATGAACCTCGGAGAATGGTGTCCGCCCGGTAAATTTCCGCCCACCGAATTGGTGCATACATTTTATTACTGGCTCTGTACGTATAATACCGGCCTGAGTGCGCAGGTGCTTGGTAAACAGGCCGAGGCAAAGCAATTGCTGGCACAGGCCTCGGCCACCAGAGATGCCTTTGTGAAGCATTTTTATTCTTCTGAGGCGGCTACCTTCGGGAAATACGGCGCCAATATATTTGCACTGAAAATGGGACTCCCCGACAGCATCCGGCAGCGGGTGGTTTCTACCGTCGAAACGGATATGAAAGAAGCAGGCGGACACCTCGACACGGGGATATTCGGCACCCGCTATCTTTTTGAAACGCTGGCGGAGAACGGATTAAACGAGTTGGCTTACAATGCGTTGAATAAAACAACCTTTCCGGGCTTTGGATACTGGATCCAGTCGGGAGCTACTACAACCTGGGAAACATGGATAGGCGAGTATTCCCATAATCACCCGATGTTTGGCGGAGGGTTGGTGTGGTTGTATCAAAAACTGGCGGGTATGTCGCCGCTGGAAGCCGGCTACCGCACGATACAATTTAAGCCTCAGCCTGCCGGAGAGTTGGAATTTGCGTCGTATTTCAAAAAAACACCTTACGGAAAGGCCGGGATATACTGGAAACGCAATGGTGAGGAGTTGCAGCTGCAAGTAACCGTTCCGGTCGGCAGTAAAGCGGTAATCTATGTGCCTTCGGCCGGAAACGACATCAAGGAAGCTCGCCGGCAGGAGCGGAGTCACCTTCGTTTCTTGCGCTGGGAAGAAGGATATGCTGTTTATGAGGCGGAGTCGGGATCGTACCGGTTAAGCGGTAAGTTATCCCCCAAAAAACAGACTTTCGCGCTGATACCTTACCCCGCGGTGGTGGAGCCTAAAGAGGGTTTTTGTGATTTGTCGAACGGGATAGTTACGGGCGACAACGGAATGCTTGCAAAGCAACTCTACGAAATGCTGCGCCAGGAGGCCGGGATTGTACGGGATGCAAAGGGAGTGCCGGTGTCGTTTATTCAGTCCGGCAGTATCGGCAATCCTGAAGGGTATGTGCTCGATATACAGGCCAATGCCATTACGATACGGGCTGAAACGGCCGCAGGTCATTATTATGCCTTGCAAACCCTGAGGCAATTATTGACCGGCAAATCGGTTCCATGTGTTACCATCGAGGATAGTCCGGCTTTTGCATGGCGGGCGTTTATGCTGGATGAAGCACGGCATTTCCACGGAAAAGAAACCGTGAAAATGTTGCTGGATGAAATGGCCCGACTCAAAATGAATACCTTTCACTGGCATCTTACCGACGACGCAGGATGGAGAATCGAAATCCCGGGCTATCCGTTGCTTACCTCGGTAGGGAGTAGGAGGGATAGTACCCAGGTGGAAGATCCCGATCTGCAGGTGCCGGGCGAAACAGGTAACCCGGCTTACGATGAATTTCTGAAAAGATATCAGAGTAATAAATTTGACTCCAACCCTCATTCGGGATATTATACCCGCGAGGATATCGTCGAACTGGTGAAGTATGCTGCCGAACGGCATATCCGGATCGTACCCGAAATAAGCATGCCCGGACATGCTTCCGCCGCTATTGCGGCATATCCGTGGTTGGGAACCACCGGCGAAACAATACCAGTACCCGTCCGGTTCGGAGTGATGACCCAGGTTTACGATCCGTCGTCGTCACAGGTAATGAAGTTTCTGAAGGATGTGCTGGCCGAAGTGAGCCGCTTGTTTCCGGGCGACTATATTCATATTGGAGGGGATGAGGTGAAATTCGACGCCTGGCAGCAATCGGAATCGGTAAAAAAATACATGCAGGAAAACGGATTGCGCAACTACCGCGATGTGCAGGTGAACTTCACGAACGAAATATGCACGTACATCGAAAAAGTGTTAGGAAAAAAAATGATGGGATGGAACGAAATTCTGGGAATTAATGCTCACAACTGGGGCAGTTCGACTCCCGATGCCACTCATCGGTTGTCCGACAAAGCCGTAGTGCACTTCTGGACCGGGAATATGAGTATTCTCAAGTATGCCATCGATAATTCCTATACGGTGGTCAATTCCTATTCCGACGATACCTATCTCAATTATTCTTATGCTCAGTTGCCGCTCAAACGTTCGTATGCTTTTAATCCGGTACCGGATGGATATAAAAAGAATCAGATTTACGGGATTGGCTGTCAGCTGTGGACCGAATGGATCCGTACACGAAAGGACGTCGAAAAGCAGGTGTTTCCCCGGATAGCCGCTTATGCCGAGACGGGATGGACCGAACCGTCGGGTAAGTCGTACAGCCGTTTTCTGGATGCATTGGAGGTTCAAAAGGCCAGGTGGAAACAATTAGGGTACGATCTGCCCCAGGAATATTAACAGTAGTAAATTGAAATAACATGAATAAATTATTAGTAGTTGCAATATGTCTCGGATCGATGCTGGCAAGTTCCTGCGACGATCCGCAAGAAAAACCTCAACCGCCGGCCGAGGCGGCCGATTATGATGTGATGGGACTCGAAGAAATACCTGTCGGATTATGGGTTACTCCCCCCAGTGGATATCAGAACAGCTATGAATACGGGCGCATACGGGAATGCGGATTTAATTTCGTAAATGGTTTTCATTATTTTGAAAACAGCAATCTCAAGATTGTTCAGGCTCTCGATTTTTGTAAAGAAAATAACCTGAAGTATTTTGCCAATAAAGCCGTTGTGGCCGATGATATCATCAAGTATGCCAATAAACCCGATGATACGCTCCTGAAAAAATTTACCGACGGGATCAAACCGTATATGGCGCATCCGGCATTCGCCGGCGAACTTCTGATGGATGAACCGGGTAAACCGTTATTTTCGGCCATTGCCCGGTTTAGCCAGGCTTTTAAGAAATCGTATCCCGATAAACTATGGCATGTGAATTTGTTTCCGATGTATGCTACCGGCGGTATTCAGGCGCCAAGTTATGCCGATTATATCAACAACTGGATGATCGAGCTCGATCCTGAGTTCGTATCGTACGATAGCTATCCGCTGCTTACCGATGGTAAAATCACCACCGACTACTTTTATAACCTTGATTTGATCAGATCAAAAACCAGGTTTAAAAAAATCCCTTTCTGGGTGTTTATTCAAACACTCGCGATTCAAGGTACCCCCGGCGTACCCGATAAACGCGAGCCGTCCGAATCGGACCTACGTTGGCAGGTGTGGACCAGTCTGGCGTTCGGAGCCAAAGGAATCCAGTATTTTACCTATTGGACTCCCGGCGGTGGAACCGAACAGTTTGGCAATGCGTTGATAACTCCCGACGGACAGAAAACGGTACGATACGATTATGTAAAAAAATTAAATTCTGATTTCCTGGGAATAGGGAAAGTGCTGCTGGACTGTCATGCCGAAGGGGTCATTCAGACGGCTGCAACGCCCGTACAGCTTCATTCTCCTTTAAGCTCTTTCGGGCCTGTGGTGCAAATCACCGGCGATGATGCGATGACGGGATGTTTTACAGCTCCCGATGGGAAAAAGAAAATCCTTATTGTACCCATGATGCCCGAAAAAACGGCCAAGGTCAATATCCAACTCCAGAATGTAACAAAGGCCAACTTATGGCGGAATAACCAGGCGGCTGAGATTCAAATCTCCAACCAACTTCTGGAAGTGTCGGTGGGAAGCGGTGAAGCAGTGTTTGTCGAATTTTAAATCCTTTGGTCGAATGAAATGGATAATCCTTGTAGTTTCCGTGTTTTGTATGTCGAATATGCCCCTGAAGGCGCACCGTTATGCCCTGCTTCATCGCGACAAATTCCCGATAGGTATGTGGGTGACGCCCCCCGATTCGTTTCGTAACGATTTTCATTTTAAAAAACTGGCCGAATGTGGTTTGACCTTTGTCAATGGTTTTGCTCCTCATGAAAATACGACGGATGAAATCATACGGGCGCTTGATCTGAGTGCCGAAAACGATCTCCTGTATTTTGTAAATCGGGCCAGTACACATTACGCCATTGTGTCGTATCCCGAAAATGAAGTGGTTCCTGCGCAATTTGTAACCGGGTTGGAGCCCTTTGTCTCGCATCCGGCCTTTGCGGGTGAACTCCTGATGGATGAACCGGGAAAGCCTCTCATAAAAAGTGTGGCCGCTTTTGTTCGTGTCTTCGAGGAGCACTTTAAGCCTAAGATGTGGCATGTTAACTTGTTTCCCACCTATGCTACCGGAGGGATACAAACACATAGCTACGAAGATTATATCGATACATGGATGGCGGAAGTGAAACCACCCTGTATTTCGTACGACAGTTATCCGTTGCTCGCCTCGGGCGGTATTATCGACGACTATTATTACAATCTGGATCTGATCAGGAAAAAGGCATTGCAATTCAGGATTCCGTTCTGGACCTTTATTCAAACCTTGTCGATTTCCCGCACTCCGGGAGTTCCCGACAAGCGGGAGCCGTCGCGAGAGGATATTCGATGGCAGGTGTGGTCGAACCTGGCTTTCGGAGCCAAAGGAATACAATATTTTTGCTACTGGACTCCGGGGAGTGCCACCGAGGTGTTTACCGACGCTCTGATAAGTCGCGACGGCAACGAAACCGTTCGCTATAAGGTTGTTCAACAGTTGAACAAGGAAGTGCAGGCGATCGGGCGAAAAGTGCTTGGCAGCGATCCGGTGGGGGTGATGCAGATCGCATCGGAACCTTATCCGCTGTACGATGCTGCGCTGGATACCTTCGGTCCGGTAAGCCGGCTGTCGGGTGATGATGTGATAGCCGGCTGTTTTCAGGACGAAGGTGGTAAGTCGCAGCTTCTGGTCTGTCCGTTACGACCCGACCGGGGGGCCGCTCTGACCGTTCATTTCGACAGAAAGAAGGGGAGTGTTGTACTTTCACAGGGCGAAACATCGAACAGGGTGGCGTTTAAGAAGGGCCGGTTGGATCTGAAAATCATGGCCGGTGACGCTGTGTTGATCGAATTTTCAGAGTAAAGTGAATCCGCCGGATTGTACGTGATTGTTAAATTGTAAATTTTTTCTCATGAATAAATCAGGGGTATATGTGTTTTGGATGTTGTTTTTCCTGAATCTTAACCTGGCGGCGGCCCGGGTAAAGCAGGATGAGTTTTTATTGCTGTGCGACAACAAAGTAAATCCGGTGGGCGTGGCAGTGGATGAACTTACCTTTAGCTGTCTTCGTAACCGACTGAACCCAAGCGGGGCCAACCAATCGTACCGGATTGTGGTGTCGTCGTCGTACGAAAAGTTAATAGGCGGAGAGTACGATTGCTGGGATTCGGGTATTCTTGCCGGTTCGGACGGCTACCGTATCTCCTACGGAGGGAAAAAACTGCCGGGAAGCTCATCGTATTATTGGAGAGTACAATACGGAAATGCCGCTAAAAGAGCCTGGACCCCGGTAGCTTCGTTTGTAACAGCTCCTTTACAGAGCGATTGGGCCGGTGCCCGTTGGATTTGTTATGCCAATATGCCTGAAGCGCGACGGCTGGTGCCGGGAATCCATGTTCACGAAAATCCTGAGAAAATAACAGTAAGCGATGAGGTAACCATTCCTCTTTTTCGTAAGGCTTTTAACGTGAAAAAACCAATCAGACAGGCTAGTTTGTTTATAAGCGGTTTGGGTCATTATGTGGCTTATATTAACGGGGAGCGGGTAGATGACCGGGCTTTATCGCCGGGATGGACGCAATACGATAAACAAGTGCTGTTTAATTCGTACGATGTAACCCGTCAGCTTAAAAAAGGCGAGAATGCGATTGGTGCAATCGTTGGGAACGGATTTCATTATATTGCCAGCGGGCGATATCATAAATTAATGATTGCATATGGCTATCCCAAGCTGATTTGTATGCTGAAAATTACACACGATGATAATACTACGCAGCTAATCGTCTCCGATTCGAGCTGGAAAACAAATCCGTCGGCAATTACCTACAGTAGCATCTACGGAGGCGAAACTTTTGACGCACGACTGGAGCAGGAAGGATGGAATCAACGGGGATTCGATGATTCGGAATGGCAAGAAGCGCAACTGGCCGGAGCGCCTGCGGGGAAGTTGGAGCCGGAGACGGGCTATCCTGTTACGATCCGGCAGCGTTTTGCTCCTCAGCGGCAGTACCGGTTGAGCGATGATAGTTTTACGATCGATTTCGGACAAAATGCTTCAGGGAGTATTGCCGTGAAATTGAAGGGAAAAAGAGGCGATACGGTTCGTTTCTGGCCCGCAGAATTAATTACACCCGACAAACGGGCCAATCAAAAGGCTTCGGGCAGTCCGTATTATTTTGAATATGTGCTGAAAGGAGGCGAGGAGGAATACTGGCAACCCATGTTCACCTACTATGGTTTCCGTTATCTCACGGTGGAGGGGGCAGGCGATGGAATGTCGTTGCAAGGTGAATCGTCGCCGGGAACTTTGCTTTCCTGTGAACTCCAACACCTGCGTAATTCGGCTCCTGCGACCGGAAGTTTTACGTGCTCGTCGGACCTGCTTAACCGGATTTATTCGTTAATCAACTGGGCGATACGGAGTAATATGCAAAGTGTTCTTACCGATTGTCCGCATCGTGAAAAACTCGGATGGTTGGAACAATCGTACCTCATGGGCAATTCGATCCGGTATAATTATGATGTATATCATTTGTATCGAAAGAAGATCCGGGATATGATACACGCTCAGCGCGACAATGGATTAATACCTGATATAGCTCCCGAATACGTGGTTTTTTCGGATGGATTTGTCGATTCGCCGGAATGGGGTAGCGCGGGCGTACTGTTGCCCTGGATGGTGTACAAGTGGTATGGCGACCGACGGCTGCTCGAAGAAGCCTATCCTATGATGACCGGTTATGTCAATTATCTCTCTTCAAAAGCAACAGGGAATCTTTTGTCGCATGGACTGGGCGATTGGTTCGATTACGGCCCCCAAGCTCCCGGAGTAGCGCAGCTTACGCCGGTTGCTCTCACTGCATCGGCCATTTATTTTAAAGATGTGTCGGTACTTTCCGACATTGCCCGTTTGCTTGGTAACGAACGCGATGCGCTTTTTTATAAAGTAAAAGCCGATAGCATTCGCAAGGCATTCAACGACCGGTTTTACGATCCGGTCCGAAAGGTCTATTCCACCGGAAGCCAGACAGCGCTGGCGATGCCGCTTTGTTTGAACATCCCCGAACCGGACGAACGACCTGCCATTTATGAATCGCTGAAACGTAGATTGGAAAACGACGGATATGCGCTTACCGCGGGTGATATCGGTTTTCATTTTCTGGTCGAAGCTCTCAGCGAACCCCGATACTCCGGTTTGTTGTACAAAATGATCAATCGGGAAGATGTCCCCGGTTACGGATTTCAACTGGCCAAAGGAGCAACTGCTCTTACCGAATCGTGGCCGGCGTTGGAAGAAGTGTCGAACAACCACCTGATGCTGGGCCATCTGATGGAGTGGTTTTATACCGGAGTGTTGGGCATAATCGATGCTCCCGATGCCGTTGCATCGGATAAAATAGTGATTCGTCCTACACCGGTAGGCGATTTGAATAGTGCCGAAGGTCATTTTAATTCTCCCAGGGGGACTATCCGGGTTGCCTGGAAATTGATTGACAACGAATTCGAAATGACTTGTACGGTTCCGGATCATACCAGTGCGACCATTGTAGTGCCCGCTGGCTTTAAGTCGTGTACCTTACAACGTAATGCTGAAAGCGCCATGCCGTTTGAAACAGCACAGCTCGTTACTTCCGGTGTTTACACTGTAAGGGCTAAAAGGTGAAACTGAAAGTTATACAACGGATTATCGAGTATGTTGAGTAGGATTAAACGTATCAAGGCTGTTGTTTTTGCTCTTTTGCTACCGGCCCTTCCTGCCGGTGCATTTAATTATGTGGTCGGTTTTGCAGGCAAGGGTGCTTCCACGGAGGTTTCCAGCGTGTTGGTCCAGAACATCACGAAAGGTACTTCGGTTACGGTTCCGTCGGGTCATGTGTTGCATCTGACCGACGGGCTGACGACTGTCGAAGGAATGGTGCAGGAAAATGAAGGTGGTCTTACTGTTTTTTCGGATCGCAGCGGACGAGCCGATCTGGAATTTCAGGTACCTGCTCCGGGTATGACCAGCATCGGATTATTCAGCCCCGACGGTCGTAAGTTATCATCGTTGTCCGCAGCGCTGGAAGCAGGCCGGTTCCGTTTCAATCTTAC
>MKVT01000002.1 GCA_001898935.1 Paludibacter sp. 47-17
GTAATTCGGTAAGATTGTCCTGAGCAGGAACAACCAGCGAACTCAGAAGAAAAACGAGGATAAGAGAAGAGCGTATCAGCATAAAATACCTGTTTAAAAATTGCGCAGATAGCATTATTACCAGAGTACTCCAGTCGAAAAAATGTCAAATTGGACGATTATCCGGATAAAGCTGGCCAGGAGACCATTTCATTCGTTAACTAAAAGGTTCCTGTTTTGAAATGTATTTAATAACTTTGCCTGAAAATGCTCATGAACAACATCTCACATGGAAGGTATATGGCATACATTCTATTCTGACTGATATGCTGGCTATGACGATTGATTTAACTCCATCGGGCATTCGTATTTTGAAGATGGGAACAGTAAATCATTAACGAACTAGCATCATAATTTCTGAAATTAAATGTATGTTATCTGCTATCTTTACACCTCCTGTCCCTTTTAGAAGGGAAGAGCTGGGGCGAGCAGTGCAATAATTTATTTGCAGAGAGTACAGCAATGTCCCGCCTTGTTTTACTTCCCTGTTTTTTAATTTAAAATTGAGCAAAAGTCCAACAAGAAAGTTAGAACCCGGCTTTGGATACTCGACTTTCGGATGCGGAAATGTTTATACTATCCATATTATTATTTATCAACTCCTCCATCTCCTTCTTTATGTTGTAAATACTGCCCGAAGGTATTTTAATTTCCTTCTCCATTATCCGCTTCGCCACAGTCATTGCCTCTTTCGGTCGTTTGGTCTCGGCGTAGAGTTTCGCCAAATGATATAAGGGCATAAAGCGGTTAGGGCACATATAGGATGCCCGTTGATAGTGTTGCTCCGCTTCCGGGTATTTGCCTGTCTGATGGTAATTATCGGCAAACAGCAGCTGTACATCGTAATCGTTAAATGTGGCGGCGCATTCAGCCAGTATGGCGCTACTTTCGTGGTAGCGTCCGATATAGTTCAATTCGGCGGCATAGTTATACAGGAAAAGCGGTTTCCGTTTCATGTACGGATAAAGGGATTCATATTCGGACAACATTTGTCGGGTTTGTCCCAACATGGATTTACGAGCCGTTTTGCTCCACCTTATTTCCGCCGACATATCAATGTATGTCGCGGCTGCAAATGTAATAAGCAAGGGAATAAGCATTATTCTGAACGAAAAGGCACAGGCAGGGGGAGCCTTTACCTTGTATCCTGCCTCACGGATAACAACAATAGTGCTCATTATCACCATTACCCATGTAAAAGGGTAACGCGAGGGGTAAGAAAATAGCGCGAACACGGCCACAGATAACAAACACCATCCCGAGCTCCTGATAAACAGGCTATTATTTTGATTTCGCCGGTACGATTTCCATAAGAACCAAACGAAAAGACAGAACAATCCAAAACCTGCCATGCCATAATTTGTCAACAACAGCCAATATTCGTTGAAGGGATGCTTTACATTGTCCGCCAGCATAAGGAATTTACTGTCGGGGTATTTCTCGAAATACCCCGCCTGATAATCCATATAGTTGGCCTTAAAACCTTCGGTCCCATGTCCCAACAGAGGCTTGTCCTGCATCATTTCCCACGTGCAGCACCATATCAGTATCCGTCCGTCAGCTGAATCTTTTTTTAGAAAGTACAAGCCCGAAAGAGAGATAAGCAACGCCACGAAAACCAGAATCTTCCTGTTCGTTTTTATCCTGAACTTATAAAATAACGCGAGCATCCCGACTGTAAACAAACTTAAAATACCTGCACGCGAGGCGGACAACGCCACTGCAACAATTAGAATAAGGCCGGCTGCAACAACCAATATTTTTATCCATACTTTTTTATAGGCTAGAAAAACCAACAGAAAAGGAAAACCCGTGCACAGACCTGCCGCAAACCCTGCAGGATTATCGAAACTGCCCGTAACGCGGAAACCTTTACTAGCGGGTAAAAATCCAGCATATTGAAATATTCCATAGAACGCCTGCGCCGTACACACAAGTGCAATAACCACATAAAAGCAAAAAAGCATTCTGTCCGTATCCTCTGTTGTATTTCGAACAAAGAAAGAAGAAATGATATACGCCAAGACAAACGCTATTCCACCAAACAATACACAGTACCATTTGGGTGTGGTTTCCGAGTCTACAAAAGCGGGAGAGGCAAGAAATAGGCTTCCGATGCAAAGGGTAAGGAAACAACAGAACAAAACAGATATGGTAATTTTATTTCCCGATAACATCGCCTTCTATTTTCAACAATACGACATTGTTTTCGGCATTCGATTTTACAAAAATACTTTTCGAAAACGTTCCTGTAATTCCTTTAGGATGAAAAACAACTGTAATAGAGCCATTTCCGCCACTTTCCACCGGATGTTTTGTCCAGTCGGGCGAAGTACAGCCGCAAGTAACATCTACTTTCTGAACGATTAGCGGTTTTGCGCCTATATTTTCAAAATCAAAAATCGCAGTTACTTTTTCGTTGTTTTTAATGGTTCCGAAATGGTATTTTTCTTTTTTAAATCTTATAACGGGTGCATTATCTGACTGTATAATTTGCTGTTTTCCTGGATCGGAACTTTTTTCTGTTCCTTTCTGATTACACGATAATAGCGTAGTTGCCGCAAACAGAATGAGTAAACAAAAATGAGTTGTTGATTTCATCTTTTCATGGTTGTTTTTCTAGAATATTAGATATATACTTGGATGCATTCTCAATATCGCCCCTGAATACCAGATTACTTTCCCTGTTAAAAATCAACACCACAGGATAAATAACGCCAAGTTCCTTCAGCACAGGATTATCAATATCAATGGAAAGGCATGGGAAAGTATATCCTTCCTTTTTTAGGATATCACTGCCCGTTCTCACGCTCTCTTGTCCTTTTTTTCTAGTTGCCGCGACCACCCGGCTGTGAACAGCATAAATAGCCAACTCGGGGTTATCCTTATATTTATCGTAAAACTCCTGAACTTGAGGAAATTTTTTATAACAGCTTCCACAGTAAGTGTACCAACAGTCTAAAAGTAGATATCTTCCTTTGAAATCGCTAAGTTGTACAGTATCGCCGTTGTTTGTCTGGAATGCTACATTTGCAGTGTGGTGTGTATGTTCAACTAATCCGGTAAATGTGCCGTAGTTTAGTTTGTGTATCCACATTGAATAGCCTTTAATATACACAAACAAACACAAGATGATTGACAGTATAACAATCGTTGCTTTTAAATAATGACTTCTGCTTAAAACAAACCAATAACCAACCGAAATGCCTCCAATATGCATGATGTAATCAGGCAAAGTCCTGAGTGTCGAATTAAGATAAAAAATATGAACTGGCACTGGGAATATAGAACAACCGAGAATAACAGCCAACAAAAGATAAACAGGTTTAAATGTATTAGCAAATTTCTTTATTACTATAATAGTAAAAATAAAATATACAGCAAAACCTGCAACGGCGTTTGACATTAGACTGACATAACCTCTCAACGGGGCTATAGCAACCTCAAGAAAACAAGAAATCAGCACAATATAGACTAATTGCTTGTTAACTTTGATTTTAAAGATACTCATAATGTTATATCATTTGATACCACATATTCCGTTACAATCAAACATCCAGAGAAAACCGCAATCATTAACAACAACATTGCAGTTATCATCTTTCTCACAATACTCTAATGCTGTACATGTAAATATACTTCCTCTTCTACAATCACAATCATAGGATTCACTTTCTGTTTTCAATCTGATTTTAGCAGATTGATTTTTCAGTAAATTTCCAGATTTGTCAATCATTTTATTCCCTGAAAATGCTATGGCATAAATAATATCTACATCCCACGACAACTCTTGAGTTCCATATTCCGTCCATTTGTAGGCAAATATTTCTACCTCGTCTTTTACGCCTGCCTTGAAAATATCTTTATGGTCTTCTATAAAGACAAGTAATTTTGCAATGTGACTTCTTTCTCTTTCATTCCAATTCAAAGTTAAAACATCAGTGATTTTTTCTGTCCAAAAATCATGTTTTTGTTCAGGAGTAAAAGCAGCATAAATAGCCTTACTAAGATTCTCATCTGTATTTAACCAGTCCTGCCTATTCATTTTTTGAATTTCTTTTAAATTCTGTTTTACCCATGTATCCTTATCAGGATCGCAGCTATATACTTGATCGTTTTGTTCGCATGAAAAAAAAGCCATACTGCTGATTAATAATGCAAAAGCATATAAAATTTTCGTTTTCATTTTTAATTAATGTTTTAATTTAATAGTTCATTAAATAGAATAATATTTACGACACACTCGTGGCAAATTCAATACGTTTTTTGACAAGTTTAGCATTTAATCTTCTGTGCGGTCTGAACAGTCCGACCAAAAGGAACCAATCCAGAGAGTATCTTTGCGCGATTTAGCGATAAGGTCGGGTTCAACTACAATGGCTTTTCGTGCGCCGGTCAACAGTTTGTTGGACAATTGATGATTAAATTCAAGCCAGTCAACGTCTTTAGAGAAGTCCTGGCGGAAATGCTGCTCACAAAAAAAGCGACCATATCTTCCCAACTTAAGAAAATTCATCCTCCCGGGAATAAGCAGGTATAACATCAACGTTTCCATGAATTATGTTTTAAAAACCTTTGTGGGCATTTCCCTGAAAAATATTGCCACAAACACTGAACATCAGCCACCCAATCAATTACTTTACATTAAACTTTGTTAGATAACTACTTGATCATTTATTAAATGAACACTTACCAAGCTATTCAAAAAATACAATAATCATTGTTTTGATGATTATTAAATCAAAAATTTTAGAACAAAGGTATTTCAAATAAAAAAATTACACAATAATAACCTGAATGCAGATGAAAAGTTTCGATTTTAATCAGCATATAACACTGATTATTAATCAACTACATAATTAAAGTTTCAGAACATTATCACCAGATTACGCTTGTGTTAACAAGCAAGTTTATCGCTCGGGTCGTAGAGAAAAGAAATTCTTACACTTAATAAGGTGGACCTGTGTTAACGCACTAGTATTATCTATAGCCTCTTTCTCAATAAGGCAGTTTTAGATCGCCAGCAGCAAATTAGATGAAGCATACGCGATTTGTGTTCCAATAAAGCATACAGCGTTCCGAGTTTTCATTACTGGAAAAGTGTGTTACAGTTTTCTGATGTAAATTTACAATATCACTGCAATACGTCAAAATATTTTATTGAAATTCAAAAGTTTAAATATTTAATCAGAGCCGACTAACTAATTATCTTTTGCTGAAATTTATAGATGTATGCAATGATGTGTCGTTAGTGTAGTAGAATCTCATTTCAATTTCCCCCTGAGAGCACAATAAACATCAGCCCGGATAAAAAGAGCAAAAACATACATAACAATAACAGATTAGTCAGCTTGCTAGCCTCTTTGAATTCCTTCCAGATAAAAACGCCCCATAGCGCCGCAATCATGGGAGCTCCCTGGCCTAATGCATACGAAATTGCAGCTCCAGCCTTTCCTGCGGCAATATAACTGAGCGAGGTACCCAGGGCCCAGATCAACCCACCCAACACACCGACCAGATGAGTCGTAAACTGGCCTTTGAAGTACTCATTGTAGGTTACAGGAGCCCCTTCAAACGGCTTTTTCATCACGAGAGTATTGAATACAAAATTGCTGAGGAAGATACCGGTTGAGAAAATGAAGAAAGCCGAATACGGCGTCAGCATACCTGCTGCAGGCTGCTCAAAGTTTTCAAGATCCATTGCCGCAGCAACAAATCGGTAGAAGAAAGCCATCAACACGCCCGCCAGCATCGCAAGCAAAATGCCTTTTTTATTCGATTGAGCGGCTGTATCGCTTTTTTTCTTTTTACCTGCTGCCACTCCATTCAAAACAACGGCTACCATCACCAGGGCAACACCCAGAAACAATAGAACCGGATCACCTTTAGGCGCGGTAAAATAGTTCACAACTACACCCAGCACCAAGGCTATACCTACCCCTAGCGGAAAAGCAACGGCCATTCCGGCCAACGAAATGGATGCCGAAAGCAATATATTGGCAGCATTGAAAACTACTCCTCCAATCAACGCACTGAGAATATTCGATTTTCCTGCTTGTTGTAAATCAGGGATAAACGACCGGCCTCCTTCGCCCACACTACCTAAGGTAAATCCTAAAACGATGCTGAACAATAAAATACCGACAACATAATCCCAATAAAAAAGCTCGTATCTCCAGTTTTTGGCTGCCAGCTTCTGAGTATTTCCCCACGATCCCCAACAAAACATTGTCACGATGCATAACAACACGGCAAAATGATAATTCTCTACGATAAACATAATGGTAATTTTAAATTGTTTTTAAAACAGTATTTTCTAATATTCAATTCTTTCCGGTAACACTCTTAACAAGGGCATTGATGATCTGCTCATGCTTTTCCTTATTTAAAAGTAAAAAACAATGTTTTCCACTCTCAGATGCCTCAAACACCGTATTCCCTTTTTCATCAACCGATATAGTCCCCGGGCTTGAAATTTCAAACAATCCGGCATCGTGTTCGATAGCATACAATACTGCCGTCAGGTCCCATGTTTGCCTGTCGTAAGGCATGTTGTCAAATAACTTGTACGATACAACCATCGGATGTTTCTCTGCATCAGGCAGGTCGTTCAGGAGATGTTGGTGCGGAAAAAGGAGATTCTGACCGATTTCAAAACCCGATGCCACTATCCTGGTAGGCCATTTTCTGAATACTACCTGCGATGAAGTAATGTCCTGAATGATATTCCATTCGGGAAATCTCTTATCGGGGATATCAAAATTACCGCCCATCAACACCAGTAATTTCACTTTACGGGCCACTAAATCAACCCCGTTGAGTTTACTAAATTCGTCTGGCTCCGATTCAAGCAATCTGCAGATATTGGTTTGTGGTCCGACAGCAATCATCACCACCGAGCTATCCTTTTGTGCGGCTAAAAGCTTGCGCTGAAGCAGGTAAGCGGCGGGCAACCCTTCGGAAATCTGCACCTTCGGCATCAGGATTTTCTTACCGTCGATAATCGTGTCGAGCGTTTGTTTCAGGTATTTTCCATCATCCTTATTCGGACCGTCGAATACATAACCTACAGGTATATTGTTCTTCCCGTTAAAACGGTTGTATCCATCGGCATAGCTTACTGCCAGAGGGTTTGACTTACTGACGGTAACACCGAGAATACTGATTAGTCCTTGGTTTTCGTAGTGGTGAAGCATCTGAAAAGTCAACACGTCATCGATATCATTTCCAATATCAGTATCAAAGAGAACAGGAATAGGTTCTCTGTTGTTATTCTCGATAGTAGCGTTACAGGACATCAGCAGGCATTGAAATACGATGATTCCCCAAAAATAAATTACATGTTGCATAATAAATAGTTATGTCTATAAAGTTACAATTTTAATTGCTATCTGCAGAAATAATCAGAGGCTAATACACAAGCACTTTGCTTTGCCATCCGTCAGCGCTCACCAAATAAACTCCAGGTTCTCCCACCGGAACGATCAGTGTATTGCCGGGCATTGTTCCTGAGAAAATCAATTTTCCTGCAATATTATATATTTTTACATCCAGATCAGCCATCGAAGCAACGATAGTTATGGCTTTATCAAAACCGGTTACAACGATTTCCTTTTTCAGATCGTTGCCGGCATCAGGAACATCTGTGAATCCATCAGAATGGTTGTTAGCGCCATAGTAGGTACTTGTTGTCCTGGGATTCGGATCAGAGTTGATCACAATCTGGTCGATATAGCTTATCTGACCGGCTGCTTTATGATTTAACATAAAACGCAATTCTCTGATTTCGGTAGCTCCGGATGGTACCGCAAAAACATAATCTGTCCACACATTACTGATGGCTTTCCATGTTTCACTCAAAACTGATCCGTTGGAATTCAGTAAGATAAGCCCTCTGTTTACATCAACGGAAGTATTGTTGGTTTTCATCATCACGTGGATGTACTGACCATACGCTACTGTTTTCGACTGATCCAGAACGATGTCAAGACCATACCACCACTCATTATCGGAATAATAACCTGAGAAACTTGCGCAGCGTGACGATTCATTCAATCCGTTCTGTTCGGGATTCTGTGCATACAGATTCCTGGTATAGGCCTGATTTGTTTGCCAGTCAAGATGCAGGTGATCGACGATGTTCCAGGTAGTTGTTTCATTCTCAAAGTCGAGAAAAGGCTGATCGGGCGTTGTGAAGCTATATTGACTTCCATAGGCAACACCTGCAAAATTCACGGCATAAGCCCGGACATAATACTGTGTGTTAGGCTGCAATCCTGTGATTGTACTGGTAAACTGACCGATTCCCGATCCATCCACCGTCTTGCTTCCCGCAATTGTAGGGTTTGGTGAGGTTCCCCAACAGCATCCTCTTTGGGTTATTGCCGAGTTTCCGTGCCACGAGACATTTCCTCCGCATACAACGCCACTATAGGTAAGAGCACTTAGCGGAAGCGTCGATACAGTTGCCACATCGGCTATTCGTGCCAAAGGACTGTTGCTGACGGTCAGTTCGTCGAGATAAGTAACTTGTCCCGCAACTTTATGATTGAGCATAAAGCGCAATTCCTTCAGACTTGTAGCATCACTGTTGATCGGAAAAACATAATCGACCCAGTCGGTATTTGCATAATTCCAGGTCTCACCTATCCCGTTCCACGAGGCATTCAGCATCAAACATCCTTTGTTCAGGTCAACTCCTGTGGTATTCGATTTTATGAGTGCATGCAGATATTTATTTCCGGCAGGCAAAGTCACGGCATTCTTCAAAACCATATCGAGTCCGTACCACCATTCGTTATCCGAATAATAACCGGAGAAACTTGCACAACGGGCTGTTTTATTCATACCGTTCTGTTCAGGATTCACAGCGAAGAGATTTCTCATATAGGCTGTATTTGTCTGCCAATCCAGATGTAAATGATCGACTACATTCCAGGTTTCCGATTCATTCTCAAAATTTATGGTCGCGTAATTTACAATATTGGAAGGTGCTGATCCGATATTATTGACAGCAGTACTCGTGAGATTTGTGCTGCCCGTATAGCTTATTTTATACAAAATCTCTTTTTCTGCATTCAACAATGTATTGCCATCTGAAAGCGTCGCATTTCCATCAGAAACAAAATTTCCTGCACTGTTGAAATATCCTTTTACAGGATTGGAGAAGGTAGCGTTCGATAAACGTATTTCTGCGTCATCGGTACAATAGATGAGTATATAACTATCTTTGGTAATGGAAAAACCACTTGCTCCCACAGTGGTTGAGAAATCAAAGCGTATTTTACTGCTGTTAACTGATTGTGAATATATGCTTTGAGGTTGCTGACTCTGAACATTGAATGCTATAAAATTATCATTTTTAGTTACCGCCACGTCAGGATAAGCTTTTACCAAACCTTTGATCATTGTTTTCAACGATGCTGTATGAGCTTTATCCTGCAAATCCCAGGTATAGACACCATGATCGATTTCCGACTGATATTCAGGAGTAGTGTTATCGATCACAAATTTACTAGTTGCCAGATCGTAGCAATTGTACCCGCTGCCAAGCGCCGTGGCCGTAAGCAGCAATGAGGCGCCATTGGCATATGTACCTTTATTTTCGGCCACCAAAGGATAATGATTCTGAAGCGATAAGAATGATAAGGTATTGGATTTGATGACATCGACCGAAGTTACATAAGGATCGCTTCCTACTATATCAATTCCGGTCAGATTATGTACATCCACCGGACTTGCTCCCGATATTTCGGCAAAAGCCGACACGCCACTGCTCGTGACCAGATTCGTCCTGGTGACAACTTTATAATTGCTGTTTTTTACTGCCTGACCAACCGTATTTAATGCATCAAGTGTCATATTCCAGGCATCGTTCTTTGTGAAGGTCCGGTTGTCGGCATAATGTATCTGCTTTTGGTCGTATCTCCATCGTGCAAAAATGTCGGGCTCATTATGTACCTGCACCGACACCACCGGCCGTTTGGCTCCGTTGGCATTGTCCCACACTCTGATATGCTCCATAAGCGTCTGAACTGCATTCACCTCTCTGGAGAGTAAGGTTGGATCGTTCAAAACCAGGCTATACTGATAACCATAATAATTCCAGTACGGACAGCCATCGTTCCTTATCAGTCTGACATTGGGGAGATTGAGAATATAATCGGGAACATAATTACTGAATGCTTCCCCACACATATTCGTGCTGAACCACAGAAGTTCCATCTTAAGATTGTATTGGTTTACATAGGTAAGAATCTGGTCCAGTACCGTCCAGGAGAAATTATTCTGTGTCGGCTCAATAAGTTTCCACCATACAGGTATTTGTACGCAATTCACTCCCAACTCCTGTGCTTTCTGGAAAAAAGGCTGACATTGTTGTATCGTTTTGCCATCGCAATTCATAAGAAAATCGACCCTGATCTGGGCTCCTACCAATGGAAAAGGAATATCATTTACTTTGATAAAGGTTTTGCCATTCTCGGTATTCAGAGTACTCACGGTGATCTGTGCATGGATGGTCACGGCAATCATCAAAAGAAAGATACAAGAAAAAAGCTGGTGTGTTTTCATAATAGATTACTGAGTTTTGATTAGACTTATGGTTTGTTTTATTGTATATCACGGATACCCGCCGACATCGGATCATCTGAGAAATGAGGTATAGAATGCCGGTAGTGCCTGATTCATCAACTCTTGGTAACGGGCGGGATTATCTCTATGATAAATATAAAAAAGACCTTTTATATTTTCTCTGTAGCTAAAAATACCTGATGGTAAAACCCTTATATCGCATTTTAATACTCCTTCGCCGAAAACAAGATCAGTTGTTTCAATTTCATTTTCAGATTTTATTGTCACTTCTCCCTGTGGATTCTGAACTAACCGACGTCCGGCAAGATTCATCCACAGGGCTGTTTCCCACACATGCTGATACTGTGGTAGCGCCACCGATCCCGGCAGGTCTACTCTGTCCAGATAGCCCAGAAAATCGGCATCAGTACTGCGGGTAAACACAAAATGAACGTATTGCCTGAGTTTAGGATGCATTTTTTCTACAAAAGACAAATCATCCAGTTGATAATAAGTGTTATCCTTTGCTCCTTTGAACGCATTCGAAAGTCCGCCTTCAGCAACTCCCTTTGTCGCCGCTGCACAAGGGTAAATGGTAATGGGCAGTCCCGACTCCATCAAAGAAACAAATGCCAGGGTATCCAATGCCACATTCCATTCGAGATACTCGGGATCGTTTCCTCCCGTCCCTGCTGAAAGATGAATCATTTCGATTTTTCTTTTCATTAAAGCAGGAAAGCGATTGAAAGCAACCGCCAGCACCCTGGAAGAACCAAAAGAGGCTATGGTGACCCTTTTTTCAGATTGCTCCAATGTTGTTTTCAGCAGATTAATGCCCTGATTAAAAAAGTCGGACAAGTCATCCATCCGATCATTCTTTTGTTGCATTTGCTCCAACGGTCCCACCCCACAAGGGATATCCCGGCCGAAAATGTAGTTGAGCTGTTGTACGCATATCATTCCCGGTTCCCGGGGACCATTCGGATCTTCCCACAAACCTTTGCTTACATTTTTCGCGATTTTATTTCTGAAAGGATGGTAGCAGTCCAGGATTACGGCCTTTAAATCGAACTCAGGCATCGCATAAGCATTGATCAGTTCAAAGTTATCGCCCGGATCCTGATGTGGATGATACAGATCCGTGATCACGATTAACGGAATTTTTTCTTTCCCGTAAGAATCATTGATATTCAGACAGCTGCACGTAATAAATATCAGCATCAACCTCAGGCTTCTTTTGTAAAACTTTCTACCATACGCTTTCATTGCACCATTACTTTTTGTACGGTTTTATGCCCTTTTACAAGATAGATTTCCGGATTAATAACCGGAACTTCGGTTTCATGCTCATGCATTATTCCTGAGAAAATCTGTTGACCCATTAAATTGTATATTTTCACGGGTAAACTATTTGTGTTCGACACGATCTTAATATTACGATCAGCCGCATAAACATAAAACTCCTTTGCTTCTCCAACATTATCATTACCGGCCAGTATTGTTCTGGGATTAGGATCGTTGTTAATAACAACCTCATCAAGATAAGTAATTTGTCCGCCTGCCTTATGATTAAACATAAACCTCAATTCTCCGATGTTGGTTGCGCCGGAAGGAATCGGGAACACATAATCGGCCCATTCTCCCGAAACCGGATGCCAGGTTTGCACCATCTCTGCTCCTCCTGAGTTCAGCAGGATGAGCCCTCTGTTTACATCCACCGAAGTATTGTTTGTCATGATGGCTGCGTGAACAAATTTCATATTATCAGTCAGTTGAACCGGGGTTCGTAAAACGATATCCAGACCATACCACCATTCATTTCCCGAATTATATCCGGCAAAAGAAGCACATCTCTCCGTGGTATTGATACCTGATTGATCGGGATTGATAGTGAAAAGATTTCTGACATAGGCCGGATTGGTTTGCCAGTCGCTGGTATGCAAATGACTTATCATATCGTTGGTTTCGTCTTCATCTTCAAAGTTTAAAAGAGGATATTCCACCTTATCATTCACCCGTGTACCGGTAAAATCAATGGTATTGCTTACCAGCGCACCTGTCGGGGTATAATTAATTTTGTACAATACTCCTTTTTCAGCGTTCAGTACCTGACCATCCACGAGCGATGCATCTTTCTCCCTGACAAATAACCCTTCTTCGTTGTAATGACCACAGACTGCATCTGTAAATGTACCGTTCGATAGTTGCACACGCGCCGCATCAGTAGCATAAACCAGCAGATAATTGTCGCGTGTCAGCGCAAATCCCATGGCGCCATCAGTAGTTGCGAACTGGTACCTAACCCGGGTTGTATTGATTGTTTGTGAACAAACCAACTCAGGCTGCTGTCCGTTGATATTAAAAGGAGCAAAATCGGCTGCCGGACACACGGCCACTTCAGGAAAAGCTGCTGTCAAACCCTTGAGAATACTTCTCACAGAGGCTGTATGAGCTTTTTCTTTCAAATCCCAGGTGTAGACACCATGATCAATCTGATCCTTAAAATCGGGAGAGGTATTGTCGATAAAGAATTTACTGGTCGCCAGGTCATAAATATCGTAACCGCTGCCCAAAGCAACGGCTGTGAGTATCAGGGAAGCTGTATTCTCATAAGTTCCCTTATTTTCAGCAATCAAGGTGTAATTTCCCGGAATAGCATTAAACTCCAAGGTGTTATTTTTAATGATATCAACCGAGCTCACATAAGGATCGTAGGAGATAAAATCGATTCCTTCCAGATTAAACACATCTTCGGGATTAGCGCCGGCCACTTCAGGAAAATCTTTCAATCCGGCATAAGTCACGATATTAGTTCTGGTAACCACCTTATATTCACTGTCTTTTACCGCTTTTCCTACTGCATCCAACGCCCGCAGTGTCATTGTCCATGCTTCTTCCTTGCTGAACGGGCGGCTATCGCGATAGCGTATATTTAACTGGCTGTATCTCCATCGGGCAAATCCGTCCGGCTCATTGTGTACCTGCACACTGATTACCGGATGCCGGAGGTTGTTTGCCCGATCCCATTCTCCAATATGATTCATTAATTTCCGCACCGCATCTGTTTCACGCTGAAGTATCCATTCATCATCAAAAATCAGGGTGTACTGAAAACCGTAATAATTCCAGAAACTGCCTTCGTTGTTTCTCACAAAGCGTTTGTCGGCAGGATAAAGTAAATAGGAGGGGACCAGATACGAAAACGAATCTCCGATCATATTCGTACTAAACCACAATAATTCAATCTTTAAACCATATTTATTGGCATATTCAAGAATTTTATCCACTTTATCGAACGTGAAAATATCCTGCTGAGACTCAATCATTTTCCAGGAGATTGGTATCTGCACACAATTTACACCCAGTTCTTTTGCCTTTACAAAATAAGCTTCCACGTCGGCCATCGTTTTATTGTCGCAATTCAACAAAGCATCCAGGCGTATTTGAGCTCCAAGAACAGGAAACGGCACATTATTCACGGTTAAGTATGTCTTTCCGTTTTGTGTCATCAGTTTACTTATCTCAGTAGCCGACGCCGAATTGACAACACATAAAGCACCCGCGAACAGAAAAATAACTAATAGTCTTTTCATTGAATTCATTGCTTTTATTTTATACAAACTTTATATACCCTATTTTTACTTTTCACTAAATACACACCCGGCTCGTGAACCGGCAAGCGGACACGACTTTCCAAACTTGTATCATTATAAATCAGCTTACCTGATATATCATATATTTTCACACTAAAATGTCCTGTCCCCGACCGGATTTCAATGGCTCGGCCTTCCATCCGCTTCATAGTATACTTTACCATCCGCTGTGGCCTTGAATTGCGACACAAGCTGTACCGGCCTTGTTGCAAAGCGGTTGTTATGATCCGCGTTTTCTGCGTATGACGTGAGAATACCGAAAAGAATAAAGTATATAATAATGCGTTGCATGGTATAGGGTCAGAACAGGGAAATATTAGTATAAATGAATGTTTGAAATCAGGATCATTGGGATAGGTCTTTCTATCCCAATGATCCTTTTCATCGTTCATAATACTCGTTTATACTCATTGGGAGGATATTATCTTACAAGTATTTTTTCTGTGAACTGATTTCCTTTCACTAAATACAACCCTTTTTCGTTCACCGGTATTTGAATCTTATCCCCCGATGCCTGGCCAGTATAAATCAATTTACCCAACACGGAATATACCTCAATATTTAAATTCTTTGCAGAAGAAACAATTTGAATCGTCCTATCTTCGGCATAAGTTATGAAATCTTTATTAACAAGTACATTGGTGGTTGAAGTCAGGCCAATTCTCGGGGTAGGGTCGTTGTTGATGATAATTTCATCGAGATAAGTAATAACATTCATCTGGTGATTAAACATAAAACGTAATTCTCTGATTTCCACAGCTCCGTCAGGGATCGGGAATACATAATCGGCCCATTCTCCGGATATTGCTACCCATTTCTCCACAATTGATCCACCGTCTGAATTCAATAACAGCAGGCCTCTGTTAATATCGGTATCGGTATTGTTTGTCATCATCATGGCATGAACATACTTTAATTGAGGCGTTAATGGAATTGAATTTTTCAGGACAATATCCAAACCATACCACCATTCATTTCCTGAGTTATAACCAGAGAAGGAAGCGCATCTGTTTGATGAATTAACACCGGTTTTATTCGGATTGATGGCAAAAGTATTGCGGGTGTACGCCGTGTTTGTCTGCCAGTCATCGGTATGCAAATGATCGATAATGTCAAAAGTTTCGTCCTCATCCTCAAAATCGAGAACAGTCACAGTTTGTGCCGTAACGGATGTACTACTGATAGCAAATAAGATTGCTAAAACGGAAGTGGTAATTGTTTTCATAATGGTAAATTTAATAATTAGTATATAATGGAAAATAAAAAACATTGTCACTGAACCGCACCGGTACCCGCAGTACTTTCCCAATAAGGATTCTGGTAAATTACCGATCCGGAGATATCACCTGAACTACTTGCGTTTATGATGTGTTGTGTCGCAATAGGGTCTAAATAGTGTGCCATTGCCCAACGGTAGCCATTGTAAGCAATATTGGTTGGTAAAATTCTGTATGGCTGAAGGTACTTTCCAAATTCCCGGCTGGAGACATTATTTCCTTCAATTAATCTTGTTTTACCTGCACTTGTTTTATACCAGCCCGGCATGTCGAACATTTTATCCCATAAATTAAATCCCTCGATATGATAAGGCTGATTAATCATCTGATCCATCGAACGCCACCGTCGCAGGTCCATCGATCTGAAGCCTTCAGCCATCAGTTCGCATCTTCTCTCGCGGCGGATATTGAACAGGGTGGCATCAACAAGTTGTCCTGCAGAATAGGCTCCCCAATCAAGTTGCGCTTCTGTTGCCATGTTGGTAGTTGTTATCGTCACATTATAATCGGGATTCACCTTTGCTCTCGACCTGATGGCTTTCCAGTATGCATCGGCAGTAGCATCGATGGAGCCGTTTTTTTCATAACATGCTTCAATATAATTGAGATAGGCCTCAACAGCTCTGAATACCATAGAACCGATGGAACTTCTGGCCTGAGTGGTGTGTTTTCCATCAAAATTGAGCCCTTTGCGAATGGCATAACCCGTGGTGTATTTTGTTTCGCCCGATGAACCAAGTATATTCGGTCGTGGCTCCACTTCAACGCCATGTGAACCGGGAGCGGTATGCAAATTAAGATCTCCGGGAACCTTCATAAATAACTGTAATCTCGTATCTCTGTTTTTGGGAATCAGATAAATACTTGTATCGCCATAATAGGTATTATCAGCAGTTGAATTAATGGCTGCATAGATCGGTCGGCCATCGTTCATCAAGAACGATTCTATCATACTTCTTGTGGTGCCAACACCGTTGTTCCCTCTTGTTTCATACATCGCAACGTTGTTGGTAACACTAAGATTCTCGTTATACCGTCTCCAGAACAACACTTCATTATACGACGACATATCCTCGGCGCCAAACATATCGAAATATTTGTTTTTCGGTTGAGTTGGTCCGGATTGAAATACACCGGAGTTGGTTTCCAAAGCAACATTATCTGCAACTACTTTTGCGGCATTCATTGCCTCTGTGAGGAAAAAATTAATTTCGTTGTCAATATTTCCACTCGGATACTGATAATTCTGATTATAACCCTTGGTAGCTCCCGGCCATCCAGGTCCATTGGGGACAAAAGGCGTGTTTTTAAAATACTTCAACCAGGTTCCTTCAAACAGTGCTACGCGTGATTTCATTAAATAGGCAACATTTTTTGACAAACGGTTTCTTGCCCCGTCAGGAGCTACGGGTCGTAAATAAACAATAGCCGAATCCAGATCACTTAAAATAAAACGAGCCACTTCATTTCTGGGCATGCGCTTTGAATTTTCAATCAGCACCTCTCGGTTGTCAGGCAAAGTATTCGTGATAATCGGCATGTCACCTACGAGTTTCAATCTTTCAAAGTACGCAAATGCTCTCAACAGGTACATTTCGCCAACTGCATGATTAATTGTATTTTTATTTCCTTTTATTGCTCCCTTTCTCCAGTTGGGGATTACCTTGTCAAAGAAGAAGTTGGTCTGATAGATCTGATCAAACCACCAGGATCCTCCGGTCTGAGGTACCAGTAATATGCCCGGTGAATAGATGGCAGATGGCTGCATGGCGGCCATATTATCGGTATGTTTATCCACTTCAAAAGTGCCAAAGTCCCATTGCCCGTGTGTAGGGAGAATGTCGTATCTGCCAATTACATAAGCATCGATGTTTGAGGCATTCGTCAAATAATCTTCGGGGGTTATTGTCGACAGCGGTTGCCTGTCCAGAAAATCATCGCATGACAACATAACCTGCGTGAATAAAAAGACTATAGTATATAATTTAATGTATTTCATAATTGCTTAAATTTATAAGGTTACATTTAATCCAAAAGAATACACTTTTGATAAAGGATAGACGTTTCCAACCGACCAGGGGCCTCCAACAACCGTTTCGGGATCAAATATCTTAATCATATCGGTTAGCGTCAGCAGGTTTTCTCCTGATACATAGATCCGTATTTTACTGTCCTTCAGGAAACCAACTGCGGGTAACGTATATCCTATTTGCAGGTTTTTCAACCGTATATAACTGGCATCCTGCAAGTACCTGGTTTGTACCTGTTGGTTTTTTACGGTTCCGAAAAGTGGTCGTGCAAAATAAGAATCAAGATTCAGCCCTAAATAATGATTCGGGTCATCTCTGAAATAATCCTTGTGTTCATTAAAGCCCGTCGAGAACCATTTACCTCTGCCTCCTTCCATTCCCCAGAAATAATAACTGTTCTGAAACACCTCACGTTTCATGACTCCTTGAAAGAATGCCTGGAAATCAACACCCTTGTAATCCATGGATAAATTGAAGCCAAAAGAATATCTCGGGGTGGTGTTTCCTATAACCGACACGTCGCCGGGATTATCCGAAGTGTTTTCACCCCAGTCGATTTTACCATCTTTATTTGTATCGGCATACATGATATCGCCGGCCTTCCAGTTCGTTCCAATAGCAGTCTGCCCTCCTTCAGGCAATGAAGCCAGATGATTGTCCATTTCTTCCTGCGTTTTTGCTATTCCAATGGTTTGATAGCCCCATATCTCACCCAGCATCTGTCCTTCGCGATATTTTGTCAAACTATTGGTCGGGTTGGAATATTTTAATATTTTTGATTGAGAATCAGATAGAATGAATTTTGCTCCATAGCTGAATCCGTTTTTCAGACGATCTCTCCATCCGATCTCAAATTCAAATCCCCAGGTCTTAAGGTCGGTATTGTTTGCAAGAGGAACAGCAGTGCCCAGCACTTCCGGCAATTCTATCGAAGGTCCAACCATGTCGTTGGTATACCGGATGTAATAATCAAACGAGCCACTGAGCCGGTTGTCAAAGATTCCGTAATCCACACCGTAGTTATGAGAAATTATTTTTTCCCAGGTTAAACCGGCGCTTATCATTGAAGGTGCCCAGGCAATATTGGGTTTTTTATTATTGATTAAATAGGTGCCGCTGGCAATTCCTATCCCCATTGCCGAATATGTCGGATACACGCTTGATGTATTCTGATTGCCGAGTGCTCCATATGATCCCCTTATTTTCAGATAGTTGATATATTCTTTCATGACACCAAAGAAGGACTCTTCCGCCACATTCCATCCCACCGATGCAGAAGGAAACAAGCCCCATTGCTTTGATTGACTGAATCTGGATGATCCATCGTACCTTAGGTTGATTTCCAAAAGATATTTTGAATTAAAATCGTAGTTAAGCCTGCCAAAGAATCCCGCTGTTGCCCATTCGGCATACATTCCGCTCGCACTTGGCGGCACTTCTAGCCCTGCACTGGATAATCCCGTGGTGGTATTAATACTTGGAAAATCGGTTTTAAGAAGCCCAAGTCTGCCGGCGCCCAAATCTTTATACCTGTTGATTTCATTCTGAAATCCGGCCAATAATTTAAAACGGTGTGCGTTATTAAGAATAAATTCATAATCGGTATAAAGATTATTGCTGAAATAGCGGTTAAAAGAATAATATTCCGACACGGAACTATCCACATCCCAGGTATTACCTTGATTACCATTAATATCGAGGTTGTAGTACGGAGTTGAAAACTGTTTCCGGTTATAGGTATTATTGCGGTAATTTGATTCAAGAATAATCCTCCAGTCTTTTAAAGGAGTAATCACGAACTGGGCCTGCTGATAAAGCCAGCTGTTAGTGGTGGTGAGGATACCGCCATCGCGTAGGCCGATTGCATGGTCATCGTACAGATTTCCGTTCGGATCATAAAGTGGCTTTGTAGGCCACATTTGCCGGGCCATATCATCAAACAGCTGATCATTCAGGCGGCGTGGCTGATGGTAATTTTCTTCCACGAATTTCATATTAATATTTAATGACAGCCAGTCTTTAAGAGCCGTATTGATTTTCGCTGAAGTAGTAAATCTTGTATACCTATCTTCCCCATAGGCAATGAAGCCATTCTGATTTAAATAGTTGGACGACAAATAATAAGTTGTCTTGTTTTTACCTCCGGAAAAACTGAGATTCTGTTCCTGCGTAGGGGCCCATTGCTTATAATAAACCTGGTAGTAATCGATATTATCATTACCATAATCGTACCCGTCACCCCATTTTGTGGAGTTTGGATCCTGAATGGTTGAAGTGGTAATAATACCATGCTGATAATCCCAAATCCGCTGCATTCTTTCTTCGTTAAAAACATTTCCCCAGCCGGCATTAGTATTGGCATCGTTCATATAGGTTGCAAAGCTGTATGAATCCATCATCGTGGGTAGATTTACCGGAGTAGCAAACCTGAAATTAGCACTATAATTGATTACCGCAGCTTCTTTACTCTGAGGTTTCTTTGTCGTCACAAGGATAACACCGAACGGCGCACGCGACCCATAAATTGAAGAAGCAGCCGCATCTTTCAGCACCGAAATACTCTCAATATCCTGCGGGTTAATGGAATTTAAATCGCCTTCCATCCCGTCGATAAGCACCAGGGCATTCCCGGTCGAACCTTCACCGATGGTAGCGATTCCCCTGATATTGATATCCGGCCGGGCATTGAGGAGTCCCCCATTGGTATAATTAATATTCAAACCAGCACTCACTCCCTGTAGAGCCTGAAAAGCATTTTGAACAGGTCGGGATTCAATGGCGTCGGCATCGACAACGCCCACTGCCCCCGTAAGATTAACTTTCTTTTGGGTTCCGTATCCCACAATGATTACTTCGTCTAATTTCTGAGCATCTTCTGTTAAAACAAGGGATAAAAACCTGTTGCCCTCGACTTTGTTTTCCTGGGTAACAAAACCGATGTACGAAACTGTTATTACAGCTCCCGGCTCCGCACCAATTGCAAAAGCACCTTCGGCATCGGTTATGGTACCCACCGTACTTCCTTTTACCTGTACGGTTGCTCCGGGTAAAGGTTGTCCCGATTGATCTTTAACAATACCTCTAACCTTGATTTGTTGTGCAAAACCTAATCCGATTGAAATTACGAATAACACAACCAGCGAATTGAGTTTTTTTAGTGTTGGTTTCATAAATATTTTTTCATTGAAATATTAAATCTAAAGGTCTGTTTTTTTACGAAAAATTGGATTGAAACAACAATTCCTTTCTATAGGGTATCGAACATTGTGCTCCTTCACGGGTAACCGTAAGAGCTGCCGCAGTATTGGCCATCCTCACAGCATCGTCAATAGATAATCCTTCTGAAATTCCAACGCAAAAAGCTCCGCAAAAAGTATCACCAGCTGCAGTCGTATCAACCGCCTCCACTCTATCCGCCTCCACACTGCAATATCTGTCTCCATCCTTGATCAACGAACCTTTTGAGCCCAACGTAATTACGACAACATCGACTCCCTTTGCCGCAATAATGTCTGCTGCCTGCTTAGCCGTTTCCAGATCGCTGACTTTTATGCCCGAAAGCATTTCAGCCTCTGTTTTATTGGGGATGATTGCATAGAGGCACTTTAATAATTCATTGGATAGAAATGTGGCCGGAGCCGGATTTAAAACCACTTTAATACCTTTTTCATGAGCTAGTTTGGCGGCATATTCAACGGTATCCATGGGAACTTCGAGCTGCATTAACAGGATATCGGCACTTTCAATTACATTTCGTGCTTTCTCAATATCTTTAGGACTCAGACTGCCGTTGGCTCCGGAGGCTACGACAATGCAATTCTCTCCGTTTCTGTCCACCATAATCAAAGCCACGCCCGAAGGAAGATTCGGATCTGAGAAAATGTAATCGGTATTTATTTTTTCATCACCATACATCTCAACAGATTGCCGGCCAAACAAATCGTTGCCGGTTTTGGAAATAAAAGTCACATGACCTCCCATGCGTGCGATAGCTACTGCCTGATTTGCACCCTTGCCGCCGGGGTTCATCATAAAAGCCCCCCCTAACACCGTCTCACCCGGTACCGGTAATCGGTCGGATTTTACTACCATATCTGTATTACAACTTCCTACAACAACGATCTTTTTTGAACTCATGCGAATTAGATTATACGTTTTTGATTAATGATTAAATTTTTCATGCAAACATATATTACAATCTGAATAATAAAAAACAATAAAACAGTCGGAATAATAATTACAAACAGCGTTATTTCAATAATATTTAATTTAAATTCCTGACAGTCAATTTTTTATTATTTTTAATAATGTGATAAGTAAATAATTACAAATATATTTTCTATATTTGCCGCATCTCTAATTTTTTTCAACAGCTATATGTCCAAACTTAATGCGCTTATCAGTCTGATAAACTCTCTTACAAAATCCGAGAGAAAAAAAATTTCTTCTTATTTGGACTTGGATAAAAATACGACAGATTATGCGGTTTTATACAAAGTGATTGACAATAAACCATCAGCTAACCGGCAACAGGTAAGAACTGATTTTATAAAATTACGTCCCTCTGCCGCGTTTAATACAGCCATCAATTATTTGTTCGATACTTTGTTGCTGATTTTAAACCAACTAAGAGTTAATCAGGATAGTTATTTTTCATTGTTTACTCTGCTGATGAACGCAAAAGTGTTGTATGAAAAATCAATATATCATGAGTGTTTTTTTTTGCTTACAAAGATACAACATGAAGCAATCAGATTTGAAAATTTCAACATTTTATTTATTGCCCAGAAAATGGAGCTGGATTTCCTGCTAAGTCTTGATTTTCCTGACATTACTGAACAGGAGCTACTTAACAAACAATATAAAATCAATGAAACGCTTAAAACAATTAGAAAAATAAACGAACATGCTTCTTTATACGAACTGCTGAAACATAGGATTTTACATAAGGGACCCGTACGCACTAGCAAGCAAAAACAGGAATTGAATGATCTTGTTGTAAGTGAAATGAGTATTGTTTCAAATTCGGGTGTCGAAAATTTTGAAATACAAAAAAATCATAAGCTTTTTCAGTCCAGTTATTTGATCAATGTAGGCGATTATAAATCAGCTCTCAATTCCTATTACGAACTCAATAGTATATTTGAGCAGAATATGCATCTATTAAGTAACCCTCCAATGTATTACCTTAATACGATTGAAGGGGTGCTCGAAAGTTTGAGAAATATTCACAATTACGAGGGAATGGTTTATTTCATTAATCAGTTAAACAAACTCGAAACAAGATCTGCTCATTTCAAACTTCAGATTGATGCTGTTATTTTTCTTTATAGTTTACTGCCGTTGATTGATACCGGTAAATTTTCTGAAGCTACCAGAATGATTAACACCCATAAAGAAGGTATTTTGGACAGAATAAATTTATTAAGTGCAGAAAAGCAAATTCAATTATTACTGTACTGTGCCATAGTGTATTTAGGAACTGACGAACCTCATAAAGCGAGAAAGATCATCACCCAAATTATTCAAAGCGATCGGAATGTATTTTCGTTACCATTATTCCGCACAACAAGGCTTGTTTATTTAATGGTATTATACGAACAAAAAGACTTTGATTACATGGATTTTGAAATCAGGTCGTTGAAACGTGAAATTAAAAATAACGAAAAAAGTTATCAGCTAGAACAAGTGGTCTTAAAATGTTTGAGAAAATGTCCTGATGAACTTTCGGAGTACAAACGAATACACCTGTTGAATAAACTAAAACCTCAACTGGAAGAGATTCAAAATAATAAATATGAAATGCAGTTGCTGCATGTTTTTAATTTTATTGCATGGATTGAGTCTAAGATGTTCAAAATACCTTTAGAGAAAGTTTTACAAGAAAAGTTGAAATGAACAAGTGGCAACTACTTTCCACAGGTCGAATATATTTCATGGGAGGAACAATCACACCCTCAAAAAAATCTTCTTTTGATACAAACTCCACAATATCCCATACAGTATCCCCACATTCGTCAACGTTATCAGTACCGGGTACCAGGGCCCGATATACTGTTCCAGCCCCCAAAATACGGAATGCCCGATGGAGCTGAAATCGACCGTCATAGCCAGCATATAGGCCAGAATGGAATTCATACCGTATACCTTAAGCCAGGTAAGGTGTTTTTTATGCCCCTTATAATCCATCCAATAATAGAAAAGCGCCATCAGTATAAAACTATAACCGCTGCTCACCAGCACCATCGAACTGGTCCATATTTTTTTGATGACCGGCAGTTGCGGGTGCCACAGCCAACCGGCTGCCACCATTGCCACGCCTATTGTCAACAGCCATTGCACTTTCTTGACGGGGAGTAGAGTCGGTTTTTTCAGGATAGATCCGGCAAAAACGCCGGTCATCACGGTTACTCCGAAGGTTAAGCTGCTCAGGATCCAGGTGTAGCGGTACCATCCGGCAAAAATGACCGTGCCGTTTTCCACGCTGGCAGCATCGCGGAATCGTCACAGTACTGCCCGGTCGATCCATTCGGCGATGTTGCCGTCGGGGGTATAATTGCCGGCTCCGTACCCGTCGATGCTTACAAATTGGCCGATGGCCCAATACGCCACCAGTAGGCCTGCTGCAATCCCGGCCTGGGTTTTCAGCTGTGTAGTCAAAAAGAGCAGGGAGGCGATTAAATAACCCATGGCAATGGCCTGCAGGGTGTTGGAGTAGAGGTAGATGCGATCGGGGTTCAGTCCGAGCAGATTGCCCTGGCCTATCATTCCGAAAATCCAAAGTAAGACCACCCGTTTGAAAATTCGTCGGTATAGCTTGCCTTTACCCTCGGTTTGGTTGTGGTGTGAAAGTGAAAAAGGGATGGAAACGCCCGCCATAAAAAGAAACAGCGGCATCACCAGATCCCAGGGCGAAAAGCCTTCCCAGTCGACATGGCGGAACATCCACATAAGATTATCGAGCCAGGGCGCACCGGCAGCCCGGTGCGTCGAGCGGATCGCTTGTTCGAAGGCTACCAGAAAAAACAGGTCGAATCCGCGGAGTGCATCCAGCGATTCCAGTCGCTTGGAAGGTGTGTTGTTCATGAGCATTTTCAGGCAAAGTTATTAAATAAATTTCAAAACAGAAACCTTTTAGTCAACGAATGAATTGGTCTCCTGACCTGCTTTATCCGGATAATCGTCCAATTTGACATTTTTTCGACTGGATTACTCTGGTAATAATGCTATCTTCGCAATTTTTAAACAGGTATTTTATGCTGATACGCTCTTCTCTTATCCTCGTTTTTCTTCTGAGTTCGCTGGTTGTTCCTGCTCAGGACAATCTTACCGAATTACA
>MKVT01000003.1 GCA_001898935.1 Paludibacter sp. 47-17
CACGTCGATGGTACTGCGTCACAGTGGGAGAGTAGATAGCCGCCGTTTTTTGAAAATCCCGATAAGCCCTGTTGCTTGTCGGGATTTTTTGTTACATTTGTATTCAAAATTACCATTTGGTTTATGCAGGAACGCTCTCAACCACTCATGTTAAAAAATCCCCGGCGCTGGTATGCTCTTTATACCACACCACGATCCGAGAAACAGGTGCATCAACGATTGCAGTTGGCTGGGATTGAGGTGTTTTTACCGATACATAGTGCACCTCGAAAGTGGTCCGATCGGATTAAATATGTCGAAACACCGCTTTTTTCTTCCTATATATTTGTTCGGACCACCGAATTGCAGCTTCGATCGTTGCTGAAAGTGAACGGGGTGGTTCGTATTGTGTTTCATGCCGGTGCTCCTGCTGTTATTCGCGACCGCGAAATAAATGCCATTCGTGATTTTCTGGAAAAAGCCCGCGAGAAAGAACTGATGTACGAAATAGGCCAGGAGCTCCTGATTGCTTGCGGTCCTTTGAAAGACATCTCCGGAAAAATAAAAAAGATCAATAAAACACAGTTAATCTTACACCTCGAACAATTGGGATGTACTGTTGCGGTGAAAATCGATCAGGTTGTAAAAAAGAGAATCCCGGTTATAGATTAAATATCCTGTGCAAAAATGAAGGCAGATGCTATTCTGATTATTGTAGTGTTCGCGATGGTAGTATCGTTTGTGATGGCGATATACAACTGGCGCACGAATAAAAATTCGCTATATCTTGCTGCATTTCTCAGTATTCTGAGTCTTGAGGCATATTCTTCCTGGCATTATCATGTGGGCTCCAACCCTTTTATATATGCGCTGTTGCTCAATCACGTCGCCCCTTTGTTTACGCTGAAAGCTCCCCTCCTTTATTTTTTTGTAAGGGGAAATATTCGCGACCGATATGGATTGTCGCGCCGCGACCTGTGGCATTTCCTTCCGGCCTTTTTGCACCTTTTGCTGGTTATCCCGTATTTTTTTGTGCCTTTCTCCGAAAAGCTAAGGATTGTCGAAACGCTTATCGCTCATCCCGAACTATATTCACAAACCGATCTGGGATATCCCTATCCACATATCCTGAACCTCTATTTCAGGGGTTTCCAGTTAATGGTGTATTCGATTGCTTCTATCGTCCTCATTGTACGCTTTATGAAGTCGTCGGCCAATATTACCGGAGAATTAAAAAATGTATACCGCTTTTCGTCCTACTGGATGGTGATTCTGCTCGGTATTCTAACCATTATTGCCATTTTACAAATGATTATGATCGGGCAGTCGGCCTGGGCCGATAGTTTAAAAGAGGCCTCGCTCCGTGCAAATGCGGTATTCCAGGGAGGGATTTTTATTTATATACTTATCCCTATCGTGTTAATTGCCTATCCGAAGTTTTTGTACGGATTTCCATCGTTCCGACTTACGCATCATCATGCGCAAGAATCGTTTGACGACAGCAATTCCGACGATGATGCCGCCGACGACTCCATAGCGTCGGGACGGAATTACTCTTCAAAAGTATTCAATAATCTGGATGCACTCAACGCGGATATTCTGGCTTATATGGAGAATGAAAAGCCGTATTTGAATCCGGACTTCAAGATTGCCGATATTGCTTATGCCTTAGAAATCCCGTTGCACCATGTACAGCTGTGTATTTCCATGAAAATCGGGAAAAAATTTGCTGATTTTAAGAATGAGTACCGGGTGGCTTATGCTCAGGAATTAATGCGTGACCCCGAGCGCAAGTATACCCTCGAAGCCATTGGCGAAAAATCGGGTTTTGCATCCAATTCGAATTTTTACGACACCTTCCGGTCGATCACCGGAACCACTCCCCGGCAGTGGTACCTGGCCAATGTAACGAAGGAATAGTACGTTCTTAGAGAATATCGATGTGTTCGGCTGTGATTTCGGTCGAGAGGAAAATCGTAGCCGAACTGTTGAATTTCTCGGTCGATTCGGTCGTAAGATACCGGCAACTGTTACCCTTACTGCATTGTTGATCCATCTCCGGATGACGGTGCAGGTAATCCTTCAGGCTTTCGGCTACTATTGCTCCTTGTGCGATGATACGTACCGATGGAGAAAGGTATTTTTGTATCACCGGAATAAGTAAGGGGTAATGGGTACAACCCAGGATCACTGTATCAATAAGTGCGTCGGCCTGCATGAGTTCGCCGATGTTTTGTTGTACAAAATAAGCCGCTCCTTCCGACAGATGTTCGTTGTTTTCAATCAACGGCACCCACAACGGACAGGCAACGGCGCTTACTTCGATAGCAGGATTAATTTTGTGTATTTCAATGGGATACGACTCCGATTGTACCGTTCCGGGCGTTGCAAGCACCCCGACGTGTTTCGACCGTGTGAGTTGATCGAGTTGCTCAACGGTAGGTCGTATCACTCCCAGCACCCTTCGTCTGGGGTCGATACGGGGAAGATCTTTTTGCTGGATGGTACGCAACGCTTTTGCCGACGCTGTGTTACAAGCCAGAATTACCAGCCGGCAACCCATCGAGAACAGCTTTTCGACACATTCGAGCGTGTATTGATACACTACTTCAAACGAGCGTGTTCCGTAGGGCGTTCGGGCATTATCGCCCAGATAAATATAGTCGTATTGCGGAAGCAGTTTGCGTATTTCATTTAAAATGGTCAATCCGCCATATCCGGAGTCAAATATTCCTATCGGTCCCATTTCAATTTCGTTTGTCGATACCCCACATCAACTTGCTTTTGAGCGTGTCTACAAAGGTATGATGTTGTTGGCGGGCCAGTTTGATGGTGTAGTCGGCTTTCGAGATGCGAATTTTCAGCTCCTGTTCCAATACCGACGACCGCCCGTCCAGCGATACCTGATAATAGCCGCTCCGGGTGCGTACTTCCAGATCGACAATCCAATCGTCGGGGATCACCAACGGACGTACAGTAAGGCTATGCGAGGCAATGGGCGATAAGATAATATTTTTGGCCTGTGGTACGAGAATAGGGCCACCCACGCTGAGCGAGTAGGCCGTCGAACCGGTAGGGGTGGCTACGATCAAACCGTCGGAATGGTACGAATTAAAAGCTTTCCCATTCACCGAAGCATGAATGGTAAGCATCGACGAACTGTCTTGCTTCAATATCGAAACATCGTTTAAAACATTAGGATAGTGCATGTTGCGCTTGTCAGAAATGGCAACTTTCAACAAGGTACGCTCTTCGATATTCAATTGCTGGTTGAAAATCGCATCCAGTGCCTTTTCGAGCTGATCGCCCGGAACATCGGCCAGGAAACCCAATCGTCCGGTATTGATGCCTAAAATTGGTATGTTTTTTGCGCCGATTCGCGCCGCTGTATTCAGGAATGTACCGTCGCCACCAATACTCAAGGCTAAGTCGGCCCCAAAATCGTCGTTTTCGATGAGTAATAAGTCGTCGGGACATTCTTCGCTGTTGGCTTTAAAATACTCGAACAGCTGGCTGTCGAGCAGCACCCGGACCTCCCTTTGCCGGAAGTAGTTGAACAATACTTTCAGCTGGGCGATGATGGTCGGCCGGAAGGTATTCCCGAAGATGGCTATGGTCATATGTTTTTTAATTCGTGAATTTCAACTATTTTTGTACGAGAAAACGTACAACTTAAAAACAATTTGCAAAGGAAACATTTAAAACTTGAATTTGCAAATTTTCAAACCAGCATGACAAAACTTAGTGTAAATATAAATAAAGTAGCTACCTTGCGCAACGCGCGCGGAGGTTCGATACCAGATGTGTGCCGTGTTGCACTCGATTGCGAACTATTTGGAGCCGAAGGTATTACGGTGCATCCCCGTCCCGACGAACGCCATATCCGCTATCAGGATGTACGTGATCTGAAACCTTTGCTCACCACCGAGTTCAATATAGAGGGATACCCGTCGGCGTCGTTTATCGAATTAGTAAAAGAGGTGAAACCGGCACAGGTGACGCTTGTACCCGATCCGCCGGGCGCCATCACTTCCAATGCAGGCTGGGATACCGTTGAACACTTCGATTTTTTAAAATCGGTGATCGCCGGTTTTCAATCGGAAGGAATACGCGTATCCGTTTTTGTTGGCACCGACTTGCTGCATATCGAATATGCAGCAAAAGCAGGTGCCGATCGGGTGGAGCTCTACACCGAACCCTATGCCAGCCAGTACGGTAGCGATAAAGAAGCCGCAGTAGCTCCTTTCGTGGCTGCCGGCGAAAAAGCATTGGCGCTGGGGTTGGGGCTGAATGCCGGTCACGATCTGAATCTCGACAACCTGGCCTATCTGATACGGCGTATTCCGGGTATCGACGAAGTGTCGATCGGCCATGCACTGATAGCCGATGCACTGTACTTCGGACTCGAAAAAACCATTCAACTGTATAAAGATCAACTTAAATAACTTCAATTTCTTATAAAAATGAATAACTTAATGCTCGTGTTACTGCAGTCGGCACCTTTAGCCGAAACCCCACAGCCAGCCGAAGGAATGAACCTCTGGACCATGGCTGCCTATGGAGGCCCCATTATGATCGTGCTGGCCCTTATGCTGGCGTTGGCAGTGTATATGTTTATCGAACGTCTGGTGACGCTGAAGCATGCTATGCAGGAGGACAGCTCGTTTATGAATCGCATCAAGGACTATATCTACGATGGCAAGATTGAAGCAGCGCGTAAATTATGCCGCGAAACCGATAGCCCTACGGCCCGCATGGTGGACAAGGGAATCAGTCGTCTGGGCCGGCCCATGAACGATGTGTTGGTAGCGATCGAAAACGTAGGTAACCTTGAAATAGCGAATCTTGAAAAGGGTTTGGTCATTATGGCTTCCATTTCGGGCGGTGCTCCGATGCTCGGTTTTTTGGGAACAGTAACGGGTATGGTAACCACCTTTTACAATATGTCGCTGAACAATACCGGTACGATTCAGCTTCAGGATTTGTCGCAGGGGATGTACCAGGCCATGGTGACTACCATAGCCGGACTGATCGTCGGTATTATTGCTTATTTCGGCTACAACTACCTGGTGTCGAGGGTCGATTCGGTGGTGCGGAAGTTAGAAGCACGTACGATGGAGTTTCTCGATTTGTTGAACGAACCCGCATAAACAATCATGGCATTAAAAAAAAGAATAAAAGTTGAAGCGGGTTTTTCGATGTCGTCGATGACCGATATCATCTTTTTGCTGCTGTTGTTTTTTATCATGGCTTCTACGATGTCGTCGCCCAATGATATTAAATTAAACCTGCCGCAAAGTAAAGCTACTACTTCGACCCGCTCGGTAGTTGCAAAAGTATCGATCGACGGAACCGGACGCTATTTTGTGGCCAAGGGAACCGAAAAGCCGCAGCAGATAGCTCCGGAAATGCTCGAATCGTACATTATGGATCTGGTGGCGCAGGACTCGACCACCTATATTGCGCTTCATGCCGATCAGGAGATTGCTTATAAGGAAGTGGTGCGTGTGTTGGATATTGCTAATCAGCATCAGCTGAAACTGGTGGTGGCCACCCGGGCTACAGCTGATAAATAAAACGCTCAGAAGATGAAACGATCAGAACTCTACGCTTATACAGGAACTGCCGTCGTGGCTGTTATTATAGTGCTGATATTGCTGCTGGTGGTAATGCCGGGTATGCAGCCGGTTCCGGAGGACGACGGTGTGATGATCAGTTTCGGTGAATGGCCCGATGGTGGCGGAATGGCTCCCACGCCTTCGCAGAATGTGACCAGTACTTCGGTTCCCGTACCGGCTAAAGAGGAGAAACTCATCACACAAACCGATCCTTCGGTGAGCGTGACCGAGAGCAAAAAGAAAACCGAGGCCACACAAGCGGCTAAAACCGATACGCGCGAACAGTTGCGCCGTGAGCAGGAAGCGCAGCAAAAGGCCGATGATTTGATCGGGGGCTCGTTTGGAACGTCGACCAGTACAGGCAGCGGACGCACCAGTTCCGATCAGACGGCAGGTAACCCGGTCGGCTCCGGATCGTCGGGTGGTCATTCGTGGTCGCTGAGCGGACGGAATTTGCTGGGTACTATGCCGACGCCGAGGTATGATCAGAATGAAGAAGGCACCATTACCGTTGAAATCAGGGTAGATGCCTCCGGTGCCGTTGTTGGAGCTAAAGTTCTCCGGTATACGATTGCAAACCGTACCTTACACCAGGCTTCGGTCAATGCGGCGCGTCAGACTCGTTTTTCGACGGGCGACGGGATATCGGTCGGAACCATTGTATATAATTTTAAACTCAGATAATATGCAAATCTATCTTTTTCTTGCCAATGGTTTCGAAGAAATTGAAGCCATCGCCCCGATCGATGTTTTTCGCAGGGCTGAACTGAAAGTGACGACCGTTTCGGTTACCGGTGACCAATTAGTAGAAGGCGCACATGGCGTGACCGTGGCTGCCGATTGTTTATTTGAGGAGCTTGGCTTTGAAGGCGATTTTGTCTTGTTTCTGCCCGGAGGAATGCCGGGTACGCTCAACCTCGATGCGCACGAAGGTTTGAAAGCGCTGATTCGTCAGCAATCGGAGCGGGGTCAGAAAATTGCTGCTATCTGCGCTGCCCCGTCCATTCTCGGCAAAATGGGTATATTGAAAGGGAAAGAGGTGATCTGTTATCCCGGATTCGAATCGTATCTGCAGGGTGCGGCTGTCGCGTCGGAGGATGTTGTAAAATCGGGTTCTCTCTTTACTGCAAAAGGCCCGGGAGTTGCCATCGATTTTGCGCTGAAACTGGTGGAGGAATTGAAAGGGGAGGAAGTAGCCGCCCGGGTGGCATCCGGAATGATTTACAACCGCTGAATACTTGTGGCAGGTTGAGAGTTTTAAAACGAACAGCAGGCGCTTTAGTCCCTGCTGTTCGTTTTTGCATAATAGCTTTCCAGTAAGTTTTTTGCTGCAATAAATGAGCTTACTTCGTTGGAGATTACCCTTTTTTCCATTTCAAGTATCCGTTCGTGCAGCTCGGGACTTTCGTAAAAATGATTGCGAAGTTGCTCGTTGATGGTTTCATACATCCAGTATTTTGATTGCTGATTGCGGTGATGGTCGAAATAGCCGTTTGTTTTTGTGAAAACCACGAAGCGTTCCACCATCTTCCAGATTTCATCAATGCCGTTTTTTTCTATAGCCGAACAGGGAATAACATCGGGAGTCCATCCCGATTCGCTCATCGGAAACAGGTGCAGGGCATTTTTAAACTGTGCCTTTGCCAGCATCGCTTTATCCACATTACTCCCATCGCATTTGTTTATCGCAATCCCGTCGGCCATTTCCATAATGCCCCGTTTAATCCCCTGTAGCTCGTCGCCGGTACCGGCAAGTTGCAACAACAGGAAAAAATCGACCATCGAATGTACGGCGATCTCCGATTGTCCCACACCCACCGTTTCGACGAAAATAGTGTCGAAACCAGCCGCTTCGCATAGAATAATACTTTCGCGGGTTTTACGGGCTACCCCGCCCAAGGAACCGGCCGAAGGCGAAGGGCGAATAAAAGCATTTGCAGCCACCGAAAGTTCTTCCATCCGGGTTTTATCGCCCAGGATACTGCCTTTCGATCGTTCGCTGCTCGGGTCGATCGCCAATACCGCCAACTTATGCCCTTCGCGAATCAGGTGCATCCCCAAGGCTTCGATAAATGTGCTTTTCCCCGCCCCCGGTACGCCGGTAATACCCAGGCGGATGGAATTTCCCGTGTAGGGTAAGCACCGCTCGATAACCTCCTGCGCCACGGCCTGATGTTCGGACAACGAACTTTCGACAAGCGTAACGGCCTGACTCAGGACCGATATGTTGCCTTCGCGAATGCCTGCGACAAATTCATCGACCGAATAATTCCGTCGTTTTGCTTTCTTTTTCTGATAGGGATTTACCACCGGTACATCACTGATACCCTTGTTCACCGACAATCCTTTGTAGGCCGGATCGTTTTCGGGATGATGATGAGCCTCCATGCCTGTTTAGTTGGATACTGCCGGTTTGGGTATTACTTCGCCCTTGATGGTGAGCACGGTAGCATTGGTGCTTGCATTGGTAAATACCGAAACGGTTTTTACAAAGCTGCCGGGACGGTTTTGCGGATTATAGGCCGCTGTAACCGTACCCGTTTTACCCGGGAGAATAGGTTCTTTGGTCCAGGTAGGGGTGGTACAACCGCACGAAGCATGCACACGGTTGATTACCAAGGGTGCATCGCCTTTATTTGTAAGCGTGAACGTTACCGAAGCCGTTCCGTTTTGTTCTTTAATCTTGCCGAAGTCGTGGGTTGTTTTTTCAATCGAGACTACTGGCTGCTGAGCTGCCAGCATACCTGCGAAGGCCACTAATGCCAATAAAATGCTAAATTTCTTCATATTACCTGTAATTTTTGAATCACATCCGCAAAATTAATAAATTTATTCGGGGCCGGAGGTTAAAAATGGATAAATTATCGTACAAATACCAGTTTGCTTTCCGAAGATAGGTTGGGATTGTACCAATATCCGTCGCTGTCGAAGCCTTTTAGATCGTCGAATGTGTCGATTTTACGGGTGATGACGTACCTTGCCATCATCCCTCTCGCTTTTTTTGTATAGATCACCACCTGACGAAAGTTGTCGTGCTTGTATTCGTAAAATTCGACATCGATTACCGGTACATCGTCCTTTTTGAAGCCGGTCATTTTGAAATACTCGGTCGAGGCAAGGTTTAAGATAAAGGGCGATTTCCGATGCGATTTTAACTCTTTACGAAGCAGTTTGTTCACTTTGGCGGTCCAGAATGGATAGAGATCGCGGCCGGCCTCGTTGGCCAATTTCGAACTCACCTCGAGCCGGTAGGGCTGAATCAGATCGAGCGGCCGGAGTACCCCGTATAAACCCGACAGGATGCGTAAACAAGATTGGGCCGTTGCAAAATCGTCGGGGGTAAAGGTGCTTGCCTGAAGGCCGCGAAATGCCTCTCCGTCGAATACCAGGGCTGCCTGACGGGCATTGCCGGGAGTGAACGGACGTTGCCACTGCAGGTACCGGTCGAGGGTTAGCCGGGTGAGTTCGCGATTGATACCGAGTAAACGGGCCAACTCCTGCGCGCTGAGCGAGCGCATGCGCCGTACCAGTTTTTCGGCCTCTTTCAGAAAAACGGGCAGGCTGTATTCCTTGTAACTAAGTTCGTCGCTAAAGTGTTGTATCTTAGCGGGCGATAAGAGTATAATCATACAAAAAAAAAGGAATATGATAGTTCATATTCCTGAATTGAATGGGTTAAACCAATATCTTAGTTCACCGCTGCTGCCAGCTCAGCACCTGCTTTAAACTTAGCAACTTTTTTGGCTTCAATTGTGATTGCTTGTTTTGTTTTTGGGTTAATACCCTGACGAGCAGTTCTTTCGGCAACCGAGAAAGTTCCGAAACCAACCAAACTAACTTTATCTCCGGCAATTAAAGCATCGGAAACAGCTTTTACGGTAGCATCAAGCGCTTTTTTTGCGTCAGCTTTACTCAAACCAGCCTCTTCGGCGATTGCATTGATTAACTCAGCTTTGTTCATAATGATGTAAATTTTTATAAGATTAGACACAAGTAATTGTTTAACAGCCCACAAATGTAATAGATTGTGTCTAAAAAACAAATTTTTATTGCAAAAAAACATCATTTTTTTTTAGGTGAATTAAAAATTATGTTAGAAAACATGTTTTAGCTTGGAAAATGCTTATTTTTGCACGTTATAATATGACATAAATATGAATAATTACCGCTCTTCGTTTCTCGATAATATACCACCGGTTGTGAAAAATCTGATTGCCATAAACGTTATCATGTGGCTGGCAACACTGGTTTTACCTTCGCTTCTCCGCCGCTGGGGCATCGATGCCGATCTTACCGATTTTCTAGGAATGCATTACTGGGCTTCCGAGCGTTTCAACCTGGTGCAGTTATTCACTTATATGTTTATGCATGGAGGTCTCGGCCACGTTTTTTTCAATATGTTCGCCTTGTATATGTTTGGTGGCGTACTGGAGAATTACTGGGGTCCCAAACGCTTTTTTATCTACTACCTCGTTACAGGGGTTGGAGCCGGTATTGTGCAGCAATTGTTCTGGACTGTCGAGTACCATTCGGTAATCAGCGCGCTCAACGATGCGATTGCTTCGGGTTCGGTGGCTAATCTCGAATCGTCGCAACAGGTGCTCGAACGCTACTTCAGGTTTAGTTCCTTTGCAGCCTTAAGTACTACCGACCTCATCGAGCTGAAACGGATGTTTCTCAACCTGCCGGTTACGGTAGGTGCATCGGGCTCGGTTTTTGGCCTGCTCCTCGCTTTTGGCTGGCTTTTCCCCGACGTAAAGCTGATGATGCTGTTTTTTCCGGTGCCCATTCGCGCCCGCGTGTTCGTGGTGCTATACGGTGTGGCCGAGCTGTTTCTGGGCGTCGCCAATTTCTCGGGCGACAGTGTGGCTCACTTCGCTCACCTGGGCGGAATGTTGTTTGGCATCATCCTTATTCTGATCTGGAAAAAGAATCAATTTAGAACCTGGTAATCCCTGCCGCAATGAACCTGTTCGATAATCTCAAAATTACCTTTAAGCAGGGCAACCCTGCTATTCGCCTTATTTTTATAAATGCGGCCGTGTATGTAGTGCTGCAGGCTGTGCTTATTTTCTTCAAGTTGTTCAACCTGAGCGGCGAATTTATTTTTCAATGGCTCGCACTGCCGTCGAGCTATTCGCAACTGGTGTATCAGCCCTGGTCCATTGTCAGTTACATGTTTCTTCATCGCGATATTTTTCATATTCTGTTCAATATGCTGGCCCTGTATTGGTTCGGGAAATTGTTTCTGATGTACCATACCGGTAAACAACTAACCGGATTATATTTGTTCGGAGGGATGGTAGCCGGATTGCTGTATATGTTGGCTTACAATATCTTTCCGCTTTTCAGGGGGTTAAATGAGTTTAGTATCCTGATGGGGGCGTCGGGGTCGATCATGGCCATTATTGTTGCCACGGCCATGCAGGCTCCCGATATGGAGATGCGATTTCTTTTGGTGGGAAATGTTAAACTCAAATACATAGCCATCGTTGCGGTGCTCATCAGCTTTTTCAGTATAACTTCGTCGAATGCGGGAGGCGAAATAGCTCACCTCGGCGGCGCTTTGTATGGTTATTTTTTTATCGTATCTTTGCGACGCGGAAAGGATACCACCCGTTGGATTTCAAAAATTATAGACAGGATAAGTACAGCTTTTAAACCACGCAAGCTGAAGGTGAAAAAAGGCGGTGCTTACCGATCGGCCAAAATGTCCGATGCCGATTATAATATGCAGAAAGCCAATACGATGGCCGAGGTTGATCGCATCCTCGACAAGATTAAGGCATCGGGTTACGGTAGTCTGACCGAAGACGAAAAAAATACATTATTTCAACAACGTAAAAATTAGCCGGCACGCTGGCAAAGCTGATATGAACCTGGGCAGAAATGTAATAAAAGTCCTGCTTTTCAGTGCAAATGTAGTGGTTGCAGGATTGTTCCTGCTCACGTTGCTGGCCGCCCGCATCAGTCCCGAAAAACTTATTCTGCCGGCTTATCTGTCGCTGGGACTTCCGTTTTACATTCTGGCCAACCTGTTTTTTATCGTGCTATGGGCAATTTTCAGAAAGTGGTTGTTTTTGTTGTCGCTCGTTACCCTCATCGTGGGAATCGATGCCGTACAGGTTGCGTTACCCCTCAATTTCAGAGCGCAAAAACTACAGGATATCGAGTCGACCGAAGGCTATAGCCTCATTACCTACAATACGATGGCCAATGCTATGATGGCTACCCATTCGCCTGCGAAGCCCAATCCTGTGATTCAGTACGTGCTCGACCGTGAGCCCGATATTTTATGTATTCAGGAATATTCGGCCTGCGTAGCCGAGGAGCATATCAATAAAGACGAACTGGAAAAGATTTTCGAGATTTATCCCTATCAGAATGTCTATTATCATGTTAGCTCGTCGTGGTCGTGGTTTGGTGTAGCCACCTTTTCGAAGTACCCCATTCTTAAAAAAGGGGTTATCGATCTAAACTCGTATTACAATACTGCCATTTATACCGATATCCAACTGGGCGATACGGTAGTGCGGGTGTTTAATTGTCACCTGGAGTCGAATAAACTGACCGAGAGCGATAAGCAAATGGCTACCCGCTTGCGGGAGGATTTCGATACCGAGGCTATTACGGGTACCACCTTGCACCTTTCACGTAAGCTGGGCGCTGCGTATCGTATACGTGCAGCCCAATCGGATACCATTGCCGCTCAAATTGCCCGCTCGCCTTATCCCGTAATGGTGGTGGGCGACTTCAACGATGTGCCCTATTCGTATGCATATACGAAATTGAGAGGGCGGTTGAAGGATGTGTTTCAGGAAATGGGATTTGGATTTGATTACACGTTCAACGAATCGGTGTTCAAGTTCCGGATCGATCATATCCTTTACGATCCGTATATCAGCCTGAAAGCGTTCAAACTGGAGAATGATCAGAAAGGTTCCGATCATTTCCCGCTTTACAGTAAATTTACACTCTGACAAATCATCTAAAAAAAATAATATTATGAACATTCCAACAAATTTAAAGTACACGAAAGAACACGAATGGGTACGTGTTGAAGGTAACACAGCTACAATTGGTATTACCGACTATGCGCAGGGCGAATTGGGTGAAATCGTTTTCGTTGAAGTGGAAACGGTGGGCGAAGCGCTGGAGGAAGGCGCTGTTTTCGGTACGGTAGAAGCGGTTAAAACCGTTTCTGAGTTGTTTATGCCTGTTGGTGGAACTGTAGAAGAACTCAATGCGGCCCTGGAAGATGCGCCCGAATTGGTGAACAGCGATCCTTACGGAGAAGGCTGGATGATCAAAGTGTCGGTAGCCGATGTGTCGCAGCTCGATAATTTATTGTCGGCCGAGGCTTATGCGGCATTAATCGGTTAAATCCGGGAGTGAGAAAAATGACAGCTAAAGTAAGTATAATAATGGGCAGTACGTCCGATCTTCCGGTGATGGAAAAGGCGGCTGCTTTGCTCAACGAATTTCAGATTCCGTTCGAAATCAATGCCTTATCGGCACATCGTACTCCCAAAGAAGTGGAGGCTTTTGCCACCCAGGCCCGCAGCAAGGGGATTGAGGTTATTATTGCTGCTGCCGGTATGGCGGCGCACTTGCCGGGGGTGATTGCCTCCATGACTACCTTGCCGGTGATCGGGGTGCCTATTAATGCCGGAATGGACGGGATGGACGCCCTGCTGGCTATCGTGCAGATGCCTCCGGGGATACCGGTTGCTACGGTGGGTGTGAACGGCGCCTTGAATGCTGCTTTGCTCGCGGTACAGATTATGGCTACTGCCGATGTGGAATTGCAGCAAAAACTGGTCGATTACAAGGAAAATCTGAAAAAGAAAATTGTTCAGGCCAATGAGGAACTGAAGAAGGTGAATTACGAATTTAAAACCAATTAAAGATATGCAAACAATTGATCAATTTAACTTTGCGGGCAAGAAAGCCTTTGTGCGTGTGGACTTCAATGTTCCGGTCGACGAAAACTTCGCGATAACCGACGATACGCGTATCCGTGCGGCGATGCCGACCTTGAAAAAAATTCTGGCCGATGGTGGCAGTCTTATCCTGGCTTCTCATATGGGACGGCCGAAAAAAAATCCGGATCCTAAATATTCGTTGAAAGTAATTGTGGACCATGTGTCGAAATTGTTGGGCGTTCCGGTTCGGTTTGCTCCCGATTGTATGGGCGATCAAACTGCAGCCCTGGCGGCCGACCTGAAGCCGGGTGAAGCGCTGTTGCTCGAGAACCTTCGTTTCTATGCCGAGGAAGAAGGTAAACCTCGTGGCGAATTTGCTACCGATGAGGAAAAAGCTGCTGCTAAAAAGGTGGTGAAGGAAAGCCAGAAGGAATTTACAGCTAAACTGGCTGCCTATGCCGACTGCTATGTGAACGATGCTTTTGGCACCGCCCACCGTGCACATGCTTCCACTGCGCTGATTGCCAAACATTTCGACGAGAATAATAAAATGTTCGGCTACCTGATGGAAAAAGAGGTTAAAGCGGTTGAAAAAGTAATGACCGACGTGGCCCGTCCGTTTACGGCGATCATGGGTGGTTCGAAGGTTTCGTCTAAAATCGAAATTATCGAAAACCTGCTGACCAAGGTCGATAGCCTGATTATTACCGGAGGTATGACTTATACCTTTACCAAAGCCCAGGGTGGAAAAATAGGGAATTCGATTTGCGAAGACGATAAACTGGAATTATCGCTCGAATTGCTGGCTAAAGCGAAAGAAAAAGGCGTGAACATCGTACTTGCGGTCGATGCCAAAGCTGCCGATTCGTTCAGCAACGAGGCGCAGACGCAGTTTGTGAAAGTAAATGAAATCCCCGATGGTTGGGAAGGTCTGGACATCGGTCCTGAAACTGAAAAGATTTTTGCCGATGTGATCAAAAACTCGAAAACCATCCTTTGGAATGGCCCTACCGGTGTGTTTGAATTCGATAATTTTACGTCGGGATCGCGTTCGGTGGGTCATGCTATTGTTGAAGCTACCAAAAACGGGGCATTTTCGCTCGTGGGAGGTGGCGATTCGGTGGCATGTGTGAACAAGTTCGGTATTGCCGATCAGGTTTCGTATGTTTCGACCGGTGGAGGTGCTTTGCTCGAAGCCATCGAAGGACGAATTCTTCCGGGAATCGAAGCCATTCGCGGGTATTGATACCACCAAACCCGGTAATTTGCTGTTTACCAGGCTCAGGGCTCGCTTGTTGTGATGCAGAGTAATGCCGCATGAGCAGCTTAATTGGATATAGTGGTGGTTCGTCCGCTGTTTTATGCTGGAAAGCACAGGAGTTTAGGATTGAAAAATCGTAAATTTCTGTGCTTTTTTCTTGTGTTTCGGTAAAAATATTAAAATTAGGCTGTATGGCAGTGCTATCGATGAACAAATAGTCAGCCTGTGGAGTTTATCTTCTAGTTTAGTTTTAATTTAAATAGTATGTTGGAACGTTCAAATTCGATCGCTCCAACAGTTGAATAAACCAACGAAGTATGAGCCGGATTAGTATTGCACTGCTGCTTTTGATAGCGCCCCTAGTGGTAGCGCAAACCGAGTGGAAGCGTGAGATTATCAAATTTGATCAATTTGAAAAGCTGGTCGACCAGCAGGATGACGTGTTGTACGTGATTAATTTTTGGGCAACCTGGTGCGGACCCTGTGTGAAAGAATTGCCCGATTTCATGGCTGTGAACGAAGCGATGAAAGACCGTAAGGATTTTAAGATGATATTGGTATCGCTCGACGAAAAAAGCAACTGGCAATCGGAAGTCATTCCATTTGCAGCCAACAATAACCTGAATGTCGATATTTATTTACTCGACGAATTGCGCCGGATGAATTATTGGATTCCCCGGGTCGACAAAAAGTGGATGGGTTCGATTCCCGCCACTGTGTTTTATAAAAACGGCAAAAAGCTTCGCTTTGTCGAGAAACAACTCCACAAGGACGCATTAGAAACAATTATAAAAGAAGTATCAGCTTTATAAAAAAGAGCCACTCTGCGATAAAATCCAATTTAAAACAATTTTCTGTAAAGTATGAAACACAAATTAATTGTAATGGCGGCGCTGTTGGCGCTGACAGTATGGGCCGTTGAGGCACAAGGCTATAAACCAGGCGATGTAGCCACCGATTTCAAGTTGAAAAACGTCGACGGCAAAACGGTATCGTTGGCCGATTACAAAAGTGCGAAAGGATTTATAGTTATTTTTACCTGTAATACCTGTCCGTATGCGGTAGCTTACGAAGACCGGATTATTGCCCTGGATAAGAAGTACGCGCCGCTGGGGTATCCGGTGATTGCCATCAATCCCAACGATCCGGGAGCCAGCACTGCCGATACCTATGCGTTGATGCAAAAGAAGGCCAAGGATAAGCAATTTACCTTCCCTTACCTGGTCGACGAAGGGCAGAAGATTTATCCGCAATACGGAGCCACGAAAACTCCCCATGTATATGTATTGCAGAAGGATAAAAAGAACCTTGTAGTGCGTTATATCGGAGCCATCGACAATAATTATAAAGACGCGAACGATGTAGATGAGAAGTACGTGGAAGCCGCTGTAGATGCACTTTTGGGCGGCAAAACAATCGCTATGGCCACTACAGCCGCCATTGGTTGTTCGATTAAAGTTAAAAAGTGAAAAAATGGAAGGATTTCGGGGCCTGGAGCAAAAATATTTTCTTCAGGCCCTTGCAGATTCCGAAAATACCCGTATCTTTGCAACGCATTTGAAACAATGCCCAACACGGTGTGGTAGTTCAGTTGGTTAGAATACCTGCCTGTCACGCAGGGGGTCGCGGGTTCGAGTCCCGTCCATACCGCTGGTAGCCTAAGACAATAGGCGACAGAAGTAAGACAAACCCTTCAAATTCAGTGAATTTGGAGGGTTTTTTGCGTTTAAACTGTCTGGGTCGAAAGACAAAAATAAGCCAAGAAACGCCAAATTCGTAGATTCAAAGTGTACCCCTTTTTATTTTTTGCCTTGGGGGTACGGCATTTCAAATACAAGGGGGTACAGTTTGTCCAAAATTGGCAGTCTGTTGTCGTGAATTGGCACTGCATATAGAACTCAAATTTAATCAGTTACAAGTAATTTTGTTTCATTAAAATTTGAGTTTATGAAATCTACATTCCGAATTCTTTTCTACCTGAAAAGAGACAAACAGAAAGCAGACGGCACAGTTCCAATTTGGTGTCGCATTACGGTTGACGGACAAGCAACCCGTTTCAATACCAAGTCAGACATTCATCCCGATTCTTGGGATTCTAAAGCCGCAAAAGCAAGCGGAAAGACAAAAGAGGCAATGGCAATCAATTCTCTTTTGGACACAATCAAAGCAAGTATCTATAAAGTTTACTACGACTTACAGACACGTGAGAACGATGTTAATGCCGAACGTGTGAAAAACATTTTTCTTGGTATTGAAGTCAAACAACAGACCATATTAGAACTATTCAAGCGTCATAACGAAGACGTAGAAAAGTTAGTTGGTATCAGTCGGTCAAAAGGAACACTTCAAAAGTATGAGATTGCCCGTAAACACCTTACCCGATTTATCCAAGAGAAATACAGTGTATCGGACATTTCGCTGAAAGAAATCAATCACATGTTCTTATGTGACTTTGAGATATTCTTGATGACTTCGTGCAACTGCGGCCCGAATACAACAGCTAAATTCATGCAGCGATTTCGCACCATTATTATATCTGCAAAAAATAATGGATGGATTCACATAGACCCATTCGCCAACTATAAAATAAGGTTTCAGAAAGTTGACAAGGGCTACTTGACGCATGAACAAATCGAAACTATCATGCAAAAAGAGTTTACCACTAAACGCTTGGAACAGGTCAGGGATATTTTTGTGTTCAGTTGTTGGACTGGACTTGCCTACATTGATGTTAAGAACTTACGGGAAACCAATATTCGGACTTCTTTCGATGGCAACCTATGGATAATGGGAAAGCGAGAAAAAACGGGCGTAAACTTCAATGTTCCCCTACTGGATATTCCAAAACAGATTATAGAAAAATACGAAGGCAAGTTACCGAACAAAATGGTGCTTCCTGTTCCGAGCAATCAAAAAATGAATGAATATCTCAAAGAAATCGGCGGATTGTGCGGTATTGAGAAAGAGTTAACATTTCATTTAGCACGCCATTCATTTGCTACTCTGACACTTAGCAAGGGTGTATCCATTGAAAGCGTGAGTAAGATGTTGGGACATACCAACATCAAAACAACTCAAATTTATGCCAAAATTACGGATACTAAAGTCAGTAATGATATGGCTTCTTTTGCAGAAAAGTTGGAAAGTACAAAAACAAAATCCAAATCGAAGTTAGACAGCCTGTTTGAATGCCTTTCTTTGAATGAAAAAATGCACCTGTTCAACCTTCCTACCACCCTATCTTCCGATAATGAACGAGAAAAACGCATGTCCTTGATTTGGCAGAGCCTTTCAGAAGAAGAAAAGACTTCTCTTTGGGAAAAGGCGTTTGAAGACAATGAAATGACTGTTTTCAAACCCAAAGCGTTCATCCATAAATTAGTCGTTAATAAATAAAATCATAAAGTCATGGAATTACAAGCAATCAAAAACAAAATTATCACCATTCAGGGACAACAAGTCATCCTCGATAGTGATGTCGCCGAACTGTACGGTGTGGAAACAAAGCGTATCAATGAGGCGGTAAAAAATAACCCTGATAAATTCCCCGAAGGGTACATTCTGTATTTGTCTATGGATGAAGCCATTTCTTCAAGGTCGAAAATTTCGACCTTGAAGAATACGAAGCGTGGTGACAACTTGAAGTACCCACCCAAAGCGTTCAGTGAACGCGGTTTGTATATGTTGGCGACCATCCTAAAATCGCCTGTGGCAACCGAAACAACGATTGCCATTGTTGAAACATTCGCCAAAGTGCGGGAACTATCCCGAAACATTACCGAACTTCAACAGCAAACGGATAAAGAGCAACAAAAAACGATGCTGCAAAAAAGCGGTGAAATCATGTCGGATATTATATGTAGCGATTTTGAAACAACCGATACGGAAACTACGCTCGAACTCAACCTTTTTGTGTTGGGCGTAAAGCATACCATTAAAAGAAAGCCTAAAAAATAATGAGGCATTCGCAAAACATCGCTATCTTTGCAATAGTAATTAGAATTATAACGGTTTGAGTACCGTTGATATATAACATAACGTTCGCTGAACGTCTCACCACGAAAACTGGCACTTTTCAAACAGACGAGACAACAGTTGCAATGTTCATGCTATACGAAAGTATGGCGTGGGCTTGCCTGTTTCGTCTGTGGGTATGCCAGTACCTCGTGGTGGAATAGTGTGAGTTCCACGCTTTTTCTTGGGATATTGGCGAACATCCGTAGATTGTAAAACGTTTATATCTAAAGTCATGAAAAAAGTAAAATTGTTTATTATTGCGTCCATCGACGGTTACATCGCCTGCCCGTGGGATGATGATATGGAATGGTTCGCCGAGTTTCCCAATCCATCAAAGAACGATTACGGGTATAAGGATTTTTTTGCTTCTGCCGATACTGTTATTATGGATGAACTCGTGTATAACGGAATCATGTGCTTAGATGTAATCTGGCCATATAAGGATAAGGAAACTATTGTTGTTTCCAGTTTTGCGCGTGAATCTAAAGAAAATATCCGTTTTACTACCGATGATGCCGCAGCAACTATTACCCAACTCAAACAGCAAGGCGGAAAAGATATTTGGCTGATGGGTGGTGACGTAATCGCATCGCTGTTCGATTTAGTGGATGAAATGCAACTGGTGTACATTCCCGTGATTCATGGTAACAACAAACCACTGCTACCCGAAAAATTGAAACCATCGCAATGGTTATTGACCGAAAATAAAGCGTATGATAACGGTGTAATACGGTTGACATACGAACGAAAATAAAATGGAAAAGGTCAGACGGTAAATCTGACCTTTTCCATTAAAAAAGCGGTCTGTTACGACCGCCTAAAAACGAAACCTTCTTCGTACCAGTAATCGCCGATAAATAAATCGCGGGCGAATTTTTCGTAGTCGAAATACGTTTTTGCAAATTCCGGTAAATCGTAGCATTCATCAACGATTTGCATTGCGTAATCTTCTTCGCTGTCATATTGACCTTGATAATCATCTTCAAACGATGAAATCAAATCGGCAATATCTTCGGAAGCGATATCGCTGCTTGAATTATTGAGCCAAACCGTAAACGCTTCTTGTTGCGTTTCGTTAAGGTTGCCAACGGCTTCGATAACTGCGAAAATATTTGGTGAAAGCCAACTTTCGTTGATAAGACTTTCTGGAATATTTTCATAATCTTGGAACATCAGTTCCGGGTCTTCTTCGTCGGCATGAAGTTCTCTACATGCTTTGTAAAATTCTTCACTGTCGGAATAATCCGATAAATCCATCCACTTTCCGAAGATTGAACCTTCGTTGTACTTGGCATAAGTGCCAACATAAATCCGTGCTTCCGATAAATTTTCCATGACTTCAATTTTTAAAGATTTCCAACCTTGCGGTCGTTTTGTTTTCATGGGCAACTCTCGGTGTAGGCTTTAGGGCTGTCAAGTTTTGCGCAAAAATTACGCTCGCCCAACAGGGAAAGAGGAAGAATATTTGCAGCAACCGCAGGCTCGAACTTTACTGCCCGTTTAGAAGCCGTAAACACCTTTGCCCAGTGAATACAAATGACCCATTGCAGGTTGGATTTAATTGAGAAAAGTTATGGAATCGGAAGTGTCTTTATGTATATATGCCTTGAATGAATGGTTTTCTTTGGGATTGGATTTTACGATTCCGACACATTGATTTTTGCATTAGTAAGACAACCTCTGCCAAATCGAAGCCAACCCCTACCACAAGCTATCAACCCCTTTACCATCAACGTTCATCCACGTACTTTTGAACTGCATTAATAGTGATGCAGAACAAATAAATCAAAAGTATTATGGACGAAAAAGTAAAAGACCAGGATGTTCTGTTGGTCGCAGAAAAAGGAAGTACCGAACTGAAAGCGGTAAAAGGCATGGAAAAAGGCGAATTGCAAACAACGCACCTTGACCCACGGGAAAACAACAGTTTCCTGAAAATTGACAAAAACGGCAACGCACTGGAAAATTTTATGTCGAACTTCATGCGTCAGGCCAAAGACCCTACGCATTTCCAGTTTTTTAAAGTCCCATTGGACTACATTGCCAAAGCAATTACTTTTATTGAAGATGGCCTGAAAAATCCGAAAGACCCCGATAATGCCAATAATTTAGAGCAGTATCGGGTCAAGCCCGAAGACTTTACTAAAAAACAATCGCATGCTATCGACGAAAGCCGTATCGACTGGAAACAGTTGGAACGATTGGGCGTTACGCGTGAATCGCTCGAAAAGAGCAACAGTTTGGATGCGATGCTGAACTTTCAAAAGTCGCCGGGGCTGATTCCCATCGTCGCCAAATTCGATGATGTTACGCTTCGCACCGATGCGCGGTTGTCGTTTCGCGAAACGCCCGAAGGGAACCTGACGGTTGCCATCCACGCCCTGCGCAAAGAACCCGAACTGGAACGCCCCTACTTCGGGATGAAGTTTTCGGACGAAGACAAGAAAAACCTGCTTTCTACGGGCAACCTCGGACGAGTGGCCGACGTGCAATTCAAGCAAGGCGAAAATACGCCTGTGTTCCTGTCGCTCGATAAGTTGACCAACGAATTGGTTGCCGTTCGTGCCGATAAAATCAAAATTCCTGAAACCATCAAAGGCGTTACGCTCGATGACAAACAGAAACAAGCCCTGTCCGAAGGTAAGTCTGTTTTGGTGGAAGGTATGACCGCCAAAAACGGCAAAGAATTTTCCGCACACATTCAGGTCAATGCCGATAAAAAGGGAATCGAATTTCAATTCGACAACAACGGGAAAAAGCAGGAACAGACTCAGAACCAACAGCAATCCGCATCAGGGGAATTGCGTATTCCGTCAAAGTTAGGCGGTGTGGAACTCACCCAAAAGCAGCAAAGCGACCTGAAAGCCGATAAAACGATTTACGTGTCGGGCATGGTAGATAAGCAGGGGCAGGAATACAACGCCTATGTGAAAGTCAACCACGAAGCGGGTAAACTGGATTTTTTCAAATGGAATCCTGATAAGGCAAAGGAAATCAAGCCCGACGAAGCAAGCAAAACGCAGGTGGCGGTCAATTCCGAAGGAAAAACCAACGAAGCCACCAAGAAAGTGGATGAACCACTGAAAAAGGGACAAACGCAACCTACCGAGAAACAGGAAGCCAAACAGGAAAAGAAAGAAGAAAAAAAGCAGGCAGCGGACAAACCCAAGAAATCGCAAGGTCGTAAAATGTAATACCCACCACTAAAATCCAAAGTTATATGATAGCAATAATAGCAGAAAAGCCGTCGGTAGCGCGAGAAATCGCCGCTATCGTTGGTGCAAACAGTAAAGACGAAGGCTTTATGTCCGGCAACGGGTATAAGGTTACGTGGGCATTCGGACACCTCATAACCCTTGCCATGCCCGAAGAATACGGCTTTGCGGGATTCAACCGCGAACATTTGCCGATTATTCCCGAAACGTTCAAACTCATTCCCCGTCAGGTGAAAGCCGAAAAGGGTTACAAGCCCGATGCAGGCGCATTGAAGCAATTGAAAATCATTAAACAAGTGTTTGATAGTTGCGACCGTATCATCGTAGCAACGGATGCAGGACGTGAAGGTGAACTCATATTCAGGTATATTTATCATCACCTGAATTGCTCAAAACCGTTTCAGCGTTTGTGGATAAGCAGTTTGACGGACAAAGCCATTAAGGAAGGTTTGCAAAACCTGAAAGCGGGCAGCGATTACGACAACTTGTACCAATCCGCAAAAGCCCGCAGCGAGTCCGATTGGCTCGTAGGAATCAATGCCAGTCAGGCGTTGAGTGTTGCCGCAGGTCGTGGTGTGTTCTCGTTGGGACGGGTGCAAACGCCTACACTCGCCATGATTTGCAAGCGGTATATGGAAAACAAACACTTTGTTCCCGTTCCGTTTTGGCAGGTAAAAGTTCAAACTGAAAAATCGAGTGTTCCGTTTGCCGCCGTCAGCAAGGAAAAGTACGAGCAAAAGAAATTGGCGCAAACCATTTTGCAGCAATTACAAGAAAGTAAATCCGTAAAAGTCCAATCCGTTGAAAAGAAGGAAGTCAATCAGTGGATATTCCGGTGATATTGACCCCTCATTCCGGTGATATTGACCCCTCTTGATGGCCTTGATTCAAAG
>MKVT01000004.1 GCA_001898935.1 Paludibacter sp. 47-17
TTACCGACCGCGGCTATACCGGGCACGAACACCTGACGCCTTTCGGCGACGACAGTAACAGCGGTTTCTGTCTTATCAATATGAACGGAAGGATTTACGACCCCGTACTGGCTCGTTTCCTCAGTCCCGACCCCTATGTGCAGGCTCCCGACTTTACGCAGAGCTTTAACAGATATGCCTATTGTTGGAATAATCCGTTGGTTTATACTGATCCGAGTGGGGAGTTTATTTTTACAGCTTTATTAACCCCTATTGGATTAACTGCATTAGGTGTTATTGTTGACGGTGCGTGTTGGGGTGCTGTGATTGGTGGTGCGACATATACCATATCTGCCGCTTTCAGTCAAGGTGGATTGAATAATTGGAATTTGAAAGATTTTGGTAATTCTATGCTTGTCGGTGCAGCTTCTGGGGCTGTATTTGCAGGAATGGGATTAATTGCACCTTCTTTTACGGTTTCTTCTACAAGTTTTGCAAGTAATTTACCTACTTATTTGGGAAAAGCAGGTTATGCAGCACTGACAGGTGGACTTTCTGCGGGTGCGGGAATGCTGACGGGTGATTATTTAGACGATAGCAAAATAAATACTCCTTTCAAAGATTATATGAAAGGTATGGGAATTGCTGCCGCTACGTCAGGGCTGATTTCCTTTGGTGGTTCTGTTTATGATTATGCCACTTGGGATAAATATACGCCTGCCCAAAAAGTTGCTCGATTACAACAGGAATTTGGCATTAGGATACAACACGATGCAACAAATACCACTGATTATGGTTATTTTGACCCCCAAACAAGCCAATCTAAATTGTTCATAACTGATAAAGGACTGCAAAGTCGCAGTATGGCGAGAAGTACCATTGCACACGAATTACAGCATTATAACGATTTTCAAAATTATGTTGTAGCGCCCATAAGAGCAGGAAATACCCCCTCAATGACAGGTAATGCGTATAGTAATTTTACAGAGAGAAATGCCTATTCATTAGAATTAAGAATGGCAAATAAATACGCTTTATCAATGAACGACTGGATGGTAAGTGCTGCGGGGGCAAAATACTACGGTGCTGCGTTATCTTCTTACTATAATTTTAATTTGTTAATGCTTTTAAGAAACATCTATTGATTATGGTACTTGCTTTATTTTTATGTTACTTGAATTTACTCTTTTGTAATTATCAAAATGTTGATTTAAGAATAGATATTCCGAAAGAAATTCAAAGCAATGAGATTGCTCTCTTATCTGGGACAATCTGCAATGGTTCTGCAAAAAATATCTCTTTTTGGGATATTCAGCTACATAATTCTTTGTATCAAAGTGATATTCATTGGGATATAATTATACTCAAAGAAGAACAACGATTTTTTATTCCAATGGTGTTTTTGGGCAAAACTACTCCTCCCAAAGTGATTAAACTGAAAAAGAATGAAAGATTTTTGTTTGAAATTCCTGTTTCATTTAAAGAACTAAGTACAGACGGATTTTTTCCGTTGGACAGTATTGAAAGTGGCGAATATGAAGTTCAACTTATTGTTTCGTTGAAAACTCCCAAAAATACCACTATTAAAAGCAATACAGTGAACTGTTATTTGAACGTTAAGAAATAATTTTGAGTAAAATAGTGTTCCAAAGTGGTATTGATTGACAAAATTTATAATTCTTGAAAGGTACGGATTTGAAAGTCTGTGCCTTTCTTTTTTTTAGGCAATACAAAGAAAAAGGTTGCCGCTTTGGGGCAAAAAAAGGCGGTAATTTTTCGGCTTCGCCGCAAAGGAAAAAGAAATTAGCGTGTTTTTTATCCGTTTCGGCTCATTTTTATCCTCTAAAATCGCCGTTTTCAAAAAAAGTTATCAATAATCGGTGTTTTTATCCCTAAATCCCTTATTTATAGGCGTTTGCTGCCTATTTTCCTCCCTTTTCTCTCTTTTTATCAACCCCTTTCAGACAAGCGTTTCGGAGGGGTGGGCGGGGCAAAAAACAGCCCGAAAAAGCCCCCGAAAAAAAGCAAAAAAACAAAGAAGAAAAGCAGAAAAGCAGAAAAGAAAAGCCCAAAAAACCAAAAATAAACCCCGAAAACAACAACAAAAATGAATAACCAAAAACCAAACAGTAAACGCCCAAAACAAGCCCGAAAAACAGATACGAACAAGTGTATAAGTCGTTAAATATCAAAGAAAAAGAGGGCAAAAAACTATTTTTTCCGTTACCTGCAATCAGTTACAAGAAAACAAAAAACGATATGAACAGAAACATTTTTACTCCGCTCTCGGCGCAGATAAAAACCATTGATAAGCAATTTAGAAACTTCACGCAAAAACGAGCCTCTGTAATTACCTTTTGGATAAAAACACAAGGCTTGCGTAAGGCTCAATACTTGGCGGGACACAGCGCAATAAGCACCACAGAAAAGTATGTAGCCAATAATTTAGACAATTTAATAGACGATATAAACAAGTTACACCCTTTTTAATGAATGTTAGTTACAAAGCAATAATCGCCGAATATGTTACTTGGCTTGAAACGCTCGGCTTCTCTGACGGAATGGATACGATTACAAGTTTCGCCTGTATGATTTTTTTGAATGGCTTGAAAGCAGACAGATACAAAGCATAAATCTATTAACCAACAGGCATATAACCGAATACCACGCCTATTTAGAAACCCGCCAAAACAAGAAAATCAAAGGGCGTTTATTAAGTGCCTCGCACCTCAATCATAACTTTTTGGCTAATGATAAACTTTTGGAGTTCTTGCACCAATACGGTGTATCAAATGCGCCTGTTCCTGCCAATTACCGTATGAAAATGGACGAGTAGGAACGGATAAACAAAATCGAAGTGCTTACACAGGAAGAAATAAAAACGTTATACAACACTATACCGAATACTTATACCCGCTTTCTGTTTGCAGAACGGCAGGTAAAACAATATGAATTAAGATTGATTTTTGACCTTTATTACGCTTGCGGTTTGCGCCTCTCGGAAGGCTATAAACTAAAAATCCAAGACATTGATTTTGATAAAAAACGTTTTTGTGGAACAGGGAAAAAACTACAAAGACCGCATAATACCGATGAGCGCAGGCGTTTACAAAGAGTTGCAGGATTACGTTTATAACTACCGCCACAGCCTTAAATTAAAACACAACCGCCTGTTTGTAAGCAAAAAAGGAACATTACACTACAAACTCAAATACCTGCAAAAAATTTGCACAGACGAATCAATAAAGGCAAAACGCCTATCCCTGCACGTCAGACTGCGCAAAAACCACCTTCATTTCTGAAACATTATTTTTCAACCTAAGCTAAGAAAAACCTTTCTTTTTACTTGGATGAATGCGCTAAAATACTTATCTTTATGCAGTTAATAAAGAACAGTCCTATGCACCACGTAACAAGCG
>MKVT01000005.1 GCA_001898935.1 Paludibacter sp. 47-17
GCAAAGGTCTTGATAATTATTTAATACCAAAACGTGTAGTTTATCGGGGGCTTACAATGATACGAATAATATTAATTCTAATTTCATAACCTCTTAAACAATTAATGCCACCAATAAGTCGTTATATTATATATGTGATTTGCAGGTTGTCCTTTATAAACGACATCCAAATGTCCTGTAACTCCTCCACCAAATCCAGTTTGGAAAATTACACCATTTTTAACAACTTGATTATTCTTTAATAAAGTGGGTGCTCCCCATACTTTATTTTTTGAAAGGTAATCTGCCATTTTTTGAGCATTAATAAAATAGTATTTCCCGTCGCCACCCAAATAGGCTCCAGAAGTCCCCGCAGGAATTTCAAAATTACTGTAGTTAAGTGCTCTGCTTAATCGGGCAGCACACGTATTTCCGAACTGTTCAGGACTACTTGCAGCCCATTCACCCAAAGGACCTCCGATATACTCGTAAAATTCTTCTGGTGTTGGGTAACCTATTACATCATTTCTATAGACTTCATATATTTCTTTAAATTGTGCATCTGTAAATCTTTGCTGCAAACCTTGCTGTAAATGATTTAACCCCGCATTCATCAAGCCAATAGCCGCCCCTTGCCAAAAATTACCTCCTGTTAATTCTGCACCAACTCCACCCGCTAAACCAGAAAAGGCATAAGTACCTATTGGAGAATTGGCAAATGAACCTCCATACATCATAAATGCCGAACCTGCCAAAGAACCCAATGCTCCCGAAGCAAAACCCTGCATGAAATCTCCACCTGTAAATTGAGAAATCATTCCATTAGCAAAACCATGAGTATAAGCCCTCGCAATTTCACCGCCGATACCCATACTTCCAACTGCTCCAAACGCTTGACCGATACCAGCGGTTGCAACTCCTGATATTGCTCCAACACCAACAGATTTACCGAATTGCCCCCAGTTCCAACTGTTAAATCCTCCATCGCTAAACGCAACACTTACCGTATATCCTGCACCACCAATTACTGCACCCCATAAGGCTGCATCAATAAAAATACCAGCTCCAGGCAGTAACGCCGTAAATACAAACTCCCCACTCGGGTCAACATATCTAAACGGATTATTCCAACAATAGGCATACCGGTTAAAGCAATGATTTTTATAAATTTATTTTAGCAATAAAGCCATCTTCATTAATTGTAAAGAGTGAAAAGTACAAAATCTTCGTATTATTCTTAACATTAAAATATTTATGCATTACAGAATGCGGAATGTATGACTCTATAGATACGTTTGTGCTACTGTTAGCATAATCAATTTGAGAAAAACACAACTCATCCATCATATAAGTATTAATAGCTGATGACTCCGCCAAATCAGGTGAATACAATGAAAGTAAAATGATTGAAGTTAGTTTGTTGGCATTAAAATTAATCAGGTATAGTTCAATAAATGAAGCACCCGATACATCGTCAATATTCTTTACATGTGTGTCAATTGAAACAACATAGCTTGTGATTCCATCTATCAAATCTAATACTCCACATAAATGAATATTTTTCTTTTCTGAAAAGTCCGGTTCAATATTATCTTTATCATATTCGTAATAACTATAAGTAAATCTATTGATTACTTTGCAAATAATTATTGAATCGTTTCCGGATATCAAAATCTTTTGAGTTTGTTTCTGCGCATCGAATGTACCACCATTGAACAGAAAAGTTCCTGCGAATGAAAAAGTTAATTTCGAATTATCAGGATAATTTTCATACCTTAGCAAATCATTGTTCTGTACAAGGATATAATCTTGTTTGGTACATCCAAACAGACTGATTAAAGAAAAATATAGTATCAGCTTTCTTACCATGGTCGTTTAGGTAGAATAAAAAAACCAGCTTTTGAGTAGTCTAGTACCGGATATAGATCCTTCTGGTAGTAACTATTATACATTTTCACATAATATGTAGTACTTAGTCCCCATACTTTTGCTTGATCAATATTCCATTTGTAAGATACTCTTTCTTTTGCTTTATGACTCATCGAATAGCCGTTTGCATTGAAATATACATGCAAATATTCATGCCCCATCACTAAATAAAGTCTTTCCATACTTGTAAATGCGGATTTAAATAAATACACATTGCAACCCTTGCCAATTCCATTAAATTCTGTAACTCCACCTACATGAGCTCCCTTTGGGTTAAAAACTAAGTCCCCATTTTTTGTGTAGCCCTTTGGAATTCTACCATCAGCATATAAATTGTCAAGTTTTTTAATCGTACCAAAATGTTCGTCAGAAAATTCTTTTGCATACTCATTATTGTATTCCATGTTTTTTCCAACTTTCACCCTATTATCTGTTTCTGGTTGTAACATGCAAGTAAATGTTGCACCTTCACCTGTCCAAAAATTCCCACCATGTTTTACTGAGTATATACCTCCTGATATTCCTCCGAATATGCCACCTGAAAGAGCCCCGGCACCAGCACCTTTTAGTCCCTGTAACAATCCATCTTTAAAATTTGCTCCGTTAAACCAGGAATTTCCGGTTACACCTATGAAATTACCAGCTGCACCGCCAGCTGCACCACTTAATGCGGCTCCAATTGCACCAATGCTACCACCCAAAGCACTACTTACCACCTGTCCAATTCCGGCACCAACCAAACCGCTTAATCCTCCAATGCCAAAAGCAAGGTATGCATCTTGTACGCTACTCACATTGCCCGCAAGTATCTGCGATACTAAATTAATACCACCCCCAATGAGTATGGCTGCAATAATAGAATTGCCACTTGGGTCAGTAAATTTAAACGGATTATTCCAACAATAGGCATACCGGTTAAAGCTCTGCGTAAAGTCGGGAGCCTGCACATAGGGGTCGGGACTGAGGAACCTTGCAAGAACGGGGTCGTAAATCCTTCCGTTCATATTGATAAGACAGAAACCGCTGTTACTGTCGTCGCCGAAAGGCGTCAGGTGTTCGTGCCCGGT
>MKVT01000006.1 GCA_001898935.1 Paludibacter sp. 47-17
TAGCACCCGAAACCGGAGATGAAATGTACCACCAGTGGTCGCTGGCCGAGGGGTCTGATTTGGCTGTCAGGTATTGCTCAACGGTAGCCGTGATGGCACTAGGTGTAGCACGTTTGTCAACAAAAGACCCCTGATTTTGAATGATGAAAGTCCCTGGAATAAAAGTAACACCGTCGTTGAGCGTTATTACCCCACCCGAATGAATAGTTACAGAAGCAAAGGTTCTGTTTTCATCAATGGTCAGGTGACCACCGTCTTCTACTATGACAGCACGCAACGTTCCATCAGCTAATTCAGAAGCCTTCACATTGGTATTAAAAGTGAAGTCTGTGATTGCACTAATTTCGTTCGAAGCAACAGAAGTAACATTTGCATTCTTTGCCACAACAGTATAGAAATACTCAGTTCCCGGCGTTAGGCCGGTAATGACTTTGCTGGTTGTACCGGTTACGGTGAAAGGAGAACCGAGAATAGGAGTAGCAATTACAGCTTCATATGTTACTTTAATATCATCCAAATACAAAGTACACCCATTATACGTTCTAAAATTCAACACTAACACATTGGCTGTACTTGTAAAGTAGGTTTCAACATATTGCCATGAACCTTTTGAATTAAAGTACGTAGAGCTGCTTGGTAACTGAATAGTTGCACCATTTGTAGTCCAAACTCTAAAACCATTTCCGGTTGAAGCATCTGTAATATAATACCAAAATGAAAGTTTATATTCTTTCCCGTTTTCAACATTAATTGACTGACTTAGATTTTTCGTTGCAATCACAGACGTTTTAAGAGCAGAAGTACCTGATTTCACAATGTCTGTAACAACCTGTTGGTTCATCTGTGTTTCGAAAATCCAAGGCGAAGTTTCACCTGTTTCAAAGTCTGAATTCATAACAAGGTTTACAGACTCTGATACATCTTTTGTATATACATTTAATTCATATTCTGTTGCTCCCGATACAGCTTCCCAGTTAGTTTGGAGTCCAGACAGACTGACACTAGACGGATCAGTAGCCACAGGAGCCTCCAATGGTGTCCATTCGGCATATCCGCTCAATGTTTTTATAACACTTTCTGCATTCGGACTACTCAAAGTCAATATTGCAGTATGAGAACCTGCAGCATCCGGAGCGTAAGTGATTGTAACAATAACATCCGTTACAGTCCCATCTGTAGGAATAACGGACAGAGTAGAAAGATCGAAATAATTTGCATTATCTCCACTCATTTCCAACGTAATATTGCCTTCCAGATTTGCGCCGCTCACAGTAATTGTTTCTGTATCGAATGAACCCACAGTTGCTTCCATGGCTGGAATAACTGTTTCCATTACTGTAATAAAAGGTGCTGACGTACAGACTGGATTTGAATTATAGGTAGTAATTATCCCTCCATTATAAGTGATACTGATATCGTCTATATATCTAACTGCTGTTGTTCCATTATAATATAGACGCACATATACATTTGCATACGCCGATAAGTCTGTTGTTTTTTCCGTATAACTACCATTTGCAAAGTCACTCATTGGGTATGTCGCCCGAGTGATCCAGTTACTATTATCAGTAGAAGTTTGAACTTGTATGTCGTAATTACTATTGGTCGAAGTTCTCATTAACGAGAAAGTGAATGACAACGGCGATGCAACTATGCTTTCAAAAGAAGTATATACGGTATTAGAGTTAATTTTCCCTGAATAAGTACCAGTTTTTGGATTTTCTGTACTTTTTGTTGCACCAGATGTCCAACCTATGTCACTATCTTCAAATCCATATGACGCAATGGTTGTCCCTTCTCCTTCTTCACTTTTACTATACACAGCGTATAAAGTCACATTAGCCGTAGGATAATAAGTATTTCCTGCGACATAAAGTGTAGGTGCAGTTGCTGTTTCACCAACTAATGCTGCTGCCCAACCGGCAAAAACCCATTGTGCATTACAGGAAACCGCCGTAGGCAAAACAATACCAGCACCTCCTGTACTTTCTGTGAGGCTGCTACCTTCATACGTACCGCTACCCGGGTTAAAAGAAACTGTATGTGCAGGTATCGCTTCAAAATTGATTTGAACAGTACAATCTTCAGTAGGAGTTATGGTAAATTCATTCCCATTTTGTACTACGGATGCCACACCAGATGTTACTTGATAAGGAATTGTTGTACTAACACGATAGCCAGTAACAGGAGTTGCTATAATGACATTCCCCATAAGAGATACGCTCCCATAGCCTTCGTTATTGGAAGTAGGTGTGATTGTGTGAGTTGCAGCAGCTAATTTAAAAAATTTAATGTTGGTTGCAGCTATATTTTGCTGATCTGCTGTTGTATAGCATCTCCAATCTTGATTAATATACACTCCTACATATCTACTGGTACCAACGTGTTGAAGTTTATTGACAGCGCCATTATAAATGCCATATTTAAAAGTATTATTAGTATTTGTTCCCACTCTTACTCCATTATTAGTAGCTGTACAATATAGCCAAGTTGCAGTTGAGCCATATGGATAGAAGATATAAGCATCAACTGTTCCACCAATAGTCCATTTCAAATTATCATTGATTATTTCAACAATTTGATTTTTTGCACCATTCAATGATACTGTAGTTGCAGTGGGTGCACTTCCAGTACCATTATCATTTGACATTGCTCTCCCGGATGCAACATCAACAATCAAAAACACATCACTTGAAGTCAATGCGGAAATATCGGTTAAATTCCAAGTTTGAGCCCATGTATTGGCACTCAGCAGCATAAATATTGACAGCAGAGCCGCCAAGAGAATATGCCATTTTCGGCTTCGCTGTGAAACCGATCGATTAGTGTCACAATGTAATTCCATACGCTTATTTGTTTTAGTTAATTAATTATTTTTTATCAGTTAATGCAATTGAATAGGAAGGCGATAATCCTCCACCTACAATAGTGAAAGTACCGCTGTGGGCACCTCGGATATGGGTTCCAAAATCAAGTGTACTGCCACTTCCCAGGGCTTTACCTACCCGAATTTCAGGCAGAGGTTCTTGCTGTTCCATCTTCTCTACTACCCAGATCTGATGGACATATTCGGGATGATCGATGAAAGTATTGCAGTTACTCTGAATGGCATAAACGACATCGTTACGAACGTCGGTCGTCGCAAAAGCCGTCCAGAGATAATCGTAGCTTTTGGCAGTATGGCCGCTGATAATGTTATGTAGCTGGGTTTTTAATATGGCACCTGCTCCTGTAGCAGCGGAATAATAGCCCGGAGGCACTGCTGCAGATACTGTAAGTGTCCGGTAAATACAAAGTAGTATAAGCAAGGTAAATACTTCCTTTGACAACAGTAAATGACTAGATTTCAGCTTCACTAATACTAGTTAAAAGAATATTTTATCTATTTCAGCTTTAATAACCAAGTCACAAATATAATTTAGAAGAATGATGTACGCAACAAATTTTTATGTTAAAATGCTGCAACCACGACAAATCGTCATAACATTAACAAATATTACCTGTTTAATGAATTTTGCGTTACAAAAAAAGAGGATATAATTCCAATTTCAGCAGTACTTAATGGCAAGGCGGATATTTCATAGAAGATTGTACAATCCGTAGGTATCTTTTCGTATCTCGCGCCCCAGACCATCGAACCAGATGATAAGGTGAGCATTAGATAAGTAAAGCTGCCCCTTTCGGAACAGCTTCACCCAGATTTGCTACGTACTCACCGGATCGTTGGTGTGTAAGTCGCCACGGTACATAACCCAGTCGGTTGGTTCTTCTTCCGGCAATGGGTCAGAATTCAATTGCAGACTGATTTGCGTGTCGAGCTCGACACATTCAATCGCCGGTTGCAGGTAATTAGCATTTTTCATAGCTTAAGGTTGTAATTATGAATAGAAATCTTCAGAAAACTCGAATTAAGTTGTACGATGCAGAGTCCGGCCCGGCCTGGTATGTCGACGAGGGTGACGGGCTCGTTGATGGTCTGCCGGTGCAGGAGCCGGCCGTCGATACTCCACACCTGTACGGTGGAACCCAACAGGGTTTCGCTTGTTTCAATCACCAGCTGGCCGTTGCTGTTGCGGTATACCTTCGGCTGGTCCGCCGGGATTTTCTCCAGGGCCGAAATGGCGCCGGAAGCCCTGAATTCCAGTTCAAAACGACCGGAACCGGAGGCGACATCGTGCTCAAAGTGGTAACTATCGCCTTCTTTTAACCACCGTTCTGCTGAAAGGTGCTTATCTTTTAGTACAATATCCACCGGTCCGAGATTAACAGCCCGGGTTACTTTCAGCTCGAACCGGCCCGATTGGAGCGAACGGAAACCAAGTTGTATTTGTTTTCCGGGTTCCAACCGGTACATTTTATTGATAACCAGCTCTTTGCCATCCACTACTGAGAAAAGTTCCGGTTCACCACCGGCAGTCATTTTTTCCGAATCGTAAACGTCGAATCCGTCGGTTGCCGACGCGTTGGTCGACAAAATGGCTTCGTCGCGCGAAGTAGCGGTGAGCAGCTCGAGGCATACGATCTGCCTGGCGACGGCAGGAGCTTTCAGCAGATTGGCCGCATCCGACTGATCCTGGTGCGAACGCATCGAATTGTTAAATTCCAGTGTGGGTAAAGCGCCATCTTCTTTCACCTTCACCCAAAATGCCTGCAGGGGTGCAATAAAGTTGTTCACCCGGCCGCGGATTCCCAGCGAGGTTCCGTCCTCACCGTCGAAGGTATCGAACACCATCGTACCCGAAGCATTGCGTGTACGTATCCAAATGGTCGGCCGTATATCGGTTCGCATATGCGGTGTGCCGAATCCCGTCACTGCATTCCAATCGAGATACGAAGGATAGGGATTTCCTACCAGGTTGAATCCGCGCTTAGCACCGGCTGCTTCGGTACGCGACAGTGGCGGAGATACCACCGGCCCCGAATTAAACGTTCCGTCGAAACAATATACTCCTGTTGTTGCAATACTGGCAAGATATCCTTTCCCGGGGACCAGCTCCTGCCCACCCGACTGAATCTGCGGATAATCGACCGAAGCTTCATCGTAATACCCCAACTTATTACCCGAAGCGCCGGTAAGAATGCACCCCGACAAAGCTCCGCTCACCGGACTCGAGATGTACCACCAGCCATCCGTCCCGTTGCCGGCGCTCAGGTATTGTTCTACCCTGCTCCGACCCGCTACCGTGAGGCTCCCGTCGTTCACCAGACTCGCAGTGCCCGATTCAGAACTTTGCAGGGTCATATCGCCCGTTACGGTTAACGATCCGGCAGATAGAATACTGAGCCTGGCAGCCGGCAAAAGATCGAGCGAGGCTACGGTAACCGGGATGTCGATTTCGGGAAACTCCGGAACTCCCCCGATTAGCACCGAACTCGCAGTACCAGGCACCCCGTTGCTCCAGTTGGCAGTCCGGTACCATTCCCGCGAGAGGGCTCCCGTCCAGCTGGTCGAAACGGGTATATGAGCGCATTTCCCAATCGTGAAATCATCGATATTCATCCGGTCGCCTCTCAATTGCACCACTCTGAACCGGATCATCCCCGGGTAATTCAATTCGAATACCGCCGGAGCCAGCACCGAACCACACTCCACTTCGGCGCCCAGGTCGTGCCAGCTGCCGCCCCCGTTGTACGAGGCCTGTAACTTCCAGCTTGCTCCCGTAAGCAAACCATAATTGGCATGATCTACCGTCACTGTTCCGGCCCCATCGGTTTTATCAAAGTTCATGGCTACTATCCCGTTGGCTTTCAAACGTACACTTTTGGCGCCGTTCTTTTTGTCGTCGGTCGAATTACTCATCACCGCTTCGGTAAGCTTCCAGCTACCCGTCGGCAGCGATACATCGGCCTCGGCATACGTACCTTTCGCTCCTGTATCGAAATCCTCCAGCCATACCGATTGCTCGGTAATACTGATATCGTCGATTCCAGCCCCGATCGAATTGCTCTGACCTGCCACCGAAAAACGCACTTTCACCTGCGTACCCGTGTACGAACTAAGGTCGTACGATTCCATGGCTGTGAAGGTCGGCGATAAAGGCACACGCGTACCGATCACCTCCCAACTGAGTCCATTATCGACCGAAACCGATACTGTTATAGTATTCTCGTCGATATTCACCCCTCCGTAGGTCCGGGCTTTAAAGTCGAGCCGGATAGAGGAATAAGCGGTAAAATCCATGGCCGGCGTACAGGTGGAAGCTCCCGCGATCAATAATTGCAGGTAAGTCGTTCCGGCTACATTCACATCCTGCCAGTCGGGAAAACCAGCCACATCGGTTCGCACAGGAATAAGGTTGGCGCCAACAACCAGAAAGCCTTTGGCAACGAACCACCCTAAAAAACAAATAAACAGAATTCTCTTTTTCATAGTAAACGGATTAGTTTGGTTACAACAATAGAAAGTGCGTCGTGCAACTTTCGCTGCAAAACTAACACAAAAAATAATTCAATTCGTAAAACGAAAAAGATTTATACGAACTGACGCATAATTGATAAAATGAAGGATTGAAATATTCCTAATCGCCTGAAATAGAGCGACTGATCAATTCGTAAATTTTCTGATATTCCGGATGATCGTTCAAAAGAGCAAGATGTTTTTTCATCACTGCGTCGTCGCGACGCACGGCCGGACCGGTTTGAGCTTCCTGCGGCGATAAAAAGTCGATTTTCGAAGCCGTTTCGGCGATAAGCGGACGCAACACCTCGAAAGACAAGTGCGACGATTGCACGAGGTCGCCGGCGATGGCATACAGATGATTTACAAAATTACAGGCAAAAACAGCAGCCAGGTGAAGTCGGCGACGTTGCTGCGAATCGGCCTCGTACACTTTGTCGGCCAGCAACGAAGCCAACCGGTTGACTTCTGCAAGCACATCGGGCGACGAAGCTTCGACAAACAAGGGAACCGTGCGGAAATTCAGTGGTTTTGATTTTGAAAAAGTCTGCAGCGGATACAGCACCCCATGCCTTGGTTTGTGCCGAGGAAATAACTCAAGCCCCATGCTCCCGGCCGTGTGCAGGTGAATAGCCTGCGGAGCGATCGTATGGGCCAGTACTTCAGCAAGGGCATTATCGCTTACTGCATAAAGGTAGAAATGGGCACCGGATGGAAGCTTTTTCCAGTCGGTAGTGCTACTCACTCCCAGCAAGCGGGCCGCCTCATCGGCATGCTCCCTGTTACGGCCGTAGAGCATCAGCACCTGCACGTCCGACTGTTGCAAAGCCCGGACAAGGTGTGTGGCTACATTTCCGGTCCCGACGACGACTGCTGTTGTTTCCATTCTTTGATATGCTTATCGCGTTTTTCGTATGCCTCCACGATACGTTGCACCAGCTTATGACGCACAATGTCGCTGGTATCGAAATCGATACGGGCAATGCCTTTCACATCCTTCAGCACCCCCAGCGCATCGATAAGTCCCGATTTCTGCGAAACAGGAAGATCGATCTGCGTAATATCGCCGGTAATGATCATTTTGGCATTCAGTCCCATACGCGTAAGGAACATCTTGATTTGCTGCGTGGTTGTATTCTGTGCTTCGTCGAGAATGACCACTGCATCGCTCAACGTACGGCCGCGCATAAAAGCCAGCGGAGCAATCTGAATGGTACCGTTTTCGAGGTATTCTTTCAGTTTAAGCGGCGTGATCATATCCTGGAGGGCATCGTAGAGCGGCTGCAGGTAAGGATCGATTTTTTCCTTCATATCGCCGGGAAGAAAACCGAGCTTTTCGCCCGCCTCCACAGCCGGACGGCTCAGAATTATTTTTTTAACCGACTTGTTTTTCAGGGACTTGACAGCCAATGCAATAGCCGTGTACGTTTTACCCGAGCCAGCTGGTCCGATGGCAAAAAGCAGGTCGTTGGTTTCAAACTCTTTGACCAGCCGTTGCTGATTCTGGGTGCGTGCCGTAACCGGTTTACCGCTTACCCCGTGCACAATCAGGTTATCGAACCGTACTTCCGCCGGTTCGTTTCCCTTCACAAGCTCAATAATATCTCCTTCCGACAGCTTATTGTTTTCGACACAAAAACGCTCCAGCTGCCGAAGATGATCCATCAGCACGGCTACCTTTTCAGGATCCCCCTCCAGCTTAATGGCATGTCCCCTGGCCATGATTCGCAGGTGTGGAAACAAATTTTTAAGCAAGTGCAGGTTTGCATTATTAATTCCGAAAAACACAACCACATCGGTATGTTCGGATAATTCGTAGATAAAAGGATCTGTCAATGGAAGAAAAAATTAGTAGGTGTACGGAAGCGCCGGGCGTTTCCTGAATGATACGGATTTGCGTTGCAAATCCGGTCCGGGCCAGATTTGCAACGCAAATTCCAATTAATAATTAAACAAAGGATAGTGTTCCATCGTCGCATTTACACGTTTGCGCACCGACGAAATAACCTCCTCATTGTCGACATTTGAAAGCACAGTTTCAATCATCTCGGCGATTTCGAGCATCAGATCTTCCTTCGCACCACGGGTAGTGATGGCCGGAGTACCCAACCGGATTCCCGAAGTCTGGAAAGCCGACCGGCTATCAAACGGAACCATGTTCTTATTGCAGGTAATATCGGCCTCGACCAGGGCTTTTTCGGCCGTTTTTCCCGTCAGATCGGGATATTTCGAACGCAAATCAACCAACATCGAGTGGTTGTCGGTTCCTCCCGAAATAATCGTAAAACCGCGATCGATAAGCGCCTGAGCCAATACTTTCGCATTCTTCTGCACCTGCACCTGATACTCCTTGTATTCGGGTTGAAGGCACTCGCCGAAAGCCACTGCCTTCGCCGCAATAATATGTTCGAGCGGACCTCCCTGTGTGCCTGGGAAAACTGCCGAATCGAGCAAGGCCGACATCATCTTCACTTCCCCCTTCGGAGTGGTCTTACCCCATGGATTCGGGAAATCCTTACCCAGCAAAATAATACCACCGCGCGGACCACGAAGCGTTTTGTGTGTGGTCGATGTCACGATATGCGCATATTTCACCGGATTTTTCAGCAAACCGGCCGCAATGAGCCCGGCCGGATGAGCCATATCGATCATCAGCAATGCTCCAACCTTATCGGCAATAGCCCGCATGCGTTCGTAATCCCACTCACGCGAATAAGCCGAACCACCGCCGATAATCAACTTCGGCTGTTCGCGCAGCGCCACTTCCTCCATCTGGTCGTAATCCACCAAACCGGTATCCTGGCGGACATTGTACTCGGTGGGACGGTACAAAATACCCGAACTATTCACCAGCGAACCGTGCGAGAGATGACCGCCATGAGCCAGGTTCAATCCCAAAAAGGTATCGCCAGGATTAAGGCATGCCAGGAAAACAGCCGCATTGGCCTGCGCCCCCGAGTGCGGCTGCACATTAGCCCATTCGGCATCAAAAATCGCTTTCAAACGATCGATAGCAATCTGTTCCGACTGGTCGACTACCTCGCAACCACCATAATAGCGCTTGCCCGGGTACCCTTCGGCATATTTGTTGGTAAGCACCGAGCCTGCGGCTTCCATCACCTGGTCGCTCACAAAATTCTCGGATGCAATCAGTTCAATCCCCTTTAACTGCCGCTGTTTTTCGCGGTTGATAATGTCAAAAATTACTGTGTCCCTTTTCATTATTTATAACTTGTTAAGTATTTCATTTAAATCAGGATCCGCAACGCGAATCCGTCCCGTTAGGATTTGTACAGCAAATCCGTACAATCTATTTCTTCACACTCCACCCGAACTTGCCTATCGCCTCTCCCATCTTGTAATAATGCCCGTGCGAATACGCAAGCAGTTTTGCCATCGCCAGGTCGAACTTATCGGTAGCAGGATCGATATAGCGTTTGTCGGCCAGCACATTTACCACCTCGGCGATGAACATATCGTGCGAACCCAGCGGAATTATCTCTTTTACCCGGCACTCGATACACAAGGGCGATTCTTGCACCATCGGCGCATTCACCTTTTCGGCCTTCACCGGGGTAAGCTTCATCTTTTTAAACTTATTATAGTTCTTACCGCTACGCACCCCGCACCAATCGGTGGCAAAGGCCATGTCCTCGTTGGTAAGATTAATCACAAACTCGCCGCTCTCCTTCAACAACTTATACGAATGCCGCTCCGGTCTTACCGAAATATAGCACATCGGCGGATTGGAACAAATTGTACCTACCCAGCTGATGGTGATAAGATTATACGCATCGGGGCTTTGTCCGCACGACACCAGCACCGCCGGAAGCGGATAAATCATCGTTCCGGGCTTCCACGATTGATGCGTATCCGATGCCTGCAGCTGATCATCTGCCGCGTACTTTGCACGTTCCTTCACTTTTTCTTCAATTTAATTTCTTCCCGTAAAAATTCCCGCTCGCAATACCGGCATTTCAGCTTCACCTGTCCGTCTTCCTTCAATACATAAAAATTGGTAGGAACAGGCTGATGATTGGTGATGCACACCGGATTGGCACAATACACCAGATCGTGTACCTCGTCGGCCGGTACCAGCGGCCGCTTTTCAACCACCTTATATTCTTTGATGATGTTGATGGTAGCATTGGGAGCGATAAGCGCTATTTTACCGGTTTCATCATCGGATAAAATACGATCGGCAATCTTTATAATTCCCTTTGTACCAATGTGTTTACTTTCGAGATTATTGCCTATGGTAATCGGATAATGCGAATTCTTCAGCTGGAGTATCGATACCACCTGAAACAGTTTAACAGCCGGGATATGATCGATCACCGTTCCGTTGCGGAGAGCTGCTACCTTTAGTTCTTTTTCCATACTATTCAATTAAGCCTAATACCTTGGATACTATCGCCTGACGGACATACAGCCCGTTTTGTGCCTGTTGAAAATAATACGCTTTTTCGTTCTTGTCCACGTCCATGCTTATTTCGTTCACGCGCGGAAGCGGATGCAGGATCTTCAAATTGGATTTCGAAGCGGCCAGCATATCGTTGCATAAGGTATAAACATTTTTCACACGCTCGTATTCAATCTGATCCAGAAAGCGTTCTTTTTGAACACGGGTCATATACAGGATATCGGCATCGTTAAAATTATCGTTCAATTCCCTCGACTCGGTGAACGGGATTCCTTTTTGCCGGCAAAACACCCGGTATTCTTCGGGCAACCGGAGTTCGTCGGGGGCAATAAATTTAAACGTGGGATTGAAGTGCGACATGGCCTGAATGAGCGAATGCACGGTACGTCCGTATTTCAGATCGCCTACCATGCAGATGGTAAGGTTTTCGAGCGTTCCCTGCGTCTTGAGTATCGAATACAGATCGAGCAGGGTTTGCGATGGATGTTGATTGGCCCCGTCGCCCGCATTGACGATGGGCACAGGCGACACCTCGGCAGCATAACGCGCCGCACCTTCGAGCGGATGCCGCATGACGATGGCATCGGCATAACAGCTTACCATGTGAATCGTGTCGTTCAGGGTCTCTCCCTTCACCGAGCTCGATGTAGCAGCATCCGAGAAACCTATGATCGACCCTCCCAAACGTACTACCGCCGTCTCGAAACTCAGACGGGTACGTGTCGACGGCTCAAAAAACAAGGTAGCGATTACTTTACCGTCGAGTGTCTTGCGGTTGGGATTGGCTTCAAAATCGCGCGCGGATTCGAGTATGGACAAAATTTCCTGTTTGCTGTAATCTGTAATGGAAACAAGGCTCTTGTGCATCGGTTGTTACATTTATTAAGTTTAACCGGCCACAAAGGTATTAAATTTTCAGTAATCTACCGTCACTCCTTCCGTTTTTTCAAGCTGATTGATCATAATTTCCGAAGCTTCCAGCCCCACCAATACCTGTAAAGTACACTCCATTTTTATTTCCTGTGCAATTATCCTCGCCTGGTGGTCGCGTATACGCTTCATGACCTCGTTCATTTGCGCGTAACCAAAGCAGATGGTAAGTGCCAGTTCCACCTGCCGCTCCACCATTCCGGCCGCATCGAGCGCTTCGGCAGCCGCCTCCTTGTAGGCAACAATCAATCCGCCGGTACCCAGCAGCACCCCGCCAAAATAACGCACCACGATCACCAGCACATCGGTAAGATGGCGCGAATTGATCTGCCCCAGTATAGGCCTTCCGGCCGTACCCGATGGTTCGCCGTCGTCGTTGGCCCTGAATTCGGTACGCTCCGCACCCAGCATGTAGGCATAACACACATGGCGCGCATCGTAGTATTTTTTCCGTACCGAAGCCAGTACGTCGCGCACTTCCTCCACCGAGCCCACCGGACAGGCCATAGCGATAAACTTACTGCCCTTTTCGCGGTATAATCCTTCACCCGGCCGCGACAGGGTCCTGTAAAATCCGATCCGTTCAGCCATCTCTTTCCATTGAAACTAAAAAATTACTGATTGCAAAATTACAATTTTTAAAAGAAATAATTTACCTTTGTGTCATCAGAACAACGGGAATTAAACAAACAACACATGTACGAAGCATTGAAAGAACTTGATCCGGTGCGGATCAATTTTAATGAAGGCGGACTTCATATTCTGAATATTATTCTGGGTTTTATTATGTTCGGAGTAGCTTTAGGGATCAGGCCATCGCAATTCAAACTACTTATTACCAAGCCAAAATCCACGGTGCTCGGCCTGTTTTCACAACTCATCGTGCTGCCGGCAGTTACCTTTCTGCTGGTGGTTCTGTTCAGCAACCACATCACTCCCATGGTGGCTATGGGCATGATTCTGGTCGCAGCCTGTCCCGGAGGGAATATCTCCAACTTTATTTCGTCCTTTTCGCGTGCCAATACCGAATTATCGGTCGGGCTCACGGCCACCACCACCCTGTTGGCAACCCTTACTACGCCTGCCAACTTTGCCCTGTGGGGCGGCTTATACGTACGTTATATCAACAAACACGCTACGCATGCCCTTCAACCTTTGCAAATCGACCAAGTACAAATGTTTGAAACCGTGTTTATTCTGCTGGGCATCCCTTTGATTGCCGGGATGCTTTTTGCTCATTACTTCCCTAAAATCACAGCCCGGCTCCATAAGCCCATCCAGTATGTATCCATCGTTTTCTTTTTGGCCATCGTGGTGATTTCATTTTCCAATAATTTCGATTTATTTTTGAAGTATATAGGGTATGTATTTCTCATTGTTCTGATTCATAACGGACTCGCCCTTTCGTCGGGTTACGGGGTTGCATCGCTATTCGGATTACCCGATGCCGACCGGCGTACGCTCACCATCGAAACAGGCATTCAGAATTCGGGATTGGGATTGGTACTGTTGTTCAATCCCAAGATATTTCCGCCCGAACTGCAACTCGGAGGCATGCTGTTTATCACCGCCTGGTGGGGAATCTGGCACATCATCTCCGGTTTAACCATTGCTTCAAGATGGCACCGTAAACCCCTAAAAAACTGAACAATATGCCAACTATATGGGAAAACACACCTGCTTACCTGCTAAGCAAGCGCTATGTGGTCTGGGCATTTCGTGAGTACTTCAGTTCGGTAACCATTGTCGACGAGGAAAACCTGCCTGCCGAAGGTCCGGTTATATTCGCCCCCAATCACCTGAATGCATTGATGGACGCTCTGGCCGTACTGGCGCTGCCGCCCCGCCGGCTACCGAAAGTGTTTCTGGCAAGGGCCGATTTGTTCCGGCTTCCCAAAGTCGTAGTCCGGTTCATCCGTTTCACCAAAATACTGCCGGCCTATCGCATCCGTGATGGCTACGATCAGCTCGACCGGAACAAAGAAACGTTCGAAGAAGCCGAACAAACCCTACTTAACCGTTCGTCGGTGACGGTGATGCCCGAAGGCAACCAGGGCGAAGAACGGAATATACGTCCGCTGGTGAAGGGAATTTTCCGCATCGCCTTCAGCGCCCAACAGAAAATGCCGGCCGGGATGTCGGTCAAAATTATCCCCATCGGCCTGGAATACGGCGATCTGATCGAATATCAACGCTCCCTGATCATTAAAATCGGCACTCCCATCGATGTTGCGGACTATATGGAGCAGTATGCCGAAAATCAGGTCAAAGCCACCAATGAACTGAAAAACACCCTGCGTGAAGCACTCGAATCGCTCACGGTACATCTTCCTGCCGGCAGCAATTACCCTCTTTACGATACGCTCGTGGAGTGGCTGGCTCCCGAAATGGCCGGCAATGCAGCCCTACCGCTTCCCCTCCGGCTTTTCAACGCTCGCTGTGCGGTGGCCGCAAAGCTTCGAGATCTTGAAAAAAACGAACCGGATACAATCGAGAACATACGAAGATTACACGAGAAATATAAATTGCTGGCCGACCGCCTACAACTTCCCGCAGGCGAAGCCTCGCGTCCCTTCGTACCAGGCTCCGGTATGCTGCAGATCCAACTGAAAATCGTGTTAGCCTGGATAGGTATGCTCCCGGGTGCCCTCATCAATTACCTTCCCTACAAACTCATCACCTCGGTACCCGCGATGGCCGGCATCCGCTACAGCGGCTTTTTCAGCTCGGTGTTTTACGGTTCCGCCCTTATCGTCCTGCCACTGTACTACCTGGCAGCAAGCTCGTTGCTGGCCGCTACCACTCCCCTTGCCTGGTGGAGCCTCTTCGTCTCCATCCCCCTGTTTTACCTGAGCGGTAAACTTTCGTTCCGGCTGTACCGTTGTATTCGCGACCTGCGCCGCGACCGGCGTATGCTGAAGCTGCAGAAAAAGGCCGGCCGGAGCTTCGACGAGCTGATAGCGATCCGCTTGAAGATTATCGCTTTAATTCGATAACTATCAATTTTATAGCGCTTTGAACATATTTTAAAGAATCAGTCTTTGAGATTGCACAAATTTATTGTATTTTTGCAGGCATTATTGAAACAATCTATATAAATAACAATAAGACAATTATGAGTAACGTTAAAAGAGTCTATACATTCGGCAACGGAAAAGCCGAAGGTAAAGCAGAAATGAAGAACCTCCTGGGTGGAAAAGGAGCGAATCTGGCCGAAATGAACCTCATCGGCGTTCCGGTACCTCCGGGTTTTACCATCATCACCGATACCTGCAACGAATACTACTCGCTGGGTAAGGACAAAGTGGTTGAATTGCTGAAGCCCGAAGTTGAAAAAGCCATTGCCGACACCGAAGTTCTGATGAACTCGAAATTCGGAGATATCGAAAATCCGCTGCTCGTATCGGTTCGCTCCGGCGCCCGCGCTTCGATGCCCGGTATGATGGACACCATCCTCAACCTGGGGCTTAACGACGCCGTAGTGGAAGGAATGACCCGTAAAACAGGAAATCCCCGCTTCGTTTGGGACTCTTACCGCCGTTTCGTTCAGATGTACGGCGACGTGGTGCTGGGAATGAAACCCGAAAACAAAAACGATGCTGATCCTTTTGAAGAAATCATCGAACACCTGAAAGAAGAAAAAGGTGTCGAACTGGATACCGACCTCACGGTGGAAGACCTTCAGGAACTGGTAAAACGTTTCAAAGCGGCCGTTAAAAAACAAACCGGCAAAGATTTCCCCGATTCGGCTTACGAACAGCTGTGGGGCGCTATCTGCTCGGTATTCGACTCGTGGATGAACGACCGCGCCATCCTGTACCGCAAAATGGAAGGTATACCTGCCGAATGGGGTACTGCCGTTAACGTACAGGCCATGGTGTTCGGTAATATGGGCAACACCTCGGCTACCGGCGTATGCTTCAGCCGCGATGCTGCTACCGGCGAAGATCAGTTCGTTGGCGAATACCTGATCAATGCACAGGGTGAAGACGTGGTTGCGGGTATCCGTACTCCGCAACAGATCACCAAAATCGGTTCGCAACGCTGGGCCGTGCTGGCCGGCGTATCGGAAGAAGATCGTATTGCCAATTATCCTTCGATGGAAGAAGCCATGCCGGAGATTTATGCCGAGCTCGATGCGCTTCAAACCAAGCTTGAAAACCACTACAAAGATATGCAGGACATGGAGTTCACCGTACAGGAAGGTAAACTCTGGTTCCTCCAGACCCGTAACGGTAAACGTACCGGTGCTGCCATGGTGAAAATCGCTATCGATATGCTCCACCAGGGTATGATCGACGAGAAAAAAGCCTTGTTACGCATCGATCCTATTAAACTCGATGAATTGCTCCACCCTGTATTCGATAAAGCGGCCCTGAAATCGGCGAAAGTGATTGCCAAAGGGCTGGCTGCTTCGCCCGGCGCTTCTACCGGCCGTATCGTATTCAATGCCGACGATGCTGCCGAATGGGCTACCCGCAAGGAGAAAGTGATCATGGTACGCGTCGAAACTTCGCCCGAAGACCTCGCCGGGATGGCTGCTGCCGAAGGTATCCTCACCGCTCGCGGCGGTATGACTTCGCACGCTGCCGTAGTGGCCCGCGGTATGGGTAAATGCTGTGTTTCGGGAGCCGGAACCATTAAAATCGACTATGCTAACAAAACAATGACAGTCGACGGATTGACGCTGAAAGAAGGCGATTACATCTCGTTGAATGGTTCTACCGGCGATATCTACTTAGGTGAAGTGGCTACTCAGGAAGCTGAGCTGGATGCCGATTTCGCCGAATTGATGGAAATCTCGGAAAAATATACCCGCATGAGTGTTCGCACCAATGCCGATACGCCCGAAGATGCCCGTCGTGCACGCGCTTTCGGTGCAAAAGGGATCGGTTTATGCCGTACCGAACACATGTTCTTCGAAGGCGAACGTATCAAAGCTATGCGCGAAATGATTCTTTCGTCGACCGTGGAAGGCCGCAAACGTGCTCTCGCTAAATTACTCCCCTTCCAGCGTGCCGACTTCGAAGGAATTCTGGAAGCCATGGAAGGCTATGGCGTGACCATCCGTCTGCTCGACCCGCCTTTGCACGAATTTGTTCCTCATCAATTGGCTACTCAGAAAGAGCTGGCCGACGAAATGGGCATCACCCTCGAAGCTGTTAAACTGAAAGTGGCCGAACTCGAAGAGTTTAACCCGATGCTGGGTCACCGTGGCTGCCGTCTGGGAATTACTTATCCCGAAATCACCGAAATGCAGGCCCGCGCCATCATCGAAGCTGCGCTGAACCTGAAAGCAAAAGGCGTGAACGCTAAACCGGAAATCATGGTTCCGCTGGTAGGTACACTGGCCGAGTTGAAAAACCAGGCCGATATCATCCGTGCAACGGCCGAAACCGTATTTGCCGAACGCAACGATCGTATCGAATACCAGATTGGTACCATGATCGAAATCCCGCGTGCTGCCCTCACTGCCGATCAGATTGCCCAGGAAGCTGAATTCTTCTCGTTCGGTACCAACGACCTTACCCAGATGACGCTTGGCTTCTCGCGCGACGATGCCGGTAAGTTCCTCCCCGATTACATCGACAAAAACATCTATAAAGTTGATCCGTTCACTGCTCTCGATCAGACCGGTGTAGGCCAGCTGGTTGAAATCGGCGTTCAAAGAGGTCGCCAGACTAAAGCCGATCTGAAAGTCGGTATTTGCGGCGAACATGGCGGCGAACCCTCGTCGGTTGAATTCTGCCACCGCGCCGGTTTGAATTACGTAAGTTGCTCGCCGTTCCGCGTGCCTATCGCACGTTTGGCAGCAGCGCAGGCAGCAATCCGATAAAGAACGGTGGACGGGTTCGAAAGAACCGCCAACCAGGTACTGAAAAAATGAATGCCGGAATCGAAAGGTTCCGGCATTTTTTGTGTAAATATTCAGGATAGTTTCCTTTTTTGTTAAAGATAATTTTGTTCAACAATATTTCTTCCGAACTTGTTCTGCAGAAACAAAAAAAACAGGTATTTTTCCTCATTTTGCAATCTCCACATTGCAAAAACCAAATAAATTGACTATTTTTGCGTCAAAATATAGAACCCATGGAGTCGTTTTACAGAACCCATCAATATCTGTTAGCAAATATTCATGCGCCGGTTCGTCGTCAACTGATGGACGAAATCGACTGGTCGCACCGCCTGATCGGTATCAAGGGCAGCCGTGGTGTTGGTAAAACTACTTTTCTGCTGCAGTTTGCCGGCGAACATTTCGGCAACAACCCCGAGTGTTTATACATCAACTTCAACAATCTCTACTTCTCGCACCATACTTTACTCGAGTTTGCCGTAGAATTCTGCCGGCGGGGTGGCAAAACCCTGCTCATCGACCAGACCTTCAAGTACGAAAACTGGTCGGCCGAATTACGTCAATGCTACGATGCCTGTCCCGACTTGCAAATCATTTTTTCAGCTTCGTCGGTGATGCGGCTGATCGACGAAAACAACGACATAAAAGATATCGTAAAGGTATATAATCTGCGGGGATTCTCGTTCCGCGAATACATCAACCTGAAGACAAAGCTCGAACTGCCTTCTTATTCGCTCGGCGAGATCCTGGAAAACCAGGACACAATAGCCGACACCATACTTTCCAAAGTAAACCCGATGGAATATTTCGGGAAATACCTCGAACATGGGTACTATCCTTTCATGTTGGAAAAGCGGATTTTCAGCGAAAATTTATTGAAAACCATGAACATGATGATGGAAGTCGATATCCTTTTCATCAAACAGATAGAACTCAAATACCTTTCCAAAATACGGAAACTGCTTTACCTCATCATGCAAACAGCCCCTGCACAGGCGAATATAAGTCAGCTGGCTACCGAAATCCAGACCTCACGGGCCACCATCATGAATTACATCAAGTACCTGAAGGATGCCCGTTTGCTGAACACCCTGTACGGCGAAGGCGACGATTACCCCAAGAAACCCAAAGTAGTATATGCCCACAATACCAACCTGATGCATGTGGTGCTGCACGATGGAGTAAACCGCGACGATGAGCGTAAAACCTTCCTTTACAACACCCTGCACTCGCAACACAAAGTGAATGTAGGAAAACACGGAAGCGATTTTTGCCTCGACGGCAACATTCAGATAAAATACGATAACCAATCGCAATACAGGCACAATACCAAAACATGGTTTGCCGTGGATACCCTGAGCGTCGATCATAAGCACGAGGTGCCGCTGTGGCTGCTTGGTTTTCTTTATTAAATAGATATTAATACACTATAATTTTACACACAATGGCGAAACAAAAAAAATTCTTAACCTGTGATGGTAACCAGGCTGCTGCACATATCGCGTATATGTTCAGCGAAGTGGCGGCCATTTACCCCATCACACCATCGTCAACTATGGCCGAGTACGTTGATGAGTGGACCACTACCGGACGTAAAAACATGTTCGGAGAGGCTGTTCAGGTCCAGGAAATGCAATCGGAAGCCGGTGCCGCCGCTGCTATGCACGGTTCGCTCCAGGCTGGCGCTCTTACTTCTACCTTTACTGCTTCGCAAGGTTTATTGCTGATGATCCCCAACATGTATAAAGTTGCCGGCGAATTACTTCCCGGTGTTTATCATGTATCGGCGCGTGCCCTTGCTTCGCATGCTTTGTCTATTTTCGGCGACCACCAGGACGTAATGGCGGTACGTCAGACGGGTTGTGCCATGTTTGCTACCGGTTCGGTACAGGAAGTGATGGACCTGGCTGCTGTTGCTCACCTGGCCTCCCTGAAATCGCGTGTGCCTTTCGTACACTTCTTCGACGGTTTCCGTACTTCGCACGAAATCCAGAAAGTTGAGGAAATCGATGAAGCGGCTGTTACCGCATTGCTCGATCAGCAGGCGCTCGCCGAATTCCGCGATCGTGCTCTCAACTCCGAATCGCCGGTAGCCCGTGGTACGGCTCAAAATCCGGATATTTATTTCCAGGCTCGCGAGGCCTGCAATCCGTATTACGATGCTGTTCCGGGTATTGTCGAGCATTACCTGGGCAAACTGGGTAAAATCACCGGTCGTAACTATGGCTTGTTCGACTATTATGGCGCCTCCGACGCCGACCGCGTTGTGGTGGCAATGGGTTCGGCTACCGAAGCTATCCGCGAAGGTATCGACTACCTGACTGCCCGGGGCGAAAAAGTAGGTTTGATTTCGGTTCACCTCTACCGTCCGTTCTCGGCCAAACATTTCCTTTCGGTATTGCCCGAAACGGCCCAACGTATTTGTGTACTCGACCGTACCAAGGAACCGGGCGCCGGTGGCGAGCCGCTCTACCTCGACGTACGCGACGTGCTGTACAACAAAGCCGATCATCCGCTGGTGGTGGGTGGCCGCTACGGTCTCTCTTCGAAAGACTTTACTCCGGCCCAGGTATTGGCCGTATACAAAAACCTCAGCTTGCCGAGTCCGCGTAATGGGTTCACCGTAGGTATCGTTGATGATGTCACTTTCACTTCGCTGCCGATGCAGGAAGAAATCCCGATGGGTGGTCCCGGTACCTTCGAAGCTAAATTCTATGGACTGGGAGCCGATGGTACGGTGGGAGCCAACAAAAACTCGATCAAAATCATTGGCGACAACACCGATAAATACAGCCAGGCTTACTTCCAGTACGACTCGAAAAAATCGGGCGGATTTACCTGCTCGCACCTTCGTTTCGGCGATTCTCCCATCCGCTCGACCTATCTGGTTACCACACCCGACTTCGTAGCTTGCCACGTGCAGGCTTACCTGCGCTTGTACGATGTAACCAAGGGCCTGAAGAAAAACGGTACTTTCCTCTTGAATACGGTATGGACTCCGGAAGAAGTACAACGGAATCTTCCGGTGGATGTAAAACGCTATTTAGCTAAAAACAACATCACCCTGTACATCATCAATGCTACCAATATAGCGCAGGAAATCGGACTGGGACAACGCACCAACACCATCCTGCAATCGGCCTTCTTTAAAATCGCCAACGTCATTCCTTACGAACTGGCGGTGGAAAAGATGAAATACGCCATCAACAAATCGTATGGTAAGAAAGGTGAAAAGGTGGTGAATATGAACTACGCTGCCGTGGATCGCGGTGGTGAATATGTAAAAGTAGACGTTCCTGCCGAATGGGCTGATCTTCCCGACGAAGATGCACTCATCAGCAACTTCCCTTCGTTTATTACCAATGTAGTTTCCACGGTTAATGCGCAAAAGGGCGACGATCTGCCGGTTTCTACGTTTAAAGGCCGCGAAGATGGCACCTGGATGCAGGGAACCACGAAGTACGAAAAACGAGGAGTTGCCGCTACGGTTCCGGTTTGGGAAATGGACAACTGTATCCAGTGTAACCAATGTGCCTATGTGTGCCCCCATGCTGCTATCCGTCCGTTTGTGCTCGACGAAACCGAACAGGCCAAAGCTCCTTTCCAAGGTCTGAAAGCCAACGGCAAACAATTTGCCGGCATGAGCTACCGCATCCAGGTGGATGTACTCGACTGTATGGGTTGCGACAACTGTGCCGAAGTATGTCCGGGGAACAAAAACGGTAAGGCGCTGAAAATGGTGCCGATCGAAACCCAGTACGAAGAACAGGACAACTGGGATTTCTGTGTGGAGAATGTACAATCGAAACAACACCTGGTAGATGTAAAAGCGAACGTTAAAAATTCGCAGCTGGCTACTCCGCTCTTCGAATTCTCGGGCGCTTGTGCCGGTTGTGGCGAAACTCCTTACGTAAAACTGGTAACCCAACTCTTTGGCGATCGTCAGATTGTAGCCAATGCCACCGGTTGTTCGTCCATCTATTCGGCTTCGGCGCCTTCCACTCCTTATACCACCAATCCTGATGGTCGCGGACCGGCCTGGGCCAATTCGCTTTTCGAGGATAATGCCGAATACGGACTGGGGATGTTGTTCGCCAACGAACAATTGCGCGATCGTATCGAGCGTCTGATGAAATCGGCCATTGCGGAGAACTGCTGTGACGATGAACTGAAAGCCTTGTTCCAGGAATGGATCGATCACAAAGAAGATGGTGAAAAAACCATGGAGTTGGCTGCTAAAATCAAGCCTTTGGTGAAGAAACACAACTGCTCGTACTGCACCGAAATCGACGGTTTAAGCAAATACCTCGTGAAACAGTCGCAGTGGATCATTGGCGGCGACGGATGGGCTTACGATATCGGTTTTGGTGGTCTCGACCACGTGATTGCTTCGGGCAAAAACGTAAACATCCTGATTCTGGATACCGAAGTATATTCGAATACCGGCGGACAGGCTTCGAAATCGACTCCGGTGGGCGCTATTGCCAAGTTTGCTGCTTCGGGTAAAAAGATTCGTAAGAAAGACCTGGGTATGATGGCAACGACCTACGGATATGTGTACGTTGCCCAGGTTGCACTGGGAGCCAATCAGGCGCAGGCCCTGAAAGCCATTCGCGAAGCCGAAGCTTACGACGGACCGTCGGTGGTAATTGCTTATTCGCCCTGCATCAGCCACGGATTGGTAGGTGGTATGGGTAAATCGAACAACGAACAGCAGGAAATTGCCGTGAAATCGGGTTACTGGCATCTGTATCGTTACGATCCGCGCCTGGAAGCAGAAGGTAAGAACCCGATGCAGCTCGATTCGAAGCCGCCGCAATGGGATATGTTCCAGGGCTTCCTGCGCAGCGAGGTTCGTTATACTTCGCTCCTGAAACAGTTCCCGAAAGAAGCCGAAGAGCTGTTCGTGGCTGCCGAGGACAATGCAAGATGGCGTTACAACTGGTACAAACGGATGAGCGAAATGCAAATCGTAGAACCTGCTGTCGAAGCATAACTCTTGATTCTATAAAAAAACCGCCCCTCGATGATAAAAATCGCAGGGGCGGTTTTTTGCTGCCGGCCGGGCCGGGCCTTCCGTCGGAAAAATATAGCACCGAGCTGAACTGTTTGACTATCAAACAGGTTATAAATAAAATGCAAATGATTTCGGAAACATTGTATGTACGCAAAAGATCGTTTGTATCTAACGAGAAGTATAATTTTTTCAACCATCTTCATTCGCGTCAACATGAAGGGCAGACATACCTCACTTATAGTGTTCCTGGTGTTGTTACCTCTGGTAATACATGCGGAAAAACGAATCGCTCCACGGGTACTGAAAGTAGGGGTATACGACAATCCTCCCAAAATTTTTGTGGACAAAAAAGGAAATCCCGACGGCATTTTTATCGATGTGATCCGGTCGGTTTATCCTTCCAATGAACTACATCTTGAATTTGTTTACGGAAAATGGTCGGAACTGGTCGGAAAACTGAAAAAAGGAGAAATCGATGTCTTACCCGATATGGCTTACTCGCCCGAACGCGATTCGCTGTTCACCTTAAGCATTCCCGTATTGAGCTCCTGGTTACAGGTTTACACTACGACTTCCAGCATCATAAACAAAACCGAAGATCTACATCACAAACGGATCGGGGTGTTAAAATCGTCGAGCCAGGAAGAATATGTCAAAACCGATATCCAACGCAACTTTCATATCAAATATACCGTTATCGGCTACGATACCTATACTCAATCGGTGGAAGCATTAAAAGCGGGCAAAATTGACGCCTTGATTGCCGACCGTTTTTTTTATTTTTCAGAATTGTGCGACGAGGATATCCTGGCTTCAGGGGTGGTTCTGCAGGTTTCATCCTTGCATTTTGCTTTTTCAAAAAACACGGATCATACACTGGTCGAGGTACTCAATAAAACGATAAGCTTGCAATACAATCAGCCCCAATCGGCCTATTACCAATCCCTCCAGAAATGGTTCAACAAACACAAAACACGATTGCCGGAGTCGGTACGCTGGTTGATTGGAGTGTTGTCGTTCGCAATGATTGTTTTCTTGCTGTTTACGGTTGTTTTACGGGCGCGGGTACAGGCTAAAACCCGGGCTCTGAACCAGCAAAACAAAGAATTAATCGCGGCTAAAATGAAAGCTGAAGAGAGCGACCGGCTGAAAACAGCCTTTTTACAAAATCTTTCGCACGAAATCCGAACTCCGCTGAATGGAATTCTGGGATTTGTAAATGTTTTGCAGGATCCACACTTCAACGATGAACGTAAAAACCAGTTCATTGAAATCGTAAACAAAAGCAGCGAGCGCTTACTGTCCACTATAAACGATATTATCGAAATCTCCAAAATAGATTCGAATCAGGTGGAAGTGAATCCCGAACCGGTAAATATTTGCGCAATCATGGAATACCAATACAAAGCACATCGGGAAAAAGCGATTGCCAAAGGATTGGTGTTAAAGGTGCAAACGCAACAAGTGCCCGAAAACACCTCGCTTATTACCGACAAAACAATGCTCAGCAATATTATTTCAATATTGCTGAACAATGCGGTAAAATTCACCAATGAAGGGACCATCGAACTGGGTTGTTTTATCGAGCAATCCTCCCTGGTCGGTTACGTAAAGGATACTGGAATCGGCATCCCGCCCGACCGGCTGGAAGCCATTTTCGACCGCTTTGTGAATGCCGATCTGGAACTGTCGCGTCCGTACGAAGGATCGGGCCTGGGCTTAGCCATTGTAAAATCCTACCTCTCGTTGCTGAAAGGCACGATCCGGGTGGAGTCGGAAGAAGACAAAGGAAGTGTGTTCTATTTCACCCTTCCCCTCAACTCCTGACTCCCGGCTCTACCCTCATCTTTACCATTTTCTTCCCGGTCAACCTTCGTTCATCAACGACCTTAAAACCTAACCGGAGGTACAATTGCCTTGCTCCGGGATTATCTTCGTCTACCAACAACCCCAGGGTCTGACGGCGGCGGTGAACATATTCGTCGATTAAAAACCGGAACAATTTCGAACCTATTCCCTGCCCTTGCCGATCGGGATTTACACCCACGCAATCGATGTATACCTCGCCGGCTTCCGTTTCATCTTCAGGATTAAAATCGCGATGGAATTGCTCCCGGATTTTCCGGATCACCGGCTCCCGCAGCCCGGCCAGCCTCGCACCATCGTAGACCACTGCCGTGGCAACCACCTGCCGGCCGTCGTGCATCACCCAGCAGTTTTCGTACGAATATTGGTTGCCCGGTTCCCGTACCAACTCTTCAACAAACGCCAAGGCTTTCTCTCTCGAGTTTTCACCGGTAAAACGACATATCAAATCGTTCATTGCCAGCATAATATGCGAGGCGATGCAGGCATAATCGTCAATTCTTGCTGTTCTTATTCTCAACTCATCCATTCTTTCAATACCATTAAATGCAGCTGTACACCCTGATGATTGACATCCAGCCGGGCCGCTTCAGAGAGGTATTCGAGCGCTTTGGCTGCATTTTGTTTACCCAAATGGCCAAGTCCCTGCAAATACAGGCAATGAATACGGTTCCGATAGGTCAAATCATCTTCCCAGATCAATAAGTCGGGCAAAGATACGGCAAAATAATCCATTTTGATGCGGTCGTTGAGGTGATTTTCACCGTACCTGATCAATTTATCGAAGCGCGCACAGGCTTCTTCGGGACGATTCAGTTTCAGCAGAGCCATGCCCTGGTAAAAGATCTTATCGGGTTTCTGATCGTTGTAAAAAATCGCTGCTGCCGGCTCCTGAATACCATCTTTTGCCCGTTCCCAGTGGAAATTGGCTTTATCGGCGTCGCCCGCCTGCGCATATGCGACTCCCAGCCAGTAGTCGAAATCATTCTCCTGCGCTCCCGGCAACTTTCCTTCACCCAGGTTGTGGGGGTAGTAGAGGCATTGTTGCAACAGCCCGATAGCCGCTCGGGTATTACCGGCTCTTAAGTGCTGCCTGGCCAACTCCACACGGCAGAGCTGATACTGTGCCGGTACTTTCCCTTCTCCGCCTTCCCAGGGATGAAATTTCCGGGCGTCAATAAGCTGCATCGCCTTTTCGTAAGCTCCGGTCTGGTTGTAAAGCGTAACCCGTTCGAGGTACAAATCGTCGCGCTGCACCACCAGATCGAGATGCTGTTCGAGCAAGTCCAGCCGCTCTTGATGCGGCCTTCCGATCCGTTTATAAAGCTGATCGAGCTCCATCAGAACGCGGGCATCCGAGTTGTCCAGGGCGAAGGCCCTTTCCAGATAATCCACAGCTTTGGCTTCTTGTTGCAGTTTATTAAAAGTGGCTAACGCCAGGTTACGCAACACCGTGGGGAAAGCAGGATCGAGCTGAACCGATTTCTCCCAACAAGCAATCGCTTCGGCATACTGCCTTTTATCGTACCACAGATTACCCAGGTAATAGGGCGCTTTTGCATCGGAAGGATGGAGCTTTTGCGCACACTCGAGAGCTTCAATGGCTTCGAGGCGATTGGGGAAGCAATAACCAGGAGCATGTGCAGCTGCGAGGGCGAAGGCTGTGCTACTGTCCACGCCGGCTTTGTACCGGTTCCACCCCATGTAGTAATAAGTCATCGGAGTGGTAGCACATACTTTTGCTCCTTCTTCCAACACGGCTATAGCTTTGTTGTAAAAACCGGCAGCCGTATAATCGAGGGCTACCATTTCATACGTATGAATTTCGCCCCGCATCAGCCGGTTGAGTTCCTGCAACACCGATTCGTCGCGGGTAATCCAGTATTTTTCAAAGCGGCAACCGAAGGTAAACAAGTCGATTTTAAGCGATTCGTTGATGTACTCCAACGCTTCCTCGCTGCGATTCAACTCCGCCAGCACCGCCGTTTTCAGTACCCGGGCCTTCAGGTTGTGCCCGTTGCGCACCAGCGATTTATCGAGTTCGTACAACGCTTCGGTCCAGTTGCCCCGGATACAGGAAATCTGTGCACAAGCAAAATAGCCGGCGTCCTGCATGGCCGCGTTCCAGCACGATTTGTAAAATGCATCGTAGGCTTCCTTCAACCTGCCCTGCACCTGCAACGCTACTCCCAGGTTGTAATGCGGTTCGCCATCGTAAGGATTGGGATTGCGCTGCAGCTGTGTTTCCACCGCTTTCCGGAAATAAGGCTCCGATTCGGCTGCCTTTCCGCGACGCAACAACCACAAGCCCAACGCATTGTTATTACGTATATCCGACGCATCACGCTTCAATGCTTCCCGGTAATAATCGGCGGCATTGTAGGTGGCATGCCGGTACTGCTCCAGGTGTAATCCGGTGAGGTAGAGCTGTTCGCAGGTGGGAGTATCTTCCGGACTGAAGGCCGGTTTTGCCGGTTCGGGCAGAGGCCTGGCAGCCGCTTCTTCCGATTTAATACCCAGCAGTTCACGACCATCGGCATCGTACACCAGCAACCGCAAGTCGGCCAACCGGCTACCGGCTGCCGCCAGCTTCCTGGTAAACACCTCTTCGGGTCGTAAATCCGTCTGTTCGTCCAATATTCCTTCCACAACAACACGCACATGACGGTGGAGCGAGGTAGCAAAGATCTTAATCTCCACCGCATCCTCCGCTACTTCCATATTCAGCAGCAAATCCTTCGAAGCGTTTTTCACTATCCCCAATTCACGATAGGGCAGAAAATACTGGGTGAAGGTTTTCTCCTCGTAAGGTTGCAACCAGGTGAAATCGGGCTGGTTATCGGTGTATACCCCCGCCATCAATTCAATATACGGACCGTCGGCATCGGTCAGGTTCCGGTCCCAGGCCTGTCCGAAATCGCCATGCCCCCAGGTCCATTGCTTTTTCCCCGGCGATACATGATGATTGGCCACATGGAGCACTCCCGCCCGGGTATCGTTTTCGTAACCTCCCACGAAGTTGAATTCCGAATTAATAGCCATATACGAAGTGGGAACCGGAATATTTTTATAGTTGGAAATATCCACCCCGGCCGAATAATCGACCTTGTAATAAGTACCTGTAGCCACCGGAAAAGTAGAGACATCGCGCTTTCCGTGATCAAACACCGCATGCACATCGGGTGGGAATACCGACTGATAATGATCGTTTACCGCTACGGCCGGATTGGCCCACCACAGAAAGGTTTGCGGGAATGGCGTCGGGTTGTATAGCTTCCCTTTGATTTCCAGGTAGGCTTTGCCGGGATGCAAGGTGAAACCCGCCATCCCTTTCTGATGGAACATCCGCTCGTTTTCGCTCACCCAAACGGTAACGCTCCCGTCGGCATTGGTTTCGACGGTATAATCCACCGGCATAAAAGTACTCGGACGATGGTGCTGGGGCCAGTTAAACTCTATCCCTCCCGAAATCCACGGTCCGGCCAGCCCCACCAAGGCCGGCTTTATCACCCGATTGTAATAAATAAAATGACGTTGCTTCAGTTTGTCGTAGGCCATCTGTACCCTACCGCCCAACTCGGGCAGAATCATCACTTTAATGTATTCGTTTTCAAGATAAACAGCCCTGTAATCCTTGTCGGTCCTCTCGTCCGAAATCGTTTCGATTACCGGATAGGGATACACCACTCCACTGCTTCCCTGATAAACTCTTTTTTCTAAAAACATCGGATTTTTTTCGGGCTTCCCTACTTCATACGTAGGGATAGTCACTACTTCCTCCCAAGCTTTCACTTTCATCATCGTATCATTTTAGTTTACTAATTCTTTTTCAATTTCTTCCAGCGACTTTCCTTTGGTTTCGGGCAATTTCAGCAGAATAAACACGAAACTGAGGGTGCAGATGGCTGCATATACCCAAAAGGTTCCCGAGGCACCCAGTGCTTCGTTGAGCAAGGGAAAAGTATAGGTAAGTATAAAACAGGCCACCCACAGGGCAAAGGTGGCCAGGGCCATGGCTGCTCCCCGGATACGGTTGGGGAAAATTTCGGATAAAATAACCCACACGATAGGCGCGAGCGACATGGCATAAATGGCGATGGCCGTCAGTACCAGAATCAGTACGGCTATGCCCTGAAGCTGAAAGAAATACGCACTCCCCAACAACAGGTAGTTGATGGCCAGACCGAGCGACCCGAACAACATCAGTTTTTTACGGCCCCATTTATCGACGGTAAACATGGCAACCAGGGTGAAAATAAGATTCACACTGCCGGTAATAACGATATTGAACAAGGTGTCGCTCACCCCGTAACCTGCAGCCGAAAAAATCTCTTCGGCATAATTAAACACCGTGTTGAGACCGCTCCACTGCTGAAAAACAGCAATATAAATACCGATGAGTAATACCGTAGCATACATTGGTTTAGCCAGATTTCTGAAATCGACTTTTTCCGATACATCGTCGAGTGTAGCCTCGATGTTTTTCATTTCTTCGCGGGCATAGTCCTCTCCGCCGATTTTATTCAGCGTCGGAAAAGCTTTTCCGGGCATGCCTGCCTTCATCAGCCAACGCGGACTTTCGGGGATAAACAGGATAGCAACCATGAAAATGAATGCCGGAACTGCTTCGGCCCAAAACATCCATCGCCAGCCGGTTTGCCCGTTCCACGAATTTCGTATCATCTCGTCGGAAGCCCCGGCAGGGACTGCTTCGGCAATCAGCAGGTTAATCACTTGTGCTGCTAAGATACCGATTACAATCGTCAATTGATTGAGCGATACAAATTTACCCCGGATCGAAGTCGGTGCCACTTCGGCAATGTACATGGGCGACAGGGCCGATGCCAGACCAATGCCAACCCCACCCACGATACGGTAGAAAATAAACCAGTTATAGTCCGACACGATACCCGTTCCCAATGCCGAAACCAGGAATAAGACCGATGCCAGCAACAGGGGCTTTTTGCGACCGAATTTATCGCTCACCATGCCCGATACCACCGCACCCAGTATACAGCCAATAAGTGCAGAGCTCATCGCCCAGGCCTGTAAACCGGCATTGGAAGTGATTTCAAAAAAACGTTCGTAGAAGGGCTTGGCCCCGCCGATCACCACCCAGTCGTACCCAAAAAGCAAACCTCCCAGCGCCGAGATCATCGAAATGCCGAGAATATACTTACTATTAAATTTCTTCATTGGAAATATTGGTTTTAATTGATCCTGCAAAATAACTACATTCTACATCGTAACTAAATAGAAAATATGACGAAGTGAATGGATTATTTTACGAAAATACGACTTAATAGTTTATTTTACCTATTTTTGAATCGTTTTTTAAAAAGCGAGGATATGGCGAAACTAAAAAGTGGTTTTCTGGGTGAGCGGGCCATTATTTTGCCCGCACAAATCATTGCCGATATCAAAAAAGACGCATTCAGCAACCTGCTTTATATAACCGATATCGGATATTATCCGAAAGCCGGTTTTCATCACCGGAGCCGAACCCGCGAGGAAGCGGAGCAATACATCTTAATTTATTGTATCGACGGAGCGGGATGGTTTGAAATGGACGATGTTAAATTCAAGGTGCAGCCCAATCATTTTTTTATTCTTCCCAAAGGCCACGCCCACAGCTACGGCAGCAGTACCAAAAATCCGTGGACCATCTACTGGCTTCACTTTGACGGGGAGAAAGCTGGATTTTTTTCTGAAGGCCTGGATAGGCCTACCCCGGTAAATCCGGCCCGGAATTCACGAATCGAAGACCGGCTGGATCTTTTTGAAGAAATATTCGCGACCCTGAAAAACGGCTATAGCAAAGAAAATATCGACTACAGTACCAGCAGCTTATTCCATTTCCTGGGATCGTTGAAATTCCTGGGAACTTACCGCGACAGTCTCTCGGCACGCGGCGGTAAAAACGATCTGGTCGACGACGCCATTCATTTTATGCGCGAAAATATTCACCGCAAACTATCCCTGAAAGAAATTGCCGATTTCAGTGGGGTGTCGGCTTCCCACTTCTCGGCCTTGTTTCATAAGAAAACCGGGCACTCCCCGCTAAATTACCTTTCGCAGTTAAAAATCCAGCTCGCCTGTCATTACCTCGACTTCTCCGACATGAAGGTAAACCAGATTTCGGCCCTGACCGGTTTCGACGACCCTTTTTATTTCAGCCGTATATTTACTAAAATGATGGGAGCATCGCCCAGCGAATACCGGAGTAAGAAAAAAGGATAAATTTATTCACTAATCAATCAACAATATTCCATGAATCCCCCAAAAACATTCTTTTATTTGACCGTACTTCTACCCCTTTTTCTGGTAGCTCAGACTTCCTATCAGATCGATGTTACCACCGTCGAAACCGATGTGCTCCGCGGACATCTGGACCTGGGCGGTAAGGATAATCGCGGAAATTCCATCGAGGTAACCAGCTACTACCTCGAAAAAAACGGCCGACCGTTTATTCCGGTGATCGGCGAGTTTCATTTTAGTCGCTATCCCCATCAGTACTGGGAAGAGTCGATCCGGAAAATGAAAGCCGGAGGCATTACCCTTGTTGCCACCTATGTATTCTGGAATATGCACGAGTTTGTCGAAGGCAGCTTCGATTGGGAAGGCGATTTAAATCTGCGCCGTTTTGTGGAACTGTGTGCAAAGAATGAAATGGAAGTGGTGGTGCGCGTCGGGCCGTTTTGTCACGGAGAAATGCGCAATGGTGGCATCCCCGACTGGTTGTATGGCCGGCCTATCGACATCCGCAGCAACGATCCTGCCTATTTGTTTTATGTCAACCGCTTGTACGGGGAAATCGGGCAACAGCTGAAAGGTTTGTTTTTTAAGGACGGCGGCCCCATTGTAGGAGTGCAACTCGAAAACGAATACCAACATTCGGCGGCACCCTGGGGCTTCACCTACAAGGGTGCTCCGCGCGATAATACGGTGGCGCGGCGCGACCGCGACATCACTCAGATCGGTGTGGGGGTGAATGCCGACGGGAATGCTTATGCCGGTGTGGGCGGCGAACATATGAAAACACTCAAACAAATGGCCATCGATGCCGGACTCGTCGCTCCTTTGTACACGGCCACCGGCTGGGGCTTCGCTACCATTGTCGAAAAAGGAAGTATTCCGGTGATGGCCGGGTATGCCTATCCCTTCTGGACCGACGGCAACGAGCCTTCTCCCTTTTACCTCTATAAGAATATTCACCAGCAACCCGATTATTCGCCGGTGAGCTACGACGTAAATTTGTATCCTTCGATGGCAGTGGAGTTGGGAACGGGAATGGCCGTAACGTATTCGCGCCGTCCGCGGGTGCCCGGCGAAAGTATGTTGCCCATGATGGTGCGCACGGTGGGTAGCGGTACCAACGGACTTGGTTTTTACATGTATCATGGCGGTACCACACCATCGATAGGCAATTACTATTTTGCAGAAGGTTTCGGACTGAACAATAAATCGTATGATTATCAGGCTCCTATCGGCGAATTCGGACGTGTAAGTTCCGGATTTCACGGACTGAAACTTATCAATAGCTTCCTGAAGCATTACGGAAGCGACCTGGCTCCCCTGCATACCGTTTTGCCTGCCACCAACGAGGGAATTAAGCCTGAAAATACTTCAGTATTGCGTTATGCCGTGCGAAGCGATGGGAACACGGGCTATTTGTTCATGCACAATTTTCAGGATCATATGGTAACGCCCGATCTTGGCAATTTACAGGTTTCAATTCAAACAAAATCGGGCGTGGTTACTATTCCATCGAGTGGCACTTTCACGCTGAAATCGGGTACTTCGGCTATTTTCCCAATCAATACTTCGTACGATGGTGTGGAAGTTAGAGCAGCTACCGTGCAGCCTTACCTTCGGTTTGTAAACAACAACAAGGCCTATCATGTATTTATTTCGATGGACGGAATTACACCCGAACTGATGGTGAAAAAAGGCGCCAGGGTTTCGGGCCGGGAGATTAAAAAGACGGTAAAAGGCGATCAACAAATCATCAGCCTGCCACAGGGAAAAGCGGCAGAACTCGTAATCGACGGAATCACTTTTTTAGTGTTGCCTTTCGAAATGGCATTACAATCGTATGTGGTGGGTTCTTCGAATCAGTACATGGTGATCAGTTCCGCGCTGGTAACCGAGGAAAACGGCAAACCGGTACTTACCACCTGCACTCCGGCCACTACATTGGCTGTTTATCCGTCCCGGGCGAAAGTAAGCGCCGGCACTGCACAACCAAGGGCAGAAAAGTCGGCCTCTCCCCTCTTCGGCCAATGGAAGTTGAATGTAGCGAAAGCCGTACCCGGGCTGAAGCTCGAACAGGTATTCGATCGGAATTTCGTGCTGAACGGCGCGGAAATCGATTGGAGCGGCATCAACGACATCTTCGTTACCTTCGATTACCGGGGCGACCGGGGGGTATGCATGATGCAGGGAATACTTCAAACCGACAATTTGTACACCAGCCGTCCCTGGACCATCGGGCTGAAACGCTTTGCAGAAGTACTCCGCCGGCACGAAATGTACTTTTACTTCGTACCCATGCAAAAAAATGCCCCTTACCTCAGTTACCTCGATAAAGAAGTAGTACCCGATTTCGGAACACAAAAAGAATTTTTAGAGATCAAAGAACCGATTATTGAAGTAGAATATAAGATCGACCTGGAAATCAGGTAAATGTTGTTGAGTTAAACAGTACGTAAAATTTTCTCCATTTTTCGTCCTTTTGCCAGCTCATCCACCAGTTTATCGAGGTATCTCACCTGGCGGGTGAGCTGGTTTTCGATTGCTTCGATACGGTAGCCGCAAATCGATCCGGTGATAAGCCCGGCATTCGGATGCAAGGTAGCCTGTTGAAAAAAACCGGCAAAGGTCACCTGCTCATCAATTAGTTCCTGCAGCTTATTGTCGTCGAAACCGGTGAGCCAGCCGATCACCTGGTGCAGCTCCTGGCGCGTGCGGCCTTTGCGTTCCACTTTAGCAACATAATGCGGATAAACCGAAGCAAAGGTCATAGTGGCCATGCGTTCGTCGTGTTCGGGGGTAGTGTTCATACAATTGTTTTTCTTCATTCAACTCCTGATATAACGGCCGGTGCAATTTTTAATTCATTGCTGCCGGATACAAAGTTACGATTTGAATTGAATTTTCAACTAATAATTTTGATTTGCAAAACATTTAAGTGGCTAATCCTTCACCTCTACCAGCTATTGAAAACAATATCGATAAGGAAACTAAGTAAGACTACTGAGCAGTACCGGAAGCTTACGCCCGGGCAGCTGTCTGTAAGTATTGTAAAATTCTGTTGCTATTTTATCATGGGACTGTATTATTAACATTAGATTTTGGTTATATAAACCGAAATACTTTTCTTTGTGTTACTAACTCATCCGTATGAACACACAATCTACTCTCATCAGGATAATTTCTGTTATACATCTGCTTTTTCTCCTCCATCTCCAGTTGGCTGCACAAAATAGCGAATCAAATTATATCCATCAATATTCTACGGAGCAAGGTTTGTCGAGTAATACGATTTTTGGCATTTTGCAGGATAAATACGGATTTATCTGGATTTCGACCGAAGAGGGTTTAAATAAGTTTGATGGAAAGGATTTTACGCAATTTGCCGTCAACAAAGGTCGTTATGCACTTTCCCACAACTACGCACAAACCCTACTATTAACTCACGATGGAAATATATGGGCTGGCACTACGAACGGTCTGAATATCTACGATTATAAGTCGGACAGTATAATTCAGGTACGTAAGGATACAAAACCGCTGCACTTGGTATATAACGACATAACCTGTTTGGCACAAGGGATTGATAGTAACCGGATATGGATTGGAACGTATGGTGATGCCATCAATTATTACGACAACCAAACAAAGCGATTTTATAAACTACAATTACCAACCACGCATTCATTTCCGCAACCCGTTAATGTGGTGAGCGTATTGGAAGATGATAATAATCGATTGTGGATTGGAACACAACATGATGGGATATATCAGTATAATCTGGAGAAAAAAAATCTGATCAAATACAATCTTCCGGAGAATGCGTCAACAATACGCACCATTTATCAGGATAATTTCAGAAGAATTTGGATTGGAACTTCTGAAGGTTGTTACCTGTTCAACGAAACAAAACAAACACCCGAGAAGCTCAACTATCCGCTGAGCCTTAGTGAAACCTCCATTAATGCTTTTCGGGAAGATAAAAATGGAAAAATATGGATTGGTACAGAACTTTTTTTAATGAGCTTTGATGCGAGATCGTTTTCGTTGACAGAAAAATTTCCCTACCGAACCCTGTTCCAACAGAAGTTCTCTTCCAATATAGATTGTACAAATATAAATGCATTGTTTGTTGACCGCGACAATAATATATGGGTTGGTACAACCTGGGGCGGAGTATCAATGCTGGAGGCTACAACCGCAAAATTCAAATTAATAAAAAATAATTCGGGTAAAAAAAAGGATTTACCCGCATATTCGATTGCCTCGTTGTGTCAGGATAAAAAGGGGAATCTGTGGATTGGGGTTGATGGAGGTGGCGTATTTACTATGAATTTACAACATGAAGAGCTTTCGCGTTATCAGCTGGACGAGAAACAGTATGGAAAGTATTTTAAAGTGGTTGCTATTGATAGTGACGAGAATCTGTGGTTCGGAACCTATAAAAACGGACTTTTGAAAAAGAAAAAAAACGAAGTCCAACCCGAAGTTTTCAAAAAAGAAGAACATAAAAACTCATTGCCCGATAATGAAATCACGTGCATTTTTGAATCGAAAGATAAAACCCTGTGGATAGGGACAAACAATGGATTGGCAAAATACGACAAGGTTAATAATCGGTTTATCAGAATTGAAATTCCCCGTAAACTCATTACAATTTTGAGTATTGCTGAAACTTCGGATGGTACGATCTGGCTGGGCACTCATGGTGAATACGTGCTTTCGTATGATCCAAAAACCAATGTTTTGAAATACAATGCATTGCCATTTAATGCCAGAATCGTTTCCGACATACTGGTTTATAATGACAGTATCTGGCTGGCAACATCGGGCAATGGATTATCGGTTTACGATTATAAAACAAAGAAATCGAGAACATTTACTGAAACTAACGGACTGGCAAGCAATTACATCAGCTCGTTGTTGCGCGACTTAAAAGGCCGGATTTGGCTGGGCACCAACAAAGGAATATCGAGATTAATTCCCGAAACCGGTGAAATACAAAACTACAATTCACAGGATGGCGTTCAGGCACTTAAATTTGCAGGGAAAAGTGCCATAAAGCTGTCGGACGGTCGAATGGCCTTTGGTGGCTTTGGAGGAATCAATATTTTCGACCCTATGCTTGTTGACAAAAACGACAAATGCCCGGAAGTGATTTTCACCAAACTACTGATATCAAATACAGTCATAAATCCGTCGGACGACAGCAAAAAACACTCGCCATTGAAGGAGAATATCACATTGAGTAACAGAATTGAACTGAATTATGATCAATCTATTTTCACGTTGGAATTTATCGGCATTAATTACAATGCCACTCAAAAAATTAATTATTCGTATATTTTAGAAGGTTCAGACAGTCGCTGGAACAACATTGGCAATCAGAACAGTGTAACGCTGCGAAACCTGAATCCCGGTAAATATTGGTTCAAAGTAAAGGCTTCGAGCCCCGATAATGTGTGGAGCGACCAGAACATTAGATCGATACTGATCCTGATCAAGCCTCCCTTTTGGAAAACCTGGTGGGCATATATGTTATACTTTCTGGTGACAATGGGCATCCTCTATTTTATGTGGCAATATGCAACCATTCGGGTCAGGAGTTCGAATCATTTAAAAATAGAGCGTGCAAAACGGGACAAAGAAGAGGAACTTCATCAGGAAAAACTGCAGTTTTTCACGAATCTGTCGCACGAATTCCGCACTCCACTGACATTAATTATCAGTCCACTTGAAAAAATGTATCAGGATGAAGTGTCGGAGAATAAGAAACTACATCTGAAACTTATGCTTCAAAATGCCAAAAGACTTCTGAATATGGTGAATCAGTTACTTGATTTCAGGAAAGCAGAACGAGGGCGAATGAAATTAAAAGTCCGACAGCACGATATGGTCGGAGCAATCAACGAAATTATACTTTCGTTCAATGAATTGCGGGTTCACAAGAACATACAACTCGACTTTGAATTCGAGCAAGAAGTTTTGTTGGCGTGGTTTGATCCGGAATTTCTGAATAAAATCCTCTTCAACCTGCTTTCGAATGCATTTAAATTCACTCCCGACTATGGAACAATCTATGTTTCACTCCATACCGACAAAGATACGCAGGTAGACAGAAAGGTTTATATTGCTGTAGCTAATAATGGCAAAGGTATTCATCCCGATGAAATTCAATATATTTTCGACCGGTTTTATCAGGGAGGCGAACAAAGCAGTATTCAGGAAGGTACCGGAATCGGGTTGCATCTGACCAGAAATTTGGTGGAATTGCACCACGGAACTATTGAGGTAGAAAGCAAGCCAACTGTAAAAACAAAATTCACGATCATACTTCCGATCGATAAAGATGCCTATAAAAGCAGTGAACTATTGGACGAAGCACAAATTCAATCGGATATAGCGGCAGAAGAAAACAGTTCCAATGCTACAGATGTGCCCGAAAAGGCAACGATCAAAGCTGTAAAAGAACATCGTAAACGCATTCTGATCGTTGAAGATAATCAGGATATTCGAATTTATATCCAAAGTATTTTAGCATCGGACTACATCATACATGAAGCCGGAAATGGAATCGTGGGTCTTGAAATGGTTGCTTTGCATGATTTCGATCTTATCATCAGCGATATTATGATGCCGGAAATGAACGGTATCGAAATGTGCAAACAGCTTAAAAGTTCGATCGAGACCAATCACATCCCTATTGTAATGCTCACAGCCAAATCGGATATCGAAAACCGGATCGAAGGCCTGAGTATCGGTGCTGATGCGTATATTACCAAGCCATTTCATCCGAATCACCTTATTATACAGGTTGCAAAGCTTATTGAAACACGCGAAATGCTAAAAGACCGATTTAGCCGCAGATTGTCACTTGGAGAAGTTCAACGAACCGAATCAAATCAGGAGTCGACCGATGTGCTGTTTTTACAAAAAACAATTTCGATAATTTTGAATAAAATAATGGAAACCGAGTTCAATGGCGACGCACTGGCAGCAGAACTCGGCATAAGCCGAATGGGATTACACCGCAAAATTAAAGCGCTGACCGATCAGAGTACCGGCGAATTCATCCGCAACATACGCCTCAAAAAAGCGTACGAACTTTTATCTGTTCCTGGAAAAAATATCTCGGAAGTGTGTTACGATGTTGGTTTTAATTCACATTCCTACTTTACAGCCTGTTTTAATGAGATGTATAAAATGACCCCCAGTGAATACGTTAAGAGCTTAAAATTAAAATCAGTATAAAAACAATCAAACACCTAATAATCAAATAAATAAACACAAAACAGGATAGGAGACTTAACACAGTTACAATAATTTTAGTTTTTGGTAATATACATACAAGTTGGTAATGAGTTGAAAAATAACTTTGCGATTCAATCATTCAATTGCAAACTGAATTTATTTCCGAATGTATACACTATGTAGATTAGCAATTTTTCACCTTGAAATTAGTACTGTATGAAACACAAAAAACTATTCAAACTAAGATTTATTGTAGCCATTACATGCATTTTAGGCATGAGCGCTCAAGCCCAAACTTGGCCTGCTCCCACTTTAACCGGAAGCACCATTACTACAGGAACCAGTTATTATGTCTATAATGTTGGCTCCAATGGATATTTAACTGCCGGTGGATGGTGGGGTACCCAATCGAATATATCTGCTCAGCCCAGGGCCAATGCTTCAACTTCGGTAGTTAAATACACTGCCACCAATACCAGCGGTTCACTCTGGACATTCCAGTATAATCTTGCCGGTTCTGATGTTGCAAACTGGTTTTTAACTCCTACTAATGCTAATTCATCTGATGGATCGGTTGAAACGAATGATTATGATTGGTCCGGACGCCTGCCAAATCGCTCCTGGAATGTTATTGTTACGGATGCAACCAACAACATTTATTCGATTCAGGTTCCTTCCACTTATGCCGGCTATGTGGCTACCCAATACCTTGGTTCGTCGCCAGGCACTGAGGATACAAATGGAGGAACTTGTAACGTGGTCAGATACAACAGACCCGATGGCGATAAGTATACAAAGTGGAAATTTGTGACTCAGGCCGATCTTGATCTGTATGATGCAAGAATTCTGTTGAACAAATACATGATGTATGCTAAGAAAAAAGCAATAGACATTTCACCTTACATTAGTATTTATGAAGCCGGAGTGACAGCAGATATTAATACGGCGGCGGCCGGCCTGTTAACTGCACTGGGCAGAACGGATGTTACTTCATCAATTACGAACCCAAGTTTTGAAACAAATTCATTTGCCGGTTGGACAAACGATGGTTTTACTACCCAATCGAACGACCCGGGTCAGGGTTGGACGAAAGACGGTTCTTATTATGTTGAAAAATACACAGATAAAAGCAACTGGAATTTATCGGCAGCCTCACTTACTCAAACAGTTTCCGGGCTTTCCAATGGATTGTATGAATTAGTCGCCTCAGGTCATGCCGTACAACAAAATGGAGGAAATCCACTTCATACCGGAGCGTTTATTACAGCCGGAACTCAATCGACAGAAGTAGTAGCAGGACAGAATTATTCCATCGCTGATATTACTGTAACAGATGGCACATTAAGCATCGGATATGCGCTTATTAATCCTGTAAAATGTAACTGGACAGGAGTTGATAATTTCAGACTTTATTATTACGGTCCGCTTGCGATACCACTTATCACACCTTCAAAAACAGAGTTTTCATTCAATGCCAACGATAATTATCTTACCGATAATGTATCGGTAACAAGCGTCAATTTATCAGAAGATATTACGATTTCTGCACCTGCGGGAATATCGGTTGTACCAGGCACATTACCTTCGAATGCAACTAATGCAACTGTCAACATTAGCTACGACGGCAGTACTCCGGTTAACGGAAATATAACCTTTACCAGTGGAAGTACAACGAGTAGCATTGCAGTTACCGCTTCTCCAAACACGGGTTGTTTTGTACCTCTTTTTGCAAGCGGAAATTTGGTTTCGAACCCCGAATGTACCGATATTGCTACCTATAATAGTTGGGGTAACGAAGTAATCATCCAGGGGGCCAATTCGTATTGTGGTTCAAGTGTTCAGGTAACCGGCGACTGTGGAGGCTCGATAGATTATTCTTTGACCGGCAAATTATCAGCAAACAGCCACTATCGTTTGAAAGCCATGTTGTACACAAATGAAAATGGCGCTGCTATCACTCTGAATGGTTGCGGAATTGGGGGAACTACCGACGATTATTTAGTGGAAGTAAATACCGGAGGAAGCTGGGAGCTTGTCGATTTTACTTTTACCACAGGTACCTTAGGAACAGCACAAAACTTCTGGTTGAACAGCTGTGGATCTATTAATGGAATTGCCAAAAATGCGACGGATATTCGTATGGACAATTTTGAATTGTACGAGCTTACTCCATACACAGCCTTGCAAACTCCGACAGAGCTGACTAAATCAACTGTTTATATCAAAGAAAATTCAATAATAGCAGATTTTGAACTGGCTCAATCTTCGAACGTTGAAATTTCGGTTTTTAACGCACAAGGTATGTTGTTGAGCAAATGCACAGAATCTTTTTATGCCGGTAAAAACAGCAAAGTAATCGAAACCCATGTCGTATCAGGTATTTATTTGGTAAGAATGACACAAAGCGGTCAATCAATCACAACTAAAGTGATAAAATAAATCGCTTAGCCTGAAATTGACAAAAGGAGGGAGAATCGAACCAATACTAATTGAACACCCTCTTTCATCAGTTTTAAGTTGACTAATTCGTTTTTCAATTTTGTCGTAAAATATATAAGTAAAACTACAATGACTCAAATCAAATTCTATTCACTTTTAGCAATAATTTCTTTGTTGCTAAACATTGGAAATTCACAAGCACAATGTTATACCCCACTCTACCCTACCGGAAATATAGTTACCGATCCCGAATGTAACAATTACCCTTCGAGCGGAAGCGGTTGGGCAAAAGGCTGGGGAAATGCAGCACTGATTTCGGGCGCAACGGCCTACTGTGGAAGCAGTATACAGGTAACGGGTGCCTGTGGAGGATCAATTGATTATACACTTACCGGAAAATTACTTCCCAATACAAGCTATCGGCTAAAATGTATGTTGTACAGCAACAAAGAAGCATATATCACACTCAATGGCTGTGGTATTAATGGTTCAACAGCCGATTTTCAGGTAATAAAAAACACAGGTAGTACCTGGCAGGAAGTCGAATTCAAATTCAGAACAGGAACATTGGCAGCCGCCCAGAATTTTTGGTTGAACAGCTGTGCCGGATCAAATCAGGCAACCGATATTCGCCTCGATAATCTGGAAATTTATCAAAGTTTCGATCCGGTACTTACCACCTCCAAATCATCGATCTGGCTCAACGGAACCAACCCTGTTTCATTTACGGTGAGCGGTTCGTATTTAACGGATCCGATTACCCTTACCGCACCTGCCGGAGTTACATTAAGCACCTATTCTATTCCTGCAAATCCAACTGCACAAACAGTAACACTTACTTACGACGGCAGTTCGGCCGTAAACGACACTATAACGCTGACCAGCGGAACAGCTACTGCAAAAATTCCAATCATTTCGGCTACCGAGAAAATGGCGACAGGAGCATTTCAACCCACATGGGAATCGCTAAGCCAGTTTAACGAAGCACCTGAATGGTATAAGGATGCAAAATTTGGGATCTGGGCGCACTGGGGACCACAATGCCAGCCCGAACAAGGCGATTGGTATGCGCGCTTTATGTATTATTCCGGCACATCGCAATTTAACTGGCATGCATCCAATTATGGCAATCAGTCGGTATTCGGCTTTAAAGATGTTATAAACGCATGGAAAGCTCAAAACTGGAATCCGGATTCGTTGGTTCATTTGTATAAAAATGCCGGTGCTGAATATTTCTTTGCATTGGCCAATCATCACGACAATCTGGATATGTGGGACAGTAAGTATCAGCCCTGGAATACAACTGTAGTAGGGCCAAAGCAAAACATCATTCAAAAATGGTCGGTTGCAGCAAAAAAATACGGATTACCATTTGGCGTAAGTGTACACGCATCACATGCCTGGTCGTGGATGGAACCTTCACAGGATTATGACGGAAAACTTACAACTGCCGACGGGACGGGTAAATGGTGGGAAGGACTGAATCCGCAGGATTTATATGCGCAAAATCACGAACGCAGCTCCGGCAGTTCAAATTCAGGTACCATTCACTCTCAATGGGACTGGGAAAACGGGGCTTCACTACCCGATGCGGCATACGTAAATAAGTTTTATAACCGTACACTCGATTTGATAAATAAATACAATCCTGATTTATTGTATTTTGACGATACTGCCCTGCCATTCTGGAGAATAAATAACGCCGGTTTGGACATTGCTGCGCACCTGTATAACAAAAGTGCTACAGCTAACGATGGTACAAATCAGGCCGTAATTCTCGGAAAAATATTGAACGAACAACAAAAAAACAGCCTGGTTTGGGATGTGGAACGTGGAATACCCGATCGTCCACAATCAAAATACTGGCAAACCTGTACCTGTATCGGCGACTGGCATTACAATCGAAATGTTTACAACAACAATCAATACAAGTCGGCACAAACGGTTATCAGAATGCTGATTGATATTGTAAGTAAAAATGGAAACATGTTACTCAGCATACCGATACGTGGCGACGGAACAATTGATGAAAAGGAACTTGCAGTTGTGCAGGGAATAACTGCCTGGATGAATGTAAACAAAGAAAGTATTCACGGCACCCGGCCCTGGATTACTTTTGGAGAAGGTCCCACAGCCGATGCCGTCAATCCTATTTCGGCTCAGGGATTTAACGAAGGAATCTCTTACAATGCGAGCGATATCAGATATGTAAAAAAAGGAGATAGTCTGTTATACGTTACATCGATGGGATGGCCGGCCGATGGTAAGATTGTATTGAAAAAACTGGCTTCCAATCAACCTTATTTAACCACGAGCATTAAAAATGTGCAACTGTTGGGGGGTGAAAATCTGTCATTTACCCGCCATTCGGAGGGTCTGACAATCAACTTACCCGCAACACGACCTGCTACTGCCAATGTAGCCACCGTTTTCAAAATTTCACTTGATACACTGGTTACATTTGAAACCCTGCAGGATATGATCACAGCAGCTGAAGAAACCAGTAGTGCTGCAAAATTAAATGCAGGACGAAATTCAGGACAATACAGTCCGGAAGCAATTACAACACTGGAGGCTGCTATTGCTGCTGCAAAAGTTTATACATCGTCCAATACTTCAGATGAACTATACGGTGCTATTGTCACGCTGCAAACGGCTATTATTGCATTCAAAAACAGCGCAAGAACCGCCGGCGGTAAAATTGAGTATGTAAAAACACAAAATATCACGAACAAATACCTGAAAGAAGCCCGTGCATTTGCACGGGTAGGTACATCAACTACACGTTTCGGTCAGCCGGCACATTGGACAGCCGATTTTAATATTCCACAAACCGATGGCAGTGGTACAAAACAAGGTATTGACAAATATGCCGGTTATAATGCTTTAATGCTGGGTGCATGGAGCGATGCCGGCCGTTCAACTGTCGATGCTAAGAATGCAAGATTGTACAAAAAAGTTACATTGCCTGCAGGAAGATATTTTTTCGGAGCAAATTATAATCAGCTTTACAACCTGTCAAAAGCTTACATTTTTGCCTCTAAAACGATTCCAACCACTGCTAATGTAGAATCAACAGCGATTGCGTACCACAATATCAGCGCCGATGCTGCCGACAATTCGATGTACGGCATTGAATTTACCCTTGCTACAGAAACCGAAATTTATCTGGGCTGGGTGGCCGATTTAACCACAACAGCCAATCTGGAGTTTCGGGCAAAAGAGATAGAGTTGCTTCAGGTTTTAGAACCTACCGATAAGTATATCGCAGCAAATGCTATAACCGCTTCATCAAACACAGATATTCTTTTGAGCTTTGCCGAATTTGCCCGTGTTTACAGTACAAGCGGAACATATGGTATGGTTTCCAATACGGGTTATTTAATTGGCACTTCAGGTGGAAGTTTAGATTTAGGTGTGATTGATTTCGGGACAAATAAATACAACAAAGCATTTGTGAATACAGGCCATGCAGGCACTGTGAATAATTCAGCCTCCTATGAGCTGTATTTAGACGACCAGACTACAGCTTTTGCTTCTATACCCGCTGTGAATTCAGGTAGCGCAACAAGTTTTATAAAATCAGAAACGGTTATTGGGTCAATAACCGGTGTACATAATGTAACGTTGAAATTCAACAATCACACATCATCGTTGTTGTCGGCAGGATTTGCTGATGCCGGAACAACTGCTGTAAAAGAAATTAACCTTTCCGAATCATATACCATCTTCACGTCTAAAAACAGTATTCGTGTGGACGGTTTATACAACTCAGATTTGTCCGTCTTTGCAGTGGATGGCTCATTGGTTATGAAAGAAACGGCTATTTCCGGAAAGGCCGAAATACCCGTAAATCAAGGAATTTATTTGATTGTTATCAATGGAAAAGGAAAAAAAGTTATCGTTGAATAATTACTGACATTGGTCATTTCGTGATAAATCTCATTCAACTGATACCGTCCGCAGTCTGAATTGGCGTTTTCCGCTCAATCTGAAAATACTCAGATTGAGCGGATTTATATTAGGTACGGAACGGGCAACATGCCCGTACAAGCCGGGACTTTTCAACCAAATTTTCAGTAACCGGTAGGGTGTTTTCGCAATATCCCTTTTTCCACGCTTTCGTCCAGCAATTTCTCCGCGAATTTCCACAGACTTTCCGATCCTTCCCCGATCACCTTCTTTTTTTCATATACCGTGGCATAGTCCACATCAAATTCGCGCCAGGTACCGCCATTATTGGAGGTGTTTTGCAACAGCGGTTCCAGCCGGTCCATGGCCCTGGCAAATCTGGCTTCCGGGGTCTCCCCCGCTTCAAATTCCTCCCAAAGGGCAATGAACTCACCAGCTTGCTCCCGGGGCAGCATGCCGAAAATCCGCTGGGCCGCCAGCCGCTCGTCGACGGTATTCGCGTGGTTTTTGGCGGTGTCGTAAATGAAGGTATCGCCGGCGTCGATCTCCACAATATCGTGAATCAGCACCATTTTCACCACCTTCAACACATCTACCGGCACTTTCGAATGTCCGGCCAGCACGATGGCCATCACCGCCAGGTGCCAGCTATGCTCGGCATCGTTCTCGGGCCTGTCGCTGGCGATCAGTTTCGTTTTGCGCTGAATATACTTTATTTTATCAATTTCTTTGATGAAGTCGATTTGTTGCTGAAGAAGAGTTGGGTTCATTGTTCCTGAAATTTTGCCGGTAAAGATACCTATTTTTAGAATAAATCGTATACTCCGGCCGGGAATGCGAAAGTAGGGCCCCGAATTGGTGGTAATATTCGTTCAATTGATTCTCCATCGACCGTCCGACTGAAAATCTTTTGGTAGTTTTGTATTCCATTGGGTCTCGCACTCCTTTTGATATGAAACTCGTCAATCAATACACATGAAACACATGTTCATTTTTCAGCAGCCGAAGGCATCGATGGCTGTTTTGTTCCTGTTTGCCGGAACTTCGCGTAAGGCCTGGCGCGGGCGTGCCATGGCAGTCATTAAAAGCACTCAGCAACCCGGTATCATCAGCCTGAAAGTTCGTTTATCCGAACTGCCGGAGGCGATAATAAAACTAAAAGCAAGCCTCTAAATGAAACTGAAACACATCCTGGCACTTTGCTGCTGGCTGGCTCTGCCGTTGAGCAGTGCCGAACTGGTGAAACTACGCACCGAATATACCGAAACCCCGTTGGGACTGGATGTGGAAACGCCCCGGTTCAGCTGGCAACTCCATTCAACCTTACAGGGACATTATCAAACGGCTTATCAATTGCAGGTCACCGATGAACAGGGCAGTGTCGTATGGAATTCGGGAAAGGTTAAAACCGATACTTCCGTGAATATCGAGTACGCAGGTCGTGAGTTACAACCTTCGACGCGTTACTCGTGGCAGGTTGTTGTGTGGGATAATCAGCGTAAAAAACTGCAGGCCGAATCGTGGTTCGAAACCGGTTTGCTCGATGCCGGTCCGGATTTAACCGCCTGGGATGGAGCCCAGTGGATTGGAGGAACGGGTGAGGACTTGGTGCTCGTCTCCGACTATCTTCCGGTATTCAAACTGAACATTACGCTGCAGTTAGATTCATTAACCGCAAGTACCCGTGCCGGTTTTATATACGGCGCCAATGATCCGCGATTGATGGATAAAAACAAGAATATCTATCAGTTGGAAAATCAGCAGGATAGTTCGTATATCCTGGTTGAACTCAACACCAGCCCCCTTCAGGCCAATAAAAAAGCAACCATCGACCTCTATCGCATCGGATATGCACCGGAGGATCAAAAAAACCGGCCTTTCAGAAGTTTCGGGATTCCGGACCTGCTGCTCAATAAACTGAACCAATACCAGGCTCATACTATTTATGTATCATCGGTATTGGGAGTTACCCGGTTTTATATCAACGGTGAAAAGCAATCCGATTACCTGGGTGAAGTCAATTTAAATCCGATCGGACGTGGAGGTGATTATATTGCCTTTCCGATGGTGGCCGGAATCGGTCTGTACGTCCCGGCACGACAGAGCGCAGTGTTTTCAGATTTTCATGTAAAAAATTTCCGGCATCCGTCGAATACGCTCTCTTCGTCCTTGTCGGTTCCGCAACAATTAACCGGCTACCAAAAGGATACCATGCTGGTTTTCAACCCTTCCAACAATTCGATGCCCATGATGCGCACCACGTTTACCGCCGCTTCACCGGTTCGGAAAGCCCGGTTATACGTGACGGCACGAGGAATTTACGACTTTTACATCAACGGACAACGTATTGGAAACGAATACTTTAACCCCGGATCAACCCAGTATACAAAAACGCAGTTGTATCAAACCTTTGATGTAACCGGTCAGATTCTCAAAGGTCGCAATGCCATGGGAGCTATCCTGGGTGAAGGCTGGTGGAGCGGAGGCAGTACCTATATGGGCGAATACTGGAATTTCTTTGGCGACCGGCAATCGTTACTGGCTAAGTTGGTAATCACTTACACCGACGGTACCAGCGATGTAATTACCACCCGGCCCGAAACATGGACTTACTATAATGAGGGGCCGCTGGTGTACGGCAGTTTTTTTCAGGGCGAAGTATACGATGCCCGAAAAGAACAGCTGATTAAAAACTGGTCGGAAGCTGCTTACAATGACGCTGCCTGGAAAAAGTGTGTTGAAGTGCCTCTGCAGGGTACCATCAATGCGGAGGCCGGATGGGGCAACACTCCCGGAGTAGGCGATTACAGTGCCCTGCATATCAAGGGTCAGGTGGGTGAAACCGTACAGCAAATAAAGGAACTAAGGGCCGTATCGGTAGAGGAAATTCGTCCGGGCGTTTACGTGTACGATATGGGGCAAAATATGGCCGGAGTTCCTGCTATCCATCTGAACGAAATTGCTCCAGGTAAAAAAATCACACTCCGGTTTGCTGAAGTAAAATACCCCGATCTGCCCGCTTATCAGCCCCATACCGGAATGATAATGCTCGAAAATATCCGGGCTGCCATGGCACAGGAAATCTATATCGCCAAAGGTGGTGAGGAAATCATCAGCCCGCGGTTTACCTACCACGGTTACAGGTATGTGGAAATTACCGGTATCGACCAGGCTTTGCCTCTCGACGCAGTGAAAGGCCTGGTAGTAAGCTCCGTCCATCAGCTGGCTTCGCGTTACGAGACTTCCAACCCACAGGTAAATAAATTATGGGAAAATATTACCTGGTCGACCTACTCGAATTTTATATCGATCCCTACCGATTGTCCACAGCGGAACGAACGATTAGGTTGGAGTGGCGATATCTCTGTGTTCTCACGCACTGCCACCTATTTAGCTCCGGTTCCACAATTTTTACGTCGCCACCTGATGGCCATGCGCGATGTACAGCGGGCCGACGGACGCTTCCCCGATGTTGCCCCTCTGGGAGTAGGCTTTGGCGAAACACTATGGGGAAGTGCCGGAATCACCGTTCCCTGGGAAAGTTACCTGCAATACAACGATAAAGCATTACTTGCCGAACATTACCCGGCCATGAAAAAATATATCGAATATTTGCTACGCGATATCCATCCTGAAACCGGGATTTTCAAAGAAAACGAACGCAATGTATGGGGAAGCCTGGGCGACTGGCTCAGTCTGGAGGACAGCAAAAACGAGAAAGTACTTTTTTGGGAAGCCTACCTGATCTACGATTTGGACCTGATGAGCAAAATGGCGGCAATACTTCACCTCCACGACGATGCAGAGCGGTATGCGCAACTTAGCAACGAACGAAAGGAGTTTTTTTCGAAAACCTACTTCGATGCCACTACCGGGAAAACTGCTTTCCGGGGAAAGATAATCGACACGCAAACCTCCTATGTACTTCCACTGGCCTTTAATATCCTGAACGGCAACCTGAAGCACGCAGCCCTGAAAAACCTGATTGCCACCCTTACAAGAGAAAACATCACCGACGAAGGCGTGGTATGTCCGCCCTATTCGTTGATGACCGGCTTCATTGGCACAGCCTGGATTAGCAAAGTATTATCCGATAATGGATACTCGGGTCACGCCTATAAGCTGCTTCAGCAAACCACTTATCCTTCGTGGATCTATCCGGTGGAACAAGGTGCGACTACGATCTGGGAACGCCTCAATTCGTACACCCTGACCGATGGTTTTGGGAAAAACAACAGTATGAACTCGTTTAATCATTATGCTTTTGGAGCCGTCGGAGCCTGGATGTACAACTCTTCGCTGGGAATCGACGCCGATGAAAACTCGCCCGGCTTTAAGCACTTTTTTTTACGACCCGAACCCGATCCGACAGGAAGCATGACCTTTGCAAGAGGGCATTACGACTCCATGTACGGCAGAATCGAAAGCAGTTGGGAAATCCATGAGGGCTCTCTCCATGTTCGCTTTGTAGTGCCTGCCAATACCACTGCTACCGCCTACCTTCCTGTCAACAATCAACAGGAAATCGCTTGTAATGGTAAAAAACCAACGGCCATCAAAGGGGTCCGGTTGCTGGGAAATGAAAATGATAAAGTAAGGTACCGGCTCAGCTCCGGCGAATATTATTTCAGCACCCCTTACGAAAGTAAAGGGAGTTGTAAGCGATGAAACTGTTGCAACAGCACTTTCAATTTCGACAGTATCCCCACAAGGTTCAAATAATTGAACTAAAATATTGAACTGTTTAAGTTTAACGCTCACAACTGATAAGAACTGGGCTTCATTGGATTTGAATGTGTAATTAGTACATTAAAAATCACCAGCTTGTTACTGGGTAATAATTTATTTTTTGTTGATCTCATGTCCTTTTTCACATGATAGCCACCCTGCAACATACTCTCCGGAAGTATGCGTACTATTCTGTAAACCTTAAACAACCTAGCATAAGCACTGTATACCAGCGTATTGATGTTTAATATAGTCCTTGTACCAAATCTAATCTCTTTAAAGATTTTGTTCTCTGCTCGTTTCGGCTTCATTGTCAAAATGATCAGAGCTTGTTTGTAATAACACAAAGATACTAATAATCAAACAAATAACCGATAGTATTATGTATTTCCCAATCCGAACATATAGAGACTTAAACTAAGCAACAATGGTATAAATTACCCGAAAAGTTTGTATCTCAATCAGTTTTAACTAACTTTGCAATCGCTCCATTTTATATTCTGACATTATGGGAATATTCAACTTTTTTATTAAAAACTTCGAATTATATTTCGACGTAACAGCCATTAAAATAAGCTACGGAAAGCAACAAGATGCACAAATTATAGTCGTCAAAAGCGTTGACGATGCGTTTTGGGATGACAAGCAGGACATTGCCCCTGAGAAAGTTGTGTGGAAAGATTGGAAAAATGCAGCAATTCCGTTCCTTTTTGATAAAAATAATAAAGGGGAGATAATTACCAAAGAAGGCAGTCAAATCATTATTAATTATGATATCGTTGCTTCGGCATTTTATTTTTTAAGCGGCTGGAATGAATATGTGAGTTCCAGTAAAGATGATTTTAATAGAGTAAAATACGACAGTACGCTTATTCATCAACTGAAAATTGACGGCGTTCCTGTTGTTAACTATTATTTTGATATTTTGCGTGATGCAATTCATCAAATAACAGGCAAAGCCGTAAAAACACCCTGGCAGGAACATCCGTTTGCAGTCGCCTTGTCGCACGACATTGATGTGTGTAAAAGAAGCTGGCTCGAAGGCTCATTCAGCGAAATTAAAAAGAAGAAATTCTTTTCTGTTCCTAAGTTAATAGCCAATCGTTTCTTCGGGAAAGATGACTGGTTCAATTTTGACAAAATAATCCGGATAGAAAAGAAATACCATGCTAATTCCACGTTTTATTTCCTCCCGCAAAAGGGCAGGGTAAACGGATGGAAAAATGCCGATTATGACATTCAGAGCACTGAAATCAAGGCAGTGATTCAAAGCCTGAGCGAAAACGGAAACGAAATAGGGGTTCATGGCAGTTTCGGGACACACGATAATTCCGGATTGTTAAATCGGGATATCGCACGGATTCCTGATAAAACAGCAGAAGGCAACAGGTTCCACTTTTTGATGTTTGATATATACCGTACGGTGAGTGTATTGGAAAACGCAGGTGTGAAATACGACACTTCGATAGGTTTTGCCGAACAAATCGGCTTCAGGCGCGGTACGTGCCTTCCTTTCTATATGTACAATTTTGAAAAAAATGAAACTTCGACGGTTTTGGAGATTCCTTTGATTGTAATGGATGCCAGTTTGATGTATAAAAAATACATGGGACTATCGCAAAAAGATTCGGTTCCGGCTGTTATTGCATTAATTGAGGAGGTGAAAAAGTTTAATGGAGTATTTAGTATATTGTGGCATAACACTTCTTTTTCCGATTACAAATATACCGGTTGGTGCGAAGTATACGAACAAATTTTAAGCTATTGCAAAAACAATAATGCATTGTTGACCAGTAGCATCGACATATACAACAGAATTGCCGGCACAGGTACAACAAGTGTAAAAAATTAATTATTCATGTCGGTTGAAATTAAAGTATTAAAAAAAGAAGATATATCCGAGTTGCAACGCCTGTTTGAGAAAACTCCCGTTCTAAAACAGCATGACCCGTTTGTTACCGGCTCGCTGGATGAGTTTAAATGGCAATTCTTCAACGACAATTATCAATCATCTGTTTATGTTATTGCTTACGATGCTGCCAGGGACGAACTGGCCGCAACGTTGTCGGCCTTGTATTTTCCAATGAAAACTCCGGACGGAGAAGTTTGTCAGTCCATTAAACCGGAAGATGCACTCGTGAATATAAAAGCTTTGGTACGCCATAAAGATCATGATTTTTTGAAAGAATTGTTAGATTTGATCGAATCAAAATCCGAGCTTATGAATATAAAATTCCTGTGGGGTTTTACGTATGCAGCGAACTCGTTTGAACGTTTGGGATTTTCGCGTTGCTTTAGCTCGAAACAAGGAACTTACGTTATCAGGCCGGTATCGGCTTATAAGCATCTTGTTAGTCTGAATACTTCGAATGGGGTAAAACAGAAAATTCAGATTGCCGGGCTTACCTTGATGTCCTATCTGAAAAGCATTGTTAATACTAGGAATTATAAAGAAATAATATGTAAAGAAGTGGAGTTGAACGATATCAACGAAGAAACTTTGCTTGGTTTTTTAGCTCCCGATCTCTACAGTATCCACCTGAACAAAGACTTCTTAAATTGGAGAATCGTCGAAAATTCATCCATGCTCAAGTATTCAATTTTACAGTTTGAAGATCATTCACACAAAATAATAGCCTGTTTTATTTATTCTCAGAAAGAGGGTCGGGTGTTTTTTGTTGAACAATTTTTGTTTCATCCGGACTTATCGGTAGCTTTCAAAGAAAGGATTAGCCGTAGGGCCCTGCAACATCTGAAAAGCAAAGGCGCCGCTATTGTAAGGGCTATGGGATTTGATCACAACAAAGTAAACAAAGAAGAACTGGGCATCCTTAATAACGCCGGCTTTATTTTTATAAACAGAGGCATACCTTTTATTTTCAAAAGCTTAGATAATAAAGTGAAACCCGAAAATGTATATTTATCGCGCTTAAACACCCAAGGAACATACTAAAATATAATGGTTTTATAATATGGAAAACAAAATTCTCGAAATCGTAAATACTGTTCTGGAGAACAGAGGAAAAAAGGCAATAAGAAAAATAAATCCTTCAATGAGTTTAAGAAATGATCTGGATATGGACTCGCTTGATTTAGCAGAATTAACGGTACGCATTGAAGCTGAATTCGATATTGATATTTTTGAAGATGGTATAGTGAATACCGTTGGTGAAATATATGCAAAACTTAATATTAAATAATGAGCATTTTCTTTAAAGACATATCCAAGCATCAGGAAATCAGCTGGGACCGGCTTCTTGACGACCTGAACAATACACGCACTTTTAATCCCTACTATAAATCGGACGATTACTATGAGGTATTTAAGAATATCATCGTTTCTATGCTTCTGAATAAAGAAATTGTCCTTCTCGATTCCGATTTTACTGGCAACGAGCTTTTAACGTTGACCGGACAAAGCTCTTTCGACAATTATTCTCTTCCGGTTGACACAAAACTCACCGGCTTAGGTAATAAGAATCTTTTGATAGAGAAATTAATCAATACTAAAGACGGTTGGCAAGTCACTATATTTACTTCCGGCACAACGGGAATTCCAAAGAAAGTAACACACAGTTTCAATTCGCTGACCAGATTCGTCAAACGCTCTGAAAGCCAGCAAAACTGTATCTGGGGCTTTGCGTTTAATCCTACCCATATAGCCGGCTTACAGGTTTATCTGCAAGCATTACTGAACGGAAATTCCATTATTCGTCTTTTCGGATTATCAAAAGAAGAAATTCATCAAGAGATAAATGCCCGTCAAATTACAAACATCTCGGCTACGCCAACCTTCTATAAGCTTTTATTTCCCTGTAAGGAAAAATTTCTTTCTGTAAAAAGAGTGACTTCCGGCGGCGAAAAGTTTAACACGCAACTTGCCGCCCAACTGAAAGAGTTATTTCCGGCCGCCAAAATTACGAATGTGTATGCTTCAACCGAAGCAGGAACTCTGTTTGCCTCAGAAAATGATGTATTTGTCGTAAAAAACGAATTTGCCGGTCTGATAAAAGAAGAGGATGGCGAACTTCTGATTCACAGCAGTTTAATGGGATACTCGATGGACATGGATACTGAATGGTATCATACGAACGACCTGATAGAACTTATTGAAAAATACCCGTTGAAATTCAGGTTCTTGTCCCGCAAAAGTGAAATGATTAATGTGGGAGGATACAAGGTTAATCCTTCGGAAGTTGAGGAGGTCATACATTCGATTCCGGGAGTTAAAGAAGTGAAAGTATATGCCAAAAGCAATTCGGTACTTGGCAATATTGTTTGTTGCGATATAGTAAGCACCACTACACTGGAGGAAACTGCAATTCGTTTGTATTTGCAGACTAAACTACAAGAATATAAGATACCACGAATCATAAAATTTGTGAATGCATTAGAAACTACCCGTACCGGAAAACTAAAAAGAAACTAACAGAATGAACGTATTAATAACCGGCGTATCTAAAGGCCTTGGATTGAAATTGACAGAAGTGCTTTTAAACAATGGCTGTACCGTATATGGTATCAGTAGAAGCCTGTCCCCCGAACTGGAAAGGCTGATAACTGAATTTGGTTCGAATTTGAAATGGTTGAGATATGATCTGTCGGACACCAACAACCTGAAAACGGAGGTTTTCAAACACTGGATAGGATTGGGTACTCCGATTCATGCTTTTGTAAATAATGCGGCGTTGGCTTACGATGATGTTATTACCAATATGAATTTGGATGCTCTTGAGAATATGTACGCAGTCAATGTATTTTCGCCTCTAATGATGACTAAGCTTGTAATCAGGCAAATGCTGCTTCATAAAATAAAAGGAAGCATTGTGCATATTTCGTCGATAAGTGTTCATACAGGTTACAAAGGTTTGTCCATGTATGCCTCCACCAAAGGCGCTCTTGAAGCATTTTCGAAAAACACGGCACGCGAATGGGGAGCATTGGGTATTCGCTCCAATTGTGTGGTTGCCGGATTCATGGAAACCGAAATGAGTTCAACCCTCTCCGAAGATCAGAAAAACAGGATCTATCAGAGGACATCACTCAAACAGCAGGTCGACGTAGAATCTGTGGCCAATACCATATCGTTTTTGTTGTCGGATGAATCAAGATCAATCACCGGACAAAATATACATGTGGATTGTGGAACGATTTGATATGAATTGCCTCGGTTCAGCTTTTTGACAATCGACAGAGCGGTCACCGTATGTTTTATTTACGACCATAGCCGGATAAATAAAACATTACGAAAGTAAAGGGAGTTTTAAGCGATGAAACTGTTGCAACAGCACTTTCAATTTCGACAGTATCAGCTCCACCCCTCCCGGCATATCGGATTCGATATTCAACGGCATAACCGGATCGTGGAGCGATAACCGAAGCAGAAACCAACCTTGTTCGCCGGGAGCAGTACAACGCACCCGGAGTCCTTCATAGTTGGGACTCACCACTTCCCATCCCTTATAACCCCGCACTTCTTTTTCGAGTACGGCCAAAACCTTACGGCCGTAGTCGGCGGCATTTTCATCTTCAATGGAACAGCGGATTTCACGACTTTCTGCCGGATGTTTCAACCCTGCAATCAAATGGGTCAATTGCCGGCCCCGATGATGCAGTTTGGCTAGCTCCACCAGCAGTTTTGCCACCAGATAAGCCCCGTCGTCCAAAAAGTAATTTTCTTTTAACGCAGCATGTCCCGAGGTTTCAATGGCCAGCCAGCATTCTTCACCCTCCTTATTGCAGCGTAAGGCTTCATTGATCACATTTTTGTACCCCCGCTGAAAACGATGATGCTTCCCTTTTAAATCGTTCTCGATAAACGAGGTCAGCCCTTCCGAAGTAATGGAATCGGTAACAATGGTACTGCCGGGATGCTCGGCTAAAACCACAGCAGAAATCAACGCAATAAGCGCATTCCGGTTCACAGGATTGCCCTGTCCGTCGACAATGGCCGATCGATCGACATCCGTATCGAAAATGATTCCCAGATCGGCTTTTTCACGCACCACCGCATCGCAAATCGATTGCATCGCGTCTTTATCTTCCGGATTGGGAACATGGTTGGGGAAATGGCCGTCCGGTTCCAGAAACTGGCTTCCACTCGTATCGGCGCCCAGCGGGATCAGCACCTGTGAGGCAAAAAATCCGCCCGCACCATTGCCTGCATCCACACTGATTTTCAAGCCTTGCAAGGGTTGGTCGTAATGCGATTGGATATTAGCCTGCCTCCGGACATACTCCACCAAGCCGGCAGCATATACGTCGATAAGGTTCAGGGATTCCACCGGAACAATACCATCGGCAGGAGAAAAATCGTTGGCCTCGGCGATGCTCAGAATTTCGGAAATATCTTTCTTGTCCAACCCTCCCGAAGCAGTGAAGAATTTAAAACCATTCCGATTATAAGGCAGATGGCTGGCGGTAATCATCACTCCGGCCGTAACCGGTTGTCCACCATACACAGTGGCCATAAACATTGCCGGAGTCGATGCCAGCCCACAATCGAAGACCCTTGCCCCGGCTTCGCACAAACCCTCCATAAAAGCCTTCTTGAGTTCCGGTCCCGAAATCCGGGAATCGGTACCCACTGCTACCGATAGGTCGGTATAATCCTGTCGGATCAACCAGCCGGCAAAAGCCTTTCCCAATACATATGCAACCTCGGGAGTCAGGTTCACGGCCTCTCCCTTTACGCCTTCGAGGGCAACACCACGAATATCCGATCCGTTTTGTAATTTTTTCCAGTTCATAGTGCGTTTTTTTTATACCATTCACACCTTCCGGATTACTCCGCAGGCATTTCGACCCGTGAAGGAGGGAATGATCAGTTAAAAGTACTGTTCGAATCTTCAGTTCGACAAATCAGTCCAAAGATACAAAAATTTCGCACAAGAGGTAAAACTTCACTACGGCAGAAGCAAAACAGGCTACATCACGATCAGTTTTCCTACAAAAGATTGTGAATTCGACCGGATCAAATAGCTACCGGGTGCTAACGGCAGGTTATTGAGCCGTACTACCGACTCGCCGGCTTTGATTTCCGACGAATACACCTCCCGGCCGCTGACCGATAGTACCGATAACCGGTCGCCTGAAACCGATTGATCAGGCAGTATAAGCGTCAGTACGCCTCCAGAATACGGATTCGGATAAATGAACGATTGCCGGTTCAAAGCTTCCAGTCCCGTGGGCTGATCGTACCGCACCCGCACTTCGGTCAAGCTATTCCAGTTATCACCGCCGGTTGAGTTTCCATGACCGACAATCTGCACATAGCGGGCTTTGACAGGTGAAAAATTAAAACGCTCGAGACCATTGGTGAGCCCGCTGCTTACGCCACCCGTCAGCACCTTTTCGTACACTGTATTATCGTCCGACACTTCGATATCGAAAAAAGAAGTACGCTGATCGCCGGCGTAAAAAGCCATATCCACTGCCCAAACCTGCTTCGCCGATCCCAGATCATACCGGATCCATTGACCGGTTCCAGGCTGGCTCCAGCGGGTGTTCAACGAATTATCGAGGGTATTTTGAGGCGTATTTCCAATCTGATTCCCGATAGCCGTCACAGTGATCTGCGGCTCGACAGGATTTAACGGAACCGCGAAATAACCCGACCTGCGAGCGTCGGGCTCCAGTACGGCATTATTATTCCCCGCCAGCTTATCCGCCGAAATCACATAAGGCCCATAGGGTAAGGGCTTATTGAGCAGCAAGGTCACGGTATACATTCCATCAAACAACACCTCTCCGTCCACCGGACCATTGTTGATCCTGTAATTAGCAAGTGTAGCAGCCGATCCGGCAGTAAGCACTTCATTGAATTCCAACCGGATACGGGTAGAATTTTCAATTTCAACCTTCGAAAGGCGAATCAGTTTGGCAGGCATCTCACCGGTCGCATTAGGCAACATCTCACTCATAGCCAGCAGGAATGCTCCCACGCCGAAATCGGCGGTCGAAGTGGCGCTCACCGTCTGGTACGGATTGGCATTCTCGCCGATGGGTTGAACATACCCCACCCTGCCGTCGGGTTGCAAGGCCACGGTCGTGAGATAATTCCAGGCTTTTTCTACCGTAGCACCATAGTCGTCCCAGCTGAAAACGCCATTATTCAACCCCCACAAATAACCGTAAGTGTAAAAAGCCGTGCCACTGGTTTCGGGTCCCGGTGCATGCTGAGGGTCGAGCAGGCTACGGGTCCAGTAGCCTTCGGGTTGTTGTGCCTGTTTTAACGCCCCGGCCATGGCCCGGAAACGCTGCAGGTACAACGGACGGTAAGGATCGTCGGCAGGTAAATCGGCCAATACCCGTGCGAAACCGGCAAAAACCCAGCCCGAACCCCGCGCCCAAAAATCTTTCAGGCCATTGATGGTAGCATGTTTGGGATAAACATATTTGGCATCGCGGTAATACAACCTCTCTCCGCCATCGTACATAATACTATCGGCATAGGAGAAATATTCGTATAATTTCTGCAGATACTGTTGATTTCCGGTAAGCTTATACAAACGGGTCATGACCGGCATCACCATGTACAAACCATCGGCCCACCACCAATAGTCGCGGTTCGGCGTACTCATCTGATACTCCATCACTTCCCGCGCCCGTGCAATTTTAAAACCGGCCGGCTCATAGGTATACAAATCGGTATATACCTGAAAACAAATCTGATAGTCGCCGAACAATACATAATCGTTCGATTCGCCATAGGAATATTTCCAATTGGCTTTGTTGTCGGAACGAGCCCCCTTCCATTCATTCGCTTCCGACCATGCATATGAAAAATCGTAATAGCGCTTATCGCCCGTAGCCTTGTAGGCCGCCATATTGCCGGTATGATACGCTGCCCGGTTCCAAAACGAATTGCCGTGCACCGGATTTCGATCCTGCCAGTAATCGTTGGCTTTGTGGAGGATACCGACTACTTCGGTTTTGGACGGAAACCACGAAGCAGCTGTGGCCAGCACCCCTGGAGCGACAAGGAATAGGACGATAAAAATTTTGCGTATCATACTATATAACTAATATTGGATACGCAAAAGTATGCTTTTGAACGGATTCAAGCGGCGAAAATTAAATCAAATAAGTACCTTAACGCATCAAACCAGCTACTTTCGCGAGCGTTTCATGCGCTGTAAGATCTATTTTCGTAGGCACCACCGACACAAATCCATTGGCCAGCGCCCACTCGTCGGTGTCGGTCGCCTCCGGTTCGTGATTCTCAAATTCGCCGGTGAGCCAGTAATACGCCCGGCCATGAGGATCGGTTTTCTTAACAAACTCTTTCACCCACTTACCATCGCACTGACGGGCCACCTTCAGACCCTGTATGGCCCCTGCAGGAGCATTCACGTTGAGACACACGCCATGGTCGAGTCCATTTTCAAGTACGCGCCGGGCAATGTGCAGCATATAGGGTTCGAATTGACTGAAATCGGCATCGGGCGAATAATTGCAGATTGAAAAGCCTACCGAAGGAATACCGTTCTCACAACCTTCCAAAACGGCTCCCATCGTACCGGAGTAGATAACGTTGATGGCTGCATTGGAGCCGTGATTAACACCGGAAACCAGCATATCGGGCCGGCGATCGACGATCTCGTGTAAAGCCAGCTTCACACAATCGGTGGGTGTACCGCTACACGCATAGCGAGTCAGCCCCTCCCGTTGTTCCTGCAAACGAAAACGGATGGGGTGAGTAACTGTAAGGGCATTCGACTGAGCCGACCGGGGCCCGTCGGGCGCAACTACCACAACCTCACCCAGTTGAGTCATCAATCTGGTTAAAACTGCAATTCCTTTTGCGAAATCGCCATCATCATTGGTAATTAAAATCAGGGGTTTTTGAGTTAACATATCGTTCATTAAAGAAAATTCTATAATTTTGGGACTTCAAAGATACTCATAAAAACGCAAACGACCCATTTTAACGACATGAAAAAAGTATTCCTTATCTGCCTTTTGACAGTTCAGTGCCATGCGACGCAGGCTCAACAAGCAATTCAATGGAAATTCGACTGGTTGTACGGCAATATTCTCAAACACACCAAACACCTGGAACAAACGGTGAAGGGACCTACCCAGGGAGCCGAACTGAGCATGGAATGGACCACGGTTCCCGACCTCAGCCTTCCTGCCCGGTCCGGTAAACGGGCCTGGCCTGCGTATTACCTGTATCCCGATGTCGGGCTGTCGGCAACAGCGCTCAACCTGGGCAACGATACCATTTTTGGTAACCTGCTGGCATTGTATCCCTATTTTCGTTTTCATTTGATAAATCTGAAATGGATCCAACTGAATTTGAAAACCGGAGCCGGGGTGAGTTACCTTACCAAAACCTTTCAGGACGCACGCTATTTCGACCCTAACGGAACGCTGGTGCTGGGACGGAGCAATGCTGCCATTGGATCGCACCTGAACGTGTATTTCGCGATGGGGGGCGAACTAACCCTACCGCTGGGAAAATCGCTCGAACTGGCAGGAACCTTTTCGTGGAATCACGCATCAAACGGCAGCTTTTATCAACCGAATTCGGGCATTAACATGCTCAACGGGGGGCTGGGATTCAGGTATTATCCTTCGGCCAACCGGAAAACAGTGGCCAATACGGCCTGGCTGACGTTGAAACGAACACCGGTCGACCTCCCCGTGGAGGACGCCGACGACAAACGATTCAAAACAGGACTCGAATTGATTATTTCGGGAGGGGCCCGACAGTTGTATTACCGCGACAACAAAATGTTTCCCACGGGAGCACTCACCTTAGTGGTGTATCGCCCTGTTAGCCGGCAACTCCGGCTGGGAATCGGCGCCGATGGCTTTTACGATGGGGTTTTTGCCGGAGTCAACAGCGCCGCCGATGCAACACAAAACACCAGCCGTTTCAAGCGTACCTATCTGACCGACGACCTGCTGGTCAACCGTTTCCGCGGAGGTATGAGCCTTCAGCCCGAACTGATGTTCGGTAAACTTACGGCAGGAGTTCATTTCGGAGTTTACCTGTACAATCCGATCCGAAACCTGGAACCCTATACCGATGCGATGAACGGCGCTCCCGACAAAGGTATTTTCTACCCCTATGATATAGAAAAAGAGGACGGATGGTTCTACACCCGTGCCTCTTTAAAATATAGTCTGACTCCTCATCTGCTGTTGCATCTCGGATTGAAAACCCATTTGCAGAAAGCCGAATTTATTGAATGGGGAATCGGTTATCGTTTATAAAGTCTTTTTTACTTCGATCTGCTCGTAGCTTTCGATCATATCGCCTACACGGATATCGTTGTAATTCCTGATATTCAGTCCGCATTCGTAATTGGTACCGACTTCCTTCACGTCGTCTTTGAAACGCTTCAGGGATTCGAGCTCGCCGGAGTATACTACGATGCCATCGCGAATGATGCGTACCTTGTTGTTTCGTTTGATTTTACCCTCACGAACCAGACAGCCCGCCACAGTACCCACTTTGGTAATCTTAAACACTTCGCGCACCTCGACTGTAGCCGTGATCTCTTCCTTGATTTCGGGCGACAGCATACCTTCCATAGCCGATTTGATTTCTTCGATAGCGTCGTAAATAATGGAGTACAGACGTACATCGATTTCTTCCTTTTCGGCCATTTTGCGGGCCGATGCACTCGGACGCACCTGGAAACCGACAATAATAGCGTTGGAAGCAGCTGCCAGCAATACATCGGAATCGGAGATAGCCCCTACTGCCTTGTGAATTACATTGATCTGAATATTCTCGGTCGAAAGTTTCAGCAGCGAATCGGCCAATGCTTCAACCGATCCGTCGACATCTCCCTTCACAATGATATTCAGCTCTTTGAAATCGCCCAATGCAATACGACGGCCCAACTCGTCGAGTGTAAAGTGTTTCTTCGTACGCAAACTCTGCTCACGTTGCAACTGCTCGCGTTTGTTGGCAATTTCACGGGCCTCCTGTTCGGTGGCCATCACATTGAAGTTATCGCCCGCCTGCGGTGCACCGTTAAGACCTAGAATCAATACCGGTTCGGCCGGTTTTGCTTCTTTAATGCGCTGGTTACGTTCGTTGAACATGGCTTTAACACGTCCGAAATACGTTCCGGCCAGCACTACGTCGCCCATTTTCAATGTTCCGTTTTCAACCAGCACGGTCGAAATATAACCGCGCCCCTTATCGAGCGACGATTCGATCACCGAACCGACCGCACGTTTGTTCGGATTGGCCTTCAGATCCAGTAATTCGGCTTCCAGCAATACCTTTTCCAGCAATTCGGGAATACCCATCCCCGATTTAGCCGAAATATCCTGCGATTGGTACTTTCCTCCCCAGTCTTCGACCAAATAATTCATATTAGCCAGCGCTTCCTTGATTTTTTCAGGATTTGCACTCGGTTTATCCACTTTATTGATGGCAAACACCATCGGTACGTTGGCAGCCGATGAGTGATTGATCGCTTCAACGGTTTGAGGCATCACGCTATCGTCGGCTGCTACTATAATAATTGCGATATCCGTCACTTTCGCACCACGGGCGCGCATCGCCGTAAAAGCTTCGTGACCGGGAGTATCGAGGAAAGTGATACGCTGTCCGTTCTCCAGTTTTACATTGTACGCACCGATATGCTGGGTGATCCCTCCTGCCTCTCCGGCAATCACATTGGTTTTACGAATATAGTCGAGCAACGATGTTTTACCATGGTCGACGTGTCCCATAACGGTAACGATAGGTGCACGAGGCATCATGTCCTCATCGAGATCGGGCTCATCTTCGCCGATCGCTTCCACCACATCGGCACTTACAAACTCCGTGGTAAAGCCAAACTCTTCGGCAACGATATTGATGGTTTCGGCATCCAGGCGTTGATTGATCGACACAATCATACCAATACTCATACAAGTAGCAATTACCTGGTTTACGGGCACATCCATCATCACCGCCAACTCACTTACCGTTACGAACTCGGTAAGCTTAAGGATGGTTTCCTGTTCGCGCTCCAGCTGCTCCTGCTCGTGCATACGCGCCGAAAACGAATCGCGCTTATCGCGGCGATACTTGGCTCCCTTGCCCTTTTTATTGCCGCCGGCCATACGAGCCAGGGTTTCTTTGATTTGCTTATCAACTTCCTCCTCGTTTACCACCGTTTTCAGGGGTTTCTTGAACTTATCTCGGTTCAGCTTGGGCTGCATGCCACCGCCACCCTGAGCAGGTGCCGGTTTTTTCGCTCCATCGGCCGGGAAGTGCTCAATATCAACTTTTTGATTCGTAAAACGTTCGCGTTTTTTCTTCTTCTTAGCATCGTCGGAAGCTGATGCGGCAGCACCTTCAGGTTTCTTCTCCAGCGTCAGATGCGGCTTCTTGGCAGCCGCCAGCTGACGGTTCTTTTCTTCCCTTTCCTTCTTCTTCTGTTCTTTTGATTTAGCTTTCGGACGAGTCGATTGATTGATAAGCGACAAATCGATGGTACCCAACACCACCGGTGTTTTCTCCAGTACCGGTTTGGCCAGCGTGAAAATCTCTTCTTCGCCCTGGTTTTCCGATGCTGCGGGTTCGATATTGCTTTCACCGGCCTCCGCTTCGGTGGTCCCGGCTTCAGGCTCAGGCTGTACCTCCTTGACAGCCGGAACCGCTGGCTCCGGTTTCACCGCCACAATCACCGGTTCGTCGGCTTCAACCTCCACTTGCTCTTTTACTTCGGCAACAGGAGTCGTCGATTCCTGCACAGCTGCCGGTACTTCAGATGCGGTAGTCTGCCCTGTAACTTCCGCGGGCTCTTCAGTCCGTACTACTGGTTCAGGCTTCACTTCAACCTCGGCCGGAGGCGGTGCAACTTCATCGGCCACTTGCTCATGGTTGCTTACCGGCATTGGAGCAGGTGCAGGTTCCGGAACGGCGACCGCGGGTTCCTGTACCGGCTCTTTTGCTTGCGGTTTATTCACAGCATCGAGATCGATAACACCCACCTGCTTGATTCCGGGCAACTGATCTTTAGGAATAGTTACGGAAATCACATCCTCTTTCTTCTCTTCCTTTTTCTCTTCTTTCACCTTACCAAAGCCTTCGATAGCCACAGTGGCCACCTTATCTTTCTGGTGACGTTCCTGACTCAGACGCTCCGACTCCAGCTTGAGCGCCATATCTTTGTTGAATTCCTTCGCCAAAAGCAAGTGAAGATCGTCCGAAATCTTCTGATTCGGATCGGTTTCGATCTTATTACCTTTCTTAGCCAGAAAGTCAACGGCCGTATTAATGCCAATGTTTAATTCTTTACAAACCTTACTTAATCTTATGGGCATAATTTCGTTTTAAATAATTCTTTTTTCTTAAAGCTCTTCTTCAAATTCCGCACTCAGAATACGCAACACCTCGTCGATGGTTTCTTCTTCGAGATCGGTACGTTTCAATAAATCCTGACGCGGCACTGCAAGAACACTTTTCGCAGTATCGTAACCAATCGCCTTAAAGGTATCGATTACCCACTGCTCGATTTCGTCGTTAAACTCATCCAGGTAGATGTCTTCTGTTTCTTCGTCCTCCAGCTCGCGGTATACATCCAGCTGATAACCGGTAAGCATACCGGCCAGTTTAATGTTGAGACCGCCTTTTCCGATTGCCTGCGAAACCTCTTCGGGCTTCATGTATATTTCAGCTTTTTTATCGGCTTCGTTGATACGAATCGATGAAATTTTTGCAGGGCTGAGTGCACGCTGAATAAATAAACTGGTATTGTTGGTGAAATTAATCACATCGATGTTTTCGTTACGCAATTCACGCACAATGCCATGAATACGCGAACCCTTTACCCCTACGCAGGCTCCTACCGGGTCGATCCGGTCGTCGTACGATTCGACAGCTACCTTTGCACGCTCGCCCGGCATACGGGCGATTTTCTTGATCGTAATCAGTCCTTCGTGAATTTCGGGAACCTCCAGTTCGAACAAACGTTCGAGGAATACAGGCGAAATACGCGAAAGAATAATTTTCGGGTTGTTGTTTTTATTGTCGACCATGGCTACAACTGCACGTACCGTGTCGCCCTTGCGGTAAAAGTCGGAAGGGATTTGCTCGGTTTTAGGCAGATACAACTCGTTGCCTTCGTCGTCGATCAGCAGCATTTCTTTTTTCCAGATCTGATACAGCTCGGCACTTACGATCTGGCCTACCTTTTCGCTGTATTTCGAGAATACATTCTCCTTCTGCAATTCCAGAATCTTCGATGCCAGCGTCTGACGTAAGTTGAGAATGGCCCGGCGTCCGAAACTCATGAAGTCGACCTGGTCGGTTACTTCTTCGCCAACTTCATAATCATCGTCAATTTTTTTAGCTTCCGTAAGCGAAATTTCCAGGTTGTCGTCTTCCAGTTCTTCATCTTCAACAACGGTGCGGTTGCGGTAAATTTCAAAGTCGCCTTTATCCGGGTTGATAATAACGTCGTAGTTATCGTCGCTTCCAAACATTTTAGAGATAACGTTGCGGAACGATTCTTCCATCACCGATATCAAAGTGCTTCTGTCGATGCTCTTCAGTTCCTTAAACTCCGAAAAGGTATCTATCAAATTAATGCTTTCTTTTTTGCTCATGGCTTATTTGAATCTAATAATCATTTTTGTTGTTTTGATCTCTGTATAGTTGAATGTTAAAATTTCCTCGACCGTTGTCTTCCGCTTTGCTCCCTCTTCTTTTACTTTCTTTTCTACTTTCAGCTGGAAACCCGATTCGGACGCTTCTCCTAAAATGCCCGATAGCTTCTTACCTTCGCGGGTGAGCACTTCCACCTCTTTTCCTTTGTTTTTCTGGTATTGTCGCAATACCTTGAATGGCTCGGTGATCCCTGCCGAACTTACTTCGAGCTCGTACTCTTCGATCTCCGGACTCAGCTTATCCACCAACTGACGGTTGAGTTTCACACAATCGTCGATCGACACTCCTTTTTCCGCATCTATTTCAATGATAATGCGCTGATCGGGAGTTACCGTCAAATCGACCAGATAATTAGACGAACCTGCCAGATACTCTTCAACGAGCTGGTTTACAATATCTTTACTAATCATACCTAGTTATATTTCAACAAAGAAGGGGACTGTGTGTCCCCTCCCCATTGCCTTTCGTCCGCAAAGATACAAAAATATTTTACAATCTCCAAAATATTTAATCGCGCGAATATTGTTTCCTGTAATACTCCTGGTAAGCTCCGCTGGTCACATTATCGAGCCACTCCTGATTGGCCAGGTACCAGTCGACTGTTTTTTCGAGCCCTTCTTCAAACTGGAGCGATGGAACCCATCCCAGTTCGTTTTGCAATTTCGTCGAATCGATGGCATAGCGCAGATCGTGGCCGGCCCTGTCGGTAACAAACCGGATCAACTGGGCCGAGGTGCCGGGTTCCCGGTTCAGTTTCCGGTCCATAATTTCACACAATTTGTGAATCAAGGCGATATTGGTCCATTCGTTATGTCCGCCGATATTATAGGTTTCGCCATTTACACCGGTATGAAAAATCACATCGATGGCACGCGCGTGATCGTTGACCCACAACCAATCGCGAACATTTTCTCCTTTTCCGTACACGGGGATGGGTTTATTGGTGCGAATATTATGGATAGCCAGCGGAATCAGTTTTTCGGGAAAATGGTTTGCACCGTAGTTATTCGAACAATTGGAAATCACGACCGGCAAACCGTAGGTGTGATGGTAGGCCCGTACGAAATGATCGGACGAGGCTTTGGATGCCGAATACGGACTGCGGGGATCGTAGGCCGTTTCTTCCGTGAAAAATCCGGTGGCTCCCAGCGAACCGTACACTTCGTCGGTCGACACATGGTAAAAACGTTTTCCTTCCATCGCCCCCTTCCAGGCTTCTTTTGCCGCATGAAGCAAAATAGCGGTGCCAAACACATTGGTGCGAATAAAGGAAAACGGATCGGTAATGGAACGATCGACATGCGATTCGGCAGCCAGGTGAATCACCCCATCGAACGTATAGCGTTTAAACAAATCGTTTACAAAAACTTCGTCGGTAATATCGCCTTTTTCAAACCTGTAATTAGGGGCGTCCGCCACATCGTTCAGGTTCTCCAGATTACCTGCATAGGTGAGAGCATCGAGATTTACTAGTTGGTATTCAGGGTATTTTGACACAAACAAACGGACCACATGTGAACCAATAAACCCGGCGCCTCCGGTGATAAGAATAGTTTTCATCAGAATCATTTTATGTTTAGTTTCCGATGCAAATGTACATTAATATTTTCAAAAAGTAAAAATGCAAGAAGTTATCAACAATTGGTGGTCCCTTTGAAAATCTTTTTCTAAATTTGCGACGTGGAAAAAATAATGTACCATATCGAACGACTGCTGGCCAGTAACGATCACGTGATTGTTCCGGGTCTGGGCGTATTCGCCGTACAAAAAAGCAGCGCCGTAATACGTGGAAACTATATTTTACCTCCTCGCGCAAGCCTGGGTTTCAATCCCATGGTGCAACACAACGACGGTCTGCTGGCGCTCGAAATATCACGCTCTCAACAGATTTCCTACCGCGAAGCTTCGCGCATGATCGATACGTTCATCAGCCTTTTTCTGGAAGAGGTAAACAGCGACGACACCGAAGATTTCGGCAATCTGGGCAGCTTTATGCTCGACAGTGAAGGCAACCTGATGTTTACCCCGGCAGGTCATTTGCCTTTTTTGCCGATGAACCTCGGGCATCGGCCCATCCGGTTGCCGATGCCGGCAAGGGTCAATAACCGGATGATCGAAGTACGCTTTCCGGCCTACCGTATTATGCGTTATGCTGCTGCAGTTGTGTTCATCGTTTCGCTTCTCTATTCGTCGGGCTTAAACCACAACGCCACCCTGCACGATCAGGCTACTTTAAATATGTTCCGCACCATCAACTGGGAACAGTTGTATCCGGCCAAACCGGCAATCAGCTATTCCGACAGTACTTTAGCGTCGAAAGCAGTGGCACCTTACTCACAGCTCGACACCCTGCAAACTACCGCCGGTACCGACGATCTGTTGGAGAAAAAACCGGCTCCCTACAGCATTGTGGTCGGAGTTTTTCAAACCGAAGCTACCGCATTACGCATGGCCAACACCTTCAATGCCGAATTTCCGGAAACCGACGTTACATCGGAAGGCAGCTATTATAAAGTTACATTGTGCAACTTCGACGATATCAAAGCGGCGATTCATTATATGGAACAACTACGCCGCGAAGATCCCCGTTTCTCCGATGCCTGGGTCATAAAAAATTAATTTTGTCATTTTCAATTCTTTTTGTATCTTTGCGACCGCTTTTCGAGTAAAAGCACCAGGTATAAATCATTTAAATCATTTAAAAATGCCCGTAAAAATCAGATTACAACGTCACGGCCGTAAAGGATATGCGTATTACCATATCGTTATTGCCGATAGTCGTGCGCCACGTGATGGCAAATTTGTAGAACGAATTGGTTCGTACAACCCTAACACTAACCCTGCAACCATCGATTTGAAGTTCGACAGAGCTTTGTATTGGATGACTACAGGCGCTCAGCCCACCGATACCGCCCGCAATATTTTGTCGGCCGAAGGTGTATTGATGAAAAAGCATTTATTGGAAGGTGTTAAAAAAGGCGCCTTTGATGAAGCTGAAGCTGAAAAACGCTTTGCTGCATGGAAAACCATGAAAGAAAGTTCGGTTAACAAAACCAAAGAACAAATTGCTGCCGAAAAAGCTGCTGATGCTAAAGCACGTCTTGCTGCCGAAGTTGAAGTGAACAAGGCAAAAGCTGCCGAGTTGGCGAAGAAACTGGCCGAAGCAAAAGCTGCTGAAGCCGAAGCTGCCGCTGCTGCTGCAGCCGCCGAAGCTGCTCCGGCTGCTGAAGAGGCTCCTGCCGCCGAATAAGCAAAAACGCATGCATACTGAAAAGCCCGGAGAAATTCGGGCTTTTTTTGTAGCTTTGCACCTGGTTCTTTAGCCCTCTATCAGCCCATGCTCAACATTTCAATTGTTCTATACAATCATACGTGGAATTCCGTAGGACCTCTTATCGGGTCGCTCCTGACGGTGAAAGGCTTGAACGAACTGTTTATTATCGACAATTCGCCTTCACCTTCACCCGGTTTTGCAGACCGGGGGGGCCGGTATATTTTCACGGGCTCCAACCGTGGATATGGGGCGGGACATAACATTGCCCTCCGGAAGTCGCTTCAGCAGGATGTGCCTTTTCATCTGGTAATCAATCCCGATATAGAATTAAATCCATCGTCGGTAACCGAAATGATGGAATACCTCCAACAACATCCCGATACCGGCTTACTGATGCCCAGGGTCGTATATCCCGACGGATCGTTGCAATACTTATGTAAATTGGTGCCCACTCCGGCCGACCTGCTGTTCCGGCGGTTTCTTCCCGAAAAACTGGCACGCAAGCGAATGGTTCGCTTCGAAATGCGAAACACCGCTTACCGGCACATTATGGAAGTTCCTTATCTGTCGGGCTGCTTTATGCTGTTGCGAACCTCCACTTTGAAAGAAGTGGGTTTGTTCGACGAACGGTTTTTCATGTACCCTGAGGATATCGACCTTACACGCCGCATTCACCGCAGGTATAAAACAGTGTTTTACCCTGCGGTAACGGTGATTCATCACCACGAACAAAGCTCGTACAAAAACTGGCGGATGTTACTGATTCATAGCGTCAATCTGGTTCGCTATTTCAACAAATGGGGATGGTGGTACGATCCCGAACGCACTCAAATTAATAAACGCATCATTCAACTCAATCGCTTATGAACTTCAATTTACTAGAAATCTCCAGTGCCTTCATGGTACTTTTCGCGATTATCGATATTCTGGGCTCTATTCCCATTATTCTGAATCTGCAGAAAAAAAGCAAAAACCTGCATGCACTAGCAGCCAGCGCCGTAGCTTTACTGATCCTGATTATCTTTTTATTCACCGGCGAAGGCATACTGAAGGTGTTCAGCGTCGATATCCGGTCGTTTGCCGTGGCAGGTTCGCTCGTCATCTTTCTGTTTGCCATCGAAATGATACTCGATGTAGAAATCTACTGCAACCATGGCCCCAAAAGCAGCTCGGCTTTCGTACCACTGGCCTTTCCACTTATTGCCGGCCCCGGATCCTTTACCACATTACTGTCGTTGAGAGCCGAATACAGTACCGAGAATATTCTAGTGGCCCTCGTACTCAATCTGCTTATCGTATACCTGGTACTGAAGGCCACCAAACGAATCGAAACCATCATCGGTGAAGGAGGCATTTATATCCTTCGCAAGTTCTTCGGAATTATCCTGCTGGCCATTGCAGTCAAACTGTTCACAACCAACATCAGCTTCCTGCTTTAATATGTAAATCGTCCGAATTCGCTTTCGATCACCAACTCACGGGTGGTCGAAGCTTCGACGTATCCGACAACCTGGGCATCGATCCCGAACGAACGGGAAATTTCGATTACCCGACCGGCCTTCCCGGGCTCCAGGTACAATTCCATCCGGTGCCCCATATTGAATACCTTATACATTTCCTGCCACGACGTGCCCGATTCTTCGCGTATCATACGGAACAAAGGCGGAACCGGGAACATATTGTTCTTCACAATTCTGAGATTGTCGACAAAGTGGAGAATTTTTGTCTGAGCACCTCCCGAACAATGAACCATCCCGTGAATGAGCGGACGCATTTCGTCGAGCACCGTTTTTATAACCGGAGCATAGGTACGGGTAGGCGACAATACCAGCTTACCCGCGTCGAGTGTCGTACCCTCCACTTTACCGGTCAGCTCCTTGCTCCCCGAATATGCCAGCTCAGCAGGAATATCGGGATTGTAACTTTCGGGATACTTTCGGGCAATCGATTTAGCAAAAACATCGTGACGAGCCGAAGTCAGACCATTACTACCCATGCCCCCGTTGTACTCCTTCTCGTAGGTAGCCTGGCCCGACGAGGCCAGCCCCACGATCACATCACCCGGCCGAATATTGGCATTATCGATCACATCGGCCCGTTTCATACGGCAGGCAACCGTACTATCCACAATAATGGTACGTACCACATCGCCCACATCAGCAGTCTCGCCACCGGTAGGATAAATACGCACCCCTAAGGCGGCCAGCTCCTCCACCAGTTCGTTGGTGCCATTGATAATGGCCGAGATCACTTCTCCCGGAATCAGATTTTTGTTCCGGCCTATGGTCGACGACAGTAAAATATTATCGGTGGCCCCTACGCACAGCAAATCGTCGATATTCATGATCAGTGCATCCTGTGCAATCCCCTTCCAGACCGACAGATCGCCTGTTTCTTTCCAGTACACATAGGCCAGCGACGACTTCGTACCCGCTCCATCGGCATGCATAATGACGCAGTAGTCGGGATCGTTGCCCAGATAATCGGGAATGATTTTACAAAAAGCCTTTGGAAACAGTCCTTTATCACTGTTTTTAATTGCATTGTGAACATCTTCTTTCGAAGCCGAAACTCCTCTTAAATTGTACCGTTGGTCGCTCATGATTTGAAAATTAAATCCTGCCCGAGGCAGTAATCAGTTGTAAAATATGTTGGTTGATATCGTTGGCTTTTAACAACTCTTCGAGTTGGATATGCATGCGGTAACACCAGAAGTTACGCGGGTTACTGGGCACGTTGATACGCTCGGAATGCGGATTTTCGTGCGTATAGCGCGAATCGATGGCCATCCAGTCCTGCCACGGCAGTATAATCCACATGGCATTCGACTCCAGGTGTTGATTGACGATACGTTCGGCGATCCAGGGTTCGCACTCGTCGGGTGCCGGCCCCTGCAGCCCCAGCGCACGATTGTAAAAGCGTTGTGTCACTGTTTTATCTTCGAGCCACCAGGCACGAAGAGGATTCATATCGTGGGTCGATGTGGTACATACCGACAGGTAAGGAGCATCGCAGGGCATAGCAAATTCGTGATGCGGTTTTTTGGGCATCCGTTGAATTTCCAGGCTGAGAATTTCGAGCTGCTGCATCACTTCCGGCACCGAATCGGGAACCATCCCGAGGTCTTCGCCACACACCAGCATATCGGTCGACGAAAGCAATGCCGGGAGCTTTTTCAGGGCTTGCTGTTTCCAGAATTCGTTGTGACGGTGGTAATAGTAATCCACATAAATGGAATCGAGAATACGGCGGGTGGTTTCCGGCAAATCGCGGAAAGTGGCTGCGCTGTGCATCGAAATACGCGGGTGGAATTTATCGGGCTGACGCGAATCACGCAGGAATAAAACCTCGCAATGGAGCTGATACAATCCGTCGCGGATCAACACATCCTTGGTACTGAAATTATAACCCAGCGAAGCAAAATGCTGCTCAACCTTTTTCTGGGTATCGAATGCCGGTTTGAACCTGAAATTCTGCCAGCCATCCTGATCGAAATACTCCCGCATGGCTTCTTCGGTATATCTTCCGAACACCGACTGGAGTACATGTTCGCGAAGGTAGGGCTTCAGGTAACGCTCTTCATCCCAATGCACTCCCTTCGATTCGAGCTCCTTAACCGTAAAGGGCAAGGAAGGATGAAAACTGCCGGTCAATCCCCAAACAGCATCCTGCGGTATTTCCCAAATGCGGAAAAAGCCCAGGATATGATCGATACGGTATGCATCAAAATATTCGGCAAGTTTCCGGAAACGATTTCTCCACCAATTGTAATTATCCTGCTCCATCCGCTCCCAGTTGTAGGTGGGAAAACCCCAGTTCTGGCCCGTTACCGAAAAATCGTCGGGCGGAGCTCCGGCCTGCTTGGTAGTAATAAAATTCTCGGGTTCTACCCAGGCATCCACACTCCTCGGACTAACGCCGATGGGGATATCGCCTTTGATACAGATACCCCTGGAACGGGCATAAGCATGCACCTCGGTCAATTGCTTGTCGAGATGATACTGAAGGAAATAAAAGAAAGCAATATCGGCATAACATTCGCTGCCTGCCGATGCCAGCTGCTCTATACGCTCTTTGTCGTACACATTGTAATCGGGCCACGAACCGAACTCGGGAGTACCATATAAATCGCGCAAATACGAAAACACTGCATACGAAACCAGCCATGCTTTGTTTCTGGCAAAAAATGCTTTGAATTCGGGCGATTTCAGAACTTTCGAACCCGATTCGGCATATACTTCCCGCAGGTAACTCCACTTCAGATCCATCACTACCTGATAGTCGGCAAACGATTTTGCATTCAACACTTTCTTTTTCGCAGCATAATAGGCTTTGCGATCGGGATCCTTTACTTTCCCTACCGCTTCCAGATGCAGGTATACAGGGTGAAGGGCATACACCGAAACTGCATTGTAAGGGTACGAATCGTAATTGCTATGATAAAGAATAGTGTCGTTGATCGGAAGTGTCTGGATCATTTTCTGACCGGTTACAACTGCCCAGTCGACCATCAGCTTCAAATCGTAAAACTCACCGATTCCAAATCCCTTTTTACTTCGCAGCGAAAACACGGGAATAGCAACTCCGGCGGCTTTCCACGAAGGAATAGTACGTATAAAATGCTCGTCGGTTACCACGGTCAGCACCGATTCGTCGGTGGCCGGCAAATGTCGGTTTGGCCCTCCACCCCATGCCAGTACTTCGTCGGTAGCGGTATCTACGATCAGGTATTTATATTCCAGCGGAAACGCCAGTTCGGTGGTCGACAACCGCACCGACCAGACCGGGAAATCCGATTCGTCGAGTTTTTGCTTCTTTTTCACATCCCAATTACCCAGACAAGGCTGATTACCTACGACTGCCAGATGCCGGCCGGGCTCCATTTGCTGGCAATATACCTGCAATATCAGATTGCCGCCGGCAGGCTGTTGCCCGCTAAGTCCAGGACGTTTGAAGTTGCAATCCCTGAACACGGTCGATGCAAAAGCGCTGTCGCCATTGGGCGTTCGCCACGAATCGACGAGCTGAATATCCCGCCCGCGATCCTCCAGCCTCACCTGCCTGAACGGACCGTATTCCGACAGGGTGTTTTTTGAAGTCCGTAACGAGTAGTTATACTGAATCAGATCCACATTCGCGGCAGGATTAAAATCGGCTTTCCAGTTAAACCCTGTATCACAAAACATCTCCTGCTGAAAGTCGGCGCTGGTTCCATCTGTCAGCAAGGCGCGAATGCGCAGGTTGAGACTTTCGCCCCACTTCGTCACAAAATGTATTGAAAAACGAATCGTCATAGTTGTAATTTTTCAACAAATTTACGGAAAAATGCTTGCCCGTGGTATCGCGGGATTCAAATGCCTGAATTTCTTTCCGAAAACGTTTGTTATACCAAAAAAGCTATCCGTATTAAGGATAGCTTTTCGAGGTACTTGGCGGATTCGAACCGCCGTCAACGGTTTTGCAGACCGGTGCCTAACCACTCGGCCAAAGTACCATTGTTTCGGCGTGCAAAGATAACACTTTTTTTCAAACAAAATACCTGTGCATTGTAAAAAATGCACAGGTATTGCTCAAAACAACGTGAAAAAACTGCTAAGTCCGTTGTTTCTTAGGGTCGTCCCGGCCGGCCGCCGGAAGGAATTTTTTGAATTATATCTTTTTGATAGGCTTTTTCGGCATGAAAAATCTTGTTGATCGTTTCGGCATCAACCACCTTTTTCAACTTTAAATAATAGACCTTTTGTAAATTGGCTTTTGATAATTCGGTTTCGATAATGGCATCGTTGATGGCTTCGAAATCCACTTTTTCGCCGGGATTATTTCGGCGTTGCGATCTGAATATCTGCCGGTTGCCGGCGAATAGCTGCCAAATCTGCTCTTCTAATTCGAAAAAAAGCGGCTGAACTTTTGCCGCATCTCCGGCCGACAGCTGGGATTTGGCAACTATGAACTCCCATTTCTGATTGAAGATTTGTTCTTTGGTCATCCTTTTCGAACCTGGCTGGGCCATCAATCCGGAAAACGAACACATCAACAGGGAAATAATTAAAATTTTTTTCATTCTTTACACTTTAAATTGTATTGCGAATCTGTACCTGAACTTAATTTACCGCATCGGTATGCGATGGCTCATCGGCTGTTGCCACCGTGCTGAGGTAATAATCGTAGTAAACCGATTCGTCGAGTTGCGACATGAGGTACACTTCATAAGCTTCGTTTTGTTGATTTACTCTCGACTTATGCACATTCAGCAGGACATTCCCCATGAGCAACAAACCGGTGAACATCGCAGCCATATAAATCCATGGTTTTATCATGCGCTTTACGGGCACCTGCTTACCTGTGGTCATAGTCCCGATCCGGACGGCAAAGTCCTCGAAATAATTTTCAGGAACTTCAAACGGAATCCGCTTACCCGAATCGTTCAGTGAATATTTTGTTTTTGCTTCCATAATGTATATCAACGTTTGATTTGACTGCCATAGTAGTCAAAGGTTTAATGACTATATGTTAAAAATCAGTTTTCAACAGACAAAAATTTCTCTATTTTTTTCACCGCATGATGATACGATGCTTTCAGCGCCCCCACCGATGTTTGCAGAATCTCCTCCATTTCCTCGTAAGTAAGGTCGTCGAAATATTTCATATTGAATACCAGGCGTTGTTTTTCGGGCAATGTGAGTATCGCTTCCTGCAGTTTCATTTCGGCTTCATTTCCGTTAAAATAAGTATCGGCATGAAGCTGAGTCAACAGGATTTGCTCTTCATCCTCCATGCTGGCGATATTACGCATACGTTTGTTGGTAAGAAAAGTGAGCGTTTCGTTGGTGGCGATGCGGTAAAGCCACGACGAAAACCGGGCTTCGCCACGAAACGATTCGATACCGTTCCAGGCCTTCATGAAGGTGTTTTGCAACACGTCATTAGCATCGTCGTGCGACATAACCATTTTCCGGATATGCCAGTACAGGCGTTCCTGGTAGGTACGAACCAATCGCGAAAACGTTTCCGCCCTGGTCGACTTCGATGTTAATTGTTCGATCAGAACCTGATCATCTGCATGCATACATCCTTATTTTATTGTATCCGGACTTTCAGACTGAAAATTCAGACTGAAGTTTAATTTCCGGAAAAAATTTAATCGATACAGGCTCGTACCATCCGGTCGTTGCCTGAAATATCTTTTCTCAATTCGACCCTGCTAAATCCCTGGCTGCAGAGCAGTTCGACACAATCGGCTGCAAAACTGCGGTGGGTTTCAAACATCAGCTGTCCGCCCGCAGCCAGATGTGTTTTTGCCAGCCCGGCAATCCGGCGGTAAAAAAGCAACGGATCGTCGTTGTCGACAAAAAGCGCAACAGCAGGCTCGAAATCCTTAACCCTCGGCTCGATACTTACCGACTCCTGGTGAGGTATATACGGAGGATTACTGATAATCAGATCCCAGGATTCGTCGGGTAATCCGTCGGTAAGAATATCGAGTTGAAAAAAACGCACCGGCATCTTGTGCAATCGAGCATTACGGGTTGCCTGCCGAAGTGCCTCCGGCGAAACATCACAGGCCATCACCCTGCAATCGGGGCGCAGGTATTGAAGTGCGACAGCCATACAACCACTGCCCGTACCGATATCGAGCACCCTGGCATCGGGCGGCAGGCTCCGAACCGCCCATTCCACCAGCTCCTCGGTTTCGGGACGCGGAATCAGCACCCCCGGAGCCACTTCTAAACGCAGGCCGCAGAACTCGGTTTCGCCTGTCGCGTATTGTACCGGCATACCCGACTTCATCAATTCAACCATTTTTTTCAGTTGAGCCCACTGATATTCAGAAAATGTTGTATTTTTGTTAATTAAAAGACCGGTAAAACTTAATCCTGTACACGTTGAAAGTAACAATCGGGCAACCGACTGCAATTCCGGCTCCGCATACAAGCCGGTTAATTCGCTGAAGATATACTGTTGAGCTTTCATCATAGATACTGCAAAGATAACTAAAAATGAATTACGACGTAAATTTCATGTACCGCTGCCTGCAACTGGCGCGCATAGGCGAAGGATATGTGGCGCCCAATCCGATGGTGGGCGCTGTGGTGGTACACAACAACCGGATTATCGGCGAGGGCTACCATCACCGGTACGGCGAGGCCCATGCCGAGCCCCATGCAATCGATTCGGTAAAGGAAACACATTTGTTACACGAATCGACCCTTTATGTCAACCTCGAACCTTGTTCGCACTTCGGCAAAACTCCTCCCTGTGCCAATCTGATCATTACGAAGAGGATTCCCCGGGTAGTAATCGGCACGTCCGATCCCAATCCGAAAGTATCGGGGCGAGGGATCGAAATGTTGAAAAATGCCGGAGTAGAGGTGGTTGTAGGCGTCTTGGAAAAAGAATGTTACGAGCTTAACAAACGATTTTTCACCTGGGTGAAGGAAGGCCGCCCCTTTGTACTTCTCAAATGGGCCCAAACCCGCGATGGATTTATCGACCGGCTCCGCAACGATCTGGGCAAGGGACCGGTACAAATCTCAAATCTGCTTACAAAACAGTTCACCCACAAATACAGAGCTCAGAATCAATCGATCATGGTGAGTACGAATACCGCGGTACTCGATAATCCGAACCTGAGCGTACGCCGCTGGGCCGGAAAAAATCCGGTACGTATCGTGCTCGACCGGACGGGACGTGTACCGCAGGACTATCACTTGTTCGACAATTCGGTGCGAACACTGGTATTCACCGAACTGCACGACCGGCAGAGCACCGAAAAGCTGGAATTTATAACTATCGACTTTTCCAACGATATGCTGCGGACGGTTTTAAGCACGTTAGCCCGGAAGAACATCCATTCGGTACTGGTCGAGGGGGGCAGCCAGCTGTTGACGAGCTTTATCGAATCGGGGTTATGGGACGAAGCGCATGTGGAAATCTCGACCAGCGAGCTTAACGAAGGAGTACCGGCGCCCCGGCTGGGCGTGCTGGTTGAACGATCGGCCTATGTGGAAGGGCACCAATGGATCGATTACGTAAACCGTGCTAAAAAGTTCCGACAAATGCCATGAGTCCGTTGTTGTTCATATCGTTGTTGGCTGTATATATTTATTCGGTAGTCAGTTCGGTTTCGGTGATCCTGCTCGAAAACCGGAACTCCGTACGTTCGCTTTCGTGGATCCTGGTGCTGGTTTTTCTACCGTTTATCGGCGTGTTTTTATACCTTATCATCGGCCAAAATTACCGGAAACAGAAAATTATTTCGAAAAAAAGTGTCCGGCACAGTGCCAAATTGCCACCCGTGGAATTGCATCCCGAGGATTATTCCGATTTTGTGACACGTACTTCGCATTTGAACCTCATACGCCTGTTGTACAAAAACAGCGACGCGGCTGCTTACGCATATAATAAAATCGATGTACTCCCCGATGGCACCGCCACTTTTACAGCTATGTTCGAAGCAATGGAAGCAGCCAGGGATCATATTCACCTGGAATTTTTCATTTTCGAAAACGACCGTATCTCCAACGAATTGCGTAAACTGCTGATACGCAAAGCAAAATCGGGAGTAAGGGTCCGAATGATTTATGATTACCTGGGAAGTCTGGGACTTACACGCGAATTCCTTAAATCGTTGCGCGACGCAGGGGTATACGTTAAGCCTTTTTTGCCGCTCCGGCTGAGGTTACGGCGCAGCAAAATCAACTTTCGCAATCACCGGAAAATTTTAATTGTCGATGGTAAATACGGTTTCACGGGAGGTTTTAATTTTGCCGACCGTTATTTGTTCGGCAATACCCTGGGTAAATGGCGCGACACCTTTATCCGCTTCGAAGGAGCTGCCGTACACGGATTACAATCCTTGTTTCTTACCGATTGGTATTTTGTGGAACGCAAGCTGATTACCGACTCCAAGTATTATCCTTTGCCCGCCAAGCATGCCGACAATGTGGTTCAGATTGTAAGCAGCGGTCCCGACACCGACTGGGAAAGTATCATGCAGGGCATGGCAACCGCCATCATGAGTGCACGCGACTATGTGTATATGCATACCCCCTACTTCGTACCCAACGATGTGATTTTAAACGCCATCACGGTAGCAGCACTAAGCGGTACCGATGTACGGCTCATGATACCCGTGCGCTCCGACTCGCGGCTTTCCGACGCCTGCACCTTCAGCTACATGGGCGAAATTCTCGAGGCAGGAGTCAAGGTATACCAATACACCAAAGGATTTTTACATAGTAAAGCCATCGTTGTCGACGATTTTATCGCTATCGTAGGATCGGCCAACCTCGACGAACGAAGTTTTAACCAGAACTTTGAAGCCAATGCATTTATCTACGACAAAGCAACATCGCTGCGGTTGAAAGAACTATTTCTGAACGATATTACCAACTCCAGGGAGCTCAGTTTTCAGGATTGGGACAACCGGAAACGTTCTCAAAAGATTAAAGAATCGTTCGCCCGGCTTTTCAGTCCGATTATTTAATTCCAAATCACTTGACAGATGCAGTTTTTTTTCGTAAATTTGTAGCCGAAAAACAAATACAGCTATGCAATCAGAAATCTATAAAATCACCATGCGCAATGGTTTGTTCATGGGAGTTTTATTTTCCGTCAATTTTTTGTTTTCAGCTTCCCGCAGCCTGCCGCTGATGCTGCTGACCTATGTTATTATTGCCTTCATAATTGCCGCTACCTACCGGATGGCCACCCGCTTTCGCGACCGCGAATTGGGAGGTTTCATATCGTACTGGAAAGCGGTATATTTTGTACTGCTCACCTTCTTTTTCGGCGGCATAGTGTCGGCACTGTTCAAAATCGGATACACCTCGTTCATCAATACCGGGTATTTACCCCAGCTTTTTGAAGAAGGGGTGCGTCAGATCGAGCAAAACCGGGCTTTGTTCGAAAGCCTTAAAATGCCGATGGACGAAAACTATTACGAACAGCTCGAACGGCAGTTCCGGCCGGCCCCCTATGCTTTTCAAACCATATGGACCAATTTACTGGCCGGAGGCGTACTCGGTTTAATTGTGGGCGGTATCGTGCGCCGCCGGCGCGGCTTGTTCGACAGCGACGTACCGGAACAAAATCCCGATCAAGAACTTTAATAAACGTTTTTTCACCATGCAGATATCCGTTGTTGTACCCCTCTATAATGAAGCCGATTCGTTACCCAAATTATTCGAATGGATCGACCGTGTAATGACTAAGCACCGGTTCGATTACGAAGTGATTTTTATTAACGACGGGAGTACCGATCAATCGTGGAAAATTATCGAGCAACTGCAAGCGCAATCGAACCGGGTCAGGGGAATCAAGTTCAGAAATAATTACGGCAAATCGCCGGCCTTGTACTGCGGTTTCAGAGCAGCCGCAGGCGATGTGGTGATTACAATGGATGCCGACCTGCAGGACAGTCCCGATGAAATACCCGAACTCTACCGGATGATTACCGAAGAAGGGTACGACCTGGTTTCGGGATGGAAAAAGAAACGCCTCGATTCCAAGCTCACTAAAAACATTCCTTCCAAGATCTACAACGCCACCGCCCGTAAGGTTACGGGCCTGAAGTTACACGATATGAACTGTGGTTTAAAGGCCTATCGGAAAGAAGTGGTAAAAAACATCGAGGTGTACGGCGAAATGCATCGTTACATCCCCTACCTCGCCAAAAATGCCGGTTTCCGTAAGATCGGCGAAAAAGTGGTGGAACACCGCAAACGGGAGTTCGGAAGTACAAAATTCGGGATGAACCGTTTTGTAAACGGGTATCTTGATTTAATGACGCTTTGGTTTTTGTCGAAATTCGGCAAAAAGCCGATGCATTTTTTTGGTTTGTACGGGAGTCTGATGTTTATTATCGGGTTCCTGGCCCTGGTGGGAGTGGCTGTCATGAAACTGCATGCCCTGGCCAGCCATATCCCGGCTCCTTTACTCACCGAAAATCCGTATTTTTACGTTGCACTGCTGGCTATGATACTCGGAACGCAACTGTTCATGACGGGCTTCCTGGGGGAATTAATTACCAGAAATTCGTCGGAGCGCAACAATTATTTGATTGAAAAAGAAATTTAAATGGATATTTTTAAAATCGTAATCCCCGCGTTTATTGTGATGATGACCGCTTATTTGTTGTTCGACAAAATGCTGGTCAACGAAGATAAGCGGCGTAAGGCTGAATTGCTCAAAAAGCACCATTCGGTGGTTACTCCCATCAGGCTGCGGGCCTACGAACGGCTGGCACTGCTGCTCGAACGCACGCATCCTTCTGCCATGATGCTTCAGGTTATTCAACCGGGTATGAATTGTATCGATGCGCAATCGAAATTGTTAAGCTATGTAAGAGCCGAATTCGATCATAATGTCTCGCAACAAATCTACGTAAGCGACGATGTATGGGAAGCGGTGAAAGCCGTTCACGACAATATGATTAAGCTTATCAACACTACCGCCATGCATTTTCAACCCGACGAACCGGCATCAAAAATGGCTGAAGTATTAATCCGGATGTACAGCGAGCTCGATGAAAATCCGACCTCCGTTGCCCTTACGGTATTGAAAGCCGAAACCCATCAATTATTTTTGGAATCATGAAGCTATCGACTTTCGTCTATCTGATAGCGACCTGCACACTGCTCACTGCGTGTCAGGCCGAAGAGGAGACCTGCCGGGAATCGACGGAGGTCAATCTTCGGATCGGGCTTTACAAAGCGGGTGCCACTGCGGTTTCGACGGTCGATAGTGTTACCGTGAGAGATATCGACACCGACAGTACTTTTTACGCCAACCGGAAAACCATCAGCCGCATTGAACTACCGCTCGACCGGCAGACGAATATTGCCCGCTTGGCAGTACGGCTGAATGAAGACTGGGATACCCTTACCGTGATTTACAATTCGGAAGCATTTTTTATTTCGTATGCCTGCGGAATGGTGTTCACTCACCAAATCGACACGGTGCTTACTACCCGTCATGCTGTCGATAGCCTGAAAATTCCTGTTAAACTCATCAATACGGCCAATGAACAACATATTCAGCTTTACCGTTAGTGTGTTGGTGATGTTGGCGATGACCGTGGAGACGGCGCAGTCGCAGACTACAGTACCCGAAGATTCGGTACGTGCTCCTTTGTGGCAAGGTGTCACCGTCGAGATAGATATGGCTCCGGTAGTCACTAATTTATTCAACGACCGCTCGAGTTTTCGTTACGAAGCAGCAGCGCGAATCAACCTGCTGAATAAATATTTTCCGGTTATTGAAGCAGGTTACGAAAGCCGGCATCAGCAACTGAATTCGGGTATCGATTTTCTGGGAACGGGAATGTTTTACAAAGCAGGCGTTGATCTGAGTATTATAAAATCGGAACTGAAACACTCCATTAACAATAAATTTTTGTTGGGAGCCCGGATCGGGATGTCGAATTTCGAATATGATGTTACCAACATTCCGGTACGAAATGCCATAAACGGCAGTGCAGCTTCAGTTGATTGGACCGGCCAGCGGCAAACAGCCTATTGGATGGAGATTGTGGCCGGAATCAGAATAGAAGTAGTAAAACGCGTTATCATGGGTTGGTCGGTACGCACGAAAAATCCGTTCGGAGAAGCCGAGGCAGGCTCCGTCGGTCCCTGGTACATCCCCGGTTTTGGCAGAGCCGGCGATAGCGTATGGGCATTTAATTATACAATAGGATATCAATTTTAATTAACAAGTAGTAATATGAATTCAATTGAAACTTTAAACCGGGCAGCCGATAACATTCGTGTACTGGCAGCCTCGATGGTTGAAAAAGCAAAATCAGGTCACCCCGGTGGTGCCATGGGTGGCGCCGATTTCATCAACGTACTCTACTCGGAGTTTTTAGTGTATGATCCTGAAAATCCCACCTGGGCAGGCCGCGATCGTTTCTTCCTCGACCCGGGACATATGTCGCCCATGTTGTATTCGGTACTTGCTTGTGCAGGTAAATATTCGATGGACGAACTGGCGCAGTTCCGCCAGTGGGGCTCTCCTACTCCAGGTCACCCCGAGGTGGATGTCATGCGTGGGGTGGAAAATACTTCCGGACCGCTGGGTCAGGGACATACCTACGCGGTGGGTGCCGCCATTGCTGCAAAATTCCTGAAAGCCCGTTTCGGAAATGTAATGGGCCAGAAAGTATATGCTTTCATTTCAGACGGAGGGATACAGGAGGAAATTTCGCAGGGAGCAGGACGCATCGCCGGCCACCTGGGACTCGATAACCTGATCATGTTCTACGATTCGAACGATATTCAGCTGTCGACCGAAACCAAAGACGTTACCAGCGAAGATGTAGCGCTAAAATACACCGCATGGGGATGGAATGTAACCACCATCGACGGCAATAATGCAGCCGAAATCCGTCAGGCGCTTACTGCCGCGCAAACGGCCAATGGACGTCCTACATTGATCATCGGTAAAACCATCATGGGTAAAGGGGCACGCAAAGCCGATGGCAGCAGCTACGAGCGCATGACAGCCACTCACGGCATGCCGCTGGGTGAAGCCGGCGCTTCGTACGAAGAAAGCATTAAAAACCTGGGAGGAAACCCGGAAGCTCCGTTTGTGATCTTCCCCGAAACCGAAGAACTGTACGGCAAGCGTTCGCAGGAATTGCGTGCTATTGTTGCCGAAAAATATGCTGCCGAGAAAGAATGGGCAATGGCAAACCCTCAATTGGCTGAGAAACTGGCCTTCTTCTTCTCGGGCAAGACCGCTGTAAACTGGGATGCCGTTGTACAGAAACCCAACCAGTCGACCCGCGGTGCATCGGCGGTAGTGTTGGCCGAATTAGCTAAACAAGTCGAAAACATGGTGGTTGCATCGGCCGACTTATCGAATTCCGATAAAACCGACGGCTTCCTGAAAAATACCAAGGCATTTACCAAAGACGATTTCAGCGGTTCGTTCCTGCAAGCCGGAGTAGCTGAGCTCACCATGGCTTGTTTGAGTATTGGGATGAGCCTGCACGGTGGGGTAATTCCGGCCTGTGCTACTTTCTTTGTATTCTCCGATTATATGAAACCGGCGGTACGCATGGCTGCCCTGATGGAGCAACCCGTGAAATTCATCTGGACCCACGATGCGTTCCGGGTGGGAGAAGACGGACCGACCCATGAGCCGGTTGAGCAGGAAGCTCAGATCCGCCTGATGGAAAAACTGAAAAACCATAAGGGGCACAATTCGATGCTGGTGCTTCGTCCGGCCGACGTGGAAGAAACAACTGTTGCCTGGAAAATGGCATTGGAAAACACCCACACTCCTACCGCCCTCATTCTGTCGCGTCAAAACATCAACGACCTGCCGGCTGCAACCAGCCGTAAGGAAGAAGCGGTACAGGCCGGGAAAGGTGCTTATGTGGTCGAATGCGACGGTAATCCGGATGTTATCCTGCTGGCTTCGGGTTCGGAGGTTTCGACCTTGAACGAGGGAGCTGCTTTACTGCGTGCCGATGGAATCAAAGTTCGTCTGGTTTCGGTTCCGTCCGAAGGATTATTCCGCTCCCAGCCGGCCGAATACCAGGAATCGGTACTGCCGCAGGGCGCCAAATTGTTCGGTCTGACGGCCGGTTTACCGGTTAACCTGGAAGGATTGGTAGGTTGCCGCGGTAAAGTTTTCGGTCTGGAATCGTTTGGCTTCTCGGCTCCGTACAAGGTGCTCGACGAAAAACTGGGCTTCACCGGTAAAAATGTATACGAACAGGTGAAATCGATCTTATAATATTTCTTGATATGGTCTCCCCCGGAAGTTGGTTTACTTTTGGGGGAGATTTTATTTATAATTCACACATGAAAATGAGAAAACAACTACTTTTTCTTTTTATCCTGGGCGCCTTATCACTTTACGCCGAAAACAAACGTAGTTATACCTGGTACGGTTTTGTGCGCAACGATTTTTATTATAATTCGCGGCAGAATGAGGAATCGCTCGACGGGATTTTCCATTTTTATCCCAAACCGGTGGTCGCCACCTCCGCCGGCGCCGATATAAATGCCGTACCCCAGGCCGAAATGCTGAGCATAGCCACCCGCATAGGACTGGATATCAAAGGCGATGAATTGTACAATACCAAGGTAAGCGCTAAGCTCGAAATGGATTTTGCCGGTACCGGAAGCACCTATTTCCTGATGCGGATCCGGCAAGCTTATGTCCGGTTCGACCGTAAAGCCACCGGTTTACTGATCGGTCAAACCTGGCATCCGCTCTGGGGCGATGTAACTCCGACCGTCGTTTCGTTCAACTCCGGCTCCCCCTTTCAACCCTTCAACCGAAGCCCTCAAATCCGGCTCACCCACCAACTTTTCAAGGGCTTGACCCTTACCGGAGCTGCCGTCTGGCAAATGCAAACCAGTTCCAACGGGCCGCTGGGATTCACACCGGCCTATCTGAAAAATTCGCCGATCCCCAACTTAGTGGCCGGCATCCAGTATGCCGGCACACATCTTACGGCCGGCAGTACGCTCGACTATAAACGAATTCGGCCCGAAACAGGTTTTATCAATAGTTCGATGAGCGCAGCAGCCTACTTACAATATAAAAACGGATTGTTCTGCATCAAGGGCAAAACGGTATATGGCAACAACCTGGCCGATCATATCATGCTGGGAGGATACGGATTATATTACGATAGCAGCGCCAACCGGTTTGGCTATACTAATCTGACGGCTTCCTCGTCGTGGATAAACATCGTGTATGGAAAAACCTGGCAGGTAGGTGCGTTTGCAGGCCTGCACCAGAACCTGGGTAGTGTGTTGCCGATGCTGCACCAGAATGCCGCCGGGCAATACACCGTTTACGGACGGGGATTCTACAAAGAACAACAAGAGCTACTCGACCGGATGGTACGAATAGCTCCCTTTGTGATGCACTCGATTAACAATTTTATGTTCGGTGTGGAATATAACTTAACCCTGGCCGATTACGGGAAAATTCAATCGAATGGAAGGGTTCTAAACCCCTACACAATTACCAATCACCGTATGGTGGCCACCGTGGTTTACAATTTTTAAAAGCTGTCTTCGATGAGGCTGATCTTTTGTTCAATAAGATTGGCCTCTTCTTTCAGCGCCTCGATTTTTCGTTCCATCTCGCGAATCAATCCCGATCCCTTCTTGCTGTTTACCGTCAGAAAACCGATATTATTCTCGTAAGTGGCAATTTCCGATTTGAGGTGTTCATACGCACGCACCAGCTTTTCGCGCTCGCGTAGCAGCTTGTTTTCGCCTTTCGTCGACATATCCTTCAGGTTCGACCTGAAATTATCCAACCTGCGTTGCGTAGCATCCACATTCAGCTTCTCAAACATTTTATCGACATGGGTGCGGTATTCCTTATACACTTTATCCTTCTCCTTAAAAGGAACATGACCGATTTCGTTAAATGCGGCAATATACTCGCGTAATTGAATAAGAATGTCGGCAGGCTGTTTATCTTCAACCGTATCGAGCGCCTGGATGGCTGCAATAATTTCTTTCTTCTTGGCAAGATTTTCAAGCTCTACCGAACGGGCATCCGAAGTATTCTTTTGCTTTTGTTCGAAGAAATAATCGCATGCACCGATGAATCGTTTCCACAATTCGTCGGAATATTTTTTTGCGACCGGACCCACTGTCTTCCACTCTTTCTGAAGCTGGATCAGCTTATCCGATGTTGCCTTCCAATCGGTATTCTCTTTCAGAGCTTCGGCCTGTTCGCACAGCTGACGTTTTCTTTCCAGGTTATCGTTCAGAACATTTTTCGACGATTTATAGAATTCACCTTTCGCATTGAAGAACTTATCGCAGGCTGCACGGTAGCGGTCGAAAATTTTATGATTCATCTTCCGGGGTGCAAAACCGATCGTCCGCCATTCCTCTTGCCAGGCTATCACCGTTTTGGTAGCGTCGTCCCATGCTTTATAGCTGTTCAGCCCGCTAATATCCAATGCCTCCAGCTTTTCGCACAAGGCTTGTTTCAAGGCCAGGTTATCGTCCTCCAGTTTCCGGATCGAATCGAAATGCCCCTGATGTTTTTTATTGATTACCGACGATGCGGTCTTAAAACGCGTCCAGATTTCCTCGCGGAATTCGCGGGCCACCGGACCCGTTTCGTGCCATTCTTCGTGCAATTTCTGGAGTTGGTGAAACGCGGAAACCACATCGTCTTCGTCGGCCAGCTTTTCAGCTGTTTCGCAAAGTTGTTGTTTGATCTCCAGGTTTTTACGGAAATCGTATTCGCGCAATTCGTTGTTGATCTTTATCAGGTCCCAGAACGACTCCTGATAAGTGGAATACAGCTTCCAGAGTTCGCTCACATTGGCCTGCGGAACCTGGCCTATGGACTTCCATTTCTTCTGCAGCTCGCGGAATTCGTTGATATGCGTCGAAACATCGTCGTTGCTTTCCACCAGAACTTTCATCCGTTCCAGGATATGCTGCTTCTGGAGCAGGTTGTTTTCGCGTTCGGCTTCCAGTTTGGCCGTATAAGCCGATTTCCGCGATTTATATTCATTGAGCATTTCCTTCAACTGCTCATCCAGTTCATCTTTTTCTGGTTTGAAATCAATTTCCTCCCCCCCTTCTTCAAGGAACTTACGTTTATTTTCTTCGAGCTCCGCTTTTACTTTACGGTAAAAAACCTGCTTAATCTGCTCTACGTCATCTTTGATAGCTTCGATATCTTTCGATAACAAGAGTTTAAGCGCAGCCAGCAGCTCCTCGCGTGTTGCATTCGAAAAGTCCTGTGTCGGTTCAGTGTCCTTGTTCAGTTCAAGTGGGTCCATGTTCAATTTCATTTATTACGGTGATTAGTTCGTTCACTTTAAACCAGATGATCAGATTTCAGGTTTAATTCCACAAAAATAAAGATTTTTTTTTAATAAAGCTGAATTTAATCAGATTATTCCGAAAATCAATACCTTAAATCGTGTCCCATCCGGTTTTTCTTTGTTTCCATATAAAACTTATTATGAGGATTTGGTTCGATGATGATCGGAACATTTTCAACAATTTCAAGATTGTAGGCTTCCAGTCCGATCCGTTTTACCGGATTGTTACTCATCAGTTTAATCTTGGTTACCCCCAGACTTCTTAAAATCTGCGCTCCTACCCCATAATCGCGCTCATCGGCATTAAAACCCAGATGCAGATTGGCGTCCACGGTATCCATTCCTTCTTCCTGCAGCTTGTAAGCTTTAATCTTATTCATCAACCCGATGCCTCGGCCTTCCTGATTCATGTATACGATTACACCCTTACCTGCTTCTTCGATAAGCTGCATGGCTTTATGAAGCTGATCGCCGCACTCGCAACGCATGGAACCGAAAATATCGCCGGTAACACAGGATGAATGTACACGTACCAGTATGGGCTCGTCCTTTTCCCAGCTCCCTTTAATTAAAGCCACATGCTCCAGTCCATTCGAAATCTGACGGAAAGGGATGAGTCTGAAACTTCCCCAGGCGGTAGGCATGCTCACTTCGACCCCTTCTTCGACCAACGACTCGCTTTTCAGCCGATACGATATTAAATCGGCTATACTGATGATTTTGATACCGAACTTTTTGGCAATCTCGAGCAATTGTGGCATCCGGGCCATCGATCCGTCTTCGTTCATAATTTCAATGAGCGCACCGGCAGGATACAAACCGGCCATCCGGGCCAGGTCGACAGCCGCCTCGGTATGTCCGGCCCTTCGGATAACGCCTCGTGTTTTTGCGCGCAGCGGAAATATATGACCGGGCCGGCCAAAGGTATCGGGGCGTGAAGCGGGATCGCACAACGCCCGTAAAGTCGCCGCACGGTCGCTGGCCGAAACGCCCGTCGTACAACCTTCCAACTTATCGATACTCACCGTGAAGGGAGTAGCATGTACCGATGTATTTCGCACCACCTGCATATCGAGATCGAGCTCGTCGCACCTTTCTTCCGTGAGCGGCGCACACAATAAACCCCTGCCGTGGGTGATCATGAAATTGACCATTTCGGGCGTTATTTTCTCAGCAGCACAGATAAAATCACCTTCATTTTCACGATCTTCGTCATCCACCACAATCAGCAATTTTCCGTCCCTGATGTCGGCAATGGCTTCTTCAATAGTATTTAAAACTTTTTCCATACTTTTTATGTATTATATTCCTCCTCCTCTTCAGCCGAAGGAGTTAAGCGTATTAATTTATAAACCCTCAGTTTGACCTGTTTAAAGAACCTGTCGTATAGTTCGCGGTTGAACAAACTGGCATCGACAGCTGCCTTGTACGTTAAAAACACACCGAGCGGAAACAACACCGACGTGCTGAGCCACATGCCCTGATAGGCTTCCCAAATGCCTTCACGCGCCATTTTAAATCCTGTGAGATCGATGATGTAGTAAATCACGAACATGACCACCGACACTACCATCGGAAAACCGAGCCCTCCTTTACGAATAATCGCCCCGAGCGGAGCTCCGATAAAAAAGAAGATCAGGCAGGCGAACGACAAGGCAAATCGCCGGTGCCACTCGCTTTTATGCCGGTTGAGATACAATTGGGGATCGCCCAGCAACAGTTTATTATATTGCAAATGATCACGCATGGTCTGAGCCTTTTGACGGGCTGTGGCGGCGACCTGTTCTTTGGTCATTTTATCCAGACTAAGAAACAGGGAATCGGGATTGTACTTCGTCAAATCGACTTCAGGTCCAATTTCGAGCGATAAACCCGGACGGTACTCCCGCCCAAAGTATTTATTCTGTTCCATCTCACGTACCTGCTCCTCACTCCGCAGGTCGATGAGCTTCTGCACCGAATCGATGGAATGTTGGAGCGAGGCAATGTTTTTACTGATGTGCGTGTCTTCGAGCAGGGACTCGTCGTAGCGGTTGAAATCGGAATCGAATTCGTACAGCAATTCCTTATAGCCAAAGGTTTCGCGCATGTAAGGGATATTGTTGGAATAACTCAGTCTCTGTTTTTTAAAGTTTTCGAAACTTTCGCCCTGAAACAACGTCAGAATAAGGTACTTCCGGTCGGATGTCAATTCGATGAACCCCGAATCGGCCACCATGACCGATGCATTGTTGAATCCCGCCGAAAAATCGTAAATCATCATATCTTTCAGCATCTTCCCATCCTTATGCCGCACGTACAAATTTACACCGTTGATGCCCGAATAAAACTCACCGACGGGAATATCCAGTTCGGGCGATTTGTGTTTAATGGAAAACACCAGCGCATACAGGTTTTTATTGGTAATGGGCAATACGTTGTTGGAGAAGAAAAACGCACCGACCACCACCAGGCCAATAAAAATAATGAGGGGACGGATGATTCGAAACAGCGAAATCCCGGCCGATTTCATGGCCGTAAGTTCAAAATTTTCGCCCAGATTGCCAAAAGTCATTAGCGATGCCAGCAAAATAGCCAGCGGAAGAGCCAGCGGGACAAGCGTAGTGATGGCATACATCATGAATTCGGCCAGTACGTCCCAGCCTATTCCTTTACCGACCATATCGGCAAAATGCTTCCATAAAAACTGCATCAGCAATATGAAAATAACAATCAGGAAAGTCATGATAAACGTTCCCAGGAAGCGTTTGAGTATGTAAGCGTCTATCTTTTTAATAAAAGACATGGAGGTTGAATTTTGGCACACAAAGGTAACTAAATAAGTTCAATCCGCAAACTGCAGAAGGACTGCCGGCTTGCGGATTGAACTAGAACGATACAAACTGGAGCTTAGCGTATACCGTTGCGTTTCAGTAAAGCATCGATGGCAGGCTCCTGTCCGCGGAAACGTTTGTAGAGCACCATCGGATGTTCCGTTCCGCCGCGTTGCAAAATATGTTCGGCAAACGAATCGGCTGTTGCACGATCATAAATACCTTTTTCGGCAAAAACCGAATACGCATCGGCATCGAGCACTTCGGCCCATTTATAGCTGTAATAGCCGGCTGCATAACCTCCGGCAAAAATATGGCTGAACGTCGGACTCATCCCGGCATCGCTCACCAGCGGAAGCACCCGCGCAGGCTCCATCGCCTCGTACTCCATCTTCATCACATCGCCGGTAAAAGGCTGTTCAAGCGTATGCCAGGCCATATCCAACAGTCCGAAGCTCAACTGCCGCAAACAAAAATTCCCGGTATTAAAATTCTCCGAATCCTTGATTTTCCGAATCAACTCGGCCGGAATAGGTTCGCCGGTTTCATAATGTACTGCAAACTCGTCGAGAAAGGCTTTCTCCGAAGCCCAATTTTCCATGATCTGCGAAGGTAACTCCACAAAATCGCGGTATACATTGGTACCCGAAAGCGATTCGTAAGTACAACGGGTCATCATGCCGTGCAAGGCATGACCAAATTCGTGCAGGAAAGTGGTTAGCTCATCGAACGTAAGCAAAGCCGGTTTACTATCGGTAGGCCGGGTAAAATTCATCACAATGGTGATGTGCGGCCGGCTGTCTTTTCCCTTTTCGATGAACTGTCCTTTGAATTCGCTCATCCAGGCACCCGGACGTTTACTGTCGCGAGGATGGAAATCGGTATAAAGCACCGACAGGAATTTACCTTGCTTATCTTTTACTTCGTACACATCAACTTCGGGATGGTATTTTTGGATGTTCTCGTTCTTCACAAACTGGAGTCCCCACAAACGGGTAGCCAGGCCGAAAACTCCCTTTTTCACCCGTTCCAGCTCAAAATACGGTTTCAACATTTCATCGTTGACCGCATATTTTTCGTCCTTCAGTTTTTCGGCGTAAAACGACCAGTCCCAGGATTGAACGGTGAAATAAGCACCCTTCGAATCGGCATATTTCTGCACTTCGGCATATTCTGCTTCAGCGGCCGGACGATAGGCGGCCAGTAAGTCGTTGAGCAACTTGTAAACGTTTTCCTTATTCTCGGCCATACGACGCACCAGTACCTGGTCGGCATAGGATTTATGTCCCAACAAATTGGCTATTTTCAACCGGGTATTGGCTATTTTGGCAATGATCTCGCGGTTATCGTATTCGCCCCCTCTCATATTACGGGTGGTATAGGCCATGTACAATTCGCGACGCAAATCCCGGTTCTCGGCATGTTTCATAAAAGGCACATAGGTAGTGGCTTTTAAATCGAGCATCCAACCCTTTTTACCGGTGCGTTTCGCATTCATCGCCAGCATTTCCTTCACATCCTGCGGCAAACCGGCCAGTAAGTTCTCGTCGTCAATCACCAGATTCCACTGATTTGTTTCTTTCAGCACATTTTGACCGAACTGCAGGGTCAGTAAGCTCAGTTCCTTCGACAACTGCCGGTACAGCTCTTTATCGGCGGGCGAAAGATTGGCGCCGTTGTTGGCAAATCCATCGTAGGTATTTTTCAATAATGTGGCCTGTTCGGCTGTCAGTTTCAGCTGATCGCGTTGTTCGTATACCGCTTTCACCCGTTCAAACAACTTTTCATTCAGCCGGATGGAGTTGGAATGTTCGGTCATAAGGGGCGACAGTTGTTCGGCAATCGCTTGTAACTCGTCCGAGGTTTCGGAACTCATCAGGTTGTAAAAAGGCGCACCCACCTGATCGAGTAAACCACCCGCATTTTCGAGGGCAATAATCGTATTTTCAAAGGTCGGTTTTTGTTTATTGTTTACAATTTTTTCAATCTCGGCTAAATGCACAGTCATCGCCTGTTTGAAAGCCGGCAAATAATGCTCGTTCTTGATTTCGTTGAAGGGTATTGTCTGATGAGGTGTTTTATATCTCGACAGCAAGGGATTAGCCACTAAGGCCGTTGTAACGACAGTCATAAGTAAAATGAGTTTTGTTTTCATCGTTTATACTACTATTTATTTTTTTGTGATTTTTTGCATGTATATTTTCTGGTCTGTGGTGAGTACGCGAAGCAGGTAAATGCCGGAAGGTAAACTACTGATGTCGATGCGGTTTATCGGACCGGAGTGCTGTTCCGCCAGCAGCTTCCGACCCTGCAGATCGTATACCTCCCAGCGCCCGATCCACACACCGGCATCTCTCATAAACAGGATGCCATCCGAAGGATTGGGATAAACAAAATTGGACGGATTTCCGTTCAGGCCGACTTCTTCCACGGCACTGGGGGTCAGGTATTGGATATCGATCGAATGCGCCCTCGCAATGCGCTGATTACCGTTAAAATAAAAGTTCAAGTCGGTCGAAACATTGCTCCCGGTCGTACCTCCCCAGAAGTTATAGGTAGACCGCACCGAACGTGGGTAACCCTGGGAAAGATCGGTATAACTCACGGTCGATAGTTTTCGCCATTGACGGTATATGGATCCGGAAAGCACTTTTTCTTTCAACACACCGTCGGGGTAATATTCATACGAATAACGGTGCGTGGCCAACCAGCGCAACTCCCTGAAATAGGAATAAGTTTCGTCTTTTAATTGTCCGTCGGGCCAATAGCGGTAGTCGACCCTCTGGTCGTTTTCCCAAACCCGGGCAGCCGGATGCCACTTGCGTGTAACCTGCGACACCAGCCGGTCGCTTGATGTGCCGTAAAAAAAAGTGGTGAGGGAAGTTTCCTGTAAGGTATACCTGGTTTGCGGAATTTCGACCACGACACTATCCAATCTGCCCAACGAATCGCGCACCGACCGGGTAAGCAACGATCCGGTTTGCACGCCCGACGAATAAAACAATTGGGTTTCGAGGGTTGTCGCTCCGGTCGGATGGTGCAGCAGTTCCACTTTATAAAGATTCAACTGGTCGCCTTCCCGTTGGAAGTAATGCCGTTGTTGCTCTCCGTTAATCATCCTTACTTCCATCCTCCGGTACAAGCTTTCTACCTGATTCACGATATTGATATGTTCCTCGGAAACCGTTTTGTTGTTTTCTAAACGAGTTCTTATCACATGCACTGCCTCCCACTTGCCGTCATACCACTTCCACAACCGTTGAAGCCGCAGCGAATCGCCGCTGGATATCCATTCCGTTTGTTCGATGTTTTTGCGGATGCCGTTCTCTTCGGTTTGTTTTCGTTCGAAAATAACTTTTCCTCCGGTATCGTAACTGTATACATGGTACTGTGTTAGCGGCCCGTCGCTTACGGTCAGCTGACGTACTACAGGCTGGGCACGAAGCCCGGGCATCAGCGTCAATCCTCCTCCGATACAAAACATAAGCACGAGCCGTAAATAAAGTCTCATCAGCAACAATATTAGTTTTTAAAAAAGCTACCAAAAATAGAAAAAATACCTGAAACCACAAAAGCACATACCGATTTTAAAATTATCGACCGAAGTTGTTTCTTAATTATTAGTGTATATGGAAAATATTACTATCTTTGAAGCCAATAAGCACTGACTAATGAAACATGCCTGTAAACAAGCGAATTACAGTAACACACCCATTGTTTACAAGTAAGTTTTATACGACTAAATGAAAAATTTGATACTTTCGTATGAAACCCGTGAGTATTATATATCGTCCGTCACGCCTGAATCTGCTGGTTGATTTAACAATCGTTATTTCAATAACTGCAGGGACTTTACTTTTCGCTCCGTTCACTTATCTGCATCCATTCGAAAAATACGCTGGCGTAAGTATAGCTTTTGTCGGAACCTGGTTCGCGATTTCCTATTTGCTGAAAAGATATATTCCCTTTAAGAAAATCAAATATTTTCAGGCTATTGTAAAACTGTTTACCACTGCAGTCATTACCATTGCGATCATTGTAGTGATCGACCAGGTTTTTCCGCACTACAATTATTCGGCGCCTGTCTTTATCTTTATAGTGATCACCATTTCCTTTTTACAGGTTTTCGTCCAGTTCCTTTTATTTTCGGTTCGTTTTGCGGTCGAATATACCGATCCGGGACAGCGGGTGGCAGCTCCCGATTACGACCTTCCCAAAATCATCGACGAAGTAAGCGAACATCAGATCAGAAAGCTTCGAACCACGTTCCGGGAAGCGAAAGGGAAAGATGCAGCCGACTGGATTGCTCAGCAAATACATCCGTTCAGAGGCGAAATCAGGCTGCTCGATAAAAAAGCCCATACGAAACCCGGCGGCAACAAGGAAACGGCAGCCGGAACGCTTATTTTACTCGATCCGCTGAATATGGTCCGGGGAATCAATAAAATGTTCTATTTTGCCAATCAGCATTTACAGGAAAACCTGGGAATTCTGATCTGTTGTTTCGAGACTAAAAGTACACGCAAAAGAAGGATTCTGAAACATTACCCGGCATTTTTAAGCGGATTGATCTATTTTAATGATTTTTTAGTTCGAAGATTTTTCCCCAAAGTGCTGATGGGCGAACGTATGTATTATAATCCGTATCGCGACCAATACCGTATACTTCCCAAGACAGAAGTGATGGGACGGTTGAGTTATATGGGATTCGATATCGTAACTACCCGGAAAATAGAGGGAATCACCTATGTGGTAGCCCTCAAAATCCAATCTATCGACACCCGGCCTCCGCTCCGTTTTTATGGTCCCCTGATTAAACTGCGAAGAACCGGCAAAAACGGAAAACCGATTATTGTGTATAAATTCAGAACCATGTATGCTTATTCCGAATTTTTGCAGGAATATATGTACAAAACCTACGATTTACAGGATGGAGGCAAATTTACAAAGGACATAAGGGTCAGTTCGTGGGGACGATTCATGCGAAAATACTTCCTCGACGAGCTTCCTATGGTCTGGAATATCCTGAAAGGTGAAATGAAACTGGTAGGAGTCCGTCCATTAAGTAATCAGTACTTAAGTTTATATACCGAAGAGGTTCAACAACTCCGGAGGCAGTACAAGCCCGGACTATTACCTCCGTTTTATGCCGATCTGCCCGGTACGCTGGAAGAGATACAGCAATCGGAAGTCAATTACCTGAAAAAGTGCGAACAGGAAGGTGTTCTGCTGACCGATCTGAAATATTTTTTTAAAATAATCTATACAATCCTATTCAAACATGCAAAAAGCGCGTAAATCATTCCTATTCTGGATATTCAACATTGCTATCACACTCGGCGTCCACCTTACGGCCACCGATTTACCAAGGCATACATCCTATTACCGCCTCTACAGCCTGATCGACGAACTGGCATCCTACGGGTTGATCGATGTCAATTCGGCTGTCAAGCCCTACGGGAGCCGGTGGATGCAACAACAGCTGCATGCCGTTGCTACCCATACCGAAAAGTTTCAGGCATTACCGAAGCGGTTGCGCCGCGAAGTAGAATATCAATTGGAAGAATTCGCCCTGGAAGGTGGAAGATTACCCGAATCGAAGCTGGTGCTCGGGAAGAACGCCCACAACAGTATCGCCTTGTGGCCGCCGGAGTACAATTACCGGGATTCCGTGTTTCAGGCGTCGATACGTCCTATTCTGGGCATGCACCTTACGATGAACGACCGGGGTTCGATCGATCAACGGTGGTTTGGCGCATCGTTGCATAGCTATATCGGTAAGTATGTGGCAGTATACGGTAGTTTACGCGATATTTCGCACACCGGCGACGGATTGTTGTCGCGTCCCGGTTACCTGAACAACGAGCCCGGATTTGAGTATACGCAGGGGGCCGACTACAGCGAATCAAGAGGCGGTATTGTGCTGGGTACCGACCGGTATTCGGTATCGCTTGCAAAAGACCAGATGGTCTGGGGCGATAACCTGAACGGCTCGAATATTATTTCGGGAAGGGTACCTAGTTTCCCCGCGGTGAATTTGCGATTAAAGCCGGTCGACTGGTTCGAGCTCAATTATTTTCATGGCTGGCTGGTCTCCAATTTAACGGATAGTACACGGTATTACCTCGACAATCTGGGTCAGAAGCAGTACCGGCCTCATAAAAAGTACATGGCAGCCAATTTCATGACCTTTACCCCGGTAAAGGGACTGAAGATATCGGCCGGAAATGCGATCGTTTATGCCGAAGATCAGCCATATCCCGGTTTTTTCATCCCTATTGCCTTCTACAAATCCATCGATCACACGACCACCAAGGGACTCGGACTGGAGAATCAAAACTCGCAGCTGTTTTTTAATTTCAGTTCCCGCAACATCAAGCACCTGCATGTTTTCGGATCGGTTTATATGGATGAAGTACAATGGCGCAGGTTCCGTCCCGGCAGTCCCGATAAAAATCCGCTGTCCTACAAACTGGGAGCACAACTGAGTAATTTCCCGCTTAAAAATGTCTCGATCGGCGGCGAATACACCCGTAGCAATATTATCAATTATAAACATTCGATACCGGCCCTGAGCTGGGCGTCGAACAGCTATACCATGGGCCATTACCTGGGCGACAATGCCATCGAACAATACGTCGAACTGGTGTACAAGCCGATACGGGGTCTGGATCTAAAGTTTTATTACCTCGATGCACTGAAAGGGAACGAATACGACTACATCAGGCGAGGTACATTGAACAATGAGCAGTACACCATCATCGACATTATCAGCAACCCGTCGCCGGGCGATATTATTTGGACCAACCGGACGCTGGGCGTGAATATCAGCTATGAGCTTTTCAGGAATGCATATGCTATTGTAAACTACACACAAACCGATATTCAGGGCCACGAAGCTGCTTCCGAAGTCGTCTTCGGCGAACAACGGATGACGGCCCAGGAAGCGCTCGACCGATATACTCCCGGCATCATGCAAGGAAAAAATTCAACGCTTAAAATCGGATTCAGTTTGAATTTTTAAAACGACGTAAATACTTTAAACGCTTCGCCGACGGTACGAATGCCATCGAAGACTATCGACCGCCGCTGGTTTTGCTCCCGCAGCTGGCATTTGCGCGGGTTGTTGGCCATATAGCGTAACAGATTGCCAAAATGCTCCGATTGGTAATACATCGACATGGGATTAGAGACCAGGAAAGCAATCATTTTACCGTTTTTAAGCACCAGTTTTTCGATACCGTAGCGAATAGCGAACCAGCGCAGGCGAACCACAGTGAGCAGTTGCTGGCTTTGCTCCGGCATTTTCCCAAACCGGTCTTCCAACTGCCGGCGGAACGCTTCGAGCTGCTCTTCGGTCTCCATCGAATCGAGCTCGCGGTACAACGAAATCCGCTCCGATACGTTCTCAATATAATCCGAACTGAACATCAGCTCCATATCGGTATCGATCTGGCAATCGGTCACATAAGCGCTGTTGGAATCCTGACGTCGCATTTCTTCGGCATATAACTCGCCGAATTCCTCGTCCTTCAATTCATGCACCGCTTCGTTCAGAATTTTCTGGTATGTTTCGTAGCCCAGATCGGCTATAAAACCACTTTGTTCGGCACCCAGCATATTTCCGGCACCCCGTATATCGAGGTCCTGCATGGCGATATTAAACCCGCTTCCCAGCTCGGCAAAGGTTTCGAGGGCCGACAAACGACGACGGGCATCGGGAGTGAGCGAACTAAGCTCCGGCGCCATCAGGTAACAGTAAGCTTTGCGGTTGCTTCGCCCTACTCTGCCCCTGAGCTGATGCAAATCGCTCAGTCCGAACTTATGTGCCGAGTTGATGATAATGGTATTGACATTCGGAATATCTATTCCCGATTCAATAATGGTAGTTGCTACCAGCACATCGTATTCGTATTCAATAAAATCGACGATCACCTGCTCCAGCTGATCGGGAGGCATCTGACCGTGCCCCACGCAAACACGGATGCCCGGAATCAACCTTTTGAGCATAGCTTCGATATTATAGATATTCTGAATGCGGTTGTTGATGAAAAACACCTGACCGTTCCGGTTCATTTCCAGCAGGATAGCCTCCCGGATAACTTCTTCGTCGAAGGTATGGATTTCGGTTTGCACCGGAAAACGGTTGGGCGGAGGCGTATTAATAATCGATAAATCGCGGGCACCCAGCAGCGAAAACTGCAAGGTGCGCGGTATGGGAGTCGCCGTCATGGTAAGCGTATCCACATTCACCTTCAATTCTTTGAGTTTTTCTTTCACAGCCACCCCGAACCGTTGTTCTTCGTCGATAATCAACAAGCCCAGATCTTTGAATTTCACCGATTTGCCAACCAGTTTATGAGTTCCGATAATAATATCCACCTCTCCGGCTTCCAGCTTACGAAGTACTTCCTTGCTCGCCTGTGCGCCCCGCGCGCGGCTCAGGTATTCCACCGTTACAGGAAAATCTTCGAGCCGGTTTTTGAACGTATTGTAATGCTGCAGGGCCAACACGGTAGTCGGAACCAGTACCGCCGCCTGTTTTCCGTCGGTGGCGGCTTTGAAAGCAGCCCGTACGGCGATTTCAGTCTTACCGAAGCCTACATCGCCGCACACCAGGCGGTCCATCGGCATGGGCGATTCCATGTCTTTTTTTACATCAGCCGTCGATTTAACCTGATCGGGCGTATCTTCGTAAATAAACGAAGCTTCGAGTTCCTGTTGCAGGTAACTATCGGGCGAATACTGGAAACCCTGTTCGGCCTTCCGTTTGGCATACAATTTAATGAGTTCCCGGGCAATATCTTTCACCTTCGACTTGGTGCGCTCCTTGAGCCGCTCCCAGGCGCCGGTGCCCAGTTTATTGATCTTCGGGGCTTCGCCTTCTTTTCCCTTGTACTTGGAAATCCGGTGAAGCGAGTGAATGCTTACGAAAATGATATCGTCGTCGCGGTAAATAAGCTTCACCATTTCCTGCATCTTACCATTCACATTGGTCTTCACCAGCCCCCCAAAAGTGCCGATGCCATGATCCACATGCACCAGGTAATCGCCAAGCTGGAATTGGTTAAGCTCCTTGAGCGTCATCACCACTTTCCCCTGGCGGGTTTTGTCGGTACGCAGCGTAAACTTATGGAACCGGTCGAAAATCTGGTGATCGGTGTAGCAATACATCTTCAGGTCGTGGTCGATAAATCCTTCGTGCAAGGTTCCTTTCACCGCTGTAAATATAATCGCATCGCCCCTGTCCTGAAAAATGGCCTGAATACGGTCGGTTTGCTTGGTGCTGTCGCTCATAATCATGAGCCGATACTCCTCCTGCATCCCTTTTTTCAGGTTATCGGCCACCAGATCGAAATTTTTATGGAAAATAGGCTGCGGAGAAGTACGAAATTCAAGCCGTGCGCCGGCGCTGAAAAACGTTTTTTCACCGGTTTCCACTTTACCGAACGATTCAATCAGGGGAATCAACTCTTCACCGGTAATCATCGTAGCATGTAAATCGGCCGTCGCCTGTTCGCCAGCATTGGCTTTCACAAGAGCCTCATCGTAGAGCTGGTTCAGTTTTTCTTTTACAAAACGTATATCATTAAAAACCAGCAAAGTATCGTTTCCGATAAAGGAAAATATCGCTTCCATGGCGAGTTCCTTTTCTTTGTGCAGATCGGGAATGATCTCTACTTCGGCCACTTCTTCCTTCGAAAGCTGCGATTCGATATCGAAGATACGGATACTTTCCAGTTCGTCGCCAAAGAAATCGCAGCGGTACGGAAGTTCGTAGGCAAACGAGAAAATGTCCACTATCCCTCCACGCACCGAATACTGCCCCGGCTCGTACACGAAATCGACCCGCTGAAAACCATACTCACGAAGCATCTCGGCCAGAAAATCGATAGAAATACTTTCGCCTGTTTTCAATTTCAGCATACGGGTTTTCATGCCATATGCCGAAACTACCTTTTGTACGATGGCTTCGGGATAGGTCACCACAATTACCGGTGCCGGATGGTTGGCAACACGATTGAGCACTTCGGTACGGAGAATCTCGTTCGAAGCGTCGAGCTGACTCAATTTAATCGCTTTCTTGTACGACGATGGGAAATAGTACACCTGTTCAACCGAAAGCAGGTGTTTCAGGTCGTTGAAAGCATAGGCGGCGGCATCGGCATCGTCGAGTACCAGCAGCATCGAACGGTTGAAATCGCCTTGGGTAAAAATCGCAGAGAGTACCACCGACAAAGCCGAGCCGTTGAGGCCGCTGAGCTGTATCGACGAAAGACCCGCGGCAAGGCTCTCCGAGAGCGCTTTTACCTGCGGGTGTTGATGATAAATGTATTGAAAATCGGCTAAGTTCAAAGTTTAATGGCAAATTTTTTCAACCGTGAATCGAGCATGTGCTGCGGAATTATTTTCTTGATGCTATCGGCCACGGCATTTACCAGACCTTCTTTTACATAATCGTGACGAATTACCAGGGCTATTTCCCTGATAGCTTCAGGTTCGACCAATTGCTTCAGATTCTTCTTCTGGCGATCGTTCAACAGGTCGATATGAAGCTCGGGAATGACCGTATAGCCTCCGTTGTAGTCCACAATTTTTACCAGGGTATCGATGCTTCCGGCTTCGTACACCGACGATTGATGCACCGCCTGGTTGCAGAAGTTAAACACCTGGCTACGCAGGCAGTGTCCTTCTTCGAGCACCCACAGGTTGTCGGTGGGCATATCCTTGCTGGCGATCTCGGTGGCATTGAACAACGGATGATCGGGCGAAACATAGGCCACAAATTTCTCGTAATAAAGAGGCACTTCCAGAATCTTCGGATCGTCGAGCGGAGTCGACAAAATGGCCATATCGATTTCGGCAGTATGCAGCTTTTCGATGATGGTTTCGGTACGCATTTCGGTCACTTTCAGACGAATACCCGGAAACGAATCGCGCATCATCGCTATAAAACCCGGGAGCAGGTAAGGTGCTACGGTAGGAATCATGGCCAACGATAGGTTTCCATCAACGGTACCCTTCTGAATTTTAAGGTTCTCTTTGAGCTGATTGACGTGAAAAAGAACGATTTGTGCCTGATTCAGAATCTGTTGCCCCACCTCGGTAGGTGCCAGCGGATGTGCCGAGCGATCGAAAATTTTACAATCGAGTTCGTCCTCCAGTTTTTGAACCATAGCACTCAGCGTGGGCTGTGTAACTCCGCACAGTTCGGCAGCCCGTACAAAATGACGGGTTTTGTCGAGGGCAAGTATATATTCGAGTTGCTGAAGCGTCATCGATTAAAATATTTTACGATAAGCGTGACAATAAGGAGTTCCGTTCTTCTTGTCGTAATACTCCTGATGATAATCCTCTGCTTCCCAGAATCCGGAAGCAGGACGCAGTTCGGTCGCCACCTTATATCCTTTGTCGTTCAACAACTGAATATATTTTTCAACCATAGCCTTCTGCTCCTCGTTCACATAAAACACTACCGATTGATATTGCTCCCCAATATCGGGGCCCTGACCGCCCACTTGTTCAAAATCGTGGGTTTCGTAGTATAACTTCAGCATTTCTTCGAATGAAGTAACGGTAGGATCGTACTCCACTTCCACTGTTTCTACATGTCCGGTAGTTCCCGTACACACTTCCTTGTAAGTGGGCGCCTGAGTGCGTCCTCCCATATAACCCACGGTAGTGGCTTTCACTCCCTTGGCTTTCATAAAATGATACTCGGTGCCCCAAAAGCATCCCGACGCAAAATACGCTTTTTCCATTTTTGGTATAAAATCCATTGATATCGAATTAACACAATGACGGATATTTTTCTCCGTAAAACCCTCCCCTTCAAAAACATGCCCCAGGTGTCCGCCGCAATGGGAGCAAACGATCTCGGTACGATGTCCGTCGGCATCGGGCACCCGTTTCACAGCCCCGGGTATCTCATCGTCGAACGAAGGCCAGCCGCAATGCGACTCGAATTTATCTTCCGAGCGGTACAAAGGCCGGTTGCATTGCCGGCATACATAAGTACCGGCCTGTTTGTTGTTGAGCCACTTCCCCGTATAGGGATATTCGGTTCCTTTGTGAAGGATTACCTTTTGCTCCTCGATAGTAAGCGGATTAAATTTCATAACGGTGTCCTGAGTGCTGGCTGTACATGTTTTTACTAAGACTACAAGCAGTAATACGAGTGCTTTCATCGGATCCGGTTGAGCGATTTCACCAGCGCCTCGTCGCGACCGATGGCCCGCATCGCCAGAATTTCCAGAATAATGGAAATCAGGGGAAACGACGCAATCACCTCAACATACATCGTAGCATCGAGCGTTTTGCCAAATTGCCAGAGGTAGATGAACAACAGCCCGTAGTATCCCGCCAGTAAAACAATGGTGATAATAATAAGCCGTATCTGTAAGATTCGTTTCTTAAACAAGAAGATGGTAAGCGCCGACAAAACGGGAACCAACACCGAGATGGCGGTCAGTACCCAGGCGCCACTGAGGAAAGCGCTTCCTTCAGGAGTTATGTGGTAAAGTCCCTTCACGCCCAATTCATACACACCGGTACCGGAGGCCCCTTGTAAACCGGCCACAGGGAAAAAGAACAACATCACAGCAAGTACCGTCACTGTGAACAAATAAAAAGTCTGAATTCTCTGCCACATATCAATGATTCTTTTTTACTTTTTTCCAGCGCTGATCGCGCACTTCATAAATCCGTTCGATCATATCCACCACCTTCAGTCCTTCCAGGATATTGGTATGGATACTTCCACTTTCCTTTAACTTATCCACCACATTCTGAATGACATAATGGTGATTCTGCGCCGAACCTTTGTAGGCTCCGTAATCGTTGGGCGGATTGGAAGGAGCCAGTTCGGGCATCACATAATCTTTAACATGACAATACACAACATCGTTCATATATTGTCCGGCCACCTTTACGGTTCCATTGGAACCGATAATGGTAATAGAGCTCTCCAGATTGGTATCCCACACCGAAGTGGAGTAATTCAGACAGCCCATTCCTCCGTTGATAAAATTAAACGTTACCACCCCGCTATCTTCGAAATCGGTCAGGCCGGCATGATTGAAATCGGCAAAATTGCCTGTGATATTCTTTATATCGCCGAAAAGCCAGTACATGATGTCGATAAAATGCGAGAACTGCGTGAACAAGGTACCGCCATCCAGTTGCGCATCGCCATGCCAGTTTCCTTTTTTATAGTAACGTTCGTCGCGATTCCAGTAACAGTCGAGCTTCACCATGTAAATATCGCCCAGGGTCTTATTATCCATCAGCTCTTTAAGCCATACCGAAGGCGGCGAGTACCTGTTCTGCATGACTGCAAAAACATGTTTCGACATTTCCAGCGACTTAAACAATACTTTCTCGGCATCGTTTTTCGTAAGAGCGATTGGTTTTTCGAGCACCACATGTTTGTGGGCCTGCAAGGCTTTGATGGCATATTCGGCATGCGAACCATTGGGCGTACAGATATTCACAACTTCGACATCCGTTTCGGCAGCCAGCAACTCATCGATCGAAGCGTAAAAGCGCTCCTCCAGATTGTGCAATCCCAACTCTTCTTTCGACAGAATATCGCAAACCGCAATGAGTTCGGCTTCCGGATTACGACGAATCATTTCGGCATGGCGTTTACCAATATGTCCCTGACCAATAACAGCAAATTTAATCATCTTCTTTTTTAACTTATTCGTGTAACTTCTCCATTTTCAAATCGATAGGTTTGTCCTGTCTCTATACATTGTGCCAAGCCCTTATGGTCGAAATTCAATTTATGTCCGTACTCGCTCACCCACCCCACCTGACGGGCCGGGTTTCCCACCACTAATGCATAAGCCTTCACGGGCTTGGTCACAACAGCGCCGGCACCGATCAGCGAATAAGCGCCGATCTCGTTGCCGCAAACTATAGTTGCATTGGCTCCAATACTAGCTCCTTTACGCACCAGGGTGGCGGCATACTCCGCACGGCGGTTGACGTGGCTCCGCGGATTAATCACGTTGGTGAACACCGCCGAAGGCCCTAAAAACACATCATCTTCACAAATAACACCGGTATACACCGATACATTGTTCTGGATTTTCACATTACGCCCCAGTACCACCTGTGGCGAAATCACTACATTCTGACCAATATTACAGGATTCGCCGATGGTGCACCCCGTCATGATATGACTGAAATGCCATATTTTAGTTCCGGCACCGATTTCACAGCCCGGATCGACTACTGCTGTTTCGTGTACAAAATATTCCATTAAAAGAAATGTAAAACCGATTGGGTAATATAATCTAATTGTTCGGTACGGAGTTCGGTATGCATGGGCAACGAAAGCACCGAGGCGCTCAGTTGTTCTGCCACCGGGAAATCGCCATCGCGATAGCGATCGCTCCGATAGGCTTTTTGCTGATGCACCGGTACCGGATAGTACACCATGGCGGGAATACCTTTCGTTTTAAGGTAATCAATCAGTTGGTTACGGTCCGCATGCTTCAGTTGCAGCGTATACTGATGAAAAACATGTTCCGAACCAGGCTGCCGCACCGGTATTTCCAACGAAGGATGACCGGCAAAGGCCCGGTCGTAGTAGTCCGCTGCCCGCCGGCGAGCATCGATGTAACTATCCAGGTAGTTCAGTTTCACATCTAATATGGCTGCCTGCAGGCTATCGAGGCGCGAATTCACTCCGATATGATCGTGGTAATAGCGCGTTTCCATCCCATGATTGGCAATGGAACGGATGCGTTTGGCCAGGACATCGTCGTTGGTAAACAATGCGCCGCCGTCGCCATAGCACCCCAGGTTTTTGGAAGGAAAAAAGGAGGTACACCCAATATGGCCCATACAACCCGATTGAACCACACGGCCATCGGAAAAAGTATAGCGAGCCCCGATCGACTGGCAGGCATCTTCGATTACATACAGCTTGTGTTCGGCTGCGAGCTGTAGTAGTTCTTCCATCGCCGCATTTTGTCCGAACAAATGTACCGGAATTATTGCTTTGGTGTTGGGCGTGATGGCTCTGCGAATGGCTTCGGGCGTAATATTGAAGGTATGCGGATCCACATCCACCAATACCGGAGTCAGTTGCAACAGTGCAATGACTTCGGCGGTAGCTATAAATGTAAAGGTTGGTGCAATGACTTCGTCACCGGGCTGCAGCCCGAGAGCCATCAGGGCAATTTGCAACGCATCGGTGCCATTGCCTACAGGAATAACATGCTTTACCTGCAGATATTCCTCCAGATGCCGCTGAAATTCAGTCACCTTTCCTCCTTTTATAAAGGTTGTGGAATCGATAACTTCCTGAATACCTGCGTTCACCTCCTGTTTTATTTTCTCATACTGACCTTTCAGGTCGACCATCTGGATCGTTTCCATTATTTTTCTTCCAATAAGAATTCAACTTCTTCCGGTTGTATCCGTACATTTGAGATAAAAGGCTGGTTAGTTACTACTCTCAACCGGCGCTTTTCGACGGCAGCCTTTCCCAATTCATTATAATCGATCACAACCTGTATGTCGCCCGGCGCAAAATTTTTAAACTGGCTCACCGCGATGTTAAACACAGCCCTCACTTCGGCAGGAAACGACCGTACTGCAAGATGTTCCGGTTGATTGATAATCTGAACAGGAATATTTACAGCCTTTTCAGTAAACATTTCGGCGCTCGAAATCACTCGTACCCTTGTTTGCGAATACCGCAACGAATCGTCGTGAACCAATTGCAACTCCGATTCGACCGTATCCTTCAAATCGTTCAACACCAGCATACGAGTAGGAACCTCCTGTACACGGCCTATTTTATACCGCGATCCGTACACCACAATACTGTCGGGCAACACCCTTACCGCACTGTTCAACATAAACTGGTCGGCCGGATGAATGGCGGCCTGTAAGCGAACCGGTACTTTACGGGCATGCAACCGGTAATAGCGAACAGCTTTGTTTTCGGGGGCAAGCACCTGAATCAGGGTGGAAGGCAATAATTTCTGTCCCACTGCTTTCGCAAGCATCGAGCTATTGATACTGACAATGCCCTGCTCCCGGAATCTCTCGCCCAATTCGACCTCTACCTTCGTCGCCCGGCTCATGACGTACGACCACAAATGAATTCCCTGATCTTTCAGCTTCACCTTCACCTGGGCGGGCAGTTGATCCTCGAAATTGATGTCGGCCGGCATGCCTCTGTATACAATGGGAAAACTGATCGTCAGCTCCCGCTCCTGATTCAGCGCATTCAACAGCCAGAAGGTGGCAGAAAGGAACAAAAACACCAAAAAGCTCAAAACATCTTTTGATAAAAAGAATGATTTAAGCTTTAAGAGATGATACGTTAAATACCTTTTTACACTGTCGTCAGGCATTCAGATGAAGTATTATTTTTGCTGACCCTGCTGGGCGTCCTGTACCGAGAGGAATACCGATGTTTTATCGACTTTGATACGTACGTTTTCTGCAATCTCAATGATGACCGTATTATCGTCTTTCAATTCACGGATTTTTCCGTAGATACCGCCGGAAGTGATTACCTTATCACCTACCTGCATACTCTCACGTTGCTTTTTGATTTCTTTCTGACGTTTTTGCTGCGGACGGATCATAAAGAAATAGAACACAACAAAAATAAGCACCATCATAAGGATCCCTGAAAGACCGCCGCCCTGTGGTGCCGGAGCTGCCGCCTGAAGTAAGAATAAATTCATTTCATTCATTTTTTAAATTCTTGTTTATTGATTTGTGTGCAAATATAAAGAAAATTTGCAGACTATTTCGAAAACATCACCACTTTTATTAATTTGTTCTGTTCTTTCAACTGGCTCACAATATTGTCGAGCACCCCATTGATAAACGTACCGCTTTTGTCGGTGCTGTAATTCTTGGCTATTTCGATGTATTCGTTCAGGGTGACATTGACCGGAATCGTAGGAAAGTCCATTAATTCCGACATCGCTACTTCCATAATCAACGTATCCATAAAGGCAATACGCTCGAGCTCCCAGTTACGGGTATTCTGATCGATGGTTTCGCGGTACCGGGCTCCGTTGCGCAAGACTCCATGCAGCAGTTTTTTGGCAAAATCCACGTCTTCGTCGTCCTTGAACATCGGAAGCAAAGCCTGCCCTATACCTTCGGAAGCATCGAAACGCTTAATGGTTTTAAGGATGAAACTGATGACGATTTCCACATCATCGGTCCAATAGATGCTTTGCTCTTCAATCGACTCGTCGAGCGCCTCGTTCAGCAGAATTACTTTTTTGTAAATCTTCTTCCAAAGCTCTTTATCGGTTTCGTAATCGGAACTGTCCAGCGCCATGTAGTCGGCATAAAAATCGGTACTCTGAATTTCTTCGTACAGTTCTTTCAGCACATCCTGATTGTTGGCCCAACTTAATTTATGCTCGGCAAGGTACGACTTCAGGTGTACGTTGGTACGCAGTTGTTTCAGAAACAAATTATCGACAAAACGGGTATTGGGGTTCAAATCGTCGGCGGTAGGACGGAGTTTGGTTTTTCGTGCTTCCAGTTTTTGTACCGCGAAATCGGTAATGGCAACAGCGAGATTCAACAAATGATAGTAAAGGTCGTACGTTTTTTCGATGCTGTAAAACAACTCTTTCTCCACCATTAAAGCGGTTTTGTCGCCACTTTTGTAATAGGAATACAAGATTTGAATAATCTTGATCCGCAATAAAACACGATTGATCATAAAGTAATGTGAACGTTTTCAAATTTGCGACAAAGATAGTCTATTTTAAAGAAAAAACGGCTTAATGTTTGTAAAATTCAAAAAAAATACTGAAATTTGACGTCTTCAGAGCTTAAGGTTCACGAAAAACGTTAAAGCACTTAATATCAGCATTATAGTAAAAACTCGACATGGAAGCAGAGAAAAGAAAAGTGGATTTTGAAAAAAAAGACAATGAGATTATCTATTCTAAGTCAATAAAGGCTGGAAAAAGAATCTATTACCTGGATGTAAAGAAAAGCAGAAACGAAGATCTTTTTTTGGCGATCACCGAAAGCAAAAAAAAAGTTAACGGATTTGAACAGGACGCTCAGGTGACGTACGAAAAACATAAGATTTTTCTTTATAAGGAAGATTTTAACAAGTTTATGGAAGGATTGGAGGATGTGATTGGATTTATAAAACGCGAACAGGGCGAGGTATTGCCACGTCCGGCCGAAGCTCAGCAACCCGACGAAACCGAAGCGGCCGAAGAACAAGCTACTGAAGTAAAAAAAGGATTCTTCGACAAATTTAAATTCTGACCATCTACATGAAAGCTTTTGCAAGCGATAATTATTCAGGTATACACCCCGAGATACTTGAAGCAATCTCTGACGCCAATTTATCACATGCCGTTTCGTATGGCGACGATGCCATCACCGCCCGGGCCAACGCCTTATTCGAACACCTCTTCGGCCCCGTCAAAACACTGTATACTTTCAACGGTACCGGCGCCAATGTCGTAGCATTGAAATGTGCCGCTTTACCTTTTCAATCGGTAATATGTACCCAATTTGCGCATATCCATGTAGACGAGTGCGGCGCCCCCGTACAGGCCGTTGGCTGCACCTTACTACCCTTGCCCAGCCCCGACGGGAAACTCACTCCTGCCATGGTGCAACCCTTGCTTTCGGCCAAAGGAAATGTACATCACAACCAGCCCAAGGTAATTTCCATCAGTCAGAGTACCGAACTGGGTACGGTTTATACACTCGATGAAGTGCGTGCGCTGTGCGATTTTGCCCATGCCAACGATATGTATGTGCATCTCGATGGTGCCCGCATCGCGAATGCTGTTGCTGCGCTTGGAACCGGGCTGAAAGAAGCCACCGTCGACTGCGGGGTCGACATCATGAGCTTCGGAGGTACTAAAAACGGCTTGATGATAGGCGAAGCAGTCCTGATTTTTAACAACGAACTGAAACAACATGCCGACTACTATCATAAGCAATCGGCACAGTTGTTCTCGAAAAACCGCTTTATTGCAGCCCAGTTCGTGGCTTTACTGAGCAACGACCTCTGGAAACGGATGGCTTTGCATGCCAATGCCATGGCCCAACTACTGGCATCGGAAGTAAGTAAAATCGAAGGAGTAACCGTCACCCGCCCTACCGACGCCAATGGGGTTTTTGCCATCATTCCTCCCGAAGCCATAGAGCCACTACAGAAGCAATTCCGTTTTTATGTATGGGACGAATCGACGCTCGAACTTCGTTGGATGTGTTCGTTCGATACCACCGAGGAAGAAGTATATGGCTTCGTAGCGGTATTAAAACAATTAATTGCCGGCCTCGGCAACGTATAACTGCCCCATTTCAAAACGAACCACACGCACAGAAGTCGAAGCCGCGATAAACCCGCCTTCGGAAACCGCATCGTACAGCTGCCCGTCGATCTTTATCTTGCCCGAAGGGCGGAGATCGGAATGAGCAATACCCTGCCGCCCTACCAGGTCCTTCCATTTCATCTCAACACTCACATAGCCCTGGCTCGATTCCAGGTTGGTGTTGAGGGCAATATTCCGGAAGATGCCTTTGCTTCCTATCCGCGAACTGAGGTAAAGCACCAGCGCGAAACCCAATCCGACACCCAATATAACCGTTATCAGGGCCTTACCCACTCCACCGGTTTCCACTCCGTCAAAGTTGAAATCCACATTTTCGAGCAAACTAAGCGTAAGACCGGCCACCACCAGTACTATTCCCGATATACCGGCAATTCCGAATCCGGGAATCACGAAAATCTCGATCGCAATCAGCACCAATCCGATGATAAACACGATAATCTCCCAATTGGCCGCCAAACCTTCGATATACAGGGGTGCAAAATAAAGCAGGGCGGCTGTGATCGATACAATGAGCGGAAAGCCTACACCCGGAGTTTGCAACTCGAAATAAATCCCCCCGATAATCAGCATGATCAATATCCCCTGAAACACCGAACTCATCAGAAAACCACGTAAATTATCCATGACAGTGGGCTCGTAGGTGATCAATTCGTATTCGCCGATAGCCAGATGCCTGGTAATAACTTCCTCCACACTTTCGGCCAAGCCTTCGCAATATCCGTACTGCTGTGCTTCCAGCGCTGTAAATGTAAGGGTCTTACCCGAATCAATCAAATTGGGAACCACGGTCCGTTCATCTACCATTGCTTCGGCAATTAAAGGATCACGCCTCCATTTGTAGGTCGTATCGTTACCATTCACGAGGGTATCTTTCCCCTGTGCTTCGGCAGTAGCCCGCATCGTGGCCCGCATGTACGACTGATATTTATCGGGCATCTCCGAACCGGTCTGATTCACTACCGTGGCAGCCCCTATACTTCCGCCGGGACGCATAAAAATCTTATCGCAGGCCAAGGAGATCAACGCTCCCGCCGAGGCGGCATTGTTGTCGATGAAGACATACACTGGAATCGCCGAATTAAGAATTTTTGTGCGAATCGAATCGGCATAAACAACCTCGCCGCCGTAGGTATTCATATGAATCAGTACCGCGTCGGCATTTTTCTCTTTCGCCTGTTCAAATCCTTTCTGAACATACAACCAGGTCGTACTTCCGATATCACGTTTAATGTTGATCTTAAAAATCACTGTATCAGCAGCATGAATCCAACACATGCTAACAAATAACAATGCGAACGTTAAAAAAACTGATTTTTTCTCCATTTTTTGAAATATTTTTGCACAAATATAATCATTATTCCAAAATATATCTCTATATTTGTACCGGTTAAAGTAAAAAAACGACTTTTTCCAGGCGCTCTTTAAAGCACATTGTTCAGTATAGATAACTGACCGTCAATTACTTGCTTGTAAAATCTGTATTTAATCACACAAAAATTTACAGAAAATGAAAAATGTACACATTGAAAATGAGCTGGTAGCGTTGCAAAGTAATATGAGAAATTTTGCTTTTTCACTGACCTTGAATCGTGAAGAAGCAGAAGATCTGTTACAGGACACTACCCTGAAAGTATTGGACAATCAGGAGAAATTTACCGACAATGTCAACTTCAAAGGATGGGTATTAACCATCATGAAGAACATCTTCATCAACAATTACCGTAAGATTGTTCGGAATCAAACTGTTGTTGATCGCACGGAAGACCTGCACCACCTGAATCTTCCGCAAAACTCCGGCTTCGACAGCCCCGAGGGTTCGTACGCGATTGGTGAAATAAACAACAGCATTCAATCATTCGCCGACGAATACCGCATTCCTTTCTCGATGCACGTTCAGGGGTTCAAATACGAAGAAATCGCCGAACACATGAATCTGCCCATAGGGACCGTTAAGAGTCGTATTTTCTTAGCCCGTAAGCGGTTGCAGGAACAATTAAGAGATTACCGGTACTAAGGTACACTAATTATAAAAAACCGCGGAACAATCTGCGGTTTTTTTTGTTAAAGAAGTAGCCCTATAAATGGATATGAACGAAGGTATTATTATGCTCGGCAGCAACGTCAATGCCGATGAAAACATCCGCATTGCAAAAGAGAGGATCAACGACAAATTTGAAATTGTCGCTGAAAGCACTATACTTATCACTTTACCTCGTAAAGACAAGTACAAAAACTACTTTCTGAATCAAGCCATCATGATATTATCGGATGAATATTACGCCGATACGGTCAAGTTTTTCAAACAAATTGAAAAAGAACTCGGACGAACCGAAAGTGGCAAGGAAGAAGGATCGATCCCCATCGATATCGATTTTGTGTTTTGGAACAATACGGCCATGCGCAACGATTACGAACGCTGGGATTTTGTACGGACCTGCATCGACCAGATCAAAGACAAACCTTTTTATAAATCCTGAGTACGGCGCCGGCCGATGATGCCGGCAACTACCACGCTCATTACCGGACTCAGGTAATTGAAAAATGCGAAGGGAAAATACGCAAGCGTTGCTACTCCCAGCACTGTACTTTGTGTCATACCGCACGAGTTCCAGGGTATCAGCGCCGAAGTCACAGTTACGCTATCCTCCATACTCCGGCTCAACAGCTTACTCTCAAATCCCCGTTTTTCGTACAGCTCCTTGTAGATATTGCCGGTCAGAATCAGCCCCAGGTACTGATCGCCCATCGTGAGATTGGCCAGCACGCCGGTGGCTACCGTGGAACTTACCAAACCTGTTACCGAGTGAATACGACGAATCAGAAACACAGTAATGCTTTCGATCATTCGCGTGGCAGCCATGGCAGCCCCAAAGGTAGTGGCACATAAAATAATCCAGACCGTGTTCAACATCCCCTGCATCCCCCTTGTTGCCACGAGCTCATTTACCTCGGCATTGCCTGTTTCCAGGGCCGTACTGCCGAAGGTGGAATAAAACGCTCCTCTTAATAACTCCAACTCCGGCCCTCCGCCCCGGCTGCCGATTTCCCGGATCAATCCGGGTTGAAACACGACCGCTGCACCAAGCGCCAGCAACATCGATAAAAAAAGCGTTACTAATGCCGGCCAGCGCCGGATAATCATGAGGGTAGTGAGCAGCGGAACCAGCAACAACCAGGGCGAAAGTACGAAACGACGGGTAAGAATTTCCTCATAATGCGTAGCCGCCCCCGAACCCGAGGAGGGCGCCAACCACCCTGCCAGGGCATATAAAAGCAAGGTAATCGCAAATGAGGGAATGGTCGTATTAAGCATATAGCGGATATGCGTAAAAAGAGGCGTACCGGTAACCGACGAGGCCAGTACGGTAGTATCCGACAGTGGCGATATTTTATCCCCGAAATAAGCTCCCGAAACAATGGCTCCGGCTATCCAGCCTTCGGCAAAACCCAGCGCTTTCCCAATGCCCAGCAATGCCAACCCTACCGTGGCAATAGTAGTCCACGAACTACCGGTGAGCACCGACACCACGGCACTTATTACACATGCCGCCAGTAAAAAAACAGCCGGATGAATCAGTTTCATACCATAAACAATAAACAAGGGCACTACCCCGCTGAGCATCCAGGTGGCCGAGAGTGCTCCGATGATAAGCAGGATAATAAGCGCACTTGAAATATTTTTGAAATTCCGGTGCAGCTGCTTTTCAAAATCGCTCCAGTGAAAAGGGATGGTAAAACGCCCGAGCAGCAAAGCAAAGCCGGCAGCTGCCAACAGCGACATCTGACTGGCACCGCTGAGGGCGTCGACCCCAAAAAGCACCAACGATAAGGCTACCAGTATTATTAATACCACCACGGGCATTATGGCGATCAGCGGCGAGGGCAAGGGATGTTGCTTCATAGAACTAATGCTACAATTAAAGCAGGGTTGTGTAATTCGGAATTCTGCCGGCTGCAAAGATAGAGAATTATTGCTGTAAGTAAATAAAATCATTATCTTTGTACGGTACATATTTAATACAACAACTATGAGTGCACGATATTTCCCGCCTTCCGAATTAATCGTCAACGCGGATGGCAGTATTTTCCACCTGCATGTGCAACCCGAACAACTGGCCGACAGGGTGATTCTGGTCGGCGATCCCGGCCGGGTGGCCAATGTAGCCGGTCATTTTGACACGATCGAATGTGACATTTCCAACCGGGAGTTTAAAACCATAACAGGATCGTATAAAGGCAAGCGTATCACGGTACTTTCCACCGGAATAGGCACCGACAATATTGATATTGTAGTGAACGAACTCGATGCCCTGGCCAATATCGATTTATCGACCCGGATGGAAAAACCTGTATTCAGGCAGCTCACGCTGGTTCGTATCGGTACTTCGGGCGGAATGCAACCCGACATCCCCCTCGGCAGCTTTCTTATTTCCGAAAAATCGATCGGATTCGATGGGATGCTCAATTTCTACGAAGGACGTGATGCCGTGAGCGATCTCCCGTTTGAAGAAGCGCTGAAACAGCAGCTGGAATGGAACCCTCAGCTGGCAGCCCCGTATGTAGTGGATGCCGATGCCGGACTTGTCGAACAAATTGGAAGGGACGATATGATCCGCGGAGTAACCATTTCGGCCAATGGATTTTATGGTCCGCAGGGTCGTGTGTTGCGCATCGGGCTCGCCGACCCGCGTATCAACGACAAAATTGAAGCGTTCCGCTTCAAGCACTATAAAATCACCAACTACGAAATGGAAGGTTCGGCAATTGCAGGTCTGTCGAAAATGATGGGCCATAAGGCTATGACTGTATGCTGCGTGATCGCCAATCGCCGTGTAGAAGCTGCCAACACCAATTACCAACCCTATATCGAAGAATTGATTGTGAAGGTACTGGATAGAATTTAATAGCACAGGAATGACACATCCATCAACAGCAACTATTTGCGCCGTTGCCACAGCTCCGGGGACAGGTGGTATAGCGGTGATACGGGTTTCGGGCCCCCTCGCCATTGAAGTGGTAGCCAGACTGTACGTTCCCCTACGAAGCACGCTGAAGTTTGCCGAACAGGCAGCAAACTCGGTATCGTATGGCCATATCGTAACACACGACAACGAAACAATCGACGATGTGCTGGTCACAGTATTCAGAGCACCCAATAGTTATACAGGCGAAGATGTTGTGGAGATTTCGTGTCATGGTTCGGTTTACATTCAGCAGACATTGCTGGAATTACTCCTGAAAAACGGTTGTACCCTCGCACAGCCCGGCGAATTTACACAACGGGCGTTTCTGAATGGGAAAATGGACTTGTCGCAAGCCGAAGCAGTGGCCGATCTGATCGCCTCACAATCGGCATCGACCCATCGCATGGCGATCCACCAAATGCGGGGAGGCTTTTCGCATCAGTTGGGCACACTGCGTACACACTTGCTCGACTTCGTATCGCTTATCGAACTTGAACTCGACTTTTCGGAAGAAGATGTGGAGTTTGCCGATCGTTCGCAACTGAAAGAGCTGGTGGTCAACATCGAACAGCACATTACCCGGCTGGCCGACTCGTTCCGCGTAGGAAATGCCCTTAAAAACGGAATCCCGGTAGCCCTGGTGGGCGAAACCAACGTGGGCAAATCGACCTTGCTGAATGTACTGCTCAACGACGACAAGGCGATTGTATCCGATATCCATGGAACAACCCGCGACGTAATCGAAGACACCATTTCGTTGCGAGGAGTCGATTTCCGGTTTATCGACACGGCAGGTATTCGCAAAACCACCGACACCATCGAAAGTATGGGCATAGAACGGACATTCAAAAAAATTGAACAGGCTTCAATCGTACTCTGGATTCTCGATGCCACGTCGCTGAGCGAACATATGGAATGGTTAACCGACAAAATTTACAGGAAATCGGAAGGTAAGAAAATCATATTGGTTTTCAACAAAATCGATAAAATCACCCTGGAAGAACGGGAAGTATTGGATCAGTTGTTTGCCAATTACGATGGCGAACGCATCTACATCTCGGCAAAAAAACGTGAAAACACGCACCTTCTGGAAGATGCGCTGCTCCGGGCTTCCCAAATTCCCGAAATACATCCCGGCGATTTAATTGTAAGTAACCTGCGTCACTACGAAGCCTTACAAAAGGCGCTGGCAGCTATCCGTCGGGTATCGGAAGGACTTGAAAACGGACTCGGCAGCGACTTTCTGTCGCAGGACATCCGCGAATGTATGTTCCACCTGGGAACCATTACCGGACAGATCTCCAACGACGAAATCCTGGGAAATATCTTCAGTAAGTTCTGCATCGGCAAGTAAGGGGTGATTTCCAACGATTAGCATAGATTACAATTGATTATTAAGGCGTTCATTATGAGCGCCTTTCTTTTTGTGCGTATTGGCGATAGTAATCGTTAATAATGCATTTTCAGCTCATTTTTGTACCGCATTTGTGTCTCGATGGTTTGACACCTGTTTCTCACCAAACAGGTAGTGGAGATTTGAGACATCATGAGACGTGGTGAGACGCCATGAGACAGTTTTGGCGAAATAACAAGCGAAAAAATGAGTAGTAACATTGACATTCAAAAGAAATGTATGTGGTGTGGACAGGTTTTTACAGCACATAAGATGAGCACCTCCTGTTGCTCACACAAGTGCGCCAGTGCAGCGTACAAAGACCGAGTGAGAAAAGAACGCGTTGCAGCCTATCAGAAAGAGCAATCCATCCAAGAACTAAACGAGCCTATAAAGGATTTGGAGCAAAAAGAGTTTTTTACTCCCACCGAAGCGGCCAAGCTTTTAGGAGTTAGTCGTGCCAGTATTTATCGTTACATGGCGGACAATACAATAAAGGCGGTTCAATTCAAGGGAAAAACACTTATCAGGCGAAAGGATATTGATGCCTTATTTGAGAATCCGGTTTCTTACAATAAAAGGCATCCTAAAGAACGTGCTCCCATCACCGAGTTCTACACCACCGCCGAAGTCAAAGAAAAGTATAACGTCAAAGATTCATGGATATTCGTAGTCGCCAAGAAGCATAATATCCCCCGGACATTCAATCGTGGTAAAACCTATTGGAGCAAAAAGCACATCGACAACTACTTTGCCAAAAAAGCCGCTGACCCGGAAATAACGGAATGGTACACGGTAGCAGAAATTCAAGAGAAGTTCAGAATGACTTTGGCTTCCATCTATAGCCTTGCATCTTCAAATGCCATCCCTAAAAAGAAAGAGGGCATTATGGTCTATTACTCCAAGAAACATTTCGATATAGCCAAAGGGGTAGCCGAACCCGAAGAACCACAATACTACACAGTGGCAGAAGCAATGGAGAAGTTCAATCTCACCCGTGACCAGCTATATCATTACGCAACCTACCATAATATTCCCAGAGTCAAGGTTGGCAAATACACCAAGATTTCCCGCCCAGAATTAGATAAACTGTTAGGCGCTCCCAAAATAGAGTAAACAGCTTGAAGTTATTTTCTGGTGAATGCTATCACCAAGTAATCACCATTTTCCTTTGCAATCAGAAATTCAACGCTCTAATATTATGACGTCTGCATCTGCGACGATACTAACTCAAAATAGTGTCCTTTTTTCTCCATAAGGGTTTCGTGGGTACCAATTTCTACGATAAAACCTTTATCAAGCACCACTATTTGGTCGGCATTGCGGATAGTGCTGAGGCGGTGGGCTATTACTACCACCGTACGGTGTTCAAAAGCGTTATTTAGTGCATCCACAATTTTTCGTTCGTTGATGGTATCCAAGGCATTAGTAGCTTCATCTAAAAACAAAAATTTGGGGTCTTTATATAAAGCTCGTGCTATTAATAAACGCTGTTTCTGCCCACCACTTAAGCCTCGTCCTGTTTCCCCGATAACAGTTTCAAAACCTTTGGGCATCGCGTTAATTTCATCTTCTATTTGGGTTATACGGCAAACTTCACGAAGTCGGTCGTAATCAATGCGCTCTGCGTCCAGCACGATATTATTTAGAATAGTGTCGCTGAACATTTTTCCGTCTTGCATTACTACACCGCACATATCCCGCCAATTACGCAGATTAATGGCATTCACGTTCATCGTGTCCATTTTTATCTCGCCGTAACTGGGCTTGTATAGCCGAACTAAAAGTTTCAGCAAGGTTGATTTTCCACTTCCGCTTCCACCCACAATCGCAGTAATTTTATTTTCCGGGATTTGCAGGTAAATATTTCGCAAGACCAACGGCGAGTTTTGGGTATATTGAAAATGGACATTCTCCAACCTGATGGTTTTCTTTTCTGGCAAGATGGTTGTGCTTCCGATAGACAGCAGTTCTTCTTCGTCTTCGAGCTGGCGGATTTCATTGATGCGCAGAAAACTGATTTTAGCATATTGTGCCGAAACAACGAAGTTTTTAAACTGCACTAACGGCCCGTTAAGCATTCCGATGATAAACTGGGTAGATATCATTACCCCGAAGGTAATATCGCCTTTTATTACCGCCATAGCACAGAAAAACACGATAGCCATATTTTTTATGCTCTCCACAAACTGTGCTCCTAAATTTTGTGCATTCGTAACTGCTAAAACCCGCTTATTTACATGATACAAACGTGCCTGAATTTCTTCCCATTTCCATCGGCGGTGTTTTTCGTAATTGTAAATCTTGATATCCTGGATGGCTGAAACGGTTTCCACCCAGTAACTCTGATTCTTTGAAAGCAGTTCAAAATATTCCCAGTCTAACTTTTTGCGAATGCTTAAAAACAGCAACACCCAGCAAACGTACAAGATAGAACCAGCTAAGAAAATGTAAAATATAACAGCATTGTAAATCAAGAGTATGACAGCAAAAACGACAAACGTGAGTATGGAAAATATCAAAGCCAGCGAATTATTCATAATAAAACTCCGGATACGTTCGTGGTCTTGCGCCCGCTGAAGAATATCGCCCAACAGTTTATTTTCAAAAAAAGTTACAGGCAGTTTCATCAGCTTTATCAGGTAATCTGAAATAAGGGCGATGTTTACCCGTGCTGTGATGTGGAGCAAGATCCAATCTCGTAAGACATTGAAAATCATTACACTCAACAAGATGCTGATATTGCCAATCAGCACCATATTGATAAACTTCACATCCGAAGTTTTGATACCCACATCTATTACCGCTTTGGAAATAAAGGGCAGTATTCCCTGCAAGGCGGTAACAACGAGCATAATAACGAATATCAGCCCGAAATTGCTCTTGTAGGGAAAGAAATATTTCAGAATGCTCGAAAAACTATTCTTTTTCTGCTCCCGTTCGGCTTTACTGTCTTTGAAATCGGCAGTGGGTTCTACAGCAAGCAGTACACCTTGATTTTCGCCTTTCTGATACCAGCCTCGCTTAAATTCCTCGTGGCTGTACTTGATGCGTCCTTTTGCAGGATCGGAAACCCAGATATGTTTTTTATCGGAATGATACACCACGATGAAGTGGCTGTCTTTCCAAAACACGATAGCCGGAAAGGGAATGCTGTTTACCACATCGTCAATAGTACACTTGATAGCAAGCGTACGAAGCCCGATGCTTTCGGCTCCGGTGCTGAGGTCGAGTAGCGATACGCCTTCTTTAGTAATGCCGCAGCGATCACGCATAAACTGTAAAGAATAAAACTTGCCGAAATGTTTGGCTATAATTTTAAGTGAAGCCGGTCCGCAGTCTTGCGAATCCATCTGGTATTCTACAGGGAAACGATGTAAGAGCATATTCTATTTTTCTCCTTTAGATTTTAAATTATCAAACAGTCTTTCGATAAGCCGTTTGCGCTTGGTGATGATTTCGGCGGTACCTTTACTTTCAAAGTCAAGAGGAAGTGTTTTGCCAAAATTTGTAACCGTACCTTCCGGAAAAGAAATTACAACTAAATAGGCATCTACATCTCCATTTGAGGTTTTCAATCTATTTGTAACCCTAGACACGGATTTAACGATACCTTTCAGTAGTCCGTATTCATCGTAAGGATAGTTATTAATTTTCACATTAGCAGTTTGCCCTACTTCTACTTTTCCGGCGCCGAATGATGGAATCATTACTTCACCCAAGATGTTATTTTTATCAGGAATAATAGAGAAAAGTTCCTGTCCCGCTTGTACAAAACTATTGTCCCGCCAGAAACCGAGATATTCTAATTCACCCTCTATGGGCGCATATTGTAAGTAACGTTCTTTCCATAGATTTATGGAGTTTTCCAATTCGTTTTTTCGTGTGATATAATCAGAATAAGCTTTTTCTTTGGCCTCGGTTTCTTCTAAAAGAGTGCGTTGTATTTCCAAATGATTGCGGGCAACTTCCGACTGTTTCATTTGCTGGCTGCTTTGTAAATTTAATCGGGCTTCCTGAAGAGATAGATGAGTATTTTGCTGCTGTTTGTATTCTTGTTCACTAATGCCTTTCGCTGCAAGTAAGACACTATCTTTTTGTAACTGATCAGCGGAAACATGAAGAATCTGATTTTTAAGTTGCACTTCATTATTCAAATTCGCAACAACAGCCTCATCTGATTGGATTTGCTGGCGGAGGTTTTGCCGCATAGTGGTATAAATATCTGATGAGACCAATCGTTTATATTGAAAAAAAGCAAGAAGGAAAGCATTGTAGGAAGAACTGACTTCACCAAGTATCAGTGTGTTTGGCAAAGATATTTTAGCGGATAAATTCCTGTTTAAACGATTGAGTACGGTGTCCACCAACAGGATATGTTTATAGTCAGCTCCGCTTTCCATGTAAGCAATCACATCCCCTTTTTGTAGTTGTGTTTTATTACTTTGAAGGAGGGTAATGCGTCCGTTGCCGTTTGCAACCAAGCGAACAGGAGCCGTTGTAGCTGTCACAGATATTTGCCCATCGACTGTATCGGGATATTGTATCAGAAAACCCAGCAGAATAATTATACCCATTAAAATGCCTACACAAAGGACTACCCATTTAGTCCAATAAGTAGGCATTCGATCTATAATAGCTTGTACTTCTTCCGACTTCTGACTTAAATCGTCATGTTTATTTGGTTCTTCTACTTGATTTTCCGGTATTACAGCCGGTAGAGATGAGTGTATGGGAGTGTCTTGCTTGTTTTTATTGTATTCGTTGCTTATCATTTGTTATTGGCACTTTTTCTAAATTTGTTTGCTACATAATGGATTACTCCTAACCGGTTATCGGTCTGTCTGAAATGATTGGTAATCATCCCTGATATTTCATTATTTGAACGAGTAACATCGGAGTAGCCAAAATCTTTTTGAATGGAAATGAAAGGATAGATAGTCATTTTATCTTTGGTTATAACTGATAAAACACCATCGGCAGTATCCGAGTCTTTGAAATCATAATCCAGTATTTTCTGAAAAAGCGGTTTGAAGACAACAATAAACTGTGTACACCAAAACCAATCTACCCAGTATCGATTAGTATCAACAGGTACGGCATTACCAAATCCCCCAATACCACCCGAAAGTAAATCAGGACATTGTTTATTAGCTTCAATAATATTGGTAAAAAAATATTCTTGACAGTAAAACGGAGTAAAGATGTGGTCATCTTCGCAGATAATCATAATATCATCATCCCGCTCTATGGCTGTTTGTACTGCTTTTACCATGCTTTGCCACAGCCCAACTGCTCCAATAGAATGCTCTACAGCTTCTATCCATTCAATTTCAAATTCCGGTTTATCAAGAAATTGCTCTTCTATGTGTTTTCGCCGTTCTCTGCGGTCTTTGAGATTAATGATATATACAGGAAGGTAGAAATCATTTAAATTATCAGCCATTTTTCTTTTTATAGTTTTCAACTGTATCCTCTAAAATTTTATTTACTTTCTCACTCCAGACATCCCAGTTCAGTCTCGTTTCATACTCATGACGAGATGATGCCCGAAGTTTCAGATAACTTTCCTTATCACTAAATACTGTCTTTATTTTTTCAGCGTAATCTTCCGCCGTAGCCAGGGGGGGAAGTAAAAATCCGTTTTTACCTTCACGAACAGGCTGACTTACTCCACCCACATCAGCTGCTATACTTGGCACACCATAAGCAGAGGCTTCACAGAATACGATGCCGAAAGGTTCAAATTTTGTCGGCAGGATAAGAAAATGCGATTTTCTTAAAATCTGCCCCAGTTTGTCTAAATCTTCTTTTTTAGATTTATCTAAATGAGGAATAATAATCAAATCATTATCAACTTCTAATTTATATTCCGGAGTTGAACCTATAATTGTTAAAGTGCACCTTATTTCCTCTTGCTTCAGTAAGCGATAGACATCTAAAACTTTAACACCGCCTTTTCGTTGCCATTCTTTTCCGATATAAACTAAATTACAAGCATCTGTACGGATGTCAATCTCATATTCTGATAGAGCTGGAATATTTGCCCCAAATTCAACAACATGGGTTTTTTCTTTTTTACAAGAATAATCATTAACAGCACTTTCTTTAGCCCAATTTGAAGAAAAAATAACACTATCTGCGTTTTCTATCATCTTCCTTTCAATTTCATCAGCCGTTTCTTCAAATTCCTTTGATGGTAAGGACATATTATCCTTAAATAAGCGAAAAGTAGTATCTCCTATATAAATTATCGGTATACTTACATCCAAGTATGCCCCCAAAAAGTAGTCTCGGACAATTACGACATCAAAATTATATCTGTTTATCCTTTCTGAGAGAATACTGCCATATAGCTGAGCGTAAAACTCGGGATAGTATTCTACCTTGGAACGATAAGCATAAGATTGGGAAACCACATTATCCCCAATCCATTCTACTGTGTTTTGTTTAGCTAAGAAAGCTGTCATATGATATAAAGTGCCTGACCAACTCTTTATATCAAATGGATTTAAGTATGATAGGAAACAAATATCCATAGTTCAAATTATTCTAAAGCAAAAATTAAACACTCTAATAATCTTAGGTATTAGTCTTGGTTAAAACATAAATATATGTTTGCCAAAAGAGTCATTTTTGTTCAAACCGTCTTGTAAGATTAGATTGCTTTTTAGATGAAAACTACAACACAAAACTTATATTCCAATGCACTACTGGTTAATATTTAATCTTATAGTTGGATGTTTTTTAAAAGCATTGAGAGAAAACAAAAATTCTCCCTCAATGCGATTGTTGCAAATCTACTCTTTTAGATAACCTCCATCAATATTCACTCCATCATAAAAATACTCGAAAGCTATTTTCATCGTTTTCATTTCTTCGGGATAAGTATCTATATTCAATTTTAACAAACGGTTATATTCTGTTTCTAACTGCTTGCTTTTAACCGGATTAGACCAGTAAAATTGCCAAAATTGCATTTGGTGTCCTTTACGAAGTTTAGAGATAGCCACGAGAATACCATCCATTCTGCGCCACATTATTCTGTGTAATAATACTTTGAAGTAATTTGGAGCGTCTGCATCTAGTTTTCCACCTACAGCAATGTTGACTATTTTCTTACAATATATACTGTCTTTTATCAGGGTTACTTTACCATCTAAGGCATCTATTTGCTTTTGGGCAAGATTATACATCGTTAAGTCATAATTATTTTTCGAACTATACTGATATGTCATTATAAACTCATTCCATGTATTTGGGAAAGCATCAAAAAATGCTTTTTGTCGTTCTAAAGTGTTCGGATTATTAACTAGCTCTCTAAAAGATGTGTTTAATTTTGCCGTATCTATGGGAAAGGTTTGTGACTTTACATTAGCGGTTACTGATACTATAAAAATTATCAGAAATAACATTTTATTTTTCATAATAACCTCCCTAAGCTGATATTTGCATTGTTATTCCGCTACTCCCATAAGAACCTAGAAAATTTCTAAGTTGATCCATCATATTCTTGCTTCCAGTTACTGTAGATTCTCCTGTTGTTGAGTTGTAATACCCAGTAGTTCCCGGTAGCAGACACCCTGTTGTATCATCACCAGTATTTCCTAAGTGTATTTTAATATTTGTACGTCCTTCCACTCCAGTTACCTCATAATAACCAGTTTGCCCATTAAAAGTGCTCGGGACAACATTATATGTTCCATATTTAATGGCTGTGTCAGAATTTTCGACAGTACTCCTATCATAATCTACAGTAGGTTCTAAAAACATACCAGACATAGATGATATGACATTTCCGTTATCATCATAAGCAGTTGCTAAGAAATAACTCATTGTCGAGTTATCTCCATAAAAAGACCGATTCACAGTTATTTTCACTGTTCCTCCTCCAATAAATGAGCTTTGTACCTCTTCGCTTAACACCGGCATTTTTTTTGCCAATTCAGTTAAACTTTCTACTGTTACTTTTCTTCTTTTCATAAGAATTGATTCTAATAATTAATAAATTGATTTTTCAAGCTAATTCTAACTTGTTTTTATTTGTAATTAATATTTTTTGTAGGATTTGTAGCATTCCGCTAAAGCTAATTAACTCTTTTTCTTGAAGCTTGATTAAAACATTGAAGCATTCTTCAAATTCCGGATAATTGTCTTTATTTCTGTCTAAAAGCCAATTAAGCGTTTCAAGCAATATTTGCTCAGTAGTGGCTTTTTGCTCATTTCTTTTTTGATTAGTAACCTGCGTTTCTGAAATTCTATAGTACAGCAATGGTTGGTTTTCGATATAAAACACACCGCCTAATTTTGCAATTTCAGTCCATAGTTTCATATCTTCGGCAGATGCATAGTTTTCGTATTGCAGGTGATTCTCCTTCCAAAAATCCTTTTGTACAAGTGCTGTAGGATGAAACATAAAATTTCCTTTTAGAAATTGTAGCAAGGGATATTCAACTAATCCACTTATACTTCCAGCAATGTTTCCGGGAGGTATGTCCTTCCCAAAATGCTGCATCCATGTGCCACACACCGTAATGCTCTGTTCCGCTTCCATTATTGCATGCTGGATTTTCAACCTGTCAGGGTGCATAATATCATCGGCATCCATACGGGCTATATATTTGCCTTGCGCTGCATCCATCCCAAGATTAAGCGAAGCGATAAAATCATGCCTATTTTTCAATAACACAATTCGTTTGTCATTGTAAGCGCGAATAATATCGCATGTAGTATCTGTAGAGCCATCATCCACAATGATACACTCAAAATCTGTGAATGACTGACACATAATACTGTCTATAGCATCTCTGATATACATTGCTGCATTGTATGCCGGCATTACAATGGAGATAGTTGGTGTTTGCTTGTTATTATCTTCTGTCATTACTGCATTTTATCTCTGGTTTAACTCTCTATAGACTTCGACGGTTCTGTTTACCATCAGTTCGAGATTTAATTTCTCCTCATACAGTTTCCGGACATTTTTACTCAATATCTTTCTCAAATTTACATCCCTTATTAAGCGCATTAATTGGGCTGCCATCATTTCTACATCTACAGAAAGTCCTAATACGGGAGAGAACTTCGTTTGTACTTTTAGAGCATTTACTTCATCTGTAAACATCTCGTCTAAGCCATCAATAGCCGTTGTTATGATCGGTAAGCCGAACATAGCCATTTCTATTGCCACATAACTGGCTTGCTCTTGCAACGATGCAATTATTCCTATATCGCATGTTACATAAAGTTCTTTTAATTCATCAAAAGGAATTCGCCCTTTTACATCAACTTCCAAATCAGGGAAATCCAGTTTCAATTTATTTCGAAACTGCGGATGGCAAGTTCCGGCAATGGTCAGTGAAACTTTGAAACCTTGCTGCTGCACCAAACGAAAGGCTTTTAGAATATACATAATACCCTTGCTCTCACTTACTACACCCACGAATAGACAGTGAAATTTATCCTTCGGCGTTTTATCTTTTCGTGTCTTTACTAACAAATTGGAATCATTTATCCCATTAGGGACAACGCGTATATTATCAGAATAATCATGTATGCAGCTTTTTAGGAAATCTACAGCACAGTTGGTTACACATATTAGTGCATCGGGTGCCGTGTAGGATTGCATTTCACAATTATTGTTTACATAAATCTCAGAGGTTGGCTTTTCTGCATTTTCAGCATTACCGTAAGTTAACTCATAGAGTTTGTTGAAAAGTTTCTTATTGCTATCATACAGTCCTTTCCATGGAATGCAGTGAAGGTGAGTGATTATCTTGCAGCTAGTCAGTTCGCGGATATATACCGCCAAATCTATCAAATTAAGCGTATGTAAGTGGATAATGCAATTTTCTTTTCCTTCAAATAGATGTTTGGTAAGCCTATAAACCTGTTCGTTGTATTTCCGTATCCAGAAACGCTCAGCTATTATTGTGTTATACAGCTGCGGCATCGGGATGCTGTATTTGATATAATAATCAATCTTTTCTTCTTTAGGAAAAAGCAGCATGTCGTCATTCCTAAGGTGTATCCAATGCACATATATCTCCGCAATATCCCGAAGTCCGCTAATCAGCGTATTTACATACCTGTCCACGCCGGAAGTATTAGAAGCTTGGGACATATCGAAAAGATATAGATTGATATTTGACATAATATATTATACTAAATTTGCACTTTTGTTTGTTAAATAAATCAGCAGTCTGCTGAGACCTTGTTCATATCCAGCTATATATGTTCCAGACGGGATTAGCGCTAAAATTTTTTTTTCAAAGTTCTTTTCTTTATTTTTTAAAAGTTGATTAATAAACTTATCGCTCTTTGAAAAATCAATATGGTTTCTTAAACTTGCATTCACTAAAACAGAATATTGCTTATTATCTGTGATAACATCACAATATTTACCCAAATCATTAAATTTATGTAAATAATATGCAGATAAATAGCTACTTATTAATCGTCCACTTCTATACAAATCTGCATAGTCATTTAGAACTACCCGTGAATAATCTCCATATTTACAGTCGTAAACAATTTTTAAATAGGTATTAAACTTTGATAATACCGTAGTCTTATTATTTACATAATGTATGTCTCTGAAATCAAAAAAATGAGTAGCTAAATAAAGCTCATTAGCTTCAAAGATGTTTTTTATCGCATCCGCTATACGTTCATCATCACTATGATACTGTTTTGATTCAAAAAGAAAATAATTTATCAGAATCAGGTTCAGCAAGGCATCCGGATTCTTCTTTTGTGCCTCAAAACTTGTCAATATTTTTTCGTATTGTTCCTTGAACACTTCATCAAAGTCCGCATCAATAAAATCGTTTTTTATTAAATAAAGCAAAACATATCCAATCCCGCTTAACCCATTTTCAAAACTTATATCATCCGTTTTGCTTATCAGCGCTTCCTGCAACAACTCTAAGGCTTGCTCTTCAATATATTCGTCCTGAAGAAAACGAGCTGTTTCAAATAGCGCCCAAGCCATACCTGCTTTTCCATTATAAAGCCCTGAAGAGTTTACAGAATAAGCGTTAAGAAGTATGTAGTCAACTATTTTTCTTATAATTACTTCGTTCTCCATATCTTACATAAATAATTTTTCCAATTCAACATTCTCTTTAAAATCATATAATGCCATACTTCTCAATGCAAAATAACTATTATAGGTATCTTTAATAGCAGAATAATAGCGCTGCATTGCATTATTCTGTTCGTTCTGGGCTGTAATAAGCTCATATACAGAAACTCTTCCTAAAGAAAATTTTTGGATCACCAGTTTGTACTGATCTTGCGACAATTTAAAAGTTTTTTCTGCATTCGACCAAAGTATTACAGAATAATTGTAACTATTTATTTTCTCTTTTACTTCAATTTCAAATTCACGTACCTTTCTTTCTTGTTCTATTTTGCTGACTTCAAAACTGTTTTCGGCTATTTGAATGTTATTTTTATTAATACCCCACTGAAAAATTGGTATTTGAAATCCAATATTAACCGACTGGTGGGCATTCGCATTTCTGTAAGCTTCAGCCAAGGTTTCCGCATATTGGTTTACGCCATAATTTAAGCTAATTCTACCGTTAAAACGATTATTTAATTTAGCCATAAATAAACTGCGTTCAGATTCAAATTTTTGTATTTCAAGTTGTTTTGTGAACGGATTGTTCTGTTCTACATAAAACATCGCCGTACTTGTTTCAATAGTTAAAGGGATATCAAATGCTGGAACTTCTACCTCTATTTCTTTTATGCCCAAAAATACAGCAAGTTTAGCTTGTACTTCTATGTAGTTTTGGCGTGCATTTTCATAAGTATATTGAGCCTTTAATGTTTGAAGTTCTATTTGCTTTACATCATATTCGGTAATGTGTCCGTTATTCAATTTAATACGGGCAAGTCGTAACAGTGTATCATTATTTTGGAAGGTTTTCAGAGCCAGTTCCTGCTCCATTTTCCCAAGAAGAGCTTCCATATAAAGTTCCAAGACTTGTTGTTGGATTTGAGATAGTTTTGAACAGTATTGCTGAATAACTATTTTGTTTTTGGCAAATTCAATTTCTTTTTCCAAGCGATACTGCTTTCCTCCACCCCAAAGTTGCTGAGAGTAACCGATTGAGAATGGAGTTGTGCTAAAACTGTTTCGCTTTCGGGAAAATTCGTTAAGGTAATTTATATTGCTACTGAAATTAAATTCACCTCCAGTTGCCCCAACTTTTTGATGGATTGAAACACCTGCTGTACTGTTATTAGAATAGTCTTCTACATAAGAGTAACTTCCATCAGAGGGTTGCTGTAATAATCGCAAGGATCGGTTGAAATTTATCGGATTAAAATTGAACGATAAAGCTGGTAGAAAACTCTTTTTATAGTTTTCAAACTTTAAAATTTCAGTCTGAAAATTAAGTTTTTCAATTTGAGCCGCAGGTGATTGTAGAGACAAAACATTTAGCACTTCATCTAAAGTAATGCTTTCTGCACTCTTTTGACCTAAAGCATAAATGCTTACGCAACAAAAAATAGTAACCATCACAGCGAATATGTATATTTTCCGTATCAAAACACAGCGCTAGATTAGATATTAACTTTTTTTAATTAATCTTACATTAAAAGCGTGACTCGTATGCAGAGATTTAACTTTATAGAATCTCAGAGCAAAAAAAGAAATAATTTAGAATGATTTAAGTGTAGTTACTTCGTGACTTAAAGTTCAAATGTACCTTGAAGATCCAGACTTCCTTCGTTGGTAAATGTAATAAGGTAACTGCCTTCGGAAAATTCATTTGTATCAATAACTTCAGATATTCCATATCCGGTAGGCACAGTACTTTGATAGACTACTTCGCCTGTCTCGGATGTAATAGTAATGGTTACATTACCCAATTCATTCAAAAAAGAACATGGATTACACTCTCCGACAAGGTGGCTTCTAAAGCAGGTGCAGTAGGAACTCTGGAGGGACCTTTAGGATTTTGTTGGAGAGCGCCTTTCAAATCAATACTATTTGTTTCGGCAGTCACAATAACAGCGAATGATACATAGAGCGTCATCGTTAAGAACAGAAAGATTTTTTTTGCGTTCATAATTATAAGGTATTATCATTAGTACCACAAAATTAGAGGCATATTAAAAACTTTACAATAGTTGAAAAAATTGTGACCTACCTGTTTTGAGTTAAATATCTCACAATCAAACAATTAAAATAATCTTTAGCAGTGAATTGTGACCTAAAAAAGCCTTTTGTCTAATGAAAAAAGGTTTTAAAATCACTATCGGAGAGGAGAGGTTTTAACTTTTCTTTTAGACGTGAAACGCGCTGGGTAAGAGTATGGGGTTTTATTCTGAATAAGGCAGCAATATCATTACGTGTATCACCTGTATAAAGCCTGTGAAGTAAAATTAAATCTTCACCGGAGCACACTTCCATTATTTTTTCAGGTAATAATAGTTGCTCAATTAAAAACGTTTTTGCTATTTCACCCATATTGTTAATAACCGTATCCTCGGTGGATTTAAGCGCCTGGATAATCGCCCGGAATTGCCCGGAATTTTCTTTAAACCATCCGGCTTCTGCATTTCTATATATAACGTCATGCAGATTATGTGTTTGGGTTACCAATGTTTTATACTGATTGACTGAGTAGGTAAATTGTTTTAACCGCTGTGATAAAGCTTTGTTTTCTGATTCTTTCAGGTTTTTTTCATAGGTTAGTTTAGCTTCCTTGCTTTTTTGTTCCTGAATTCCTTTTTTCCTTAGCGTCAATCCTAACATTACCAGTAAGACAACTAAAATCGTTGAAAATATTACCGTGTTTCTTTGGATCAGTTTTGCATTTTCTGCTTCCAGCTCTTTTTCTGTATAATCAAATTCTTTCTCGGCTTCAATCAGGGCTTTACTTTGATTCGTTTCTAAAATTTCGAGCTGAAGTTGATTTTTTTCAGTGGAGTAAGCAAGTGCTTGCTTATAATTGCCTGCTTGTTTTTCGTAATCAGTTAAAAGAGTTAGTACTGCGCTTTTATAATAAAGGTCTGTTGTTCCTTGAATACTTATTAATAATTCTTGAATAAATGGTTTTGCTAAACTGTATTGTTTAAGCTGTATATAACTACGAGCAATATTGTGGTTAATTTTGTTTTTTAATTCAGTGATTGGGCGGTAATTTAAAGCTTCATTTAATGTACTAACAGACTTATTATATTGCTTATTTTCATTATAGGCTACTCCAATATTATTCAAAACAGATACTATTTCATTACTATCGTTAAGAGCTATGGCTATCTTCTTCTGTTTTTCATAATATAAAAATGCGCTGTCAACATTTTTTTTCAAAATGAAATTAATTGCTAATTGATTTAAGACATTGATTTGTTTCCTTTCAGTACCTTTTTGTTTTAAGTATGTGACATACGCTTTTTTATAATATCTTATTGCTTGGTCTTTCAGTAGTTCGACATCATAGATATATGCTAAATTTTCCAAACATAATCCCTGTTGTGTATAGTCGTTAGTCAGGAGTGAGGTATTTAAAGCTTTTTTAAAATATGTAATGGCTTTTTTGTTTTCCCCTCGTTCTCTCAACACACAACCCATCGTGTAGTAAGCCTGTGCTGTCTTTTCTTTATTTTTTCCTTGCTTTTCGTAATATTTCACGGCTTCCAGCACAGCAGTATCCCCTTTCACATCCCTGTAAGCCTTGTATTTAGCCTGCACACGTGTTACCAGGTAATCCATATGGTATTCTTTCCCCATTCGTTCCGGCAGGTAAATGGAGTCCAGCAGGTTGGCGGCGCTGTCCGATAGATTCTCTTCCAGCATGGTGTGTGCCCAGGAAAGCTTTTCACGAGCATCACGGTCTGCACACCCGGCAAGGAGTATCACCAAGAGTACAATAAGATAATATGCGGCTCTGCTTGTTTTCATTTTTGAACTACAAATATAGAAAAAGATATTCAAGTGTAAACAACACTGTTTCTAATCAAATTTTAATTTATTCTGGTTGACCACCTGCGGATGGTCCTTGAATTTGTTCAGGATGATAAACTTTATCTACATTTCTATTCAAATTAATGACATTTTTTTGTTTTTAGTGTCATTAATTTGTTATTTTTGTAAAATTAAAATTTTGATTATGAAATTTGATTTGAAGCAATTACAGGCGTTTTTTCCAAAGAATGAATTCTTTACTACTGATGCAATTTTTCAGTTTTATAATGAAAAAGAACCCGGAATTCCAAGGACGACTGTAAATTGGAGAATCTATGATCTTGTACATAATGGACAACTACAACGAGTAGGCCGGGGCGTTTATAAAATAGGTCAATCAAACCCATTCGAGCCTATGCTTTCCAATAAAATTCAGAAGGTAGCCAAACATATACAAAAGGAGTTCTCCTATATAAACTTCTTCGTGTGGGAACTGTCCGTTATTAATCAGTTTAGCCAGCATCTTGTCAATTTTGATATTCGTTTTGTAGATGTAGAGCGTGATGTGGTTGATGCTGTATAGTACAATCTGAAAGAAAAGTACCCGGCGGTAATAAATGTTAAGTATCATTTTGATGACCTGTCAGAATGGTCTGATTACATCATCGTTCGCCCCCTGGACTTATGCTCCTCTTCAACGAATAAATGAAATTTCAACCGCTTCTTTGGAAAAAATCCTGGTTGATTTATTTTCTGATAAAGAATTTATCTCCTTTCAGGGCAATGAAATATATAAAATCTTTCAAAACGCTTTTGAAACTTATACTATTAACGAGAGTACGATGCTCCGGTATACAGATAGAAAGAAAAAGAAAGACAAGATAAATGCCCTACTACAAACTATAAAATGACAGCAAATTGAGAATAGTGTCAAAAATTTGAATTTATGATTTCCGAAAAAAGCACTACAAAAGAGTGGATTGAGCAGATTGCAAAATCCAAAAAAACAGATAAAATATTAGTGGAAAAAGTAATCCGGGCACTCTTTCTTCTGAAAGGTTTGAGTGAATCCAGCCTGGATTTCGTGTTCAAAGGAGGCAAATAAAATTTCATTTAAATAGAGCACTATTATAGCATGAAATTACTTTCGCGGCGGCGGCAAAGGAAAAGCCTCGGCAAGCAGCTTTACACCTCTTACTCCGCACTAGGCCGACATCACCAAACGGCAGATTTCATTGTGAAGTTCAACCGTCTGATTGAAACCCTCACTGCTCCGTCGTTGCAAATGTTTGAATCGAAGCATCATACCTACACGTTGAAAATATTGATACCACCGGAACGCAAATTTACCAAGAATAAACTGTAAGGGTAAGAGGATTAAAAACTGCCAGATGGAAAGTTCAAATTTTTTGTAAATCAACCAGGCCTGAATAAAATAAGCTAAAGGAAATATTAAAATTCCCAAACCAAAACGTAGCGAGCTCAGTCCTCCCGGTAAATGAAGCTTAAATAATTTGATTAACAAATCGGGGCCAAAAAACGGCATCATATTGACAAGTAATCCAGGAAAAAAGACCGGAAAAGTAATCATCAGCGCAACAACCAGCCCACTCATTTTCAACCTGCTGATTCCATTGGGTTGATCAAACACCCAATTGGGCAGATGGAGTTTGAGGAGTTGACGACGATAGTCGTTGCAGGTCTTTTCCAGTTGCATTACTACGTCGGGACGGCGGTTTTCGAGATCCAGCAGATGGGATGCGATTTTTTGTTTTACTTTGAATCGGGAAATAGTATCATTTAACACGTTGAATAACCGGGAAATACTTTCATTGGCTACTTCCGCCGCCGTTTCAATTGTATCGTAGTAGCGTTGCGACGGAATATGCAAGGTAAGATCGATTAAATCCTGCCGGAGCTTTTCGCGCAGGCGATTTAATCCAATCGCAGGATTTTTCTGATAGTCAGGCATAAAATCGGCTACTTCAATCGGTTCCCCTATATTGATAATAATCCGTTTTCCAAACTTTTCAAAATCTTCGAGGTCGATCCCGATAGGTACGATTTTAACACCGGGCTGCAATCCGTACGTTTGCTGTGCGGCAAATGCAATACGAAAAGTTCCCTTTACAAGTTGCCGAATCTGTTTTGTGAACCCCTGACTACCCTCAGGCATTATCCCTACCGGTTTATTGTGGAGCAGCACTTCAAGACAGCGATTGAATACTTCGTAGTTCTTATCTACGTTTCCGATTCCTTCCCGTATTCGGAATGCAGGCAAAATCTTGAAATATAACATTAGCTTACGGATCCAGCGATTATGAAAATAATCGGATCGCGCCAGGTAAACCACAGGTGTACGAGGAGGCACCACCGACATAATAGCCAGCGGATCCATCAGTGCATTCGTATGGTTGGATGTGTAGATTACAGGGCCCCCGGCTGGAATATTTTCCTTTCCATTGATTACAAATTCTCCGTAATACTGCCGAAAGGTAAAAATCACAAAACGCTTGACAATTCCGTATATCCTGTTGTATTCGTATAACTTTGCCATGGCTGTATTTCATTCAATAAAACAGTCGGCAAAGTTAAACATAAAATAGTTTCACAGCATCACTTTTAATCTTTTTTGAGATTGATCCTGCAGATACACCTGAATGAGCACAACCTGCGATTGAATTTCCTGGGTAGAAAGCTGTACAGCGGTCGACTGCGTGGTTCTTTCCAACAGTTTACGCCCCGAAACATCGAAGATACGAACGGAAAGCACCGGCACCGCAGCTTCAATAAGCAGCTCGTTGGACAAATGGTTCACGGTGCAGCGTACATCTGCGTCCGAAATCACTACATCACCAACCGAAGTATTCAATACGTTTTGATATTGCCTGAACGTAATTTCGTCGACAAGGCTGTTGATATACAATTCCACGTAGGTATAGCCGCTTTCGTGCAGGTCTTTTGCCGTTTTGCCGGGGTGATTCTGTTCGAGCCATCCGTCGGGAATTCCATCGTTATCCGAATCCAGCGGTGCATCGGTCTGGTTGTAGACCGGATACCCACCCACATCTTCAGGTTTATCCACCAACCCCGGACGTTTGGTAACCGAACCCGAGAAAGTAGCAGTTCCGTTGCGGGTTTCGTTCACAATACGCGTATCCACAGCATCACGCACCAGCGAAGCACCTGCATAGTCGAGTACTTTTTCGAAAGCCATTTCGGCAGTATGCGTCGGGGTTGCCTCGTACTGAAACGGGACAGCAGCTTTACAGGCATCGCGATTCACACCCGATGCCGTTGTGACGGCAGTCGTCGTCCAGTTATTCTGGGTGTTGGCGGTACTTCCGAATACAAAATTATCGGTAATATAATAGGTGCCAAAACGGGGCTGATAGGTCGACGACGCATCGATATCGACCTGGGTAATTTTGTAACGGACGCTCGATTTGGTGGCCGGCCCGTATTTGAAATAATTGCCGACGATATTGTATTTTCCGGCTGCCTCTCCTCCGTACGAACTATTATCGCCCCAATTGTAGATCACATTATTGCGAAAATCGAGCCGCTCTTCGTCCTGAGGATTGGTATAACTGAGCCCCGAACGTTTCCATCCGTTAAAGCGAGGGTTACGGCTGTTGTGATGCGCAATCAGATTGTGGTGAAAAGAGGCGTTTTTACCTCCCCACAAACCACCATATCCATGCGCCCCTTTGCTGTGACCGGCATTATTGAGCGATTCGGCAATAACACTCCATTGCAGCGTGAAATTCTGGTTGCTGTAAAACGAAGCACATTCGTCGATACTCCAACTCATCGAACAATGGTCGATGATGATGTTTTTGCGGTACCTGCCCCAGATGGCATCGCTCTCGTTGTTGAGATCCTTGTTGCCGAGGCGAAAACGCATGTAGCGTATGATTACGTTGTCGGCATTGATATTCAGTTCGTAATTTTTCAGGCAAATTCCGTCGCCCGGAGCGGTTTGTCCGGCAATAGTTACATTTCCATTATTGATACGAAGGGCACTTTTCAATTCAATAATCCCCGAAACCTTAAACATAATAATCCGGGCACCCGACTGGTTAATCGCCCAACGAAGCGAGCCTGCCGATGTATTATCCTCGAGAGTGGTAACATACAATACATTTCCTCCACGTCCGCCTGTTGTATACATTCCACCTCCGGCAGCACCCGGAAATGCCGGAATTTGTTGTGCCGACAAGGGTAACTGGAAAATAAACAACATCGCCAGGGTCAACTTAAAAAACTTCATGCTATACGATTTAAAAATTCTGATCACAAAGATACCAGCTATCGATGGAGCATAAGAGGATAAATCGCCGGAAATAATGGAATAATTGACTGAAATAGGACAACTGCCGCCGAAGAACGTACACCCCCGATTAAAAACGAGGTACCGGCACATGCAGCCGGCACCTCGTTCGGGATATCGGTATTCGTGCACTCACTTACCGGCGCATGAACCGCGAACGGTATACGATGCCCCTATGATCGGTGAGTTTTACCAGGTAATAACCACTCGCAACTTCCGATAAATCGATTTGCAAGGTGCGGTCGCCGGCCGAAGTCAGCCCCTGAGCCACCCGCGCTCCATTCACCGCGATGATTTCATACGAATAAGGATGAATACCGTCGTTGAACGGTAACTGAACATTCAGCTGAGTAGTAGCCGGCACGGGGAATGCTTTCAAATCGCTCGCCCAATCCACTTCGTCGACCGATGACACAACCCGGCATCCCACCACATTTATTTCGGCAGCCGAAGTCCAGGCGTTCCCATTTACTTCGCTAAGGGCCCTCAACCGGAAATAACGGCCCGGTACGGGGGTAAAGCGGATATTTTTGGGAGCTGCCGAATTTTCCCAGCTGCCTGTTGCTACCGCCGTCCCCCAATTGGTTTTATCGTCGGATACATACAGCTCATATTCCTTGATACGTCCGTTCGACTGATCGGTACGCGGCACATAGGTAAGCTGACTCAACAGATACTGTTCGCCCATATCGATCTGGATTTCGTGAGGCGGCTGAGGTTCACCGGCGCCCCAGGCCGTATGCCAGATCGTTGACGGATTTCCATCAAATGCCTTTGCCGGCTCATTCCCATACTGGTAGCTATCGGCATATACCAGTTTCCATGCCTTTTGCGGCACTACTCCCGGATTGTTACAATCGTCGATCGAGGGACAGGATTTAATTTCAAACAAATCGTCGATCGTAGTTGTATAGGTATCGTCGGGGGTTGTAACGGTCATCTTCACCGAATATTTTCCCGGATTATCGAACACTGCTTTGGGATTCCTGATGTTCGGATCGGAGATGTACCGGGGCGCGGGCGTAATCTCCCATTTCCAGCTTACCCCGCGATGATTGATCATCGAATGATCGTCGAAATAAATCGTATCCTCGGTACAATTGTAAACGGCCTGGTCGACCCATGGGGTAAGCACAGGCGTAAATTCAGGTTCGGCCAGGGGCGATTCCCACACACCGCCATTACCCGCAACCCTCAATTTGCTATCGCGGAAGAATATGGCTCCGGCAATAGGACGCATACCGGATGGATAGCCATTATCGAATTCGCGCCAGGCAGTTTCGCCGTCTTTACGTATCATCACCGTTCCCGGATTACCGCTTACCGAACTGATGATGGCGTACACGAGATCTTTTCCTTCTTTTGTAGGTTGTATGGTTATCCACTTCACCGATCGTCCGAACGAAGAATAGGGCATCCAGGTAGCACCTCCGTTGGTCGATTTATACATTTCCGAGTTGTAATTATCCCAGGCTCCCACCTGTTTTGCAGCATATATTACATTGGCATTGTAGGGTGAAATCGCAAAGGCCACCTTACCATTCCAGTTATCGACCTGACTGCGGCGCGACCATGTTTTACCACCGTCAATTGTACGATACAATCCATTGCTTGCACCATCCACATCGGCATACATCACTTTCGGATTGGCGCGACTGATATCGAGGTAACGAACGCGACCTGCGAAGGTATACAACAAGTCGAAGGATTGTCCGTAGTTGGTGGTTACCCAGATACTGTTTTCGCTGCCGAGGTAAAGCGTTCCGGAGTAATTGGGATGTGTAACCACATTACTGCGGAGAGCACCGTACTGGTCCATATTGGGATGTTTACTGAAAATAAACCGTCCTTCGGGACGCCCTTCGGCCGTACGCGGAAGAATCCAGCCATCGCCCAAATCGTCAAAGGCCACATGGCGCGATTTACCTTTCAACAACCAACCGGTGGGCGATTCGGCGCCCCCCATGCGCAGGGCCTTATTACCATAAAAGTCGGTAATGGCAGTATTTCCGTTATGATAACGCCCACCCACAATTATATCCTCATTCCAAGCCTGGTCGAAACCCCACATATCGGAACCGATCAATCCATCGTTGAGAGGAAAGAAGTTCGACTGCAGGTTGAAATTATCTTTCGAAAGATTCATACCGCCATCGGTCGTTACCCAGGTATCGCCGTTGGACAAAATTTTCATATCCTGAATATCGGGATGAATGGAGAAATTACCATAATAGCCTCCGATTGCATAGAACGACGATCCTCCGGTTACCGATTTAAACAAGGTGGTAGTACCGGCGTATACCATATTTTCATTGAGCGGCGACACTTCCAGCACCAGGTCGAAATATCCCTGGCCGTTATCCATTTGCAGTGCCGATGTTTTTCCCGTCGCCCGTTTCACCCAGGTCCATGTATCGTTGGCAAAAGTGCCTTTGTAAATGTAGGGCACACCATTGTTGTTGGCGTCCTTGCTCAGGAAAACCGCGTACATCACGTTCGGGTTTTTGGGAGTTACTGCCAGCAAACCGCCCGACACCTGCGGAATATCGGTAGGGAAAGTGGCAATTTCGGCAAACGAACTTCCATCGTTGGTCGATTGCAGGATGCGGAAGAAGTTGTCGCTGGTTTGCGTCAGCGCAAAAATAGTATCGGGGCTTCCCGGTTTGAGTTCAATATCCCAGCTATCCTGAAACGATTTGCGCGACCAGCTCACTCCGCGGTTTTCGGAAATATAAACACCGTTGTTGGTGGACGCCAGGATACGCGACGGCCGCGTCGGGTCGAGCTTCATGCGGTTGGCGTAGAACGAAGCCGAAGTACGCACCCAGGTGGCACCACCATCAAAACTGCGGTGAACCGTATTACCCGCCGCCACGTATACCGTATCGGGATTGAGGGGATGCACGGCAATCGCCGAAACGCCCCCGCCGAATACATACTTCAGTCCCAGCAGTTGCCAGGTTTTGCCCCGGTCGGTCGATTTGTTGACAAAGCTGGTTTCGGTTCCTACATAAATCACGTCAGGATTTGCTTCCGAAACGTCCATCGAATACACATTCACCTGCCAGGGGGCCGCTTTAGGTGTGGCCGAGCTGCCGCTTTCGTTCAACCAGAAGGTTTGCTTGGGCCCCCAAAACGTCCAGGCCGAACCATTATCGTCCGCCGGAGCTTTCATGCGCTGCTGTTCGGGCGATTGAGCTCTGCGCAGATTTTCGGTTATTTTTGCAGGATCGGGCAGCACAATGGTTCCGTCGTAATCAACAAAGGGTTCCATGTGGCGGCGCCACAGTTTATAGTACCGGATCAACGGATTTTTAATCCCCTTGTTGGCGGTTTCCCAACGGGCAAAAGCAGTGTTGATATCGTTAAAATTGACCGGATATTGGTACAACATCTTACCCCAGTCGAGCATATCCTCGGAATACTCAGGTTTAAGGATTTTCTCTACCGAAGGTAGTTCATCATAGAGAGTAAATTTCGATCGAGGGGGATCCTGGCTGAATCCCTGCAAGACAAAAACAATAAAAAAAAGTAAAAAGGAATACTGTTTCATGATTCATGATATTTAATGGATAATAATTTTTGCTACACGATTATCGGCTTTAACCAGGTAGGTGCCTTGCCGATAGTTTTTATGATGCTGATAGCCCTGGCGGATTCCAAGCAAGGAAAAAACTTCTACTTGCCGGGCATTTTCGACGACGATTTGCCGATCGACCGAATAAATGGAAGGCCGGTTGGCTTCAACCGTGGCAACATCGGTAGGGAGTAAAGGTTGGATAAGCCATCCGGTTCCTGTAGCCCGTACTCCGTCGCGGGTAACTCCTCCCGGCGTTACGACCGATTGAAGCGGAATGGGAAAGATACGGCTTTGGTTCGGTGTTGAATGTCCCCTCAATTCCCAATCGAGGTATTCCTCGTTGAAACTTAATTTATAGACATGGGGCGTGGGGGCCATTTCGACCGGAGTACCCGCCCCTATCCAATAGTTCGACTTACGGTTACGTAACTGAACCAGTACGGCCGGTTCGCCTTCAACCGGGCTGACGGATGTAAAATACCACTCCCCGCTCCGGTCGAGTTCCGAACCGGAATGCATCAGTTTGTTGGAGGCACCATGATACAACTGATGACCGGGAAAGCGGGTCGACAGAATGGAGTAATCGACACCTGCAACCGGGAAAGCCAGGCTGGAACGGAAAGCGGCCAGGGCGTTATCGATCCGGATCTGCAGGGCCGTGGCTCCGGCCATGCTTGAAATGCTGCTGATGCTGTCGGCAGGCAGATCGAGCAGTGCCAGGGTGCGTTGCGCATCGGCTCCGAAGGTTCCGGGTGTTTTTTGATCGTCGGAAGCATACACCGGATACGTCAGGCATCGGCGCAGTGTTTTTAAGGAAGCATGCAGACGGTTCATTTCTTCTTCGAGAAAGGGTACGAAGGCAAACATTCCACTGTTGCCATCGAGCGGGTCGGCCCACATATTAATGGAATATTGCTGTCCGCCGGCTGCCAGGTTCATAAACAAAGCCGGATATTTTTTACTCCGGATTGAATAATGCCGCGCTGACCCGTTTTCCAGGTATTGCTCGGCAATCACAAAATCGTAATACCGGCGGGCAACATCGTAATTCCACCGGCCGGTATTGTTGGAAGCAGTGGCGGCGGGGTCGACCGATCCTTCGGGATAAGCTTTATTAACCAGGGCAAACGAGCCCGGATGGGTCGGATCTTCGACCAGAGCCCACCATTGATACACATAATTGGACGCCGTTTCGGCTGCCTGCGTATTCGACCAAAGCCGATTGACGGCCGATCCGGTATTGGACGCATTGATGAGCGGCGATCCCTGCGCCAGCAGTTCGATGCATTTGCCCGCACGGACGTCGGTGGCGGCGGTGACCAACCGGAACCAATGAAAGTCACAGTCGCGGCTGATGGCCGGTAATACCTTGGGTAGATCGACCATGTAATGATTGCCATACTTCCATCCTTTGAGTTGATACAAGGTAGTATCGGTACGAATACGGTTTTTAAAATCGCTGAAGTTCTTCCCTCCTGCAGGTGTCCATCCCGTTTCGGCCACAGCTGCTAAACGCGGAAGCATCAGGTATTCAAGAACTTCGTTCTGATATACATGTTCGGTCCAGAAGTTGGCCTGCACCCCCTTATAATAAGGCCGTTGTGCAGCAGTGGCATCCGTGGGCACCGGTTCGAATGCGTACACAGCCTCCAGTGTCTCCGAACCATTGCCCTGCGAAAAGGGTTCACCCGGACCCGACCATTGTTTCCGGTTGATATAGTACGGAATTTGGGGAGTCATAATCACATCCAGTTTTTTATCGGCTGCCAGTTTACTCTGGTTATACCAATTGATCCACGACATAATGGTTACATTCGACCCCGTGAGATCGCCACCCAGTGTTTCGTTCCAGGCTATCACCCTCCGACGGTGGGCAGGAATCTCCTTTTCGGCCAGATAGGTCTCGATCTGTTTGAAAAAATGGGTTTGTAAATCACGGTAATTGGTCGATCCCAGCGATTTTAACAAAGCCTGACATTGTGCATTATTTTGCCAGGCATTGGTAGGGCATTCATCCCCCCCGATATGAATGTACTCAAATGGGAACAAAGCGGTAAGTTCGTCCAGAATATCCTTCACAAATTGAACTGCTGCCGGATTGGCTACGTTCAACACGTCGTAGGAGATCCCATAATCGGTCCACACTTCGTGCAGGGCCGACGGTGTGCAACTGAATTCAGGATAAGCAGCCATGGCAGCCTGCATATGACCGGGCATATCGATCTCGGGTACTATTTCAATATGCCGTTCTTTCGCATAAGCCACAATTTCCTTTATATCGTCCTGAGTGTAGTAATACGGACCGTACGGAATATAATCGTAGTAAGTAGTAGCTTCAGGGTTTCCCCATACTTGTTTGTATTTTCTGAAACTTCCGACCGATGTGAGCCGCGGATATTTCTTGATTTCGATGCGCCACCCCTGGTCTTCGGTCAGGTGCCAGTGAAAACGATTCAGCTTGTAGGTAGCCATCATGTCGAGCACCCGCTTAATTTGCTCTTTATCAAAAAAATGTCTTCCCACGTCGAGCATAAAACCTCTCCATCCAAACCGCGGCTTATCGGCTATGGTACATGCCGGAACCGACCACGATGCACCGGCTTCTACCTGCCTGCCCGCCGATATACCCGGAGGTAACATACGCCGGAGCGTTTGCAGGGCATAAAATAAACCCGCCGGCTGTGCAAAGGCAATGCTGATGGTGCTGCCGGTAACTACCAGACTATATTCTTCCGCCTCGAAACCGGTAGCCAGCGCCACTTTCAGATGCGCATCCGCCGATGCATACCGGACCGTTCTATTTCCATACTGCTGCAGATCGGATGCAAACTGTTCGATTATCGTTTGTGAACCTTCGGGCATATTTTCAGGAAGATCGACCACTACCGTCGGTCCCAGTGTAAACTGACCATTGCCCCTGACCACACTGAGCGGTTTAGGGATCAGATCAATCTGCGCCGTGAGCGGAACTACAACCAGCCACATTGCAACCAGAATATACATTTGTCGTTTCATGCGGTACTTTTTAAAACTTTTGGTTGGAATCAGTTAATTTTCAAACTTTTCACTTCGGATGCCCCCCCATACTCAATAAGCAACCGATAGCTGCCTTTCCGAAGATGTGCAACAGGAATGGCCGCCGGAGAAATATATTCGTAGGCATCGATTACTTTTTTCATCCGCTGGTCCATTACCACCACCTTTGCTGTTTCGCTCGTAGGCAGGGCAATGCGGATGGCGCTCTTGTCCTCGTTGAAATAAATGTTGGCCGCCACAAGCTCTTCGGCATAATTGAGCGGTGCCGGTGCCATTTGGGGAGCATTGAGCACCTCGATTTCCAGGGGCCGGCCAGCCGCATTTACAGGTTCGATCCGGACCTGATACACCTGCTGCATGGCTTTTCCCTGCATATCGAGATCGATCAGAATTTCATTCTCTTGTTGCCGCGCGCTAAGCGTGGTGTTATCAAAATAAAATTCAACTTCCTGCGGAGTCGACGAACCGGTAGTTACCTGCATCATCAGACCCGAATTGGCAGGTACCGAAGCATCGTTTGCTGTTACCCAGGGATCCTTTTCCTGAGCTCTCATAACCGGATCGTATCGGCGCAGCTGAAAGCGTTTCGAACCGGAACCGAAATTCAAGCCCAGCGAAGTAAGATTACTTACCGAAGGATCGCGCAGGTCGGCTATGGCCGCAGGAAATCCGATGACGGTCCATTCGGCAGGAACAAAAGTAAATTTCAGTACCAAACGGTCGACCTGAACAACCCCCGACGACACCATCAACTGGCCGGAACTGTTTTTATCGGCATGGATAACCAACTCCTTGATACGGGTTGTGGTGGTGAGTATCACCGAGTCGTTTTTCTGTATCTCCAGTCGCTCGACAAGCTGTTGAGCAAAGGCTCCGGTGCTTGCAACAAGCACCATGAGCAGTATATAAATTGATTTTGTTTGCATGGTTGTTATTGATGTATTATGATTTTACCTTTGAACAGGTTACCGTCCATATCCACTGTTACCGTATAGATTCCAACCGGAAGCCTTGTGTTCCAGTGCGACGAACTACTTGTTTCGCTCCTTACCTTACGTCCGCTTATATCGTAAATACTCACCAGGGCCCCTTCCTTCAGGCCGCCGACATGACAGGTTGAATATTCGGTCCACAGGTTGATTCCCGAAGCTTTGAGTTCGTCGGCCGAACTGATGGTGGTTACACGAATCTTGAAACGGCTTTCGTTAATGCTGGTCGACGAAGGCAAATCCACCGTATATAAATCGCCTTTAGCGGTAACCGGTAATGAAGCACCGGTGGTTTCGTCGACAAATTGCAGCGTGGTTGAAGGACCCAATTTCAAGTTGGAAACGCGGAAGGTATATGTTCCCGCACGGAACGTACGTATGCCCAGCTGTATATCGGCTACCACCGGCGGAAGAGTCTGGATGGAATAACGGTTGCCGGCATTAATCGAATAAAACTGCGGTAAGATAATGTCCATACCCGGCACTTTGGGTGCATCTTCGTCGAACACATATCCCGTACCGGCTCCGTTTTCGAATCGTACCGCCGTGCGATCGTACAATTCGCCGCCCGACCATAATTCAACGGCCACTTCCTGCATCTGCGACATCACGAAATAGTCGGTGTTTTTCCGGTTATACTGCCGGGTTTTACCCGCAGCATACAGATCGAGCGTAGCATTTTCCTTATTGGTCTGCACCAGGAAAAGCTCGAAAGGCCGGATCCACATTTCGCTATCGAAATAGCGGGTATCGTAGGCCAGGAAGTTTTTAGAAACCGGATGATAACGGTACATGAATGCCGATACGCTATCGCGCTGTTGATTTTCCTTCTTACTCAACAGGAAATTCTCGAGATACGGATTAGCCAATGCATTCCAGCCCTGGCTCATCGGATTGGCAGCCTGCGCATGGGGCAAATGCGTGAACGAATAATCGGCCGACGAAGTCAGGTAGCCGGTACCGATCGATACCGCACCGTTCAGGTCTCCTGTTACTTTCACTCCGACACCATCTTCGATTACCCCCTGCAACAATCCGGCTTTTAGTTTCATTGTCACCACATTCTTTGTAGCCGTAATCCGGTTGGCCGAGCTACCGTTGACCAACTGCAAATCGAGCACCGGTTCCAGGGCAACCTGCAAGGTGAGCGGCTCGGCTGAAGCTCCCACCAGCGAAACCTGGAATTCGTTATAGGCCAAAGGATTTAATCTGGAGCGATCGATAATGAGCAGGCGGGTTGCTTTAGGGTTAGCGGTCAAATCAATTTCGGCCTCATCAAAACGGGCCTTATCAGCTTCGCGTACCACAAGACCGATCGTTCCGCCTGTACGCTCCGAAATCCGTTCAAACGTAACCGGGATTCCGATCGCATCATTTTTCAGAATCACCTTAGAACCGGCGGCACCCTCCACATAGGAAGTCAGTACCGGTAAATTGGAAGCGCTCGTCAACCAGATACCTTCAAAAGCAGTATTCAGCTCCGAAGCCCGTACGCTCGCAACCACCACCCCACTCTCCGTAGCTTTCACTACCGCACGTGCCGTAAACGAGCCTTCGGCCCCTACCGGACGCATCGCCAGGGTCACAACATCACCGGTTACGATCGAAGCACTCCGGCAAGTAAAACGTATGGAATCGGTAGCCTTGGCAAACGATTGATTGCTCAGGTAGCTCACACTGAAAAAACCTTTACTTACCGGAACAAGCCCGTCCAAACCGGCATTGTATGGCAAATGTCCGTACGAGGTCAGATAATACTTTCCAATGAGCGACGAAGGCATCTGGACAGAAGTCAGCCCCGAAGTATTGGTAGCAGTCGAACCCGAATGCGCCAACTGATCGACGGCATTGAAGGGGAAGGTTGAACGATAATTGGTATCCACATTTCCTCCGAACGCAAACGCGGCATTGGAACGTAACTCGACGGGCAGCCCGGTTTCGTTGCGGGCGTCCATATTAAGGTTGGCCACCAGACCGGTTTCGTCGAGATAAGCACGACGGTGCATGAAATTCATTACTTCATCGTCGGTGAGCGAACGGCTAAAGAGTACTACCTGATCGAATGCCCCTTTGAACCAGGTGTCGCCGTCGTAGTTACGGCCCAACATAAGCGGGCTAAGCACCCGCGTACGACTCATCGCTCTCGAACTGGTAAATTTACGACCGTTCAAATAGAAGGAGATCGACGAAGGTGTCGTTACCATCGCTATATGCATCCAGCGCCCAATATCCGATGAAGTAATGTTCAAGCCCGTGGCCATGCCCCAACTCCAGCTTTCTTCGTTCCAATGGCAACGCAACTCGCCCTGCTGCAGGTGGATACCGGTGGTCGATCCGCCTCCGCGGAAAAAGATCAGCGGACGCACTCCTGTTTCGGTAAGCAGTGCAGGATCGTCAATTTTCACCCATCCCATCATGGTAATTGTATTTGAATTGTTGAGGGCAGCATAATCCGACGACGATCCGATGGTAGCTCCCCCACCGTTGAAGCTCAGCGAAACTCCCTGGCCGGCAGGTACGATTTTATTCTGAAGCTCCATCTCAAACGGAATCATCCGGTTGTCTTCACCTTGAAGCAGTACCGAATGGCGGCTGTTGAAACCGCCCAACGAATCGGCATTCACTGTCAGTGTGGAACCGGCCGACGGAGCGGAACCGAAAACCAGAGGATCGGCGACTACAAAAGCACGCGAACTGCGTACGGCATAAGGAGCCGACGGAGCCGGCATCGATTTCAATAAAGTTCCGGTATAAGCCAGCGAGTTGACACCTTCACGATAGATAGGAACCAATCCCTGAGCCGACGCCAGGGTTACGTTCAGGGCAATGGCCGGTTTCGCTTTTACGAACGTAATCAGCTGCCCGTTGGCGTCCGAAGCTTTTACCTTCACTGCAATCGCATCGGCTCCCGGCAAATAGATTGCCTTTCCGATCTCGTTCCAGATCGCTTCTTCCCGATCGGCCGAAGCCATATACACACTTTCGCCGTCAAACGAAGCTGCATCGGGAAGGTAACACCACATTTCAATACTATCGGTCGACAGCGGCGGGAAAAACAAATCCAGTTTATAGGTATACGGAGCCGTTTCGAAATGATCGGGACTCATTCCCCGGATATTGGACGAAGTATACACATTATCGAACCTGCTCACATTGAAGGGCACCGTTCGTACGTTATTCATTTTTATACTCATCAGCCGGATGTTTCCACTTCTGATTTCCTGAACCGAAGTAGTAAGCGTATCGTACGCCGCATAGTCGGCCCCGATGGCCTGGGGCATTTCGGGATAGCTCACCTGGGCACGAATTCGTGAACGGATAGGCGTACCGGTCAGCACATCGGCCTGCGCCTCGGTGGTTGTGCCATTGAATGAATTGTAATACACCAGATTATCGTCGGCATAAGCAGGCTGGGAAGCCATTACTCTCCGCACTTCTTCAAGGGAAAGCGATTTTTTCCAGATCCGTAATTCGTCGATAGTAGCATTAGCCGCATTGTATTCGTACCCGTCGGCCAGGAGCGACAAAGGCTGCGTACTGTTCAGTCCGTTTTCCTGTAGGCGGCGTACCTGATTGGTCTTCATGATTCCATTTACATAGATACGGATATTCCCGTTTCGTTCGACGGTCAGGGCAATATGCTGCCACTTATTGGCTGCGATAGCTCCCCCATTCACCGTTACATCCTGTGTTACGGGCGTCTCATAGGTTGGCTGAGCGATCTCCGATTTAGGAGCATACTTCATCACCAAACTGCCTCCCGAAAGACCCAGCACCCATCCCTGCTGATCGCGGGTATCCCATTTGCGGTTCCCGATCAGCACCGCTCCATCCACCGCAACCGGTTTCACCCACATCTCCACGGTAAAGTCGTTGAGGAAAAAATCGTAATGTCCCAGATCCATACGTCCGGTTGCTGCCGAACGAATGGCCTTACCCGCCTCAAAACGCAATGTTTCCGATGCATCGCTTCCAACCGTCAGCTCTTCCGACCAGGTAACCACATCGGGTGCCTCGCGCAAGCTGAGTTTCAACTGTACTTTATCGCCCGGCTTCACCGAGGCAGAGGTAAAACTGCGATAGGGCGATGCCTGCTGCACCACTCCGTTCACCCGCCATTCGTAATTGTAATACATGGGAATTTGCCAGTTGGTTGCAATCCCAAAGGTTCGTAAACCATGTATATGCGAATTCTGACGGATTTTAAACCCGTTTTTAAAAAATCGATCGGATGGCGTTTCGAGGTCGGCAATCCAGATGCCGCGTCCATAATCGAAAATCATCATCTCCTGAGTGGCATAGTTCAATTCGGCTCCGCCAAAAGCCGCCGGATTGTACCCCTTCATCCACAGTTGCCATTGCGTACTGCCGTTTTTCAGGAGAAAAATTCCGCTTGCGTTGGAAATAGCGTAAATATCGCCACTTCCCTCGTGGTAATACAGGTTGTTGAACGACACGCCCCCCGGGATACCTCCGGCCACCGACGATATTTTGGTCCAGCTGGCCCCGCCGTTGGTGGTTTTCAGAATACCGTGCGAATTGTCGGCCACGTAGAGTTCGTTGACATTATCGGGATTTACCGCGATACAGCTTCCCGAGTAACCGGCCAGCGTAGGCTTGGGTATGGTAGTGTAGGCGGTGCTTTCGTTATCGAACCGAACGATGGAGCCATCGTTGCGCAAAACAATAAGGCTGCTTCCCACGTTAAGATCGCGGCTGAGCACAAAGTCGCGGGTGGTAGCCGACGAATTGGACGTATTAATCACAAGCGGTTCAACCGACCGTCCGATGTCCTTCACAACACCCAGGTCGCTTTGGCTTCCTTCAGGACCGATGATACGCTGACCGCGCCAGAGGTACCAATTGCCGGTCGCCACATCGGCCTTTCCAAAACCTTCGATCCACGAATTACCCCACGAAGTTCCTTCCAGCGTTCCTCCTCCTCCGCCCGAAAAATACGTTTCGTTGCTGATCGGATTCAACGCAGCCGTGCTTCCTTCATATCCCCGCCAATGCCCCCATCGGCCGTAACGATAAGTTTGCGCATCGATATCCTGCGTATTGGCAATAATAGTCTGATCGCCGAATTCGTTTAAGCGTGCCTTATAGATCAGGATCTGGCCCATATCGCCCGAAATATTCGTCCATTCGCCTCCATTTATTTTTTTATCAATCATCAGCATTCCTCCGTCCGAAGCCCTGAATATCCGGCCCGATGGAGTGGAATACATCATATGATTGTCGGCATTGTGGCGCGAGCACGACACATGATACAGTTCGCCGTTGGGGTGAAATCCTTTCATGCGGTTCCCCCAGGCGTACTCCGAGAACGAACGGCCCCCGTCGAAACTTTTGGCCGAACTCATGCTGCAACCGTAAATGAGGGCAGGATCGGCAAAATTAACAGCAAAGCCGCCGAGCCAGCCTCCCGGCGCTTCGTTTCCAAACACCTGGCCCGAGCCGATACCAGCCTTGGTATCCATCAGGGTAATCCAGGTTTGCCCCTTATCTTCGGAATAAAAAATTGCCGAATGATGCGGGCTGCTGTCTTTCTGTCCCATGGCCACCCACATTTTATTGGCGTTATGCGGATCAATCTCCATGAACATCGGACCGTCGGAATGGGGTACCGGGAAGGAAGTTCCTTCGGACCGTAATTGAGTTTTATCGCGGTTGTACACCTTAAAACTCATCCGTTCGAGGTTGTACTTGCCGTTCACATAGGCCATACCATCGGTGGAACGTAAAATACCACGCGAAGTAGTTATATAGATGATGTTGCGATCGGAAGGATCGAACGCAAATTCCTGAAACCATACCACCCGCGAACCATTTGTCGGGTGAATATCCATTAGCTCTGCCGTAGGAATAATCTGCCGCCAGTTCACTCCTTTATCCTCACTGATCCAGAGTTTCCCGTTCCAGCCGGTATAGGTGTTCCGCTCCACACCGATGAACTTCAGGTTGCCTGCCGCATCTTTAAAAGCATAGCCCCGTTTAAAGCCCTTGTGCGTGGCATTCGGTACACGCTCCCAGGTCATTCCTCCGTCGAAGGTTTCATATACCGGATTTCCATTGCCCATAAATGCAAAAAAATGGTCCCAGTTGTCGGGATCCACCGGTATAGCATACCCATTGGATTGCGAACGATGAAAACGATCGGGTATCCGGTCGGTCACCGGTTCCCAGTTACGTCCATTATTGTCGGTACGCCAGATTCCGTCTCCGTCGGGAATAATCATCAGCCGGTCGGCATCCGTAGGATGTGCCTGAATCCAATGAATGCGTCCACCGGAGGGAAATACGGCATTGTGTCTGAAATAACCCTTGTTGCGAATTCCTTTCATCCGGTCGTCGGGCGTATAAAAAATGCGGGGTTGGTACTCGTCGGCCGAAGCACCGAAGGCAGTCCGGATTTTCCGGCTCATTTTTTCATCATAGTCGGGTTCCACATAGCGTCTCATGGTATCGTTGGGCAGCAACATATGCCAATAAGGCTTCCACTCTTTGGCATAAGCGCTGTACGATGAAGTTCCGCGCATCCTGGCACGGTTCTTTTCGGCAAAATCGTCGGTAATACGAAATATGTCGCGTGAAGTCCAGCCTTCTTCGGCTAATTTGAGATACAATCCCTCGTCGAGCAAATTGCCGGGACGAACTGTTTTGTACAATGAATCGGGATAGGTTTGTTTTAATTCGAGTGCTTTCTGCCTTGTTTTGGGGGTGGCAGGCGCTGCGCTTACCACACTGCATGTCAGGCACGAAGCCAGTACAAAATAAAAAAGTGTTTTTTGCATGATAATGTATTAGTTTTAGGATAGCAAAACCGGCTCACGGCTTTACATCTGTAATCCGCCGCAAATTTATCAATTAATTTGGGATTAATCTAGAATATAATAAATTATTTTGTTAATTCGGGCAATTTTACCACCACTCTTTTTTCCAAAAATTGGCTAACTTTGCAAGCTCAAAAATTTAACAGAAAACTGAACATGCTTACAGCCGACGCGCTAACGGTCGAATTCGGAGGGCAAACCCTCTTTTCCGACGTATCCTTTGTAATCAACGAAAAAGACCGGATTGCCCTGATGGGAAAAAACGGAGCCGGAAAATCGACCTTATTAAAAATCCTGGCCGGAGTCAGGGAACCCTCAAAAGGCAAGATTTCGTATCCGAAGGGAACGGTGGTGGCTTACCTCCCCCAGCATTTATTACTGGAAGACCACCGCACCGTGTTCGAAGAAACGGCTACCGCTTTCTCGGCAATCAACGAGATGGAAAAGCGTATCGAAGCCATCAACCAGGAATTGAGCGAGCGTACCGATTATGAATCGGATGACTATATGCAGCTTATCGAGGAAGTATCGGCGCTAAGCGAACAGTTTTACAGTATCGAAGAAATCAATTACGATGCCGATATTGAGAAAACATTGATGGGATTGGGTTTCCTGCGTAGCGATTTTCAACGCAAAACTTCGGAATTCAGCGGAGGATGGCGCATGCGTATCGAGCTGGCCAAAATCCTGTTGCGGCGTCCGGATGTGATTTTGCTCGACGAGCCCACCAACCACCTCGATATCGAGTCGATTCAGTGGCTCGAGGATTTTCTGGTGAATACTGCGAAAGCGGTGGTGGTTATTTCGCACGACCGTGCATTTGTGGATAATATTACGACCCGCACTATTGAAGTAACCATGGGACGTATTTACGATTACAAAGCCAACTATTCGCATTACCTGGAATTGCGCAAAGACCGCCGGGCGCAGCAACAAAAACAATTCGACGAACAACAGAAAATGATCGCCGAAACCAAAGAGTTTATCGAACGCTTCAAAGGCACCTACTCGAAAACCCTTCAGGTGCAGTCGCGGGTGAAAATGCTCGAAAAACTGGAGATCCTGGAGGTCGACGAAGAAGATACTTCGGCATTAAGGCTTCGTTTTCCGCCGTCGCCCCGCTCGGGAAGCTATCCGGTAATAGCCGAAGGGGTCGGAAAAACCTACGGCGATCGACCCATCTTTTCCAATGCCAGCTTTATGATCGAAAGGGGCGACAAAGTTGCTTTCGTAGGTAAGAATGGCGAGGGAAAATCGACCATGGTAAAGATTATAATGAACGAACTGAAGCACGATGGCGAACTGAAGCTGGGTCACAATGTGAAAATCGGCTATTTTGCACAAAACCAGGCCTCTTTGCTCGACGAAAACCTGACGGTTTTTCAAACCATCGACGATGTTGCCGAAGGCGATATCCGCACAAAAATTAAAGATTTACTGGGAGCCTTTATGTTCGGTGGCGATAATTCGTTCAAGAAAGTGAAAGTGCTCTCGGGGGGCGAACGTACCCGCCTGGCGATGATTAAACTACTGCTCGAACCGGTAAACCTGCTGATTTTGGACGAACCGACCAATCACCTCGATATGCGTACGAAAGATATTCTGAAACAAGCGTTGCAGGATTTCGACGGAACCCTCATTGTAGTGTCGCACGACCGCGATTTTCTGGACGGACTGATCACCCGGGTGTATGAATTTGGTGGAGGAAAAGTGATTCCGCACCTGGAAGATATTTACGGATACCTCGAGAAAAAGAAAATGGAGAATTTTAATTATTAATTTAAACGGTTAAAGCAGGGTGCGCCCCTGCTTTAACCGTTTAAATAAGAATGAACAACGGCGATCAGAACAAGCTCCACGCCACGGTGAGCCCTGCCATCACAATGGAAACCATGCTCATAAGTTTGATCAGGATATTAAGCGACGGCCCCGAAGTATCTTTAAAAGGATCGCCTACCGTGTCGCCTACAACGGTCGCTTTGTGATTGTCGGAACCTTTGCCGCCCAGATTGCCTTCCTCGATGTACTTCTTGGCATTGTCCCAGGCTCCTCCGGCATTGGCCATAAAAATAGCCAATACAAAACCGGCACCCAAGCCGCCGATCAGCAATCCTAAAACGCCTGCAACACCGAATATAACTCCTACCACCACCGGCACAGCAATCGCCAGTAACGAAGGAAACATCATTTCGCGCTGAGCACCCTTGGTGGAAATGGCCACACAACGTGCATAATCGGGTTCGGCCTTACCCTCCATAATACCGGCAATTTCACGGAACTGGCGACGCACCTCTTCTACCATGCTTTGAGCAGCTCGTCCCACCGCATTCATAGTGAGCCCGCAGAACAAAAAGGCCATCATCGCTCCGATAAACACACCGATCAGTACAACAGGATTCATCAGCGTAACATTGTACCACTCCATAAAATCGCCAAACGAAGCCATCTTGATGGCGGTAGCATCCATTTTTTCCGTTCCTACCAGCGCCAGTCCGTCCGATGCAGCAGTAGCAATACGCACCAGCGCAATTTTAATCTCCTCGATATACGAAGCCAGCAAAGCCAGGGCTGTAAGCGCTGCCGAACCAATCGCAAAGCCCTTACCGGTGGCCGCCGTCGTATTACCCAATGCATCCAGCGCATCGGTACGCTGACGTACTTCTTTACCCAACCCGCTCATTTCGGCGTTTCCTCCGGCATTGTCGGCAATCGGACCATACGCATCGGTGGCGAGGGTGATACCGAGGGTCGAGAGCATCCCCACTGCAGCAATGCCGATCCCGTACAGTCCGAGACTCAGATTTTCGCGCGACAGGTAGTCGGTCATGTCAAACTGAATAGCGCTCAGGTAGGCAAGAATAATGGCAAAGCCGATCGTAATTACCGGTATGGCCGTAGAGATCATACCAAGGCCCAATCCCGATATAATTACCGTTGCAGGTCCTGTCTTGGCACTTTCGGCTACTTTTTGGGTGGGGCGGAACGAATGTGAGGTATAATACTCGGTGGATTGTCCGATAATAATACCGGCAAGCAGGCCCACGATAACCGAAAATGAAATTCCCACCCAGTTATGAATCTGTAATCCGTACAGAATTGCGAATGTCGATACTGCAATGAGCAACGAACTTATATTCACGCCCCTGCCCAAGGCCGATAACAATTCCTTCATTTTTGCGCCTTCTTTGGTTCGCACCAGGTATATACCGATAATGGAAAGCACAACCCCTACCGAAGCAATAAGCATCGGCGCAAATATGGCCTTCACCTGCATTCCGGGATTCATCATAAATGCCGATGCACCCAAAGCTGCCGTTGCCAATATCGAACCGGCATACGATTCGTACAAATCGGCTCCCATACCGGCTACGTCGCCCACATTATCGCCCACATTATCGGCAATGGTAGCCGGATTACGCGGGTCATCCTCCGGAATCCCGGCTTCTACCTTACCTACCAGGTCGGCTCCCACGTCGGCTGCCTTGGTGTAAATACCTCCTCCGACACGGGCAAACAAGGCCTGAGTGGAAGCACCCATCCCGAAGGTAAGCATGGTAGTGGTGATGTAAATCATCTTATGGGCCGGATCCACATCTTCAACAAAATAATCGAGCACAAGGTACCATACCGAAATATCGAGAAGCGCCAAACCAACTACAGTTAAACCCATTACGGCTCCCGAACGGAAAGCTACCTGCAAACCGCTGTTGAGCGAATTCTTAGCAGCATTGGCCGTACGAGCCGAGGCATAGGTCGCCGTCTTCATGCCGAAAAAGCCGGCTAAACCGGAAAAGAAACCTCCGGTAAGAAAGGCAAAAGGCACCCAGGCATTTTGTAAATTAAAATAGGCCATCACTGCAAAAATAAGCGCCAACACTACGAATACGAGGGTCACCACCTTGTATTGCTGACGCAGATAGGCCATGGCTCCCGTGCGGACGTGAAGCGCGATTTTTTTCATTGTATCGGTCCCCTCGCTTTCTTTCATCATCTGACGGAAGAAATAATACGCGAAACCCAACGCCACAATGGAGGCTAACGGTACGAAATAAATGACTTTTTCCATGCTTAAAACTATTAGAATTGGTTAGTAAAAGTATTTTTCTATGTGTGATTTTCAGTGATGTAATGCTCAATAATCAAATGCAGGTAGCGTGCCGCATACCGGTCGACAAACTGAATGGCCAGTTCGTGCGACGATTCGTCGGCCGTATCGGAAATGACCCTGACCACGGCCAATGGCACACCGAAATCATGACAAACCTGCGCCACTGCCGCTCCTTCCATTTCAACACAAAGTACAGTGGGCAACCGGTCTCTGATCGCTTCTTTGACCAGGGTGGAGCCTATAAACTGATCGCCACTGGCAATATCGCCCGAATAAAGTCCGGGTCGGCCCATTCCATTTTCACGGAGTTGCTGCAAAAATCCCGCTTCTTGCCGAAGCATTCCTGCCGAAGCATCGAACACTCGTTTGCTCAATGCCGTATCGGTCGCGAAAAACTGCTTGCCCGTGAGCGGCACTTCGTACCGGGGCATTAGCGGACGGGCATCCATATCGTGCTGAATAAGCCGCTCCGCTACAACAATATCGCCCACCGACAGGCAGGCCGACACGCCCCCCGCCACTCCCGTAAATACCAGTTCATTCACCCCGAACAGCTCGATCAACGTGGTGGCCGTCGTTGCAGCAGCTACTTTCCCCCATCGTGAAAAAACCGCTACCACAGGAACTCCTTTCAAGTATCCTGTGTAATACTTCCGGTTGCCGTGTACCTGCACTTCCGCCTGTTCCATCCCGGCCACTATCTGCTCCATTTCCTCGGGCATCGCTCCCATCAACCCCATCTTTTTCATGCGGCAATCTTTTTAATACGTTGGTATAAGGTAGGGTGCGAATAATTGAAAAACACATACAAGGGATGAGGCATCAGGTTACTCAACGATGTGGCCGATAATTTCTTGAGCGATGAAACAAGGGCATCCGAATAACCATAGCGCGCGGCAAAAGCATCGGCCTGGTATTCATGACGCCGTGAGAACAGGTTCCCGAGCAGGTCGAATACCATTGAAACCGGGGTGTAAATGGTGAAAAACACAAGTGCGTTCACATGAAATGATGCCGCGGTACCACCGGCTGCCATAGCAGGCAAGTCGCTTTTGAGGGTTAAGCCCAGCAAATAAAACAATAACAAATTAAACGGTAACGACAGCAGCAGACCTTTCAGCACATGCCGGTGCTTGTAATGACCGATCTCGTGCGCCAACACGGCCACAATCTCATCAATTGTCATTTGGGCTATAAGCGTGTCGTATAACACAATCCGCTTGCGGGGACCCAAACCCGAGAAATAGGCATTGGCCTTGGTCGATCGCCGCGAACCGTCGATAACGAAAATATTATCGATCTTAAATCCCGCTTTTTCGGCAAACGACGAAATGGCCGTACGCAATTCACCGGCTTCGAGCGGTGTTTGCTTGTTGAAAAGCGGCACGATCCATTCCGAATAAAACATACTCATTACAAGCCCGAAAAACGTTAGCACACCGAATGCCAACAACCAGAAATAAGTGCTGGTGAGCAGATAAATCCAAACGATGAGCGCCAACAAACCACCTCCGAGCACGATCATCAACAGGGTCGATTTCAGTTTATCCAGTAAAAACAGCCCCGGAGTCGTTTTATTAAAACCAAATTTTGCCTCTATCACAAAGGTATCGTAATAATCAAACGGTAAATTCAGCAAGTCGCTTACAATAAAAAGCACTCCAAAAAACAATAATGAACGCAAAATTTCGTTATCTGTCACAGGAAGCAACCATGTATCAAGCCAGCCAAATCCTCCCGCGACATACATCCCGGCAATCAGCAGTAAATTGAAAGTGGCGCTTAGGGTTCCGAATTTAACATTGGTACGGAAATACTCTTGCTGACGGGAGTAACTCTCCGGATCGTAAATACCGGAAAGTTCGGAGGGTAAAGGAATTCGCGAATTCCGGACGTTTAAAACCGACAACCATCGGTTCAGCCCGTATTCAGCGACCAGGATCACGAGGATGAGAGCTAGTAGCAGCGTATGCATGCGTTCAGTTTAAAGTAAGAAAAACGGTGATTTTTCGCGACACAAATATAAAAAAAATGTGCATATTAACGAAATAATTTGAAAATTTATTATTAAAAAGTATCTTTGCTCCCACAATCACAACACATTTAACATATGCGTTTTTATACTCTTGCTCTTGTATTTCTGTTACTTACCGTCATATTGCCGGATTTGTTTTTTTATTTCAAACTAAAAAAACACCGCGCCAACCCCCTGCTCATTATCCTGAACTTCCTTCCGGCCGCCTTTTTTTTGGTGGCATTTCTTGTAATGAAGTTCACGAGCGACGAGAATTATAATCCGCGCACCTTTAATACCTACATGTGGATCAACTTTTCGTATATGCTCGTGTACATACCGAAACTGATTTATATCCTGTTTCACTTTTTGAATTACCTGGTCAATCTCTTTCTCAAGGAAAAAATATACCTCATTCGCTATGCCGGAGTGCTGGTGGCCATGTTCGCGATTATATTGATGGCACACGGGGCTTTTGTGAATCCGAAAAATCCGCAGGTACGCACCGTTGAACTCGCTGTCGAAGGCTTGCCCGAAGCTTTCCGGGGATACAAAATCGTTCAGATCTCCGATATCCACCTGGGCAGTTTCGGAGGAAGGCAGAGCTACCTGGAACCTGCAGTGAAACTCATCAACGAACAGGATGCCGACATCATCGTGTTCACCGGCGATATGGTAAACAATTACCAGGAGGAAATGCGTGGATGGGATCCTCTTTTTCAGCAACTTGAATCGAGAGTAGGCAAATATGCCATCCTGGGCAACCACGACTACGGCGATTATTCGTCGTGGGATAACCCCGCACAGAAATCGGCTAATCTCGACTCCGTCAAACAGAATATTCGTGATTTCGGATTTACCTTACTGCTCAATCAACACGTCGATCTGGTTCGCGACAACGATACGATTCAATTGCTGGGCGTCGAAAACTGGGGCAAACCTCCTTTTCCGAAATACGGAAGCCTGACCAAGACCCTGAAAGGTACCAAACCGGGTAAACCCAAAATACTGCTTTCACACGACCCGTCGCACTGGAGAGGCGAGATTCTCGACTATCCTGAGATTGCACTTACGCTTTCGGGACATACGCATGCGGCTCAGCTGGCCTTTAATTGGTACGGCAAAAAAGTATCGCCCTCGTCGTGGATGTATAAAGAATGGGATGGTTTGTACGAGGACAACGGACAATACCTCTATATCAACCGCGGACTGGGATTTATCGGAATTCCCGTGCGCATCGGCATATCACGACCCGAAATTACTGTAATTCAATTAATCCCTGCCGCTAAAGAATGAGGAGCAAGCTGCTACATATAGTCATGCTGATGTTCACACTGCTGAGCATGCTCAGTTGCGACCGGTCGTCGGCCGATGAAATCACCATAGGCATTCCCGATGGTCCTTCGGTGATCAGCCTCATCAGACTGATCGACAATCCTCCGGTAATTGAAGGTAAACAGGTGAAATTTGTGATACATTCCGAACCGCTGCAAATACAGGCCCTGATGGTTCAGAAAAAACTCGATTTTGCCATGTTGCCTACGGTCATGGCTGCCAACCTGTACAACAAAAACGTCGATTACCGGCTGCTGGCCGTGCCGGTGTGGGGCACCCTGTATATCGTTACCAACGATAGCAGCTTGCACGACACGAGCGACTTGCACGACCGTACCGTGCATATTTTCGGACAGGGAACTACCGCCGATGTACTTTTTCGTCATTTCATGCAGCAAAAACAGCTCGACAACCTGAAAATCGACTATAGCTACTTCACCAATCAGGAGGTGGCGCTGGGATTGCTCAACCGTACCATCCAGACGGCTATCGTATCGGAACCCCTGGTAAGCATGATGGTGGCCAAAGATCCTCAGATCCGTATTATCAGCGAGCTGACCGTGGAATCGGGGCAGCAACACCTGCAACAGAATATTTTTGCTCAGACTGCTTTCGTGGTGAATGCCGATCTTGCCGTCGAAAACCCCGGACTGGTCGAGAAAGTACTGTCGCATGTCGAAGCAAGTTGTATTGCCGTGCGCATTCGGCCCGAGAATACGGCACGCTTGCTGTTCCAGCACAAACATACCGACGATATCGGGATAGCAATGCGCTCAATTCCGTTGTGTAATATTAAATATGTAAGGGCAAACGAGATTCGTGAAGAACTCAATCAGTATTTACGGATATTTTTCACTTTCGATCCGGCAAGCATTGGTGGCAAATTGCCCGACGATCAGTTTATTGTGGATGAAGAGTAAATTTTCACCGGCATGGCTTAGCGTTGCTGCCATCCTCCTTCTTTGGCAGATCGCTGCAATCCGGGTGAATCATCCGGCGTTGTTTCCATCGGTCACACAGCTGCTGGGTTCCATCCTCGAGATGGTGAGCACCGCTTCCTTTTACCGGTCGTTTGTGATGACAATGGCACGTGCAGTGATTGCGTTTTTGCTGGCTGCGCTTCTTGCCTTACCGGCGTCGATGGCCTCCTTTCATTCCCCGTTCTGGAAATCCTTTTTTCATCCCCTGATCGTGGTGTTGCGTTCGGTACCGGTTATTGCCGTCGTGCTCATCGCCCTCTTGTACCTCTCTCCGGCCCGGCTGCCTCTTATCATCGGCTGCATCACCATGCTCCCCATTCTGTATCAGAATTTTCTGAGTGCCTGGGAACTCACCGATCCTAAGCTGATCGAAATGGCCCGCCTCTATCAGAAAACAGCGACACAACGCTTCCGGTATGTTTATTTTCTTCAATCCAAAGCGTTGCTCTTTTCCGGCATTGCCACTGCCACAGGATTCGGCTGGCGTGCTATCATCATCGGCGAAGTACTTTCGGGCCCTGTTGCAGGTATAGGTACAGCCATGAAAAAATCGCAGGCCTATATCGATATGCCGGGACTGCTCACCTGGACCCTCATTGCCATCGGCGGAGGCTTTCTCATCGAATCGATCTGGAAAAAAGCCGCTTCCTTCAATTATCGCCCCACCTTAAAGACGATCGACTCACCCTACCCCGCTAAAAACGACGAACCGGAGGCGAGTCCTTCACTTACACTCGGCGCTATTTCATTTTCCTACGACGGTAAAAAAATTCTCGACAACATCAGCCTGCAGCTATCCCCTGCTCATATCTATCAGCTGAGGAGTATTTCTGGTTCGGGAAAAACCACGCTGTTGAAAATTATGGCCGGCATATTGCATCCCGCCACGGGAACTGTTCAGCGATCGTCGATCCGTCGGATTGCATTTTCGTTTCAGGATCAGCGGTTGATCCCAATGCTCACCGTCGAACAGAATATTGCTTTTGCGCTCCGGAGTTTTCCGGCACTGACTACCCTACAGCAGCAACGCCTCGATCAATTGTTGCAGCGAGCGGGATTGACCGATCACCGGCATAAATTACCAGGCGAACTGAGCGGAGGCGAACAACAACGGGTGAATCTGATCAGAGCGTTGTTGTTGCAAGCCGACCTGCTGTTGCTCGACGAACCGTTGACAGGGCTGGATGCCGGGATAAAACACAATCTGTTGCAGCTGCTCAACGAAGAAATAAGCCGGTCGTCCGCGCCGGTTGTATGGGCAACCCACGAAAACACCGGAGATTTAACAGTACCCACCGTAGTAATCCGTGAATTATGAACGATTTCAGAGCTGTCGTACAAACCCATCTGGAAAAAAACAGATTGATTCCCGATGCTTCGCTACCCTTAATTATCGGATTAAGCGGAGGAGCCGACTCGGTAGCTTTACTCCATGTGCTGGTCGATCTGGGGTATACCTGCCGGCCGGCACATTGCAATTTCCAGCTGCGGGGAGAAGAATCGGAACGCGACGAACAATTTGCGATGGCCCGTGCACATGCATTGGGACTTCCGATCGAAACAATCCGTTTTGACACCTCCCAATACGCCAGGGAACATAAACTATCCATCGAGATGGCAGCACGGGAGCTGCGTTATCGCTGGTTCGAAGAACTCCGCTTACAACACCGGGCAGCCCATATCGCGGTCGGACATCATGCCGACGATAATATTGAAACCGTGTTGCTGAATTTAATCAGGGGCACCGGACTGAAAGGCCTGACCGGAATGCAGGCTGCGAATGGATATGTGATCAGACCTTTACTGGGAGTAAACCGGCAGGACATCCTTGAATACCTGCAACAGGAACGCTTGCCGTTTATCGAAGATTCTTCCAATGCCGCCTCCGATTATACCAGAAATAAAATACGAAACCGGTTGATTCCGATGATTCAAACCATCAACCCCTCGTTTACCGATGGCTTCAGGGATACCATACAGCACCTGAATTCGAGTTATGTTTTTCAACAAAAAAAAGTGGCTGAAATAAAGAGCCTGGTGGCCGATTTCAACCATGAGACCTGTTACATTTCGATTACAAAATTTTTAGAGGCGGGAGGCGATGAATTTATTCTGTACGAGCTTCTCAACGAATTTAATTTTAACAAAACACATGTAAAAAAAATTTTCGCATCGATCGGAGGCATCAGCGGAAAGCAGTTTTACTCCCCTACTCATTCGCTTTTAAAGGACCGGGACCTGCTCCACATACGGCCGCTCCATACGCCGGACAGCAACCGCCTGCCCCGGATCAGCTGTAGATGCTTTGTCCCGGACAAGGATTTTTCGGTATCGACCGATCCGTGGGTTGCGCACCTGGATGGTGGAATGATTCAACACCCGATAAAAATAAGACTTTGGAAAACAGGCGATTACTTTTACCCTCTCGGCCTCAATCGCAAGAAAAAAATAAGCGACTTACTCATCGATCTGAAAATCGACAGGAATAAAAAACAGTCCATCTATGTCGTAACCACCCATACCGGCACTACCGAGACGATCGTCTGGGTACCGGGAATACGGATCGATCACCGGTTTCGCGTTACAGACACAACATCAGAAATTGCCGAAATCAGGTTACTCCGCTGATCGCTTCCCTTATATTTGAATTAATATTTAATATTGTTGATAAGTTTCATGAAATTGAAATGCAAAATAGTTTTTAATAACTTATATTTGCACGCTAATCAATATTTGTTAATCTATTTAAATTTCAAAAAGGTTAATTTAGTAAAATCAAACGATTAAAAACATGAGACAGTTGAAAAGAATGATTCTTGCATTTCTGGTAGTGTTCGCCACTACGTTGAGTGCACAGGTTACAACATCCAGTATGACTGGAAAGGTTGTTTCGGGAGGTGAGGCCGTAATTGGCGCATCGGTCGTTGTGAAACATGAGCCATCGGGTACAACCTATGGAACTGTGACCAACACCGACGGGCGGTTTAACCTGAATGGTATGCGTGTCGGAGGTCCTTACAATGTGGTTATTACCTACGTAGGCCTGAATGATGTGCGTTTAAGCGGCATACAGCTTCAGTTGGGCGAGATTTACCCGCTGAATGTAGAAATGCGTGAAACAGCCGAAGAATTGAGCGAATTGGTGGTATCGGCAGTAAGAACCAAATTTACTTCGGAAAAAACGGGAGCCTCGACCAACATTGCTTCCAGCGTGATTTCGTCGATGCCTACCATCAATCGTAGCATTTCGGATATTGCCCGTCTTTCGCCCTATGCTTCGGGCATGAGCTTCGCAGGGAGCGACGGCCGTTCGACCAACTTTACCGTGGACGGAGCTAATTTCAACAACAACTTTGGTTTATCGTCGAACCTTCCCGGCGGCGGCAATCCCATTTCGCTGGATGCTATCGAAGAAATTCAGGTGGTGGTAACTCCGTTCGACGTACGTCAGACTAACTTTATCGGTGGCGGTGTAAATGCAATTACCAAATCGGGAACCAATACCTTCAAAGGAACCGCATATACTTATTTTACCAACCAGGATTTGCGTGGTAATAAACTGGGAACCTACGATTTCGGCCCGCGTCCCGAATCGTCGCGTAATATCTATGGCGCCACCATCGGCGGACCCATCATCAAGAATAAGCTGTTCTTCTTTGTAAATGCCGAAATGGAAAAAAAACCGGGACAGGTCGTCAACTGGAGAGCGTCGGAAAACGGGATCAGCGACGGAAAAACAACTTCGCGTACCAGTGTTGCCGATATGGAACGCGTTCGCAAACACCTGATCGACAACTACGGATATGATCCCGGATCCTATACCGATTTCCCGGGCGATGAAAGTAATATTAAATTACTGGCCCGTATCGACTGGAACATCGACACTAAAAACAAGTTGAACTTCCGCTACAACTACACAAAAAACCAGGCATGGAATTCCACCAATGGCAACTCTACCGATGCAGGTTCGCGTAACCAAAATATGAACCGTATTTCGCAATACGGAATGGCGTTCTCGAATTCCTTGTATTCGATGGACAATATCGTAAACTCGTTCTCGGCCGAATTAAACTCCAGGCTGACCGATCAAATGTCGAACCAATTGCTGGTAACTTACACCAAGATTGACGACATACGTGGCTCTAATTCCGATAAATTCCCTTTTATCGACATTCTTGCCGGTCGCGACGGCAACGGAAATCCGATCATCGAACCTTACATTTCGGCAGGTTACGAGCTGTTTACCTGGAACAATGGGGTTCACAACAATGTACTTACCATTACCGATAACTTCACTTACTACCTCGACAAGCATAAGATCACCGCCGGTCTGAGCTACGAAAACCAGATGGCCAACAACGCGTATATGCGTAATGGTACCGGATATTATCGTTATGCCAGCATCGACGACTTTCTGAATCAGGCTGCACCCATCGACTTTGCAATCACCTATGGATATGCGGGCGAACAAAACCCCGCTGCCGAAGTTCGTTTCAACCAGTTTGGCGGTTATATTCAGGATGAATGGAATGCTTACGACAACATTAAGTTAACCTATGGCCTCCGTGCCGACATGTTGGTTTTCGACAACAACCTGATTCGTAACAATGCTATTTACAAGCTCGATTTCGGCGGACGGAAAATCGATACGGGAGCCTGGCCTTCGTCGAAGGTACTGCTGTCGCCCCGTATCGGATTCACCTGGGATGTATTCAACGACCAGACACTTAAGGTTCGCGGCGGTACCGGTATTTTCACCGGACGCTTACCGTTGGTTTTCTTTACCAACATGCCTACCAACTCGGGAATGGTACAGGGAAGTTTCAAAGCGGTAACAACTTACAACTCCGACGGAACCATCAAAGCGTCGGATCCTAAACTGGCTACTTTAGCCGGTAAAATGATTACGAATACCAACGAAATGATCAGCAAACTGGGACTGAAAAATACAATTTCGCCCGAAGATGGTGCGCTGCCCTCCGAAATAGCCGGTGTCGATCCTGATTTCAAAATGCCTCAGGTTTGGAAAACCTCGATTGCTGTCGATTATCAGATTCCTACTTCGTTCCCGATGACCCTTACGATGGAAGGAATTGTTACACAAACCATCAATGGTGTGATGCTGAAAAATTACGACTTGAAAAATCCTGACAATACATGGCAGCGTTTCGACGGTAAAGACGATCGCTACATTTATCCGGCCAACTTCAAGTACAACAACCGTAATGCCTTTATTCTCTCGAACAACAGCGAAGGTTGGGGCGTAATTGGTAATATTACCCTTACTGCCGAACCGATTAAAAATCTTAACCTGATGGCAGCTTACACCATCACCGAATCGAAAGAAATGACGGGCATGCCCGGTAGTAATGCCGGTTCGGCTTATGGCGGTTTGCTTGCCGTAAATGGTCCTCACCTGCTCCAGCTGCAACGTTCGCAGTACGTGGTTCCTCATAAGGCTATTGCTTCGGTGTCGTACCGCTTACCTTATGCCAACGATCGCATGGCTACTTCTATCAATGTATTCTATTCGGGAGCATCGCCGTTTGGCAATAGCTTTACCTACTCGACCGACATGAACGGCGATGGCTATCGTACCGATCTCATTTACATTCCGGCTGCCAAAGGCGATATCAAGTTCAAAACGACAGAAGACGAAACTGCATTCTTTGCATTTATGGAACAAGACAAATACCTGAGTGCCAACAAAGGTAAATATGCCGAAGCGTATAGCGCCCGTGCTCCATGGGTCAACAACTTCGACCTTCGTCTGACTCAGGAATTCAGAGTGAAAGCCGGTGAAACCATGAATACACTGCAGTTGAGCTTCGACTTCCTGAACTTTGGTAACCTTATCAATAGCGAATGGGGCGTGCCGATGAATATGTCGTCGGCCAACAACGGTCAGATTTTAAAATACGAAAGCAAAGATGCGAACAATGTTCCTACTTTCTCGTTTGTTAAAATCAAAGACAGTGAGGGAAATATGGTTTATCCGACCCAAACATATACCACTACCTACAACTACAACAACTTGTGGAGTCTCCAGGTGGGTCTGAAATATATTTTCAATTAATTGAAACAATCGAGTGGACTGCCCTGCCGGTAAATAACCGACAGGGAGAGCCCCTCACACCACTGTACGTACGGTTCTCGTATACAGCGGTTCGTTAAGA
>MKVT01000007.1 GCA_001898935.1 Paludibacter sp. 47-17
ATTCAATTTTCGTTCTTTGAATCAAGGCCATCAAGAGGGGTCAATATCACCGGAATGAGGGGTCAATATCACCGGAATATCCAGTTCATGCGGTTCCGTAATGAATCATCAAAACATTGGGATTATGCTACCAATTGAAAATGGTTCAAAAATTAAATTTTACTGTGACAGAATAGATTGTTCAGAACAATATAAACTTGACCATGAATAAAATCATTGACGCTCTTAAGACATTTTTTGAAGGACAAGGTCTTTCTTCTTTGCTTGTAATAATTATCCTATTGCTTTTGTTTATTGGAGCTACAAAACCTGAAAATTTTCAAATTTATTTTGGATTTATATGGAGGATTTTAGCACATCCTTTTAAATCTTTAAGAAAATATTCAATTAAAAGTGATGTTGAAGGCCCTTGTACAAAAGCTTTGAAGAGTATTGCAAATGAGCTCCCCGACATTGATATTCCTGCATTAACAATAAATTGGGTAAGTGAGGATAATTTAGAAACGGCTTTAAAAGATGGTAAGGCAATAGTAAAATTGAAGTTTGAAAACAATCCAACAAAAAACATAGTTAAGGCGACAACAATCTATGTTAAAGATGCTTTTCTTAAACACACAAAACCCTATATAAATGAGAATTTTAGGAAAGCTTTGGATATTTCAGTTACCAAGAAAATTCTATTAAAAATTGAGAAGAATAGTTCAAATATCTTATCAATATTTATTGATGAAAATACTTCTGAAAGTTCGGACGTTTTTGAGCGTTGTGAGTTAATCGAAGATATTGATGATAATGGCTTGTTTACTCGAATTTTATTACGGGAGTTAGACCTCTTTGGCAAAAAGTTACATGGTAGAACTATAAAGGAAGAGTATAAGAGAGAATCCGATGAGTTTCTTCGATTTGTTAATCAAATTTCAATCCGAGAGTATGATGATGATACACCATTAGCATTTTCAAAACAAATATTAAAAGTTGGAATTGTCTTAGTCGCAAAAGAAGAAACATTTATAAATTACGGAATTAAACCATATTTAAGACGCATAAAACTTGGAATGTCTAAAGGAATCGAAAGCTTTTATCTATTAGCTAGAGGTGCAAGTGTTCCAATTCTAAAAGAAGTATCTACGCAACTTCTTAATACAGGCAATTTTGTTTTAATAAACAAACCAAAGGAGTATTTTGATTTAAAAAATCGCTCTGCTATTTGTTATTGCATTCGCATCAACAATGACAGTATACTTTCTAATACATTAAAAGAAATTGGTAAAGCAATAGAAAATAAAACTGCAATTGCTGGAGTAATAACATATGTTCAAGAAAACTATCTAAAAATTGATATAAATGGAATTGAAGGTTATTTAAGGAAGGAGAACCTAAGTGTCATTGATATTCAAGACGCGAGGAGGTATTTTAAAGAAAACACATATATAGAAGCTATTCCAATAGAAATTCAGGAAAACGGAATAGTAGAATTTGGTTTAAGAAATACTAAAAGTGACCCAAATAATATTTTAACAACTCAATTTGAAATAGGTAAGAGAATAACTGGGAAAATTTCTTTCATTGAAGATTCTTTTGCTACTGTAGATTTAGGTTTGGATAAAATTGAAGGATTTGCTTTTAGAAAAGACTTGACCTATAGTAGATATGATTTTCTACATAAATTATTTAACCTAGGTGACGAATATGAATTTGATGTCCTTGGATATAATTTTGAGAGAGGTAATATTAGACTTCGTTTAGCTGACCTTAAAGACCCTTGGGATAGGATTTTTTATGCCAAAAATTCTGAAGTGGAGATGATTATTTGTAAAAAAGCTGCAAATTCTTTTGTTGGTGAAATCGCAGAGGGTATTGAAGCTATTCTTCCATTCAGAGAACTTTCATGGTCTGAGGATGATATAACATCTTTAAAGGAACAATTCAAACTAAATAAGAAAGTTAAATGTTACGTTGACCTTATTGATAAAGAAAAGAAAATTGTCTTTGTAACACTTAAACATAAAAAAGAGAATCCATTCATTCAATTTTCTATAGTAAATCAAGGAAAAACATTTGATTTAATAGTAAATGAAGTCAATTCGTATGGGATTGTTGGGTATATTATTGCCGATAAAACATACAATGTATATGTCCCAAGTTATGAGACTACTTGGAATGGGTCAAGTTATACCTACAAAGTTGGTAATAAATATCAGGTTCAAATTATAGGTACAGATAAATACAATACTAAACTACTTGGTTCTTTTAAACCGTTTATAAAACATCCGCTGGCTGAATTTTCAAGTTCCTTTGAGATAGGGCAAGTTTTAAAACGACTTAAAGTTTGCGAATCAAACCAATGGGGATTGTTTTATACTATCAAGCATCAAAATAAAGAAATTAAAGCTCTATTGCATCGTCGAGATATTGCTGATGGGTATATCGAAGATTGCCAGATGCTTAGAAACGTTCTTGACGATATACCTTTGTGTTTAGCTTTGGTTGATTTGGAAAATAATCGTGTCGCATTAAGTTTAAAAGACTTACTTTCAATGAATACAGAACGAATTGAAAATTTCGAATATGAAAAGACCTATTCTGGGAATATTATAGCTTTAAACAAAAAGGATTATCATGTTTTGATTAAAGGCGCTTGGGTACTGGGGAAATTGGAATCTAATAAACGATATAATTTGGGAGATTCTGTAGTTGTTAGACCAATAGCAAAAAATAGTGAATTGATACTAACTGATGAATAGCTCACGCTTATCAAGCACATTAGCTGGTCGCTCGAAAAAAGCCAACGCTTCAACCAAAACCAGCCAAAGAGCTTGCTGACCCAAACACACAGCGACAGAAACGATATTGTAAATGGACAGAAAAATGACAGAAAACAAAGAACACCAGGCGGTAACAAGTGGTATAGTTAATTGCCGGTGCAGTGCGTATTCAAGCGGCACAGCTCGTATCAAAAGTAGTTGTAACTTGATAGGTAAGTGCTTCGAAATCGGCAACTAACCATACCGCCAACCGTTAGGGCTCATTTAAAAAGACAAAAAGAAACTATGATTAGACGAATATTTCTGTTATTTTTTGGACTTGTTTTTATATTCGACTGTTTTGCTGACGAACCAAGACTTCAGACAAAATTTGAGAGTAAAAACGGAGAATATTCCGTAAAATATCAAAAGAAGAAATGGACTCTTTCAGATAAAGCAGGCTCAACTAAATACAAATTTAAGGATTTAGGTTTTACGAGCATGACAATTTTAGTTTCAGATAATGGACAAAATATAGTTATCATAGATGATTTCATGGAAGGACATACAATTGGTGATAGAAACGCATTATGGTTTTACAGAAACGGGAAACTATTAAGGTCTTATAAGTTGACAGAACTCGTTGTTGACACATGTAATGTTGGAAAATCCATATGGCATACAGACTGGAGTTATGGTAATTTTGAGCTTTCTGAACACCAAAATCATTTTACTCTCACAACTTATGAGCTTTCTGAAATTGCATTTGATTTGACAAATGGACAAATTTTTAGCAACCAGAAACCGATTGGGTTTGACTCAAATAGCTTAATTGTATTTGGTGAATTTAGAAAGGGTGATGATGATTATACAACGATGAAAATTTTAAAGTACATTGCTGGCATAAAACAAGAAGACAACAAAATAAAATTTAAAACAACAAGTTATGGTGCTGGTTTATGGAGAGAACTGCTAATGATTAAAAATGGAATCGACATAACACCGGACAAATATCGTGGCAACATGTTTTTGAATACATGCTTGAATGAATAGAAAAACGAAGCCCTAATACTTAGGCTTCCTGCGGTCGGCACGACCCAGCACGGAAGCGTGGGTTGAGCCGTATTCCCTCTTTGCAGGGATTCTATTAGTTGAGCGTTGATAAAAGTGGGTATTATGGGAAAAGCGTCAGTATTTGGGATTCCGCGTTCAGTTTAAAAGGTTAGAAAGTAAAGCTGAGAAGCTTTTTTGGAAAAGCAAATTCGCAAAAAGCAGTAATTATATAATTGAAAAACAGCAGAAACAGCGGTTTTTGCTTACGTTAAGACATAGTAATGGCCGTCCCTGTTTGAAACAGGGCTTGCAGGCTATTGATCAGAGGTTTTGGTGGTTAGTTCGTGGGTAAAAGACATTATCGGGCGAACGGATTCGGGGAAGTGTTTCCATCACAATCATGTTTCCGGTTTTGCATATAGGACATTTGCAGGAGTCAAAACCAGTAAGCCGCACCATTCTCTGCCAGCGTGTTTCGGTAAGTTGGAGGATGTCGGGTCTGCTTTTGAGGTGCTTCACCTGCTCTTTATAGCTGCTGGCAAGAATACCGTAATAGCGTATCTTGACAAAACCACGCGGCAGGATGTGCATGGCAAAACGACGCAGGAACTCCACCCCCGTGAGGGTCATCAGTTTCTGATTTGCATTATCAGCATAATCCTTATAGGAGAAAGTGACATTGCGCTCGTCGATGTTTTTGATACGTGTATTGCTGATAGCTACCCTGTGAGTGTATTTTGCTAAATACTCCACTATTTGTTTTGCATTTCCCAACGAAGGTTCTGAGTAGATAACCCATTGTTTGGCGTAGCAATGGTCAATTGTCTGCTGAATGTCACAGGTAAACCGGTTTTGTTTTTTGAGATGCTGTTTCAATCGCAGGAGTAACTTTCCCCGAAACACAGCACTCATTTGCTTCACCGGATACAGGTATTTCCCTTCACGGCCAATGTCCAGTATCTTTCCTCGTACGTTCTGACCAGCTGCGGGAACTAAGCAATGCAGGTGCGGATGCAACGAGAGGTTTGCTCCCCAGGTGTGAAGCACACATATAGCTCCGGTTTCGACCCCGTGATGAGAGTAACCAAAACTGCGCAGGGTATCCCATGCACAGGCAAAGAGTGATGAGTAAAAGAATTTGCTGTCGATCAGACAGATTTCATTCAACTCATCGGGTACGGTAAACACCACGTGAAAATGCTTTACATTGAGCGCATCCCGCATACGGTCTTCAGCCCAAAGCATCTGACGTGCTATTTGACATTTGGGGCAATGGCGATTGCCGCAACTATTATAACTGTAATGCTCGTGGGAACAAGCCGGGTTGTTGCACTTGTCTTTATGACCTCCCAGCTCAGCTGTCCGGCATTGCTGCAAAGCATTGAGTACGGTAAGCTGATAATTATTGGGATGAGATTGCATACCAAACTCAGCCCCGAAACGTTTTATTACGTGGGCTACCTCGAATATGGAGCGATTCATTATCTTTGCTGTGGATAAAGCGTATCCAGCGGACTATGCGCCTGAATCAGGGGACATTGGGCTATATGCAGGTAAACCATGGTTGTTTCAATTTTGGAATGCCCCAGCAGATCTTTGACAGTGATGATGTTCAAACCATCTTCAATCAGGTGTGTAGCAAAGGAATGACGCAGGGAATGAACCGTTACACTTTTTGAAATGCCGGCTTCTTTCACAGCTTCCCGCATTACCCATGCAATTGCTTTTGAGGAATAGGTCGAACCAAGCAGTTTTCCATTAAAAAGCCATGTAAGGGGTTGTTCAAGCGCAAGATACTTTTGAAGTCCGACAGCCATATAAAGGGAGAGTGGCACAATACGGTCTTTGTTGTATTTGCTACGCCGGATATGAATAGAAGATCTCTCAAAGTCGATATCTGCAATTTTAAGGTTAATCAGTTCAGAGGAACGCAAGCCGGCAGAGTAGATAAGCATTAACAGGATGCGATGTTTGAGCAAAGTGGGAGCCACGAAGAGTTTTTTAAGTTCCGCTTTATTGAGAATATCAGGCAGTCGGGCATCCTTTTTAAGCGAAGGCAGTTTTACGGCACGCGTTGGGAGTCCCACGTAACGGTAGTAATATCGAAGACCATAAACTGAATGCTTGAAAGCACTTCGTGAAGGAGATTTGGCCGACAAAGCCAATCCGGCAAGATAGTCGTTAAGCTCATCTTCGATTACCTCTTCGGGCAGGCAGTTGAAATGCAGACAGACCTGAGCGATGCGATGAATGTAGTTTTCGAAGGTACTCTTAGCTTGTCCACGCAGCACAACCTGCTGTTCAAGCTTTTGATACACAAGGTCGAAGCCTGGAATAATGAGCAGTGCCTGACCAATAATAGAGAATTCTGATTTTTGTTTCATGATGCTGAAAAATTAAAATGAATAAATTGGGAGATTTAGAATTTTAAAGGAACTGGTAATTCCTCTTTCAGCATCTTGAAACAGAAATCTTAAAATAATGTTATAAAAAATGAGTTATTTAAAGCCCTTCCCGGAGGGAATTTAGTTCAACACGCGGTAATAAAACATTGGGGGGATTTGGTTTTTTTAGGCGTCCTACCCCGCATCAGCTATTTGTCGATGGACACGAACTGAGCCCGCAATCCCCAACGTTTCATACCGCCACCGTTAGCGGTCATTGTAAAACGACAACCGACAACGGTATCAAACATACTAAAAATCAAATTTTATGGCACGTCCAACAACAAAGCTACAACTTATTGACCAAAGCGAAGAAAACTTTAAAAAACTCTTTGGTCTAATCAACTCATTAACAGTAGATGAGCAAGAAAAATCATTTTCGTTTGACGATAGAGATAAGAACATTAGAGATGTATTGGTACATTTATATGAATGGCACCAATTGTTGTTAAATTGGGTGAAATCAAACTCGGCAGGAAAGAAAACAAGTTTTCTGCCCGAACCATACAATTGGAAAACCTATCCGCAAATGAACGTTGAATTTTGGAAAAAACACCAAACTACGTTCTATCAACAAGCAATATTAATGCTACAAAAAAGCCACGCCGAAGTCATGTCGTTGATAGATACATTTACAAACGAACAACTTTTTACTAATAAATTGTTTTCGTGGACAGGCACAACAAGTTTAGGCAGTTATTGCGTTTCGGCAACTGCAAGCCACTACGATTGGGCAATAAAGAAAATCAAAAAACACAAGAAAAGTCTGACAGATAAATAATTGCGATAAAACAGCTGTTTTCGAGCGATTTTATTTAATTTTGTGGATTATCATATTGAAATAAGGCTATGGCTAAAAACAAAATCATAAAAGTTGAGGGCAAAGAAATTACGGTTATTCTCGTCAAAGAGCAGGAATACATTTCTTTAACTGATATGCTAAAAGCCAAAGACGGCGATTTTTTTATTTCTGATTGGCTCCGAAATAGGAATACGATTGAATATCTTGGTATTTGGGAAAAGGTTTACAATCCTAATTTTAATTATGGCGAATTCGCCATAATTAAAAGTCAAGCAGGGCTAAATAGCTATAAAATAAGCGTAAAAGAATGGGTCGAAAAGACAAATGCAATTGGATTGAAAGCTACCGCAGGGCGATATGGTGGAACTTACGCTCACCCCGATATTGCTTTTGAGTTTGGGATGTGGATTAGTCCGCAATTCAAAATATATCTTGTAAAAGAATTTCAACGCCTCAAAAGTGAAGAAAACGACCGTTTAAAATTAGAATGGAATTTGCAACGAACTCTTGCCAAAGTGAACTATCAAATTCATACCGATGCAATAAAAGAAAACCTTATTCCGCAGGAAATTACCAAACAACAAGCGAGTTTTGTTTATGCCAACGAAGCCGATTTGTTGAATGTTGCTCTGTTTGGAATTACGGCAAAAGAATGGCGAGACAATAATCCTGACAAAACAGGAAATATACGAGATTACGCAACATTGGAACAGCTTGTGGTGTTAAGCAATATGGAGAGCGTGAACGCTTTGCTAATCAGACAAGGCTTATCACAAAGCGAAAGGCTTCTGCAATTAAACAAAGTAGCCATAACACAAATGAAATCGTTACTTGCAAGCAATACAATGAAGAAACTGAAATAGAAAGCAACGAACCGCTAACATAGGCTTTAAGAAATGGCGGGGTAAAGTGTTGTATTCAAGTTTTGTAACCCGCACAAACATTAGTGAAATGCTGAGAATTACACGCTCGCAATCCGCCACTTCTTAAAGCCTCAAACCGTTAGCCACAAATTTAAAATGGCCACGCAATGAGCAAAGAAATATCGTTATTCTCTGATTATCACACGAAAGAAAACTCACTAACAAATCATTGTGGACTGATTTTGAAATTGCTTTATGAAGAAAATCCAACAAGTTTTGAAGAAGCAATTTCGTCTTTGACTTCGACAAATTTTATAATCAACCCGACTTTTGAGCAACAGGTAAGAAAAGAAACAAGTGTGCCTGATTTAGTAATTGAGCAAAAATCTTTTTCAATATTCTTTGAAACTAAACGAACTGACTGGTTTTATTCTGACCAGATAAATCGTCACTTAGAAGGATTTAAGAAAAATGTTGATTACAATATCTTGTTTTTGCTTTCAAACTTCGAGATTGATAATCCCGAAGAAAAATATCAGCAACAGATTCAAATAGCTAAATCACTTGACATTATATTAGTCCCAATATCTTTTGAGGAATTTGTAGAAACATTGGAATCAGTTGACTCTTCCGATGTTTTTAAAAAGTTCCTTGTGGAATTTCGAGCGTATCTTGACCGGAACGGCTATTTTTTCCCATCATGGAGATATTTATTAGAAGTTGTAAACTGTGCTTCTACAATTCACGAAGTTCACGAAAAAAACGTTTTTATGTGTCCTAATACTGGAGGAGTATATAGTCATCGAAGAGCGAAATATTTTGGTGGTTATAAATGGAAGAATGTAAAATTTATTCATGAAATAAAAGCTGTTGTTGTTATTGAGAAAAACTACGATAGCGAATATATTCAATGGAATAATTCAAATTATACAGATAGTGAGCTTATTCAGGAAGCCAAAGAAAAGATTTTACTTTGGGATTATCGGATAGAAGAAATTAAGAACAATGGACTTCAGGTGTTTTTACTTGATAATCCATACGAAGTCAATTTTAAAAAGACTTCCAAAGGTGGACTTTATGGAAACAAGAAGTATTTCTGGGACTTAGCTAAAGAACTCAATGCCACAAATTCAAAGGAATTGGCTAATGGAATCGTAAAGAAAAATCTCTCATGGAAATAAATTACTAACTCTTAACATTTTAAAACTATGAACATCGTTAAAATCACAAATGGAAAAGTTGAATTACGTAAGGATTCAGGTTCTTTAATCAGGACAATTGTTAGCAGTGGAGCTGTAGATGCTGACATTAATAATGACGGTTCTTTAATAGTAGTAACAACGGCAAACGGGAAAGTTGAACTGCGAAAAGAAAGTGGTTCATTAGTAAGAACAATCGTTAGTAGTAATGCGATAGGAGCTAAATTTAGCGGAAGTGATATTTTAGTAAAAACCAACCAAGGTAAAACGGAACTTAGAAAGGAAAGCGGTTCATTAATTAGGACTATTTGATTGAAAACCAATAAAATCTGTGGCTAACATCGTGTATAAAATATTGGGGTTTAAGTGGTTAAATCAAGTATTCTGCCCCGCATCAGCGTTTGTGTCGGCGGATAGGAACGAAGCCCGCAATCCCCAACGTTTCATACACGCAACCGTTAAGTGCAAGCGTGTGACAACGCAAAGATAAATAATTTGAAAAGGAAAAATAAAAAGAATAATAAATGAAAAAGATTTTTTTATTGTGCCTAATGCTGTATAGTAGTTTTTATAGAGCCTATTCACAAACAGAACTTTGTATCGTTGGAGAAGTGCATGAGGAATGTTCATACATGAACAGAGATAGTGTGTATAATATATTGATGAAAATCAAACCAGATGTAGTTCTTATTGAGTTAGATTCCTCTTTTTTTACACCCGATTTTCGATTTAATATAAAACCTGATCAATATTGGGGTAATCAAATGTTGGGGGCACATAAGTATAAATCATTACGCAAGGTGGATTTGCGACCTTTTGATATGTCTGGTAGGGACCAATGGTATCGGCAGACAAATTATTTTGACAACCAAGAAAAGATGTGGAGTGATATACTTGATTTATACGAAAAGAATGAATTGAGTGCGAGAGATAAAGAAGATGTTGATTTGATACGCTTAATAATGAACTACAATGGGTTAAAATTTAATTCTGTAAAGGATTTGAATGTCAATGTAACCGTGAAATTTTTGTCATTGCGAGAAAAAATAATTTATTCAAAGGTAGTTTCAATAGTTGAAAATACCAAAAAATTAAATCATTGGATTGATTTTGCGCGGCTATGGAAAGCACAATGGTATGAGCGAAATGCAATAATGGCTGATAATATAAAGAAGATAGCTAGAGAATACACAAACAAACGTATTGTGGTTTTGGTAGGGTTGGAACACAAGCCCGGACTTTTAGATTTACTCGAGGGTTCAACAGATTTCATTATTCGAGAGTATTGGACTTATTAGTCAGATAATATGTGACAGACAAACGCCAGCACTTAACATGCGGTATAAAAAATTGCCGTGTTAGTAGATTATTCAAGGGTTGTAGCCGCTCCAACTTTTGTATAACTTGACAGGAAATCGCCCGCAATCGGAAACTTTTCATACCGCCGCGCGTTGGGCACAATTATAAAAAACAAAGATTTATGACAATAAGTGATTGGATTCTGATAATATCTGCTATTCTTGTAATTAGTGGTTGGTTTGTAAATAGTGAACTTAATCGAAGACACGAGATTGCAAAGAAACGACTTGACTACAGATTAGATATGCTTTTAGCTTTTATTGAGGTATTCCTTCAAATGACCTCATCAAAGAATCCTTTTGTAGAACACAAAAACCTACCCACGAATATGGCTGATGCTCGAAAGAAATTTCAGCTTTACGGTAAAGACGATGAAGTCAAAATGTTTGAAGAATTTGTAACCAATATAGAAAGCGGTGCTGTTGATGCAACTAATGAATCATTAAAAAAACTCATCGACCTTGTAAAAAGCAGAGTACGTAAAGAATTGAAAATTTAAAAATCGCTAAATACTAACTAATTTGGAAAGTGAAACTTCAAGTGCCTTTGAAATTTCCAGAAGAGTAAAAAGCGTGGGGTTCACTTTGCCATTTTCCAATTTTTCGATTGCTTGCCTGTCCTTATTGCAGGCTCTGGCTAAATCTGACTGGCTCCACCCCTTTTGAGTTCTTAATTCAATAATGCGTTGACCAATTTTATATTTAAGTTCATCTTTATTCATGATACAAATGTCAATTAATTATACGACAATTTTGTCATATTAAAATTTGACAATTCAAATTCTTTTCATATTTTTGTCATACTATAATATGACGAAATGAAAAGATTTAGGAAACTAAAAATTCATAGTAAATTCCAACAAAGAAGATGGGATTATGTTAGTGTTCCAGAAATCAGACTTGAAGGAAAATGGCTTGAAGAATTAGGATTTAAAGAAGGAGAGCATGTCCATATCGAACAACAACAAGATAAATTAACTATAACTCTTTGTAGAAAAGAAAGTGAAAAATAAATAACTGCGCCCAACATGCGGTATAAAACATTTGGCAGGAAAGTGCTATCTTTGAAGTCGGTACATTTAATAAACTTTATAGCGGTTCGACAGGAAAGGGCGTTGAAATGCCAAACGTTTAATACCGCCAACCGTTACCGGCAAGCGCAAAAAAACAGCATAAACAAGATTTTCGAGCTAAAATAATCAAAAATGACTTTTATTTTGCTTGCAATTGCAAAATAAAGACTACCTTTGCAGAAAATTAATCAAAAACGAACAGAAAGATGCTTCTGCAATTTTCACTAAAAAACTTTAGGACATTTAAGGACAAAGCGACTTTGAGCCTTATTGCTTCTAACTATGACAAAGACACTAGAGAGCACGAAAACATCGTAATCAATGACAACTTTGGACTGAGACTTCTCAAAAGTGCGGTTATCTATGGTGCAAATGCGAGTGGTAAAAGCAAGTTGCTAGACGCATTTGCATTTATGCGATATTTCGTAATCAACAGTTCAAAAGAAAGCCAAAAAGGTGAGACTATTGAAGTTGAACCCTTTAAACTAAGCACACAGACGGAAAACGAACCATCTGAATTTGAAATCATTTTCGTTCACAAAAATGTGCTTTATCGTTATGGCTTTGAAGCTACAACCGATAGAATTGTATCTGAGTGGCTTTATCACAAACCAAAAACAAAAGAAATTGAACTCTTTTACAGAGAAGGTAGCACCTTCAATACTCACGAACGAAGTTTCACCAAAGGCAATACGGTTGTTAAGGAAGGACTCGTTCGAGATAATGCATTATTAATTTCTGTAGCCGCTCAATTCAACGAAAAGACTGCAATCAATGTTTTAGATTGGTTTAAAAGACTAAAAACCTTATCAGGGTTAAACGAATCAGGTTACCAAGGTTTTTCAATGGGCAGAACAGAAGACCCTGACTACAAAATCAAAATTCTTGAATTCTTGAAATCTGCTGATTTAGGAATTCAAGATGTCGAGTTACAAAAACTTGACATCAATAGCCTTCCGAAAGGAATGCCCAAAGAACTTAAAGATAAAATTATTAAAGAAGTTCGTGAAGAAAAGCAAGAGTATGTTTCTGATGTATTGACCAAGCATAAAAAATACAATGAAGATTTAAAATCGGTAGGAAACATTAGTTTTTCTTTGGACGATGATGAATCATCAGGGACAAGAAAATTCTTTGCTTTAACAGGGCCAATTCTTGATGTGGTTGAAAATGGTTACACATTAGTTGTAGATGAGTTAGACTCAAAACTTCATCCAAATTTGGTTTGTAAAATCGTTTCGCTTTTTAACTCTAAAGAGTTTAATAAGAAGAATGCACAGCTGATTTTCAATACTCACGACACAAACTTATTAAGTTCAGGTCTATTTAGAAGAGACCAAATTTGGTTTACAAACAAAAATAAATATGGAGAAGCTAAACTCTATTCACTAGCTGACTTTAAATCAGATGAAGTGAGAAAAAATGACCCTTTTGAAGATAATTATATTAAGGGTAAATATGGTGCAGTTCCATTTCTTGGCTTTTTTGATAATCTAAAATTTTTATTGACAGAAAATGAAAATGAAGGACAAAAAAGCTGAACAAAAAGCAGCTAAGAAAAAGCACCTTGAACAGTTAAAGGCTCAACGTAGAAAGGAACCGAGCCTAGAAAGACCTGTTGCAGAGTTAACAGAAAAACCCTCTATTCTTATTGTTTGTGAAGGAGAAAATACCGAACCCTCTTATTTTAATCAATTCAGAATTACTTCAGCGAAAGTCAAATCAGTTGGTGAAGGATATAATACAGTTACGTTAGTAAATAGAGCCCTCTTGCTAGCCCAACAAGGAAACTACGACCAAGTTTGGTGTGTGTTTGACAAAGACGATTTTAGCGATAATGATTTCAACTCTGCAATTCAAATAGCCGTAGACAATAACTTTGGCGTAGCTTATTCAAATCAATCGTTTGAATATTGGCTGATATTACATTTTAATGACCATCAAGGCGGTGGAATGCATAGAGATCGCTACAACGATAAAATCAACGAACACCTTAAACCATTCAAAGTAACTTATGACGGTAATGGGACAAAATTAATAGAAGAAGATTTTTTTGAATTACTTGACGGCATAGACGACAAAACGAGCAAAAAAAGAACTGAACTTGCAATAGATAGAGCAGAGAGAAATTACAATCATTTTGACCATACAAATCCAGCTAGTGAAGAATCTTCAACCACTGTGTTCAGACTAGTTAGAGAACTTCTGAAATATGTGCAATGACAGAACGCCAGCCGGTAACAGCCGTTTGCCGCAATGGGGGGCCGTGGTTAAATCAAGTGCAGTGCTCCGAAATCCCCCACTGCGGCAAGCGGCAAAACGTTAGGCGCCACCTCCTGAACAGTATAGTGATAATATGACTAACAGAACGATATGTAACACGTTAATTAAGTAATTTATGAAGAAGATAATTAGTTTGCCGAAAAAGAAGCAAGGTATGCGACTACTTAACATTATCACAGTAATTTTTATTCTTGGAGCCTTATCTAGTTGCGCAACTGGTTCTATAATTATTACTGGAACGAAAAGATCTGCGATTAGCCCAAATGAAGTGAAAATTTATCTTGATCCCCCTACGGAATACGAAAGTATTGGAATAATTGAAGTTTCCAGTGATGTGGTATTATCAAGACAAGCAGCACAGGATAAAGCAATGGATGCATTGAAGTCAAGAGCAGCCAAAGTAGGAGCTAATGGAGTGCTTTTAACTAATACTGGAAGCCAGTCAGTAGGAACAGTGGGATATTATTCCAATGGTATTTTTTATGGAGGCGATTCGAGTGATAAAATACTTGCACAGGGAAGAGCAATATATGTAATTCAGAAGTAAAGTCACAGGAAGACTAATGGGCGGCGTCTAACAAGGGTTTAGTGTCAGGCGGGATGACATTCAACCGTGAAAGTTCCTGCGGACTTTCCCGCCCGAACGCCAAGCCCCGAACCGTTACCGCCAAGCAAAAAAAACGACAGTGCGGAGATTATTAGCTGTAATCTGTGCGAAATTTGCGGAGAAAGTTTTATTTGCGGAGAATAAGTAGTATATTTGACGCATATTTTGCGGAGAATGAAGATTTATATACACGAAAAGGAAAACTGGACAGACTTCACTTGGGACAATAAGAAAGTGATGATAAAACTTGGTGAAGCAAGAAATCAGCAAGGAAGACTTTTGGGTAAAATGGAATCGCTTGGTTTTGATTTGCAAAATGAAGCCGTATTGAACACTCTTACTTTAGATGTTATTAAGTCATCAGAAATCGAAGGCGAATTTTTGGATGTTGAACAAGTACGTTCCTCAATTGCACGTCGACTAGGAATTGACATTGCAGGAGCAGTAGAATCGGAACGCCACGTTGACGGACTAGTCGAGATGATGCTTGACGCTACTCAAAAATATGATTTGCCGTTAACTAAAAACAGACTGTTTGGCTGGCATGCAGCGCTGTTCCCGTCAGGTTGGAGTAATCTTTATAAAATTACTGTTGCAGACTGGCGCAAAGATACGACTGGACCTATGCAAGTTGTATCAGGACCTATGGGAAAAGAAAAGGTTCACTACCAAGCTCCAAATTCTGACAGAATAGAGCCAGAAATGATAAAATTCTTAGACTGGTTTGAAAACGAACATGAAATTGATTTGGTTCTTAAGGCAGCTATTGCTCATTTATGGTTCGTAACAATCCATCCATTCGACGATGGAAACGGTCGTATTACAAGAGCAATTACAGATATGACATTGGCACGTTCTGACAAAAGTATCAGACGGTTCTATAGTATGTCTGCACAAATTAGGGTTGAAAGGAAACAGTATTATGAAAATCTTGAAAAAACACAGAAAGGAAATTCAGATATAACAGAATGGATTTTATGGTTTTTGCAATGTTTAGTAAATGCTATTGACTCCACAGAAGAGACTTTATCGAAAATACTTCATAAAGCAGAATTTTGGAAATTTCATTCCACCACAATTCTCAACGATAGGCAACAAAAAATAATAAATAGACTGCTTGATGGATTTGACGGAAAGTTGACAACCTCGAAATGGGCGAAAATTAATAAATGTTCACAAGACACAGCTCTTCGAGATATTCAAGATTTAATTAAGAAGAATATCTTACAAAAAGAAGGTAGTGGTGGACGAAGCACTAATTATGAATTGAAATAAATGCCAGGCGATAACAAGGGGTGTAGCCAATGTGGGTGACACTGGGACTTCTGAGCGGTTTCGCCCGCTCGGGCGTTTTCGTCGGGGGACGAAAACGTAACACGCTCTCCCACACTTGCCACACCCCCATCCGTCAGACTGCGCAAAAACCACCTTTATTTCTGATACATTATTTTTCAACCTAATCTAAGAAAAACCTTTCTTTTTACTTGGATGAATGCGCTAAAATACTTATCTTTATGCAGTTAATAAAGAACAGTCCTATGCAC
>MKVT01000008.1 GCA_001898935.1 Paludibacter sp. 47-17
TGTTTTACACCAGAGGGGTCAATATCTGCCGGAATGACAGAGTAAACACTAAATACCCGGAGGAATTCCGGGGGTCAGTATCACCGGAATTGGGGGTCAGTATGCTCCGGAATATCCAACTAGATAAAATTAATCTCCCTGAAGCATTAACAGAAACACCTTATTTGGGTTTATAATCCCATTGATTCTGTTTACTGTAAACTGGACGCATATGATTTTAGTTCTATTGATGGTAATTTAACCGTACAAAGAACTGATTTAAAAATCGATGTGTTTCAATACATTTATAGCACAAAAATAAATGAAACCCTAACGATTAAAACGACCAAAAACACGCACCTCACAGACAGAATATTGAATTTAAAGCGAGCCAACTTTCACTAAATATGTATATTCAACCAGCGCCAATAGCAGTACGGGTTAAAAAAGTCCACCGGACAGATATGAAACGTGGCGGCTGTGTGGAGCGGCCTTATCCATGCTTCATACTGCCAGCCAACAAGTTGCTTTGTGGGAAGGTTGAGCGAATTATCGTGAATACGGAGTTTGTAGGTGACTTGTTTGCAATGTAATGCGGTGAAGATGCGAACTTTCGCCCTGTTTTACAAGAACAATATTTATAGTCGAACTCAGGTTATTGCAAGTTATTCAACACAACTGTTTTGTCATCTTTTAATTGAAGAATCAGGGCATCCAGCGAGTCGAATTTTTTTTCATCCCTGATTTTATACAGGAACCGGATTTTGAGTTGCTGGTGGTAGATATCTTCCTGGAAATCGAATATGTGCACCTCGACACTCAGTTGGTGTGCATTGTCGAGTGTGGGGCGGTAGCCAATATTCATCATGCCGGTAAAGCGCCGGTACTGCCATTCCACTTCAACGGCATACACTCCGGTTCCCGGAATCAGCTTTTCGGCAGGCTCTACTTGCAGGTTAGCGGTCGGGAAGCCGATTTTCCGTCCCACCTGATAACCGCTAACTACTTTACCTGTAAAGGTGTAATCGTAGCCCAGCAATTCGCCGGCTTCTTTCATCCGGCCGTTTTCAATCAGTTTTCGAATCACTGACGAACTGATGTGGTTTTGATGTCCGGTACTGAACCGTGTAGCCTGTATTACTTCCATGCCGGTTTGTTGTCCGTAGGCTTTATATTCAGGAAATCCGTCTTCACGATTACGGCCGAACCGGTGGTCGTGACCCACCAGCAGGAGTTTGACGTTGAGGCGTTCGGCTAATACGTCACTGATGAATTCCTGAGCAGTCATGCGGGCCATTTCGAGGGTGAAGTCGAGTACTTCCACGCGATCGACCCCCGACGATTTCAAAAGTCTTAGTTTTTCGTCGTAGGACGTAAGCAGCTGCGGCTGAAAACTATCGTGTAGCACTTTGCGGGGGTGGGTGCCGAAGGTGATCAACATGGTTTTCAAACCTCTCGGGGCTGCTTCGGTCTTCAATTGATCGATCAGAAAGCGGTGACCGATGTGTACGCCGTCGAAAAAGCCAACGGTAGCTGCATACAGTGAGTTCATTTACCGATTGTTTCCGTGTGAAAGATCCGATAAAAAATCGAGCGATTCGCCCTGTTTCACCAGTCGCGTGGCAAAACCCATGGCAGCAGCCGTATCGATGTTTTTTTGTCCGTCGTCGATAAAGAGGCATTCGCCGGGTTGAACGCCGGCATCGGCGAGCAGGTATTCGAAAATGGCCTTATCGGGTTTGGTGAGGCCGATCTCGTACGAGAGATAGCATTTGTCGAAGAGTTGATTCATGGTGGTTCCATGAGCTTCGAAGGCGATCCGGGCACTTTGCTCGATATGAAGCGGGTTAGTGTTGCTCAGCATTAAAATACGGTAGCGGGAGCGTAATTTTCGCAGCAGTTCGATTTTTTCGGCAGGAATATCTTGCAGAAAAGCCATCCATGCGGTATCGATGGCTTCGTCGGAGGGATTTCCTGAGCAGACGGATCGCAGTTGCCGGCGGAACTCGTCGAGCCCGATTTCGCCTTTTTCCCATTGCAGGAAGAAGCCCGATTGGCCGAAGTTACTCAGGTATTTTTCGACATCGACCGCCCCGATCGATTTGAGTCTGCTGATACACAAGGGTAAATCGAGGTTGATGATTACACCTCCAAAATCGAAAATAAGTGTCGTGAGTGGTACTTGTATGTTCATTTAACAAATTTCAGTATTATTTTTTTACTGTATCTATTTGCAGAAACGGTAAAAAGGATTACTTTTGCATTCGCTTTGCAAAAATACAAAAAAAATTGCAATGTCGGGCCTATAGCTCAGTTGGTTAGTAGCACCTGACTCATAATCAGGGGGTCACTGGTTCAAGCCCAGTTGGGCCCACCCCGAAGCACCGGAAATTGATTTTTTTCAATTACCGGTGCTTTTGTTTTGGTGGTCAGCGGTTTAGCAGGGTGTCTGGCGCCGGAGACGGCCGGTTGTTGATTTGTTGCGGGGTTGTGCACAGTACCGCTTGCACAAAAGTCTATGTTAATTGTACGATATTACTATTCAGGCTGCCTTATTTTATTCTATTTTTGTGAACGTAAATTCAATAAAAAGATATATAAACGAGTTATATACTTTAAAACGGCCATTAATACACTAAAAACACATGAAAAACAAGGTAAACCGTAGAGATTTTTTAGCAACAAGTGCAGTCGGAGCAGTGGGTGCATTACTGAGTGGAGTGCCGGGCGTAGCTTCGGCACAAGGTAAAAAGCAGGCTACAGGCGGGAAGAAGCGGGTAGCCCTGGTAGGTACCGGATCGCGGGGCGCCGGTTTCTGGGGGCGTAACGTACTTCGTAATTATTCGGATCAGGTTGAATATGTCGGGTTGTGCGATTTAAATCCGGGCAGGCTGGAGGCAGCCAGGAAGTACATGGGTGCCAGCTGTAAAACCTATACCGATTTCGATCTGATGCTCAAGGAGCAAAAGCCCGACATTGTAATTGTTTGTACTACCGATTCGTCGCACGATACCCTTATCATAAAAGGGCTGGAAGCTGGTTGCGATGTGATTACCGAAAAGCCGCTCACAACCGATGAGGTGAAATGCCAGGCCATATTGGATGCACAGAAGCGTACCGGTAAGCAGGTGATAGTGACCTTCAACTACCGGTATTCGCCGCACCGGGCAAAAATGTGGGAGCTTATCAACAGCGGCGAGATTGGCGAACTTACCTCCATCGATTTTCATTGGTACCTCGATACGAGTCACGGAGCCGATTATTTCCGTCGTTGGCATCGCCGGCGCGAATTTGGAGGTTCGCTGTGGGTTCATAAGGCTACTCATCATTTCGATTTGCTGGGTTGGTGGACCAATTCGGAGCCCGAAGAGGTGTTTGCTTACGGAGCGCTCGAATTTTATGGGAAGAATGGTAAGCAGCGCGGCGTTAACTGCCGTACCTGCCCACATGCTCAATCCTGCGATTTTTACTGGGATATGAACAAAAATGAATACTACAAGATGTTGTATTCCGATAACGAAAAGCACGATGGATATTTGCGCGACGGTTGCGTGTTCCGCGAGGATATTGATATTTTCGATAAGATGTGCGCGTCGATCAAGTATGCCAACGGTGTTCAGGTTTCTTATTCTCTTACCGCTTATTCGCCCTACGAAGGGTATCGTATCGCTTTTAACGGAACAAAGGGGCGTATTGACGCATGGATTCAGGAGAGCAATCCGGTACACGACGGCGAGTACGACGAGATCATGATCACGCGTAATTTCGGCAAACGCAATTACATCCGTATTCCACATGCTCCGGGTCATGGAGGCGGCGATGCCTTGTTGCACGACAAAATATGGAAGGGGGTCGTTGCCGATCCTATGAAGCAGAGTGCGGGGGTTCGTGATGGCGCCTTTTCAATACTGACCGGTGTTGCAGCCCGGATAAGCTGCGATACGGGTAAGCCTGTAAAAATTGCCAGCCTCACCGATCTGGTGCCAAAGGCAAAAAAATAAGTGTTCTAAAATAAATTGATTCCTATGCAAGCTTCATTTGTTAAACGCCTTGGGGCACGTTTTGCGGCTGCTTTGGTTCGTTTTCCGCTGGCTATTGCCGGTATAGTTGTATGTACTGTGCTGCTGATACTGGAAGAGCTCCAGCCATCGTTCGACCTGTCGACGCGCTGGTGGGTGTTTTATTCGCTGGCTGCGGCGGTTTCGCTGGCAGTGGTCATGGCAGTAGAGCAGGTTTTGTCGCGTTGGTTGAGCTTGGTAATTCAGTTGGCGCTGGCCGCTATAGTGTTTTGGTACAGTTCCACCATTCCCGATCATCCTGTTACGGCACAAGTGGTCCAACTTGTTGTTTTGTATGGGGTTTCGATTTTGTCGGCCTATGTACTGGCGTACCTGAAACCTCATTCGGACGGTGCATTTCGCACGTTTGCCGTGGAGGTAACACTTCAGGGAGTGGTTGCTTATGTGTTTGCGGGTGTGTTAATGGGTGGTTTAAGTCTGGCAGTGTTTTCGGTCGAATCGTTGTTTGGTGTCGATGTGCCTGGTCATGTGTACGACATCCTGGCCATTTTGTGCATGGTCGGTTTCGGGCCGCTTTATTTGTTGTCGAATATACCCTTGCCCCAGGAAATGAGCGATAAAGAAACGACTTTGCCCCAGGTGATGAAGATTTTAGGAATGTATATTTTACTTCCTATTCTGGCCTTGTATTTAGTGATATTATACGTGTATCTGATCACGATTATCGTGCAATGGCAATTGCCCGACGGATGGGTGAGTACGCTGGTCTCGGTACTGGCTCTGGGCGGTTTCGTAACGATGGCTATCGTATATCCGCTGGCGCTACAGAAAGACAGAGTCGTAAACTGGCTGTTCCGTTTTTTCCCGTTGCTGCTTCTGCCTTTGTTGGTACTGATGTCGGTGGGGATCGCCCGTAGGCTGGGCGATTACGGCTTGACCATCAACCGGGGATTTGTGCTTATTTTAAACGGATGGTTGTACGGAATCTCCATTTATCTGTTGCTGACTCAATCGCGCCATCTGAAGTGGATAGTCGTATCGTTTGCCGTGGTAGCTTTTTTGTCGGTGACCGGGCCGTGGAGTGTGTCTTCGATCACCGAACAACGATTGAAGAGCGAATTGCGTACCGAACTGCAGCTGGCCGGATACCTGCAGGAAAAGCCGCAGGAGCTGCAGTTGACCGATGAACGCCGGGAGCGGATCAGCGAGTTGTCGGAGTATTTATCGTCGACATTCGGTAAAGAAGTGTTTGCGTCCCTCGAAGCCGATCCGCATTATACCGTCGCAGTCGATTCCTTGCTGGCCAATCGTTTCAGAACAGCGCCTTCGCGACGATTAATAGATGTCTGGCTGGAATCGAAGCATGAGCAGTTGCAACTCACCGGAACCGATCTGGTGTATTTTTTCGATTACCCGTTCACGCCAGTCAAAAGGAAAACAGCCGAAGCATCGGACGTTGAGGTAGATTATGCCGAAGGAATGTTGATTTTCAAGCATCGGGCGTTGTCGAAAGAAGTAAAAGTTCCTGTCGATCTCGAATTAGGAAAGATAGCCGAGCGGCACGATCGGGGGGAATACACGCTGAAGGAGGCAGTAGTGGAAGGAAACGGATACAGGCTGCTGGTGTCGCGGCTGTACGGATGGTACGACCAAAAGAAAGACCGTTTTGAAATTCAGGAGGCAGAGGGAAGCGTATACATCGATTTTCAGTAATTCCCCCGGGTATTCGTGCCGTGAGGTTCCCTTGTGGGTCAGGAGGAAGCTGCGCAGGGGATCGAGCAGGAAAGCAACACCATAAACTGAAGGAGGCAGGGGAGATACAGCGTATTTTCCGACAGCAATAAGCAAGGTGTTTTGTGTTACCCGCCGTGGGCCGGGTAAAAAAACTTGTGTATCTTTGGTTCTTTTTTGCAAAGGAGCTAAACATACCTGCTTATTTGCTGTTTAAATCAGAAAAAATGTTGTAACGTTGAAGAAGAAAGAACCCAGATCACCCTCGGTATTCGAGGTGCTGAAACCCTATCGGTTGCTGATTTTTGTACTTGTGAGTCTTGCCTTGCTGAGCAACGGAATAAACCTGGTCATCCCCCGGCTCATTTCCTCGGCAATTGATTCGGTGACAAGTCCCGGTTTTTCGCTTTCCACGGTGGTGATGCAATTTCTCGGCGCGTCGCTGGCCATTTTTATATTCCAGTTGCTGCAGGGATTTATGCAAACCTATGTGTCGGAGCGGGTAGCACGCGACATACGAACCGAGCTTAACCAGCGTATTTCGCGTCAACGGTACCAGTTTATTCTGGATGCCGATCCTTCGAAGCTGCTTACCAACCTCACTACCGATGTGGATGCCCTGAAAAGTTTTGTGGCCATCGGCGTGGTGGCCATGGTTTCGTCGGTATTTGTGATTATCGGTGCCAGTGCATTATTGCTGAGTATCGACTGGAAGTTGGCTTTGAACGTTCTGGTGGTGATCCCGGTCATTGCCGGAGCTTTCGGGATTGTATTCAGCAAATTGCGGGTGCTGTTCAAGAAAAACCGCGAAGTAATCGACAGGCTCAATAAAATTATCAACGAGAATATTCTGGGCGCCGCCCTCATCCGTGTGTTGAGTTCGCAAACCGCCGAATACGATAAGTTTGTGGTTTTCAACGAACGGGCACGCACCATTGGCATGTCGATTTTGCGATATTTTGCTACCCTGATTCCCATTGTAGTATTCGTGGGCAATATGGCTTCGCTGGCCATTCTGGTACTGGGAGGGCGTTTTGTGATCGACGGTGCGATGTCGTTGGGCGATTTTGCGGCATTTACTTCGTATTTGTCGATTCTTTTGTTTCCGATTATGGTGCTGGGTTTTGTGGGGAATTTTATTGCCCAGGCATCGGTTTCGTACCGTCGTATCCGGGAGGTTACCGACGCCCCCGATCAGCCCGAGACAGGCACCCGCGAGTTGCAGCTCAGCGGTGCGATCCGGTGCGAGGGTGTTACGCTCTCGATTGGTGGTAAGCCGGTGTTGAAGTCGGTAAGTTTCGAAATCAGTCCGGGAAGTAAGACGGCGATAATTGGCCCTACGGCAGCCGGGAAAACGCAATTGTTGTATGTACTTATAGGATTAATTGAGCCACAGGCAGGGCAAGTGCTTTTTGATGGCGTGCCGATGCACGACATTCACAAATCGACCTTTCGCTATCAGGTCGGATTTGTTTTTCAGGACAGTATTATTTTTAATCTGTCGTTGCGCGATAACATCGCCTTCAACACCCGGGTCGACGAGGCAATGCTTCAGAAGGCCATCAGGGTTGCCGAACTTCAGGATTTTGTCGACGGATTACCCGAAGGACTCGAAACGCTGATCGGCGAACGAGGTTCCAATTTGTCGGGCGGGCAGCGGCAGCGGTTGATGCTGGCCCGAGCACTGGCTCTGCAGCCCCGTATTTTGTTGCTCGACGATTTTACGGCAAGAGTCGATACGCTCACCGAACGGAAAATCCTGGATAATATTCAACGGGAATATCCTGGTATTACCCTGGTGTCGGTAACGCAAAAAATTGCACCCGTGATACAGTACGACCGTATTTTATTGCTCGAAGAAGGGGAGTTGCTGGCCGGCGGAACGCACGAACAGCTTCTGGGAAGCAGTCCGGAATACGTACAGATTTTTAATTCGCAACGGAGTACCAATCATTACGAATCATGAAGACGAACTACAATCTCAATTTTGATACCAGCACCGACAGTTCCATGTCGACGCCCGAAATGTTTCGTAAGCTCTGGCAATTGGTGGGGAACGAAAAGTCAAGTTTGCTGATCGCTTTGTTTGTAATTATTGTGAATTCACTGTTGAATCTGATCGCGCCATTTCTGATTGGAGATGCTGTGGATAAATTTGTACAAACGCGCGAATATTCCGGAGTAATCCGCTATGCAGTTATCCTGTTCGCGATTTTTGCGACAGTGCTGGTATCGGGTTATTTTCAGACACAACTGATGGGGAAAGTAGGGCAACGCATGTTGTACAATCTTCGCAATGCGGTGTTCACCAAGTTGCAGGAACTTCCGTTTGCCTTCTTCAATCAGAACAAATCGGGCGATCTTATCTCCCGTATCAATAGCGATACCGAGAAAATCAACCAGTTTTTTTCCCATTCGCTCATTCAGTTTGCCGGCAGTTTGGTGTCGATGCTGGGAGCTGCGGTATTTTTACTGTCCATCAATTTCCAACTCGGGTTAGCTGCGCTTATTCCCGGTGTGGTTTTGTGGATCTTTACCCGGTCGGTATCGCCCTATGTGAAAAAGAAGAATGCCGTGAGTTTGCGCAGTGGCGGCCAGTTGAGCGCCGAAATTCAGGAAAGCCTTTCGAATTTCAAGGTAGTGGTGGCGTTTAACCGGCGCGATTATTTCCGCGAGAAATTCGAAGAAGCCAATGCCGACAATTACCAAAAGGCCTTGAAGGCCGGTTTCGTGAATACTTCGCTGGCACCCGTTTATAGTTTGCTGGCCAATATCGGGCAGCTCATCGTGCTTTCATTTGGAATTTATCTGATCTTAAACGGGTTGTTTACAGTAGGTTTGCTTATCAGTTTTTTGTCGTACATCGTATTGTTCTACAACCCCTTGCGGCAGATTGCCGGGTTGTGGGCCAATTTTCAGGTAGCGTTGGCCTGTTGGGATCGTATCGCGATGATTATTTCGCTTCGTAACGATTTGGAGGTGGTACACGAAGAGCCCCGGCCCGACCGGTCGGTGCTTCGTTTTCAAAACGTAAGTTTCGCATATACACCCGGCCATGATATTCTTACCAACATCAGTTTCGAGCTCGAGCAGGGCAAGACCTATGCATTTGTGGGTCCTACCGGAGGAGGGAAAACCACCACGGCTTCGCTGATCTCGCGCTTATTTGATCCTGGTTCGGGCAGTATCCGGTTGCACGGGCGCGATTTGCGTTCGTATTCGCACGAAGAACGGGCGCAACGTATCGGCTTTATTTTGCAGGAGCCGGTTTTGTTTTCGGGTACTTTACGCGATAATATCGTGTACGGCAACCCGGCTTATGCGCAGTTGACCGATGATGAATTGATGCAATTGCTGCGGCAAGAGGGCTTGGATAGCCTGATGAACCGGTTTGGAAGCGGGTTGAATATGGAGATTAATGCTTCGGGCGAAGGGGTCAGTCTGGGGCAGCGGCAGCTGATTGCTTTTATACGTGCGGTACTGCGTCGTCCCGATGTACTTATTCTCGACGAGGCCACGGCCAATATCGATACCGTTACCGAGCAGTTGCTGGGCGAAGTGCTGGCTAAATTACCGGGCACCACTACCCGCATCGTGATTGCCCACCGGCTGAATACCATCGAGAATGCCGATGAAATTTTCTTTGTCAATTCGGGCCGGGTGATTCGTGCGGGATCGATGGAACAGGCTGTAGAGCTGTTGTTGCACGGGAAAAGAGTAAGCTAAGGAGCAGTGCATCGTTTTTTGCCGGACTTTGGGTGTTTGTGATTAATTTTTGTAATTTTGTTGACTAACTTAATCTATTATCAGCAAAAACACCATGAAGAGAACACTCCTGATCGTAACCCTTGCCGCTGTGTTGGCGGCCTGTACTCAAACAACGCCTGTTCAACCCCGCATCGCCATCGCGGGCATCGCCATCGAATCGAGTACTTTTTCGCCGGCTGTATCGCTAATGCATGATTTCCGGATCCGAGAAACCGATTCGCTCCTGAGCGATTATCCTTTTCTGCACCCCGATTCGGGGGTGGTCGACCGTGCCGTATGGCTGCCGGCACTGAAAGCGAGGGCTATGCCCGGCGGCATTGTGAAGCGGGAGGTATACGAAGAGCTGACTGCGCGGATTCTCGAAATGCTGAAAGCTTCGTTGCCGCTCGATGGCTTTTTCTTCGACATTCACGGAGCCATGAGTGTGGAAGGGTTGTCCGATCCCGAAGGCGATCTGATCGGGCGCATTCGTAAGGTGATCGGACCCGATGTATTGGTATCGTCGTGTATGGATTTACATGGAAGCGTGTCGCACCGGCTGGCCAAAAATGTGGATATGATTACCTGTTACCGGATGGCTCCGCACGACGATGCGATGAACTCGCGCCGGCGGGCGGTGGTCAATCTGCTCGAACGGCTGGAGTCGGGCAAGGGTAAGCCGGCCTACAAAGCCTGGATCAAAGTACCTGTTTTGCTTCCCGGCGAGAAAACCAGCACCAGGGTGGAGCCGGCTAAAAGTTTATATGCGTTGATTCCGCGGCTCATCGATGGCGAAAAGGTGATCGATGCATCGATCTGGATGTCGTATCCCTGGGCCGACGAACCGCGCAACCATGCGGTGGTGATGGCGTATGGCGACGATAAGAAGGCGGTGGCGGCAGCAGCCGGGAAGCTGGCAGAGCAGTTTTGGTCGGTGCGCAGGGAGTTTGCCTTTGTTGCCCCTACCGATTATCTGGACGCTTGCCTGGCAGATGCTTTAGCGTCGGAAGTGAAGCCTTATGTGATCAGCGATATGGGCGATAATCCGACGGCCGGCGGTGCGGGCGATGTTACCTGGACACTGACCGAATTGTTGAAACGCCCCGAATTTAAGCATCCCGATGGTAAAAGTCTTATTTATGCATCTATTCCCGATGCCGATTTTGTAAGCCGCGCCGTTGCTACCGGCGTGAACGGTATCATCGATGCCGAGGCCGGAGCCCGGGTCGATTCGCGCTATGCTCCGCCGGTGCGCCTCAACGGTCGTATTACCGCCATTTACAAAGACGATAGGGACGGCGACGTGGTAGTGGTGAAAATCGGGAGTATTTCGGTGATTGTAACCCAAAAACGCAAGGCCTACCATTACGAACATTATTTTACCCAACTCGGGCTTCATCCGCGCGAAACCGATATTCTGGTCGTGAAAATAGGATATCTGGTGCCCGAGCTTTACGAGCTGCAGAAAGGATGGATGATGGCTCTTACTCCCGGCGGAGTGGATCAGGATTTAATGCGGATTCCCTACAAAAACATTATCCGCCCCATTTTTCCGCTCGATGCGGATATGGAAGATCCGGAACTGAAAGCGGAATGGATGTGACCCGATTTTCGCAACGCCTTACTATCGGTTATGATGTTGTCAGTTGTCCGATGGTGTGTTTTACATTGTCGGCCGTGGTGAACGGCTGTCGGTATTCGTCGATAGTGACGGTACCGCCCATGGAGACCTGCCGATTGCGGAAAAGCATTCCGCTTTCGTGAAGCGAGCGCGCCGAGAAATGGAACTCGGTAATGCCTGTCTGCTCGTGGATACTCCGGATGTTGGACGGATTCACTCCGCTCCCGGCCAGCAGAATAATGCGGCCGGCAGCTTGCTGTTGAAGCTCACTTAGCAGCTGCATTCCTTCATAGGCGGTAGGCTGCTGTCCCGACGTTAAAATACGGTCGCATCCCAGTCCGATGATGTCTTCCAACGCTTTCCGCGGATCGCAGGTCATATCGAAGGCTCGGTGGAAAGTTACCGAAAGTCCCTCCGATGCATCCATGAGCCGGCGCATCAGGGGCATATCGATGTCGCCGCCGGGAGTCAAACAGCCAAACACAACACCATCGACTCCGGCTTTGCGACAGAGCTCGATATCGTGGAGCATGGAGCGGATTTCCAGCTGTGAGTACAGGAAATCGCCGGCCCGGGGACGGATAATTACATGCAGGCGGGTGGTAGTCAACAACTCACGGGCCTGAATAATCTCGCCATACGAAGGGGTGGTGCCTCCTTCGGGTAGTGCGGCGCATAATTCCACGCGGTGCGCTCCGCCTTCCTGTGCCGCCAGGCAGCTCCGCACCGAGTTGGCGCAAATTTCGAATAAAAACATGTTTGTATTGGTTGGCGCTTAGTGGTTAACCACTAGCGATTAAACGTTAACTGTTGTTTCGTATCTCGACCCTCCTGATTTTCCCGCTGATCGTTTTGGGCAATTCGTCGACAAATTCAATCATCCGCGGATATTTGTAAGGAGCGGTTACTTTTTTTACATGTTCCTGGATTTCAGCAGCCAGCTCATCGCTGGCAGTGTATTCCTTAGCTAAAATAATAGTAGCCTTTACCAGCTGTCCGCGCAGTTCGTCGGGCACTCCGGTCACAGCACATTCCACCACCGCCGGATGCGTCATCAACGCACTTTCCACCTCAAAAGGACCGATCCGGTAGCCGGAACTTTTTATCACATCGTCGGTGCGGCCTACGAACCAAAAATAGCCGTCCTCGTCGCGCCAGGCCACATCGCCCGTATGGTACAGTCCGTCGTGAATCACTTCGTTGGTAAGCGTTTCGTTGCGATAGTAGCCCTTGAACAATCCGATCGGATATCCTTTGTTCAGCCGGAGTACGATTTCGCCCTGTTCGCCGACTTCGGCAACTCGCCCGTCGGGCATCACCAGATCGACCTCGTAATGCGGATTCGGTTTGCCCATCGAACCCGGCTTCGGCTCCATCCAGGGCGCCGTGATCACCGTTGCCGTAGTTTCACTCTGGCCGTATCCCTCCTTCAGCTTGATCCCCGTCAGTTTCAAAAACTGCTCGTACACCGCCGGGTTCAATGCTTCGCCGGCAATGGTGCAATACTCCAGCGAACTCAGGTCGTACTTGCTGATGTCCTCCCGGATTAAAAAACGGAAAATAGTAGGAGGAGCACAAAGAGAAGTAATACGGTATTTCTGAATCATTTCCAGCATATCGGTGGGAGCGAACTTTTCGTGATCGTATACAAAAACGCAGGCCCCCACGATCCACTGCCCGTAAAGCTTTCCCCATACCGCCTTGAGCCAGCCGGTATCGGCAATGGTAAGGTGTAAGCTGTCTTCGTGCAGGTTGTGCCAGTATTTCGCCGTGACAATGTGCGCCAGCGGATACAGATGATCGAGCATCACCATCTTCGGATTGCCGGTAGTGCCCGAAGTAAAACTGATAATCAGCGGGTCGATATTGATCGTACAGCCTTTACCACATTCAAACCCGGGAGCGGCAGGCATTTCCTGCTGAAAATCGTGCCAGCCTTCAGGTACCGCGGGACCGACCGAGATCAGCGTTTCCAGTTCGGGCGAAGCACTCCGGGAGGCTTCAATGCTGCTCAACAGCGGTTCTTCGCCCACCGCAATAATAGCCTTGATTCCCGCCGCATTGTTGCGGTACACAATATCTTTTTCGGTAAGCAGGTGTGTTGCCGGAATTATTACCGCCCCGATCTTGTGAAGCGCAATAATCGTAAACCAGAACTCATAGCGGCGCTTCAGGATGGCCATTACTTTATCGCCCTTACCGATGCCCAGCTGCCGGAAGTAAGAAGCCGTACGGTCGGAAAAGGTTTTTATTTCGCCGAAGGTGAATTCGCGGCATTCGCCTTTGTCGTTGGTCCACAACAAGGCTTTTTTTCCGGGCGCTATACGGGCCCACTCGTCCACTACGTCGTAGGCAAAATTAAACTGATCGGGTATCAGCAGCCGGTAATTGGCCGCGAAATCGTCGAAATCGTGAAACGAGGTCTGTTTTAAAAAACGTTCAATCATATGTTTACTTCTAAAATCGTTCTAATGGTGAATGTGCAAAACCGGCCGGAACTAAATAATCATGGCCAGGAACCGCACTTTTTTACCGTTCAGGGCTTTCATCCCGTGAGGCCGTGAAGCGTCGAAATAAATACAATCGCCTTCGTGTAAGATAAGATCGTTGTCGCCGATCTGCAATTGCATGCTGCCTTCCAGTATCATTGCAAACTCCTGTCCGGGATGCGTGTTGAGGGTGATCGGTTTGTTGCTTGCCGCAACCGTCACCTCGAACGGTTCGGCCTTCGCATTTTTAAAACCGTACGCCAGCGAGCGGTATTTGTAGGCTTTATTGCGTTCTATGCCGATACCTGCACCTTTGCGGGTGATGAAAAATGCCGTGGCATGCGGCTCTTCACCGCTGATGAGCGTTGTTGTTTCGACTCCGAACACCTCGGCAGCTTCGCAGAGGAAGCTCATGGGGATGTCGGATGTGCCCGATTCAAACACTTCGTATTCCTCGGGGCTGATACCACACTTGTGCGCGGCTTCACTGATAGTAAGGTTTATTGCTTCCCGCAATCCGCGAAGTCGCAAAGCAATCTGGGTGATTTGTGTATTCATACGATAAATATTTTTAAGCCGGACAAATTTACACGAAAAATCGAGATATGCCATAGCTCGGTGTTTTTTTTGATAATTATCATCCGGCGCTGATACTTTGTTATATAATACTTTTAAGTAGTGTATTAAAAATAATTAACAGTTTTTGAGGCCTTTATGCAGAACTATATCCAATGTAGGTTGTTAATACGTGTACAAACATCAACTATTATTTATAATGAATTCAGATAAGAAGATTCCGAGGGAAATCGAAGAACTTGAAAATGAAGAGTGGTTATACTCATTGGACTACGTACTACAGCAATGGGGACCCGACCGGGTGGTGGAGTTGTTGAAACAGCTTCAGATACGCGCCCACAAAGCAGGTGTTGAGCTTCCGTTTACGGCCAACACTCCCTACATCAATACAATTGCGAGAGCAAAACAGCCGCCTTATCCGGGAAATCGTGAGATTGAGCGTATGATTAAGAGTCTGATCCGCTGGAACGCGATGGCGATGGTGGTAAAGGCCAATAAGAATGAGAACGGGATTGGGGGGCATATTTCCACCTACGCGTCGGTAGCTACCTTGCTGGAGGTTGCCTTCAATCACTTTTTCAGGGGCAATGGCGACAACCACGATGGGGATATGATTTATTTTCAGGGACATGCGGCCCCGGGTATCTACGCCCGTGCTTTCCTCGAAGGTCGTCTGACGGTTGATCAGTTGAATAATTTCCGCCGCGAACTCCATCCCAAGGGAGGTCTTTCGTCGTATCCTCATCCCTGGCTGATGCCCGATTTCTGGCAGTTTTCTACCGTTTCGATGGGGTTGGGTCCTATCACCGCTATTTATCAGGCACGTTTCAACCGTTACCTGGAAGATCGCGGCCTTAAAAACACATCCAATCAAAAAGTATGGGCGTTTTTAGGCGATGGTGAAACCGACGAGCCCGAAACCCTGGGCGCGATCACCCTTGCTTCGCGCGAAAAGCTCGATAATCTGATTTTTGTTATCAATTGTAACCTGCAGCGGCTCGATGGTCCGGTGCGTGGCAACGGAAAAATTGTTCAGGAGCTGGAAGCGGTGTTCCGCGGTGCCGGCTGGAACGTAATTAAAGTACTTTGGGGTGGCGAATGGGACGAAATCCTTGAAAAAGATACCAAAGGTAAGCTCGTGAAACGTATGGGCGAAATTGTTGACGGGCAGTCGCAGAAATTTTCGATTGCTTCGGGCGATTATGTTCGCAAGGAGTTTTTCGGTGCCGACCCCGAACTCCAGGCGATGGTAAGTCACCTCACCGACGATCAGATCCGCAAGATGAAGCGCGGCGGACACGATCCCGAGAAGGTGTTTGCCGCCTACAATGCTGCGGTGAATCACAAGGGGCAGCCCACCGTCATTCTGGCCAATACCATTAAAGGTTACGGGCTGGGCGAAAGCGGAGAAGGGAAGAACATTACCCACTCGCAGAAAAAACTGAACGAAGACGAATTGAAAGAATTCCGCACCCGTTTCGGCATTCCTATTTCCGACGATGAAGTTGCGAAGGCTCCTTTTTATAAACTTCCCGAAGATTCGGCCGAGATGCAATACCTCCGCAAGCGTCGCGAAGAGTTGGGAGGGTATGTGCCGCAGCGCTGCGAGGATGTGCGTCCTATTAAAACTCCGCCCGAAGATATTTTCGCCGAGTTTTACACCGGTTCCGACGGTCGCGAACTGTCGTCGACCATGGCTTTTGTGCGGATATTTACTAAATTATTGAAAGATAAAGAGATAGGTAAACTTATTGTGCCGATTATTCCCGACGAGGCCCGTACGTTCGGTATGGAGTCCTTGTTCCGTCAGCATGGAATTTACTCGCACGTGGGGCAGCTGTACGAGCCGGTCGACCGGGAGCTGCTGCTGTATTATAAAGAAGCGAAAGACGGTCAGATTCTGGAAGAAGGGATTACCGAAGCCGGGGCTATGTCGTCGTTTATCGCAGCCGGAACTGCCTATGCCAATCACGGGATCAACATGATGCCTTTCTTTGTGTATTATTCGATGTTTGGACTTCAACGGGTGGGGGACCTGGTATGGGCGGCTGCCGACATGAAGGCTAAAGGATTCATGGTGGGCGGTACGGCCGGGCGTACGACGCTGGCGGGCGAAGGCTTGCAGCACCAGGATGGGCACAGTCACCTGCAGGCGATGACCGTTCCGAATATGGTGGCCTACGATCCGGCTTTTGCTTACGAGCTGGCGGTGATTATCCGCGACGGAATCCGCCGGATGTACGAAGAGCAGGAAGATGTATTCTACTACGTAACGATCATGAACGAAAACTACGCGATGCCGGCCATGCCCGAAGGTGTCAAGGAGGGAATTCTGAAAGGGATGTACCGTTTCAAAGCCGGGTCGGACAATTCGAAACCCCTGGTGGCCAACTTGTTGGGTAGTGGTACTATTCTGAATGAAGTAATTCGCGCGGCCGAAATGCTGGAAGAGAAATACGGGGTGTCGTCGAACGTGTACAGTGTTACCAGCTATAAGCAGTTGCGTCAGGATGCGTTGGAAGCCGAGCGTTACAACATGCTTCATCCCGATAAGAAAGAAAAGGTGCCTTATGTATCCACTCAGATTGAAAACGAAGGAGTGATTGTTGCAGCGTCGGACTATATGAAAGCCATTCCCGATTCGATTTCGAAATGGTTGCCCAAACGCTTGTATGCCCTGGGAACCGACGGATTCGGACGCAGTGAAGCGCGCGCCGAGTTACGCGATTTCTTTGAAGTAGATACCAAACATATCGTGTTTGCTTCGTTGTATGCCTTATTTAAAGAAGGCAAATTCAAGGCAGCCGATTTGAAGAAAGCGATGAAAGACCTGGATATCAATCCGGATAAGTTAAACCCGATGATTTCGTAAAAAAAAGTACTCCGGGGAAGGCCTGTCCGGTTTTCCCTGAGTTGTAAAACCATAAGATTCGTATGAAACAATTTAAAATACCCGAACTGGGAGAAAATATCAGCTCGGCCGTGATTGTCGGGGTACTGGTAAAAGTCGGCGATGAAGTATCGGTCGACCAGCCGGTACTGGAGCTTGAAACCGACAAGGCAACCATCGAAGTGCCTTCTGATGTGAGTGGGCTGATTGTATCGCTCAACGTGAGTGAAGGCGATAAAGTAACCATCGGTCAGGTGGTGTTTGAAGTGAACGAAGCTGCGGGTGCTCCCGCCGCCGCACCTCCTGCCGCAGCGGTCGAAGCACCTGCACCCGTGGCCGACAAGGACGCAACTCCGGCGGCACCGCCCGCGCCCTCGGTTCCCGAAGCAGTTGCAGCCACTCCTTCGGCTCCGGCTGCAACGACCTCGACCGCCTCGGCCATTCATGCCGTGCCACCCGCCTCTCCGGCGGCGGTCGATGGGCCCTCGCATGCCGTGGTGCTGGTCGAAAATCAGCCTCCTATGTTGCAGAATTCGGCTCCGGCGGCTCCGTCGGTACGTCGCTTGGCACGTGAGATCGGTGTCAACATCAACGACATCAAAGGAACAGGTCCGGGCGGACGTATTTCGCTGGATGATGTGAAAGCCTACAGTAAGCTGTTGCACGAAACCCGGGCCCAACAAACGGTGGCGGTAGCTGGCGCAGCACATTACGAACCCTTGCCCGATTTCTCGAAATACGGTACGGTGGTGGCTCAACCCATGTCGAATATCCGGTTGAAGACGGCACAGCACCTGAGCAATGCCTGGCAGACGATTCCCCACGTAACGCAATTCGACAAGGCGGATATTACAGAACTCGAGAAATTCCGGAAGAGCTATGCCAAACAGGCCGAGAAACAGGGAGTTAAACTTACCGTTACGGCGATCCTGGTAAAAATAATCACTTCGGCTCTGAAGCGTTTCCCGCAATTCAACTCGAGCGTGGATATGACCAATCAATCGATTATCTACAAAAATTACTATAATATCGGAATTGCTGTGGATACCGAATTCGGGCTTATCGTGCCGGTGATTAAAAATGCCGACCAGATGAATGTGATTGAGATTTCGAAAGAAATGAACGCGCTGGCCGAAAAGGCGCGTAACAAGAAAGTGAGTGTTGCCGATTTGCAGGGAGGATGTTTTACCATCACCAACCTGGGGGGCATTGGCGGAACTGCCTTTACTCCGATCGTGAATGCGCCCGAAGTGGCCATCCTGGGAGTTTCGCGCGGAGCGATCGAGCCGGTGTGGATCGATGGTAAATTCGAACCGCGCATGATGCTGCCGTTCTCGCTGTCGTACGATCACCGTGTGATTGACGGGGCCGATGGAATCCGCTTCCTGAGATGGATAATAGATGCAATTGAAAATCCGTATAATTTAATTGTAAATGGTTAATGATTAATTGTTAATGGGGGGAGAGGAGGATGATCCGTATCGGGATTGTTTTCTCAACTCCCCGGCAACGATTGATAATTGATCCGTAACAATTATAATATTATTGTTTATGAAAGTAGTAGTAATTGGTGGAGGGCCCGGCGGATATGCGGCTGCGTTTTATGCAGCCGACCTGGGCATGGAAGTAACGCTGATCGATAAGAATACCAATCCCGGTGGGGTGTGCCTTTACAAAGGTTGTATTCCTTCGAAGGCCTTGTTGCATGTTGCCAAATTGATTAATGAGACCAAAGAAGCCAGGCACTGGGGGCTCGAGTTCGGGGAGCCGAAAATCGATATCGCCCAGTTGCGGGCGTTTAAAAATAAGGTAGTCAACAAACTTACCGGTGGGTTGGGTGTATTGTCGAAGCAGCGCAAAATCAATTTTGTGCAGGGAACGGCGGCATTTTCGTCGTCGACTTCGGTAGTGGTGACCAGGGCCGACGGCAGTTCCGAGACCATCACCTACGATAAAGCCATTATAGCCACCGGTTCGGTGATTGCCACTATCCCGTCGCTGATGATCGATAGTCCGCGGCTGTTGAATTCCACCACGGCTCTGGATCTGCCGGCCATTCCTAAATCGCTGCTCGTAGTGGGGGGCGGATATATCGGTCTGGAACTGGGTTCGGTGTATGCTGCGCTGGGTTCAAAGGTTTCGGTGGTCGAATTTATGGACCGGATTCTTCCCGGGGCCGATCGCGATTTGGTGTCGCACCTCGAAAAGCGCCTGAAGGAATCGTTCGGAACAATTATGCTTCAGTCGAAAGTGGTGGGTATCGGCGAGTCGAAAGATGGTTTGCTGGTGAAAATCGAGAACAAAGAAGGCAAGGTGGAAGAACAGGAGTACGATTATGTGCTGATGTCGATCGGCCGTAAGCCGAAAACCGACGGATTGGGCCTGGAATATACCCAGGTGCGCGTGAACGAGCGCGGTTGGATCGTTGCCGACAAGAGCCTGAAAACCCACGATGAGCATATTTATGCCATTGGCGATATCGTGGGCGAGCCGATGTTGGCTCACAAGGCCTCGCACGAAGCCCGCGTTGCGGTCGACTCCATCAATGGGAAGCGGGTAGCTTTCGAGCCGCTGGCTATTCCGGCAGTAGTGTTTACCGATCCGGAGATTGCATGGGCGGGTATGACCGAAAATCAGGCAAAAGAAAAGGGAGTTCGTCACGAAGTGGTGAAATTCCCCTGGGCGGCCAGCGGGCGCGCCACCACACTCGATCGCAGCGATGGCCTGACCAAGATCATTGTTGATCCCGAAACCGAACGTATTCTGGGAGTAGGCTTGTGCGGCCCGGGTGCGGGTGAGATGATCGCCGAAGGCGTACTGGCCATCGAGATGGGAGCGACGGTAAAAGATTTAGCGCTGACGATACATCCGCACCCGACGCTGTCGGAGACGGTGATGGAAGCGGCCGAATTGTTTTACGGACATTCGTCGCATCTCTACAAGCCTAAAAAATAAGGGTTAACTCAATTTCTCCCTCTCTACTAAGAGCGCTTTCATCGCCGTGCCCCACCGGTATCCGCCTAATTTTCCGGATGAGGTGAGCACCCGGTGGCAGGGGACGAAAACAGCCACAGGATTTTGGCCAATAGCGGTTCCGGTAGCGCGAACGGCTGTTGGCCTTCCTGTTTTCTGAGCAATATTTTTATACGTACTAAGTTCGCCCGGTTTCAACTGTAATAGAGCTTGCCATACCGCAACCTGGAATTCGGTTCCCATCAGGTGCAAGGGCAAGGCGGCGGCTTTATCCGCCGATGCCGGCCATTCGTCGAGGAGTTCGACTACCTTACGGTGCAGTGGCTCTTCCTGCTTTATCAGTTCTGCCGGTCGAAACCGCCGTGTTAATTCTGATACGGCATCTGTATCGAACAACACGCAACAGATCCCCTGTTCGGTGGTGCCCACCGTCGCTGCACCAAAGCGGGTTTTCAAAACGCTGTATTTTATTTTCATTTTAGGTATTAATTGTTAATTATGTGAGGACGGGTCATCAACCCTTATTTTTTCCATTGCGATCAATTTCAGGTCTTTCGGCATCTTTTCGATGGCATACCTGAGTGCTGTGCGGGGCATAGTGGCTCTCCGGGCTACCACAAAATTCAGAATTACCTGCTGGTGTTTCTGCGAAGCCACTTTGAGCATCCAGCCATACCCTTTTTGTACAAGGTCGTCGCGATCGTGGAGGAGCGAGTCGGCAATCTCCAGAATATCCTGAAGAAACAATCCTTTGCGTGCCGGAACGATCAGCGAAACAGCAGCTGCCCGGCGCATCCAACGGTTGGGCGATTTGGTAAATCGTTTTAATTGAGCAAGAAAAGAAGGGTACATTTCAATGAAATTCCCCATGGTATGATTGCAAAATACATCGCAGGTAGCCCAATTGCTGACGTAGGTGTCGATCCATCGTTTGAAAAGTTCAAAGTCGCCGGGAGTAAAATACTTGCTCTGCGATTCGGCCCAATTGCAGGCGATAATCGATTCTTCAAAATAGCCGGTTTGAAATAATTCTTCACATAAACCGAAAATTTCTTCCTTGGAGTCAGCTTTCACCAACTTCAGATATTCCTTACAGATAGAAGATACGGATGCGGATTTTACTCCGTGTAAACGAATTTCTTCTTTGAAAAAACGGCGGCCGCTCAGTCGCGTTTTCTCATCGGAACTGGCTTCCAGCTCCGCACTGATTTGTTCAATAAGTGCATTCATTGCGTGATTTTTTGACTAACAGGGGTCAAATGTATAAATTTTTTTTGAAAATCACATCCAGCCGCCACATTGTTTTCGTCTAACATACAAACAATTAAATTTCACATCAATGAAAACAACAACAACACTTCTGATGGCGCTTCTGATTTCCGCAGCAACTGTATCGAAGGTTTCGGCCGCTGCAATGACTTTTACCGCCAAGGTAACCGACGAATACAACCAACCGGTCGAAAATGCCGAAGCCGTACTGGTAAGTCCCGAAACCCGGCAGGTAATCAAGGCCAAAGCATCGGCCAACAAAGGCGAATACCTCTTCGAAAATGTATGCTGCGGCAATTACATCCTTTCGGTTAGCACTGCCGATAAAAAACACCTCGAAACTGAAAAGGTGGAGCTGAAAGGTAAACCGCAACATAAGGATGTAAAGGTAAAAGCTGCCGAAGAGCTCAGTTCTAAACTTTAATTTTCTGCTTCCTGTTTCACGTTAATGGATCGGTTGCCCGGATAGAGAAATCTGTCCGGGTGCTTTTTTTTGTGGGACAGGAGTGAATTTCAATTCAATTTTTTATCTTTGTAGGGATTGTAAAACAACGAACTATGGCAAAGGCGAAAAAATTCGGAGCATTCGGAGGAGTGTTTACACCTTCCATTCTTACTATATTAGGGGTTATTATGTATTTGCGCCTTCCGTGGATAGTAGGACAGGCGGGTTTGTTCGCTACCCTGGGAATCATCGTCGTGGCCCATATTATTTCGGCCAGCACCGGGCTGAGCGTAGCTTCGATTGCAACCGATAAAAAAGTGGAAAGCGGAGGTACCTATTACATCATCTCCCGGAGTCTGGGATTGCCCATCGGCGGTACCCTGGGCTGGGCTTTGTTTGTCGGGCTTTCGTTTAGCGTGAGTTTGTATCTGATCGGATTTGCCGAAGTGTTTCTTGGTTATTTCGGTTTTGAGGTTACGCTTAACAACATCAGGATAGCCGGTGTGATTATCTTGCTGCTGGTAACCATTCTCACCTTTATCAGTACATCGCTGGCCATCAAGACGCAGTACATAATTATGACGGCGATGGTATTGTCGTTGATTTCGGTATTTCTCGGAAAGCATAACTTTGTTCCTGCGGCCCTGCAAACCGATACCTTACCCGATTCGCTTCCCTGGATCGCTCTTTTTGCCATTTTCTTTCCGGCAGTAACCGGTTTTGAAGCAGGAGTGTCGATGTCGGGCGACCTGAAAGATCCGAAACGAGCCATTCCGGGCGGTACGATAGCCGCTATCGTGGTTGGTTTTGTGATCTATATCGGATTGGCCTATTATTTCAGCGCCACCGTCGATCGCCGGGTGCTGGTCGACGACCCGAATGTGTTGTTTGCTATCTCGTGGGTTCCGCAGCTGGTGATTGCCGGAATTTTGGGTGCGACGTTTTCGTCGGCTCTCGGAAGTATCCTGAGTGCCCCGCGCATTTTACAGGCGGTTGCCAAGGACCGCATTGCACCCCGGTTTTTTAGTAAAGGTCACGGTCCGTCGAACGAACCGCGCAATGCCATTTTGCTTACCTTCGTGATCGCTCTGGGCGGAATTTTAATTGGCGAGTTGAATGTGATTGCCCGGGTAGTCACCACTTTTTTCATTATCACCTACGGATTTCTGAACATCACCTATACCGTTGAAAGCTGGGCCAGCAGCGATTTCCGGCCTTCGTTCCGCATTCCCCGGTTCGTAAGCATCGTAGGGGCCGTTGCCTCCATAGTGGTCATGATCCAGCTCGATATTCTGGCTATGATTGCAGCGTCGATCATCCTGCTGACCTTGTTTTTAGTCCTGCGCCGTCAGGAGCTCAATCTGCAGTCGGGTGACACATGGACCAGCGTATGGATGTCGATCGTGAAACATGGATTGAAGAAACTGACCCGCAGCGAACTGCATACCCGCAACTGGCGACCGAATGTGATTTTGATGAGCGGAGGAGTCACTGCGCGACCGCACCTCATTGAAATGGGCCTGGCACTGGTCGGACATCAGGGGGTGTTTACTAATTTCGAACTCGAGCACGACGCCGGTTCTGCTCCCCGTCCTTCGGAAAAGGTGAAGGTGGAAAAGCTGAAGGATTATCCTGAGATTATTACCCGTAAATACCAGTGCAGTTCCATTTACGAAGGCATCGACATGATCAGCCGTGTATATGGTTTTTCGGGATTTGAACCCGATACCATTCTGATGGGCTGGCCGAAGGCTACGGCAGATCCACTGCGTATGACTCAGCTCCTGGATAGCTTGCAACAGCGGGATTTTAACCTGGCTTTGCTCGATTACGACGAGGTACGTGGATTCGGCGCTTATGCGTCGGTCGATTTCTGGTGGAAGGGAAGTGGACGGGAGCTTTCGTTGGCGCTGCATTTGATGCGGTTTATAAGTTCCAGAAAGTCGTGGCGGAAGGCTCGTCTGCGCTTGTTGATCCTCAATGAGGATGCGACACTTACCGAGCGTTACTACGGCGTACTGAAGCAAATGGCCGACGATTACCGGCTTCCTGCCGAAGTGAAAGTGGTAATGAACCTGGAAAAGAAAGCTGCCGTCGAATGTATTGCCGTCGAGTCGGAGTCGGCGGATCTTACCCTCCTGGCGCTACCCGACAGGGAGGAGGAGCACAGTGTGCGTTTTATCGAACATGCCGACGCTTTGTCGTCGAAATTGCACAGTTGTTTATGGATACGTGCTTCGAACCGGTTCGAAACCATCGAAGTGCTGCCCGAAACGCAGCCCGAGCCAAGCCGGATGATGGAGGAGGCTGCCGGCGAGAAGGTGTGCACCTTGCTGGATGTAACCAATGCCCGGCGGGATGCCAGGGAGCTTACCGAATTTGCAGAAAAGATGGATGCGGATCTGGAGCAGTTGAAGTCCGGACTGTTTACCGTGCTGGAACACCGGCGATGGGCGGTGGCCGATGCATTGCACGCCGGAGTGGGATCGCCGCAACAATGGCTACAATTGATCGATCGTCAGCTGAAAGAAGAGCTTGCTTTTGAGGAGGCACTTGCCGGCCGCATGGTGGGAGCATTTCTGAACGCTGTAAAAACCACGGTCGACAACCTGGTTCAACAGCTGGCCCTCAAGCCCGGCCGCAACCATACGAAAGCGATGGAGGTGGCGGTGCGCTATTATTTATACGCACGGAGAGTGGATTCGGTCGAGCGTTTCTATAATAGTTTTTTACTTCGTACGCTGCACTATACGGTTTCGTTGCGCGAAATGCTTACGCAAGCACAGGATGAGGACCGGTTAGAGGCATTGAAGCTAGCTGCACAAGCGCATCTCAGAGCGATGCATTTCGACCTGGTTACCGATATGCGGAAAGATATCATTCTGCTTTCGCAACTGCTCGACAGTGCCAAACTGAGCGAAATGTATCCCGGAATGAAGAAACTCGTTGCGCAGAAGGAAGCCAGGCTGATCGAGCTGGAGGAGGCGCCGGGCCGTATGCGGAGGTTTATTCAGCTGCAGTGGAATAAAGCGATACTCGATGGATTGTGTCTGGATACCCGCGATAAGGTTTCCGCAGCTATCGGGCAGTTGACGGGAGAGGTGAATAGGGTGTTAAAGGCCGGTTTGTATCACTCTCTTTCGGGGTTGCAGGTTCGGCTGAGCGATCCTCAGCACAGGCCGGTAGAAGCCGCAGAGGGCGGAATGCCTTTGGTGGATTTGCTTTTTGTTCAGCTGAACGATCGATTACGCGATATTGTGGCAGACCTGCCCGAATTGATTACGGTACCCGGCAACCGTCTGCCCGAAGACTTGTCGATTGATAAGGCCGGCGATAGCGAGGAGCTGGAAATCAACATCCGTACTACGGTGGATTATTATATCAGCAACGAGCTGGTCGATCAGATCAATAAGCAGGCTCAGTTGTTCGGCAAGGGTGTACAGCGTGTGGCTGTGGCTGTTTCGAATATTACAAAATTGGCCACTTACCATCGATCGCAGTTTCAGGCTGCCGCTTCGGCCGATACGCGGGTATTCGACGATTTGAGGCAGAATGTCGAAAAAGAAACGGCAGATCTGGAAGCGATTGAAGCCACCCTGAAACAGGAGATGGAAGGGGCGTTAAAAAGGGCATTCGAATCATTGAGCGCTGTTGAGATTGTGAATGCTGCCGGCCGTCCCGGGGCGCGTATCGTGCCCCGTTATCAGCAGCGCAAGGCCCAGCGCCGGTTGGTACAGGCCATTGGCGACTACCGCCGTCGATTGATACAGGCGCTGGTGGCCCTGTTTTATCATCAAAGCAAGGGCGTGTTGTGGACCAAGCGGCAAGAACTGACCGGAGAGCGGTCGTTGTTGTACCCGGGCGATGTTGTAAAGCAATACGCCGGGCGTCATCGACTCCATTCGAAAGTGATCGATCAATTGCCTTATTATTACGTCAATTTATTCACCGATGATGCGGGGGCATCGCAGGAATTCAGGGTGGTGATGCAGGAAGAGACCGCGCGGGGCAACCGGGCTATTGAACGGTTTAAGGAAGGTAATGCCGGGATGGTGATAGTGACCGGCGACCGGGGGTCGGGCAAAAGTTCGATGGCCAGGTACCTGGTCGAGACGCATTTCGAAAAGCAGGATATCTGGCGGGTCCGGCCGCCTCTCGAATGCAGTTCGGATGTGAAGAATTTCGACGATCAGCTGAAAGCGTTTGCCGGGGGCCGGGGTTCGCTGGAGCGCCGGCTGGACGAACTTTCGGGGAAAAAGGTGGTGTTGATCGACGATCTGGAGTTGTGGTGGGAGCGGCGCAGGCAGGGTACACAGGTGATCGACCGGATCGTGGAGCTGATGGGCATGTATGGTTCGCGCTTGCTGGTCGTGGCTACGGTGAACCGGTATGCACTCCGGGTGCTGGAACAACTGACGCCACTTACTTCGTGGGTTGGGGAGCTGATTTATTGTCAGCCTTTTAATGCCGGCGAACTGAAGGAGATGATTTTAACCCGGCATCAGGCAGGAGGGATGCGTTTTGTGCTTGACGACCAGGAAGAAGACGATTTTTCGGATTGGGCCTATGCACGTTATTTCAATCACCTGTTTAATTGTACCGGTGGCAATCCGGGTGCGGCAGCACATTGCTGGCTCGGCGGTATCCGTTCGGTGGAGGGGATGCGTATTCGTATTGAGCGTCCGGTGCAGGAGGAGTTGCATGCGGTAGGATATCTGACGGATAGCGAGTGGATGGTGATTTTGCAGTTGGTGATGCATCGCAGGGTGTCGGTGGGCGGTTTAGCCCGTTCGTTGAACCGGGATTCCGAAAGAGTAGGAGCGGTCGTACGGCAGTTGCTTCACAATGGCGTATTGCATGAAACAACTACAGGGGTTTATATGCTGGAACCCTTTATGGAACAGGCATTAATTTCGAATCTGAAAAAATTGACATACCTATGATTTTCATTCAAGTGCCAGCACTGGCTATAGTGCTTTTTATCGTGTTGCGCAGTGTTCAGCATCTGTATCTGAAGGTGGTGGTTTCGCAGCGGTACCGGAGGTTGTTTGCGCGATGGTTTCCTTTACTGGAGATTGGATTGTGGGTTGTGTATGCTTTCTGGTCGGTAGTGGGACTATCGTCTGAAATGCAGCTGAATTTTATAACCGAGGTATTTGTTGTGGTGGTGCTTGCGGTGTCGGGCTGGTATTTCCTGCGCGATTTTTTTGCCGGTTTTATGCTGCGGTCCGAAAATGCATTCGAACCGGGCCGCAGGTTGAAGGTGGGCGATAGTGAAGGCGTGATTTCGCATATTGGTTACCGGTCGTTACAGCTTACTACCGACGAGGGTGTGCTGGTTAAGTTGCCGTACAGCATGTTATCGGGTCGGTTGCTGATGCAGCCGGCTGATATGGGCCGGTTGAATCGCCAACCTGTTGTACTTGGGTTTTCATCGCGGTTACCGGCCGATGAAGTAAAGCTGCGTCTGTTCCGGCGACTGCTTGAGATGCCTTGGGTATTGCCCTCTTTTACACCTGAAATCAAGCTCCGGTTGCAATCCGACGGAGTATACCGGGCCGAAATTCAATTGCGGGTTGTCGACGAAGAATCGCTGATGAAAACCCAATCGGAACTGTTGGAATTTGCCGTGAAAGAATTATAATACTATGGGCGGGAGTTTGCGTACAATGCGATTGCGGCCCTGGCTGAGTTCAATAATAAATGTATCATCGGGCAACCGGTGATGAACCGTGCCCCTTCCGGGGTTGAAGCTGATCACTTGAAGCTGGCGGCCCGCAACATCCAACATTCTGAGGCGGGCCGGTTCGTGATTCGTGCCGGCCGGTGTAAACCGGATGCTGATATGCCTGTCGATGGTCGAAAATTGCAAATCAAATGCAGGCGGTATCGCTGGATTGGCATGGATAGCCGTAATGTCGATGGTGTCGAGCGAAGGGGGAGTCAGGTAGTTGCGATAAAATGCATACATGCTGCTTAATGCTGCTGCTGTTTTAGGAATGGAATGGCCGTTCCCGTAATCCACCAGCGTTGAGGTAGCTACACCCAGCAAATCGAGTTTGGATTTGAAAAATCCGATTTGTTCCTTGTAATAGTGGGCATCGTCGGTATTGTAGAAAAATAATACCGGAGCGGTGGCGGCTGTTTGTGCCAGGTAGGCCGATCCTTGTTTTTCCCAGGTAGAATAGTTTGTTTCGAGGGCTCCCCATGCCCAGGGGCAACGAGTTTCCAGGTTATTGTCGCCGTCGCCGGTGGTTTTGTAGATTTTAGTAAAATCGAACACTCCTGAACCCAGGGCTGCTGCCTGTACGGCATCGTCGATTTCCTGGTGAAATCCGGCGTTTTCAAATTCGGCTACCGTGCGATCGCCTACGGCCATGGAACCCGCATCCGATCCTCTCGAAAAACCATAAATGCCTATTTTATCCGATAATCCGAGTTCGGCGCCCAACTTCCGGAGTGTACGAACGGCCGATTTTACCTTCTGAGCCGCATCGGGATTCACCTGGTACGATTTATACGTATCGTTGGCTCCGCCTGCCGGTTTGCCGTTTCCCCACGGGCAATACTTGGGATGATCGGCAATAGCCCAGGCCATTCCATGGGCAGGTGCGCCCTCCAGCACCGAGTCGTCGAACCCGGCGAGGGTATTTCCCAGATTGAGGCGCTGATTCATGTTGGCCGACCCGTACGAACTGTTACTGTACGAAAACGAAAGTATCACCGGAGTTGTTTCGGCGGCATTGGCCGGATAAATAATATCCATACGCAAACTGTCGCCCACGGTATAGGCTGCCGGGTAGTTGTAGGTAAGCGGATTATCCTTGAAGTAAGGAATGTCGCGGGCAATGCGGTATCCTTCGAAAAGCACATACGATCGGTATTTCGAACAGTTGGTGCTTCCGCAGAAGTTTCCTGCGAACAGAGCATCGTTGATGGCAATGATATCCGCGTTGAGGCGCAGGGCCGAGGCATCAGGATGCTTTGCATAATCGAGTTCGATAACCCGGTAACCCTTGCCGAGTAACCAGTTCACATCGTCGGCCAGCGTGTTTTGACCCAGTTTTTTCAATGCGAGATTCTCGAGGTATACCACTGTGAGGTAAGCGCCGGTAGCATCTTTGGCCGGCGCCGGCGATTCGGAAATTGTGTAGTTGATACCCGATCCTGTCGCCGGGCTGTTCCATGTGCCCGAAAGTTGGGCCGGAAGCATAGTACTGCATAGGATGCAGCAAGTCGTAAAAAAGAGAATGCGTCTCATAAGCCGGAAATTTCCAATAAGACGCACCGGCCGGCTGGATGTACTTTCGTTCGCTTTTTTTTTATCCGACGAAGGTAAGCAGGTAGCCGGCCAGCGATCCTCCCACCACGATAAAGGCGCTGTTGAGTTTCCTGAAACCAAAAACGGCCAGGAAGCTCAGCAGGGTTATGGTTACCGTGCGCCAGTCGGTAATGGTTGCCATTCCCATTTCGATACAGATGACGGCGATAACAGCTACCGATGCCACATTAACCGCATCGAGAAAAGCAGCAAAGATTTTCGAGTTACGTATCTTTTTTACCAGTGGATTGAGCAGGGCTACGAATACAAACGATGGAATGAAAATGCCCAGGGTTGCTACCAGCGCTCCCTGAAAATTGTCGATTTGATAGCCGATGAAGGTAACCGACGAAAATACGGGCCCGGGAGTGAATTGTCCGACTGCTATAGCGTCGATCAGTTGTTGTTGCGAGAGCAGTCCGGTGGCTACCAGCTCGGTGTCGAGGAAAGCAAACAGTACGTATCCGCTTCCGTAGAGTATAGCCCCCACTTTGAGGAAGGTAAGAAACAGGCCCAGCGATCCGCTGGCTGCCAGTCCGGTGCCGGTGATGTGCAGCAACGGAAGCGGTAGCAGGGCGCTTAGCTTACCCGCGTTTTTGGTTTGCATGGCCTTCAGAGCCATAGCCAGGAACCCGGCTCCGAAAAGTACGATAATTTCGCCGACCCCTGCAAAATTGAGCGCCATAGCCGCGATGCCGATGATCCACAGCTGGGTGGATTTGAGCGATTTCTTTGCCAGCGGATACACGGCTGCTGCAATAATGGCGATAATGGCCGGAGTGATGCCGTAAACGAAGGGTTGAAGCTCGGGGAGTTGTCCGTAGTTTTTGTACAATATGGCAAATACGGCCGTAATGAGCACCGCCGGCACAATAAAACACAGTCCGGCCACGATTAGTCCTTTCCAGCCTCCCCGGTCGTAACCGATATGAATGGCCATTTCGGTGCTGTTGGGGCCCGGGATGAGATTGGTAGCGCCCATCAGATCGAGGAAATGCTGCTCGTCCATCCATTTTCGTTTGCGTACCACCTCGTCCTGCATCATTGCGATATGCGCTGCCGGCCCTCCAAACCCGATAATTCCGAGTTTTAGAAATAACTTAGCAATTTCTTTTAACATCATGCACGTATTTATAAGTAGCACAAAGATAAGGCTTATCGGTCGGATGGATGTGGTGGCTACGGACGGAAAAATGGTATTATTGAAAATATTTTCTGCGGAATTGCAGCGGAGTGACTTGTTCGTATCGTTTGAAGAATTTTACAAAATTGGAAGTGTCGGTAAACGCTAATATTTCAGCGATTTGGTTGATGGTATTGTCGGTATGCAGGATATAACGTTTGGCTTCGAGCAAGAGTTGATGGGCGATGAGTTCGCCGGCACTTTTCCCCGATTGTTTCCTGCAGAGGGAGTTGAGGTTTTGAGGAGTAGTGTTGACCAGTTCTGCGAATTCGTTTACCCGGTGCAAACGAGGACATTCTTTAGTAAGAAGGACGATGAACCGTTCGTAGACCGACTGTGGCCGGGTACTTTCGGGAGCTGTTGCGGCATTCAACCGCAACAGGCTTCCTACCAGCGATTTTAACAGCCCGTGAATGATGTCGTTCGAATATGGAGCATTGAGCTGGTATTCGGCGAAGATGGCTTCCAGCAGCCTCAGGGGGAACCGGTCCCTTGTCAGCCTGAGGCGTGTCATCGCTTGCAATTCGCGGAGCATGTCCAATAATCGCTTTTCGTTTACCGGATCGAATTCGTTTTCGCGGTAAATAATCACAAATCCTTTGGGGATGGATGTAAATTGCCAGAAATGGAGTTGTCCGGGTTTCAGCAAATAAACCTCGGGCGACGAAATAAGATATTTCTCCGATTCGATGCTATGAAAACCCTGTCCTTCGGCTAAGAATATTAATTCGTAATATTCGTCATGCTTATGCGGTCTGGTCTTTTTAATTTGCTCTTTAAATCGTGAAATTTTAAATGTATGTCCCTCGCCGAGTTTATTTTTTGTTCCTATGTGTTTTTGTTCCATCTTCTTAATATCTAGTCCGGTTGGCGTATCTTACCAGAGCCAGCATTACAGGTACTTCCACCAGCACTCCGACCACCGTGGCCAGGGTGGCACCCGAGTTTAAGCCGAATAAGATGATTGCCACAGCCACCGATAATTCGAAGAAATTACTGGCGCCGATGAGCGAAGCAGGTGCTGCGATGTTGTGGGGCAATTTCCATTTTCGGGCCCATCGGTAGGCCAGGAAAAAGATTACAACGGTTTGCAGGATGAGCGGAACGGCAATCAGCACGATATTGAACGGATTTTTCAATATAACATCTCCCTGGAACGAAAAGATCAGGATCAGTGTTAATAGCAGCCCGCCGATGGTGATTCCGGTGAACTTCTTCAGGAAAACATTTTCGAAGAAAACCTTTCCTTTTTTCGAAATGACTGCGTTACGGGTGACAACGGCCAGTAGCAATGGGATTACGACAAACAGCACCACCGACATCAGCAGAGTGTTCCAGGGGATGGCGATTCCCGAAACGCCCAGCAGCAGACTCACGATGGGCACGAAGGCTACAATGATGATCAGGTCGTTGATGGCTACCTGCACCAGGGTGTAGGCAGCATTGCCTTTGGTGAGGTGACTCCACACGAACACCATGGCGGTACAAGGTGCGGCGCCGAGCAATACCGCACCGGCCAGGTATTCGCGGGCGAGTGCTTCGGGCAGGAAGGTTTTGAAGATGACGAAGAAGAACAGCCAGGCAATTCCAAACATGGTGAAGGGTTTAATGAGCCAGTTGGTTACCAGTGTGATAGTAAGCCCTTTGGGCATTTTTACAGCATCCACCACACTGCGGAAATCAATCTTCAGCATCATGGGGAAAATCATGATCCAGATCAGCACTGCAATAGGGATGGAAACATTGGCATACTCGAGTTTGCCGAGTGTTTCGGGGATCGATGGAATGTACCTGCCGAGTACAATACCGGTAACAATACAGAGCGCCACCCAAAGGCTCAGGTAGCGATCGAAAAACGACATTTGTCTGGATTCGTTACTCATAACGCGATTTATAAGCTGAAATGGTGATACTGTAAACTCCAAAATCGTTGGTAGTGTTGGAGTTCAAATTATATTTTTGTACGATTGAAGCCGGAAGATCGATGGCTTTCTTTTTATGCAGGATAAGGGAGGTAAATCCTGTGTCTTCAATTAATTGCAGGTAGTGTTCGAGTTCGAGCGCACCTGTCACACAACCCACATAAAGCATAGCGTCCTTTAGCAGTTCATCCGGTAAATGGCCCGAAATGACCACATCGGAAATGCAAAAATGGCCACCAGGTTTTAAAGTCCGCCAAATTTCCGAAAAAGCTTTAGCTTTGTCGGGGACCAAATTGAGTACACAGTTGGAAAGAACTACATCAAATTGAAGATCTTCAAAAGGCATAGCTTCGATATCGCCCAATATAAAATCGACATTGGTAAATCCCAGTTTTTGAGTATTTAACCGGGCTTTTTCAACCATTTCCTTTGTGAAATCAAGCCCTGTTACGTGCCCTGTGTCTCCGGTGAGATGTCGTGCGACAAAGCAGTCGTTGCCTGCACCACTACCCAGATCGAGTAGTCGGTCGCCGGGCTTTATTGCTGCGAATTGGGTTGGGATGCCACACCCCAAGCCCATATCGGCATCGTTTATATGGCCTTCGATACCGCTGTATTCATCGCCTATCATGCTGTATTCCAGCGAATCGCAACACGAAGAACCACTGCCGCAGCAGCTGTTCAGTAAGCTTCCTCGGGCAATATTTCCGTATTTTTCCTGAACAACCAGTTTCATGTTTTTCGGGTCCATAAACTTACAATTGAGGTTTAATTTGTTCTTCGTACAAAGTATAGAACCCAGCCTTAATTTCGTCACGCACGCGGATAAATTCGCTTTGGATGAACTCCGGGCTACCTAGGGCATGGCTCGGATCGTCGAAGCCTATGTGGAGGCGGTGTTTGACCTTGCCGAGGAAAGCCGGGCAGTTTTCGTTGGCACCGCCGCAAACTGTTATTACATAATCCCATTCGTCGTTGATATAGGTATCGACCTGGTCGGAAGTGTGGTGACTGATGTCGATTCCGATTTCTTTCATCACTTCCACCGCTTTCTGGTTCAGTTTTCCCGAAGCTTCGGTACCAGCAGAGCATACGGTAATACGATTGTCGAACGATTGCAGAAAGCCGTGAGCCATCTGACTGCGGCAAGAGTTGCCGGTGCATAGAATAAGTACTTTCATTGTTGTTTTGTTTTTTGATGGTCGTGTTCTGGTTGCTGGAAAACGTAAATGCCGGTTTTTGAATACATCCGTTACACGTCCGATCGTAGTGTATCAGAAAAATGTGCCGAAAATCACTCCGGCCAGGGTGGAAAGCGAAACCACCAAAATTACGTATACTATTGTTTTTTGTGTTCCCAACACTCCTCTTATAACCAGTATGTTGGGCAGCGAAAGGGAGGGTCCGGCCAATAATAAGGCGAGAGCAGGTCCTTTTCCCATTCCCGAAGCCAGCAAGCCCTGTATAATAGGAACTTCGGTGAGTGTTGCAAAATACATAAACGCACCTACAATGGATGCCAGTAGATTGGAAAGCAGAGAATTACCGCCCACAGCCCAGGCGATCCAATGATTGGGAATCACTCCCGGAATGGAGGTGTCGTCGTGTGTAGAGCCCAGTAAAAAACCCGCAATGACAACCCCCATGGCCAGTAAGGGCATTATTTGTTTGGCAAACCCCCAGCTGGAGACGATCCAGTCGCGGTTTTCGCCTTGTGCGTGTTTGTCGGTAAGTCCAAGTATGCTGATTACTGCAATTCCGGTGGTCACGCTGAGGATCGGACTGTTGGTGAGCAAGGCCACCCATGCGATGAGGAAGGTACCCAGGGCCACTTTCCACCATTTGATTTTCAGAATGGCGATAAGCGAATACATCAATCCTAAGGAGAGTGCGGCCGTAATCAGCCATTTATAATTCCAGATGGTAAACCAGAGTCCGGAAGTTATATCTGCAGATGGTTTCCCCCAGTTGGCAAACACCAGAATGAGTACCAGCAGGAAAAAATGAATTGAAGTTTGCCACAAAGGCCTTGTTTCGGGAATGTCGGGGAAGTTTAACTGTTCGGCAGCCCTTATTTTTTCTTCTTTCCGGTAGATAAAAGCCATAGTCATTCCGATCAGAATGCTAAACGATACAGCTCCGATAAACCGGGCAATTCCTAATTCAATTCCCAGAATGCGGGCCGTTAATATGATAGCCAGGATGTTGATGGCCGGGCCAGAGTATAAGAACGCCACTGCCGGACCGAGTCCTGCACCCCGTTTGTGAATACTCGAGAACAGAGGCAGGATGGTACAGGAGCAAACAGCGAGGACAGTTCCGGAAACAGATGCCATCAGGTAGGCAGCCCATTTCCGGGCTTTGGCTCCGAAATATTTGATCACCGAGGCCTGGCTTACAAATACCGATATAACGCCGGCGATGAGAAAAGCCGGAAGCAGGCAAAGGATGACATGTTCCCGTGCATACCAGCGGGCCAGATCGAAGGTAGCGGCTACCGCTGAGGTAAATACGACGCTTTCGACCGGAAGAAAATAGACGGCCAGAAAAACGACAAGGATGCCAGTCAGGATTTTAAGTTCGTTCTTGAGTTCCATTTCCGGTTAAAAATAAAAGGTAATTATATAGTAAACACCTACACCAATAAATACAACAGCCACCACCCGTCGGAACCAATACTCGAAGCTTTTCAGTTTATTGTAGAAATTTCCCACGCTCGAAACGCTGTAGGCAACAAACCATGCGAAAATAAAGACGGGTAGTCCGGTTGCAGCTGCAAACACGAGCGGAAAGAAAATTCCACCCGTGCTCGCCAGCGATAAAGGAAGTAATCCTCCGAAATATAAAATGCCGCTGTAGGGACAAAATGCCAGGGCAAAAATAACCCCGATCGCGAATGAGCTGAAGAGTGTTCCTTTACGAGCTGATTGTTCGAGCTTAGCGCGGTTGCGTCCGGCTGTTCTGAAGTCGATTTTGATGAAATCGAACATGAAAATACCGATCACTACCAGTAAAGGTCCCAAAACGTACCCTCCGTAGGTGCTCAGTCCCCGTTGAATGTTGAAAATGCTTCCGCCTTGTTCGAGTATCACAATCAACACTACTCCCAACACAGTATAGCTGAAAGCCCTACCCAAGGTGTAAAATATTCCATTGAGAAATAGTTTTCGTTTGTCGTTCAGATCTTTACCGATAAATCCGATGGCGGTAATATTGGTTGCCAGCGGACAGGGACTGATGGCCGTCATGATACCCAGCAGAAATGCCGAAAGTACCGGCAATTGAGAGGAGTCGATGAGTTGTTGTAGCGCATCCATGCTTAGTCGGCGAGGTAACGGTTAATCTCGGTTGTAATCGCTTGTTGCAAACCTTCCGGATCCGATAATGCCATCGCAAAACCTTTTTCGGTCATATTGGTATAGAGCACGCCCTTTTCGATTATCAGGCTGCTCCATGCAACTTCATATTTTTCGATTTGTTCTTCAAAGTTTTTATCGTCGAGATTAACTTCCACGAATTGTACCTTTTCAGGATTGTTGAAATTTTCAGCAATCGCCTTACGGGCAGCCTCCTCGATTGCCAGACAGCTTTTGCAACGCTGTGGACCGTGGAAATAATACACTACTACTTCGGCAGTAAGCGCTTCTGACGAATGGTTTCCGCCTGCCCGTTGGTTACAACTGCTGAATATAACCAATGTAAGTGCTAAGAGAATGATTTTGTTCATGGGATTGTTTTTTTTACAGCGTGTATGATTCGTTAGGATGATCAGCGTTTTAAGGTAAGCAGGCTTTTGATTTCCGTCAGATTGGGAACAAAGCCTTTTGCAACTACTTTTCCGTCGATAACCAGTGCCGGTGTAGTTATAATATTGTAGCCCATGATTTCCATAATATCGTCGACCTTGGTGATGGAGGCATCGATACCTAACTCTTTCACCGCCGTTTCGACATTCTGATAAAGGGTTTTGCATTTTGGGCAACCCGGTCCCAATACTTTAATTTCCATAGGATGCGTATTAGTCGACGGTGGTGCAGCACACTTCCTTCAGGTGAATACTGTTGAAAAATTCGTTGAAATACACTTTCGCAAGCTCCCAATTGGCCTGGTTGATGCAATATTTTACCTTGGGTGTTTCAATTTCACCCTGTATGAGCCCGGCGTCCTTAAGTTCTTTAAGATGCTGCGATACAGTAGCTTTGGCGATGGGTAGCTCGTTGTGGATGTCGCCAAAATAGCAACAATCGAGCGAGGCAAGAAATTGTAAGATGGTAATGCGGGCCGGATGCCCCATAGCTTTGGCGAAGCGGGCCAGCTGTTCGTTGTCGAGGCTGTAGTTTTTAGTGTTCATGTCCTGTTTATTTTATATCATGTTCGTAGTTCGCAAAATTACGAACAATTTTTGAACAAAACAAGCATGAAGCATAAAAAAGTAAAGAATCAAGATTCGGGATACTTTCGCATCGCCGGAACCTTGATTCTTTACGCTTGAAATTAAATTTTTACCACTTTCAAGGTTTGTTGGATTTCTTTCCCGGTTACACGCACGAAATACATTCCTGCCTCGAGGGAGTCCAACTCTAAACGATGTTGATAGGCATTGTTAACCGGTTCTGCAAAAATAAGTTTTCCCGTAGCATCAATCAGTTCAATTTTTTGCGCTTCGATAGTTCCGTCGAAGCTCAGCATACAATAACCGGAGGCGGGTTGTGGATACAGTTGTATGGTGTGAGATTCCGGCTGACGAACGTTACTGGCTACATCCACCGAAATAATACCCTCGCTCATCCGGCTGGTGTTCCACTCCAATCCTTCTCCGGGAGTTGCCGGAACAATAGCATCGAAGGTTCCGGTAATGGTAGGAGCCGTAATGATTTTGTACGAAGTTCCTGCTGTATAAGTGCTTCCTTTGTTTACCATTTCAAGGGTGCCTTTCAACGAAGCGGTGCTCCCGACGCTCAGCCGGTCGAGCTGCGCTCCGAAAAGTTCGATACGGGTAGTGGATCCGGTCAGCAAGGAAAGCACGCCGTTGATGGTAAGGGTGCCGAAACCGTTGTTTCCGGGCGATACGATAGCTCCCGACTGAACCAGCACACTTCCACCTACAATGCCGGTGCCGGCCAGTGTAGCTCCATCGCGCACGTATACCGCATTAGTTCCGGTAGCACTTCCGGTGGTGTTTCTCACTTCCAGCGTACCACCGTTAATGTTGACGATTGCCGTGGAAGCCGAAGTGCCGGTCAGGGTCCATTTTCCGGTTCCCACCTTCGTAATGGTAGCGGTGGCGCTGGTCGTGCCATTGAACACAGCATCGGCATTGTTGTAACCAATTTCCCAGCGTCCTCCTCCAATACTTGAACCGGCAACACCTTCGAGCGCTCCGATTTTCACCAGCGAACCGGTATTCGGGCTCGAGGCTCCGACGGATGAATAAGCCCCCATATCTACTTTGTCGCCCAGCGAAATAGTGGCGTTCGGAAAACCGGTCGAATTATTGGTGATGCGGAACGTGCCACCGTCGCTATCGGAAGTTACATTCAGTTTCCCATAAAAATTCAGGCTGTTGGCCACCCAGTCGGCACGAACGTAAGGAGTCACGAAGTTCAGGGTGCCGTCGCCGCTCAACGAGCCTTCAATATTACACCTGCCCGAGGCAACGAGCGTGCCGCTTTGTCCGGACGGCACCTCCATCTTCCAGTTGGGAGCCTGACCGTAGGCGGTGGAATAAAACATAGTCAGCCGGCCGCCATTACGGAACGTGATTGCATTTAGCCCGCTGTTGTTCATCAGAATCGAACCCAATGCCACCCGGGCTTTGTCGATTACCGTTCCACCACTGTGAGTGTTAGCTGCCGATGCCGACAGGTTGATTTGTCCGTCGCCGGCAAGTACCAGCTGTCCGGTGCCGGAGATCGTCCCGCTGAGCGACAATACTCCGTTGGATCGGGGTACGCTGATGGTATCGACGCCCGTTAGCCGGATGCCGCGGTTGGTATTTGTTCCGATTGCATTTACGATTAGTGTGCTGTTGTGCAGCTGGATAGCATCGGCGGCCGTGTTGCCTGCTCCCAATGAACCGGGGGCGCCGGCGTCGGAAAGGGCTGCAACCTGTACCCGGGCATTGTTTAAAATTGTTTTTCCGGTATACGTATTATTTACCGTTTGTATATCGAGCAAGCCATAACCCGTTTTCTCCAGATTACCTTCTCCCGCAATTCCGCCGGTTCCTTTTAATATATAATTCGTAGCCGTATTGAACCTGGCGGTCGAAACTGCGAATTGATCGGTAAGGGTAATGGTTTTCCGGCCGGCCTGATCGTTGAACTCCACCGCATCGCCGCTCACAAAAGCCGTAGGCGTACCCTCAATGCTGAAATTATTGGACAGAAAATCCCAGGTTTCGCTGGTCTGGCCGGTCCAAACCACCGCGCCGGCCGAACGCGACGAACTGACAACCAGTTGTAAGGTATTATCGGCAATAACCAGTACAGCCGGCAGCCCCGAGATCCCTTTCAGTACGAAATTACTTGCCGAGCCGGTCAAGGTGCCGCTCCATTTCATCAGGCCGTACGTTCCGGGCTCTACATTGCCATCAGGGGTGTTTACAACTACCGCAGTAATCCCCTTCGCATTTACATCGCCATTAACGATGAGCGAATCGTTCCGGTAGCTATTGCCCGTTGCGAGGTCGAAGTGCAAATTAGTTTTTCCGGGCAATTCCAGTTGACCGTTTATTACGATGGTGCCGAGTTCGCTGAGTCCTTTACCCGGCGCGAGCCGTCCGCCTTCTGCATGCAGCGAGGGGTGGAGGGTGAGTGGTCCGTTGAGTGTAGCATTGCCCGATAACGTACCGTTGGCATCCACCTGAACAGGGCCTGTCAGTGAACCATTCAGCTCCAGGGTGCCTTCCGAAACCCGGGTCGGTCCCGTGTAATCGTGCCGGCCGTTCAATACGAAGGTACCCTGCATCGATTTTACAAATTCCATCGAGCCGCTCAATTTGCCGCTTCCTCCCAGGGTATAGTCGTGCCCTTTCGGATTCATGGCCCATATTTTTGAAGGAAACACCGTTCCCGCAAGTTGAATTACGGCACTGTTGTCGCCCGACAAATCGAACATGATATCGTCGCCGGCCGTAAAATTACCGGTGCTGTTATCTCCGGTGGTGTATAGCCCCGTTTCCAGCGAAGTTCCCGATTTCCAACTGAGCTTTGCTTCCTGCACCGGAGCAATGGGAGGGGCAGGCATCTGGTAACCTAAGTAAAAATCGGGATAGGCCGATTGATAATAACCCTTGGTAGTAGCTTGCATGCGGTAGGCCGGATTTTGCATCAGGCAGTAAATACGGTGATTGGTAGGATAGTCGGTGGTATAGCCAACAAAACCCTGCACCGATTCAACTGTATTTCCATCGACCACCACCGAAATTCTTTTTTTAAGAATTATTTCTTCGCGCCAGTCTCCGGCTATATCGCCAAAAAATGCCGGGCGCACTCCATAAGCGGCATTTACCTGCCAGTTGGTCATTTTTGCAAATTCGATCAACCGGTTGCCTATTGTTTTCGAGCCATGGTCGTATTTTCGTATATCGGCGTTAAATCCATTTCCATCGGGCGCTGCGAGCTGCTCGCGATCGAGCGCTCCATCCCACCAAACACCTTCGTAAGGCCAGGGCGCTCCGCCTTCGTGCAATACGTTTCCCCTGGCATCGTATATATTCGGCATTGTCGACCAGAACTCATAGCCCAGCCGGGTAGAGTCGATATCGATACATTCGCCGCGCCCCACATCCCCCACCGCCGGTAAGTAAAAACGTTTCAGGTGTTCGCCGGTAGCCGCGTCGTACACCACCATCCCCAATAAACTGGGAGCATTCTGCTGAATGGCAAATGTTTCGAGACCGGGCCGTTCGGGGTCGATGTCGCCTACCCTGAAGCGGTCACCGTGGCTCAGGTTGGCACTGAAAGCCATCGTTCCGTCCCCTTTCAGCCCAAATCCGATATTCAATAATTCATCTTTTCCATCCCCGTCGACATCGGCAGCCCGTATACTATGCGCTTCGGCCGCATTCTGACTGCCCCGTTCCCAGTTGAAAATATTCACCCACTGTTTCGCTTCGTTGTATCCCCAGGCCGATCCGAAATAATAATGCGCCTGATTCTGCACCGTTCGCACTTTGTAGATAAATCCGACGGCCGGACGCTTGCCATCGGCATAAAAAATAGACATATGTCCGTTCAGGTTGTTGTATTCGTCCCCCATGAAGATGGCTTTGTTGGTCCGGGTGTAAATCGAAGGGTAATTCATCTCGATACTGTTTTTCTCCCTGCCGGTCATGCCATCGATCACCGTAATATATTGCGGAGAGTTGCGTACATTCTGTGTGTTGTAGTCGATAATGCCATCGTTGTCGGTATCGAGCGAAGCGGAACCGAATACGCCTTTGCCATCGGCAAACTTCGTTCCGTCGCTGCTCTTCACCACCACTTCGGCTTTTCCGTCCTGATCCATGTCGTAGGCAATCACCATGTCGTCCTGTCCCTGACTGATGGTCACATTCGGTCCCATGTCGATGGTCCAGAGCAAAGTGCCGTCGCGCAGGTAAGCCTGCACCTTATGACTTTTTCCGGTAGTTGAAAGGCGGTCGACCACGAAATCGTATTCGCCGTCGCCGTCGAGGTCGGCCGGCCACACGAATTTAGTATTGTACTGGGTGAGTTCCAGGCCGTCGGCTGCCGGATTAAAGGCGATGTCGAGATAAGTACTCCGCATGGTGGTGAATCCGTGGGAAGGTACCGTGTACATTCCGCTGGGCGAACTCTCGACTCCCTTATTCACAGCAGTAACATACAGTTGGGTACCTATGCCGATGCTGCCTTGAGGCGCCTGGAAATTGGTAACTTGCAAGGGCTTGCTGTTGAGTCTGGTAAACGACGATCCAACAGGGCTTTTAGCATAGAGGTTGAAGGTGATATCGTCGGGGTCGGTCGCAAAAAACCTCCAGCTCACAAAGTAAGCTCCACCCGAATTGCGTACAGCTACCACACCACGGTCGAGTTTTTCCATTTTGCGCTGAGCTGACAGGGGGAAAGAGGCCAGCAGTATTCCTACTAAAATTAACGGGAAGAAGTGTTTCATGACAATATTTTAAATGTAAATCAGTTGCAAAAATACGATCTTCTGTTCAGTAAGAAATGGAATCGCGTGTTAATACCTGTTTTATTTGTGCAACAATGAGTATATAACATGGGCTGTCGATCGGGTTGAGGATGCGACAGCCCATGATGAAAATTAGTGAACAGTCACTTTATAAGTGCTGGTCGTTCCGTCGGTTTGGTCTACTGTGAGTAAGTAGAGACCTTTGGCAAACTGCCCCATATTCAGCCGATTAGTGTTACCTGTGTTGTGCGATAGCCATACTTGCTGTCCGGCCAGGTTAGTAACCCTGATCGAACGGATATTATTTCCCTCAACAGTAACATAATCGTTGGTCGTGGTAGGAAATACGGTCAATTGTTTCTCTGAATCGTTCACGCCAGTAGTGACGGAGCTATAGCTAAGGTATCCGGTGGCATCGTCGAAGCTATATCCTGCCGGAAGGTCTTTCAGGGCAAAGGTTCCGGTTCGGATGGCCGCATTAATCAGTTGAATGCTGGTATTGTCGGCAGGTGCATCGGCCGTTACCACCACCTTAAGCGAACCTCCGATAGCCAGCGAATCGCCCACCGTAAGCCGGTCGTATTCACCATCGTTAAATCCTGCAACCGTTAAAACCACCGAATCGGTAAGTACCAGGTCTTTGTTGAAAGTCAAACCACCGCTCAGTATTCCCTGTACCGTTGAATATCCGTCAATTATACCTGAACCCTTCAAAACAGCTCCGGGCGATGTGGTGAGAGTGGTAGCCGACAAGTGTCCGGTTACGTTCAAAACAGCTCCGCTATCTACTTTTACAACATTGGCGGTGCTCGCGGGCGTACCTGTGTTTCCCCGCCAGGTGCCACTAATCAGCATTTCTCCGGCAGATACGGTCAAATTTCCGTTGAATGCATCCGAAACCCCCGACAGAGTCAGTTTGCCGCTACCTACTTTGACAAGGTTGGTTTTTAATCCGTTGTAGCTCGCGCCACTTCCTGAGTATCCACCCAGGTTGGTAAAGCTTCCCGCATATTCGCTGTCGAGGTTCAATCCTCCTACACTCCAGGTTATATCACGTTCGAGGGCGATAGATCGTCCCCAGCCCAGTTGCGCTCCCGGTTCGCCGCTCAACGATCCTACATTAATTACTGCCGGGCCGCCCTGGTTGGCATTGATATAAAGCAGGGCATTTCCTTTCAGGTTCAATTTTGCATCGGCAAGGTAGGTCGGCGAAGCCGACGTCATTCCAAAGCGGTTGTCGGTACCGGTGCCATTCAGTTCCAGCTCGGCACCCTCGCTCAGCACGCCCGATGCTGCAAAATCGAACGCACGGCTGTTGTCGTTGCTGGCATGGTCTTTTTGTGCGTTGACGGTGATTTTTACTCCACTGCCGGCTGTCATTCCCAGGATGAGCGACGAACTGAAATCGCCTGCGTTGATGGTAGCCGGAGCATTGAAGGTGGTGGCCGGAAGCGTGATGGCGTTGGCCTCCAGTGTAATCTCTGTTGCCCCTGTGACGGTTACAGCCGTTCCCAATACACCCGTTTTTTTCAACGCGATGGCTCCTCCTGTAATTTGCGTCGTCCCCGTCAGGTTGTTCGCGAGGTCGAGGGTGAGGGCTTGCGAACCGCTCAGGTTGATATTCATTTTACCGCTACCCAGAAGAGTTCCGGCTCCCTGTAAGGTGTAACCGGCTCCGCTGACGGTAAGGTCGCCGGTACCCAGGTTGAAATTGCTGTTGGAGGTTACCACTTTAGTGGAAGCAGCTTCGGGGAATTCGACGGCGTTGCCCGGTTGATACACCTGGGCGTTGGTTCCATCCGAGAAATTGGCTGTAGCTTCGTTCCAGTTGCCATCCACGGCGCCGGTCCAGTGGAACACTCCAGTATGTAGGGGGTATTTTTTCATATAAATATCCACATGACCCAGTCCGTCGGCCGTTACCAGGGCATTGTCGGCAGCCACGCTCGCGAATATATAGTAAAAAGCCCCGGCGGCAAATGCACTTTTATCGGCTCCCGAGGCGGTGTAGGTTGAATTAAGGGCCAGGTTGGGACGAACTTCCGATTTGATAAGGCTGGTCGTATTATCGGCATCGTAATAGTTGACGGTTACACTGCCAAGCGCCGACGCTTCTTCCCAGGTGTACAGGATGTAATTGTCGAGTGTCATATTGAGGACACTGTTTCCGGCATTACCGCTGTTGGTCAGATTTCGGCCCCTTGCCGCCATCGCGCTTATTTTATCGGCATTGGTGGCGCTGGCACTTAAAAACGGGATATTCGCAGCCATGTATTGCTTGCCGGGATCGTCGGTACGGATGATCCAGACAGAGTCGATCACATGGGTTGCAAAGTCGAGTTTTGCTTTCACCGTATAGGTTGTAGCGTTAGGGAAGTCGGCCCCGAGCCACGATCCTGCAAAAAAGGAGGCACAATCGGCTTTATAGTCGGATGTTCCCGAATAGGTGGCCGGTTGGAGCGTCCAGGTTGTTGTGAGGTGGGTAGCCGTAGGCGTAAGGTTCATCAGGTGGATTCCCGAACTACCGCTCACCCAGCTTTCGGCTATCAGCACGAAAATCGGATTTTTGGCATTGTCCGATATTCCCAGGGCGTTGTAAGCCATTGCATCACCGTTGGTGGAAAGCGGCGCCCAGTCGAACTGCACCACTACTTTTTTGTCGGTTGGCAGTGCCGTATTGGCATTCAGGTTGTAGATTGCCGAACCACGTACTCCGGATCCGCCTCCACTGAATAAGACATTGGAGCTGGCATTGAGTGCAGCCGCACCATTAGCTATGGCAAACATGCTGGTGCCGGTGGATGTTCCGCCGTACAATACGGCATCGATAGCGGGAGATGCCGGGATGGTCGACGACAAAACTCCGTTGAATTCGAACTTATATAAATCGGAGGTTACGAATCCTGCATGAGCCTGACTCATCGACAGGAAAAACAGGGCAAGAAGGAATGTGATTTTTCTCATGATATAAAAGCATTTAAAAAGGTTGATTTTTATTTAAAATACCGCGGACAAAGATAAATGGATGATTTACAATGCATGATGGAAATTTATGCACATCAATGGATTTTTGTGTAGTGGTGAAATATTTAACAGGATAAAGAGGAGCCGGAATTGCGAAACTCATTAATTATCAGTCTGTTCAATATTTTATTAAGATTTTTAGCCGATGCATACAATTATTGGATTAATTTTGATAAATTTGTATACTGTTTTGTTTCTATTGACTAACTCTTAATTTTAGAATGTATTATGAAAAAGTTTGTTCTCCTTTTGTCAGCGGCAGTAAGCCTGTATTCCTGTATGCCTCCGGCAGTCAACCGAGTGATTATGAAGACTTATCCTCCCCGGAGTCAGGATTCGTCGGTGGTGGTGTACTTCTCTAAATCGGAAATCCCGGTTCATGCCGAGAACCTGGGCATAGTAAGTGTTTACGATTCGGGTGCCTCTTCCAGGTGCGATTCGGTATCGGTAGTCAACATTATCAAAGAGGAAGCACGTAAAGCAGGAGGTAATGGGGCTTATGTGTCCGAATACATCAAACCTTCGTTCTGGGGAAGTTCCTGTCACCAGATGACGGCTTCGTTGTTGTGGATCGGCGATTTCCGGGCAGCCGCCGATACGGGCATACATCCTGTCGCCCAGCTTTCGGAATTGAAGAGAATTAAACCCGAACGCACCTTGTCGCAGGTACAGTTGAGCCTGAATGCCGGATATGGATTCCGGACGGCAAAAATCAGCGATCAGTTGACGCAGGTTCAGCAGCAATTGCTGCGTGAATTAAAGTCGGGCATAGCGCTGGGCGCTTCCGGCTACTATTTTTTTAATGATTGGACCGGACTGGGCCTGCTTTTTTCGCAATTTAATTCGCAAGCCAATGCATTAGCCAGCACAGCTTCGGGAGCGCAAGGCATTTACAATATCCGTGAGGCCATTCGTTTTGTAGGTCCTTCTTATGCTTATCGTTTTAAGTCGGGAGAATCGTGGTTGGTTGGCATGCAATTGGCAATCGGCTACGTGGGCTTTGAACACCGGGAGACCTTGTTGAATGAGTTGTATACAGTGGAAGGAGCTACCGCCGGCACCATGGTAGGGTTCGATGTAGAGTATAAATTTGCCCGCCGAATGGGCGCCTTTGCATCGCTTGGGCTCACTTCGGGTACGTTGACTTCGTATACTGAGAACAAGAATGGTGTGGTGCAGAAGGTCGAACTCGATAAAGACCGGTGGGAGGGACTGGGTACCGCCAATGTAATGCTGGGAGTTCGTTTCCATCTGAAATAAACCGTCGATGCCCGTGCCGGGAGAGCGACAGCTTCCGCCGGAAGGCCACCGGTTATCGCACTGCTGCTGCCAGTATTTCCACCGGATGAACCGGCTTTCGTCCGGTTCCGTCGAGGATCTGGTGGCGGCAGCTCGTGCCCGGGGCGGCAAGCAGGGTCGAGCCGGGAGTGTTCCGTACTTCAGGAAAAAGAATCAGTTCTCCGATCTTCATCGAAAGCGGGTGATGTTTTTTTTCGTACCCGAAGGATCCGGCCATCCCGCAGCAGCCCGATGGTATTTCGCTGGCGGTGTAGTTGACCGGTATGGTGAGCATGGCGAGTGTGGAGGCGGTACCGGCAAGCGCTTTCTGGTGGCAATGCCCGTGGAGGCGGATGTTGCGTGGTTCGCTGGTAAATTGCGAGCTGCTGATGCGTCCCGCCTGGTATTCGCGAACGATAAATTCGTCGATCAGCAGGGAATGACGTGCGAGCTGCGCTGCTTTATCGTGAAAAGGTTTCCGGACCAGCGCCGGGTATTCGTCGCGGAAACTCAGCAAGGCCGATGGTTCGATGCCGATCAGCGGTGTTTGTTCGTTGACTGATCCGTGCAGCATTTCTACATTCAACTCGGCGATGCGGCGGGCCTGTTTGAGCAATCCTTTCGACAGCCAGCTCCGGCCGCTTTCCTTGTGGCGGGGCAGCAGCACGTGGTAGCCCAGCCGTACCAACAGTGTGATGGCAGCAATACCGGTTTGTACATCGGTATGATTGGTAAATTCGTCGTTGAATAAATATACCGTTTGCCGGGGGCGTACCGGCTGTTCGGCTACCAGTTGCAGGTAGTGTTTCCGGTACCAGCGGTCGAGGGTTTGGGGTGCCAGTAGGGGCAGTATGCGTTCGGTGCTGAATCCGGCCAGCTGTTTGCTGATTTTCAGGCTTAATATTGCATTGGAGAGGCCCGGTAAAAGCGAACCCAACCGGTAGAGCCGTGCAATGGAGCCCACCAGCCATGTACGCAGCGGCACTCCCCTGGCATCGTAGTACTGTTGCTGAAACTCCGCCTTCAGCCGGGTGATATCCACGTTCGACGGACATTCGGCCCGGCAGCCTTTGCACGACAGGCACAATTCCATCACCCGGCGGATTTCCTCGTGGTCGAACGGATTTTTTTTAGTCGAGCGTGTCAGGTATTCGCGCAGGATATTGGCGCGAGCGCGGGTCGTGTCTTTTTCGTCGCGGGTAGCCATATAGCTCGGGCACATCAGTCCGCCGGTGATTTCTGTTTTACGACAGTCGCCCGATCCATTGCATTTTTCGGTGGCCCGCACGATTCCCTGGTCGGCCGAAAAATCGAAATAGCTGGTTATTTCTCTCACTGCTTCGCCCGGCGTATACCGTAGCTGGCTGTTCATGGGCGGAGTAGCGGTAATTTTGCCGGGATTAAAAATTCCCTGCGGATCCCAGCATTGTTTGATCGCTTCGAGCAGCCGGTAGTTGTGATCGCCTATCATGAGGGGAATGAATTCGCCGCGCAGCCGGCCGTCGCCATGTTCGCCGCTGAGCGAGCCGCGGTATTTTTTTACGAGCAGCGCCACTTCACGGCCGATGGTACGGAACAATTCCACATGTGCTTTGTTTTTGAGGTTCAAAACCGGGCGCAGATGCAGTTCGCCCGAACCGATATGGGCATGATATACGCAATCGAGCTGGTATTTTTGGATGAGTTGCCGGAAGTCGGTTATATAGGCTTCCATGCTTTTTACCGGCACTGCTGTGTCCTCGATGAGACTCACCGGCTTGGCGTCGCCCACCATATTGGAGAGCACTCCCAGTCCCGATTTTCGGAGGTTCCATATTTTGTTGATCTCGCTGCCGAAGATGAGGGGGAAGTGGTAGCCGAAGCCGGCCGCGCGCATTTCCTGTTCCATGGCGTCGGCCAGTCGCCGGATTTCTTCGCGGCTGTGGCGGGCAAATTCCACGATCAGCAGTGCTGCCGGATCGCCCTGGATAAAGGCGCGGTTTTTTTGCTGTGCCAGGTTGCCTTTGGTGAGTTCGAGTATGGTGTGGTCCATGAGTTCCACGGCTCCGGGCTGGTACTTCAGTGCAATGAGGTTGGCGGCAAAGACCTGTTCGAGCCTGTTGAAGTGAATGGCCACAACGCCTTTTTCGGCTGGTGGCAGTGGCACCAGGTTGAGTTTGATTTCGGTGGTAATGGCGAGGGTTCCTTCGGAGCCGGCCAGGAGTTTACAGAGGTTGAACGGTATACCGTTGCCGGTAAAGGGGTCGGTTTCGAGGAGGAGATCGATGGCATAGCCGGTATTGCGGCGGTGCAGGGCCGGATCGGGGAACTGACTGCGGATTTCCTTCCGGTTGGTTGCATCGGAGAGCAGTTCGCGGAGGTGCCGGTAAATGCGATTCTCGAGTGCTGTGCCCTCACATTTCATCCGGAATTCCTCTGTTGTAAGCGCCTTCAATTCCACCTCGCTGCCATCGCTGAGCAAGACTTTCACCGCCAGCAAGTGATCGCGGGTGCTCCCGTACAGTATCGAATGGGCTCCGCAGGAATTATTGCCTACCATTCCACCCATCATGCAGCGGTTGGAAGTAGAGGTTTCGGGTCCGAAAAACAGCCCGTGCGGAGCCAGAAATTTATTCAGTTCGTCGAGAATCACACCGGGTTGCACCCGTACCCAGCGTTCTGCCGTATTCAGTTCCAGTATCCTGGTGAAATGCCGCGAAAGGTCGACCACTATTCCTTTTCCCACCACCTGGCCGGCCAACGAAGTACCGGCAGTTCTCGGTATCAGGGCCGTCTTTTTTGCGTGGGCATAACGAATCAATGCTTTTAAATCGCCGGTTGAAGCAGGATAGCTCACGGCCTCGGGAATTTCGCGGTAGGCCGAGGCATCGGTGGCATAGAGCGTACGGTGCAGGATATCGGTATGTAAAGGGGGCAGGTTCATGATTGCAGGCGCTTACAACCAATTTCGCAATTCACTCAGATGGTTGATGATATAGGTTGCAGGTTGATTGTCGTTCGCTTTTCCTTCGAGAGGGAAATACACCTGGTCGATCCGGGCATTGATGGCCCCCTGTATGTCCGCTGCGTACGAATCGCCGATCATAATACATTCTTCGGGCCGGGCGCCATTGAGCTGCATGGCATATTCAAAAATCTTGGGGTCGGGTTTTAAGGCTCCGGCTTCTTCCGACAGTACAATATGAGTGAAATAGCTGCCGATCCCCGCACTGGCGATTTTCCGGTGCTGGGTCTCTTTAAATCCATTGGAGATGAGCGTAAGCGGATAGTTGGCCGATAAATAGCCGAGTATTTCCATCGCCCCGGGCATTAATACTTTCTGAGTAGGCAGGATATCGAGGTACTGGTGGCCTATTTCCTCGGCCAATGCAGCATCGTCGACTCCCATTTTGGATAAAGGGTAGCGAAAACGTTCGGCTTTCAGGTACTCCTGGGTTATTTCGCCTTTGCCATACGCCTCCCACAATTCGATATTCCGCTTGGCATAGATACGGAAAAATTCGTCGAAATCCGTAAAATAACGATCAAGCCCGCGATCGTCGAACATCAGTTCGAGCGAAATGCGGGCGTTGGTATGAAAATCCCAAAGGGTATCGTCGAGATCGATAAATACAAACCGGTACTGCTTCATTGTTAATCCACTTCAATTACTAAATATTTGCTGACGCTCCAGAATTTTTCGGTGTCGGTTATCAGTAATGTGAAGCTATCGTTTTCTTTTTCGAGCGAATACGATGATTTGGGATGAGTACTTAAGATTTTTGCACGCGACGAATACAGGGGAATCGATTTGGTTTTACGGGCATCGATACGTACGAAATAGTTTTTGTTGAAGTCGCTTTCCAATACGCGGCTCGGGCGGAACCAGCCATCGGAAGTTACAATCCGTTGTTCTTTCAGTTCGCTTTTAGTTCCGAATACGTACCATGCCGTATGTATGGCTTCGTCTTGCTCCTTGATTTTAGTCGTTTTAACCTCGTTTTCCTCTTTCAGATTTTCAACATTTGCACTGATGGTTTCAATCTCGTCGCTTAATTCATAGATAAGCGCGTCTTTTTCTTCCAGCCGGGCTTCCAGCTCTTTCACCTTCAGTGTTTCTTCTTCCAGGGCTTTTGTAAGCCGGGTGATCGTACGTTCGAGTTCCGACGACTGGATGGTGCTCCGTTTGAGTTTCCGTTTGAGTTGTTCGATTTCCTCCCGGTTTACCTTCAGCATTTCGTTGATGTAGGCCAAATCGTCGGTGAGTTTGTTTCGGGTGTCCATGTCGGTATCTTCGCCAATGGGCTGCAACGAAATTATTTTTTCGGCATTTTTGATTTTTTCAATATTGGCTTCGATTTGATTCATGGTGGCAAAATAGCTGTCGATTTCTTCCTGCATCTTTTGCTGAACACGTTCGAGCGAGTCCCTTTCGGCCTGCAGGGCTTCATAATCGCCCGATTTTGAGTGACAACCCGTTAAAATCGAGGAAAAAACGACCAGTAAAAGAAGATATGTTGACTTCATAGGACAAACGCAAAACATAGATGTTAAATAATTGCTATCAATATACGAAAAACAGCGCAAAAATCCGGTACAAAATTACTCTTATTATTCTAATCCTGCAACAATTAACACAATTTCACCTTTAGGCGGGTGTTGGGTATACCAGGCGCTCAGTCCGGCAAGGGTATCGCGGCGCACTTCTTCGTGCAGCTTCGATATTTCACGGGCCACTGAGGCCCGGCGCTCGCCGCCCATCACCTCGGCCAACTGGTCGAGGGTCTTTACCAACCGGAATGGCGATTCGTAGAAAATCATCGTTCTCGATTCTTCGGCCAGGTTGCGTAAACGAGTCTGGCGACCTTTTTTCTGCGGCAGAAATCCTTCAAAGCAGAAGCGGTCGTTGGGCAAACCAGAGCTCACCAGTGCCGGTACAAAGGCGGTAGCACCCGGAAGGCACTCGACTTCGATCTCGTTTTCGACACAGGTTCGTACCACTAAAAAACCAGGGTCGGATATTGCCGGCGTACCGGCATCGGAAATCAAGGCAACGGTTTGTCCGGCTTTAATACGCTGGACGATGCTTTCCACCGTTTTGTGTTCGTTGAATTTATGATGCGAAATCATCGGAGTGCCGATTTCGAAATGCTTGAGCAGGAAGCCGCTGGTACGGGTGTCTTCGGCCAGGATCAAATCGGCCTCGCGAAGAATCCGTATCGCCCTGAACGTCATATCTTCCAGATTTCCTACCGGAGTGGGAACGATGTACAGTTTCATACCTGGTGTTTATAAAAACTTGCGACGAACGATGGCATAGAGGTCGCGTGCGGCTTCATTGTCGTCGGACCACCCGTATTTTTTTTGTAAAAAAGCTTCAATTTCCTGGTAACTTGCCAATAAGTTGATGTAGTTGAGCATCTTGTTCATCTCTTCGCCATTGTTGCGGAATAGTTCCCGCTGAAAGCGGAACCGGTCGCCGATACTGATGGCCTGACGTATATCGTCAATTTTTTTGTTAGCCAGCGAATTGCTCCATCGGTCGGTTTCGCCCGTCGAATGCATTTCGTTGCGGGTCATTCCCGAGGCCAGACGTTCGCCCAGCGTAGATTTTTTGTCGTCGGACGCAGGAGCAGCACTGTACGGAGTATCGACTGCAGGGCTGGCAACAGGCTTTGGTTCCAGGGCAGGAGCCGTACTTTCCGGAGTTTCCTCTTCCGGTTCGGTCATGGCGGCCCCCCCGACACGATTTTCAACCGTTGCGGCTTCCCGGACGGGTTCGGACAGGTCGTCTCCGGTTCCGTTGTCAGTTTCTATCAGCTCAGGACCCTGTTCTTCTACTTCGTCTTCCTCTGTTTCGGGTTCTTCTTTTTCCTTGTCCTCCGGTTCCTCCTCCATCTCCGTTGCTTCTTCTTCCTCTTCGTCTTCTTCCGGTCGGATCTGTTCTTCCTCCGCCTCCTGTGTTATATCCGGTTGAATTTCAATTACTTCCGCCTCTTCTTCGAATGTTTCGGTAGTCATTTCCGTTCCGGCCGGAACGACCACAGGCTCATCCTGTTTCCATTCGCTCAGTTCATACAAATACTCTTTTATGTCGTTGGTTTTTAACTGGGCAAGGTGGATCAACGCCCGTGGATAGGAGGTCATTTCCTCAAATCCGTCGGTAAGTAAAATAAGGTCGTCGATATTTTTTTTTAATAGTTTGACTATCAGTTCTCTGTTCATATCTTTTCAAATTTTGCTTTTTTCAACACTATTTTTTTATATTTTTGCACGGTAAACCCCGCCCGTGCAAAAGCGGTGTAAAGTTAGTGATTTCACGTTGATTACAGAATAAAAATAAGCTAAAATTCAGAAAATATCATGATCTATTCAGAGCAGAACAGTTTGTCGGCCCAAAAACGGGGCAGTATTGAGGTTATATGCGGCTCCATGTTTTCGGGCAAAACCGAAGAACTGATTCGCAGGCTCAAAAGGGCTCAGTTTGCCAAGCAAACGGTTGAAATTTTTAAACCCAAAATCGATACGCGTTACTCCGACGATGAAGTTGTTTCGCACGACCGGAATTCAATTCGTTCCACTCCGGTCGATTCGTCGGGAAGTATCTTGCTCATGACCAACGATGTAGATGTGGTAGGAATCGATGAAGCGCAATTTTTCGACGAAGGACTGGTGGAGGTCTGTAACCGGTTGGCCGAGCAGGGAATACGTGTTATAATTGCCGGCCTGGATATGGATTACAAAGGGATTCCTTTCGGGCCGATGCCGGCCTTAATGGCCATTGCCGAAGATGTATATAAAGTCCATGCCATTTGCGTTCGCTGCGGTTCGCTGGCGTATGTATCGCACCGCCTGGTTGAAAGCGATAAGCGGGTATTGCTGGGCGAAACGCAGGAGTACGAGCCTATCTGCAGGGAATGTTTCCGAAAAACCCGACTGGCATAAAATTCAGTTTCAGTACATTTTTAATGTATTTTTATAAAATGCAAGCTTATAATTTGTAAATATTTATGTATGTTTGCCGACTGAAATTGTAAATTAAATCAAGTCAAAACGTAAAAAAGGATTCTTATGTTCAAAAATCATCCTAAGGGCCTCATCCCGGCAGCACTTGCCAATATGGGAGAACGATTCGGGTTTTATACCATGATGGCCATCCTTACTTTGTTCCTGATGTCGAAATTCAACATCTCGGGAACCGAAGCCGGTTCACTTTATTCCATCTTTTACGGCGCCATTTATATTCTGGCATTGGTGGGTGGTATCATTGCCGACCGTCTTCGCAATTATAAGGGCACTATTATCACCGGACTTATTATTATGTCGGTCGGATATGTGCTGTTGGCCATGCCGGCGCTCATCACCACCCAGTACATTGCACTGGCTGCCTTACTGGTGATTGCTTTTGGTAACGGATTGTTCAAAGGCAACCTTCAGGCTCTGGTGGGACAGATGTACGATAACGAACAGTACCGCGATAAACGTGATTCGGGATTTCAGATTTTCTATATGTTTATTAATATCGGCGCCATGTTCGCTCCTTTCCTGGCCACCTGGGTGCGCAATACTTTTGTTAAAATGCAGGGGTATGCCTACAATGCCGATCTCCCGGGGCTTTGCCATCAGTACCTGGATGGCAAGATGAGCGAAGAGGTGATTGGCGGCCGTTTTACCGAACTGGCAACGACGGTTTCGGGCGGGGTTACACCGGTCGATTTTTCGGCGTTTGCAGTAAGCTATCTCGATGCATTTAACACCGGTTTCCATTATGCGTTTCTGACTGCTGTGGCTGCCATGCTCGTGTCGCTGGTTATTTTCCTGGCCACCAAACGTCATCTTCCGACTCCCCGCGCCAAAGAAAAAGTGAAACCCAATATCTCTGCCGAAGAAATCAGAGCGAATGCCCACGAAATCCGTCAGCGTATTTATGCCTTACTGGCGGTGTTCGGTATTGTTATTTTCTTCTGGTTCTCGTTCCATCAGAACGGACTTACGCTTACTTATTTTGCCAAGGACTATACTTTATTGGGCGGTATTTTCCCATCGGCGGAGATTTTCCAGTCCATCAACCCGATTCTGGTTGTATTGCTTACACCCATCGTGATCGGTGTGTTCGGACGGATGGCGAAAAAAGGCAAAGAACCTTCGACTCCGAAGAAGATTGCGATCGGGATGGGTATTGCCGCTTCAGCGTTTGTTCTGATGGCCGCCGGATCGATTGGTTTGCCCTTGTTGAGCGACGTAACTGCACAGGGAGGACTGACCGACGAACTGCGTGTAACTCCCTGGTTGCTGTTCTTCACGTATTTTATTCTTACTGTGGCCGAACTGTTTATTTCTCCCCTCGGACTTTCGTTTGTGTCGAAAGTAGCTCCTCCTCACATGCAGGGACTCATGCAGGGAGGATGGCTCACCGCTACGGCCGTAGGTAACTTTTCGTTGTTCCTCGGTGCAATGATGTATGAAAACATTTCCATTTCCATTACCTGGACGGTGTTCGTGGCGGTGTGCCTGGTGTCGATGTTTGTAATGCTCGGAATGGTGAAATGGCTCGAAAAAGTGGCTAAGTAAGTTGCTCCAGTAAGCCTTCGCAGGCATCTTCGAGCAAATCGATCACATATTCAAATCCGGAATCCCCGCCGTAATACGGATCGGGGATTTCTTTTGCCCCATGATGCCGGCAGTAGTCGGTCATTCGTTTAATTTTCGCCTGCTGTTCGGGGGTACGGGCCATACCATATAGTCGTTCCACATTGTGGTCGTCCATCCCGATTACTAAGTCGAACTGCTCCAGATCTTCCTGTTGCACCCGCCGCGACAGGTGGGTGAGGTGGTATCCCCGGCGCGAAGCGTGCGACCGCATCCGGGCATCGGGTAATTCACCCTGGTGATAACCCGAAGTTCCTGCCGAATCGATGGCAAACTCTTTGTCGCGACCCGCTTCGGCCACCATTTTGCGAAATACGCCTTCGGCCATGGGCGAACGGCAAATGTTGCCCAGGCATACGAATAAAATTTTTTTTGGAATCATACTTGAAAAAATCAGCTTTCCGGTTCAGGCCGTTCATGCTCGTTGGCGGCCATCGCCATGGTTACATCGGGTTTTTCGTCTCTTATTACCCACCGGTTATAGTACGACATGATGAGGGTGGTCATCGGCAATGCGATAATCATTCCTATAATACCCATCAAGGCGCCCCATATCGAGAGCGACAGGAGGATGACAGCCGGGCGCATACCCGTGACTTTACCCATTATTTTGGGAACTAATACCATATCCTGAAAACCCTGCACAATAACAAATACAACCGCTACACCCAGTAGGGCCGAACCTATGCTTCCGCCCGGTTCGGCCGCTTTAATAAGCAGGAGAAAAAAACCGGGGATTACTGCAATGGTTTGCAGGTAGGGGACCAGGTTGAGCAGCCCGACAAACAGTCCGAATATAATAGCCATCGGCAGGTCGATAATCACGAATCCGATTGTGAAAAGTATTCCTACGATCAGGGCAATGAGCGCCTGCCCGCGAAAATAGCGATTCATGTTGGCTTCGATATCGCCCGTGATTTCCATTACGATAGGACGGTACTTCGGGGGGATAATACGAGGCCATCCGGCGTTGATTTTTTCGTAGTCCATCAGGATGAAGATAAGGTAAAGTACTACGATTATAAGTGCGACGGTGCTGACAATAAAGCCGATAGAACTTCCGATGATGCTCCAGAGCTGAGGTGCTACTTTTTTGACTACGTCGATTGTATTGGGGTTCCGCAACAGCGCCAGCACATCGATATCGCTGATGTATCCGACCAGAGCATGTTGCCAGGCTATCGGTAAAAAGCTGTCGAAGGTGAAGTCGGCTGTGAAATTCTGAAGCAGCACCGACATATTTTTCATTTCGCCGGCTATCATGGGGATCAGCAGGAGGAACAGCCCCACAATGCTGCCGAAAAACAGGGTCAGGGTGACGACGATGGACAATACCCGGCTTTTCAACTTTAACTTGTACTGAAAAAAACTCACGATAGGATGAAGCAGGTAAGCCAGCAGCCAGCCCACGAAAAAAGGTGTGAGTACCCCACCCAGTTTGCGGACCAGCAAGAATAAGAGGGTTAGTACTGCGAGTCCGATGACGATTCTGACAACCCTGTCGAAAGTATAAGGAGTTTTCCAAGCCATCATAACCGTATGTTTTTTATTGATTCCAAATTTTCCAGGCTGCTTCGGCCTGTCCCCATAGCATTTCCAATCCGTTGATCGTGGTTGCGCCCTGTTCTTTCCCTTTCCGGAGAAAAACGGTTTCTTCCGGTTTGTACACCACATCGTAGAGCAAATGACCGGAGCCGATAGCGGCATAAGGAATTGCCGGATATCCTTCAATGGCCGGGTCCATCCCCAAAGGAGTACAGTTGACTATAACCGGAAAATCCTTCATCATTTCGTGGGTTAAGTCGCCGTAGGCCAGTTGATTGGCACTTCCCGAACGTGAGACGAATGTGGTGTCGATCCCATTTTTACGGAGAGCATAATCGATTGCTTTGGAAGCGCCGCCGGTGCCGAGAATAAGAGCCTTGCGATAGTGGGGCTTCAGCAGGGGTTTGATCGAATTTTCAAAGCCGATGGCATCGGTGTTGTATCCTTTGAGCTTCAACCCGCCCTGGTCCCTACCGAATTTGATTACATTTACCGCGCCTATTTCGGCAGCAGTAGCATCCAGCTCATCCAGAAAGGGGATGACGGTTTGTTTGTGCGGGATGGTAACGTTCAGCCCGGTGAGCGTTTGCGAAGCAATCAGCTCCTTAAACAATTCGATTCGTTCCAACGGGTATAAATCATACACCGCGTCGATGCCTTCTTTTTCAAATTTTTCGGTGAAATATTTTTTCGAAAAAGAGTGTACGACAGGATAGCCAATTAATCCGAATTTCATCATACCGTTTTCTTTTTTAAAAGCTTTTTAAGAAGGTAAACAAAGCCTGCAACCACCACGAGGCCCATGATGATATAGCCGATTTCGTGCGAATACTTATCAATCAAATCGGCCTGTCCGTGAGCCAGGTAGCCTAATAATGCAAGTACCACATTCCAGATGCCCGCTCCGAGAAACGTAAACAGGGTGAACGGAATAAGATTCATCTTGGCCAGACCCGCCGGAATCGAGATGAGCTGTCGGATCCCGGGTATCAGCCGGCCTACGAAAGTCGACGTTTTTCCATGCGTCTGAAAATAATCCTCCGCCTTTTGAATTTTTTCGGAACTCAGCAAGAAGAGATGCCCCAGCTTACTGTCGGCAAATTTATGCAGGATGGGCCGGCCCAGGTACAATGCGAGAAAATAATTGATATACGCTCCCAGCAGGGCTCCCAGGGTGCCAAAAAGTACCACGAGGTAAATATTCAGGTGGCTGCCGTCTTTGCTGGCAATGTAAGCCGCGGGCGGGATAACCACTTCCGAAGGAAACGGAATAAACGAACTTTCGACCGTCATCAACAAAGTGATGGTGCCGTAGTTCATATTTTTCTCGTACCACTGTTCCACTTTTTTGACGATCGATACATTTTCTTCGGCCGGGTTGGTTTCGGCTGCCCTTACAGGCAGCAGCAACAAACTAAGGATAAGTACAGCAAGCGTTTTTTTCATTGATCAATTGTTGATGTAGAGGGAATTAAAAATCGGATTCGGGACAAATTTCGCGAAAAACCTTCAGTGCATCAAGACTTTCTTCCATGGCTTTATCCAAGGCAAAAAAGGCTTCTTCGCGCCGGCCGGTTTTATAATAAGCAACAGCCATGAAGAGGTGAATGTTCTGCAGGTCGCTTTCATCGTTCAGCGCCAGGGCCTGGCGGTAGTATTCGAGTGCCAGGTTGTATTCACCCTTGTCCATGCAGATATTGGCGATTGCCATGTAGGTCTCGGGTTGATTCGGGTCGAGCCGGATGGATTTAATATAAGCCTGCAACGCTTCTTCGGGCCGGTCGAGTCCCACCAGTCCTTCGGCAAGGTATACCCAGCCATCGGCGGCATCGGGATTGATTTCGATGGCGCGCCGACTGAAGGCGATACTGTCGTCGAATTTATCCTGTTCCATCAGGCAGATGGCGATACCCGTGAGCGCTTCGTAATTATCGGAGTGCATTTTCAGCGATTTCGAGTAATACTGGATTGCTTCGGCGAATTGCTCCAGCCTTTCGTAGCATTCACCAATAAAGAGCCAGATTTGCCAGGTGTCGGGCACCATCGACGCATACACCTCATAATCGTCGATAGCTTCCCGGTATTGCTGCAGTTGGAAATGCGAATGGGCTTTCTGAAGATAGGTGAGCGAATCGTCGGGCCGTATTACCAGAGCGTACTCGTAGGCCATGATCGCCTTGGTATAATCAGGTATCAGAAAATAAACCTGGCCCAGATTAAACCAGGTCTCGGCCGAATAAGGATCAATTTTCAGAATCTTTTCGTAAATGGCGATCGAAGCCTCATTATCTTCCCGGGTATCGTAACAGAAAGCCAGTTCAAACAGAATATCGGTGTTCTTCGGGTTGGCCTTTTCGCCCAATTGAAGAAAATACATGGCATTCTCGATATCGTAATTACTGAGGTAGAGGTAGGCGAGGTCGAGGCAGGTGGTATCGGTCTCCAGACTCTGGTCGGCAAGCAGCTCTTCGGCCAGGGCCCGTGCTTCGCTGTGTCGCTCCAGCGCGGAAAGCACATTGATTTTCAACAATAGCACATCGTATTCGAACCGGATTACACTGCTTTCGAGCAATTGAAGTGCCTTTTGAGCCTGCCCCGAAGCCAGGAAGATTTTCGCCCTTTGCACCAGCAATACCGGGCTGCCGGGATGCAGCCTGAAGCCGAATTCAAGTGCAACCGAACTCTCACGGGTACGACCCCAACGGAGGTAATAATCCACAATCTGTTCCATTTCATACACATCGAAATAACCGGCTTCGGTTTTCTGCGACAGAAATGCTTCATAGCGACGGATCAGGTCTTCGGGTTCTTCTTCAGGAAGATGGGTTAATTTTCGTTTCATACGCGATTGTTTTTGGTACCGGGGTGCCGTTTCACCACGATGTTGCAAAAATACAGCATTAATCGTAATTCCGTGAATTCTTTAGCTAAAAAGTTATTAACAGACTGATAAAAGCAACAGAATGGACGGATGAGCAGTTAAAAAAACATTATCTTTGCGGTAAAACACCCAAAACAATGAAATTTAACGAGCTATTTCGGTATTGCCCGGTGTGCGGAAGCCGGGAGTTTGATCTGCACACGGTGAAATCGATGCATTGCCGGCAGTGCGACTTTTCGATGTACATCAATCCGTCGGCTGCTGTGGCCGCGTTTATCCTCAACGAAAACGATGAATTGCTGGTGACGGTCAGGGCCAAGGATCCGGCAAAGGGAACCTGCGATTTACCCGGAGGCTTCGTGGACGACGACGAATCGGCCGAGCTGGCGTTGATACGTGAACTGCACGAAGAACTGGGCATAACGGTAGGGAAAGCGGAATACCTGTTCTCGCTTCCCAATCAATATTTGTACAGTGGCTGGACGCTTCCCACCCTGGATCTGTTTTACCGGGTAAAAATCGGTACAAATATTGTTCCGGTTGCCGCCGACGATGTGGCGGATTTCGAATTCGTCCCGCTTCACCGGTTAAATCCACAGCAGTTCGGGTTACGTTCGATCCGGAATGCCGTCAGCCGTTTTATTGAAACCTATAAAAAATAATAGATGATGAGAAAGCTTATATTCAGCCTGATGCTGCTGGGTATGCTGGTTGCCGCCCGGGCCCAGCAAAGCAGTGTCTATACCCATTCCGGCGTGTTGTTCGAACAAGGCAAGGATCTTTACCATCAAGGTAAATACGCAGCTTCGTACCGGCGTTTCGAGGAGTTGCTCAAGCAGGAATCCAACCTGCTCACGGCCGGCCAGCTCCACGATGCGCGTTATTTTATTATCGCCAATGCGTTCGAGTTGCGGCAGAAGAATACCGGTGTCCTCATCGACGATTTTCTGAAAAATCATCCGTACACGCCTTTTGCCGACGAACTGAAGTACATGCAGGGCATGCTGGTATACGAAGCGGGCGACTATCAGGAGGCTCTCCGCTTGTTCGACGATGTGAAAGCGAAGCGGTTTGGAAAGCGTCACCGTACCAGTTATGAATTTGCCCGGGGCTATTCGTTGATTAAAACCGAACAGTTTGCCCGTGCCGCCGAAGTTTTCCGGAAGCTCAAAGCGGAAGATTCATCGTTTCGCATACCGGCTACCTACTACTATGCATACAGCGAGTATTACCTGAAAAACTACGAGGCTGCATTACCCGGGTTTCAGCAGGTGGAGCAGGTGGAGCAATACCGCGAGGATGTAACCTATTACCTGTTTCAGTTGTATTACCAGAGCGGAGCCACCGATTCGTTGCATGCCAAAGCCGATTACCTGCTTAACAACTACCCCGATCATCCGAATAATGCTGAAGTATATCGCATTAAGGGCGAAATTGCATACAACGAAGGCAAATATGACGAGGCCATTGATTTTCTGAAACGTTACGAAAGCCGCACGCCCCGCATGCTGCGCCATTCGTCGTACCTCATGGGGATGGCGCTGATGCGCACGGGCCGTCACAGCGCGGCAGTACCTTACCTGCAGCAGGTAACCACCGAAGAAGATGCGCTTACCGAAAATGCTTACCTTCATCTGGGACATTGTTTTGTAAAGCTCAACGATAAGGTAAATGCCCGTCTGGCATTCGAGGCAGTGCTCCGTACGCAGTTTGATGCCGGGGTGAGGGAGGAGGCAATGCTTAATTATGCACTTACCACCTACGAAACTACTTCGGCATTCGGGGAGTCGATCAGTGCGCTGGAGCAGTTTCTGAACGAATATCCCAATTCGAAGGGAGCCAATAATGTGAAGAGTTACCTGGCATCGGCCTATATGGCGTCGCGCAACTACGATGTTGCTTACGAGTCGATTAAAAAAATCAAAAACCCGAACGATAAAATACTGGAAGCCCGGCAGTTTATTCTTTTTCAGCTCGGTTCCGAGGCATTTGCTCAAAACCGGTTCGAACAGGCAGTGGAATATTTCAATCTGTCGATCAGGGAAAACCGCACGGCCCTGTATACGGCCGAAAGTTATTACTGGCGTTCGGAAAGTTATTACCGGCTGGGGAAATTAACCAACAGCATTTCCGATTTGAGATCGTTCCTGGCCAATCCGGATGCCCGTTCGAGTAAGAATTACGTAATGGCGCACTACAGCATGGGCTACGCACATTTCCGGAATCAGAATTTCAGGGAAGCCCGCCGGTTTTTCGAGTCGTACATGAACCTGGAGCGGAATAAAGCTTCCGATATTTTTGCCGATGCGATGAGCAGGGTAGGCGATTGCATGTTCTACGAACGCGATTTCTCAAGCGCCGAAATGATGTATTCGCGGGCAGCCAACCTGAGTCGGAACACCGGCGATTATGCCTTGTTTCAGAGTGGATATGTGGCCGGACTTCAGAAGAAATACAGCACCAAAATAGCGAGGTTGAATTCGCTGGTCGACACCTATCCGCACTCGGCTTACGTGGACGATGCGCTCTACGAAATCGGTCGTGCTTACATTCTGATTAACAGCGAAGCCGAAGCTATGCGTGCTTACCGGCAATTGCTCACCCTTCAGCCCAATTCGGCTATCGCCCGGAAAGCAGCCCTGGAGATTGGTATGATTTACCTGAACCAGAATAAGCTGACCGAAGCGATAGTGGCTTATAAAGAAGTGATATCGAAATTCCCGGGTTCGGTGGAAGCTTTTACCGCCCTCGAAAGTCTCGAGAATATCTACATTGAAATCAACGATGTACCTGCTTATATCGATTATTCAAAATCGTTGAATATGAGCCTTAGCGGGTTGAGTGCCAATCGTCAGGACTCGATCAGTTATATCGCTGCCGAGAAACAGTACATGAACGGCAATTATACGCAGGCGGTGACGGGACTTCGCTCGTACCTGCAGAACTACTGTACGGGCGGCCGCTATTGTACCAGTGCGCAATATTACCTGGCCGACAGCTATTACCGTATGCGCGATACCGACAGGGCCCTTGAAGAGTTCGGCAAGCTGATGAATATTCCCGGAAATCAGTATATGGAAGAAGCCAGCATGCGGGCGGCCGAATTGTCGTACGCTAAAAAGGATTTCCGCAGCGCGTTGACTTATTTCCGGCAGTTCGAACAATTTGCACAATCGTCGGAACGTAAAAACATGGCACGTCTGGGCATCCTGCGGTCGGCTTATCAGATCCAGGACTATACCCTGACGGTTTCGGGAGCCGAGTCGGTAATCAACGATGCTCGTTCGACGCCGGAAATGAAAGCGGAGGCGCGTTACCTTCGGGCGAAAGCTTATGTGCTTTCGGGCAGGTCGAACCTGGCGATGGACGATTTAAAGCAGGTATCGGCCGATACCCGTACCGAACAGGGAGCTGAAGCGAAATACCTGTTGGCAAATCTGTATTTTGAACAGAAGAGTTATGCGATGGCCGACAAGGAGGTACAGGATTTTGCCCGCCTTGGTACGCCCTATCAGTATTGGCTGGCCCGTAGTTTTATTGTGCTGGCCGATGTACATATCGCACAGAAGAACGATTTTCAGGCTAAACAGTATTTGTTGAGTTTGCAGCGCAATTATAAAACTCAGGACGATGTTCAGGGGATGATTGACGATAGGCTGGCTGCCATTTCGAAACGAGAGAAAGCAAAAGTGAGCAACTAAATTAAGGAGATAAGTTATGAACAGAAAATGTATATACAGTGCCTTGCTGGCTGGTGTGTCGGTTGTGCTGATGGCGCAGGATCCTTCGATCGATCGTAATGTAACGGTTGAACGCGAATACCAGCCGGTGATCGAAGATGCAGGTAAAATAACCACATTACCCGAAATTCTGGAGCCTTCTGCTACCCGGTTGCGGGTCGATTATGGCGATGTGTTTCAGCCGCTGCCCCTGGGGCGTTTTCTTCAGAGCTTGCCCATGACCGCTTACCAGGCGGAGCAAGGCCGGCGTCAGGAAGCATTTATTCGCCTGGGTTTGGGAAATTACTGGAACACGATGGGTGAGCTCACCCTCCCGGTAATTAAGAAAGAAAAAGACCGGCTGGATGTCAATATAGAACATAGGGGTACGTTTGGCCGGCGTAAATTCTCGGAAACCCAGGGAAGTATCGATTATAACCATTTGTTTAAAACCATCGAACTGTTTGCGTCGGTGGGGGGGAATCACCGGTTTTTTAATTATTTCGGGTCCCATTTTTCGCCTTCCGGCAACCGGCTTCCGGCCGATACGCTTACCGGTGTCGTGGCCGACGATTCACACATGGCCTATAATGGAACGATCGGTTTCCGTACGATTTCCGATCGGTCGAGATTTCGTCACAAAGGGGAGTTGAAATACGATGCATTATCGACCAACTCGGGTTGGAAAGAAAATATTGTGAATGCCCGCTACGGTTTCAGTACTCCCTATAAGAAGGATCGTTATGGTATCGATTTCGACCTCCAAAACCTGACCTACGAGGCGCCGGCCCTGTCGTCCTACGTACATCCCGACTATTCGGTACTGACCCTGAATCCCTATTACCTCATCGAACGGGAAAAAGCATCGGTGCGGCTCGGGCTTAGCTCCACCTTTTCGTTTGTTACCGGCAGGGCATTCAATCCCTCGCCCGATATTCACGGCGAATGGAAAGTGTTCCCTAAATTCCTGGCTGTATATGGCGGGGTAGGGGGCGATTTCGTCACCGTTACTTCGGCCCGGTTGTTCAACGAAAATCCCTGGGTCCGTCCTTCGTTGCGGGTGAAAGATACGTATACGCCCTTTAAACCCTACCTGGGTGTGAAACTAAAGCCGGCACATTTTTTATTACTCGATGGTTTTGTGGAATACAACAGCATTAAAGATCAGTATTTTTTCGTGAACGACCCGGCGATGGTTACCCGTCAGACAGGCGCTACTTTTCCGATACTGGCCAATTGGTTTGGCGTGGAATACAGCGACGCTTCGTTGGTGCGGTTCGGAGGACGGCTGGCTTTTCAGTACAAAAACCAGATTAGTTCGAGCGTGAAACTTGTTGCCAATAAATGGACGACCGAATCGATTGCTCAGGCCTGGATGAAACCGGCATTGGAAGCCGATTGGAATATCGACGTAAAAGTAAATCCCAATCTGACCATCAGTTCGAACTTCTATTACGAAGGCGAGCGATTTGCCAGATTGGGATCACAGGTAGTTGAAATGAATCCGGTTGCCGATTTAAATCTGAGTGCGTCGTATTTCTTTAACCGGACTTTTTCATCGTTTGTTAAACTAAACAACATCCTGAACAGCAACTACGAACAATTCCTGGGTTACGATGTTCAGGGATTTAATTTCATGCTGGGCGGGGCTATAAGCTTTTAATCACGAAGCCCATTTTATATTCTTTATTGAATAAGCGGTATTCGCGGTGGGGTTGAGCGCCCCAGCTGTCGTCGCCACCTACACCTCGCATTGCAACATCCATCGATACAACCACTTCCTGTTTGGGAGTGATATCGCTTGGATGTTGTTGTTTTTTGGTGAGTCCCGGATCGAAATCTTCAGGATAGTTGTGCAACGCACTTACACCCAGCGGCTGCAATCCTTCGATGCGAATTCCCTTGCCCTGTGCGTCGGTTAATGTAAACCAGCGGAGATCGGTTTTGTAACCGTTTTCCTGCGGACGGGTATACGGCACGAATTGTTCGGCAACGGTACTGTTGTGAATACCGATTAAGGAGGCTGTGTTACGGTCGGGATAGTTTTCGAGCGGACCGCGGCCGTACCAGCTGAAGTGGGTGTAGTCGCGGTTGAGCGCGAAAATCATACCCACGCGAGGTATTTCAGGCAGTTCGCCCGGCGCAGCTGTAAACGTAGCTTCTACCGTTAATTCGCCGGCGGCATTCATGCTGTAGACGTAATTGATTACCGAGTTCACATCTTTCAACCGCACCGATGCAAGCACCTTGCCCTCTTTTACTTCCACTTTATCGGCCGAAGTATTGCGGCCGGCCGTTCTCCATACATTGCTGTAGGTCTGAATGCCGGTTCCGAAGTCGTTGTCGGTAGGAGCTCTCCAGAAGTTAGGACGCGGATTGCTGCGGAAATACCAGCGGCCATCGGCGGTATACCGGTCGATCATACCCGAACGTTTGCCGATATGTACTTCCACACCGTTTGCTTTCAGTGCTACACGGTCGTTGTTTTCGTCGATTTCCGCTCCGGTGGCCGGTGCGATAGCTGCAAATACCGATGCATCGGACAAGCGGAATTGTTCGCGGGCCACTTCATGATTGGCCGGCAGAACAGCAGTGCCTTCTTTGGTAAACGCGAAAATATTCAGGAAATACTCTACGCCGGCTTCGTTGCCAAGCACCGGCAATCCGATCTTCATATCTTTGGAAGTACGGGGAGCCTGCTGATGTGCGATAACCCCCGATTGAATCACTTCGCCGTTTTTAAGTACCTCATAGCGGAATTCGTACTGGCTTAAGTTGGTGTACACGAAGTCGTTTTCCACCGTGATCAGTCCGTTTTTCAGATCCCTGGCATGGAAAAGGATATCCTGGTATACCTTTTTTACTTCGAATGCGCCTGGTTTGGGCTTACGATCGGGCCATACAATACCATTGTGACAGAAGTTTTCGTCGTGGGTATAATGCTGGCCGCCCATATCGCCGCCGTACGACCAGTATTCACGTCCTGCTTCATCCTTAACATGGAAGCCCTGATCCACCCAGTCCCAGATAAAGCCTCCCTGCATGTTCTTGCTTCCGCGTATAATATCCCAGTATTTCTGGAAGTTTCCGCTACTGTTACCCATGGCATGCGCATATTCGCACATGATATACGGACGGTTCACCGATTCGCGGCGGGCATAATTCTCCATATCGCGGATGCGGGGATACATCGGAGCTACAATGTCGGTATTGGCTGCTTCGCCGGCCTGTTCGGTTTGCACGAGGCGGGTTTTGTCGCGTTCCTTGATCCATTTGTAGGCATCGAAAAACACCGGACCGTTACCACATTCGTTACCCAGCGACCATATAATCACCGAAGGATGGTTTTTGTCGCGTTCCACCAGGCTGTAGATACGATCCATGTGGGCGGCATGCCATTCGGGAAGATAGGCCGGGTGACGGTTACGGTCGAACCAGCCCTGGAATTCGGCTCCCATGCCATGTGTTTCGATATTTGCTTCATCAACCAGGTACAAGCCATATTGGTTGCACAGTTTCACCCAAAGGATATTGTTGGGGTAGTGGCTGCAACGCACAGCGTTGATATTGAGCTCTTTCATTCGTTTGATATCCTGGATCATCATGTCGCGGGTCATGTAATGCCCATGCTCGGGATGGTGTTCGTGAATGTTTACTCCTTTCACCATAATCCGGACGCCATTCACCAGCAGTTGTCCGTTTTTGAGTTCTACCTTGCGGAAACCGACAGGGCTGGACACATGTTCAACCACCCGGCCCATCTCGTCGGTAAGGGTGAGCACCAGCGAGTAGAGGTAGGGAGTTTCGTTGCTCCACAAACGGGGGGCCTTCACGTTCTGATGGATGGTAAGGGTGGTTTTAACACCCGGAGCTACGTTGGCTTTACTGCTCCTGGAAAACACCACATTACGCTGAGCATCGTATAAGGTGGCTTTCACCTGCAATCCCGAAGCGGCCTGTGTGAAGTTTTTCAAGTCGACATCTACTTTCAGACTGCCGTTTTTATACGCAGCATCCAGATCGGGCTGTACAAAAAAGTCGCCGATACGAACATTCTCGGTGCTGTACAAATACACGTCGCGGTCGATACCCGAAAGCCGCCAGAAATCCTGATCCTCGAGGTATGAGCCGTCGCTCCAGCGGTATACTTCCACCGATACGTCGTTAACTCCTTTTTTTACATAAGCCGTGATATCGAATTCGGCCGGACTTTTCGTATTCTGGGTATATCCCACCTTTTGTCCGTTCACCCAGACGTACATGGCCGAGGTGCCGGCTTCGAAATACAGGTATACGCGGCGGTTTTCCCAGTTGGCCGGAAGGGTGAAGTTACGTTTGTACGATCCTACAGGATTATCGTGGTGAGGGATAAAGGGAGGGTTTTTGGGGAATGGATAAGCTACGTTGGTATAAATGGGGATTCCGTAGCCTTTCAATTCCCAGTTGGAGGGAACCTGTATATCGTCCCAGTGGCGGGTATCGAATCCTGGTTGGTAAAAATCGACCGGACGTTGTGCCGGAGCGGGAGCCCAGTTGAATTTCCAGGTTCCGCTCAGCGGAAGGTACCAGGGGGAACGATGGTATTCGTCGGCTATGGCCGAATGAACATCGGCATAGGGCAGAAAATCGGCCCGGGCTGCTTCACGGTTGATTTGAAAAACGGCGGGATTTTCCCAGTCGTTACGAGGTTGCTGTGCTACAGCTGGCAAAAAAAGAGTCAGAGCCAGTAAGGTGGCCGTCCAGTTTTGTCGTTTCATCGAAAAATTATAATTTATTTAGTGAATAATGCCTTTTTTAGCGTCGATCGTTACTTCCTCCTGCCATTCGAACACCGGTGTCACCGCATCGCTGAATTTCAGAGGGAGGAAAATATAGGTGGAATTGAAGTAGTTCTTCGGATCCCAGCGGTCGCCCAGGTAGAGATAGCTTGTTTTTTCGCTTCCCTGTACGGTGACGATGTAGGTAGGCTGGGTGCGGAAGGTCGTTTCGTCGCCAATGTTTTTCAGCTCCGACCAGGGTCCGCGTATCGATTCGGCATAAGCGTACTTCATCTGATTCGGATTCCAGCCGGTACATCCCGAAGTGAACAGAAAATAATATTTCCCGTGTTTCAGCAAGGTAGGAGCTTCGCGATGTCCGCCCGGCCAGAGGGTGGTGATATGCTCCCGGGTATCGAGGTAGTCGTCGGTAAGCTCATACAGGGCCAGGTCGTAGTTTTCGCGGGCGGCCGACAGGAAATAAGCTTTTCCGTCGGTATCTTTGAACAGCGTGCAGTCGCGCGACATGTTCTCGAAAGGCCGGAAGCTTTTCACGTAGGTGAAGGGCTTTTCGATATCGTCCGACCAGGCTACTGCAGCCCGGGCAGCCGAATAATCGCGCCGGAATTCAAAATGCATCCACATTACAAACTTTCCGGTTTTGTCGTTGTAAACCACTTTAGGCCGTTCGATATTGGCATTTTGTAACTCGGGATGCGATTCGCGGGTAAGCAGATCGCCCCTGAATTCCCAGTTTACCAGATCGGTCGACCGGTAACACGACACAAAAACCCCGTTTTTACGGTTTTCGCCTATCCAGTAATAGTAGTTGCCTACTTTTATAAATCCGGCTCCGTGAGCATTGATCACTTCGCCCCGGGTGTCGTAAAAAACACCGCCGTTTTTGATGGTGCCGCCGGCCTGCAGGATTCCTGTTTGTATCAGCAGTACGACTGCCACTAAAATGTGTTTCATTGTTTTAATTTTTTGGTGTGAGCGCAGGGTTTGCTTGTTATACTTAGCGCACTCCTTTATGAGTCGGTTTTATAGGGAGGATGTTGCCTTCCTTGTCGAATACCATCGGCTCGATGCATACTTCGCGGTTGTAGCCGGCCTCGTCGCCCATATTGATGCCATTCGGATAGTTGAAACGGTGGTATACGATGTACCACTTGTCCTTTCCCGGAACCTGAATGGTAGAATGATGTCCGGTGCCATAAATGCCGGCTTCGGGATCTTTCTGGAGAATCAGCGGATTCTCGGCCAATCTGATCGGGCCGGAAGGAGAGTCGGAAGTTCCATATTTAACCCGGTAATCGGGGCTACGCGTATCGTCGACCGACCACATGAAATAATACTTGCCCTTGCGGTAAAACACGTGGGCTCCTTCGCGGAATTCGCCCCCGCGGGGAGTAATCACCTTCGTCGAACCTTCTTTGATCGATACCATGTCGTCGTTGAGTTCCGATACTGCAAAGAATCCGTTTCCCCAATACAGGAAATATTTTCCGCTTACCGGATCCTGGAATACATCGGGATCGATCACCTGTCCGTTGCGGATTCCTTCGGGGCGTTCGCTGATCAGTGGTTTACCCAGGTCGGTAAAGGGGCCGGCAGGATGATCGGCCACGGCTACTCCGATTTTTTGAGCTGCAGTGAAATAGTAGTAGTATTTGTAGTCGTTTCCTTCTTTTCGTTCGATAATGCAAGGTGCCCATGCGTTGCGGTCGGCCCAGCTTACATCGGTACCCAGCGTCAGAATTTTTCCTTCATCTTTCCATTTCTTGAGGTTTTTCGACGAGAAAGTTTTGAAGTAGGTACCCGACCATCCGGTATATCCGTCGGAAGTGGGGTATATATAGTATTGTTTGGTTTTATTGGAATAAATGATGTCGGGATCGGCATATAAACCTTTAAGCGCCGGGTTGTTTCCGGTTACTTTTTTTGCTTTCTTGGCTGTTCCCCATTTCTTTTCCAGTAATTTAGCTTCTTTGGCGGTGATGGGCAGCACCGTGCCGTGACGAGGATGGAAATCCATGCTTACCTTGTTGCGATCCACCAGTGTGAAATTTTCGAGGTCGGTGCTTCGAGTGAAATCGTATCGGCCGTTCATGTACACATCGTAAATGAGTAAGTACTCGTCGGTGCCATTCAGTTTGAAAATTCCCGAACCTTCAACGGCATTGGTAGTTTGCTGCAGGTACTTGTCCTGCATCACCCAACCCGAGGTAAGCTTGGTGGAGACTGCTTTTTTCAGGCCGTTTCCGTGCCCTTCGGTTTTGAAGAACATGTGGTATCGGCCGTCGTGAAATATGATGTCGCCATCGATGCACGATTTACGTTCGGGATGATAAAACAGCTGCCGGGGGGCCGATTCGAAAGCGGTAAAGTCGTCGTTGGTGTATGCATAGTATATTTTGTCGTAGTCGTGATCACCGGCACGCATCGAGAAATACACCATAAACTTGCCGGCTTCCGGATCGTATATGCTTTGGGGAGCCCATACCCGGTCGACATTCCCGAATTCGGCGGGGAAGGCGGTGGGGATATGGATGGCGGACGAGGTCCAGTCGATCAGGTTTTTCGATTTCATCAGCACCAGGCCGCGGTTGGAGCTCCAGCCGTTGCCCGAAACCATATCGGTGACGGTCATGTAAAAGCTTTTACCATCGGGGCCTCGCAGGATGTGAGGATCGCGTACGCCTCCGGAGCGGCTGATTTTCTCCGATGGGATGATGGGTTGATTGTTGTTGAGCGTTTTGTAGTTGAAGCCGTCGTAACTGATGGCAAAGCGGATTTGTTCTTCGGCTTTACGGTTACCTGTAAAATAGCTGAACAGGTAGGCCGAATACGGCTCTTTGCCCCGGTTCGGTTTCACGAGCGCACATCGCTCCTGTTGATCGAGGTAGCGGTACATTTCGGCAGCCGCCAGCAGGAAAGCCCCCACGCCGAAATTGGCGGTCGATTGTGCATTCACCACCTGTCCCGGAATGGCTTTTTCGCCTATGGGCTGCACATAGCCTACGCGTCCGTCGGGCTGGAGAGCCTTCCGGGTAAGGTAGTTCCATCCTTTCATGGCAACCGCTAAATAATCGGTTGTACGCAGATAACCATTGTTGATCCCCCACAGATAGCCGTAGGTAAAGAAGGCGGTTCCGCTGGTTTCCTCGCCCGGTGCGTGTTCGGGATCGAGAAGGCTGCGGGTCCAGTATCCTCCGTCCTGCTGCGCATTTTTCAGCGAAACGGCCATGTTCTGAAACAACAGGGTGAATTCGGGTTTGTGCTTCCAGTTATCGGGAAGTTCGGGCAGGATGCGGGCCAGTCCGGCAAAGAGCCAGCCGTTTCCTCTCGACCAGAAATCTTTTTTGCCGTTTACACTTTTATGTTTCGGGTAAATGTATTTTGCATCGCGGTAGTACAATTGCGATTCGCGGTCGTACATCAGGTCGCGGGCAAAACTGAAGTATTCGTAGAGTTTATCCAGGTATAACTCGTTGTTGGTGAGGTGGTAAAGACGGGTCATTACCGGCATCACCATGTACAAACCATCGACCCACCACCAGTAATCGTTGGCGGCAGTCGACATCTGATATTCCATCACCTCCAGCGCCCGTTTGATACGAATGCTGTCGGGTTCGATACGGTACAAATCGATATAGGTCTGAAAACAGATCTGCCAGTCGCCGAACAACACGAACTGATCGTTTTCGCCGTAGCTGTAACGCCACTTGCTCCGGTCGTCGGATTTGGCCCCTTTCCACTGGTTCTTTTCGGCCCAGTTCAACGAATAGTTCAGAAAATCCTTATTATTGGTGATTTTAAATGCCTCCATATTACCGGTATGGTAGGCTGCGTTATCCCAAAAGGCATTTCCCGGATCGGGTCGCTGTTGTTGCCAGTAGTAATTGGCTTTTTCAATGATCCGGAGTACGTCGGCTGTTGTTTCAGCTTTGGCAGGACTTTGGGGAATCAGCACAACGAATAATGCACTGATAAGGTAAAGAAAGTTGTTTCGCTTCATGAGAGTGTGTATACGTGTATTTTTTACGATTTGTTTTTCACCGAGTACAAAAATACGTGCATGCATTTAATTAAATGATACATATAAGGTCATTTAAGTGTCAAAATCAAATCATGGACACTTGTCTACCAATTTGAACCGTTTTTCCTATAAGCAGATCCTGTGATTCGTACCGTTGCATTACTGTCGGAACGGTTTGCCAGGTGCAATATAAAAGCATGCCTGACGGAAAAGCGGCCGGTACCGGCACAACCGGCCGTAGTCGCCATCCGTGTGGAGGGAGGAGATGGTAAACCGCTTTCGGTTGAAAAAGTTGCCTTTCCTGTGAGAGTTTGTGCCGCATCCGGCCGTTTCCATTATGGCGCTGAGCCGTACAATGGATACCAATCATATTCTACTTATTTGAATGAATATTACACATACAACATCGGCCGAACTTTTATCTTTGCAGTCGATTAATTATATGTAAGTAATACCTATGAACAAACTTTTTTTCTTCCTGGTGATGGGCTTGCTGAGTACTACAATGCTTGTAGCGCAAACCAGCCGCACACCGGTTACCATCGACGGGGCTGTAGCCCAGGTAAATGGTTACACCGACAGCGAAGTTACCATAACCGGTAAATCCAATGTCTTCGTAAATGCTACTTCTGCAAAAAACAGTCTGGTGAACAGTATCGTTCGGTTGAACGGACCCGATGCCTGGCTGTATTTCTCCAACGTTCGCCCTTCGGCGGTGATCGATAGTTTGCTGTCGTCGGTTTATGTCGGCCAGTCGCCGGCGGTAAACCGTGCCAATGTGCGGGTAATGATTTACAAGCATGGTACGGCAGTGGTGGCTCATCCCAACGGATTCAGGCCGCTTACTATTTTCAGCGGACAAAACTTCACCGGCGACTCGGCTTCGTATACCACCCACGTGTATAATACGAACCTGGGATCGATGGACAATAGAATGCGTTCGTTCCGCCTGAAAAAGGGATATATGGCCACCTTGGCCACCAATGCCGACGGTACAGGCTACAGCCGTGTTTTTATTGCCGATAACGAAGATCTTGAGTTTTCGACCTTCAATTACCTGCTCGACGAAAATGTGTCGTTTATCCGCGTTTTCAACTGGGAATATGTAACCAAGAAAGGATGGTGCGGAACCGGCAGCGGCGGCGGTACCGATGTTGAAAAGGTGAAAGGCACCTGGTGGTATTCGTGGAGTGCCGACCAGGAATCGAAAACGAATCAGGAATATGTGCCGATTAAACAAAACCTGGGATGGCCGGGATGGGATCAGATCAACAGCAAGCAGCGGGTAAGTCATTTGCTGGGCTATAACGAACCCAACCGTCCCGATCAGTCGAACATGACGGTTGCCCAGGCGCTGGCTGCCTATCCCGAGTTCCTCAAATCGGGTTTGCGCATCGGTTCGCCTTCTCCTTCCGATCCTTTCGGCAGCAACGGTGCCTGGCTTTACGAATTCCTCGATAGCTGTAAAGCCCGCAACTGGCGGGTCGACTATGTTGCCATTCATGCCTATTGGGCAAAATCGCCGCAGCAATGGTACAACGACCTGAAATATGTGCACGATCGTACCGGATTGCCCATTTGGATCACCGAGTGGAACAACGGAGCCAACTGGACGACCGAAACATGGCCTACCAACGATAAAAGTTATTCGGAGGCGAATGCCAATAAACAGCTCAACGATATTAAAGCGATTCTGAACGTGCTCGATACAGCCAGTTTTGTTGAACGCTATTCGATTTACAACTGGGTACAGGATGCGCGCGCCATGTTGCTGAACGGGAACCTCACCAAGGCCGGCGAATATTATATGAACAATAAATCGCAGGTTGCTTTTAATCGCAGGAAGGAAGTAATCCCTACCTATACCATGCGGCGCAATCCGACGCTGGGAGCCAGCTATGGTGCCGGAACCATTACGCTTACCGTGAACGACGGCAACGGCGACTATTTCAGAGGATTTATACTGGAACGTAAAAAAGATAATGGGAATTACGAAGTAATACTCGACAGCGACGATCGTTCGACCCGTATTTACACCGAACTGCTCGACGTTTCGGCAAGTACCGTCAAATACCGGGCCCGTACGAAGCTGGCCGATGGCAGTTTTTCGTACTATACATCCGAAGTAGGATTCAGTGCTGCCCAGGGAGGACCTGTGGCGCAGTTCGGATCGGCAAGTGTTTCCAATTCGGCCTGGAACTCGGTTTTCTTCTCCAATTCCTTCGACGATATTCCCTCCATTATCCTCGGATCTCCGGGTAGTAACAATTCGACGGTACGGATGACGCCTCGTGCCAAATTCGTGAACCGTACCACCCGGTTCGAAATCCAGGCTATTCCGTGGGCCTATCAGAATATCAGCAGTTTTAGTAAAGATGAAGCAATCCCTTACCTGGTGATGACCCCGGGATTGCATCAGCTTGGCGAAGTAACTGCGCTGGCAGGCAGAGCCACCGCATCGTCGGGCTGGACGAAAATTACCTTTTCCACTCCTTTCAATACAGTGCCGGTAGTATTTGCCAATCAGTTGATCCCCAGCAATACCTTTGCGACCGTACTGCGTATCCGTAATGTGACCAACGAAGGTTTTGAAGCGCGGATCATGAAGGAAGACGGCATCAGCTCTAATCCGGGCGCCGAAAACATCACCTATATCGCCCTCACTCCCGGCAAAGGAGTGGTCGAAGGTCGTCCTTTTATAGTGGGCGTAACGGCTCCGAATTATGTCGGGGCGACCTCAAAAGCCATCAATTACGGCGAAACAGTGCAGAATCCGTTGTTTATTGCACAGATGCAAACCACCAACGATGATATCACTGCCGCTCTCCGGTCGTTTATTGTAAGCAATTCGGTGGCGTATGTGCTCAAGCAACGCGAAGGCTCGGTGAGCCAGACCAATCCTGTCGCCGAAACGGTAGGCTGGTTGGTCATGGATCCTCAGAATATTATCCAAGGGGTGAACGCTCCGAACACTACGACCTTTACACTTTCGCCCAATCCGGTACGCGATCGGATTTACCTCTCCGGCGAAATTGCCGATGGCACTTCCGTTTCAATTTATGATGTGTCGGGGGCGCTGGTACATCATGAAATGCTGCAAGGTAACGAAATCGACGTGGAAAGATTACCATCGGGTTATTATATCTTGCGTACTTCCGAATCCGGAACTTCAAAATTTATTAAATTATAGATAAGTTTTTATCACATCTTATGAAAAGAATACACACAGGAACGAAACTGGGGGTACGGCTCTTATTGACGCTGACCCTCGTGCTCACCGTTTTATCCTCCTGCCGGGAAGATTATTTCTACGACGAAATTCTCCCCGAATGGTTGGGCGGTAGTATCTACGAGTATTTGCAAGAGGAAGGGGAGTATACCACCTACATCAAGTTAATCGATGATCTGGGTTACACCGAAGTATTAAACCTGACGGGGAGTAAAACCCTGTTTGTGGCCAATGATGCTGCTTTTGCCGAATTCTACAAAAACAACGAGTGGGGCGTGAAGAAGTACGAAGACTTCACCCTGGCTCAGAAAAAATTGATTTTTAATTTTTCGATGATTAATAATGCTTATCTCATCGAAACCTTGTCGAACTACTACGATGGCAGCGTTTACAACGAAGGTACCGCTATGCGCAGGCCTACCGCCCTGCAGGCTATCGATAGCATAGCCTACGAACAAGGCGATAAGCTGTCGGTGGGTAAGTATTTCAATTCGCGTCGCGACAAAGGGATGTATCTGCTGAAGGATCATACCCTTATGCCTACGGCGTATTTTACCCAGCGCTTTCTGTCGCGTCGCGGGATTACCAACGAAGATATGGATTATATCACGGGCGCTGTGTTCCAGGGAAAACAAGCCCGTGAAAACGGCGACGTGCATATTTTCGATACCAAAGTAATAAAACGCGATATTGTGTGTAAAAACGGTTATGTGCATGTTCTCGAGAAAGTATTGATTCCGCCTGCTAATATGGCCGCTCGTATCGAAACGAATCCGAATACCAAGATTTTCTCGAAATTGCTCGAGCGTTTTGCAGCCCCTTATTACGACGCGGAAATTAACGTACGTTATCGTGAGTTGAATCCTTCGTTCAGCGATTCGATTTTTGTTAAACGTTACTTTTCGCAGCGGGGAGGTACGGTGGTAGCTCCGGGCTCTTCGGTGGCGGTTTCCAGCCTGTTGCCGTTTAGTCCGGGTTGGAACAGCTATTCAACCGGTGGTTCTGCCGCACTTCCAGGCGATATGGCTGCTATGTTCGTGCCTACCGACGAGGCGATGAATGCTTATTTCAATGGTGGAGTGGGCGAGTTGCTGAAAAGCCGGTTCGGCAGTTGGGACAGTGTACCCGATAATATCATCATTCCGTTGCTGAAACGTCATATGCGTCCGTCGCTCATCGAATCGGTTCCCAGCCGCTTCAGCAAAATTGTCGACGACGAAAACTATGCGATTCCTGTCGAGAAATCGCATATTGTCGGAAGTTACACCGGTGTGAACGGTCAGATTTTCTACACTAACCAGGTGTATCCGCCGGTGGATTATATTTCGGTGTACAGCCCGGTGCTGCTGAGCGCCAATACCAAAATCATGAACTGGGCCATCCGTATTTCATCGAGCAGTGTCGATGGTACTTTGTTCGAATTCTACAAGCTTTATCTGAACTCGTTGGTGAGCCGCTACAGCGTGTTTATTCCGACCGACGATTATTTTGAGCATTATGTCGACCCGATTGCTTACGGACAGGATGTTCCGGCGGTGCTTAAGTTCAAATACGTGGAGCGGAACAACTCGGTGATGGCTTATGTACATAAGTACGATAAGGTAAACGACATGGTTGAACCCGATCCGATCGATAGTATTTCGAGCACTACGGCGCCCAACTTCATTAAAAACCGCTTGTGGGATGTACTCGATTCGCATATCGTGATCGGCGAGATCTCGGCATCGAAAAAATATTATGTTACCAAAGCCAATGATATTATTCGCGTGGATGGAAACGAACCGAATATGACGGTGAGTGGCGGCCGGAATATCAACCTGGGGACTTCGTCGAAAGTTACACGTGTGTTCGACCAGGCCAACGGCAAGACCTTCTTTATCAATAATTCCATTCAGCCCTCATTGCGCTCGTTGTATACGACGCTGGCTTCGAATCCGGAGTTCTCCGAATTCTTCGATATGTTGAGCAACGTACCTTCCGACTATGTGGCGCAGATTTTCTATCCTCAGGGCGTCGATTATGCCGTGAAGTTCTTCAATGCCTACCGGTATACTGTGTATGTGCCTACCAATGAGGCTATTCGTGCAGCTGTGGGCAGCGGGAAGGTAAAAACATGGGAAGAAATAAACGATATGCCGGCCGGTGCGGCCCGTACGGCGGCTATCGAGAAAGTGGTTCGTTTCCTGAGGTATCATTTCCAGGACAACACGGTGTTCTTCGGCGATAATGTAAATGCGCTGTATCAGTCGGCCACCATCAAAACGGATGATGCCAAAACTCACTGGAATACTGCACGGAATAAATATTACAAAATTGGGGTGGTGGGAAGTGCCAATGCGATGGAGCTGACTACCGAAAACAATAAGAAAGCGAGTGTAACCTCCCTGCATAATATTATCGCGAAGGATTACTTGTTTGCCAAACTGCCGACTGCCTACAAAAACGTAGATGGAACCGGCCCTCTCAGCGGATCGAACTTCAATACTTCGCTCATCTCGACTTCCTCGTCGGTAGTGGTACATCAAATTAATAATATACTGACCTTTGAAGATTAAATAAGAAAGACGCATGAAAACAAATATGAGAATTACGTATCTCCTCTTTATGCTTATGTTGATTCCCGGCATGACCACTGTATTGCGGGCACAGGGGAGCAATGACATTATCATTCAGGGTCAGGTGACTTCTTCGTCGGATAAACTGGAGATTATCGGTGCCAACGTATCGGAAATCGATGGAAACAACCGTGTTGTAAATGGTACATCGACCGACTTTAACGGTAAATTTGTAATGCGTGTCAAAAGCGCATCGAACCGTTTGTCGATCACCTATATCGGATACAACCGTAAGATTGTTGAAATAGGGAACCGCAGAGTCATCAATATTACTTTGGACGAAAGCGTGCAAACCATCCGTGCGGTAGAGGTTACGGCTACCCGCCGTTCGTCGCAGGGTGGTTTCTCCATTCCAACCCGTGAGTTGAGTACCGCTATTCAAACCATCGATACCAAGGAGTTTGAAGGTTTGCAGGTGTCGTCGATCGACGAAGCCTTGCAGGGACGTATTGCCGGCTTGGATATCGTGGCTAACTCGGGCGACCCGGGTAGTGGTACCTCGATGCGTATTCGCGGGGTAACCTCGATCAACAGCAGCAGCGAGCCGCTGATTGTAGTAAACGGTGTGCCCTACGAAGTACAGATAGATCCGAACTTCGACTTTGCGAACTCCAACCAGGAACAATATGCCAATATGTTGAGTATCAACCCCGACGATATCCTCGAGATTTCGGTGTTGAAGGATGCCGCAGCGTCGGCCATCTGGGGGTCGAAAGGAGCCAACGGGGTGTTGATGATCACCACCAAACGTGGTCTGGCCGGCCCGACCCGCGTTGAATACTCGTACCGTTATACCCTTACCAAGCAGCCCCGCGGCCTGAATATGCTGAATGGTGACGATTTTACCATGTTGATGAAACAAGCTTATCTTAATCCCCGTCAGGACGATAATGCTACCGATATCGACGAATATAACTACGATCGTAACTTTCCCGATTTCGAGAATTTCAACAACAATACCGACTGGGTGGGTGCCGTTACTCAATTGGGTGCCGTCCACGACCATTATGTAACCATCTCGGGTGGTGGCGAACGGGCTCGTTTCCGTGTATCGGGAGGATATTTCAACCAGCGCGGTACCGTCATCGGACAGGAGCTTCAACGTATATCGTCGCGCGCCTATCTCGAATATTCGGTATCCGATCGGATCAAATTTATTTCCGAATTCTCGCTTACCAATTCGGACAACCTGCGTAACTACGAGAACCTGCTGGGGATAGCTTATCGCAAAATGCCCAACGTAAGTATCTATGCACAGGATGCCCTGGGTAACAATACCTCGTCGTACTACAACATTCCGCGTACTTCGGGACTCGACGACGACCAGAAAAACCTGCGTAACCCGGTTGCACTGGCCAACCTGGCTACCAACCAGCTCAAATCGTTCCGTATCCTGCCTACCTTCCGCCTGCAGTACGATCTCGTAAAACCGGAAGACGGACGGTTGAAATACGAAATGTATGTGTCGTTCGACATCAACAACAGCAAAACCACCATGTTCCTTCCGCAGGAAGTGTCGAACCTGGCGTGGTTCGAATCGGGCGTGAACCGTGCCGAAAACTCCGACCGCGAATCGCTCACAATTTATTCCGATCAGAACATTTCGTGGCAGCCTAAATTCGAAAGCAAGGATCACGATTTATTGCTCTACGGCTCGTTCCAGATCAACGTGGGTAACTCGGCCAGCCAATCGATGGTCAGCTACAGCCTGCCTTCGGGCGATGCAATCGATGCTTCGGGCTTCGGATACCTGTCGGGAGCCAATACCGCTCACGGATCGTGGCGCTCGCTGGCTTTCATGGCACGCGGACACTATTCGTACAAAGGACGCTATATCCTCGGCGGAACCATCCGTCGCGACGGAAGTACCAAGTTCGGTCCCGGTAATAAATTCGGAAACTTCCCCGCCTTGTCGGCCAAGTGGATTATTTCCGACGAAGATTTTATGGAACCCTCAAAAGACTGGTTAAGCACCCTGGCCATCCGCCCGTCGTGGGGGATCAGCGGTAACCAGCCCAAATACGAATACCTGCACTACAGCCGCTATGGTTTATACGGATCGTATATCGATATGACTGCCGTAAAACCATTGTCGTTGCGCCTCAGCAATCTCAAATGGGAAACTACCCAATCGTTTAACTTCGGTGCCGACATCGGCTTCAAGGACGATACTTATCTGTTCGACATCAACCTGTATACCAAGCGTACCAAAGACCTGTTGTTCGAAAACGTGGCCATTACGTCGGCTTCGGGTTACAGTAATCTGCCTTACATTAATGGAGGTACCATGGACAACGTAGGATGGGAAGTGAACTTCTACTCGAACCGGTTTGTGAAATACAAGGATTTCAGCATCGATTTCCGTTTCAACCTGTCGAATTACATGAATACCCTTATCGACCTGGATCAAACCCTGCTCGATAGTTACAACCGCGATTTCAATTACGCGAATGGTTCGTACCTTACCCGTGTACAGAAAGGGAATTCCTTCGGTTCGATCTACGGCTTCAAATACAAAGGCGTATACCAGTACGACCAGTATATTCCCGGCGTACAGGAAAATGCGCCGGTAGCCCGCGATGCCAGCGGTAATGTGATTCTCGACCAGGAAGGCAATCCGCGTCCTGTATGGTTCAACTATTACCAGAAAGGCGGAGGTTCGCGTTATATGTTCCGTGGTGGCGATGCTATTTACGAAGATATCAACAGCGATGGAAGCATCGACGAGCTCGATATCGTATATCTCGGTAACTCGAACCCGAAAATCAACGGGGGTTTCGGGCCCACATTCCGCTACAAAAACCTCAGCATGAACGCCTTCTTCAACTTCCGTGTCGGAAATAAGGTGATCAATGCCGCACGTATGAATACCGAGAATATGTATTTCGATAATAACCAGAGCTATGCTGTTAACTGGCGTTGGCGTAAGGAGGGCGACATTACCGAAATTCCGCGTGCATTGCACGAAGCCGGCTACAACTGGCTGGGAAGCGACCGGTTTGTGGAAGATGGTTCGTTCCTTCGTTTCAAATACCTCACGTTCAATTACGCAGTTCCGCAGAATACATTGAAAAAACTGAAGATCAGCCGGTTGAATTTTTATCTGACCTTCAACAACGTGGCAGTATGGACAAAATACACCGGTGTCGATCCTGAAGTAGGATACGGCGGACTGGGACTCAGTTACGACGACTCGCGCACACCGCGATCGAAAGATATGACATTCGGTGCATCAATTGGATTTTAACAGCAGCAACGATATATGAAAACAATGATGAAAAAATATATTCAGAAAACGATAGCTCTCTTGAGCTTGGTAGTGGTGGCTGGTTTCCTGTCGTCGTGCGATGAGTGGCTCGACCTGAAACCCGAGAGCGAAATCATCCTCGATGAGTATTGGCAGTCGGAAGCCGATGTGGAAGCTGTGCTGGCTGCGTGTTACCGTGGATTAACCGAAGAATCGGTGATATACAGGATGATGGTTTGGGGCGAACTCCGCTCCGACAATGTGGTCAACGGAAGCAGCTTCCCCAATGCCCGTTACGATATGCAACGATTAATCGAAGGCGACATCACCGCCAACAATGCATATACCTCGTGGGGTCCGTTTTACTCGGTGATCAATTATTGCAACAACTTGTTGTTTTATGCTCCCGAAGTAGTCTCCCGCGATAACAACTTCTCGCAGGCCGACCTCAATCGTGTGCGTGCCGAGGTTTTGGGAATCAGGGCGTTGACTTATTTTTACCTCGTGCGTACATTCAAGGAAGTGCCTCTTATGTTGTCGGCTGTGACCGATGGCGACTCCACCTTGTACAACCTGCCCAAGTCGCCCGAGAATGTGATTCTGGATCAGATTGTATCCGATTTGCTGGAAGCCAAGAAATATGCGCGTCTCGATTTCGGAAGCAATCGTGCCTACAATAAGGGCCGCATCACCTTGAATGCCGTCAATGCAATTCTGGCCGATGTTTACCTGTGGAGAAGCGAGTACCAGAAGGCGGTAACGGTATGCGACGAGATTATTGCAACGCCTTCGCTCAAGCTGGTACAGGCCCCGCTCATGCTCACCCAGGTGTTTTACCTGGGCAACTCTACCGAAAGTATTTTCGAGCTGCAGTTCGACGACGATGTTCAGGCCAATGTGCCGGTGATCGAGTTATACGGTAGCAACGGTCAGCCCGAGGGTGAGTTTAGTTTCCCGGCCACGTTGGCCTACGACGAATACGAGAATAAACTGGGTCAGTACAGTCCGTTTGTGTACCGCGTTACGCAAACCGTGGTCGAAAGCGAAAAGGATATTCGTTCGAAAGACTTTTATCGTACCTACGGAGGTAAGTATTATATTTTTAAATATTCGGGACTGGCCCGCCAAACATCTTTGATAGAAGGGTTGAGCTCGTACCGGTATCGTTCGAACACTGCCAACTGGATTATCTACCGGTTGTCGGATGTGATGTTGATGAAAGCCGAGGCTTTGGTGCAGCTTGCACGCCAGAGCGCTCCCGGCACCGAACTGCTTACCCAGGCGGTACGCATGGTGAATATCCCTTATCTGCGGGCCAACGAAGGTCAGGATTCGCTCATGCTGAACAATTATCAAACGGTCGATGCGGTTGAAAAGCTGGTGCTTCGCGAACGTCAGCGCGAACTGATGTTCGAAGGCAAGCGCTGGTTCGACCTGGTGCGTCTGGCGCGTCGCGAGGGATCCACTACCACGATGAATACCTATGTGGGGTATAAGGATCCGGGTTCGACCAATAACCTGGGAGCACGTACGCTCGATGCGATGTATATGCCGATTTCACAACGCGAACTCGAAGCCAATCCAAAATTGGTTCAGAATCCGTTTTACAAGGATGAAAGCAGTTCGTCAACACGTTAATCAGATAATAAAAGAAAAATGCATATGAAAATACAAGTTTCATTCTCAACAAAAGGGGTTGCGCTCCGGCTGGTGGCCGTTACGGTTGCCATTGTGTCGCTTTTCAGCTCCTGCGACCCCGATGAAGTAGGCGATAACCTGTACACCTTCACCGATCAGATGGCTGGTCAGTACCTGAAGGATGCCGAAAATGCTCAATTCTCGGAATTTGCCCGGCTGCTTGATACCACCAAAGTGTTAGGGCTGCTGAATTCGTACGGTCAATACACCATTTTTGCACCTACCAACGAGGCAATGAAAGAGTTTTACGCGATTAAGGGGAAGAAAGGTCTGGCCGATTTTTCGCGCGATACTTTGCTTACCATTGCTTACGACCACATTATTAACGGTACCAAGGTGCCTTACCTTAGTTTTATCAACGGCCGTTTGTCGGAAATGTCGATGAGTAACCGGTATTTCACCATTTCGTTCGATAATAAGTCGGAGACCTTCGTCAACCGCACTTCGCAGATTCTGCGTAAGGATATTATGGTTCACAACGGAGTGATCCACTCCATCAATCGCGTGCTCGATCCTGCGCGCGAAGGTATCGTTGAAGCCATAGCATCGAAACCGGAATACTCCCTGTTTTACGAGGCTCTGCTGGTTACGGCAATGGCCGACTCCTTGCTGCTCGATAAAGACGACAGCTATAATGCTGCCGATTACCGGAGTCTGATTACCACACCCAAGGAGTCGAACCAGTGGTTTTATCAGGATATACCCGCATTTCGCCGTTATGGATATACGGTGTTGATGGAAAGCAATGCCACCATGGCGGCACGGGGTGTCAACTCGCTCGACGATCTGGCTGCTTATGCCAAATCGGTGTATGATCAGATTTATCCCGAGGATGCCGGCATCACCGACTTTAAAAACCGTCGCAACAGCTTGAACCGTTATATTTCGTACCATCTTATCAACAAGGAATTGAGTAAAACCAAGTTTATCGATGCCTACGACACCGATCATATGCTGAAAACGGTAGATATGTACGAATACATCGAAACCATGTGTCCGAACACCTTGCTGGAAGTTAAAAAAGACCGCGCCTCAGGCGAATCCAACTTGTTTAACGCCTACAATGCAGCTGCGGCAGTGCGTTTGCATCCAAGCAATTACGACTTTGAGTCGGACAACGGGGTGTTCCACGAAATCGACAAGCCCTTGTTGTACAGTGTGGATGTGGATGCTTATCTTTCGAGTAAACGCCTTCGTTTCGATGCGGCGAGTTTCTTCCCTGAGCTTACCAACAACAATATGCGGGGAAGCCGTTTCAATCAGAATTCGAATGCGTCGTTATACCGCGAACAAAGTTTGCATTACCAGATACCACGCGGTTATATTTCGCGCATAAAGGCATCGGAACAAACGGTGGTCGGTTACCTGGCCGGGTATGCCCGTTTCCAGAATTACATGGCCGACGAGATTTTCCTTAGTGCATCGGCCGGTAAGTTGTACGAATTTACAATTACCACTCCGCCGATTCCGGCCGGTACTTACGAGATCAGATTCGGATACCTTACCAACGGGAAACGTGGTGTGGCTCAGCTCTATGTCGACGATATCCCGGCAGGTGTTCCTCTCAATCTGAACCTGACTGCCAGCGACGTGTCGATCGGTTACGAAACTCCGGGCTCGATCACAACCGACCCCGCAGGATTCGAGAACGATAAAATGATGCGTAACCGCGGCTATATGAAAGGTCCGGCTGGATTTAAAGTGGCTGAGGCCGGATGGACCTCGGGACAGAATGCACGGTACAGCGATGCCAATTTGCGTAAGATCTTAGGTACTTATCAGTTTGCCGAAGCGGGTATGCACGAGATTAAAGTGGTTGGCCTCAGTGGTGGCGAGTTTATGTTCGACTACCTCGAGTTTGTTCCTACCAGCGCCATCGAGTTCGAGGATATTTATTAAAATACGAAGTATTAGCAACATGAAAACAACTATAGCATTAAAACAATTTCTCCTGGTCGTGGCTTCGGTACTGGTGATGGTGTCGTGCGAGAATGAAGCCTGGAATGAGCATTATACGACGGAGGTAACGGAGAAAAGCGAGCTCTCGATTTACGATTATATTAAATCGAAACCCGAACTGAGTAAATTTGCCCAGGCATTGGAACTTACCGGTTTCGACAAAATCTTATCGGAAGATATTACCTATACGGTGTGGGTGCCCGACAACGAGGCATTGGCCGGTCTGGATTTAACCGATCAGGCTCAGGTAAGTAAAGTGGTTCGTAACCATATCACCCGCTTTACGCATCCGACATCGCGGGTCGACGAGATGTCGATGCTGATGCTGAATGGTAAGATTCTGGATTTCAAACGTCTTCCCGGCAACAAATATGCACTGCACGGTAAGGAATTGAAGCAGCCGAATATAGCTGTACGCAATGGTATGATCCATCTGATGAGCGGCTATGTTCCGTATATTCTGAATCATTGGGAGTATATAGCGGTGGCCGAGGGGATCGATTCGCTGCGCAATTATATTACGTCGCTTACCCGGGAGGTGTTCGATTACGATGCCAGCTACCTCGACGGAGTACTTATCGACTCGGTATTCACCACCACCAACAGCGTGTTGACCGCGCTGGCCGACCTGAACGTGGAGGATAGTATTTATACGGCTATTTTACCCGGCAACGCTGCCTGGAACGAACGGCTGGCCAAGGTGTTTCCTTACTATAAGACGCTGGAAGTCGATGGCGGTGTTCAGGCTCAGGGTACGAATGCCCGTTGGATGATGGTGCGTGATTTGTTTTTCAGAGGTAGCTTGAAGCAACCCCTGGCTTCGGATAGCTTGCAATCGACAGTGGGAACGCAATTTACCAATGCTTCACAATTGATACCTTCGTCGGCACCGGTGGAATTGAGTAATGGGAACAGCTATATTTTCAGCAGTTATCAGCATAAACCCGAAGAAAGCTTCCTTCAGCCCATTCGTATTGAGGCCGAAAATGCATCGTACGGACGGAGTGTGAAGGATTACGAAATTTCGCTTTTCTCGTCGCTGGGTACCGGATACGATATTTCCAACGGTTTTTATATCAATGCACGAGCACTTTCGACATTGAGTACTGCCCGTATGAGCATCAACTTCCCGATTCCCAACACCCTGGCTACCAAATACAATATTTATTGCGTGTTTGTACCCATGTCCATTGCCGATTCGACCAATGCGCGTAAGTACAGGGTCAGGTTCTCCATCAACTACAATTACGACGATGCGGCCAAAAGCGATTCGGTGTGGATTGGAAACAATGGATATGTAAAACCGCATACCCAGGCTAAAATTTTTGAAACCGACAGCAAAAAAGTAACGAAACTGCTGGTGGCCGAGAATTATGAATTTCCATGGGCCAATCTGGTTGGAACGGGGGGCCGGATGGGAACCCTGATGCTTTCCGACAAAATCCGGGTCGGATTGAGAGTTGAAAATGCTGCGGGAACTTCTGTGCTGGATCGGTTGAATTACAGCAGGGATCTCCGTATCGACTATATACTACTGGAACCTGTAAAGTAAAATGGATGATAGAAAGAATATGAAAAAGCAAACAACACATAAACAGAATAGTATGAACAATTCAATATTCAACATATTCGGGATGAAGTCCATTTTTACGGTGTTACTCCTTCTGCTTACCATTGGAATGGTTGCTCAGGACAAGGGAATGTTCAAAGGGAAGATCACTGATGCGGCTACCGGTCAGCCGATTAGTGCGGCACAGGTTTCTATCCCCGATAAAAACGCCTCGGCGGTAACCAACGAAAACGGAGAATTTGAAGTGAAAATAACATCGGCAAACGACATCATGCAGGTATCGGCCATTGGGTACGATGTGCGCGAAATCGGGATGCAGGGACGCCGGTCGGCTGAGATCCGGTTGTATCGTAAAGGTTTCACCCCGTATTTCAAACAAGTTCAGGATCTGAACGGTGCTGTGAATCAGAGTGCCGCTACCGCGTCGATCCATGGTATTGCTACCAACGACTTATCGTCGGCTCTGGTAGCCGATGAAATTATCATGCGCCAGATCGGAGCTACGGCCCGTCAGGTGATTCGTTCGGGTGCCGAAGGCATGGGAACCAACCTGTTTATTCGCGGTATGAATTCGCTCAATGCCAATGCTCAACCTTTGTACATTGTGGATGGAGTGATCTGGGATAATATGCAGAATGTAGCGTCCATTCACGGGGGGCATTTTTCGAACCCGCTGGATAATATTCCGGTCGAGGATATTGCCAATATCACCGTGTTGAAAGACGGTACTTCGATTTATGGAAGCAAGGCAGCCAACGGGGTGGTAGTAATCAATACCAAACGTGCGGCCAATATGGTAACTCGTATCGACCTGAAGATGTTTCTGTCGACCACACAGTCGCCGGCAGGAGTGCCCATGATGAATGGCGACGATTTCCGCATTTACGCCAGCGACATGCTGGGCTCGACCGGCGTATCGCCAAAACTGGTCGATAATGTAGGTTTCCTGATCACCGATCCTTCGAATACGCAATATCCGGTGTATCACAATTCGACCGATTGGAGAAAACTGGTCTATCAGCCGGGATTTACCCAGAATTATCAGATTAATGTGACGGGGGGCGACGAAAAAGCCTTGTATTATTTCTCCATCGGTCTGGCCGATAACAAGGGGATTGTAAAAACAACCGACTGGAACCGCATCAATTCGCGCTTTAATGCCGATTTCAACTTGGGTGATCATCTTAATTTAGGATTGAATATCGGTTTTACTCGTAACGAGCGCTCGCTCATCGACGATGGTGTGAACCGCTACTCATCGCCCACCTGGCAAGCGGTTATCAAATCGCCTTTCCTGAGTCAGTATTCGTTTACCAACCAGGGCGAAATAACCGCCAATCCGGCTGTGACCGACATCTTCGATATTGGTAACCCTACGGCTGTAATCCGTTACTCGCAGAATTTTCAGAAAAAATACCGGTTCAACATCTCGGTAGTGCCGGAGTGGAAAATAACCCCCGATCTGAAATTAACCTCGCTGTTCGACTACAGCTTGTACAAAACCATCGAAGGGCATTTTGTTCCCGAAAAATTCACCCCGCTCCGGTACCTCGAAAACAAAGGTTATTCGAAAAACATGATTTCGAGTCAGGTAATGCGTAATACCAATATCTACAGCAATACTTATCTGACCTATACCAAGGCGTTCGATCTGCAACACCGTCTGAAGGCCCTGGCCGGGGTACGGTATATTTTCAATTACCTCGAGTCGGATTATGCCGAAGAGCACAATTCGGGTTCGAACAATAACACCACCATCACCGGTGCCTACGACTTTCTGTATGTCGACGGTTTGAATGTGGAAACCAAGTCGATTTCGAATTATTATCAGGCCGAATATGCCTACGATCAGCGCTATTTCCTCGGTGCATCGGTGTCGTTCGATGCTTCGTCGCGTTTCGGACGCAATACGGCCGGCGGTATTAACGGAGTGGGTGTTTTCCCTGCTATCAACGGAGCCTGGCTGGTGTCGTCGGAAAGTTTCATGAGTAATGTCGCTCCGGTGAATTTCCTGAAGTTGCGGGTGGGTTATGCGTTGTCGGGTAACGACGATATACGCGACTACGAATCGCAGACCTATTTCAATTCGGTACGGTTTATCAACCGGGCCAACGGGCTGGTACTTGCCAATCTGGCCAATACCCGCGTTCAGTGGGAATCCACGGCCCGTGCCAATGCGGGGCTCGATCTGGGGCTGTTCAACGACCGCCTGAATATCCAGGCCGATGTTTTCCATAGTACTACATCCGACCTGCTTACACTTCAACCGCTGCCCGAAATTACCGGTCTGGGATATTACTGGGCCAACGGCGGATCGATGACCAACACGGGCTGGGAAGCTGCTGCTCAGGTAAAGCTGGTCAATACCGGCAATTTCCAATGGGAAGTAGGACTCAGTGCAGGTAGTTATGTGAACGAAGTCAAGAGTCTGCCCGACGATAAACCGATTGTGACCGCTCGTTACGGAGGTGAGCTGATTACCGAAGTAGGCAGCCCGTATGCATCGTTCTACGGCTATAAAACCAACGGAGTATTTGCTTCGCAGGCCGATGCCGATGCTGCCGGATTAAAAAAGCTGATGCCCGATGGATCGTATTCGCAATTCGGTGCCGGCGATATGATTTTCGAAGAGGTGGTGAAAGATGGTATCATCGACGAAAAAGACCGCCAGGTAATTGGAAGTCCGATACCTACCCTGTATGGGAATTTCAACACCCGCTTCAACTACAAACGATTTACACTGGATGCAGTGTTCTCGTACAGCTACGGCAATGAAGTGTACAACTACTACCGTCGTAACCTGGAGTCGGGATCCGACTATAGCAATCAGACACTGGCCATGTTGCGCCGCTGGACGGGCGAAGGGCAGACGACTGTCGTGCCGCGGGCAGTGTACGGCGACCCCATGGGCAATGCCCGGTTCTCCGATCGCTGGATCGAGAACGGTTCGTTCCTGCGCTTCAAGAACCTTACGTTCTCCTATCGTTTACCGCTCAGCAGCGAGTTCATCGAAGGGTTAAGCGTATGGGCTTCGGCCGACAACCTCTACACCTGGACCTCGTACCTGGGCATCGATCCCGAGGTTGCGGCAGGTAATTCGGTGTTCGATCAGGGTATCGACAATGGTTTATTGCCTCCGACCCGTTCGTTCTCGCTGGGTGTTAAGATCAATCTGTAATTATATTCTTGAAAAAAATATTGATATGAAGAAGATAAGCAAACTACTCGTGGTGATTCTGTTCCCCGTGATGTATTTTTCCAGTTGCGAAAGCTTGCTGGAGGTTGATTCGGACCGGTTGGTGTTCGAGAAAAACCATGGGATGGACGCCGCTAACGATACGCTGTATTCGATGTTCGGAGTTTTCTCGCAGTTGCAGAAGCTGGCCGACAGTTATATAGTGCTGGGTGAACTCCGTGGCGATTTGATGGATGTATCGGAAACATCCAACCGATTCCTGAAAGAGGTGAATACATTTGATTTCAGTACCGAAAATCCCTATAGTTCGAACATCCGTGATTATTATGCAGTAATCAATAACTGTAACTACATCATCCAAAATATCGATACTTCGGTGGTCAATAAAGCCGAAAAGGTGATGTACAAAGTGTATGCGGCCTCCAAGGCAATCAGGGCCTGGACCTATATGCAGATGATGCTCAATTTTGGCGAAGTTACGTATTACGAGAAACCCCTGCTGACCCTCGAGGATGCTTTTGAAAATCACACGGTTTACAAGAGCATGAACGAACTGGCGCCGGTGCTGATTCAGGATTTACTTCCCTGGAAAGATACACCACGACCACAATTCGGGAACCTTAGCGCCTACAACTCGCGTAATTCGTTCTTCCCGGTTCGTTTCCTGCTGGGCGATTTGTACCTGTGGAACGGACAATATGAGCATGCAGCCAACGAATACCGCGATTTGATGTTCTACGACAGGGTAATGCTCAACAATCAGTTCCGTTCGTATTATCAGGTGGTAAATAATGCGTTCTCGGGTGGCGCTGTGGTGAACTGGGTTAATGTATTTAATTTCAGTTCCAGCGAACATCTCACTAAATTAGTTGCCTCCAACGAATATGGACGTTATTTTACACTCGACAGCCTGATGTTGCAACGGCAACTGATTCCTTCCGACTTAAGTATCGGCAACTGGCAGACTCAGGTGTATGTCGAAACGGCGAAGCTGGATACGCTTGGCGACCTTCGCAGAATTGGATCGGTTGCCCGGCAGTCTTTACCTGCTTCGCCCCAGGTCGACAATTATGTGATATACAAGTATACCGAAATGAATTCCGACGATTACGATACCCGTCAAATTGTACTGTACCGTGCTGCTACCCTTTACCTGCGGTATGCCGAAGCGGTAAACCGGCTGGGCAAACCCCGTCTGGCATTCGCGGTGCTTAAGAACGGTCTGAAAGCGGCTACCATCAACAGTCCGTTTATTGTACCTTTGAGCGAAAGAGATTCCATTCTTCCCAACTATATGAATTTTGCCGATGCCCGTTTTGAAAACAATATCGGTGTACGGGGACGAAGCCTGGGATATCCCGAGCGCGATACTACTTATTTTGCGATTCCGCGTTCAATCACTTCTCAGGATGAAATGATGAATTTTGTGGAAGATAAGATTATTGAAGAAGCTGCGTTGGAGCTTGCGTTCGAAGGCAACCGGTTCCACGACCTGATGCGGGTGGCTATTCGTCGCAACGACAACAGTTACCTTGCCGATCGTGTGGCCGCTAAACATACCCATAACAAGGAAGCAATTCGTTCCAAATTGCTGGATCGTAAAAATTGGTACCTGAAAAAGTAATATGAGTTAATCGGCAGGAGGATGTGTTGCGGTTGTCCGGAATGCATCCTCTTTCGTTTTTTTAAGTTATGAAGAAAATTGTAGTGTTAGGTCTGTTGCTGGTTGTTGTAGGTGCATTACCGGCCAAACAGGTATTTACGGTGAAAAATCCGGATTTCAAAAAAAGTCCTTATACAGGAATGACCCGCCAGCATTGGAAGGATGCGGCATTGTACATGCTCGAAGGTGCATTCGGTTATGTGCATAACATCGACGACCCGATGAAGTTTCCCAAACAGCATGAAATCACTTATCCCCGCAACGACGGGCAGATCCCGACCGAAAAGCTGGAAGGGCTGAGTCGTACCTTGTTCGTAGCTGCTCCTTTGTTGATGGAAGATCCCGATCTGACCCTCAACGGAGTGAAAGTGGCCGATTATTACCGTCATCAGTTGACGAATCTGGCGAAAGAAGGCCATCCTTCGTTTATTCGCCACCGGGCGCGCAACGGAGGGCCCAGCCAGAACCTGGTGGAGTTCGGAGCCATGGCCATTTCGCTGTTTACTGCTCCCAGGGTGCTGTGGGATCCGCTTCCCGAAGCAGAGAAAGATAAACTGGCGGCGCTGATGCTCAGTTACGCCGACGGTCCTACCGTGGATTCGAACTGGAAATTCTTCAATATTTTTGTATTGAGCTTTTTCGATATGCAAGGGTACGAGGTGAATAAGAAATTGCTGGAGGAGTACCTCGATCGCTCGTTGAAGCATTACCGGGGCGAAGGTTGGTACCACGACAGTCCGGCCTACGATTACTATTCGATGTGGGCTTTTCAGATGTATGGCATTTTGTGGGCCGATTTCTACGGCAATAAGCACTACCCCGAACATGCCCGCAGGTTTACCGAAAATTTCTCCGATTTGAAGCACAATTATCCTTACCTGTATGCACGCGACGGAAAGATGATTATGTGGGGACGAAGCATTGCCTACCGTTATGCTGCAGCTACTCCGTTTATGCTGATGGGTCTCGAAAACGATCCCTCCACCAACTGGGGTTGGATGCGCCGTATTTCGTCGGGCAACCTGCTGCAGTTTTTTCAGCATCCCGATTTTCTGGAAGATGGCGTACCGACCCTGGGCTTTTACGGACCCTTTGAGCCGGCTACGCAGATGTACAGTTGCCGTGGAAGCGTATATTGGGGCGGCAAGGTGTTTTTAGGCCTCGTGGTGCCCGAAAGTCATCCGTACTGGCAGGCGAAAGAGAACGAAGGTCCCTGGGAAAAGGAACTGAAGAAAGGAACTGTGTATAATAAGTTTCAGCCCGGTTCGGAAATGTTGATTACCGATTATCCGAATATCGGTGCTGCCGAAGTGCGTGCCTGGTGTCATGAAACGGTGGCGGGCGATTGGCAGAAATTCCGAAGCACCGAGAACTACAACCGGTTGTCGTACAACAGTGCTTTCCTTTGGCAGGCCGATGGTAAAAACGGCGAAGTAGCCATGAATTATCTTACCAGAAATGCAAAAGGAGAATGGGAAGCGTTGCGGCTGTATACTTTCCGGGGTTTCGAGGAGGGAATATACCATCGCGATGCTGTATTGGAAACGAATCGTGCGCTCCGCTATTCGTTGTATGAGAAAACCTTACCCGATGGTATCTATCGCAACGATACCTTGTTTTCGCCTGTCGATACCGAAATCCGCCTCGGTCATTATGCATTACCGGTGCTCGACAAACCAATTAAAAAGCAAATCCGTACACTTGGAAAACATACGGTGTATGTGCTCGACAACGGATATTACAGTTTAGCAATGGCTGTGAACGCCAATTTCGGTAGAATGGAATTTGTGGAAGCCGAAGGTTTGCATCCCGAAGCTCCCAAAAGTGTTGTTATCAATGCGGTGGCTACTGTAAAAGCGGGCGAACCATTGCCTTTGCAGTCGTTGATGCTGTGGAAAAAATCGGGTAAGAAATTCAAAAAGTCCGATTTGAAACCGCTCTATTGAGTTATTGTCAGCATCCTGCGGACGATGCGGGAAGACACCAAACAATGTCCTGTTATGACGGCGCCGTTATAACAGGACATTGACATATTGGTACCGGTCGGTCGCCGGGTTAAACCTTTATTTCCGTTTGTTTTTTTCCAGCCATTCTTTGGGCGTAACTCCGAATTCATTTTTGAAGCAGCGACTGAAATATTTCGGATCGCTGAATCCTACCGAATAGGCAATCTCGGAAATGTTACCAATATTATTGGCCAGCATCTGCAACGAATGTTTCATGCGGATACTCCGGATAAACTCACCCGGCGAAAGCCCGGTAAGCGATTTTAGTTTACGGTGGAGGGTCGATTTGGAAGTCGACATATCCACGGCGAACTGATCGAAATCGAAGGTTTCGTCGGCCAGTTTTTCTTCAACCACCTGCACCGCCTGTTTCAAAAACACCTCATCGATCGAATTGTATTCCATCGACGAAATATTGATTTCCTGTCCGTGCTGGAAACTCTCTACTTTCTGACGTCGTTTGCCGATAAGGTTTTTCACCCTTGCATTCAGTACACCCAGTTCAAAGGGTTTGGCAATAAACGCATCGGCTCCGGCATTATAGCATTCGATCCTGTCCTCGGCAGTATTCTTGGCCGTAAGCATCAATACATTGAGGTGACTGGTGTTCACGTCGTTTTTAATGATCTTGCAGAAGGTCAATCCATCCATTTCAGGCATCATCACATCGCTGATAATCAAATCAATCTCCTGTTCACGAACGATATGCAGCGCCTGCAACCCATTTTCGGCACGATACACCGTATACTGATCCTGAAAATGATCGGAGATCAATTGATTCAGATCTTTATTGTCCTCCACGATCAGAATGCTGAAGTTCTTTTGATCGGCCGATGTTTCGGTAGCCGGCACTGCAGCATCATCATCGGGCTGGTTCAATTCATTTTCCGTCAGTTCATCTTCCACAGCCTTTTCGGTGGCCGAATACGCATGCTCGTTTACCGGAATCTCGATCGTGAATACCGAACCTTCGCCCAGCACACTGTTCACCTCGATTTTCCCATGATGAATCTGAAGCAGATCCTGTGTCAGCGAAAGACCGATACCATGACTCTGGCTCTGATCGGCCGTACTGCTGATGTAAAAACGTTTGAAAATATGCGGTAAATCGTTTTCCGGAATACCGCTACCGGTGTCGGATACCGAGAGCCGCAAGATGATATCGTCCTTACGCGGAACAAAACTGGCTTTCACAGCAATCGCACCGCCTGCCGGAGTATACTTGAACGCATTCGAAAGGATGTTGTACACCACCTTGTCGAGCTTGTCGGGGTCGAACCAGGCCTGGTAACTGTCGTACTGAATATCGACCGTAAACTGAATTTGCTTTTCGGTTACCTGGGGCTGAAAATTCGACTGGCATATATTGCGGACAAAAGCCACAATATCGCTCTGTACCACCTTTAATTTCATATTTCCAGTTTCCGTTTTGCGGAATACCAGAATCTGTTTTATTAAGCGTTTCAGGCGGTTTACATTGTCCTTCATGATTTCAAACTGGACGGTATGCCCGCTGAACTGCTTTTGCAGACTTTCAATCTGAAGCATAATGATGGTGAGCGGCGTGAGCAGTTCGTGCGAAATATTGGTGAAGTAGCGCAGCTTGATCTGGGTGAGTTCTTCGGTTTTTTCTTTATCGATGAGCGAAATCTTCAACTCGTTTCGTAATCGGATCCTGTTGGCAATATTATGCACGATCAGGTAGGTGAGACTTATTGTGACCAGGATGTAGAGTAAGTAGGCCCACCAGGTTTGATACAACGGAGGTTTGATGTGTATGCGCAGCGAAGTTACTTCGTCGCTCCAGACTCCGTTTTCGTCGCTCGAACGAACTTCGAAAAGGTAAGTTCCGGGCATCAGATTCGCATAATTGACAAAACGGCGGTTGTTTCCGACGTAATTCCAGTCCTTATCGATACCCGACATGCGGTAGGCGTATTGAATTTTCCGAGCGGTGTAATAATCGGGCGAACTAAATTCGATACCCATCGTACTTTCGGTGTGTTTTAGTTCGATCCGGTTTTTCTCGGGATCGAAATGCTCGCCCTTTCGGATATCGAACAGCGAACGGTTTTGAATCAGAATATCCGAAATCTTCACCTTCACTTTCGAACGGCCGGTGTTGATGGCCTGTTGCGCCGGGTCGATACTGCATAAACCATTGTTTCCCCCGAAAAACAATTCGCCCGTACTACGCTTCAGAATCGAGTTTTTGAAGAATGTACTTACCGCAATACCATCTGCGGTCGAATAATAGTTGGAAGCATGCGATTTGGGATTGTAGCGGATGATGCGCTTGAGGGTCGTAAACCAGATCGTTCCCTGGTTGTCCTCCAGTACGTCCAATAATCCTTCTTCCGATATTCCATAAGTATTGCTTATTTCTTCGGCATAATTTTTATCGGGATCGTACAGATATACTCCGCCCTCTTTGGTGGCGATATATACTAAACCGTTCTGCTGGCACAGAATGCTTTGTACGCTCAAACTTTCGTATTTGTCGATGTGTAGTTTGATTTTTTGAAGCGTCCACGACTTGGCTGCTCTGTCGAGAATGAACACGCCGTCTTTTTCGGTCCCGATCCAGATACGCCCCCTCGGATCATGTTTAATATCGTTGATAAACCGTACCTTGTTGGATATAAGTTGGGTGTTTCCGTTCAAATCGTGAGCAAAAATGCCGTTGGCGGTTCCGATCCACATAACCCCCCGGGCATCTTCATGAAAAGCGGTGATATTATGATTGTCGGCCGGATCCTGAAGTTGTACGGTGGAAAGGTGCTTTAAATTGGCGCCGCCCAGAGGGCTGAAGATATGGAAAAAATTATCGCCTTCGCTGGCCACCCAGATGGTGTTTTTCTTGCTGTGATTGGCAAGTGCTATAATCGATCCCTGCCGGCGCAGAATCGGATCTTCGGGCCTGTTGACCTGCCCCGTTACCGGATCGAAATGAAAGAGCCCGACCCGGTTGATTACCACGAACAGCTGCTTATTGTTGGTTTCGGCGATACGGGTTACATAAGGTTCGGCATTCAGGCTCCGTACCTGGGGTAAGGTGAAGTTTTTAACCGGCAGACGGTTGTAATCCATCTGGAATACCCCTTCGCCTACCGAACCCAGCCAAAGGTTGTTGTTACGGTCGCGCACAATGGAGTGGAATAGCTGATAATCGCCGTTGCCAAACAAATGACGGGATCCGGAAACTATAAATTCGTCACCCCGGATTTCGATCGACCGCAGTCCTGAATAGGTAACCACCCATAAGGTGCCGTTTTTATCTTCGGTGATGCTGTACGAAATATCGTCGATGGTTTCGGTCGATGCAGGCGATGGAACGCATTTCTCAAAACGGAATTGTCCGGGCTTATCGATGTGCATTTTAAACATACCGTCGCCCCAGGTGAGCACCCAGTAATAGCCTCTGCTGTCCTGCAAAATCCGGAACGGGTTGTTTTTGCTGCCCACCGGCGCCGTATATATTTTCTTTCCGTCGTGCGAAATCATACACATCCCATGACTCCAGAACGAGATCCATATATTGCCGTTTTTATCCTTGTAGATATGATTCACAGTGTTGCCGGGCAAACGAAGCGGGGAGTCGGCATCGGCCGAGTAACGGATGAATTCTTTGGTTTCGGGATTCATTCGCAATACTCCGAAATCGGTTGTGCCTATCCACATCATTCCCTCATTGTCGAGCAGCAAACAATTGACCCGTTCGTTGTTGACGTAAGGATTGTCGAGGGTCTGGATGGTAAAAGTCGAATTATCGATAATATCCACTCCTTCCGAAGTTGCTACCCATATACGGCTGTTGTTGTCCTCGGTAATAAACTGAATTTCGTTGCTGGTAAGCTTTCCGGGAGTTTGCGGACTCGAACGGAACACCTTCATATCGTAGCCGTCGAAGCGGCTTAAGCCGTCGCGTGTACCAAACCACATGTATCCTTTGCTGTCGTGAAACAACCGGTTCACCGAGTTGGAAGGCAGTTTATCGTTGTAGAGAAAACGCTCGAAGCCGGGTGTGTCGTTGTCTGCGGCCAGCACCGCGGGCAGTAAACTGAGAAATAGCTGCAAAAGGAAAGAGTGTTTCTTCATTATGCTTAGTTTTCAACAAAGATACAAAAAAAGGAGGTACAGTTCCAAAAAGCCGGAATCTGTACCTCATAGTTAACAAAAAATACGGTGAATTAGTTGTATTTTAATTCTTTCAGAATTCGTTCGGCTCCACCGATTTTATCCATCACGAAGAGCATGTACCGCACGTCCACATTAATCGTTCGTTGTAATTCGGGTTCAAAAACGATATCGCCACTCATCGCTTCCCAGTTACCGTCGAATGCCAGTCCCAGCAGTTCGCCTTTCCCGTTGAAAATAGGACTTCCCGAATTACCTCCGGTAATGTCGTTGTTGCTGAGGAAGTTGACGATGAGTTTGCCTTCCTGGTCGGTATAAGGCGCCACATCGTTGGCAAGCAATGCTTTTTTAAGTTCGGCGGGAACATCGAATTCCATATCTCCCGGGATTTCTTTTTCCAGAATTCCGCGGCCGGTAGAGTAATAATTGTATACCACGGCATCGGCGGGAGCATAGCCGCCGATCGATCCGTAGGTCAGGCGCATGGTGAAGTTAGCATCGGGATAGGGCTTGATACCCTTTTCCCGGTTGATTTCCAGTAAGCCGGCCTCAAACAGGCGTTCGGCATTGCGTATGACGGCATGACTTTCGGCTATTTCCTTCGAGTCGAATGCATCCAGCTTCGCAAGCACCTCTTTCCTGAACTGCAGGGCGGGATCTTTCTTCGGATTGATTTTCCCGGCATTCAGTAAACGGATGAATTTATCGTGGCTGCTAAAGGCGGAGCGCGCAAAGATCGATTTCGCAAATGCGGCATAATTGCCTTTGAATTTTTTGTCGATTTCGGTGTAGAAAGCGGGTAAATCGGATGCCTCCACATAGTTGCGATAGGTTTCGAGCATTACTGCAAAAGTGGCCTCGTCCACTTCGGGGTAATAATCTTTGTATACTTCGCCGGCACGTTTGAGGGCAGCTTCTTTCTCCTCTTTCGAACCTGCGAGGTGCTCGAGAGCGCCGGCAATACGCGGCATCTCTACTCCCGAGAGGAGCGCTTCGCGGAGGTAGGTCGATGCACGCAGCGACCGGTATACTTTTTCATTGTTGCTTTCCAGATCGGCCAGTACCTTACCGTATTTCTGCACACGAGCCGCATCGGCTTTCACCCATTGGTCGAAATTACGTTCAATTTCTTGTTTGCGGGCCATTACATCCAGTTTGGCAATGGCATTATTCATTCCGATACTGTTTTTCCAGTAGTTCGAACTTCCGGCATATTTGCTGGCATAGGCAATGTTGATGGCTTCGTCGGCTTTCATGTACGATTTCCATACGGCTTGTTTTTCGCCGCGGACATCGATGCGGGCCTGGTTGGTAGCTTGTGTGCGGTTGCGGATTCCCCAGGAGGTAAGGTAGCGTGAAGTGCTGCCCGGATTTCCCATTATAAATGCAAAATCGCCTGCCTTGTAACCTTTCGTGCTCACCGTGGCAAACCGCTTGGGTCGGTAGGGTACATTGTCGGTCGAATAATCGGCGGGTTTGTTTTCGGCATTGGCATATACGCGGAATACCGAATAATCGCCGGTATGGCGGGGCCACATCCAGTTGTCGGTGTCGCCGCCGAATTTCCCGATTGAAGTAGGAGGGGCGTGAACAAACCGGACATCCTTAAATTCTTCGAGCTGAAAAACGTGGTATTCGTTGCCCGAATACATGGCCCGGATCTGTACGATGTAATGAGAGTCTTTTTCAAATTCGTTTTTAATTACATTGATCACCGAATCGAGGGTGTTTTTACGTTTCTCGATCGACATCGACTCGTCGACACTCGACAGTACCCGGGTGGTTACATCGGTTACGCTTACCAGGAATTTAACGGTCAGTCCCGGTGCCGGAATTTCGTCGGTCAGTTCTTTGGCGGTGAATCCGTCGCGGAGGTAGTTGTGTTCCACCGAGCTAAGGCGCTGAATAGCTCCATATCCGCAATGGTGATTCGTGAAAATAAGACCCTGTTCGGATACCGCAATGCCTGTACAGCCCCCGCCAAAAACGATGACGGCATCTTTCAGACTTACCCCGGTATCGCTGTATATGTCGTCGGCCGACAGGGTGCAGCCCATTTGTTGCATTTTTTCGATGGTGTACTTCACGGAAGGCAGCATCCACATGCCTTCGTCGGCTTTTGCGGTAAAAATGGCTGACATCACTACCGCGGCTACGAGCGTTTTCTTCATTAATTTGTTGTTGTAAATGGATAATTACTAAAAAAAGGATACAAATTTACAATATTATTCACAAACTTTGTCCAATCGTGTCGTTAAAAATAGTTCTTTGTCGGTTTTTAAGAAAGCCGGTGGCTTTCCGGTAAAAAAAATGTCGATGGATATCGGTTTACAACTCCGGAAACATTAACTTTGCCGGAAAATGAAAGATAAGTGATCCATGCGTAAAAGTCTGTGTTTATTTTTAATTGCGATTGTATTGGTGGGCTGTGAATCTGTCCGCTTGGTCAAAAAAGCCACTTCGTATGAACTGTCGGGGATGTACGAACAGGCCGTAGTCAATTTTTTACAATCGCTCGAGCGTAAGCCGTTGAAAAATGAGCGTGCGCTGTTGGGGTTGAAACGTACGGCAGGCGCTTGGACCGACGAGTTGCTTCTTCAGTTGGACGATGCGTACGCTACCAACGACGACGATGCCGTGGTGGATCTTTATCAGCGTTTGATGCGGTTGAAAAATGATGCCGGTCCCTATGGTTTTCAGCCGGGCATTCCCGTACGAACGCATATTCAGTACGAAGAAGCACGTACGCGCTATGAGTTCAACAATTACCAGGCTGCTCAGGCCAGTCTGGACAAGGACGATTTCCAGCAAGCCATTATTCATCTGGAGCGTATCATGAAGATCGACCCGGGCTACGAACAAACGCGCGAATTGTACGATTATGCAAGGTGCGAGCCGATTTACCGTTCGGCGCTGGAATCGATGGATCGGGGGCACTACCGTTCGGCATGGAATAAACTGGAGCGCGTACGCCTGATTGATTCGGATTACGATGATGTGGTGAATTTGCAGCGGGAGGCGCGGGTGGCCGGCCTGATGACCATTGCCCTGCGGTATTATCCCGAAGAACTTCGCCGGCATCCGGGTTTGTACCGCCTCGTCGATGCCGAACTTAAATCGCGGTTCTCCAAACTGAATCATCCCTTTATACAACTTGTATCCGAAGAATATATTCAGCAAACGATGGAGGAACAACGGCGTTCGCTGTCGGAGCACCGTCAGGTCGATCCTTTTGCTATGATCCCGGTAAGGGTGCAGTTTACAGGCTCGGTCGTTCAATACCGGGTAGAAGACGGACCTGTGAGAAAAACCGAACGTAAAGCCTGGTTAAAAGAAACCGATCGTGAACGTAAGACGGTTTACAAAAAAGTGAGTTTGTACGAAGTGGAACAATCGTGCGTGGTAACCATGACCTTTTCTTACGAATTTGTATCGGTTGAAAATGCGCGTGTACTGGTAGCCGGAAAGGTAACCGACAATTACCGCGACGCGGTGCGTTACGCCACATCTGCCTACAATCCGAACGATTTAATACCGGGCGATTGGGGTGCGGGACGGAAAGATACGATGTACACCGATGCCCACCGGCGTTCGGAAATGCTCACACTTTTAACGGCACGCAGGGAGCTGAAGCAACCGATGGACTTCGATGCCGATTTTGCCGGACGTATAGCAGCCGATGTCATTCGCCGGATCAGTGCGTATGATCCGGAAAAATGAATCTGGCGTTTTTCCGATCCCCCGGCCGGAGAATGATCCGGTCAGGGGTTGAAAGCCTTTGATTACTCACGGTTGAGGAGCTCGATTTTGTATCCGGCATTTTCGATGGTGGTGCAGATTACATCGGCACTCACTCCTTCGGCTTCCACGGTAAGCAGTTTGCCGGGCGAACTAATATCGACCGACCAGCTTTTAATTCCGGGTAACTTATCGAGATGTGGTTTGACGGTGGCGATGCAACCACCGCATTTAATGTTGGTTGTGAACTTTAACTGAGTCATATTTTTAGTTTTTGAATTTTAACCGAATTGAATTGCTAACGACACTGACACTGCTCAGCGCCATTGCGGCGCCGGCAATCATGGGGTTGAGCAGAAAGCCGTTGATCGGATAAAGTATTCCGGCGGCGACCGGTATTCCGATAATATTGTAAATAAAAGCCCAAAACAGATTTTCACGAATGGTTTTTACAGTTTGACCGGAAATTCGAATTGCGGTGGGTAACTTGCTCAGGTCCGACGACACAAGGGTCATCATAGCTACTTCCATGGCAATATCGCTACCCGTGCCCATCGCAATGCTTACATCGGCCTGCGCCAGTGCAGCGCTGTCGTTGATCCCGTCGCCCGCCATGGCTACCACCTTGCCGCTGGATTGAAGTGCCTTTACATAGGCGGCTTTCTCTTCGGGCAATACCTCGGCTTTGTAATGATCGATACCGGTTCGAAGGGCGATTGCCTGGGCGGTTGACCTACTGTCGCCTGTGAGCATATGTACTTCTATCCCTGCTTTCCGCAGCCGGCCGATGGCAGCTTCCGAACTGTCCTTTACCGGATCGGAAATTGCAAATAAGGCATACACTTGCCGTGAGCCGGCCAGCCACACCACGGTATGGGCGTCGCGAGTCCATTCTTCATACTTCCGCATAAAATCTTCCGGTATGACAATGCCTTTTTCGCCCATCAATTGAATATTGCCGGCATACCATGGGATTTCGTCAACGGTAGCCTCCACTCCCCGGCCGGTTATACTCTGAAAATTACGGATTCCGGGCGTCGTCCTGCTGTCAGGATCGTGACGAAGGGAAGTCAACTGTCGGGTAGTTCCGGACAACCGGTTCGCCGGCGCCGGCATACCCGGTTCGAGGTATTCGGTTAGCGCCGATGCCAGCGGATGTTCCGAACGCTTTTCAAGGGCGAGGAGGATTCGTTTTGCATTGTTTCTCACAGAAGCGTCGACTGCCGGCGAATCGGTTTCGGCATCTCGGGCCGAACCCCAATACTCCTCACTCACCGTCGGCTTCCCGATCGTAATGGTTCCGGTTTTATCGAGCACCACGGCTGTTACCTTACGCGCCAGCTCCAGACTCTCGGCATCTTTTATCAAAATGCCCTGTCCGGCAGCTTTTCCAATGCCTACCATGATGGCGGTGGGAGTTGCAAGGCCCAGCGCGCACGGACAGGCAATGACGAGCACAGTGACCAGGGCCAGCAATCCTTGCGTAAATGCATTTTCGGCTCCGAACAGGTTCCAGGTCAGAAAGGCAAACAAGGCAATTCCAATCACCACCGGAACAAATACGGCGGCAATTTTATCTACCAGCTGTTGCACCGGCGCTTTACTGCCCTGTGCATCGCGTACCATACGCACGATGCGTGCCAGCAGGGTAGTGGAGCCCACTTTTTCGGCCACAAACGTAAAACTTCCCTTTTGATTGATGGTGCCTGCATATACCGCATCGTTTGCTTCCTTATATACGGCAAGGGGTTCGCCGGTGAGCATGCTTTCGTCCACGTACGAACTGCCGTCGACAAGCTTCCCGTCGACCGCAATTTTTTCTCCGGGCCTCACCAGCAGCCGGTCGCCTACCAGCACCTGAGCAATGCCGATGGTCTGATAATTCCCGTCGCTGTCAATCCGGGTCACTTCGTTGGGTTGCAGCCCCATCAGTTTTTTCAAGGCCGACGAAGTATTGCCTTTGGCCTTTTCTTCCAGCAACTTTCCGAGTAAAATAAACGTGATGATCACAGCCGAGGCTTCGAAGTACACGTGAGCATGCAATCCGCGGTCGTGCCAGAAACCGGCTGCCAGCGTATTGAAAACACTGAAAAGATAGGCCACTCCGGTACTCAGGGCAACCAGGGTGTCCATAGTCGCTTTCCGGTGCCTGGCCTGTTTCCACGCATTTACAAAGAAGTCGCGCCCCAACCAGAACACCACCGGCGTCGATAGCGCCCACATCAGTTGGTTGGCGTAAGGCATGTTCATCAGCACCATCCCTATCACCACCACCGGGAGCGACAATACGGCTGCCCAGATGGTTCTTCGCCGGAGCGACCTGAATTTTTGGGCTTGCAGCTGCGCCACCGTTTCCTGTTGGTTCTCCTGTTCTACGACCAGATCGTATCCTACCGATTGCAGTACTTTTTGCATGCCTTCGGGCCGGATGATGACGGGATCGTATTCCACCGTCACTTCTGCCGATGCATAATTGACCGTAGCGGATGTAACTCCCTTACTTGCTTTGAGCATGCTTTCGACACTGGTTGCGCAGGCTGCACAGGTCATTTCGAGTACGGGGAATGTTTGTTTCATCATTACCGATTTGATTTACAACTGCAAAGATCGGGAAAAGGCAGCGTGTAAAGTTATAAAATTCGGGAATAGAATTATATAAATCGGGGATTATACTTCGTCGAGCGTTTTGCGTTCTGCCCGGGAGCGAAACTCCCGGGGCGATACGCCGGTAACTTTGCGGAACTGACTGCTCAGATGAGCTGCGCTCGAATAGTTGAGTTGCAGGGCAATTTCGCTGAGCGTCAGTTCGTCGTAGCTCAGTAACTCTTTAACCCGCTCGATCTTCTGCGCGATATAATATTGTTCGATGGTAGTGGCTTCTGCTTCTGAAAATAGTTTTGAAAGCGAAGAGTAATCCTGATGAAGTTCGGAACTGATATAGCTGGAAAGATTGACCTTCAGTTCGTTGTCTTTCCGGTGAACCAACTCGATCAGGAGGTTTTTAATGCGTTCCACCAACATCTTTCGTTTGTCTTCGAGCAGCGAAAAGCCTAAGTCCTCCAACCGTTTGGCCAGTTGCTTACGTTCTTCGTCCCTTAATTCGCGGGTTACCTCAGCCTTCCCCAGCTCCACCCGCAAAGGAGGAATTCCTGCTTTCTCCAACTCCTGCCGCACCACAAGAATGCAGCGGTCGCATACCATATTTTTAATATAAATCCACATTGAGCACCACGACACCGGCAGTTAAAACTTATTTAGCCCATTACCCGCCAATTTAGGCAGTTCGATGGCAGTATTTTTCTTTGGAACGTTTATCTTTGCACAATGTTCAAAACCGAGGCATATCACCGGTTCCTGTTGGGGTTGTTGTTACTGATGTATTCAACAGGAATAGTTCCTGCGGACACAACTGCAGTCCGTTCTGTGTGGCCCCGCTGCTCGACTGCCGAAAAATGGTTGTTTACACCTGTCGACGCATCCGCCGGATTAAGCGACAATCAGGTACGGTATATCCTGCAATTAAACGATGGACGTATGGTGATCACCACGAGCGGCAACCTCAATATTTACAATGGATCGGAGTTCTCGTACCTGCACCGGCAAGCTCGTGATGTGCGGTTTTTACCTGGCTACAAAGGATATTACCGGATGTACACCGAAGGCGATACCCTGATGTGGATCAAAGACTGGCAAAAATTGATGCTGGTAGATCTTCGCGCCGAACGATTCCTGATTCCCGGAAAATCGTACTTTAAAGTCGACAGTATACTGGATCTTTTTGTCGATTCCGATCAGCGCCGATGGATACTCACCCCTCGGCATCCGCAGTCGGCGCGATCGCAGGATAACCCTCCGCCATCGCCACCGGACCGGTTTTTTCTTTACAACCCGCAATCGGATATTGTACTGCAACTCGATCGGGCCTGGGGCGAACTGCAGGATGTAGCATCCGACGAGGGGAAGGTTTATTTGTTTTTTTCAACCGGCACGGTCTATTGTTTTGCAGTATCCACAGCTCAGTTGCTTTATTGGTCGGCGGCCTATCCCGGATCGAAGCACGACTGGTTCGACCGCACATCCCTGGTGGTAAAAGGCGAAAAAGGCTTTTATCAGTTACGGAACGGAACACGAGGCGGGTGCTTCTTTTTTAATACGCGGTCGAAAGACTGGCAGCAATTGCTCCAAACCGGGTATGCACTCAATACTTTGCTGGTAAGCGACGGCAACCGGCTGATGATTACCTCGTCGCGCGGGGTGTGGGTGCTCGACCGGGAGGGAGCAGCGCCCTGCCTGGTGTCGAACCTGCAAACGGTAACCGGCGAAGTGCTGACTACCGAAATCAGTACCGTATTTCAGGATTTTCAGGGTGGGTTGTGGATGGGTACGTACAATCGTGGTTTGTTGTATTATCATCCGGCGCGTTTCCGGTTTTTGAATGCCGGCCGGCCGGCATTCCCGGAGATAGACCCACTCAAGGATTTTCAGGTATTGGGATTTGCACGGGCCGGCGAGCTCTACCTGAATACCAACCAGGGAGTGTATAAAATGACGACCGGTCGCGGTACGAAGATACAACTCGAAAAAACCGGCTCGAACCAACTGCCCCCGGATGTGCGACGTGAATTCAGCCAGCCGCAGCGTTTTTTGTTTCGCGGACTCACGGCCACGGCGATGCTCGACGATAGTCGCGGCTGGACCTGGGTGGGCACTATGGACGGATTAGCCTTGTTTAAAACCGCCGGCCGACCGCAGCTTTATTATACCAGCCACGGGTTGGGAAATAATTTTATCCATGCTTTGATTGAAGATGATGACGGAAATGTATGGGCTTCCACCAGTTTTGGAATAACCCGGATCGGCGTGACCGGCGATGCGTTGCATTTTACGGCGTACACGCCGCAGGATGGTACGCTGGCCGGAGAATACAGCGATGGGGCTGTGCTGAAATCCGACGACGGGAGCTTGTATTTCGGAGGAATGAATGGATTCTCTGTACTGAAAAAGAATGCAGAAGTTTTACTTCCACCGCTGGCTAAACCTTTATTTGCAGGACTGCTGATCAGAGGAGAACGTATTTTACCTTCCCGTAGTTATGACGAGCGAATCATCCTCGAAACAGCGCCGGCATCCACTTCTTCCATTGTATTGGCCCATGATCAGAACTTTATTACCCTGGAGTTTGCTTCGTTGAACTTTGTCAACCCGCATCAGACCACTTTTCGCTATCAATTGGCAGGAGTCGATCGTGAATGGCGCACCGCATCGTCGCACACCGGAAGTTTGCAGGCTATATACACCAACCTGGAGCCGGGTAATTATGAATTCAGAGTGCAATCGAACAACGGAACCGTATCGGAAGTGTCCACACTGCCAATTACCATCCTTACTCCCTGGTGGAAAACTACTTTCGCTCTGGTGTGCTATATAGCGGCATTCATACTATTGGCAGGCGGAAGTATGTTGCGCTATACGAAGGTAGCGCAGCGTCGGCGCGAGCAGCTTCAGAAAGAAGAAATGCTGTTGTTCCGGATCCGCACCCTTATTGAACAGCGACTGGAATGGGAAGAAGAGCGGACTGCTTTGTTATCCGGACCGCGACCGCAGCCCAAGGCGGATATGCCCGGCCTTGCGTCGGGTGAAAATGATGCCTTCGTACGAAAGGCGATCGGGCTGGTGGAGCAGAATATGGATGTTGCCGGTTATACCGTGGAGCAGTTGAGTCGCGATTTGTGTATGGACCGGACGGGCTTATACCGCAAGCTCACGGCCTCGCTCGATCAGTCGCCGTCGGCTTTTATCCGGAATATAAGGCTTCAGCGTGCCGCCCGTTTGCTGGCGCAGGGTGGCAAATCGGTCACCGAGGTTGCCGAACAGGTCGGATTCGGCAGCGTGAGTTACTTTAGCAAGTGTTTTCAGGAAGCTTATGGCTGCCGACCCTCGGAATATACCGGTAATGGCTGAAAAATCAACATCTATGCAACAACATTCAACACCTGTGTTAACAAAAGCCACAGTATATAGCTATTTTTGCTTTGTTAACTGAAAATATAAATCAGGTTGAAAGCAGTGCTTTTTCAGCTGTAAAAAATTAATTTTGTATGAAACGAAGTAGTATCTTTTTTATGGTGTTTATGGCGGTGTCGTCGTTTGTGGTGTCGGCTCCCGGAATCGGACGCCAATCGGTGACGCTCGACGTGCAGGGAATGCATCTTAACGTTGAATTTTATACGCCTCAGGTGGTGAGGGTGTATTCAACACCGGTCGGCCGGCCGTACGAAAAACAAAGTTTGTCGGTTGTGAAAACGCCCGAACAGGTTCAGGTGACTACAGAGACCCGCTTACCCTGGATCAGCATGGTGAGTTCCGACCTGAAAGTGGAGGTGAACGTTGAAACCGGCGGCGTTTATTTTTACGACTCCCGGGGCAACCGCCTGCTTGTAGGTAAGGATTACGGTACTCAATTTACTCCATTCAACGATGCCGGTACGCCCTCGTACACAGTGCGCCAGGGTTTTGTACTCGATCCCGATGAAGCGATTTACGGGGTAGGGCAGGTGATGGACAACAAGATGAACCGCCGCAATTCCACCCATCGCATGCAAAACGAAAATATGTTTACCTATTCGCCTTATTTCATGTCGGTAAAAGGATATGCTGTTTTCTGGGATAATTATTCGATTTCGACTTTTAACGATAACCGTCAGGAACTGTCGTTCGAAGGTTTGGGGCATTGTGCCGATTATTACTTCATGGTGGGAGGTACTGCCGATGGGGTGATTGCCAATATGCGGACGCTCACCGGCCAGGTGCCGATGTTGCCCCTGTGGTCGTATGGTTTTTTCCAGAGTAAAGAGCGTTATCATACACAGGCCGAGGTGCTGGACGTGCTCAAGAAATACCGTTCGCTCCGGATTCCCATCGATGTGATGATACAGGATTGGCGCTACTGGCCCGAATATAATAAAACCGATAGTGCGTGGAATTCGCAGTCGTTCGACGCCGAGCGCTATCCCGATCCGGTGAAGTGGGTCGACGAAATTCATAAACTGAATTCGAAATTGCTGATTGTTACCTGGCCGGGTTTTGGCCCTAAAACGGAACAGCGAAAGGAGCTGGATAGTAAAAATATGATTATCAATTTCGATACCTGGCCGCCCAACAGCGGTGCGCGTCCCTACGATGTGTTTAATCCCGAAGCTCGTTCCATTTACTGGCGTTACCTCAACAAGGGTATTTTCAGTTATATCCACAACGATGGTTGGTGGCTCGATTCAACCGAACCCGATCATATCAATAAAAAAGACAAGGATTTTGAATTGCCTACCTTCCTGGGGAGTTACCGCAGTGTGAAGAATGCCTACAGCATGATGCACAATGCCGGCATTGCTACCAACCAGCGGGCTACCACCAGCGATAAACGGGTGGTGATTCTTACCCGTTCGGGTTTTATCGGACAGCAGCGTTACGGATCGAATACCTGGAGCGGCGATGTGGCATCGACCTGGGATATGCTGGAGCGGCAGATTCCGGCGGCGCTCAACTTTACCTTGATGGGTATTCCGCATTGGAACAGCGATATAGGAGGTTTTTTTGCCGGCCGCTGGCGCAATAGAGGAGGCAATCAGCATCCCGAATTTCAGGAATTATACGTGCGTTGGATGCAGTTTGGCGCTTTTAGCCCGATGATGCGTTCGCACGGTACCGAATTGCCCCGCGAGATTTTCCAGTTTGGCGAACGGGGAACCTGGTGTTTCGATGCCCAGGAACGTATTCTGAAGTTGCGCTACCGCTTGTTGCCGTATATTTACAGTACTTCGTGGGACGTCAGCGCCCATCAGGGTACTTTTATGCGCCCGATGGTGATGGATTTTGCTGCGGATAAAAAAACGCACGACCTGGGCCATCAGTATATGTTCGGCCGTTCGCTGCTGGTGGCTCCGGTAACTCGTTACCAGGCCCGCACCTGGCCGGTGTACCTTCCCGAAGGAAGTGGATGGTTCGATTTCTGGACCAATAAGTTGTGGACGGGCGGACAAACGGTGGAAGCCGGCGCTCCGGCCGATCGGTTGCCGGTGTTCGTGAAGGCGGGAACCATTTTGCCCTGGGGGCCGGAGGTTCAGTATTCGACCGAGAAAAAATGGGACGCGCTGGAAGTGCGGGTATACCCGGGAGCCGACGGGCGTTTCGTGTTGTACGAGGATGAAAACGATAACTACAACTACGAAAAGGGGATGTACTCGACTATCGATTTTAGCTGGAACGAAGCAACACGCACGCTTACCATCGGCGACCGCGCGGGTAATTTCCCGGGAATGCTGAAATCGCGTACCTTCAGGGTGGTAGTGGCTACTCCCGACAATGCTGTGGCCGATCGAGACGCCGTGAAAACCATTGCAGTGCGGTATTCCGGTAAGAAAAAATCGGTGGTGTTGAAATAATGATAATTAATGACCGGCGCTTCAGCTGACTTATAGGGGTAGGATCGTCTGAACCACATACGGAAGCTGAAGTGTCGGTACGGCAACTCTTTTATACGATGAGACAATTGGTTTATTTGCTGACAGCGGGAGTGTTCTTTATTCAGCTTGGATATGCACAGCCACTTCAAATCAAAAACACGGAAAAGATCCGGGTTGAAGCACCCTTGGGAACGGCGCCCCGTTTGCCCTGGCAATTGTGGGTGGAATACTCCGACGGGAGCGCCGGTTTCCGGCAGGTAAAATGGACCAATTCGGCACGTTCTGTCGAAGAAGAGCAAGCCGCCTATCCTCTTGGGAAAGAATACGAGGTGATGGGCTATATTCTTGGAGATAATACCACCGATCGGGGATACCGGGTTACGGCAAAGGTAAAGGTGGTGCCCCAACAGCCTGAAATGCCTGAAGTGATGGCCGAGCCTTTCCCTTTGAATAAGGTGCAACTGACCGGCGACAACCGGCTAAGCTCCAACCGCGACCGGGCGATTCGTGAGATTTGCAGTTGGGATGTGGCGCAGCAACTCTACAATTACCGCGATACCTACGGGCTCAGCACCGAAGGTTATCCGAAACCGGATGGTTGGGATTCGCCCGCCACGAAACTGAAAGGGCATGGATCGGGACATTATATGTCGGCGTTGGCACAGGCTTTTGCAAGTGCCGCAGATGCCGGACAGAAGAATATTCTTCGGGCCAATATGGCTCGTATGGTGAATGAGCTTCGCCTTTGCCAGGAACGTACTTTTGTGTGGAACGATTCGTTGGGCCGCTATTGGGAAGCGCGTGATTTTGCCCCGGAGGCCGAGTTGAAGAACATGAAAGGTGGCTGGAACGATTTTGACCGGTATAAACGCGGGTGGGAAGACTATGGTTACGGATACTTGAATGCCATCCCGGCCCACCATGCCGTGTTGATTGAAATGTATCGCCCCTACAACAACGAACAGTGGGTGTGGGCGCCCTATTATTCCATCCACAAGCAACTGGCCGGCCTGATCGATATTGCTAGTTATGTGGACGATAAGCGTATCGCTGAAAAGGCTTTGCTGATTGCAAAGGATATGGGGCTCTGGATCTGGAACCGGCTGCATTACCGTACGTTTGTGAACACCGGGGGTACGCAGGAGGAGCGCAGGTCGCAACCCGGAAACCGCTACGAGATGTGGAATATGTACATCGCCGGCGAAGATGGGGGCACCGGCGAATCGCTGGCACGTCTTTCGGAGATGGTAGCCGATCCGGAGGAAAAAGCACGCTTGCTCGAAGCTTCGGTTTTTTTCGATAGTCCGGCTTTTTACGAACCCCTCTCGCGCAATATCGACGATATCCGAACCCGGCATGCCAACCAGCATATTCCTAAAATTATAAGTGCCCTCCGCAGTTACCGGAACAATAACAATCCTTTTTATTACCGGCTTTCGCGTAATTTCTGGGAGTTGATCCAGGGCCGGTACAGGTATTCGTCGGGCGGAGTAGGGAACGGCGAAATGTTTCGGCAACCCTATACGCAGATGCTGAGTATGGCCACCAATCATCACCCTACGCTCAACGAAACCTGTTGCGCCTACAACCTGGCCAAGCTTACACGCGATCTGGCATGTTTTCACCCCGACGATGCCCGTTATATGGATTATTACGAACGATTGCTTTATAATCAGCTGGTGGGTTCGCTGCATCCTACGCACTATTTAACAACCTATCATTATGCTGTAGGGCTGAATGCATCGAAACCCTGGGGCAACCGTACTCCGCAGGAAAGCTGCTGCGGAGGTACAGGCTCCGAAAATCATGTGAGATACCAGGATGCCGCCTATTTTGCTTCGGATAATACCTTGTGGGTGGCGCTTTATCTGCCTACCCGGTTGCAGTGGGATGCTAAGAAAATTACTATTGAGCAGGATTGTTTATGGCCGGCCGAAAAATCGACCCTGCGTATTCAAAAAGGACGAGCCCGCTTTGCGATGAAGTTACGGGTTCCGGCCTGGGCTACCCCTGGTTTTGAAGTGAAACTGAATGGTGTGCCGGTGTCCGGCCATTATTGCCCCGGCACCTATGTTACTATTCCGGAGCGGCGCTGGACTTCAAAAGATGTTGTAGAAGTCGTGATGCCTTTTAGTGCATACCTGGATTTCGGACCCGATAAGCAGGAGATTGCCTACGCCGGCAAAGATATGCCGCCGGTGCAGCTGGAACCCGAATGGGCGGCTACCGTCATGTATGGCCCGATGGCCATGACGGCTACCGGAGTAGAAAGCTGGGACGATGCTACCCTGGTGCTCGATCCGGGCCTGGACAGTATCCGCCTGAATGGCCCCTCGGCCGGCAAAGAACAAGTATATTCGCTCACGGTGGGTGGGCGTACCTTCGAACCCGATTATTACCGGGGCGAACATTCGACTCACTACTTCAGAATAAAGTACAGCGATGAAGCCGTCCGTGCTGCCGGCCGGGAGGAGGCTGTACCCGATCATGAATTGAAGATGCTGGCCGAAAGCAGAATTAAAGAGCAGGAAGCCTGGAACTCGTTGGTTGTCAAAGTACCCGAGCATGCTCCCTGGGCGCCCCACGGTTACGCCCGTATGAAAACTGCTTTGACGGACGTACAGCAGGGCGGTTCCATCTCCGCCTTAAGTCTGGCTATAGCCACCATGCGCCCGGGTAACCTGGCCGAACCCGAAGATCTAGGATCATTAACGGAATTGGTGCAGCGTGCCGGCAGCGTTGAACATGCTTCCCCGGCGCTTACCGAAGCTATAGCCTATGCCCGGATGGTAATTAATTACGTGAACGATGGCAGCGGCACGAAGGATATGATTCAGAAGGCAATCGAAAAACTCGGAAACCGGTAATATCGATCGTTCGTCGTCCTGATAGTTGGGTACACCACCGGTAAAGGTGTAGAGAGCCGGCAACTCGTCATTCGTGTGATTCGGATGGTAGTCGTACAGGATTTCTTTGAGTGCGGTGGTTGCGCAAGGTGTCAGCATAGCATCGGCTCGCCCAAACAACGGTTCGTGCTTATCCTGAAATATTTTTGTCATCAACGAATAGATGGAGCCGCTTACAACAAAATTTATGTGTGTTTTAGTCCTGTACCGGTCCCAATAGGTCTGAATATCGCTGTATATTGATTCGTTAACAGGGTAATTTCGTCTGTCCGATTATAGAATTTCATAACTCGTATTTTTATAGTGGTAAATTTTAGCCCTGTTGCAAGGTTAAATGAAATTTGGAATTTTGCAAAATAAAATAACGGATTTTTTATGGCGGTAAAATTTTCCTTGATACGAGGTTTTTTAAGGACGTTCTTGTCTTGTCGGTAAGACGAAAATAGACTGTTTTTGTTTTGTCAATAAGACAGTAATTTTTTTCAAAATTAGTAGTACATTTCAGAAACAAACCAAGACAAGATATTTGACTGAATCCGAATTATTTCTTATTTTTGTGAACTGAACATTGAAAATAATCCAATGAATAGTTTTCGAAATAGCGATTTGATTTTGTCGGTTTTTAGCGACACACGAACTGTGTTCTCGCTGAACGACATTGCTATGCTTATCGGAGAGAGCGATTTTAAGAAGCTGAACGAACGGTTGAATTACTACGTTCGCAAGGGGAAGTTGCTCCGTCCGCGAAAAGGCATCTATGTTAAACCCAACTACAACCCCGAAGAATTGGCCTGTACGCTTTATACTCCGTCGTATATTTCGCTGGAATATGTATTGCAAAAAGCCGGTGTTGTTTTCCAGTACGATGAACGGATCACTGCGGTCAGTTACTTGAGCCGGAGTATTGATGTAGAAGGCCGCACTTACTCCTACCGAAAAATCAAGGGTGAAATCCTTATTGTCACGCAAGGCATCAACCAAACTGGCAATGTAAATATCGCCACACCCGAACGTGCCTTTCTGGACATCCTATATTTAGATGCAACATATTATTTCGACAACCTGAATTCTTTGGATAAGAATTTAATAACCAAACTTTTGCCGGTATATAATTCCAAAATACTTACGGCAAGGGTTAAAAAACTGCTCGCAAATGGTTAACATCAACAAACATAAATTTTTCCTGACGCAGATACTCAAAGACATCTATGCTGATATCGAGTTGGCAAATAGCCTCGGCTTCAAAGGTGGCACGGCATTGATGTTTTTTTATGATTTGCCCCGTTTTTCGGTCGATTTGGATTTCAATCTGCTCGATTCGGCAAAAGAAAAGGCGGTGTATGAAAAGGTACGGAAAATCCTGTTGAAATATGGTAAGATATTCGACGAAGCAATGAAGTTCTACGGCCCGATTATCGTACTGGATTATGGTGTCGGCGAACGGAAATTGAAAATAGAAATATCCAGCCGTGAGTGGAATAACCATTATGAAAGAAAAAACTTACTGGGTATCAATATGCAGGTAATGGTTGCTCCGGATATGTTCGCTCATAAACTCTGTGCTTTACTTGACCGCGGAGAATTAACGAATCGTGATATCTTCGATAATTGGTTCTTCATGCAGAGGCAAACGCCGGTAAACAAAGAGATTGTTGAAGCCCGCATGGAAATGTCGTTGGCTGATTACCTGCAAAAATGTATCGACCATCTCGAAAGTAGGAACGACCGGGGTATTCTGAACGGTTTAGGGGAGTTAATGGATGAGGATATGAAGAAATTTGTTCGTACAAAACTACGGACAGAAACCATATCCCTGCTTCGGTTTTATAAAGAATTTCCGATTCTCGCATAGCATAATAGATAACATGAATATTATATCGGCTACATTGATTTTATGAATTTGCCTATTGAAGATAGTGGCATGGTTATTAATGCCACCTATTGGTATCCCATGGATGAGGTTAAATTGATCAGTCGATAAAGTGAAAGATCACCTGGAAATAACAAATTTATCACATCCAGATCAAGAGGTTCCTATTGAAATACAAAAAGATTTTTGTAACAAAGAGAAAAATTGAAAGAGCCTTTAATATTGAAAATGCAAAAGATTTATTTGAAACGATGTAAGCCAATGCAAGTGGAAAGGCTGTGTTCGTTTCCAAGCATTGCCATCGATATTTTTCTCTATCAAATTTCTCCTGCCACTTTTAATACCCTTTCGGGTGTCGTTTTCTTTTTCTGGTTAAAGCAACACCCGAAAAGGTGCTATTTTAAAAATAATCATTATATTTGTACCCGAAAAGGTATTGAATATGGATAATCTACCATTGAACGAATATGTGAAGTCGAAACGCAAGGCGCTTGGAATTTCGCGTGAAGAGTTTGCTCAGAAAGCGGGTGTAGGGCTGCGTTTCCTGCGTGAACTGGAACAGGGTAAAGAAACCCTGAAAATGGACAAGGTAAATCAAGTACTAAAGTTGTTCGGGGTGCAATTGGGTGTTGTTCCGATGGACAGAAATAATCTGATAGAGTAATGAAGCAGGCTAAAATATTTATGTATGATCATCCGGCAGGTACGCTCACCGAAGATGAGAACGGCTACACCTTTGTGTACGACCCTGCCTATCTGGCGAATAAAAACGCTGAACCTGTAAGCCTCACGTTGCCTCTGACCGATAAACCATTTGTCAGCAATGTGTTGCATCCTTTCTTCGACGGGCTTATTCCAGAAGGTTGGCTGTTGGATATTGCCGAGAAGAATTGGAAAATCAACAATCGCGACCGCATGTCGTTACTGCTTGCCTGTTGTAAGGATTGTATCGGAGCGGTAAGTATTCAACCTATTCAAGAATGATAATCATGGAAAGATGCTTATATTGTTATCAACCGTTGGGACAGGGACAGGTTGATTTTCATCCGCAATGCTCAAAGAAAATGTTTGGAACGGCTGTCCCGCCTGTTCTTCCCTATACAAAAGCCGATATAGAATCGTTGGCATTGGAAGTCGTCCGCTCACAAGTTGCGATTACAGGCGTTCAGCCGAAATTGTCGGTTGACTTAGAAAAGGCAAAAGATGGCGAAAAACGTTTCACGATAGTGGGTTTATGGGGTGGATATATACTCAAACCTCAAACGGAACAATATCCATCGCTTCCCGAAAACGAAGATTTAACCATGCATCTGGCATCGCTTGCCCGTATAAAAACAGTTCCCCATTCCCTGATACGATTTCAAGATGGCTCATTGGCATACATCACCCAGCGGATAGACCGCGACAAGAAAGGCGGTAAAATTCCAATGGAAGATATGTGCCAACTGACGGAGAAACTGACCGAACAAAAATACAAAGGTTCTCACGAGCAAATCGCTAAAAAGATAGTGGAGTTCTCGGCTTATCCGGTGTTGGATTTAATCAACTACTTTGAGGTGTTGTTATTCTGCTATCTGACTGGGAACGCAGACATGCACCTGAAGAACTTTTCGCTTTACAAAAAAGTGGGTGAATGCGTTTTGGCTCCGGCTTATGACCTCTTATCTACTCAATTGGTTATTCCGAAAGATAACGAAGAACTGGCATTGACGTTGAACGGCAAAAAGCGTAAGTTGAAGAAAGCAGATTTTGACGGTTTATTAAAAGCGATGAAAGTGGATGATAAAGCAATCGAGAATGTGTATGACAAATTCAGGAAGGTAGTCCCCGCATGGCTTGTATTGATAGATTGTTCATTTTTGTCGGATGAGATGAAAGAAAAATATAAAGCATTGATCCAAGAAAGAGCAAGTATTTTGGATTGATTCAAGCCAACTTCCCACAACCGACGATTACTGCCGGACAGTTTCTAAAATCAGTCAGTTCAACCTTTATATTTGTTGGCAAAACGAATAAATACCGTCAATAATATGTAAAGTATCAATAGATTCGCTACACTTTTGATGTTTTTGTTTTCGTTATAAACTATTATCTTTCAGTCATGAAAGATAAAAAACGGCAAATACGAACACGTAAGAACTGGCTTAGAGTATATCAGGAGCTAGGTTCTGTATCAAAAGCAGCATTACGATGTGGAGTTGCCAGATCGACGATGCATCGCTGGATAAATAGGTATAATGAAGAAGGGGAAACAGGATTGTCAGATAAGTCGAAACGTCCTAAAACGCTTTCTAACTCAAAGGTTTCATCCGAAATAGAAGCTCTTATCTTAGATATTCGCAGTAAAAAGAAGTGGGGTGCTCAACGTATTTCAATTCATTTATTACGAAATAAAGTTAAGCTCTCTCCGATGACAGTTTGGCGAGTGTTATCCAACAACCAAGTCAAACCTATAGTAAAAAGGCGCAAGAAATCGGACGATAAGCGATATAGCAAAGAAGTCCCGGGCGAAAGAGTGCAATTAGATGTCACTAAACTACGAAGCAGAGCAATATTAATTTACAGCTATCGATGACTGCACCAGAATGAAATGTATTAGAATTTATCCTAATAAGAAAGTTCAAAATACAATCCATTTTCTGGGAGAAATACTTGATAACTTTTCTAAGGAACTGGCTGAAATCCCATAGAGCCATATCTTACTTGTCCACATTAAGCATCTTTTTCAATCTGTCTTCCGCATCAATGTTTTCCAGATTGAATGTTAATGTCGCTTGTTGATTTGATATCCGAGACAAAACTGCCTCATCAATTATCTTGCTTATATCTGCTTTTAGTTTATCATCCATATCTCAATTATCTTTACTTCTATTACATATCTGCCAAATCCCAGCAAAGACTTTCTACTGTATGCTTATTCAGTTCCTTTGTTTTCAGGATTTTGACTTTCTCATCAAACAATTGAGGTTTGAAGTTCTTTTTCTGCCGTTTTACTTCAACAGCAACTGCATGCTTATCATCCAAATATACTCCCACAATATCAATCTCATTCTGATTCCCTTTTGGTTCCCACCACGAGCCTATTGCCCGATAAGAAAAGCTCTCCTGCATCTTTTGTTTAAAGTACAGTTCCAGTGTCTTTCCCGAATAAGTGGGATAATCATCGAGCATGATTTTAGACAGTCCTTCAAAGTTTCCAATCTCAATCAGTGACCTGTTCCGTTCAATATATCTGAACCAAAAGCGCAGGAAATTATCGGTTACTTCGTACCTTACAGTTTGTGTTCCTTCTTTCGCAAAAATGGGACGTTGCTTTTTAATGACTTCGTAAACTGTTTCCAATTTCTGTAACTGCCCGCCGATACTTTTTTCACCCATAAATGCTTCAATCTCCGCTTGAGTATTTTTCCCCGATGAGATTGCGTCAAGAATAGAGAAGTAGCTTCCATATTTTTTCCCAAACTCTTGAATCAACAAATTACGCCCTTCATCTATAAATGGGGATTCGCGTTGGCAGATGTATCTAATCATTTTAGGGATAGTTAACGCCTTGTTATCTATCAACAATTCGATATATTTAGGTACACCACCGGTAAAGGTGTAGAGAGCCAGTAACTCGTCATTCGTGTAATTTGGATGGTAGTCGTGCAGGATTTCTTTGAGCACAGAGGTTGTGAAAGGTGTTATTTTCAGCATGGCATCGGCTCGACCAAACAACGGTTCGCGCTTATCCTGAAATATTTTTGTCATCAACGAATAGATGGAGCCGCTTACAACAAAATTTATGTATGTTTTAGTCCTGTACTGGTCCCAATAGTTCTGAATATCGCTGTATATTGATTCGTTGATATTGATAAACTCCTGAAACTCATCAATCACAAGGGAAAATTTAGTTTTGGTCCCCTGCTCAAGCAGAAAGCGAAATATGTCGGAAAAGTTGTTCATTGCAGGAACAAATATTCCCAACTGTTTCTCAATCTCTTTTGTGTATCCACTGCATAAGTCAGCCTCATTCTTCCGGCTGACAAACAAATAGATTACGGTCTCGTTTTCAAGAGTTTTCAGAATAAGAGAAGTCTTACCGACACGTCTCCGTCCGGTAAGTACTGTAAACTTAGAGTGGTCATTGTATGCCTGCTCTTTTGTTCGCTGCAACAGGGTAATTTCGTCTGTCCGATTATAGAATTTCATAACTTGTATTTTTACAGCGGTAAATTTTACCGCTGTTGCAAAGTTAAGTGGAATTTGGGATTTTGCAAAATAAATTGGCGGAGATTTTTATGGCAGTAAAATTTACGGCTGTTTAATTTGCCCTTCCTTTGTTCCGAAACCGTCAGTTCCGAAACAACCATTTCCGAAATGCACATTTCGCATAATTAATAAAATCGCAATCGGGTTTGAGCCGGGAAACAATTTCTTATCTGTTCAATCCGTATCATAGGCCGTAAACTTTTAAGAGCAGTTTTACCCTACGGGAAAGAACTTTACTCTGGAATTTGTCGCAATAGTCCATCAACAAATCTTTGTTCAAATCATCTTGCATGTAATCTTCATCCAAACGTAATTCCTCCAACTCCTGTTCGCTATCATAGAACGGGTAAAGGTACAATAAATCGAGCAATGCCTTTTCAGGTGTGGCAAACTGTATGGTGCGGTTGCCTGCCATTGGCTTTAACTCATATCCGAACATCAGATTTTCCTTGACACTATGATAAGAGTATTCTCCAATACCATTACTAAATGATGCGGTTTTCAACGATGATACACTAACAATTTGTACTACCGCTTCCGGTATCATTCCGTAAAATGCCAATGCCGTATGTAGGCTGACGTAGGACGGATGATAAATCCGGTTGGCAAAATAAAGGGAATAATCCGGCTTATTCTTATACTCCGAAAAAGCAAAATAGCCCTGTCGTAACCGGATAAGATACCCCTTCTTCACCCAACGGGTAAGATTATTCCGGTCAAAATCTGGTTGCCATGCGTAAACCTGATAGATATTGAAGCATGCCAAATCGAATAGTTGATTCTTAAATTCCAGAAAAGTCATTTTTTTATTTTGTTTCTATTGTGCAGCAAATATAGTGCACTTTGGAAACAAAATAAAATATTGGGATGTGGTAAAAGCTTTTTAGCCTGTGCTATCGGCAGACAAGCTTGTGCCTTTGGTTACAGAACCTTGTACTTTCCCATGAGTAAGTTCCTTGAAAAAATTACTGTAGCCAAATTGGAAGGAACACTCTTAAAACTATTATCACAAATTGAGAAAACACATCTTTTAATACTCGATGATTTTGGGTTGCAGCCTCTGGATCAAACCACAAGACTTACAATCTTACAAATTTTAGAAGACAGATATGGGCGAAAATCAACCATCATAACTTCGCAATTACCCGCTGCAAGCTGGTATGAATATATCAATGAATCAACAATAGCTGATGCAATAATGGACAGATTGTCAGCTTCGGCACATCGCTATGAGTTGAAAGGGGGAATCAATGAGAAAGAGAAATATCAAATAATTTATTTACATTTGTTGCAAATTTACCATAGCTTAACAAATGGCTCACTTTGCCAGAAGGCTGGCTCACTTTTATCGGAATAATCACCTAAGGCAAGTAGAGTTGCCGACAGGTTTCATGTTCAACAATTGGCATATGATGCCGTTCAGGAGCTACGTATAAAATACAGATGGGAAGCCTTAGACAGAGAAACTATCGAGATACACATTGCTAAAGCTACTGGAAGAAAATATAATCCTCCACTTCTTTCAAATGGCGATACACTAAAGCAATTATTGGCACGAAGTAGGTATCTGCTCTTCAAAAAATCAACAACATGGACACCATCTCAAAAGACAAAAGGGCGGAAATTCTTTTTGAACTCTATCCTGATTTAAAGAAGGCATATCACTTCTCTTTACAATTGGGAGCTATCTTTCATCAAACCAAAGACAAGGGAGTTGCATTCTCCAAATTGGCACAATGGTACGATAGAGTTGATAATTCAGGTATTCTGGCTTTTGGTTCTATAAGCAGAACCATTCAACCTCACTATTCTAAATTATTTTGATCATAGGAGTGCGAACGCTTCTGCTGAGTCATTCAATGCTAAAATTAAATCTTTTAGAGCTTCTTTCAGGGGAGTCAGAGATGTAAAATTCTTTCTTTTCAGACTGACAACAATTTACGCTTAATTCTGAAAAAACACAACTTTTCCGATTGATCCCGAAATTTGCTGTTTTTTTCTTCGTGGGGTAAAATGAAAAACTCCTGATTTCGTTTGAAAATCAGGAGTTTACTTCGTTTTGCTTTTCTTCTCTGTGGTGCCACCAGGAATCGAACCGGGGACACAAGGATTTTCAGTCCTTTGCTCTACCAACTGAGCTATGGCACCTTGCTGTTTGCGGGTGCAAATATACGCTGTTTTTTTGATTCTGCAAAAGAAAAACAAAAAAAAATCGTATTTTTGCAGAAGTCACAATCTGCAGAAAATGGATATCTGCCTCGAAAATTAGTTAATTGCCTATGAGTCTGAATTTTGATTTTTTCATTTTAATTGGTTCAGTGTTGCTGTTCTTCAGCTTGATTGCCGGGAAAACCGGCTATAAATATGGAGTGCCTACTCTTTTGTTGTTTCTTTTTATCGGAATTATTGCCGGAAGCGGCGGATTGGGGCTGCAATTCAGTTCCCCAAGTATAACACAATACATCGGCGTCATTGCTTTGAATATTATTTTGTTTTCCGGGGGGATGGATACCCGCCTCTCGGAAGTGAAACCGATAGCCCGGGAAGGGGTGGTGCTGGCCACGGTAGGGGTATTGCTTACGGCGCTGATTACCGGTCTGTTCGTTTATTGGCTTACCAACAGTGTGTTGCATAGTGTTACATTTTCGTTGCTCGAATCGTTGTTGCTGGCAGGGGTAATGTCGTCGACCGATTCGGCCTCCGTTTTTTCCATCCTGCGATCAAAAAATCTGTCGATGAAGGAAAATCTGCGTCCGTTGCTGGAACTCGAGAGCGGAAGTAACGACCCGATGGCCTATATGATCACCATTGTATTGATCCAATTGCTGAATACTCCCGAAATCAGCGGGTGGATGGTATTCGTGCAATTTTTTCAACAATTAGTATTTGGGGCCGGAGCAGGTTATTTGTTGGGGAAATTCGCGGTTCGTCTCATCAACAGGATCAATCTCGATAACGATGCGCTGTATTCTGTATTGATGCTCACCGTTATGTTTTTTATTTACGGACTCACTACCCAGCTCGGAGGAAACGGTTATCTGGCGGTATACCTCGGCGGTTTGATTATCGGTAATCACAAAATCGTACATCGGCGCAGTACCCTGAAATTTTTTGATGGATTGACCTGGTTGTTTCAAATCATCATGTTCCTTGCCCTGGGATTATTAGTGGAACCCCGGGAGCTGCTTCCGATTGCCGGAGTCGGTATTATCGTGGGCTTGTTTATGATTTTGGTTTCCAGACCCCTGTCCGTGTTTTTAAGTTTGCTGCCATTTAAAAATCTTTCCTTCAGGGCGCGCGTGTTTACCTCCTGGGTAGGATTACGTGGCGCAGTGCCGATTATTTTTGCGACCTATCCGTGGGTGAACGAGGTTCCGCAAGCTAAAATGATTTTTAATATTGTTTTCTTTATCACCATTTTATCGCTGATGGTACAGGGTACGACAGTGCCTTTGTTTGCTAAATGGCTGAATTTGTCGAAGATATTGCCTTCGCGTCCGAAACTGAAAGAATTCGATGTGGAATTTTCGGATGATATTAAATCGGCAACCTGCGAAATTACGGTTAACCAGGAGATGTTGAAACAGGGTTCCAATCTTTTAAATATCAATCTTCCGGAACACACGCTGGTAGTGATGGTGAAACGTCACGGGCGGTATTTTATTCCCCGTGGGAATACACACCTCGAAGAAGGCGATTCGTTGCTGGTGATTACCGACAACGAGGAAGCAATGCGGGAGACGTACCGGCAGCTGGGAATATCTCCGTTGGAGTAGTTTTTTAATTATTAATTATTAGTTATAGTATGAAGAAAGCGATTATTACAACAGAAAAGGGTGTTATGAAGGTAGAGTTCTACGAACATGATGCGCCCAATACAGTGAAAAACTTTTGCGATCTGGCTTCGAAGGGCTTTTACAACGGCCTGACTTTTCACCGGGTGATTTCCGATTTTGTGATCCAGGGAGGATGCCCTAATGGTACGGGAGCCGGAGGACCGGGCTATACCATCAACTGCGAACTCGATGGCGATAATCAGTATCACGACCGTGGTGTTCTTTCGATGGCTCATGCCGGACGGAATACCGGAGGCTCGCAGTTTTTCATCTGCCACAGTCGGCGTAACACGGCGCACCTCGACCGTCATCACACCTGCTTCGGTAAGGTTGTGGAAGGCGTTGAGGTGATCGACGATATCCGCCAGGGCGATAAAATGATTACGGTGGAGATTGTCGAGGACTAGAAACCGGCGTTCTGAATTGGGAAGTGCATTGCAGGATAGTGGCTATTCTGTCGTGCACTTTTTTATTTTTTACAAATTCATCTACTATACTGACTCGTTTTTATCCCCGAAGTTGTTCCGGTTCGGTTACTTTTGTGGAACTAAATAAAACTATATCATGCGAAAACTTTTATTGCCGGGCATTATCTGCCTTTTCTCCCATTCCTATGCGCAACCCTCCCGGGGCGCCGGCTATCCCATCACTCCGGTTCCGTTTACCGATGTTAAAGTTACCGACCAGTTTTGGGGTCAACGGTTGAAAGCGAGTCGTGAAGTGACTATACCGCTGGCATTCGGTAAGTGTGAGGAGACCGGTCGGTACGAAAATTTCGTGAAGGCGGCCAACCCCAGCGAATCGTACAAAGTGGAGGGATATTCGTTCGACGATACGGATGTGTATAAAACCATCGAAGGCGCCAGCTATTCCATGCAGACTTTCCCGGACAGGAAGCTGGACAACTACATCGATAGCGTGTTGAAGATCGTGGCTCAGGCTCAGGAGCCCGATGGCTATCTGTTCACCGCCCGCACCATGAATCCGAAACATCCGCATGCATGGGCCGGGAGTAAACGCTGGGAGAAGGAGGAAGAGTTGAGTCATGAGTTGTACAATCTGGGACATATGCTCGAAGGGGCTATTGCGCACCATCAGGCTACCGGGAAACGGAATTTTCTGGATATTGCCATCCGGTATGCCGATTGTGCGGTGCGTGAGGTAGGCGACGGTCCTGGCCAGGCCTGCGTGGTGCCCGGACATCAGATTACCGAGATGGCCATGGCGCGGTTGTATGTTCTCACCGGTGAAAAGAAATACCTCGATTTTGCTAAATTTTTGCTCGATAAGCGGGGACATACGCATCGGAAAGATGAATACAGTCAGGCTCATAAGCCCGTGCTGGAGCAGGAGGAGGCCGTCGGGCATGCCGTGCGGGCTGCTTACATGTATTCGGGAATGGCCGATGTGGCAGCGCTCACGGGCGATTCGGGCTATATAAAAGCGATTGATAAGATTTGGGAGAATATTGTCGGTAAGAAATTGTACATAACGGGAGGAATCGGAGCCACGAGTCATGGCGAGGCCTTTGGAAAAAACTACGAATTGCCGAATATGTCGGCCTATTGCGAGACTTGTGCGGCCATTGGAAATGTATACCTGAACTACCGCTTGTTTTTACTGCATGGCGATGCCAGGTATTTCGATGTGCTGGAGCGGACGCTCTACAACGGGTTGATATCGGGAGTTTCGCTCGATGGGGGAGGATTCTTTTATCCCAATCCGCTCGAATCGATCGGGCAGCATCAACGTCAGCCCTGGTTTGGGTGCGCCTGCTGCCCGTCGAACATCGCCCGTTTTATTCCCTCGGTTCCGGGCTATGTGTATGCCGTTCAGAATTCCGAAGTCTATGTTAATTTATTTATGTCGAATACTTCTTCGTTGAAGGTGGCCGGCAAAAAAGTTGAACTTCAGCAAAGCACTTCTTACCCCTGGAATGGAGAGGTTACCATCAGGGTAAATCCTTCGGGCGCCCAGACTTTTCAGCTGAACATCCGCATTCCCGGCTGGGTGCAAAACCAGGTACTTCCATCCGATCTGTACACCTATGTCGACCGGAAAAATCTGACTTACTCGGTGAAAGTGAATGGCGTTCCCCAGTCGGCCGTGCTCCGGAACGGGTATTTCGGGATCAACCGCCGCTGGAAAAAGGGCGATGTGGTGGAGGTGTATTTCGAGATGGAAGCCCGTACGGTGAAAGCCCATCAGGCAGTAGAAGCCGACCGGGGTAAGGTGGCTGTGGAGTGCGGTCCGCTGGTGTACTGTGCCGAATGGCCCGACAACGATTTCAGCGTGCTGAGCATCATCATGAACCAAAAACCCCGGTTTGAGGTGATTGCACGGCCCGATTTGCTGCACGGAATTAACCAGCTGAAAACCGGAGCCCAGATTCTCAGCTATACTTCCGAGGGAAAAATCGGGGTGAAGGATGTAGCGCTTACCCTGATCCCGTATTATGCATGGGCACACCGAGGCAGCGGCGAGATGGCCGTCTGGTTTCCCAACGAATTGTCGGCTACCCGGCCGGTGATGCCTCCCAGTATAGCTTCGGAAAGTAAAATTCAGGCATCGGTAATGGCCAAGTCGATTTCGGCCGTCAACGACCGGCTGTTGCCGCGCGACGAGCACGATCGTTCGGCGCCCTATTACCACTGGTGGCCGCGTGAAGGCACTACCGAGTGGATAAGCTACGACTTTGGCAGTCCCAAAACCATTTCCGGCAGTTCGGTGTACTGGTTCGACGATGCACCCTGGGGCGGATGCCGGGTACCCAAATCGTGGCGGTTGCTGTACCGCGATGCCGCCGGTAAGTGGATTCCGGTGGTCAATCCATCGGCATACGGCACAGCCAAAGGCACTTCCAACTACGTATCGTTTACACCGGTAAGCACCGATGCGTTGAAGATCGAAATTGAATTGCCGGAGAAGAATTCGGCAGGAGTGTTTGAGTGGGAGGTGGAGTAAATATGAAAAATGATTATCGCCGCTGGATGGTCAATCAAAATTCTCCCGTATATTTGCAGCTGTTATTTAGAAACAGTTGTAATAAATGAACAGAAGAGAATTCTTCGGATTACCGGCCAATGAACAGGGAGCCGATGTGGCAGTGAAAATTGCCGCCGGCGGACTTCAGCCCTATACCGGTCCATGGACCGAAAAAGAAGCAAGGCATTTGCTCAAACGTACCCTGTTCGGAGCTACCGGTGCCGATGTGAAATATTTTAGTTCCCTTACGATGGATGCTTGTGTCGACGAGCTGATCCATAGCCTTGAGGCCGATCCCCCGCCTCCGGTGAATTCCTATTCGCCGGGCACTCCCGACGCCAATATTCCTGCCGGCGAAACCTGGGTGAACGACACCGCTCCGGTTTCGGGAACGCTCAACAGCCGGCGGAGAGATTCGCTTCAGGCCTGGTGGTGGGGCCGGCTGATCCATCAGTCGCCGACGCTTCGTGAAAAAATGGTCTTGTTCTGGCACAATCACCTCACCGTGGAACAGCCGGGAATCAATGCCCGCTACTTGTACAGTTACAATGTGTTGCTGCGCCGCCATGCGCTGGGTAATTTCAGGACTTTACTCCGCGAAATGAGCCTCAATCCGGCTATGCTGGTATACCTCAACGGTGATAAGAATACAGCTGCCGCTCCCAACGAGAATTATGCGCGGGAACTGCAGGAGCTGTATGCCATCGGCAAAGGGAAGGATGCGCATTTTACCGAGTCGGATGTGCAGCAAGCTGCCAGGGTGCTCACCGGATACCAGATCGATAGTGCCAAAGCGGCTTATGTTTTCAATCCCGCCCGGCACGATTCCAACCCGAAAAGTTTTTCGGCCTTTTATAATTCGAAGGTTATTGCGGGACGCACCGGTACCGATGGGGAACTGGAGCTGGACGAATTGATCGGTATGCTGTTTGAACAACCGGAACTGGCAAAGTTTATCTGCCGGAAAATCTATCGTTTCTTTGTATATTATACGATCGACGAGCAGGTTGAAAATCAGGTGATCGTTCCGCTGGCTGCGATTTTCAGAGCTAATAATTACGAAATTAAACCGGTTTTGTCGGCGCTTTTCAAAAGTGAACATTTCTACCACCCTTTGAATATTGGTTGCATGATAAAAAGCCCCATCGATTATGTGTGCGGATTGGTGCGTGAGTTCAATGTGCAATTTCCCGACGAAAAGCTGTATTATGCCGATGCGTATTCGTTGTATCGCTATATTGCCGATCATGCTTACAAAATGGGACAGGAAATCGGGAATCCTCCCGATGTGTCGGGTTGGCCGGCCTACTATCAGGAACCTCAGTACCATCAATTGTGGATCAATGCCAGCTCGCTTCCGCTCCGAAGTAAATATTCCGAGTACATAACCACCACCGGATTTTCGAAAAACGGCAAAAAAGTGATTGTGGACGTGCTGGGATACTGTGCGTCGTTACAAAATCCTGGCGATCCGAATCAGTTGCTCGATCAACTTATCAACCATCATCTGACGATAACGATATCGTCCGATTCAAAAGCGTTTATTAAAAAAGAGATGCTGTTGTCGGGGCAAGAGTCCGATCATTACTGGACTTCGGCATGGGAGGGCTATATGGCTAATCCGTCGAGCACCACGAGCCGGAACATTGTGCTCACCCGATTGCGGGCATTGTTGATTTACCTGATGAATTTAGCTGAATATCAGCTTTCCTAATCGATTGAACTGAAATGAAACGGAGAGATTTTATAAAAAATGCGGCTGCACTGGCGGCGTTGCCTGGGTTGGGTGGTATTTTATCGGCCGGGAATACCGATCCCCGGGCGTGGATTACTGCGCTGGCCAATGCCGGCGAAACCGGCCGGGTGTTGGTGTTGTTGCAGCTGAAGGGGGGAAACGATGGACTCAATACCCTCATCCCGCTCGATCAGTATGCCGCCTACAGCAATGCCCGTAAAGAAGTGGCCATTGCCCGGTCGGCAGTGCTTCCGCTCGACGGGTATGCCAACTGCGGTTTTCATCCGGCCATGAAAGCACTTCAAAAGCGGTTCAACGAGGGGAAGGTAAGGATCGTGCAGGCGGTTGGCTACCCTTCGCAGAACTTTTCGCATTTTCGATCCACCGATATCTGGATGAGTGCATCCGACTCCACCGAAGTGATCAATACCGGATGGGCCGGCCGGTACCTGGATAGTCAGTATCCCGGCTTTCCCGAAGCCTATCCCAACGCCTCCATGCCCGATCCGCTGGCAATCGAAGTCGGTTCGGTATTATCGCTCGCCTTTCAGGGCGGCGAAATGAACATGTCGATGTCGGTAACCGATCCGGCCAATTTTTATAAATTGATGAACGGTATTCAGGATCCGCCTCCCGAAACGCCGGCAGGGAAGGAACTGGCTTATATTCGTACTACTTCGCTGCAGACCAATGCCTATGCTTCGGTGATAATGGAAGCAGCTTCCACGGTAGCGCAGCAAAGCAGTGCCTATCCGGCCGAAGGCGAAAATGCACTCGCCGATAAGCTGAAAATTGTGGCCCGGTTGATTGCGGGCGGATTGAAAACCAAAGTGTATCTGGTCAGTCTGAGCGGGTTTGATACGCACAACGATCAGGTCGACGAAACCGACAGTTCACAGGGATTGCACGCGTCATTGTTGGGGAAAGTGTCGGAAGCCATCGATGCGTTCATGACCGATCTCGACTTTCTGAACATCGCGAATCGGGTAGTGGGGATGACCTTCTCGGAGTTTGGACGCCGAATTATTGCCAATAAAAGTTTCGGGACCGATCATGGTGCGGCTGCTCCCTTGTTTTTGTTTGGAAACCGGGTAGTTCCGGGTATTCTGGGCGAAAACCCCACCCTTCCTGCTGTGCCTGTCATTTCCAGTAATATTGCCATGCAGTACGATTTCCGGGCTGTATACGCAACGGTGTTGAACCAATGGTTTAAAATTGATAAGAACCTGGTGGATGCCGTATTGTTGAAAAGTTTTACAACGCTGCCACTATTCCGTGACGATGAAACGTCGGTGCCGGAGCTCCCGGCCGGGGCGACCGGTACGTTCCGGGTTTTCCCGAATCCGGTACACGACGAGGCCCGGTTGGAGTTTGAATCGGGAGCCGGAACTGTATTGCTGGAACTATACGATGCAAAAGGAGCTTTGCTTCAAACGCTGGCGGACCGGGAGTTTGAAGCGGGCACGCATTCGATCCGTTTTCAGGTCGCCGGGTTCACTGCAGGGATTTATTACGTCCGCCTGTACCACGCGGGTAACAGGCAGACGATTGCCGTTCTGAAGCAATGACGGAGGGGGCGTTATTCGGCGACTAATTCATCCACCAGTTTGTTGAAATCCTGCTTGAATTCTTCGTGGAACAGCCCCGTTGCCGGTCCATTGAAGCCCGTATGGATTTTGCGGATCTTACCTTGTTTGTCGATAAAGATAGTGGTCGGGTAACCGTTGACCTTTTCCAGCTCGGGTAGGGCTTTGCCGGTAGCTTCGGCTCCCACTTTGCCGCCAAACACGATTTCATATCCGGTATCGTACCGGTCGCGCAGGCGTTGCAGCGCTCCCTGGGCATATGCAAAATCATCTTTCCGTTCGAAGGCCAGTCCGATAATTTCAACTCCCCGGCTGCGGTTGGCTTTGTACCAGGGCGACAGGAACTCCATCTCGTCGAGGCAATTGGGGCACCAGCTTCCTAAAATCGAGATGATAACCACTTTTCCCCGGTAGCGTTCGTCGTTGATCGATAGTGTTTTCCCTTCGAGATTGGGCAGGCTGAAGCTGAGCGTTTCCTTGCCCGGTTTCAGTTTGGTGAGGCTGTAGGGGTCGGCCAGTCCTGCCTGATCGTTGCGGGTAGCTATCAGCCGTGTTTTGCCCCGGGTCGTGTAAAAAATGCCCGTAAACGCATCGGCACCCTCGAAAGTAAATTCCAGTAAATACGGACTCAGGCCGGCAAAAGCCGAAAGTTGTACGCCGTTTTCGGTATAGCTGCCTTCCAGGAAACGGAGGTCGCCATAACTCGTAAGGATGGAACCGGTTACGATCAACTCACTGGCCGCTGTTCCCGAAGCCGGCGCCGGGCTGGCTGCAACAGCTCCTCTTACCGTGGCAGCTTCTACGGTTTGAAAGATCCCCACATTCCGGGTAGTATCCCCTTCATCGTTTATAAATAAAACATTCCATTTGCCGTCGATGCGATGGTTCGGGACTTTTTCGATGGGTTCGAAGCGATGAGCGGTGCCGTACACAGCACGAAACGGGACTCCCGAGTCGTTTTCGATATAGTTTTTTACGAACCGGCCTTCGAGTCCTTCGTGACCAATTTTAGCTTTGATATATGCATCGTATGCAAGAATAGGAATGAGCAGCGAATCGTTTTTAATCGTCGCTCCGGTAAGTTCCACCCGTTCGGTCCCATTGAATAAGGTCACGGTGGCGGAGTCAGTTCCTGTTTTCTTCAGTTCAAACAGAAAAGGAGCCGATTTTTCGACCAACGATAATTCGCCTCTCCATATTCCTTCCTCGAGATGGGTATGGTGATGACAGCTTGTAGCCAGTACAGCAAGCAATGTAAGAAAAATAAGTTTGCGCATAGAATGATTAAAAAATGAATAAGCAAAAATAGCTATAAACCCTCAAAGAAACAAATCGGCTGTTGAGTCTTCCGGGTCGGGGCTGTCCGGTAACCGGAACCGTCCGGCGTTTGTACAGCGCAAACGCCGGACGGTTTGTTACTTGAAAATCCAGAGTTTAGTTTCCAGCACGTCGTTGCCCTGTGCTGCAATAGCTCCCTGGTAACTGCTTTTGTTCACGGTTTGTTCTTTCACCGGGTAATACAGCCGGGCAGGAGCACCTCCATCGCCAAATAAAGGATTAAAGGTATAACTTACCGGATTGCCCTCTATGATTCCGGTATATACCACATCGCCTTTTTTGATCAGGAAGTCGGGATAACCGGTCCGCCGGTATTCGCTCCATACTTCCAGGAATTGGGTGAAGAGTGCGATGTATTTTTGATTGAGCACATTGCGTTGGTTGGCTGGCGGCAAAGCGGCCAGGTAGGTGTCGACCTCCGGAGCGCTCACTCCCCATTTTTCGAGCGAAGCCCGTACTCCTTTTTCGTAGTCGGCCTGGCTCCAGTTATTGTATTCGGAAATAAGGAAGGCCACTTCGCTGTATTCCATCAATACTTCGCCGTAATTGGCAGCATTGTAAACAGTTCCCGGCAAACTAACCTGAGTGGCCGAGAATTTTCCGGCTTCTCCTTCGGTCAATCCGTAGGGAAGGCCGACGTAAGCGCCAGCATTGTTTTTCAGGGCGTAAATACTCAACCGGGGATCGGCTGCCGGCAGCTGGTTGTTTTCTCCTTTCAGCAACTCGATAAAGGGTTGCGAGAGTGCAAAATCTTTACGGTTGGCCGTAACGGTTGCCCGGTACAGGGGAGCTTCGTTGGGCGAGCTGCTGGAGTACTTGTAAATTGCATTGTCGGCATTGCCGGCGATCACCCCTTTGGCCAGGGCATCGGCAATATGTTGCTGGTAGAGTTCCGGATTTTTTATTTTCAGCCGGGTAGCCAATCGGAGCCGGAGCGAGTTGGCCAATTTTGCCCATTTTGCATTATCGCCGGCATAAATAATATCGGCGGCGCCAAAGGTTTTTTCAGCGGCGTATTTCAATAAGGTATCGCCCGATTCCCGGAGCTCTTTCAATAAATCGGCATAAATTTTTTCCTGACCGGCATAAGCCGGAGTTATGTTGTCCGGATGTTGTTGCAAGGCCTGAAATGCAGGATCGTTGTTGCCGTACGAATGGTAAGGAATATCGCCAAAAACATCGGTGAGGGCATAAAAAGCATAGGTTTTCAACACCCGGCTGATGGCAATCTGGGTAGCATTACGTCCCGCGCCGTTGGCGGTAACGATGTCGCGTGTGGCCGCATTGCTGTTTAATTCGATTATTTCCTGAAGATTATTGAGTGTGAGGTAGAGTCCTTGCCAGTAATCGGCCGAGTAACTGAAGGGAATGTCGTAACGCGACTGGCTGGTGTAGGTGTTCTGACTCAACTGTTGCACGAAAAGTGCAGAGCCGCGGAGCGAAACCTGTTCGCTTCGGAGGTTGTCGACCAATCGTTTCTGGGCTGTTACGATGAGCGATGTGGTGGGCACTGCGGCCGGACGGTTGGGGTCGATGTTTATATCTTCGTCGATGCAGGAAGACAGAGCTGCCGAAACGATAAGCAAGCTGTATAATAGTTTGAAGTTCATATGCTTATAGTATTGATGTGATCGTTGTTGTTAAAATTTGAAATTGATGTTCAGACCATAACTGATGGGAGTGGGCAGGTTTCCGCCCTCGATTCCCTGAATATTTCCTCCGCTGTTGGTTAATTCCGGATCGATGGTTTTACTGCTCCGGTAGAGGTAGAATAAGTTTCGGGCATAGAGCGATGTATGAATCGTGTTGATGGCACTGCCTTCCGGGAGTTTGTGCGTGTAACCAAGGGTAATTTCGCGCAATTTAACAAAACTGGCATCAAAAATATCGAAGGTGGTGGGGCCGTTGTAGTGGTTGCGCGCCCAGGCCTGTGCCGATACCTGTTTGGTATTGGGTGCCGTATTGCTCACCGTGTATGTACCGTCCGGATGAAAAGCCACATTTCCGGTAACGCCATCGATTGTCACGCCGGTTTCCCGGATTCCGTTGGCAGCCGTTTCGGGCAGTATGCCTGAATACATGGCTACTTTGTAAGTCTGCGAGAAGAATTTTCCACCCACCCTTGAGTCGATCAGGAAACCCGCGTTGAAATTTTTGTAACGAAACTGGTTCTGGAAGCTCCAGAGGAAGTCGGGTAACACACTTCCCAGCGAACGCAATTGCTGTGTACGCATGTACAATCCGTCGGATCCGATTACTTTTTGCCCGTCGGGAGCGTACACAAAGTCGTAGCCCTGCAATTGTCCGTAGGTTTTTCCTTCTTCAGCAACCAGACTCACCAGCGTGGTACTCAGGTCGAGTTTCGATACAGCATCCGATAACTCGACGATGGTATTTAGGTTGCGCGAAAAATTCACCGAACTGTTCCAGTCGAAATCGCGTGTTTTCACCGGATGGGCGGTAAGGGTTATCTCAACACCCCGGTTGTTGATTTCTCCGGCATTTATTAATTTAGAGCTGTAACCGAAGGCATCCGAAGTGGGTAAGGAGATAATTTGATTCCGGCTGCTGTTGTTGTAATAGGTCAGGTCGATCCCGATCAGGTTTTTAAACAACTGCACCTGCAGGCCGGTCTCGACCGACGAAGTGATTTCGGGTTTCAGGTTCAGGTTGTTGAGCTGCGAAGGTAATGCATAGGCAATGTTTCCATTGATAGACGATAGCGATTCGTACACTTTATAGAGTTGATAGGGATCGGTGTCGTTACCAACCTGGGCCCAACCTAACCGGAATTTGGCAAACGACAGCCAGGAGCTGTTTTTAAGCGCGGGCAATTCGCTTAAGATAACCGACGAGGTAAGCGAAGGATAGAGGTAGGAATTATGCTCTTCGGGTAAAGTCGACGACCAGTCGTTTCGCAGGGTGCCGTCGAGGTACAGGGTACTTTTCCAACCATACGAAAAGCTACCGAACACCGACGACAAGGCTTTGTTGTACACTCCGGTCGACGATCCGATCACCACAGAGGTCGCATTTTTCAGACTGTAATATCCGGGAATAATCAATCCGCCAGAAGTAACAAAATCGCTGATTCGGCGCGAGCGTTGCAGGTAATTGGTACCTAGGTTGGCCACGATGGAATGATTACCGGAGTTTTTGGTGGCAGTAGCCAGCAATTCGTAGTTAAACTCATTGTACACTTGAGTGTATTCCGAATATTGCGATTGCGATCGCGAATATACTGCAATCCGGTCCTGTGCATTGTATTGGTAGATGTCGCCATTGACCCGGCCGGTTACCGATAGCCAGCCGGTTGGATTGAGTTTGATGCCTATGTGGCCGTACAGCCGGTCGCGATCTTCTTCCAGGTAGCTTTCGAAGGCCGACCAATAGGGATTGTCGATGTATTTGGTACGTTCATCAGCTACCGTATTGGTATATCCGGTTCGGTTCCAGGCACGGGGAGTTCCGTCGGGGCGTTTGTATTCGGCCAGTTTTTTATAATCCACCTGTACCGCACCCCATTGGTAGGCTTCCAGGATGATATTCCGGTTCGAAGCTCCGGTCCATGGGCGACCGGTGGAGTTGTTTTTGAGGTAATTGGCGCTTCCGAAAAACGATATGAATTTACCATTGGTTGCACCGGAAATATTCACCGAATTCCGACTCAGGGAGGAATTCGGAATCGTTCCCGTTACGTTTTTGTTGGTTACCGACAGCCGGAAGCTGGTTTTATCGGTCGATTGCGACAACGAAACCGAGTTGGTATTGGCCACGCCGGTACGGAAGAAATACGAAACATCGTTTTCCGGATACAGCCAGGGTTCCGGGTTCAGGTAATCGGCCGGGTATTCCGGGTCGAGATTATACCAGTGAAGTACCGGTGTGCCATCGAGTTTCGGTCCCCAGCTTTCATCCGAAGCATAGTCTACAATTTTATACTCTCTGCCGTTGATCGTAGCGGTCGAAAAGGTCGGATTATATCCGCCTCCGTATAATTTCTGACGTTCGGGTAAGCGGGCGATCTTTTCAAATTCGATTCCGGTGTTTACTTCTACCGATAGTTTGCCTTTTTCTTTCGATCCTTTTTTAGTGGTAATCAGAATCACACCATTGGCAGCGCGCGAACCGTAGAGTGCGGCAGCCGAAGGGCCTTTCAGTACGCTGAGGTCTTCGATATCGTCGGGATTAATATCCTGGATCGTACTTCCGACATCTTTACCCGCACTACCGTTGATTGTGGATGAGGTGTTGAGATCGGTATTGTCGAGCGGCACCCCGTCGATGACAAACAAAGGCTGATTATTCCCGGTTATTGAGTTGATCCCCCGCAGGGTAATACGCGACGAACCACCCAGGTTTCCCCCGCTGCTGATGATTTGCAGGCCCGATATTTTGCCCGAGAGGGCGCTCAGTGCATTGGTCGGACGCGTTTGAAAAGCGTCGCCGGTTACATTTTGAACCGAATAGCCGAGCGCTTTTTTCTCGCGGGGAATATTCAGCGAGGTGATGACGATTTCGTTGAGAGCCGTTGCACTTTCGCTTAGCCGGATGGTAACCGGTTGGCCGGAGCTGGCGGTATAGTATTGAGTTTCGTACCCGATGTATGAAAACACCAGTGTTTCACCTTTCGGAATATCGATCGAGAATCTGCCCCGGGAGTCGGTACTTGTACCTGTGGTCGAATTCCGGATCCAAACGGTTACACCTGTAAGTTCAGTTCCCTTGCTGTCGGTCACGATTCCTGATACCGGAATTGTACCTTGATTTTGAGCCGCTAAACTGAAGCTGATTGCAAATAGCAAAAACAAAACTACTTTCTTTTTAAACCTTAGTTGTTGCATAGTTGTAAAAATCTAAAATTGTTTCGCAAAGGTATGGTGTGTAAGAAATCGAAAAAATACCCTCTTTGGTGCAAAACAGATACCTCAACTATGGTATATTTTGGCGTTGTGTGAGGGTTTATGCTGATATTGGTACGAATTTCCCGGGAACGGACCCCAAAGCCTGCTGCGTTCCTTCCCGTTCTGTCGTAGCCCCGGGTGCTGAGCTTCGATGCGGGTGGGCGGTCAACTTGTACGAATGTTGATAGTTGTACACTTTTCGCTTCGTTTTGGAGAAAAATGAATGCACGAAGTCACAAACCGGCAATTTCCGGCGGCAATGCAAGGGGGATTTAGTATCTTTGCTGCGCTGGGGCTGGTCGAAATTCAGTTCTCTATCCGCCGCGGTCATTATCCAATCACTAACCATTTATCCAACATGTATTTTCCTCAATTTTTTACCGATTTTTCCAACAATCTCACTCGTTTGCTGCTGCAAAACGCAACCAACGAAGGTCTGCTGGCCGGGCAACTGCTTACCACCGAAGATTTTGATGATAAGTGGAGTCAGATAGCCCCCGAATACATGGCCGATGCCGTACAGGAAATTGCCGGATATCCGGCAGTGGCCATCGCCTGGGCGGCCTATGTGGGCATGGGCGTCGCCGTTTTGTGGGATACGGAGTGGGAGAAACATGCGATCACCCCCGACACCTATCAGCTTTTTAAAACTCCGCGCGGATTCGACGAAATGGACGAATACATCATGGAAGAACTGCTGGGAATACCGGCGGAGTCGGCAGGCTTCGTTCAAGTTGAAAAATTTCTGAGGGCCTCGGCCGAAGTAGCCCTTACCCTCATTCGTAAGGAAAATATTCCGCCGCAAAGCATCGAGGCCTACCAGCTTTTTTCCGATTGTGTGACCATCTTTTATCGCCTGGGCGCATCGCTCTGTCTGCATGGCCGGGGATATGCCTACCATCCGGCGGGAAATTAAGCCACAAGGATGCAACGGGCATATTGCATCCTTACGATAGTTTTGAACTCAAACAGGGCCGGTGGTCTCTCTTGCGGAGTTGTAACGCGGGGTATCGGCCGGTAAGCAAAAATAGTATGATGGGAATCGTATTCGATATCAAGCGTTTCGCAGTTCACGACGGACCGGGCATCCGTACTACTGTATTTCTGAAGGGTTGTCCGCTGCGGTGCAGGTGGTGTCATAATCCGGAAAGCATGGAAGCTTCGCCCTGCCGGTTGCCCAAAACCTACCAGGTGGGAACTTCTACCTTTACCGAGATGGAAGCGGTAGGGAGCGAGATGTCGGTAGAAGAACTGATGCGTGAACTTCGAAAAGAAAAAGTGTTTATGGAGGAATCGGGTGGGGGAGTCACTTTTTCGGGTGGAGAGCCGCTTTTTCAGCCATCTTTTCTGAAAGAGATGCTTGTGGCCTGTAAGGCCGAACGTATACACACGGTAGTCGATACTTCGGGTTATGCGTCGTCCACAGCACTTGATTCGGTAATTCCCTTCACCGATTTGTTTCTTTTTGACCTGAAAATCATCGATTCTGAGTTGCATTTGCACTGGACGGGTGTCGGGAATTCAATTATTCTTGCTAATTTTGACCGGTTGATTTCGGCAGGGGCGCGGGTTCGTGTGCGAATTCCCCTGATTCCGGGGCTTACGGTTGCTGTTGAAGAAAACGAGCTGGGGGTCGATCGTGTACGGACGGAAACCCCGGAACCCGCACACGCTGGTTCCGGCCCGCCGTCAGTGTCGGCATCCGGCAATCTGGATGCGATGTTTAATTTTCTGGAGCCCTACCGCGACCGGCTCGACGGTATCGATTTACTCCCGTTTCACAGTACGGCTGCCCATAAGTATGAGCGGCTAGGCCTGCACAATGAGTTTAAAGGTCACAAATCGCTTTCGTCGGACGTGCTGAAATCGCTTAGAGAAAAGTATAATCGTTAATTACTCAATTATGACCCCTCGTATTGAATTTCTCCGCACCCAGACCCTGGATGCCGTCAATCGTATTTCGGCCGAAAGGGCGCTCCTGATGACCGAATTTTACCGCGACCATCTCGCTTTCGGCGATTCGGTGCCGGTGCAGCGGGCTAAATCGCTCGATTATGTGCTTTCGCATAAATCGATTTGTATCAACGATATGGAGCTGATTGTGGGCGAGCGGGGGCCGGCTCCCAAGGCAACACCTACTTATCCCGAAATTACGGTCCATTCGCTGCAGGATCTGGAGATCCTGAACAGCCGTGAAAAGGTGTGGTTCCGGGTCGACGAAGAGACTAAAACAGCATACGCAGACACCATCATTCCTTTCTGGCAAGGGCGCTCCAACCGCGACCGGATGATGGAGGCAATGACCGGCGAATGGAAAAAAGCTTATGCGGCGGGTGTGTTCACCGAGTTCATGGAGCAACGCGCTCCGGGGCATACGGTGGCAGGGTATAAAATTTTCCGGTCGGGAATGCTTGATTTGATTCGTGAAGCTGAGGAAAGCATGGCTCGTCTCGATTTTCTAAACGATCCGGAAGCTTATTCGAAACAAGAAGAATTAAAGGCCATGCAAATTGCGGCGAAGGCGCTTGTAAAGTTTGCAAACCGGCATGCGGAGGCGCTGGACCGACTGGCAGCGGATGAAAAAAGGTCCGGACGGGCTGCCGAACTCCGCGAAATAGCCCGCATTTGCCGGCGGGTACCCGCCCATGCGCCTTCGACCTTCCACGAAGTGCTTCAGCATTACTGGTTTGTGCACCTGGGAGTGGTAACCGAACTCAATCCCTGGGATTCGTTCAATCCCGGAAGGCTCGATCAGCACCTGTTCCCGTTTTATAAGCAGGAAGTGGATGCCGGAACTCTTACCCGCGAGTGGGCCGTCGAGTTGCTCGAATCGTTCTGGGTGAAGTTCAACAATCATCCGTCTCCTCCGAAAATTGGCGTGACGGCGCAGGAAAGCAGTACCTATACTGATTTTTGCCTTATCAACCTGGGTGGTGTAAAAGCCGACGGCTCGGATGCCGTGAATGAGTTGTCGTATGTGCTGCTCGATGTTATTGAAGAAATGCGCCTGCTGCAGCCCAGTTCGATGGTACAGCTCAGCCGGGTGAATCCCGACCGTTTTATCGACCGGGCGGTGAAAATCACCAAAACAGGTTTCGGGCAACCGTCGATATTTAATACCGATGCTATCGTGCAGGAACTGGTTAATCAGGGAAAAACGCCGGAAGATGCCCGCAACGGTGGAGCGTCGGGTTGTGTGGAAGCGGGAGCTTTTGGTACTGAAAGTTATATCCTGTGCGGCTATTTCAATCTTCCGAAGATTCTGGAGCTTACCCTGCACAACGGGTTCGATACGCGTACCGGTGAGCAGCTCGGTCCAACAACGGGTGAGCCGGCCAGTTTCGATGCATTCCTGGAGGCCTTTAAAACCCAGGTGCAATATTTTGTGCAGTTGAAAATTGCCGGTAACAATACGATCGAAAAAATATTTATGACCCATATGCCCACGCCTTTCCTGTCGCTCGTTATCGAGGATTGCATTGCCAACGGAAAGGATTATATCGAGGGAGGTTCGCGTTACAATACCAATTATATTCAGGGAGTGGGTATGGGCACCATGACGGATGCACTTACTGCGCTACGGAAACATGTGTACGAGGACAAGAGCATATCGTTGCGCGAGTTGACCGGAGCTTTGGTGGCCGACTTCAAGGGGTACGATAGCTTGTTGCACACCTTACTTCACAAAACGCCCAAGTATGGCAACGACGACGACTATGCCGACGAGCAACTCGTCAAGGTTTTTGATATCTACTACGATGCAGTAAAAGGTCATCGTAGCCCGCGGGGGGCCGAATACCGGATCAATCTGCTGCCTACCACCTGCCATGTGTATTTCGGAAGCGTGATGCATGCAAGTGCCGATGGGCGCCGGTCGGGGATGCCTGTGTCGGAGGGTATTTCGCCGGTTCAGGGCGCCGATGTAAACGGGCCCACCTCGGTGGTGAAATCGGCTGCGAAAATCGATCATCTGCACACGGGCGGTACGCTGTTGAATCAAAAATTCAGCCCTTCGTTTTTTGCCGATGATACGGCTATTGCTAAAGTGTCGTCGCTGGTGCGGAGTTATTTCCGGATGAACGGCCATCATATTCAGTTTAATGTAGTGGATGCGGCAACCTTACGGGAGGCGCAAAAGCACCCCGAACGCTACCGGAATCTGATTGTGAGGGTGGCGGGATACAGCGATTATTTCAACGATCTGGGCCCGGAGCTGCAAAATGAAATTATCGAACGAACGGAACACGAAATTTTATAAGCCTATGTTTTCAACTTCAACGTATATACAACGCCGCCGCGAACTGGCCGCGAAAGTAGGTTCGGGAATCGTCCTGCTCCTGGGAAACGACGAAAGTCCGATGAATTATGCCGACAATGCCTATCATTTCCGGCAGGATAGTACGTTTTTGTACTATTTCGGGATCGATTTTCCGGGACTGGCGGCCCTGATTAATATCGATTCGGGGCAGGAAATTCTTTTTGGCGACGATTATACCATCGACGATATTGTTTGGATGGGGCCGCAGCCTACGATGGTTGAGCGCGCTTCGGAAGCGGGCATTTCGAAGGTATTGCCGTCGGCGGCCCTGTCCGGCCTATTGACCCAGGCCATGCAACGGTCGGTTCCCATTCATTTTTTGCCTCCCTACCGTCCCGAGCACCTTCTTAAGTTGCAGGCTTTGTTGCGTCTGCATACGGACACGATTTTGCCGAAGGTTTCGGTGGAATTGATTCGGGCGGTGGTGAGCCAGCGCGAAATCAAGTCCGGTGAAGAACTGGCCGAAATCGACCGGGCCGTGGACCTGACCGTAGATATGCACGTGGCGGCCATGCGAATGGCTCGTCCCGGGATGACCGAGGCGCAGGTGGCCGCCCGGGTGTATGAAATTGCCCGGGCAGCCAATAGTGAAGTTTCGTTTCCGATTATTGCTACCATCAACGGTCAAACGCTTCATAATCATTACCATGGCAATGTGCTGAAAAGCGGCGATCTGTTTTTGCTGGACGCCGGCGCCGAGTTGCCCAGTCGTTATGCCGGCGACTTGTCGAGCACTTTTCCGGTCGATCCGGTTTTTACACCGCAGCAAAAACTGATCTACGAGATGAGTCTGGAAGCTCACCAGGCTGCCATCGATGCGCTGGCTCCCGGGGTTGCTTTTCGCGAAGTTCACCTGGCCGCCTGCCGTTCGATCACCGATAATATGAAGTCGCTGGGAATGCTCAAAGGCGTTACTGAAGAAATAATTGCAGCGGGTGCACACGCCTTGTTTTTACCTTGCGGAACAGGACATATGATGGGACTCGATGTGCACGACATGGAAAACCTGGGCGAAGTGTGGGTGGGTTACGACGGCGCGCCGAAAAGCACTCAGTTCGGACTCAAATCGCTTCGGTTTGCCAAATCGCTTCGTCCCGGTCATGTGTTTACTATCGAACCCGGTATCTATTTCATTCCCGAGCTCATCGATAAATGGCGTGCCGAAAAGCAGCATCAGGAGTTTATCAATTGGGACGAAGTAAATAAATTCAGGGCATTCGGAGGCATTCGTAACGAAGAAGATTATTGCATGACGGCCGAGGGACCGCGAAGACTTGGAACTAAAGTGAAGCCTAAAACGGTGGCCGAAATAGAGTCGGAAAAAAACTTAAATATGGAGTGTTGAAAGCTTCGGAGTGTGTGGTAAACGGATAAATTTCGTATATTTACGCATCTGTTTGGTTGGCCCGTTCCGGTGGAATGTGCTTTAATATGCTAAAAAACACGTATTTATGAACGAAATTTATTACACTCCAAGACATTATTCAGCGATTGAACTTTGGAGAGATGTAACGGACGAAGAATGGCAGGATCCGCAGTGGCAATTACAAAATTCGGTTCGTACCATCGGTCAGCTGACAAAGATCATCAAGCTGAATGCACATCAGATTGCCGAAATCGAACGTACGATCAGTACCCTGAAATCGGAAGGCAAAGAGCCTTTCCGTATGACTCCTTATTATGCATCGCTGATGCAGGAAGACCCTTTTCATCCGGTCATGCTTCCGGGTGAAAAAGAAGAGCAACGTCTCGATCCGATTTTTTGGCAATCGGTTCCGACTCCGGCTCATCTGCTGTTTCCCGATACGGGACTCGAAGGTGCCATGTCGGAGGGATCGCGCAGTTATGGGGCTGCTTACCAGCGTTATCCCAACCGGGTGGCCTTGTTTGTGGCCGAAAATACCAGTTGTGCTTCGTATTGCCAGCATTGCCAGCGTACAAAATCGCTCGATGGTTCGGTGGATGTCAACAGTGGCCAGATCGACCGTGGCCTGTTTTACATTGGCTGGAATAAGAATATCAATGAAGTATTGGTAACAGGAGGCGATGCACTGATGATCGGTAAGCACCGCCTCCGGTATATTCTGGAGGAACTCAGCAGGATTCCCCACGTAAGGGTAATTCGCATTGCCACCCGTGTTCCGGTAGTGATGCCGATGGGAGTCACCGATGAAGTGCTTGAACTTATCAGAACGTCGGCCTGCAAGTATAGCGGAGAATTACCCAAATATGTTTATTTTATGACGCATGTAAATCATTACCAGGAGATTACGGTCGAAATGCATGCGGCGGTGAAGCGAATTAATGCGCATGGCTTTACCATTCGCAACCAGACGGTTTTTCTTAATCATGTGAACGATTATTACAAAACACTGGCCGAGACTTTCCGGCGGATGTTTTGGATCGGCATCCATCCTTACTACCTGCTTCAATGCCATAAGGAAAAGGGCATTGTGCATTTTATCGCTCCTATTCAAATCGGTAAAATCTATATGAAGCACCTTCAGGGCTGGATGTCGGGCATCACGATGCCGCGCTATGCCGTGAATGTAGAAGGCGGCGGCGGAAAAATTGTATTAATGCCTTCCGGACACGATACCCTGAATACCGGTGTGCGTATTGATGAACGGATTTCGGAGAGTGCTGCCACGGTGCATACCTGGGATGGTCGTGAGATCGCGTATTACGAAGCATTGGGACGCACCACTTTTGAGGAATTTGCGGAAGGGGTGAAGATTATGGATGAGTTTATTGGCCGTAAAGGTGTTTTTCTACCCAAACTAATCGTTGTGGACGACAACGGAGTTCATATTGAAACTACGAACCGGACCAAGTTGCCCCATATTGAGAATATTAAAAAAGCAGAACTGCTCGACTATGCTTTACACGATGGGAACATGCCGCTGACGAATCCGGCCGCAATCGCCGACGACTTGGAGCGGGCGTTTAACCGGAGGCAAAGTTAGTTTCGCGGTTCACTCCCATACCAAACAAGGCATAGTCGTATTTCCCGGGATCTTCGGGGTCGAACTCCCGCAACTTTTCGGTGATTTCGACTACTGCCTTCCAATCGTGTTGCCGACGGGTGAGCAGGCCCAGCGACCGGGCTACCTTTCCCACGTGCACGTCCAGCGGAATCATAAGCCCCGACATGGGAATACCTGTCCAGATGCCAAAATCGACCCCGGTCGCATCGCGTCGAACCAGCCAGCGCAGCATCATATTGAGCCGCTTAGCCGCCGAACCCGTTTGTACCGACGATACATGCTTTTCGCTGCGATGTTCGTGGCTGGTCGTCAGAAAAACTTCCCGGAAATACGATAAGGCCGAATAAATCGACGAATCGCGCTGAAAGCCTTTGGTGAATACCGCTTCTAATCCCCCGTAATATTCATACATGTGCCGGAGCGATTCGACGAAAAACCGGCAGTCGGCACCATTAAAAGTGCGGTGTACAAAGCGATCGAACAGGGCCAGGTCGTGCATGCCGGCCGATCGTATAAATTCGTAAGGCTGGTAATCCATTAAGCTCATCAGCTCCAGGGCATGTTTAATGATGGTTTTTCGCTGGCCCCAGGCGATGGATGCCGTCAGGAACGATGCGATCTCGATATCTTCCTTCCGGCCGAAAAGATGAGGTACCTGGATGGGATCATCGTCGATGTACGAAGGTACATTGTAACGCCGGTACTGATCTTCGAGCAACTCGAATAAAACGCTGTCCGTCTCCTTCATTACCAAGGTTAAAATCTAACTCCAAGCCGTATATCGGCATAATGGTACTTAATTCGTTCGGGCTCGTTGAGTTGGGGATAGGAAGTGTAGCTGTACTGCACTTTAGCGAAATACTGCCATCGTGAAGCTGTCCGGAAATTATACCCGAACTCGAATTGTGTCTGATGACCGAAAACAGTACCGTCGACGCCATCGAATCCCAGACTGTTCAAAAACAAACCATATCCGACAAAGGGCATCCACCGGGCCTGCTTCTTCAATTCATGCCTCACCGTCCAGCCGTAGTTGAGCATGGTCGTACGTTTCTGAGCCGGGTTGTCGGGCATCAGTATGGTATAACCCATGGGAACCGAAATAAAGGATTTTGCCCTGGAGCCGTCGAATCCGCTCAATTGCCAGGCATAATCGAACAAAGCTCCATAGCCGTGCGAAGCCATATTATTCATTCTGCTTTGATGAAAAACGGTGCGGTAACCGGCTTCGAGGCTATATTCTTTAGGAACCTTCCGGGTGGGAGTTGTTGCCTGTGCTAACGAAAAGTGGAAAAAAACGAATACCAGTACAAAAAGCTGTTTCATATAGTATAGAGAATATTGATTTCAGTTTTTCTAACAACCAATGTCGTGAATAGTTTTTCAACCTTCCCTCTAAACAAAAAAATAATCGTACTGACGAATAAAACACGTTGAGTTGAGGCGAAAGCCGAAATAAAATTTTAACTTTGCAAGGTTGCACGACTGCATTTTCAGGCAGTATGCTTTCATGAGTCCGAACCACTAAATGTGTTCAATAGTATGAAAAAAAATCTTCTATTAATCAGTTGTCTAATTTTAACAATGACAGAAATGAATGGTCAGGTGAACCTGACATATCAAGTGCCGCCCCGGCCCATTATGGAACTGGCCGATTATGAACGCGCGCCGGCAGTAGCGGTAGATAGCCGCAAGGAGTATATGCTGCTTAGTTACCGGCCTACCTATAAATCGCTCGACGATCTGAATCAGACGGAAATAAGCCTGGCCGGTTTGCGCGTGAATCCGGTGACCAATATCAGCTCGTCGATGAGCTATATCAATAACCTGAAGGTGCAGAAAGTGATGGAGAACGAAGCCGTTCAGGTCGGCGGCCTGCCGGCCAACCCGAAAATAGCGAATCTCACCTGGTCGCCCGACGAGTCGAAAGTGGCTTTTACCAATACGACAGCCTCGGGCGTCGAATTGTGGGTGATGGATTTCGCCACGGCTACGGCCCGCCGGCTGACCGACGCCAACCTGAATGCCAACCTTGGAAATCCGATCGACTGGTATCGTGATAATAATTCGTTGTTGGTAAAGATGTTGCCCGCCAATCGTGCGGCGCTCATTGATGCCAAGAGCGCTGTCCCGGCAGGACCGATAGTTTCGGTAAGCGATGGAACCGTGTCGCAGAACCGTACGTATCAGGACATGCTGAAAAATCCGGGGGATGAGGCCAATTTCGTGACGCTCACCACCTCCGAATTGTATCAGGTGAAGCTGGATGGTTCGAAAGTACTGTACAAACCGGCCGGTATGTATGCCGGCACTGCGTTCTCGCCCGATGGCAGTTTGCTGATGGTCACTACTTTCCATAAACCATTTTCGTACATAGTACCGCTGAATCGATTCCCCCAGCTTACCGTAGTGTACGATTTGGAGGGTAACCAGGTGAAGAAAATAGCCGACTTGCCCCTGGCCGAAGTAATGCCGAAAGGTTTTATGGCCGTGGCAAAAGGGATGCGTTTTATCAACTGGCGTTCCGACGAACCGGCTACCCTGGTATATGTTGAAGCGCTCGATGAGGGCGATCCGCAGAAAAAAGCCGATTATCGCGATGCGATTTATACCTGGAAGGCTCCTTTCACGGCCAAGCCTTCCTTGTTGGTGAAAACGAAGCTGCGCTTCGGCGGCCTTACCTGGGGTAATGCTACTACAGCCATCCTCGAGGAACAATGGTACGACACCCGCACCGAACGCACCCTGCTCCTGAATCCTTCGAAACCAGCCGCCGAACCCCGCCTTATCTGGGAACGTAATTTCCAGGACGTATACTCCGATCCGGGCCGTTTCGAAACCAATAAAAACGAATACGGAAAATATGTGTTGACACAGGAGGGCAATAAACTGTTCCTGATCGGCGATGGACATACCCGCGACGGACAGTTTCCGTTTATCGACGAGTTGGATGTCAAAACCCTTCAAACCAAACGCTTGTATCAATCGAACTACACGGATAAGATGGAAGAGATTTTCGATTTTACCGATGTGAAAACCGGCGAAGTGCTGGTACGCCTGCAATCGAAAAACGAATATCCGAATTACTACATCCGCAATCTCAAGCGCCGTATCGCTCCGTTGCGCCTGACCAATTTCCCGAATCCTTTTGCCAGCATCGAGCATGTGTATAAGGAAGTGATTAAATACAAACGCGACGACGGCGTGGAGCTTTCGGGAACCTTGTACCTGCCTGCCGGCTACGACCGCACTGCCAAAACCGAAAAACTTCCGCTGCTTATCTGGGCCTATCCTGCTGAATACAAGGATAAAAACAGTGCAGGACAAAGTACCGCCAATCCCAATGAATTTACTTTTCCCTATTATGGGTCGTTCGTGTACTGGGTAACCCGCGGCTATGCCGTGCTCGACGATGCTGCTTTCCCGATCGTGGGTGAAGGCGATGAAGAACCCAACGACACTTTCGTCGAGCAACTCATTGCCAATGCAAAAGCTGCCATCGATGCCGTGGACGAATTGGGCTATATCGACCGGACGAAGGTAGGAGTGGGCGGCCACTCGTATGGTGCGTTTATGACTGCCAACCTGCTTACCCATAGCAATTTATTTGCCTGCGGGATTGCCCGGAGCGGAGCGTACAACCGTACGCTTACTCCCTTTGGCTTCCAGCGCGAACAACGCAACTATTGGGAAGCGCCCGGGGTGTACAACCGGATGTCGCCCTTTATGAATGCCGAAAAGATGAAAACCCCGATGTTGCTGGTGCATGGCGAAGCCGATAACAATCCCGGTACCTTTACGCTGCAGACCGAACGCTATTTCCAGGCGCTGAAAGGACTCGGAGCGCCGGCCCGGATGGTGATTCTGCCCAAGGAAATGCACGGCTATGTGGCCCGCGAGAATATTTTGCACCTGTTGTGGGAGCAGGATCAGTTTCTCGAAAAATACCTGAAATAATCGCCCGTTCCTCCTCGCTGCCCTATGCTGCGGCGGGGAGGAAGCGGCGGAATATTCACCGGATTTTCCAATTTTAAACTAATATTTTATGAAACTCAAATCGTTTTTGGCAGTCGTTGTAGTAATGGCTGCAAGTTTACTGCAGGCGCAGGGTGTTAAACAGCTGGCGCGCGAAGTCTATCAGACTTCGGGAATGAACCTGATGGTGAAGAATATTGATCAACAGTTTGCCAGTCAGCTCGATATGCATCCGTCGCTGGCCAACAATCCCGAGACCGGTCCCTACAAAAAAGCCATGCTGCAAGTGTTGAACGCGAAAAACCTTGAAAAACTATTTCTGACTTATCTGGAAGAAGAAGTTCCGTTGGCAGAACTTGAAACAATGGTTAAATTGTATAAAAATCCTATGGTACAGGAGTTTTCGCTGCTCGAACAGGGGTTGCTTCAGCCCGAAAAACAGAAAGAACTGGTAGCGTTCAGGGAACAATTGGTTGCTAATCCGCCTTCGGCCGATCGTCTGAAATTAGTCGACCGGCTGATCGATGATCAAAAAACGGCCGAAACAGCGATGGATATGACCACTACAATGGTAGGCGCAATGATCAGAGGCGGGAATGCCATGCTTCCGGAAGCTCAACGACTCGACGAGGAACAAATAAGCGAACGGATGAAGAAATCGTTCCCCCCGAATTTTGAGATGTTGATGCGTCAGAGCATACAAGCGAACTGTTTGTTTGCCTATAAAGATGTTGACGACGAAAAACTGGCCCGGTATGTTAGCTTGTGGCAATCGGACGAAGGAAGAACCACGGCTCAACATGTGATGGAGGCTCTGGCAACTGCTTTTGCTCAGATAGGCGAGCAGATGGGAAAGTCGCTGGCATCGGTGAAGAAATAAGCGGTTCGGATACCGGTGCACAATTTTCCGCTCCTCCCGCCTGGGCCCCGACAATGGTTTGGTACCAGATTTTCGTGGAGCGATTCCGCAATGGCGACCCTGGCAACGATCCGGTGGCGATTACGATGCGCGACGAGCATATGGGCACCATCGCCCCCGATGGCTGGTGCGTAACGCCCTGGACACAAGCCTGGGAGCGCCCCGACAACTGGATGCTCGGTGCGGGCCGTTTTCAGCCTTTGTTGCAGTACCGCCGCTACGGGGGCGATTTGCAGGGGGTGCTCGACAAGCTCGATTATCTTCAGGAGTTGGGGGTGACGGCGGTGTATTTCAATCCGCTGAACGATGCTCCCTCGCTTCACAAGTTCGATGCGCGGCATTATCACCACATCGATATTCATTTTGGTCCGGATCCGGAGGGCGATTTAGCCATCATCGCTTCCGAGGATCCGGGCGATCCTTCGACCTGGAAATGGACGTCGGCCGACCGCTTGTTCCTGAAGGTAGTGGACGAGATGCATCGCCGGGGGATGAAGGTAATCGTCGATTTCTCCTGGAACCACACCGGCACGCAGTTCTGGGCCTGGCAGGATATACTGAAGAATCAGGGACAATCGCCTTACCGCGACTGGTATAATATTACCCGTTTTGATGATCCGTCGACGCCCGGAAATGAGTTCGAATACGAAGGTTGGATGGGGGTGAAATACATGCCGGAATTCAGGAAGACCGACATCACCACGCACCAGCAGCCGGGCCGGCCTTATGAGGGCGATATTCATCAGGGGCCGAAGCGGCATATTTTCGACGTTACCCGACGTTGGCTGGCCCCCGACGGCGATAGTACCAAAGGTATTGATGGCTTCCGGCTCGATGTGGCCGATCATATAGGCCTGAAGTTCTGGCGCGACTGGCGAAAAGAGCTCAGAAGCATCAAGCCCGATGCTTATCTGGTAGGCGAGATTTGGTGGGAGCAATGGCCCGATCGGCTCATGGATCCGAAGCCCTATGTGGAAGGTGATATTTTCGATGCGGTGATGTTTTACCAGGTTTACCGGCCGGCCCGCTATTTTTTTGCCGTCACCGAACACCCGATGGATGCCCGGCAGTTGAAGGATAGCCTCGAATATCATTGGAACCGGCTGCGACCCGCTACAGTGGGGGCGATGATGAATGTATCATCGTCGCACGATACGCCGCGCCTGCTCACCGACTTCTTCAATCCCAATCGATACAAGTATCAGGCGAATGCGCACGAGAATCCTGCTTACCGCACCGGTAAGCCCGATGCAAAGGCCAGAGCGCGGTTGAAGCTGTACCTGATGCATTTGTTTACCATCCCCGGAGCTCCCCAGGTGTGGAACGGCGAAGAGATGGGAATGTGGGGCGCCGACGACCCGCATTGCCGCAAACCGCTGATCTGGCCCGACCTGCAGTTTGAGCCTGAGCAGCGTTACGCGGCACCCGGTGATCCGGTTCGGAGTCGCTACGACAAGGTGAAGTTCGACAACCGGCACTTTGCGTACTACCAGCAGCTCATCGCCATACGCAAACAACATCCGGTATTGAGCAACGGCCCCGTCGAATTTGTAGTGGCCGAAGGGAAGGTGCTGGGCTATAAACGCTTCAACCAGGAAGAAGAACTATGGGTGTTCTTCAACCTGGAAGAAAAAGCGTTCGATTATCAGTTGCCCGAAGGAAACTATATCGACCTGTTGTCGGGGAAACGGCAAAAATCGAAATTGCGATTGATGCCTGAAAACGGTGTGATCCTGAAACGGCTCTTATGAAACGGCACTAAGGAATTGCTTATTGCCTCAGAATACAAAGGTTGCCACTTCGCCCGGTCGGAAGGTGTATTCAAATATCCGTTTTCCATCGGTTATTTTAAACGGCCGGTCGGACGTGCCGTAGAATACTGCCAGATACACCAGTGTTCCGTCCGGATTCTTAAAGGCGACGCCACTTAATCCGCCGGACTCCGATTCGATTCGTTTTGCTCCCGGCCGGACGGCTTTGCCAAAATGTCCCAGGGCGTAATACTCTCCGTTGTGATCGATAGTGCCATCGCTACGCACCGTTACCACACCGTAGCAATCCTGGCATCCGGCGTTTTTCGGACCGTGGTTCTCATCCAGTGCCAGGTTCCAGAGCAATACATTCCTGCTCCAGCAATTCATGGCGCCGGCAATCAGATGGCCGGCATACCAGCGAACATTCTGATCAAAATCGGGTGCCCAGCCCCCTCCCGATTGCTCGGTGAAATAAAGATCTTTGTCGGGGTGGGCAGTTTTTACTTCACACAACGCTTTGATGTCGCCTTTGTAAAGGTGGAAACCCGAACCGGCAGCATAGTGCCGTGCCACACTATCGTTGAGGATATGGATAGGATAGCCGGGATTGTCGCAATTGTGATCGAACAGCACGATCTTGGTCGCTACTCCGGCTGCCTGCATCTTGGGGCCCAGGTGGTCGCGGATAAATACCTTCTGCTCTTCGGCTGTCATGTCCATGCACGGATAGGCAGCCGTGGAATATTCCGGTTCGTTTTGCACCGTCATGGTATGAATTGTAATCCCTTCGGCAGCATAAGCTTTAATGTACCTGATGAGGTAATCGGCATACACGCCGTAACAATCGGGGCGCAACTTGCCGCCGATCATGCTTCCGTTGGTTTTCATCCATGCAGGCGGACTCCAGGGCGAGGCCATAATCTGTAAGCCAGGATTAATTTTCAATATTTCCTTCAGCATCGGAATAACATCTTCCTGATCTTTTGCAATCGAAAAATTCGACAAAGTGAAATCTTCACGCTCGCTGTAACTGAAAATTTCGGAGGCAAAATCGGATGCGCCCACGCAGAGGCGGGTGTAATTCATACCGATGCCTTCGGGAGTAAAAAGCACGCGGAACAGGGAGTCGCGTCGTTCGGGCGTCAGGTTGCGGTGGAACACATAGGCCGAAGCATGCGTAAGTGCTGCTCCTACACCATCCACGATCTGCCGCTCCTGGTCGGGAAAGAGGGTCGCGGTTTCGGCAAGTGCGCTTCCTGTAACGAAGGAAGCGCTGCCGGTGATAAGTAACTGCTCCTTGTCGGAGGGTAGCGACGACCATACGGCAACGTCGGGTGCGGCTGGCTTGCATCCTGCAAACAACAGCATCAGAAAGGGGATGAAAAGTTTGTTCATGTTGATAGAGTTAAAAGGCGAGCAAGCGTTCCGATCCGGGCATTGAATGCCGGCCCGGTATCTTTGACTCTTGACGCTAAAATTTAAATGTAACCACCGATTCGTTGTATTGTTCATACCTGAATTTACGGTTTCCACAGCGTACATTATACATCAGTTTTTGTCCGCTACGGTTCAATACCACTACCGCCTTGCTTCCGTCGGTATTCATAAACGAGCTGATGGTGAGTCCGTTGGGCGTCCCGGAGGCTACCGTGTGGGCGATCCGTTGTGCACCCAGGCGGACAAATTTCGAGAAATGCCCGATCAGGTAATATTCTTCGTTGCGCAGGTAAGTTTCGTCGGGACGGATGGTGATCACCCCCCGGCAGTTCCGGCAACCTCCACTGGTGGTGGTCGGACCATGATCGGGATTCAACGCGAGGTTCCACATCAGGAAGTTTTTTGAACCGCGGTTGACCGAAGCCATCAAAAACTCACGCATATAGTAAAACATATTTCCCATGCGGGTGTCGGTGTTCCAGCCACCGCCCGACTGTTCGGTGAAATACACATTCTTGTCGGGATGCGCCGCCTGCACCTGATCGATAGCCGCCGCCGTTCCACCGTAACCATGCCATCCGGTACCATCCACGTACATTCGGGTCACCGGGTCGTTGAGTATGCTCACCGGATAATAGGCCATGTCGAAATTATGATCCCAGATGATGATTTTGGTGGTCAGCTTGTTGGCTTTAAACTGAGGGCCGAGGTAATCGCGGATGATTTCGTTCTGTTCCTGCCAGAGCATTTTCATCGTCGGATACCCGTTGGTTTCGTGCATCGGCTCATTTTGCAGGGTAATGGCATCGATATGAATGCCCTCCGCAGCAAAAGCCTTAATATAACGAACGAAATATTCGGCAAAATCGTCGTATACCTCAGGCCCACGCAGGCTGCCCCCCATCATGGAATTGTTATTTTTCATCCAGGCCGGAGCGCTCCACGGGCTTGCCATGATTTTAATCGTCGGATTGATTTTCAGAATTTCTTTCAACACCGGAATCAGGTCCGTCCGGTCGCGTTCGGGAATCGCGAAGCTTTCGATAGTTCCGCCATCGGCATAACTGTACACACCAATATTAAAATCGGACGAACCGATGCTCAATCGCAGGTAATTGATACCGATGCCTTTACGCGGGTCGAATAAATCCCTTAGAATAGAATCACGCCGGGCGGCCGGAAGGTTTTTCAGCAAAAAGGCGGATGATCCCGTCAGTGCTGCTCCGAATCCGTCGATGGTCTGGAAAGTTTGAGTAGAATCCACCTGAAGAGTAAAATCGCCCAGCTCTCTCGAGAACTCGATCGAATTCCGTTGCTCGAGCAAATGAGCTTCGTTGCCGGTGGTGAGCCAGACCTTGACACTCCTGGTAGTGTCGATGGTTACCGGTTCGATATCGGGCGGTGTTACCGGATCTTTGCACGAAACAACTGTGATTACGGCAAGTGAAAATAAAAGAAAACGCTTCATGGGCAGTAGTTGAACGAAGATGTGGATGATAAATGCTGTGAGCTTCGAATTATAGTTGAACAGGTGTCGGAGCCGGGCTGCGCAACGATCCGACGGCGATCGGGTCCTGTAAAGATTGCACCTTGGCACGAATTGTCAATCCTGAGCCGGTATTATGCCGGCTCAGGATTGATGAGCAGATTAATTTAGTTTTACGAAACTAATCGTTTTATTATTCGTGTTGATCGTAAAGCGGTATACACCACCTTTCCCTTCAAAGTCGGGAGTTCCGACAAAGTTCCCTTTATCCGACTCGGTAGGGGCAAACAAATTAGGAGTCGAAATAGTATAGGTTCGTGCATCTTCTTCGCCTTCCCAGCCCCGTCGGTGGAAGAACTTCATGCTGAAGCGTTCGCGCCAGGGTTCCTCTATCGTTGCCGCTTCAATATGATTGGCGTAGAAGGTAGCCTGGAAAACTCCCTCCGCAATTTTCCGGCAGAAAATATATTCTTCGGGCGTATTCCAGTTCCACGAGGTAGTTTTAACAAACGGAGCTACCGGCCGGCCGGCACCGACACCATCGAGCCACAAAGCATTCGGGAAGCGGGCATTCGGCTGTTCTATATACAGGTAGTTGGCCTCCGGAAGGAAATACAATTTGTAAACCCCGGTTTCGCCCAGAAATTTAGCCTTGTCGGTACCTGTAACTTCAAAGAAGTCGGGAGTGAGGGAGGTGGCCAGATTACCAAATCCGGTGAAAGTGATTTCCACATCTTTACCCATATACGTTTCCAATGTCTTCCAGTCTCTTTGATGCGCTACATTCAGATTGTCGATCGAGGTCAGTTTTTCAGCCGCAAAACCGGCAATATTTAATGCAGTGGCCGGTTCGAGTTTACGCCCTTCTCCGCTGACCGTGAAATTCAGCAAATCGACCGTGATTTTGTTGAAACCATAAATCGTAGGATCATAAAGTACAATCTGCGGATCGTTGATATCGTCGATAAGACCGAATTCGCCGTTGGGCATACCGAATGCCATCCCCGACCAATCGATGCGGTTGCCCGAACGCACCTTGGTAGCCAACCGGAACGTGATATTGTTGCTGAGAGTTAAATTGGAGGCCTGATAAATATGCTTAGCCGGATCCACCAGGGTTAACTTAATACCGACAGCCGCCGGGAAGGTCATCCATAAATCGGGTATGGGAACTCGTTTTGCAATCGTATTATGCAAAATGGTATCGGTCGTATAGCCTTCCACATTGATCGATTTCAAGTGTACTTCCACTTCGGCATTATCGGGCATACGGGCCGCAAAAGGAATGCTGTACTTAGAGGTATAAGCCGAACTGTTTCCTTTGGTACGAATTTCCTCCGATGCCAGCAGTACATCATTGACCACCACTTTAATTTGCAGGGTCGATAAAGGAGTTTTGTCGTCGGCCACTTCTACCTCCAGCGAAATCGAATCGCCGTAGGTAATCTGGCTTTCAGCAACAAGGGCTTTCTTGAATACCGGATGCGATTCGTCGTAGCGGACCCGGAGTTCTTCTTCCTGACACGAGATGGTCAGTACAGCCATCAATCCAATCAGTACGAGTTTTATAGTAGTGTTCATACGTTTAATATTAAAATAAGATTAATAACCTAAATTCTGCACCAGGTTGGTGTTCAGGTCGATAGCAGTTTGCGGAATCGGCAGTAAATACGAATTGGCATCGAACTTCCGGCGTTGGGGCAGACGGCCCGGATCGCGGCTATTCAAAGTATTCATAACCGCTTCTACCTTTCCGAAGCGAACCAAATCGAACCAGCGCTGTGCTTCAAAGGCCAGTTCTAATCTGCGTTCATGAAGAATTGCATCCAGGAGGGCTTCGCCGGTTGCAGTTTGTGCAGCGGTGAGATTCCCCAATTTGGCACGCGTACGAATCTGGTTGACGATGCCGGCTGCTTCCTGCAGGTTGGCCGCTCCCCCCAGGTTGGCCAGGGCTTCGGCTTTCAACAGCAGGATATCGGCCAGGCGGATTTTAATAATGCTGTTCACTTCCGAACGAAGTTTGTACATAAATGCGTACTTGTTCGATGGGTAATAATTGCTCCAGGTAGTAGTGTAATATACTACCGATTGGTTGAGCCGTTCGGTATCGCCTTCGTCTTCAAAAGCTTTAATAAGATCGCGTGAGGGAGTGACCCATTTCGCCCAGGTGAAGTTTTCTTCCGGGTCGAGCAGGTCTTTTCCAAACATCCAGCTTACCCAGTTGCCTCCCCCTGTAAAGTATTGAATTTCAAGGATGGATTCGGACGAGTTGCGAATCTTTAAATCGATGCCAGCTGCATTCAGACTGAACAAATCGCCGAAAGAAGGGAGCAAGGTGAAGCCATCGGCAATGACCTCATTCGCGTATTGCACCACTTTTGTATAATCGCGCAGGGGTTTTTCGGCATAAGCCTTAGCCAGCAGTGCACGCGCGACCGATTTCGACAACATGGTTTTGTTGGAAGCCTGGTTGGCCGGTGCATCGGGCAATGCTTCCGTCAGATCTTTGATAATCTGAGTATAAACTTCTTCCGGAGAGTTCTGCTTGGGATAATACAGCGGGTATACTTCTTTGATGTTTTCAGCGGTAATGTCAATGCCTTCTTTGGTCACAATCGGGATATTCCCCCAGATGCGTACCATGTCGAACCAAATCATGGCACGAAAAATCCTGGCTTCGGCTTTCCATTGTTTCCGTTCACCGGCAGTAAGAGTAGGGTCGGGTACTTTGTCGATATTGTTGATAACGGTATTTGCCTGAGCCACATCGGCCAGGTAACGGTTCCAGTCGCGTGCGAGTACCGAATTGCTGCCGTCCAATGCATTATTTTCCATCGGAACTACTTCCGAGCCTGTGGTGCCGCCATAAGCATTGTCGGAATGCGATTCCGCAATCAACATCAGGTCGAGGTACCCGTGTTCCTGATTGTCTTTCAGTTTTTGATACAGAGCCTGGTATTGCGAATACATCTCGGCTTTGGTCGTGTATTTGAGCGAATCGCCGGTTTCCGATTGGCCAATGATCACTTCACTGAATTCCGAAATCGGGTCCAGATCGATGCTGCACGACCATGCGGTAAACGAAACCGCAACAGCTATTGCGAGGTTTTTTATAGTTTGTGTTTTCATATGTCTATCTGTTTAAAATTCGATGTTTACACCTACGATGAATGAACGGGTTTGCGGATAGGTTCCCCAGTCGATCCCCTGAACAGTTCCGCTATTTCCCCATTGATTAACCTCAGGGTCAAATCCCAGGTAACGGGTGATGGTAAACAGGTTAGAAGCGGTGAAATAAGGTTGTAAACGGGTAATTCCACTTGATTTCAATACTGTTTTTGCCAGATCGTACGATAGAGTGATGTCTTTTACCCGCAGGTAACTGCCGTCCTCGACAAAGAAATCGGAGACACGCAGATCGTAACCGGCTTTCGGGATGGAAGTTACCATGCCGGGACGCCGCCAGCGATCCACCACGCGGATCGATTGGTTTTTACCATCGTACATTCCTTCGGTTTCAATACGCGAAGCATTGAAAATGTCGTTGCCCTGTGATCCCTGTAAGAAGATGCTCAGGTTCAGTCCTTTGTAAGTGAAAGTATTGGTCATTCCATATACGAAATCGGGATTCGGGTCGCCGATGAACGTACGGTCGGACGAAGTGAGCTGTCCATCTTTGTTCACGTCGCGGTAAATGAATTCTCCGGTTTCAGGATCTACGCCATCGGTGAAGTAGCCGTAAAATCCTCCCAATGGCCTGCCCGGTTCGTTGCGCACAATGTATTCTTTGATTACATCGCTGGTCATGGCATCGTAATATATCTGAGTAAGATCGAGACGGACCAATTTATTCCTATTGAATGAAATATTAAAATCGGTATTCCAACTCAATGCCCCCTGCAGATTACGTGAATTTACTGCAAACTCGAATCCGCTATTGGTCATTTCTCCTTCATTTCGTTTGATCGATGGAGCCACTGCTGATTCAGAAGGTAATGTTACATTCATCAACATATCGGTTGTGCGCTTGAAGTAGTAATCGACATTCAGGCTCAGCCGGTTTTTCAATAAGGTAAAGTCGATACCTATATTGGTTTGAGTGGTGTTTTCCCAGCTTAACTGAATATTGCGCAACGAAGACTGTGTGATAATGGGCATTGCATTGCCTTTGCCGGTTTCCCACCAGTTTACGCGGGTAATCGACGAATGTTCCAGGTAATCGTGATCGCCCAGCCCGGCGGTATTCCCGGTTTGCCCCCAACCTCCGCGTATTTTCAGGTCGTCGATCCAGGTTAGATCGCTCATAAATTCTTCCGACGATATACGCCATGCTCCCGAGAAGGAGGGGAAATAGCCCCAGCGGTAATCGGGATGTAGTTTCGAGGAACCGTCGATACGCATATTGGCGGTAAGCAGGTATTTACTCATGTAGTTATAGGCAATACGTCCTACATACGACATCATCGCGTTGTGGGCATCGAATGTACCGTTGCCCTGCGAAACTTTGTTTCCGGCATTCAGGGTTTTAATAGCTCCGTTCTCGAAGTGGGTGACGGTTTGGTACGAGGTGGTAGAATACGAAGTTGTTCCCGATGTTCCGCCCATGAGGTCGATGCTGTGGTCGCCAAAGGCTTTGTTGTACGAAAGGATATTGTCGTAAATCATTACGGACGTGAGCGAACGGTTGTCGGTGGCTACTCCGCGCATACTACGGCCATAACTCGTTTTCTGCGGATCGAGAAAACTGGTGGAATGGTTGTAGAAGCGGTCGAGGGTTACCGTGGAACGAAGTTTTAAGTTAGGAAGAAAGGTGATTTCGGCGCTTCCGGTACTTATTAACCGGTTGTTACGCGATTTGTTATCTTCCGAGCGTGCCATGTTTTCAACAGGCGATGTGATGTTTACACCATAGAAGTTGGTATTGTATTGGGTGGGGTTGTTGGGATCCATTACCGGTGCGTAGGTAGGTGTATTCAGTACCGATAGTACTACTCCTGCACGGTTGGCGCCCTGTCCTGAAATAATACCGTTGCTGGTATAATCGGAATAGGAAATATTGGCTCCGATTTTCAGCCACGGACGGATCTGATTTTCAATATTCGAACGGAAGTTGAACCGGTCGAAATAGGCTACTTTGATAATCCCTTCTTCGCCGGTATATCCTGCCGAAACGTAATAGTTAAGTTTATCGGTGGCATTGGAAACCGAGAGCTGGTAGTTTTGAGTCATCGCAGTTTGAAAGGTTTCTTTGTACCAGTCGGTCTGGTCGGTCAGGTTGTCGGGCAGAGCCGTGGTCGACCCCATATCCGACAATAACTCGCGGTATTGGGTGGTATTCAGTACCGCCACTTTATTGGTCAGGCTGGTGAGCCCAGTGTAGGCATTCAGACTGATCCTAGCTTTACCTGCCGCTCCGTTTTTGGTGGTGATCAGCACCACCCCGTTGGCGGCGCGCGAACCGTAAATGGCTGCCGACGAAGCATCTTTAAGAATCTGCATGCTGGCAATATCGTTCGACGACAGGAAGGAGATATCGTCGAGAGTTACTCCGTCCACTACGTACAAGGGGTCGTTGCTCGAGTTCATGGAGGTGGTACCGCGCACACGGATGGCCAACCCGGCGCCTGGCGCACCGCTCGGGCGTACCACCGAAACCCCGGCGGCTTTACCCTGCAGCGCCTGGGCAGCAGTGACAATGGGGCGCTGATCGAGATCGTCGGTCGAAATAGTGGTGATAGCCGTGGTGACGTCTTTTTTCTTCACCGTACCATAACCGATAACGACTACCTCTTCCAGCTTTTGAGTGTCGTCGAGCAGTTGTACATTGTACACACTCGTGTTGTTTACTACCGGAATCTCTTTCGAAATCGTTCCGATGTAGCTGATTATCAGTACATCTCCGGTGGATGCTTCAATTCTGAATTTGCCGTCTAAATCGGTTACCGTACCTGTTGTGGTACCTTTAACCAGGATGTTCGCTCCAATAATCGCCTCCCCGCCGGCATCGGTAACAGTGCCGCTCACAGCTCGTTTTTGAGCCGCTGCCGGCAAGGTTATCGCCATCATCAGTACAAGGAGTGCAAACGATCGTGCCTTCCTCCTGAGGACCGACACGCTCGTACCGTGTTTTTCTTTTCTGATTTTCATGTGTATATAATTTAATTTTTATAGGTTACTTTTATCTTTTGATCTCCTGCAGTAAATTCAAAATCGCCGGGTTCGGTTACCCATTGGTTGCTGGTATTCACAAAGGCCAGATCGCCGGCCCGGAGTCGGAAACGGACAGTTTGGGTTTCACCGGGATTTAAACTTATTTTTTCGAACCTGCGCAGACGTTTGACATCGGGCGAAATGCTGGCGTAGAGGTCGCTGCTGAACAGCAGTACCGATTCTTTCCCTGCCCTTGTACCCGTGTTGGTAACATCCACACTGATCTCCAGTTCATCCTTCGCACCGAAGCTGGACGCCGATGCTTTCAAATTCGAATAGTGAAAAGTAGTATAACTTAACCCATCCCCAAATTCATATTGAGGGTTGTAATCCGACTCGTAATTGTAGGCTCCGGCAGCCGGATTCTGCTCTTCCGAAGGCTTGTGGTAATAATTCACAATCGAATTCGGATAGGAGGGATAGTTAAAAGGCAGTTTTCCCGATGGATTGACCACGCCGTACAGAATGTCGGCCAGGGCATCGCCACCATAATTTCCAGGCAAGTAGGTGTTTATCACCGCCTTTACTCCCGGTTCAATCGCAGCTATCGTACGCGGACGCCCCTGGTTCAACACCAGGATCACCGGTTTGCCTGTTTTGATAAGCTCCTGAGCCAAGCGTGTTTGCAGAGGGCTAAGTGTCAGATCGTTGAGGTCGCCCGGCTTTTCGGTATACGAATTTTCGCCCACGAACAGCAGTACCCGGTCGGCGCGACGGGCAGCCGCCACTGCTTCGGCGAACTGATCTTCCTGTTCTTCAAAATACTTTCCGTCGTTGATGTAGCTCACTCCGGGGATATAGGTCACATGGGCGGTTTTAAGCCGGATCGCTTCGAGGAAGGTGTTGAATTCTTCGGTATACTGTCCGGTTTTTTCGCCCTGCCACGAATAGCTCCAGCCTCCGTTCAGCGTACGCATCGAATGGGCATTCGGGCCGGTAACCAATACCTTCAGGTTGGCGGTCAGAGGCAGGATGCTGTCCTGGTTTTTGAGCAGGGTGATGGCATCGGCAGCAGCTTCGTAGGCCATACGAGCCGATTTTTCGGAGCCGAAGCCGGGATAGTCGGTATACTTGGTTACCGGGGTTTCGAACAGTCCCAGGCGCAGTTTCACTTTCAGGATACGGCGAACGGCATCGTCGATGCGGCTTTCTTTCACTTCGCCTTCTTTCACCAAAGCTACCAGATCGTTGAAGAAATCTTCGTAATGATAGGGTACCATCGACATATCCACACCGGCATTAATAGCCAGTTTTACTGCTTCACGGTTATCGACCGCAATTTTATCGCGGGTGTGCAGGTTGATGATGTCGTTCCAGTCCGATACCACCAAACCTTCGAATCCCAGTTCTTCTTTCAGTAATTTGGTGATGATGTCGTGCGAAGCATGAACCGTCACTCCATTGATAAGTCCCGAATTAACCATTAAAGTGGATGCTCCGGCTTCAATGGCTTTTTTAAAAGGCTCCAGGTGATATTCGCGCAATATATGGTCGGGGATGTAGGCCGGCGTACGGTCCTTTCCCGATACAGGTACCGAATAACCCAGAAAATGTTTCACGCATGAAGCTACCTTAACGGGCGAGGAAAGACTATCGGCATTCATACCCTCGTATCCTTTTACCAGTTGCACACCCATGGCGCCGATCAGATAAGGATCCTCGCCAAAGCTTTCGTAGATACGGCTGTAGCGGGGGTCGGCTCCCAAATCGAGCACAGGCGAGAAATTCCAGGGAATGCCCGAGGCGCGTGTTTCGTAGGCGGTCACCACGCCCATATTGTAGGCATGTACAGGATTGAAACTGGCGGCTACGGTAAGCTGTTGCGGAAACATGATGGCTCCGTCGGTATATGTCACGCCATGGATAGCATCCACCCCGTAAATCACCGGAATTTTCATTCTGGTCTGCGTGGTGGCCACTTCCTGAATCTGACTGATGATGGTGTACCATTGCTCGGGTGTCATCGCGTAGTTGTTGGTGGTGTTGAGAATCGATCCTACATGATAATCAACCAGCGCTTTGCGGAGACGGGCGGTGTCGAGTTCAAACGGATAACCCGATGAAAACACGGTTTCGCCGTTTCCGATTACATCCAGCGTAATCTGCGTCATCTGCCCCACCTTTTCTTCCAGGGTCATCTGCTTCAGCAGCGACTCAACCCGGTTGTCGAGCTCGTTTTCCGGCGACTGGCAGGAAGTGTAAAGTACGGCTATTGCCAGTGCAAGTAAAAAGTAAGCGTTTTTCATATTGATTTCTATTTAGTGTCAGTTTAACAATAAGTTTTGCAAATATAGCAGGTAGTAATTGAATTACCAAATTTTAGGGTGTTTTTTTTACACTAAGTTAAAAAATAGGTTTGAAGTGTTTATTTGACACTTTTATTTCTACAGTTTAAAACAATTTATTTATCTTTGCGCTCATTAATAAGTGGAAAAAGATTTAAGCTTTCTCTCCGCAACAGAGTAGATGCATTAGCGTAGTTAATTATGGGATGTAATGGTGAAGTATTAGGATGTTTATCGGTCGATTGTGTAATTTTCGGCTACGAGGATAGCAGTCTGAAAGTATTGGTTCGAAAAGAGTCGATACCGCTCGACGACTCGATTGTCGAGGAGTGGAAATTGCCGGGAAATCATGTGTTGCGCCACGAAACCATCGACGATACGGCCGCCCGGATTTTAAAAGAGCAAACCGGCCTCGGGAATATTTTTGCCAAGCAGTTTTTTGTGTTCAGCGATCCCGACAGGTTGCGCCGGCGTCCGCAGGATTTCGAATGGGTCAAGCCCCGGCTACAGGACGAGCGGGTGCTTACGGTAGGATTTTATTCGCTGGTCAATCTGAAGGATATCGACAATAGCATGCTCATCGAAGAAGCTCGATGGATGAATGTGAATGAAGTAACCGAACTTATGTTCGATCACAACGATATTTTTAATGCAGCGCTGTTGAAGCTGCGGTACGATTTGACGCACGAGCCTCTTATTTTTGAGTTGTTGCCCGAAAAATTCACCCTCACTCAAATGCAAAAAGTATACGAGTCGATTTTCGACACGGTATATGATAAGCGAAATTATCGCCGGAAAATTAATAAGATGCCTTATTTAATTCCCCTGGATGAGTATCAGATCGGAGTATCGCATAAACCGGCCCGCCTATTTAGTTTTGATAAAAAAATTTACGAGGAAAACCGCATCGAGCGCTTCGATTTTCATGTTTAAATTCCCCACTTATCTTTTCCTTTCAGGGTGTTGGTAAGCTTCATTATAAAGATGTAAACGATCGGAATCAGCGATATGGCATTGGCCCAGATAAGCGGTCCGTCGTTGAGCAACAAGCCATATACCAGCCACATGCTGATGCATACGACGACAATAATATACATGGTGAGCGAAATGCTCTGTGTATCTTTCGTGCGAATTACTTTGAGGGCTTGCGGAAATTGATTGAGAATAGAGAGCAGCGAAGCAATATAACCTACAGTTTCTACCGGATTCATAAAGGGGAGGCATTTGATGTTAAAAAAAGGATGCTCTATAAGCATAGAACATCCCTTTCTGATTATTTTTCGTGACTACAAGCTGTTTATCGTATCATTACTTTTTGGGTTGCGCCGTCAACACGAAGGATATACACACCTGCATTGAGGGTGGTGGAAGTGAACGAGCCTACGGTGCTTACCGATTGGATAGTGCGGCCGGTAAGGTCGTACAATTCGAATTTTGACGTAATACCGTCGACAGATACTGTTTTGTTCGCTACCCGTACGGTGTACTTGTCGGTATCTAATGTCGGTACTCCCGATGGTGCCGGCCATGCAGCAATCACATCATTGAACGTAACAGCCAGCTGAGCATCGGCTTTGCGGTTTTCAACTCCTTTGCCATCGGCAGTTTTTTCTTCACCGGTCCAATCCTGTTTGTTGTAATATTTATACTCGATAAGGTCGAATTTAAATACAAACGTAAAAGTACCGTCCTGGTTTTTAGTTCCGGCCTGCCAGCTTGTTCCGTCCCATCCGAAGTGGCTTCCCATCATATAAACTGATTCAGTTCCTGCAGGAGCAGTTACATTGATAGTAACATCTTTCAGCGCAGCTTCACCCGGATAAATCCTTTTGAATTTCGGCATGAAGTTGTACACCTTATCCGCACTGGTGTCGGTGATTTTCAGGTCGGCAGAATCCTGTTCGTAAACCCACGATGGACCGGCAGCAAATTTGTAGGCTGTTTTATTGGCATCCGGGGTGTGAATGGTAAGGAAAAATTCATTACCACCTTCATCCGACATTTCTTCGTTCCAGGTCATTTTGGTTCCTTCCGAGCCAGGACTTTTCCAACCATTGTGCCAACCTGTAACATAGAGTTCTTTTACAGCTTTGGGAACATATACTTCTATCAAAATGTCTTTTTCGATAGGAGCAACATTAGGATTGTAAACAGTAGCCCATTTCTTTACGACATCGGTTACGCCGGCTCCCGGATAATCACGGTCGCTGATTTCACCGCCGTTTTCGTTTTTTTCAACATATGCCCAGTCGCCGGGGCCGCTGAGGTACTTGTATTTCAGGGTTGCAGCAGTGATTCCATCATTGAAGGTAGCTTCGTCGAGGGTAATGGTGTAATGAGTATCATCCACCTTGTTCATTTTTGTTATTCCATTGTTCCATCCGTTGAAATTACCTACCAGCCATACTTCATAAGTAGGAGTCGGAACCTCCACGGTAAAGGTAATTTCGGCAGCCGAAGCCTGATTGGCGAATGCCAGCCAGCTTACGAAAGCAGTAAAAAGAGTAAAAAGTTTCTTCATAACATTGAATTTAAAAATTAATAAATGATTTTTCCGGATACTTGGTGTCAAAGTTACAATATTAAACAATATATGAAAACAAAATGTTTTGTAAATGTATGAAAATGTAGTGCAAACGTTTGCACCCGGTTTATATCAGGCTTCGCTCAGCCCTGTTTCCGGATGTCGATCCCTCACAGGACGAGCGAAACCATCAGTAAGATAATTTCAATAACCGATATTCTGCACCAGGTTGGGATTTGCGTTCAAATCCGATGCAGGAAGTGCAAATACATTGTAGTAATGAGCAAAGTCTTTGCCCGTTTTTTCGCCCCCTTTCCAGGGCCACAGGTAATTGTTATTGCCTCCGAACTTATTGAAACGGATCAGGTCGACGCGGCGGTGTCCCTCAAAGCTGAATTCACGTGCTCTTTCGTCCAGGATGTAATCGAGTGTAACGGCAGTTTGCGTACGTGCACCGGCGCGGCTACGTAATGCATTCACGGCTTCCAAAGCCGTCATCCCGCTAACCGGTGCTCCGCGCAATACTGCTTCGGCATAGGTTAAATAGGCTTCGGCTGCCCGCATAAACGGTACATCGGTATCCGTGTACTGTCCGTTACTGGTCGGCTTACCATCGGCCCGTACATTGGTCCATTTTGCTACCGAGTAACCTTCGACAAAACGAGCGGGGATGTCAATTTCCAGTTGGCGATCCTTAGCAAAAAATAAAGCACGAGCATCGCGGGTCCAACGACTTACAGGGGCTGTTGCTCCGGTAGTAAGGTCGGTAGGGTCGGTATAGTTAAAAACGGTAGGGAAAAACTTACGGATAATGGACGAACGGGCACGGTTGCCGGCCCAGGCTTCCGAGGTGCCTGCCGGTTTCATGTCGGAACGGAAGGTGGAGGCGATCAGGAAAAGCGAATTTCCCCAGCTGCGCGTTTGAATTCCGTCGCAGGCAATCGGGAAGATGATTTCTTCGGGTGCCTTATTCACGGTCGATCCGTCGAGAATACCGGCATTATCGGCCATAAACAGGTGATGGTAAACAGGGGTAAGCTTATAGGGCGAATCGATCACTTTTTTTGCCCAACTGGCAGCTTCGTTCCAGTAGGTCGTGCCGGCTTCCAGTACGGTTCCTTCTTTATCGTACACGGTAGTGTAAATTTCACCGTTGATGTACAGGCGCGATAATAACAACCAGGCAGCCGCTTTATCGACCCGGTAGTATGGAGCGGTTTTGGGTTCGAACATATCCTCTTCGGCCGCAATCAATTCCTTTTCGACCCAGGCAAACAACTCTTTACGTTTTATCTGCATAGGAGGTTCGAGCGCTACTACCTCGGTAAACGGCACATTGCCGAACATATCCATGAGGTAATAGTAATTCATGGCGCGCATGAAGCGCGTTTCGGCACGCTGACGTTTGGTTTTTTCGTCGGTCATGTTCTTGGTCATTTCCAGAAACTGGTTGCACAAGGTGATGTTGAAGTAAAACCGTCCGTACAGTCCTTTTGTGAAATCGTTGGCATCCGACCACGAATTAAAATTCAGTTCGGGAATGCCGGTGTCGCCCCACGAACAAATAGCTTCGTCGGTAGGAAGTTCGTTGAGGTTCCAGATGAGGCGTATAAAGGCCGAAAATCCTTCGTCGATACCCGCCACGTCGCCATCGCCGGCCGGTCCTTCCTGTCCGGTAAGGGTAAGCGAAGAGTAGATTTTGGTAAACACCAGATCTTGCTCAAAAGACTGGGTTACGCTTTCGTCGATAGGCTCAACGTCGAGGTCGCCTACGCAGGAGGTGAGCTGCAGGGTAAACAATCCCGTCAGTGCCAGTACAAAATATGTTGAGATGTTACGTTTCATATCCATTTTGTTTTTAATAAGTTAGAATTTCAGACTTAAACCGATGAGCGATACCATGGGCCGTGGATAGAGATCGCGGTCGATACCATCAAATTTTTCGGGATCGAGTCCGGAATATTTGGTGATCACAAACGGGTTCTGAACGGTTGCATAAATTCGTGCGTCGGAAATCACTCCGAGCACATTCTTGAACGAATAGCCGGCCGTAATATTATCCATTCTCAGGAACGATGCGTCCTGTACATAATAATCGGACAGATGCGCATTGGTTTTGTTCTGAGTGAAATTGGTTTCAAGGGCCGATTTCGGTTTGTTGGAGAAGAATCCCGAAGTCGACCATATTCCGGCGGTACTCATGTCGTGGCTACGTGCGGCCACATCGTTGAACATGTAGTTGCCGATGCTCGAACGCAGGCTGAAGCTGAAGTCGAAATCTTTGTAGATTAATTTCGACGAGAGGCCTGCCAGTAAATCGGGAGCCGGACTTTTGTAGAAGTAAAGATCCTGGCTGTTGATGATTCCGTCGGCTACTAAATCTTCGAACTCCCCTTCGATGGGTTTACCGTTGGCATCGTATTTCTGTTTGTATACGTAGAACGAGCTTGCCGGGTGACTGACTGAATGTGCCTGGGCATTGGTTCCTGTTCCCGTCGATATTCCGCCGGTTGCTACATAATACCCTTCACCGGTGCCGGTAGTAAGCTTTGTGATTTTATTTTTGTTGTGGGTGAGGTTGAATCCTATTTCCCAGCTGATGTCTTTTTTCGAAATAATACGGCCGTTCAAGGCAAGTTCGATTCCATTGTTGGTAAGCGAGCCGATGTTGCTCACCACACGGTTGCTGAAATTGGTTCCCAGCGGAATATCGACCACGTTGAGCAGGTCGTTGGTAATGCGATGGTAATAATCGATCGAACCGGTAAGACGTTGTTTAAATAATCCGAAATCGATACCTCCGTTCCAAGTAGTGGTTTCCTCCCATTTCAGTTTGCTGTTGAACACGTTCGGACGGTGGGTTTTGTAATATTCCAACTGGCCGTTTTCGTTTTCAAACGGATAATTGGCGCCATCCTTATTTTCTTTGTAAACCGGGATGTAAGGGTAGTCGCCTTGTCCGAGATCCTGCTGGCCGGTGACTCCATAGCCAAGGCGCAGTTTGAGATCGCTGAGCTGATCCACATCGGTCAGGAAGTTTTCTTCGTTCATTTTCCATGCAAAAGCAAACGACGGGAAGAGCCCCCAGCGATTTTCTTTCGAGAAGCGCGAGCTGCCGTCCAGACGTACGGTTGCTGTGAGCAGGTACTTGCCGGCAAAGGAGTAATTGGCCCGGCCAAAGAACGATACGAGATAATTTTCGGTTTTCCACGAATTTATTTTTTCGTCGTAATAATTGTCCGATTCGTTGACCACACCATCTTCGTTCGAGTCGAAGCGGAGCAGTCCGCGGTATTCGCTTTGTCCTTCACGGTAGAAATGCTGCCATTCGTAACCTCCCATGATATCAAAGTTATGAAGGTCCATTTCTTTGGCATATTGCAGCCAGGCATTGAGCGATTCGTTGGTTTTGCTTATTTCATCCCAACCGGTGCGTCCCCAGTTGTGATCGCTGGCAGCCGTAACGGGCAGATACAATTCCTGACGGCCGAAGGCTCGTTCGGTTCCGAGACTTAAATTGGCACGTAATTCGGGCATGCCGTGGAATTTGTAATTAACGTCGGCGCTTCCGATGAAGTCCCACGATTTTGCCACATCGTCTTTTTGCATCAGGGTGGCTACCGGGTTGCGAGTAGCCAGGGTATTGAACCAGGGTTTTAAAACGCCATCGGTTCCTTTAATCATATTGTACCACTGGAAATAGCCCCCGAAGCTGGTTGTGTAGGGTTCGTCGTTGCTGGTTACAGGCTGGGTCGGGTCCATTCCCACAGCGCTGCCCACAGCACCGGTTTCGGCATAGCGGTTTTTGACCCACATTCCTTTGGCATTGAGGTTCAACCGCAGGTGATCGTCGAAGAAAGTAGGAGTGAGGCTTACTGCTCCGGTTATGCGTTCGAACAGTGAAGTTTGAATCACCCCTTCCTGGTTGGTATAACCTATCGACACACGGTAGGGTAAATTCTTGAATCCTCCGGTAACGCTTACGTTATGATCGGTACTGAAAGCATTCTGGTAAATATAGTCCTGCCAGTCGGTATTGGCATTACCTAATTTAGCCACCACTTCGGGTTGCGATGCGTATACTTCGTTGACCAGGTTGCGGAATTCGTCGCCCGTAAGTACATCGTACCGTTTGTTCAGGGTACTCAGCGAGGCATTGCCTTCGTAAGAGACAGTCGGTTTCTGGTTTTTCTCTCCCTTTTTAGTATTGATAATGATTACTCCGTTGGAGGCCCGCGAACCGTAAATGGCAGTAGCCGAAGCGTCTTTCAATACGGTGAAACTTTCGATGTCGTTCGGATTAATGGTGCTGAGGAAGTTGGCCACTCCTTTGATACCGTTGTTGTCCATTGCCAATCCGTCGATTACGATAAGCGGATCGTTGCTTGCCGAAAGCGACGATCCTCCACGGATACGAATAGTAGCGCCGGCACCGGGCGCTCCGCCGGCCGAAACTACATTCACACCGGCAATCTTACCCGAAAGCATGTCCTGTGCATTGGTAGTCATCCCTTTGTTCATCGCATCGGGCTTGATGGCCGTAATCGATCCGGTAGCATCGGTTTTCTTCACGGTGCCGTAACCAATAACGAGCACTTCACCAATCGCTACGGCATCTTCCGAGAGGCCGATATCCAGACGGGTCTTGCCGGCTACGGGAACCTCAAGGGTTTGATAGCCTACATACCTGAATACGAGAACCGCGTTTGCGGGTGCAGAAATGGTAAATTGTCCGTCGAGATTCGTAATGGTGCCGTTGCTGGTTCCTTTCTCGAGGATGTTGACCCCAAACAAAGGTTCGCCGCTCACTGCATCTTTTACTATTCCCGTAACGGATAGTTGCTGCGCCGACAGGTTGAATGCGACGAGAGCAACCAACACTACGGTCCATAATTTCCGTAAGGTGTACGTGTAAGTCTTGTTATTCATGCAATTGCAATTTAAAGGTTTATTAAATTATTCAATGAGTTTGATTGTTGTGCGATTCCCTATTATACGAGTTCAACAAACTGAACTGCAAAGCCCTATCGGTTATATAATGAAATTGCGATACAAAAATAGAGCTTTGTGGAAGATTCGTCGGAGTGCTGTCATTTTTTCAATTCAATTTTCGACGCAAACGTTTGCATCTCAAATTATTTTCATATATTTGACCTTTGTTGACTAAAAATCTACCATTCTTTATCTTTGTGCCATGAAGAAGTCTCCCATTACCATCAAAGACATTGCAAGGGCGCTGAACATCTCACCCTCGACGGTTTCGCGTGCGCTTCAGAACCATCCCGACATCAGTGTTGCTACCCGTGTGTCGGTACAGGCCTATGCCAAACAGCACCATTACAAACCCAACGGATTGGCGCTGAGCTTACGTACGAACAAGAATAATACGATAGGGGTTATCATTCCCGAGATTGTGCACTATTTCTTTTCGTCGGTACTGGCAGGTATCGAGGAGGTAGCCGATCAGGAAGGCTTTAATGTAATCGTATGCCAGTCGGGCGAAAATTACGACAAGGAAGTGCGCAATACCACGGCTTTGATTTCGAGCCGGGTGTCGGGGGTGCTGGCCAGCTTGTCGAAAAACACTACCAATTACGATCATTTTCAGGAAATTGTGGATAGCGATATTCCGTTGGTGTTTTTCGACCGTATTTGTATCGGCATTTTGACCGATAAGGTAGTAGTGGATGATTATGCCGGAGCATTTGCCGCCACCGAATACCTGATCGGTACCGGTTGCAGGCGGATTGCCTTTTTTAGTTCGCCACCCCATCTGGAGATTTCGAAAAACCGGAAAAACGGTTACCTCGATGCTTTGCGTAAACATAAGATGGAAGTGGATGAGTCGTTGATTCGGATCTGCGATACCCGCGATGAAGCGATCAAGGTTACTCCGGAGTTTCTGGCGCTTGAAAATCGTCCCGATGCCTTTTTTGCCATCAACGACCAGTGTGCTGCCGGTATCTTGTATGCGGTGAAACGCTCGCAGTTTAAGGTTCCCGACGACATCTCCATTTTTGGTTTTTCGGATGGGGAGTTTGCGTTGGCTTCGGATCCGATGCTGAGCACGGTTGAACAACATGGTTTTGAGATGGGGGTGCATGCCGCTAAACTGTTGATATCGAAAATTAAAGGAGAAACGCAGGGTAAATACACCAATAAGATTATTAAAACCAATTTGAAACTTCGTGGTACCACCCGTCCTCTATTACAATCACTGACCATATAATTAATGAACAATAAATGAAAAAGCCGCGCCTTTCATTTTTTCAGATTCTTTCGATGTCGATGGGCTTCATGGGGATTCAGTTCGGATTCGCTTTGCAGAATTCCAATGCCAGTCGCATTTTACAAACTTTCGGTGCCGATATGGAGCATCTTTCGTGGTTTTGGCTGGCCGCTCCGCTTACCGGCCTCGTTATCCAACCGGTCATAGGGCATTATTCCGATAAAACCTGGACAGGTCTCGGCCGGCGCCGGCCCTTCTTTCTCGCCGGTGCATTGCTGGCTGCAGCGGCACTTTTACTGATGCCCAACGCCGGCGAATTCGCGCATTACCTGCCCCCCATGTTCGTCGGAGCGGGTTTCCTGATGATCATGGATGCTTCCATCAATGTGGCCATGGAGCCTTTCCGTGCCCTGGTGGGCGATATGTTGCCCGATGAACAAACCACAGTTGGCTTTTCGGTGCAGACTTTCCTTATCGGTGTAGGTGCGGTGGCAGGTTCGTGGTTGCCTTATGTACTGGCCGAATGGTTTGGAATTTCGAAAGTGGCTCCCGAAGGCGCTATCCCCGATAATGTGGTTTTCTCGTTTTACATCGGTGCGGCGGTACTGGTGCTGGCTATTCTGTGGACAGTTGTCACCACCAGGGAATATAGCCCGGAGCAATTGAATATTCCACACGAAGAGGAGAGCCATCCTTCGGGTTTCTCCGGTATTTTACGGGATATTACACATATGCCGGTCACCATGAAGCAACTCGGACTGGTTCAGTTCTTTTCGTGGATTGCCCTTTTCGGCATGTGGGTGTTTACCACACCGGCTATTGCGCAGCATGTGTATGGAGTGGCTGCCGACGATACGGCATCGGTTGCCTATCAGGATGCGGGCAACTGGGTAGGGATTTTATTCGGGGTATATAATGGTGTGGCCATGGTGTACGCGTTATTGCTTCCTTCCATCGCGCGACTTATCGGTCGTAAGGGTACGCATGCTGTTTCGTTGATTGCCGGCGGCGTGGGACTCATTGCTATCTATTTCATTTCCGACCCGACGGCATTGATATATCCGATGATCGGCATCGGGCTGGCCTGGGGAAGCATCCTGGCCATGCCTTATGCCATTTTAGCCCCGGCTCTCCCGGCCCGCAAAATGGGTATCTACATGGGGATTTTCAATATTTTTATTACGCTTCCGCAAATCGTTAACGGTGTGTTCGGCGGACCGGTTGTAAAACGTATTTTCGACTCACAGGCCATCTATGCACTCCTCATGTCGGGTGTATTCCTGCTGATTGCTGCGGCCAGCGTGCTGTTTGTGGACGATAAAGTAAAAAAGTAAAAGTATGGATAAGCGAAAAATTACTTCTGCAATCGTTGGGACGGTGCTGGCGGTAATGCTGTTGCCGTGTGTGCCGGCACAAGCATCTGAATTACAGCGTGTGGAGCCTCTTCATTGGTGGACGGGCATGAAGGAACAGGTGGTGCAGGTGATGTTTTACGGCGAAAATATGGCAGCAGCCGCTATCTCGGTCCGGTATCCCGGGGTGAAAAAGCTGCGTTCGGCGTTTACCGACAATCCGAATTATCAGTTTGTTTACCTGCAAGTGGGGAAACGCGCTAAGCCGGGCATTCTGAAGTTTACGGTGAGAAAGGGCGATCAGGTGATTGTTCACGATTTTGAGCTTAAAGCCCGGGAAGCCGGCTCGGCCGAACGTGAAAGTTTTTCGGCGGCCGATGCTGTTTATCTGATTTTTCCCGATCGGTTCGCCAACGGTAATCCGGCCAACGATGTGGTAGAAGGGTATCATCAGGGAGTCGACCGGAACGATCCGGGTGGCCGGCATGGAGGCGATATTGAAGGGATTATTCAGAAACTACCTTACCTGGCCGATTTAGGAGTAACGGCTCTGTGGACCACCCCCGTGTTCGATAACAACGATGTGCAGTATTCCTATCATCATTACGGATGCTCCGACTATTACAAAGTGGATCCACGCATGGGAACCAACGAGGATTACCGCCGTCTGGCCCTCACTGCCCGCGAACAAGGTATCAAATTAATTCTCGACGTGGTGCCCAATCATTGCAGCTCGGCTCATTGGTGGATGAAGGATTTGCCGGATAAGGAGTGGTTTAACAGATGGGACAGCTATACGTCGTCGAATTACCGCATGATGGCCTGGATGGATCCGCACCGTTCGGAAAAGGACCTGCACCGGCTCACCCACGGCTGGTTTGCACCCAATATGCCCGATTTTAATCTCCGGCATCCGCTTCTTTTCGATTACCTGAAACAGGCGTATATTTACTGGATCGAGTATGCCGGAATAGCCGGTTTGCGGGTCGATACCTATCCCTACAACGATTTGCCGACGGCCGCCCGTTTTATCCGGTCCATTCGCAACGAATACCCGAACATGACGGTGGTGGGCGAATGTTGGATGAATACGGCCCAGGAAATCGCCTATTTCATGTCGGGGAATAACAATAAGGACGGATTTGATTCGCAGCTGCAGAGCGTGATGGATTTTCCGCTGGGCAATGTTTTTCAGCAGGCATTTACCGAAAAAGAGGGTTGGAACGAGGGTATGGCCCGCTTTTACATGCATTTCGCGCTCGATTTTGCCTATCCCCGTACCGATTTGATCATGAATTTTATCGATAATCACGATATCGATCGCTACAGCGAAGTGGTGAACAAGGATGTCCGGTTGTACAAAATGGCATTAGCGATGCTCATTACTGTACGTGGGTATCCTCAGCTATATTATGGTAACGAAATTATGCTGGGAGGCGAACGGGGGTCGTACGAGGGACACCGGTTCGATTTTCCGGGCGGCTGGCCGGGCGATGCGGCCGATGCTTTTTCGGAAGAGGGCCGGAGTACGGCCGGCCGGGAGGTGTTTTCGTACCTGAGGACACTGTTGCATTACCGGAAAAACAATCCGGTGCTGCATACCGGTGCCATGAAACAATTTATTCCCACCGATGGGGTATATGTGTACTTCCGCTACAACGACGAGAAAACGGTGATGGTGATTGTGAATAACAACGATGCCGGCAGCACTGTAGATCCCGGCCGTTACGCCGAAATGATGCAAACGGTTGTTTCGGGCCGCGATATCATTACCGGTCGGCAAATGCTTTTGAATCGACCCTTTCAGGTGGAAGCCAAATCAACAACAATACTTGAATTTATAAAGAATTGACCACTATGCATCTTACAAAAACGCTTGTGCCGATGGCGCTGGCGGTCGCTCTGGCGGCCTGCAGTCCGTCGCTGAATGTGCCGCCTGCCGACAGCAACAACCTGCGGCTCAATTCGCTGCTTACACTGGAATTGGGCGAAAACAGCATTTATCCTCAGGATTTTATTAACGACATCAATCAGATCGATTCGGTTACCGTCTCGGGTGAAGGAGTTCTGGTGCAATGGTACAACAACCGCCAGCTGGTGAAGCTGGAGCTCGAAGAGGAAGCATCACCGCTGATTGATTTGCATTTCTGGATACGGGGTAACGTGTATTCGGTTCCTTGCCGGAAAACCGATAAGCAAAAATTCAGCTTCGAATACGATCCGATGGGTACTAAGCCCGGTAGGGTTCAGCTGGCCGGACAGATGAACGACTGGACCCCGTCGGCAACCCCCGATTTGCAGCTGAACGAAAATGGAAAGTACGAAGTGGAACTCTACCTGAGCCCCGGGACGTATCTGTACCAGATGAATATCGACGGCGATCAGAATCATGATGCCGGAAATCCGCAGAAAGTCGACAATGGCTACGGTAAATTTAATTCGATCCTTCAGGTTCCCGGAAATCATGATCGCCTGCCGGTGCTCGTGACCCGAAAAGCGGAGAACCGGAAGATTTACCTCACGTATCAGAACGATGTACAGCAGGTGTCGGTTTATTGGCAGAATCACCGCTTGCCCGATCATTTTGTACGTTTCGGAAAAGGCGATCTGGCTTTCGATATTCCTGTTGAAGCAACCCGGGTCGACCGTTCGTATTTCAGAGTATGGGCTGCCAACCGGTTTGGGGTGGGAAAGGAAGTCCTGATTCCGCTCCATAAAGGAAAACCGGTGACCGATGCCGGTCAGCTCACCCGTCACGATCCGCATACACAGATTATGTATTTCATGTTGGTCGACCGGTTCAACAACGGCTCGGCAGCCAACGATCGTCCCATGAACCGCCCCGACGTACATCCAAAGGTAGACTATTGGGGAGGCGACCTGGCCGGACTTCAGCAAAAAATCGACGACGGTTATTTTGAGAAGTTAGGAGTGAATACGCTGTGGATTTCGCCGGTGAGCCAAAATCCCGACGAACCCTACGGGTTCTATGCTCCGAGAAACACAAAGTTTTCGGGTTATCACGGGTATTGGCCGGTCTCGTCGTCGAAAGTCGACGACCGGTTTGGGACGAACGACGAATTTAAAACCTTGGTACAACGGGCGCATGCTAAACAGATGAATGTGTTGCTCGATTATGTGGCCAATCATGTGCACGAGGAGCATCCGCTCTACCAGCGTCACCCGGAATACGCCACCGATTTGTACCTGCCCGATGGCAACCTTAATGTGGAGAAATGGGACGAACACCGGCTCACCACCTGGTTCGACACCTTTATGCCCTCGCTCGATTACTCCAATCCCGATGTGGTGGAAATGATGACCGACTCGGCGTTGTTTTGGCTCCGGGAATTTAACCTGGACGGTTTCCGCCACGATGCATGCAAGCATATCCCCGAAGATTTCTGGCGAATGCTTACCCTGAAAATTAAAAAACAATGGCCCGGCCGTCAGTTGTATCAAATTGGAGAAACCTACGGAAGTCCTAAGTTGATTGCCAGTTACCTTACCACCGGGATGCTCGACGGCCAGTTCGATTTTAATGTATACGATATTGCGAACACCACTTTTGCCGGAGTAAGCGGCGATCTGACCCGGGTACAGGACGTACTTCGTTCGAGTTTGTATACTTACGGACAGCATAATCTGATGGGTTATATCTCTGGAAATCACGATAAGCCACGGTTTATGGCCTATGCTTCGGGCGACCTGAAGATGGGAGAAGATGCCAAAAAGGCGGGGTGGGAGAGGGAAATCGGGATTACCGATTCGACCGCTTACGATAAGTTGTTCCTGTTTCATGCCTTTAACCTGACGATTCCGGGAGTTCCGGTGTTGTTTTATGGCGATGAAATAGGGCTCACCGGCGCGAACGACCCCGATTGCCGGAAAATGATGCGGTTCGAAGGATGGAATATACGAGAGTCGAAACTGTGGGACAATGTAGCCAAACTGACTAAATTACGCCGTTCCAATCCGGTACTTTTGTATGGTAGTTTTATTGATCTGAAAAACAGTCCGGCTCAATGGGTGTATGCGCGCAAATATTTTGACAAAGAAGCAGTGGTGTTGTTCAACACCAGCGATCAGGCCCGTAAAATCAGAATCTCGCTTCCCGAATATTTCGATCAGGAGGTGTTTACAGCTACCTTTGGACACGATTTTAGCGTGAACGGTAAGGAACTTATTGTCGAACTGCCGGCTTTGTCGGTCGAAATTCTACTGTGATATGAAACTGTTTACCTCCGCCCGGATTCGTGAACTCGATCGGTATACCATCGAGCACGAGCCCATCTCGTCGTCCGGTTTAATGGAACGGGCGGCAGATGCGTTATGCGATGCTCTGATGGGAGAATATCCGTTTACGGTGACTTCCTTTTATATTGTAGCAGGTCCGGGCAACAACGGCGGCGATGCGTTGGCGCTGGCCCGTAAACTGTGCGAGCAGGGTTATCCGGTGGCGGCACACCTGATTCACGCAGCTACCCGTCATTCGGGCAAGGGAACCCCGGTTTCGTTATCGCCCGACTGCCGGTTGAACCGAGACCGGCTCAAAGCTGAATTTCCTTCTGTTCTTCAGGAATACCTCGACGAAAAAGCCGATCTCCCGCTTCCCGAACACGATGCCGTGGTTGTCGACGGTTTGTTTGGATCGGGCCTGAGTCGTCCGCTTACCGGCGGTTTTGCTGCCGTGGTTCGTCAGCTCAACGAATGGCCCAACCGGCGCATCGCTATCGATGTGCCGTCGGGTCTCGATGCCGATGCGTACCACAAACTTACCGATCTGACCGTAAAAGCCGATCTTACCCTTTCTCTTCAATTCCCGAAGCCGGCTTTCTTTTTTATCGAAAACGAGCCGTTTGTAGGCCGCTGGAAAGTACTGGATATCGGGTTACACCCCCGGGGGATTGCGGAAGCCGAATCGGCATGGATCTATATGGATGCCGAAGAAATGAAGCCCCTGCTGCGCAAGCGAAGCCGGTTCGCACACAAGGGGAATTTCGGGCACCTGGCGATTATCGCCGGAAGCAAAGGAATGGCCGGAGCATCGATTCTTGCTGCCAAAGCAGCGTTGCGCAGTGGAGTAGGTTTGCTTACCTTGCACGGTCCCGAAGGCAACCGCTGTATACTTCAGACCGTAACTCCTGAAGTGATGTTTGAAGCCGACCGGAATACCGATTGTGTTTCCGAGTTCTATCATTCCGACCGGTACGATGCGCTGGCCATTGGGTGCGGACTCGGTACACGCACTGTTACAGTGGAAATGTTGCGTCAGTTTTTAAATCATCTCAACGAGCCCTGTGTGTTCGATGCCGATGCCCTCAACATAATGGCCGCTCATCCGAAGATGCTCGAGTCATTGCCCGAAGGAAGCATCCTGACCCCGCATCCGAAAGAATTTATCCGCTTGTTCGGCGATAGTCCGAATTCCTATCACCGGCTGATGAAAGCACGCGAAATGGCGATGCAGTATCAGATTGTATTGGTAATGAAAGGGGCTTATACAAAAGTGGTGGCTCCCGATGGTACCATTTATTTCAACAGTACCGGAAATCCGGGAATGGCCACCGCCGGTTCGGGCGATGTGCTCACGGGCATCATCGGTTCTTTGCTGGCACAGGGTTATCATCCGGTAACGGCTGCCCGCTTGGGGGTTTACCTGCATGGACTGTCGGCCGACCTGGCCCTGGAGCAAGAGTCGGAAGAGTCGCTGATGGCAGGGGATATAATTGCCGGGCTGGGAAAAGCTTTCAGGATGCTGGCCGGTTAAAATTGCCGCAAAAAATCGATCAGGTTGGTTTCCCGGTTTAAATCAAACTTCTTACGAAGACGGTAACGGCTCATTTCCACACTCCGGTACGACATATTCATCAGGGGGGCAATGTCTTTCGAGCTCAGTTCCATTTTCAGATAGGCGCACAGTTTTTTATCCGACGAACTTAATCCGGGATACTCTTCACCTAACCGTTTCAGGAAATTTTCGTACACCATGTCGAAGTTTTCCTGAAACTTCTTCCAGTTGTTGTCGGTCTCGATATTGTTTCGAATATCATCCTGGATTTTTTTCAACTGTTTCTGTACTCCGATGTCATGTTGGCGTTCCTGGAGTTCGGTCGCAATCTTATCGATCTTTTGTAAAATTCCCAGCAACATCTCGTTTTTACGAATTAAGTTCATGGTCGAATTGGCCAGATCCTGCGATTTGTGCCGTAATTCGTAATGCAATTTCTGATTTCGAAGTGAGATGATTTCCCTTTCTTTTTCGTTAGCCTCTAATAAAAACTTTTCTTTCTGATCGGTCAACTCTTTTTCTTTTAGTTGTTTTACCCGTTCGATCCGTTGTTCCGAATGCCGGCGTATGGTTCGTACAACAAGGGTAAAAGCCAGGGCGAACAGCAACAGGTAAACCATTTTTGCCCATAGGGTTTCGTACCAATGCGGCAAAATGATAAATTCAACCATAGTTTCTCCTTCCGACGCATTGTAGTTGTTTTTTGCCTTTAACCGAAACCGGTAGTGTCCGCCGGCTAAGTTGGTAAACTCCTTTGAGTTGGAGCTGTTATAGTCCGACCAGTCCTGATCGGAGGGCTCGAGCCGGTAACTGTATTGAACAACACTCTCGTTGCGGAATTCGGTTGCATTGAATTCAAATCGTATGGAATTATAACGAGGCTTGATTTCGGGAATTACAGCTTGTCCGGGGCTATACTCCTGTAACAATGAATCGGTGACACCCGTGAGGTACACCTTACGGATGGCCACGTGCAAGGTGGGTTGTGTGAGCGTGGCCCGACTTGGTTTAATTACCGCAAATCCATCTTCGGTTCCGAGAATACCGATTGTGTCGTTGATAAACGTACTGTGCTCAAATCCGGGAATCAGTTTGTTTGTCAAAAGACTAAACGAGACGGAATCGATTTGAAGGATACCAGGCTGTTGTGTGATCTTTTTTATCACCCGGTTATTGTATGCCCAGGTCCATTGGCGGTTTTGCTGAATGATACGTGAATAAGGCAGTGTATGCCTGAATGCAGGATGTCTTTTTACATCGGATTTGATAAATCGATCGGAAGAGGCTTGGTATTGATATACGCCCTGCGTTGTGTTCATATAAATGGAGTCGTTGTACTGGAAAATACGGTTATTGTCGTTGGCAGGCAGCCCGTGACGGATGGTGTACTGATGATTGCCTGCGACCTGTTTCCAGTCGTCGGAGAGGGTCAGGCGATAAATTCCTTTGATCCAATGACTCAGCCAGATAGTGCCCTGTCGATCGAATTCGTAATTGCTGCCGGTTTCGGTAAAACCCTTAACGAAATGGGCAAATTGCCATCGTCCTGCCTCTTTTTGGAGTAAAAAGAACCCATTATAAGACGATCCTAATAAAAGATCGTGCCTACCGGGGATTGGTTTTAATGCCCATGTCCCGATCGTCTCAGCCAAATGCCTTATTTTTTGTCCTTCAATAAGGTAGCATCCGTGATCACTGCCGCAAAACAGTGTGTTTTCGTGTACCGAAAGATGCCATATCTGTCCTTTAATGGCTTCAATAGCCTGTATATCTGTAGTATTTATATCCGAGGTAAGGGGTAAACGGAGGTAATACAGACCCTGGTTAGTACCCAGGTATAACGTGTTGTTGTAAACCGCCGAAGTATAGCCCGAACCATACAGATTATGCTTACCGACCAGGTCGTACACCGGTTCGTTGACCATCACATAATCGATTCCTTTATCGAGTCCTAGCCATAGATTCTGATTTCGATCGAACGCAATACTTAAGATCGTGTTGTTTTGAAGCCCCGAATTTGTATTTGCATACACAAGTTCACCTGTTTGTAAATCAATCAGTACCATTCCTTTTCGTACGGTCCCGATGGCCAGTTTCTGATTGTGGTAGGTGGCGCAGAAAATCTGATTGTCTTTAATGAACCGATCGGCGGGAGTGGGATAAGATTGTATGTTAATTCCATCGTACTTGAAAATCCCGTCGTTTTCCGAAACAAAAAGTATCTGATTTTTTTCGACCGGCAGTATCGCTACAATTTTTTTTGTCAGTAATAGTTCGCTGTTGGGAATGGGTAATTGCAGGTTACCGTTGAGAACCGATACTCCTTTTTTCTGTTGTGCAATTATAATTGAATTGTGCGCGTTGGCGGCAGCAGAGATTTTTTCGGAGAAGCGGGTCGCTTTTAGCGAATCGTGTTCGTAGGAAAACAGTACATTGTTTCCCTGGAAACAGATTGCATTGCCTTGTTGAAAAATATTCCATATTTCCGAGAAATCGCGGTCGGCAGTACTTACTTTGGAGCTCAGGGAGGTATAAGTCATTTTGCCGGTATGCGTTCTTTGATAGAATCCAAACTCGTTGAAGGCCCCTGCATAAATTCTGCCCGAACTCCTGTCGATATAAATCGAACGCACATTGGTGTAATTACTGATGGGATAAATATTCCAATGTACACCATCATATTCTAACAATCCGTTGTTGTTCGCAAAATACATCCAATCGTTTGCAGCTTGTCCGATCGACCAGTTTTGGGTGCCCGAACCGGATTCTTTTCTGCTGTAATTCCTTACAAAAGGATGTGCCGACCAAAGGGAGATTGCCCCTGTAATGAATGCGGTAAAGATTAATGCTTTTTTAATATTCATTTCTTTTTTTGAGTGATTGGCTTTCGTTGAGCCACGTTTCGTTCACAGTTTTCATGGATTGGAATTGTATGGATGAAAAATCCACTCAATTTTACAATATTTGGTTGATAAATCAGTAGTGTTGAAATATGTTCTACAACATGTTATTTTATAATTCGTTGAAATATAGATTTTAAGGCCGATTGTTGTAGAGTTTTTGTTGAGTTAAAATTATCTGTAGGCTGAGTTATTGTGTGTGGAATTATTTGGATAATAATTTCACATACGACTACATTTGCACCATTGGATTTAGTGCCAAAATTAAATTCCTTAAAACTTAAATTTAATATGTGTATGAACAAACTTGTTAAGAAGATGTCTTTCTCCCTCGGTTGCAGGTGCAGAACGTTTTTGTTGGTACTCACGGCTCTTTTAGCTGTAGGTCCGCTGATGGCACAGCAATTAACAGTGAAAGGTCAGGTAAAGGATCAGGCAGGTGAGCCTCTCACCGGAGTCAGTGTAACGGTACAAGGTTCCCGGGCCGGAACGGTAACCGATTTGAATGGCGTATTTACAATTCAGGCAAGGGCGAATGATGTACTTCGTTTTTCATTTGTAGGGATGACTACCCGTACGATTACCGTAACCAACGCTTCTCCGTTGACGGTGGTGCTGTCGGAAGATACGAAGGTATTGGGGGATGTAGTAGTAACAGCCTTAGGTATCAAGCGGGAAGAAAAAGCGCTGGGTTATTCGGTACAGGCGGTGAAAGGCGATGGTTTACAGACGGTGAAGGGGGTAGATGTCGCTACTTCGCTTACGGGTAAAGTTTCGGGCTTATTAATTCGAAACAGTACAGAATTCGTCGCAGAACCTACTGTTTTATTGCGTGGAGAATCGCCTTTGTTGGTCATCGACGGTGTTCCTTACGGCAATATGAGCCTCAGGGATGTACCTTCCGACGACATCGAAAGTATTAACGTACTGAAAGGTGCTACCGCATCGGCCTTATATGGTTCGAGGGGAGGTAGTGGGGCTATCATGGTTAGCACGAAAAAAGGTTCCGGACGCAAAGGCTTGTCGGTTTCGATCAACAGTGGTACCATGCTCACAGCAGGATACCTTGCCATACCGGAATTACAATCGGTGTATGGCCGGGCTTTAAAAACGAATACGGATGGCACGCTGGAGTATGTACGATCGGGCGATGGTTCGTGGGGTGCTCCTCTCGAAGGTCAGATGGTTAAACAGTGGGATCCGCTGGCAAAGACTATGACCATGATGCCTTATTTGCCCGTTGGGAAAGATAACTTTGCCAATTTCCTGGAACAGGGGTATATCCTGAACAACAATATCAATGTGGTTCAACAAGGTGAATCCGGTAGTTTTCGTAGTTCGGCTACCTGGGTGAAAAATAAAGGACAGTATCCCAATTCGATGTACGATAAACTCACCTACAGTATCGGTGGCGAAATGAAGTTCGAGAAGTTTACCTTGAGTTCGTCGCTCACTTACAATAAACAAACTACTCCCAATAAGGGATTTAGCGGATACACTGCCTACGATCCCATGTACAACCTGCTTATCTGGTCGGCCCCCGATTGGGATGTACGGCAGTACAAGGACTACTGGCTAGTGCCTAACGAAGTGCAAAACAGCAGTTATACGGCAGGCAACAACAACCCCTATTTTGATCGTTACGAACGTACCCACAGTATGGATAAAGATATTCTGAACGGAACTGTTTCGTTAACCTACGATTTTACCGGTTGGCTCAAGGCTACATTGCGTTCTGGTTACGATACCTACAGTAATCGCCAGGAAGTGCGTGTGTCGAAAGGATCGTTCCAGGGAGCGGGAAATGCAACCATGATTCCCAATGGGACCGAAGTGTGGGGTGAATCGCAAAAAGGTTCGTACAATATCGGATTAAGCAGGGGCTATAGTACCAATACCGATTTGATAGTAACGGCAGAGCAAAAGCTGGCCGATTTTCAATTCGATGGTTTCGTAGGCGCATCGATGTATTATAATCAGGACGAAGGGATTGAAGCCCGGACCAGGGGAGGCATCTCTATTCCGGCCTTTTATTCGCTCAAAGCCTCTGTCGATCCGGTGGTTACGGCCTCCAATATTTACCGTCGCCAGGTGAATAGTGTTTTTGGCCGGGTTGGTATTTCGTGGAAAAGTATGGCATATGCCGAGGCAACACTTCGAAACGACTGGGTTTCGACCTTGCCGTCGACCACCCGCTCGTACGCATATCCATCCTATTCCGGCAGCTTTATCGTATCCGAATTGCTTCCCGGACTGCACTGGCTTTCGCTGTGGAAAGTGCGCGGTTCATGGGTCAATACCAAAGCCCCTGCCGGTATTTATACTATAAATTCGGTTTTCTCGATCGCAAATAATGTATGGGGTACCCTCAGTTCGGCTACCTTGCCAACCACTATTCGGGGAGCCGATGTGTTGCCCGAGTCGTCGGATACGTACGAAATCGGTACCAATGTAAATTTGTTTGCCAATCGGGTATCGGTCGATCTAACTTATTACAATAAACGAATGTACGATTTTATCCGTTCGGCTGGCGTGAGTCCTGCTTCGGGATATTCGAATAATTTTATCAATACAGATGAGGAAATTTCGAGAAAAGGTGTTGAAATCACGTTGAACGTGACTCCGGTTGCGACGAAAGACATGCGCTGGGATCTTTCATTCAACTGGTCGAAGTACGCACGGTATTATACCCAGATCGATCCGGTGTATTCGACCGATCGTCCGTGGGTAAAAGTAGGCGAACGTGCCGATCATTATGTGCTTCGCGATTACCTGAAGGACCCTCAGGGCAATGTAATTCATAATAACGGGATTCCGCAATATGCGGCCTACGATTCCCGTTACGGATATGCCGATCCCGACTGGATATGGGGGTTCAATACTTCGTACCGCTATAAAAACTGGCAGTTTGCCGTTTCATTCGATGGCCGGGTAGGAGGGTTAACTCAGTCGACAACGGAGATGTACATGTGGCGATCGGGAGGGCACCCCGGTTCGGTAGTCCCTGAACGATACCTCGATGCTACGGTTCCCAATTCGAAGAATTACTTAGGAGATGGCGTGAAAGTGGTTTCGGGAACAGCCACCTACGACACCTATGGCAATATACTTACCGACAACCGTGTGTTTGCGCCCAACGATGTAAAGGTTACCTATAAGTCGTATATCGAGGCTGTTCACAAAGGAACTGCCTGGGGCGGTGCGCCATCGCCGCTGGATGTGTTAAGTACTACTTTCCTGAAACTGCGTGAAATGTCGGTTAGCTATCGGTTCCCAACAACTCTTGCCTCAAAAATTGCAGCCAACAATATTTCAGTTTCGGCAGTCGGACAAAATATTTTCATGTGGGCCAGGGATTTTAAATATTCCGACCCTGATGGAGGTTCTGAAAACTTTGTCGATCCCTCGCAGCGTTACGTGGGTGTGAATCTGAAAGTCGAATTTTAATTCATAACTTTTAAATAAACTATCGTATGAAACAAATTCAATATAAATTTTTATCGGTATTGATGCTCATTGCCGTTCTGGTAAGCAGTTGCGAAAATTTTGAGGATATCAATACCAATCCGGATTCGATCACCGAAGCATCGGCTTCGATGGTGGCCACCGGCGTAATACTTCGGAACATCAAGTTTAACGGAAGAGATGCACATGCTTATTTGCAGCCTAATGCGTTGGCGAAATACCTTGGCTATGCCAATCAGGCTCAAATGCCATCGCAATACAACGAATTCGGAAACGGCAGCTTCGGCGATATGACCTTGCTTCCTAATATCGAAAAAATGATTCAATATGCTAAAGGGAGTGTGATGGAAGATTCGTACCTCGGGCTGGCCAAGTTTTCTCGTGCCTGGATGTTCTATCGGCTTACCATGCAGATGGGCGATATTCCTTATTCGGCTACCAATAAAGGTCTCGAGGGAGATTACCGTCCGAAGTACGACACTCAGAAAGATGTTCTTGTCGGTATTCTGAATGAATTGAAAGAGGCCGATCGGTATTTTGCAAAAGGGGTGGCCTTTACAGGCGATCCTACTCCCTACAACGGCGATCCTGCCAAATGGCGCAGGGCCACCAATGCGTTTGCCCTGAAAGTGCTGATGAGTATGAGTAAAAAAGCCCTGGATGCATCGCTTAATATTCCCGGCCGTTTTGCCGAAATTGTGAATTCGGGACAACTGCTGCAAGCCACTACCGGCTTCCTTGGGTTAGAGTACTCCAGTGTCAATATGCACCCCGTATCGGGCACCAACGATCTGTTTACCAGCCGTACCCCCATTAGCTCGTTGTTGATCGATCATTTGAAGTCGCTCAACGATCGTCGCCTGTATTACGTTGCCGATCCTTCGGTAGCTCAGCTGGCTGCCGGTAAAGCCGAAGGCGATATGGATGCGTACATCGGAGTGGATGTTTCGATCGATTATGCAACCATGACCGCCGAACATTTACAAGGTAAATATTCGCTTATCAACTCGCGTTACCTGAAAGAAGCTGCATCGGAACCCCGCATGATGATTACGTATGCCGAACAGCAATTGATTCTGGCCGAAGCCCGGATACTGGGCTGGATTACTGTGGGCACTCCAAAAGACTATTATGAATCGGGTGTGAAAGCCGCATTGGCTGCGATGATGGCTACCAAAGCATCGTATGCTCACGGCAAAGCAATCGACCAGGCCTATATCGACGGGTATTTTACAGGCGAAGCTGCTTTCAAAGCTAATCAGGCCGATCAGTTGAAACAAATCTGGTTGCAGCGGTATATTCTGAACTTTATGCAAGATGCTGAATTCAGTTATTTTGAATACCGAAGAACTGCTTATCCGGAGTTTCCGATCAACCCGGCCACCAACCTGAATATGGACAATAAAAATGCGATTCCGGTGCGTTGGTTGTATCCTTCCAGCGAAACCAACTACAATAGAGAGAACCTGATTGAGGCGCTTAATCGTCAGTTTGAAGGTTACGATGAGGTAAATAAAGTGATGTGGCTGCTGAAATAATAGCAGCAGGTTAACGTTGTGTGTACTACAGCCGTCTTCTGGTGTCGGGAAAAGAACGAAGAAAGGAGGACGGCTGTAATTTTCTAACATTAAAAGGACGAGTATGAAGACAAGAAATGAATTGTTAGTGCTATTAATAACCGGCATCCTGTTGCCGTCGTTTAGTAGTGCACAAATTGAGGTTACCGGAAAAATACATGTTGCCGGTCGTGGTATTGCCGATGTGGAGGTGACCGACGGTGTGAATATCGCCATCACCGATAGTAAAGGACGTTATAAATTGCTGGTGACCGACCCCCTGAGCGATCTTGTGTATTATTCGCTCCCGTCGGGGTATCAGTCGCCGGTAGTCGATGGCGTGCCGGTTTTCTATCGCAACCTGAATACGCAGGCCAAAAGGCAAAAAATTGATTTTGAGTTGATACCTGCTCAAGGCGATCAGCATCGGCATGCCTTTGTTGTGTGGGCCGATCCGCAAGTGCTGGATAGGGAGGAACTGGAGCAGTTGAAGGAAGTTGCTGCCGATGTGAAGTCGACAGTCGATGACCTGAAGCAACAAATGCCGGTACATGCCATTGCGGTTGGCGATCTGGTATTCGACCGGCTGAATCTTTTTGAGCCCTATAAAAAGGTGGTTGCAGCCATGGAGTTGCCTTTTTATCAGGTGATTGGAAACCATGATCTCGATTTGAATAATCGGTCGGACGAACGGTCGTCCGACACCTATCGTTCGCATTTTGGGCCGGAATACTATTCGTTTAATGTAGGGAAAATTCATTATGTAGTGTTGAAAGATGTGTTTTATTATGGTTTTTCGTACCGGTATATGGGCTATATCAACGAGCGTCAGCTGAGTTGGCTCGAAAAAGATCTGGCCAGGGTGCAAAAAGGCTCTACGGTGGTGGTGGCGCTGCATATTCCTACGTATTACGGGGAGTCGGAAAAGCTTCAGGGACCGGTCGGTAACCTGGTCGACCGGGTTATTAACAATGAAGCGCTGTATAAAATTCTGGCGCCTTATACTACCCACATCATGGCCGGACATAGTCACAAACAATGGAATAAAATAATTTCGCCCCGTGTTTTCGAACATGTACATGCTGCGGCCAGCGGGGCCTGGTGGCAGGGCGATATCTGTATCGACGGAACACCCAAAGCCTATACAGTGTATACAGTCAACGGCGATTCGCTGCAGTGGGAATTGCGCACCTTCAAGGGTGATTCCGACGATCAGTTTAAAGTGTATCATCCGGGTGCAGAGCCTGCGTATCCCCATTCTATCCTGGCCAATGTGTATAATTACGATCCGGCCTGGAAGGTCGAATGGTTGGAAGATGGTATGGTGAAAGGGGAGATGAATCCGTACTGGGGCATCGATCCGTTGGCAAGAGCAATCTATGCCCCGGGTAAGAATAAGAAACACAGTTGGTTGAGTGCCAGCGCTACCGGCCATCTGTTTCAGGCTGTTCCGTTGAACAGGTATGCTCAGCTGAGTGTTCGTGTTACCGACCGTTTCGGAAGGGTGATCACTAAACCGGTGCCTCCCCCGTCGGTTGCAACCCATCAGGCTGTGACTCCGGCCGGAAAATGGAAGCTGGTTTGGCACGACGAGTTTGACTATACAGGCTTACCCGACTCAACCCGCTGGAGCTACGATACTGCCGGTAATACGACCCGCTGGGGTAACAACGAACTCCAGCATTATACTGCTTTCGATACGGCTAATGTATTGGTGAAGGATGGTAAGATGACGATTAGTGCCCGGATTCAAGAAAAGGAAGGCAAGCAATTCACCTCGGCCCGGATGATTACCAGAAACAAGGGCGATTGGAAATACGGAAGGTTCGAAATCCGGGCAAAAGTACCTCGTGGTAAAGGTACCTGGCCGGCCATCTGGATGCTTCCTACCGATTGGGAATATGGAAGTTGGCCCGCCAGCGGCGAAATCGATATCATGGAATATGTGGGCTACGAGCCTGACACTATTTACGGCTCGGCACATACTAAAACGTATAATCATACCATCGGGACTCAAAAAACGGCTGGATTATTTGTGAAAGATCCGCATCTGAATTATTATGTATATGCGCTGGAATGGGATGAGAAGGAATACCGGATTTTCGTGGACGATACACATTATTTTACCTTTAAAAACGAGGGCTCGGGCTTCGCCGTTTATCCTTTTGACAAACGCTTTCACTTGCTGATTAATCTAGCAATAGGAGGAAACTGGGGTGGAAAATACGGAATCGATAGGTCGTTGTTTCCTCATCAGTTATCGGTGGATTACGTGCGGGTGTATGAATTTAACGACTGATTGGCTGGTTATGAAACATCATTTTCCACTGATTTTTTTTGGATTGATTTTGATCGTTGCATGCCGACCGGCATTACCGCTTCACCAGTTTCCTGCTACGGCCGATACAAATGTAGTATTGCCGCCCTCCTGGGCTTTCGGGTTGATGTATGGCTCATACGCCAATCAAGAACAAAGCATCGGGCTGGTCCGGCAGCTGATCGGGAGGGATTATCCGATAGATGCATTCTGGACCGATTCATGGATCTGGGATTGGAAAAATCAGGGACGTGGTCCGGCAAAGTACATCGATTTCATTGCCGATACGCTGTCGTATCCCGATATGCACGGTTTCTGGACGGGTTACCTGCAGAAAAACTCGATCAAAGCGGGTATGTGGGTGTGGGATTGCATTCAAAAAACGGGCAATGAAAAGGATTTTGAGGATTTTAAAGCCCGAGGTTTTTTTCGTGATGAGTTTATACATACAACAGGTTGGCACAACGGCAGTATGACTACTGTCATCGGCGATCGGGGCGAGCCGGTGAAAGGCACGCTTACCGGAAATATCGATTTCGAAAACCCGGAAGCGGTAAGGTATTTCAAGCAACGGATGAAGCACTTCTTCGATCAGGGGGTCGATTTTATAAAATTAGATAAAACCGATGCCATCCCGGTAGCGAAAGCAATGTTCGAAATGAGCCGGGAGCTGGGTAAAGAGTCGGAGGGAAGAGGTTTTGTACTTACGCACAGTCATGGGGTTGAAAAGGAAGAGTATAAGCGTTATCCCGGGAAATGGACCGATGATACACGCTCCGATTGGTCGGTGGGTCATTCAGGACGAGCATTTTCTCCCTGGTTGCCCCGGGTCGCTTTTCAGGAAAATATTGCGATGTATACTGATACTGCCCGTCATTTTTGGAAAATCCCGTTTTTAGCAAATGATATGGGAGGCTTTGCCCTCAGTAATGATGGATACGTGGATGAGGAGTTGTATATACGGTGGACGCAGTTTGCGATGTTTGTACCACTGACTACGGTTTTTTCGCAGCCCGAAAATCCGACCGGGAATATGGCTTATAAGGTTTCATCGCGCGCCGATAGCGTTTTCAGAGCATATGCTCAACTTAAACTCCGGATGTTTCCTTATATTTATTCGTATGCCCATCGGTCGCGTTGGGACGGCGTAAATACCATTCGCCCCATACCGGGTTATCTGTATCAATATCTTTTTGGAAACGAATTGTTGGTAGCTCCTGTATGTGAACAGGGAACGATGACGAAAAACGTATTTCTTCCGGCAGGTTCCGCTTGGTACGATTGGCGAACCGGTGAACGGTACGAAGGTGGCCAAACCGTTACAGTGGCTGCTCCGCTCCGCGAAATACCGGTGCTGGCAAGAGCCGGGGCTATGATTCCTATGCGTAACTATGCCCGCTCGGTGGAGCTGGGTTCCAACGATACCATAAACCTTCATGTATTTGCAGGCGATGCGGGTGAGTTTGTGCTGTACGAGGACGATGGTCAAAGTAACGATTACCTGGCCGGTCACTATTCTACGACCTGTTTTCGTTTGAACTCGAACGCTGATGGTTACGAAATCGTGATTGAGCCGGTACAGGGCGCTTACCGCTCGATGCGGGAGGCTACCGTTTATCAGTTAATTGTTCATGGAGATCAACAGTTGCATCAAATACAGATACAGGGTAGCGCACTTCATTTTGTAAAAATGAACGGGCACCTGAAAACCGGTTATTTCAAAAAGTTGAACGACCGGAAAATGGTGATTTCTCTTCTCCGGTAAAAATAATCCACCTTTTGTGAAGCGAACCCCGAGGTTTGGATAACAAACGTTGGGGTTTATGCATGAAAAGCAGCCAGGCCTTCGATCGGGTTTTGTTGGATAGTTGCTATCTCCAGTTGGTGCTCCGAAGCTACGATTTCAAGTACGTCTTTGAAATGCCAGGCGATAGAGCCGATAAAGCCGATCGGCAGCTCCGGGCTATCGTATTGTTTGATATTCCGTACAATGAAACTATCGAAAGCATCGTATACCAGATTGAATAAGGAGGGTTCTTCGATATGAGCCGACAAAAAGGGCGTAAACGAAGCCAGGAAGCGGTTGGGGAACGGTTGTTTGTATACCCGGTCCAGAATCATGGCTGGTGTGAGTTCGTATTCGTCGAGGAACTTCTCACGCAACCACTCAGGAAGCTGGTTTTTAAGGCAATCGCCAATAAACAATTTGCCCAGCACGGCTCCGCTTCCTTCGTCGCCCAGAATAAAGCCAAGTGGTGAAACGTTTTTGACGATTTCTTTTCCGTTGTATTCACACGAATTGGAGCCCGTACCCAAAATGCAGGCAATACCGCTTTCATGGTTAAACAGGCCGCGGGCCGCTCCCAGCAAATCGCTCTCCACGGCAATGCTCGCCTTGGGAAAACCACTTTTCAGAGCATTGGCCACCATCCGTTTTTTATCGTCGAAAGCACATCCGGCGCCGTAAAAAAACAGCTCGTCGAGCCGGTCGGTGTCTTTTAAGAACGGAACCAGCGAGTGGAGCACTAATTCGCGTATTTCGTCCTCGGTTTGGTAAAACGGATTTATTCCGGAGGTCTGCAGTTCCTGAATATGCAGGGAGCAATCGCTTACGAGCCAGGTCGTACGCGTCGAGCCACTATCGGCAATTAGTTTCATGAATCAATAAATGCTAAAAATTTATACAAACCTAAGAATTTTTTTTAGATGTTTGTGTATCTTTGGACTTTAATTGAATAAAAAACTGAAATCATGGCAACGATTGATTGTTTTATTCCCTGTAACCATGCCGCTGATGCTGAGAATGCCGTGAAGCAATTCGATGCATGCCCGCTGGTGAGCCGGATATGCTTCTTATCCGATACTTTCTTTGAGGCTGGCGACAAAGCCGATGTGATGGTGGTTGACTCGCTTACCGGTACGCGACTTATCCAATCGATAGCGGCCGCAGCGGTATCGGAGTTCGTGATGGTGGTTACCCGCGATACTGCCGTCGAATTAGGGCAGTTTGCACTCGACCGCATGGTACGGATCGCGCAGGATACAGGGGCGGCGATGGTATATTCCGATTACTATAAAATGGCAGGCGATGTGCGTACAGCCTATCCCGTGAACGATTATCAACAGGGCAGTTTGCGCGACGATTTCAATTTTGGTTCGGTATGGGTTCTGAATACGGAGCTCTTTAAAAAAGCAGCCGGTTCCTTTACGGACGAATACAAATTCGCAGGCTGGTACGACCTGCGGTTAGCGCTTTCGCGGTTGGGCGAATTGGTACATATCAACGAATTGCTGTATTCGGAAGTCGATACCGATTCGCGTAAAAGCGGCGAAAAACAATTCGACTATGTCGATCCGCGCAACAGGGCGGTACAGGTGGAGATGGAGCAGGTGTGCACCGCACATCTGAAAGCGATCGGAGGCTGGCTGGCTCCTGTTTTTGAAGATATGAGCCCCGAGGGCAGCGATTTCCCGGTCGAGGCATCGGTTATTATTCCGGTTCGTAACCGGGTGAAAACCATTGGCGATGCTATCCGGTCGGTACTGCGCCAGCAAACCCGTTTTTCGTTTAATTTGATTATTATCGACAATTATTCGACCGATGGAACAACGGAGCTGATTGCACAGGCGGCTGCCGGCGATACTCGCATACTGCACCTCATTCCCGAACGCACCGATCTGGGCATCGGAGGATGCTGGAACGAGGGCGTTTTTCATCCGTCCTGTGGAAAATTTGCCGTGCAGCTCGATTCGGATGATGTGTACAGCAGCGAGACTACACTCCAGAAAATGGTAGATGCTTTTTACGAACAGCGTTGTGCGATGGTGGTGGGCTCGTATACGATGACCGATTTTGCCATGAATGAAATTCCTCCGGGCTTGATTGATCATCGGGAATGGACTCCTGATAACGGCCGGAACAATGCTCTGCGGATTAACGGACTGGGCGCTCCCCGGGCCTTCTATACCCCGGTACTCCGTTCGGTAAAAGTGCCGAATACAAGTTATGGCGAGGATTATGCGTTAGGATTGGCCATTAGCCGCCGTTACCGCATCGGAAGGGTGTACGACTCGTTATATCTTTGCCGCCGGTGGGACGATAACTCCGATGCTTCGCTGGATGTGGTGAAGTTGAATGCTCACAATGCGTACAAAGATAAAATCCGCACCATCGAACTGCAGGCGCGGATGAATATGAACAAGTTACAATAGGGGGATGAAAAGAGGACGGAATACAGTACTGTTGCTGTTGCTTACCCTGCTGGTACCTATGAAAAGTATCGCGCAGGAAATCACCGATTCGCTGATGAGTGAAGTAGAGCGGATTATTGAAACAGGCAAACGATACCTGGGAAAACCGTATCGGTTTAAAGCCGACAGCGGTTACCATTTCGATTGCAGCGGTTATGTCTCCCATGTGTTGCTCCAGCATAACATCCGGTTACCACGGTCGTCGCGCGATATGCAAAAGGCTGTTCGTAAAGTTCCCTACGATGAAGTTAAAAAAGGAGATCTCATCTTTTTTAAAGGCCGGAATTCGAAATCGCCGGCCATCGGACATGTGGCAATGATAGTGGATGATACACCCGGTGCGTTGAAAATGATTCATGCCGCGAGCCGGGGCATTGTAATCGATCCGTATCCAACCCCCTATTATAAAAAAAGGTATGTGTCGGTGGGCCGTATTCCCAGATTGGCCGGCGATTCGACCGTAGCACCGGCCGATACCCTGCATGCAGCCTCGATTCCCGATTCCTTGATCCATCAGTCGCTGTCGGTCAATTAGAAAGTTTAAAATCAATTGTTTATGAAAGTTCTGAAGTTATTGGTTGCATTGTTTATTGTTCATGTTCAACTGGCTGAAGCTCAAAACATAAATTTGTTTGCTCGAACGGATAGCTTGATCGGCCGGATCGAACAGTCGGATCGCGGAATGGGATCCGTGTCGGTATTCATGAATGGAGAAGAGGTTTATAAGCGGCATTATGGTTTTGCATCGCTCGAATCCCAAATGCCCATTGACGATAAAACGCTTTTTCGGATTGGTTCGATCTCTAAAACTTTTACAGCTACCCTGGTATTGAAACAGGTAGAACTCGGGAAACTGAAACTGACCGATTCGCTGAGCAAATGGTTTCCGATGTTCGGCAATTCGCGGAAAATTACAATCAGGCATTTGCTCTCGCATCAGAGCGGGATTTATAATTTTACGAGCGATGCTACATATCTGCAGTGGAATGTACAGCCACACAGCCGGAAGGAATTGCTCGAACGGATGCTCCGATACCCGAATGTTTTTATGCCCGGCGAAAAGACCGAATATTCCAACTCCAATTATGTGCTGCTCACCTGGATTCTGGAGGAGGTGAGTGGCGAGACTTATTCCAACTTGCTTGATAAGTGGATTGTAAAACCTGCCGGTTTGAAACAGACTTTTTTTACAACCGATCCGGCAATGCCGTTGGCTTCGTCGTACAACCGCACGACTAGCTGGATAAAATCGACCGATACGCACGAAAGTATCCCCTTGGGTGCAGGTGCTATAGTGTCGACCCCCTCGGAGTTGAATCGTTTTCTTTTTGCGCTGTTGTCCGGCAAATTGCTCAGTCCCGGATCGCTTACGGCTATGAAAACGATATCGGCCGACCGGTTTGGGTTGGGGCTTATTAAAGTACCTTTTTATACCTATACCGGCTATGGACATACCGGAGGCATCGATGGATTTCAATCGCAGCTCTTCGGTTTTCGCAACGATTCGGTCGTAGTGGCTATTACAGCCAATGCGGTGATGTACCCGATCAATGAATTAATGATCGGGATATTGAGTGATGTGTTCCAGCTTCCGTTCCAGTTACCGGTATTCAAATCTGCCGTCGAAACAAGCCCTGAACAGCTGCAAGCCTATACAGGCGTGTATTCGGCAGCAGGATTGCCTATCAAGCTTACGATCAGCGTGCAGGATGGTGTGCTCACAGGGCAGGGAACCGGTCAGCCCTCTTTCCCGCTTACCTGTACAGGGCCTCATCAGTTCGCATTTGAACAAGCAGGCATCGTGCTCGAATTTCAACCGGCCCAGCACCAGATGGTACTGATTCAGATGGGAAATCGTTTCGTAATGAAAAAAGAATAACTATGACACGGTTCAATCTTTGGTGTTTTGCAGTGGGGCTGATGCTATGGTCCTGTACACAAGTGCCGGGATCGGGCGATAAAAATCGTTCGATAAGCGATCCCGACTCGCTGGCATTCGATACGCTGGTTGTCGATTCCATGTTTGCCGGAAGCGCGTTTACACTCGATATGGTTCAATTTGCAAAAAAAGTGGTGAATCTTCCCTATACTACCGATATGACCAACGAAAGGCAGCGCCTCGATATTATTTATCCCGAAGAAACGATAGGACCGTATAAGGTAATTGTCGTTCTGCATGGAGGAGGTTGGATGACAGGCGATAAACAGTCGGAAGCAATCGCTCCGATTTTTGAAGTCATCAATCAGGGATATGCTGTCGTATCGGTGAATTACAGGTTATCGGGCGAAGCGCGCTGGCCTGCTCCGATTTACGATGTGAAAACCGCTATCCGTTTTTTACGTGAAAATGCAGATACCTATCGGCTCGATGCCGAAAAAATTGTGGTATGGGGTGTCGATGCCGGCGGGCATCTGGCACTCATGCTGGCAGCAACCAACAATCAGATCGATTATGAGGATTTGTCGATGGGATCTTCCGAGGCATCGAGTAATGTGGATGGTGTGATCGCCTGGTACGCGCCCACCGAATTACTGGCATTGCCGGCGGCGGTGATACCGATGGCGAACCGGTTAATGGGATTTTCGGTTCAAAAATCGCCCGACCGGGCTAAGCTGGCGAGTCCGCTCGAAATGGCCACCGCCGATTTTCCTCCCATGTTGCTGGTGCATGGTACCGCCGATTCCATCGTTCCGTATCAACAGGCACTCGATCTGGTACATAAAGTTAATTTACTGACGGGCGATCTCAGAGCCGAGCTAACCACCTACGAAGATGGAATTCACGGTGATCCGCTGATCCGTTCGTCGGTGAATGTGTTAAATAATCTTGATTTTGCCGATAATATTTATTATAAAGAGAAAAACCCTTATCGCACTTCGGTTGTTAAAGATATCAAGGTTGTATTTAATTTAAACGATGAAGATGATAATACATCAGATTTTGAGATCGAATAGATTACGGCGTATGGTATTGTTATTGCTCGCCATGACTGTAGCGACCGGAGCATGCCGTAAAAAAGAGGCTTCCAATGAAGTGAACATTATCCCCCTTGAAAAACATCAGAATACCTATAATACTGATTTTTATCATATTTCGGTTGAATATCCCATCGAGCAATGGGACTATGACGGCGATATAAAGCAGTTTGTCGACGATGTGGTATCCTATTACAAACGCGATTGGAGCCCCGGGGGATTTTATTATGAAAAGGAAATGAGTTTCCGAGGAGGGATACGCGACAAAAAACAATACCCGAAACAGGAACTGGTTATTCGTTACGAGAAATTTTTCTCCCCCCGTATCGACATTCACGCTTATTTGTTTACGATTTACGTCTACACGGGCGGTGCCAATGGCATGTCGACCGTCGCCACATTTAATTTTAATCAGAATGGGTTGATTCGTTCCGATGAAGCAATGAATTTATCGTCCCGCAAGGAAGTGCAACTGGCAAAGCTGATTGCTGCTACGGCCCTGAAAGATAGGGAACGTTTCCAGAAAGACTTTGTCTATGAGGGGCTTGGGCTTAACTATCTGTATGCCGACGGCATTACTCCCAATGCCGAACTGATGGGAAGAAATAATTTCCAGTTCAGTTCGGTGTATCAAAACTTTCTTTTGACCGACGAAGGGGTTCGTTTTTGTTTCGACAAATATAAAATTGCAGCTGGTGCTGTAGGTACGCCTTCGATTTTGTTAACCTGGGATCAAATGAATCCGTTTGTTGAAAAAAAATCACTGTTAATTAATTCTTTTTGAAGATGAAGGGCTTTTATACGATAATTTTATTAATTTTGTCGAATACCTTTATGACATTTGCCTGGTATGGTCATTTGAAATTTGCAGAATGGAAATGGTTCAGCAAGCTTGGGCTTATTTCTATCATATTGATAAGCTGGGGGATAGCATTGTTTGAATACATGTTTCAGGTGCCGGCCAATAAAATTGGTTTTCATCAAAACGGAGGGCCCTTTTCGTTGGTGGAGTTGAAAGTGATTCAGGAAGTAATCACATTAGTTGTGTTTTCGGTGTTTAGTTTGGTTATGTTCAAGACCGAAACGCTGAAGCCCAATCACCTGATTGCCTTTGTGTTTTTAATTCTTGCCGTATTTTTTATGTTCAAGAAGTAAAAAATCAGCTCCGGTGGCCGCTGCTCTTTCAATCTCCTTCCCGGCTTTCAATTTTTAAAACGGAAAAGTATGGATGAATTAGTAGTTAAAGAAAAATTAGTAGCGTGGGTCGATTCGTTGGTACCCTGGTTTTTATCGAGTGGATTAAAGATCTTCTTTATCGCCGTAGCAGCAATTGTATTAAACAAGGTTGTCAGTAAAATTATAGAGAAAGCCATTCGTATCGCTGTTGTCAGTCATCATTATTCGTCGAGAGATGCTGAAGTGAAGCGCGAAAATACCTTAATCCAGATTTTCACCATTACATTCCGTTCGTTATTGTTCATTGTAGCGGGTCTTATGATTCTCAAAGAATTCGGAATCGACATCGCTCCCATGATTGCCGCCGCCGGTATTGCCGGGTTGGCCCTGGGTTTTGGAGGCCAGTACCTGATCCGCGATATTATTACCGGTTTGTTTATTATTCTCGAAAATCAGTACCGGATCGGGGATGTGGTTAATTTCGACGGATTGGGCGGTGCGGTAGAGGAAATAACCTTACGTAAAACCACTTTACGTGATATGAATGGAACGGTGCACCACATACCGCATGGTGAAATTAAGCGCGTATCTAATTTATCAAAAGATTTTGCACGGGTCAATATGGATGTGGGTGTTGCCTACGATTCGGATCTCGACCAGGTAATCGCTGTTGTGAACGAGACCGGAACCCGGATGGCCAACGACGAACGATGGAAAGATGCGTTTATAAAGCCGATTCAGTTTGTACGTGTCGACAGTTTTGGCGAGTCGGCTATCCTTGTAAAGGTAGTAGGCGAAACCCATGTATTGCGGCAGTGGGAAGTGGCAGGTGAGTTCCGTAAACGACTGAAGGCGGCCTTTGATAAAGCGGGTATTGTAATTCCTTTCCCACAAACCGATATACATATACATAAAATGCCGGGAGTACCCTCTTAAGGCATATTCATGGTGGATTCCGAAAAACCTTACGAGTAGGAGACAACCTTTATAGCAATAGAATATGAAGACGCAACGATTATTTACGATGGGTATACTGGCGATAGGCCTGCTACTTTCAGGGTGCTCGCCGCGTATTATCGGGGTGTGGCAGGTAGAGAACTACGAAATCATCTCGAATAGCGCGGAAAGTGTAAAAGCTACCAACATCGGGACCATCCGTTTTACAGCCGATGGTAATGGGCAGAAGGAGCTGAATTTTAGTGTGTTGGGGATGAATCAGGTGGATAAGGCTGCATTTACCTGGGTGTTGAACGAGAATTTTATCACAGTGTCGGGCGATAGTTCCAGTTTCGTGAAAACATGGATCGTACTGGAGAACAAAAAGAACTTCCAAAAACTGACCTCCACCGACGGAGCACGACAGGTACAGGTGATGGAATTACGACGTATAAAACAATAAATGCCGGGCACGTCGTTTCGCTTTGTGTTTGTAATTAACCAATAATTTGAAATAGTATGAAATTAATTGAAGAGTTTAAGACCTTTGCGCTCAAAGGAAATGTGGTCGATATGGCCGTAGGTATCATCATTGGTGGGGCATTTGGTAAAATAGTTTCTTCGTTGGTAAGCGATGTTATTATGCCCCCGATCGGTTTGTTGGTGGGTGGCGTTAACTTTACCGAACTATCCTTTGTGATGAAAGAGGCGGTTGGCGACAATCCGGCCGTGACCTTGAATTACGGCAATTTTATTCAGGTTGTATTCGATTTTCTGATCGTTGCTTTTGCGATTTTTATGATGGTAAAAGGGATGAACTCGCTTAAAAAGAAAGAAGAAACGCAGCCTGCAGCTCCTCCCGCTCCTCCGGCACCTTCAAAAGAAGAATTATTGCTGACCGAAATCAGAGATCTGTTGAAAAAATAAACACAGTTCGCTTTGCTGGAAGAATAATCCGGGATTTCCGGAGGCATATGTTGTGTTATTCTATCAAAAACCGTCGGCTATTACCGACGGTTTTTGAGTATAATGAAGCAAGTTGTATAAATATTAATTCAATTCGTAAATGGTGCGGTGATTTATACGTTTTGGTGTATCGATTACCCTCTGGACGGCTTACTTTTGCATCGATTACAAAAAACGGAAGGAGGTGCCCACTCATGATAACCGAAGACATGAGAGCTTAGCCGGAGCTTAACCGGTAAAACAAAATGCTGTAACAGTGGTTGCAGTACTATCCAAAAGTTTATTTACACAAACCTGTTTTTAATTTTAAATCGTACAACTATGAAAAAGTTAATTTGTTTGTCGGTTATCGTGATGGGTCTCCTTCTTGTTTCCTGTGAGAAAAGCTCCGATAGCCAAGTGGAGAAAAAGAATGAATCCGCCGGACTGTTAGAAAAGGCCCGGCAGTTTTCGAAACAACACGATCAGTTGGTTCTGCAAATGATGGAGCTCGATAAAGAGTTGCTGCGTAAGGGCGTGTCCTCTGCTATTGGCAGTGCCGGTGGCCGGCTGCGCGAGCAAGTCCTGCAAGTGGTATTTCAGGTAACCGGTATAAAGCCCGAGATTGCCGATCCCGGATCTCAGAAGGTATTGCAGGCCAGTTCCGGCGATCCCGGTTATTTCTGGGTTTCGTTGGATACCGATGCCATCAGTCTGGCTCCCTATGCCGAGTCGAGCACCGGTCTTCAGTTTTTGGGAAGTGTTGATGATCTTGTCGAAGATCAAAACCTGAGTTTGGAAGAAAAACTGGATCGTCTGGAGTTGTTATCGGCCGAAGCTGCGAACAATACCCAGCTGGGAACAGCTGAGATGGAGCGCGTGCTTACTACCATCGAAGTACTGAAAGGTTCGTTGCAGCTCTGGAGCAGTTTTCCGGAGCAGGCGCCCTCATTGTCACCCGCTCAGGGTTTAATGAAAGTATCGATTCGCGATTGGAGCCGGTGGAAAAAACTAGGATTCGTTGCGGCAGCCGATGCCGTCGGCGGTGCGCTCGGTTTTTTTCTGGGCGGTTATATCGTTGTCAATGGTGTACCTGTTTATTTGCCTGCTGGTCCGACGGGATTGGCCGGTACTGCCGCCGCCTTGTCGTTTATTGCTGCAAAAATGGTTGGATGGTGAAAATGAAAATAACGAATTGGTTATGAAGCGGATAATAAACATGTGTCTTGGTGTTGTGATCGTGTTTGCGTCGTTGTTGCCCCTGAGTGCTCAGGAACGAAACGGTTTCACGTTGGGATTATCGTCCGACTTGTTTTCAGTGCCCTTAACCGAAGGTAGTAATTCGGTACGAGCCGGTTCGGTATCGGTGGGTTATGGAGTTGGCAAACACCTGCACTTTGCTGTCGGCTGGGAAAACCATTTGCTTCTGGAGCCGGCATTATCGGGCTATGCAAGTAAGAATGGTTTGTTGCTGGAAGCTGAATATCGAACGGAATCCCGGCGCTATCGCCGGGGGGGCTTTGGATTCAATGTGCAGTTGGTAAAAGGGGGAGGCGATTTTTTCTCGGTCGATGATTATTCCGCAGGTGCCGGCATGCGTTGGTATACCGCCGGAAACTTCTTTATAGGAAGTGGTTTCCGATACGACAATTGGTTGCCTGCTCAACCGCAACTTCAAAACACTACTTCGCTAAACTGGTACTGGCAGCTTGGAATAAAAATATCATCCCGTAAGGAATGAGTTGCGTTCACCTGGTTTTGAACAGACAATGTAGATTTTTATTGTTTACAGTCGGGGGTAAGTTCAACTTACCCCCGTAAAACGCAATGAATTGCTAATAGTGTTTTGCCTGTTCGTCGCCCCGTATGATCCTCAGGCCTGCTTGCGCCAGTGCTCTCATTTCATCTTCACCGGGATATACCGCAACTTTACACATGGGCGATATCATACGCGTAATATAATTAACGATCAATTCGTTGTAGGCTATCCCGCCCGTCAGTATTACGGCATCGGCTTTGCCTTCCAGTACAGCCAGCATGGAGCCGATTTCTTTCGCTACACTGTAAGCCATGGCTTCCAGTATCAAACGAGCATGAAAATCGCCGTTCATAGCCAGCTGATAGGCCGTATTTACATCGTTGGTACCCAGGTGTGCAACCAATCCGCCCTTACCTACCAGCAAGCGCTGTATCTCTTCCTGTTCGTAAATTCCGGCATATATAACCCGGATCAGCGCTCCGGCATCCATGGTGCCTGCACGCTGCGGCGAAAAAGGACCAAAACCATCGAGGGCCTGGTTGGTATCGACCACCCGCCCCAATCGATGAGCTGCAACCGAGATACCGCCCCCCATATGCGCAATCACCAGGTTTAACGATTCGTAACTCGTACCCATATCGGAAGCGTATTTGCGCCCGATAGCTTTGTGATTCAGCGCATGAAACGACGACCGGCGGGGGAACTGGGGCAATCCGCTGATACGGGCCACATCCTGCAATTCGTCGACAACCACCGGATCGGCAATATAAGCCTTGCAGTCGGGTATTTTATGCGCTATCTCCTGTGCCAGAATGGCACCCAGATTACTGGCATGTTCACCATTCAGTACCTGACGCAAATCATAAATCATTCGCTCGTTCACTTCATATACTCCCGATTGCAGCGGACGCAACAAGCCGCCGCGGCCTACCACCACATCGATGGTCGCTAAGTCGATCTTTTCTTTCGCTAAATATTCCAGTATATGATTGCGGCGAAATTGGTATTGATCAATAACATGAGGAAAATTGTGCAATTCCTGAGTCGAATGTTTCACTGTACTTGAAAGCAAAACATGCTCGTCGTCAAAAACAGCAATTTTCGTGGAAGTCGACCCCGGGTTGATGACTAATATTCTGTGCATATATTCGATTTAAGGTAGTTTATTTGGGTGCAGTATGATACAGGTAGAGCCCGATCCCCAGGAACAACAGGTTGGGCAGCCATACAGCCATCAGGGGCGACATGGCGCCGCTCACCGAAAAAGATGTCGACAAGGTTGAGAACAGAATGTACAAGGCACTCAGTGCGATTCCGATTCCGAGATTTATGCCCATCCCGCCGCGCACTTTTCGCGACGACAGGGAGACTCCCATCAGGGTCATTATAAATGCAGCCAAGGGCATCGCATACCGTTTGTAATACTCGTCCTCGAAGGCAAAAGTATTGCCTATTCCCCTGGTTTTCAGCCGGTCGATATGTTGCCGGAGTTCCTGGTTGTTCAGCTGGGCGCTTTCCTTTGCCGAAATAAAGAATTCGGCAGGTTGTACGTTGATGGTTGTATCGAGGCTTTCGCCCCGGTGCAGGTATTCGCGCATGCCCTGGAAATCGCGCTGCATATAATCCTGCACCTTCCAATGATAAGCCGAGTCCCAGCTCACGCTTTCGGCGGTGAGGCGCGATACCAGTTTTTTCTCATCAAATTTTTCCAGCGACATACGGTATCCCTTGTTCTGGTCAATTTCAAAGCGTTCGATGTATAGAATCACTCCCGGCTCGATTTCCATTTGAATATTTCGGGCGTAATTGGTTTTGAATTTTTTAATGTATTGATTTTCAAAGGCTAGTAATTCGGCGTTGGAAGGCGGGATGATGTAGCCACCCAGGAAGAATGACATTACGAAAATAATAAACGCCGAGATGGCATAAGGAACCATCAGGCGTTTAAAGCTGATGCCACTGGCCAGCATGGCGATAATTTCGGAGTTGCCCGCCAGTTTCGAAGTAAAAAAGATAACCGATAAAAAAGTGAACAGCGGAGTTAGCATGTTCAGATAAAACGGAATAAAATTGAAATAATAATCGAACACAATGGCCTCCAGCGGTGCATTGTTGTCGAAAAAGTTATCCAGTTTTTCACTCAGGTCGAAAATGACGGCTATACTGAGAATAAGCACAATCGAAAAGAAGAAGGTGCCGAGGAATTTTTTTATAATGTACAGGTCGATTCGCTTCAACCCGATTTTGCGGTAATCCAGCTTCATGTTTCAGTAGGGTGGTGTTTCACTGATTAAAATGCGTGTTGAATTTCTCGGGAAAGCGGGTGTTAACGGTCGCGTAAAAGCGTTGCAACTCCCGGAGATCGGCTTTCTCGTCTCCGGTAGGATGAAAAATACGGGTAATGCCCATTTCTTTTTTCTTGTAGTCGAGGTAAGCCAATTGGATGGGGACGTTCGCTTTCAATGCAATGTAATAAAATCCCATCTTCCAGGAACTGGTTCTGCTGCGGGTGCCCTCGGGAGTGATCGCCAGGTGAAACCGTTTGCGCCGGCTAAATTCTCCGGCCATTTGTTCGGTCACCGAATTCTTTTTCGACCGATCGACCGGCACTCCGCCCATCGAGCGCAGCAACAGGCCTAATGGAAAGAAAAACCAGCTTTTCTTCATCAAAAAGTTGGCTTCACGACCTGCCGACCAGTACGATAGTTTCCCGATAATGAAATCCCAGTTGCTGGTGTGCGGTGCAACACATATGACACTTTTAACCGGCTCATCCACCGTGATTTTCATCTTCCAGCCCATCTGCCGTATGATCCACGTGCTTACTTTCTGCATATTTATAATTTGAAGTGCAAATCTACAAAAAATTTGACAAGCTACCGTGCTATCCGAAAACAAAAATTAATTAGTAACTTTGCAATCTTTATAATTTTTGCAAGTGTTATTGTTTTCTTGGTTGTTAATTGATTGTACGTTCCTATAAATGAAGTTGTTAGAAGATTTAAACGACGATCAGCGCGCTGCTGTCGAATTTGTTGACGGTGCCTCTCTCGTGATCGCGGGCGCAGGCTCGGGAAAGACACGTGTGCTTACGTATAAAATTGCTTATTTGCTTAAAAAGGGCCTCGCTCCTTCGTCGATTCTGGCGTTAACCTTTACCAATAAAGCGGCGCGTGAGATGAAAAAGCGGATTGCCGATATGGTGGGCGAACGCACGGCCCGCTATCTTTGGATGGGTACTTTTCACGCTGTTTTTTCACGGATTTTAAGAGCGGAGGCTGCCCATATAGGCTTTTCGTCGCACTTTACCATCTATGATTCATCCGATTCGGGTTCGCTCCTCAAATCGATTATCAAAGAGATGAAGCTCGACGATAAACAATACAGGCCGGGTTTAGTCCACAGCCGTATTTCGGCAGCTAAAAACAACCTGATCACTCCTGCTGCTTATTCGGGCTCTACCGATTTATTGAAGTCGGACAACAATGCCCGTGTGCCCCGGATTCACGAAATTTATCACGTGTATACCGAACGGTGCAGGATGGCCGATGCCATGGACTTCGACGATTTACTGCTGCAGACCAATATACTTTTCCGCGATCATCCCGAAGTTCTGAATAAATACCGGGAGCACTTTCAGTATATTCTGGTAGACGAATACCAGGATACCAATTATGCTCAGTATCTGATTGTAAAAAAGTTGTCGGAACAGCACCAGCGTATTTGCGTGGTGGGCGACGATGCACAAAGTATTTATTCGTTCCGGGGGGCCAATATCGATAATATCCTTCAGTTTAAAAACAATTACAGCTCGGCGCAGGTGTTTAAATTGGAACAAAACTACCGTTCTACCCAAACCATCGTCAATGCCGCCAACAGCCTGATCGACAAAAATGCCCACCAAATACGCAAGAAAGTATTCTCCGAAAAGGCGAAAGGGCAAAAAATCAAGGTGTTGCAGGTGTATTCGGATATTGAAGAAGGGCAGGTTATTGCCAATCATATAGCCGATTTCAAGCATCTCGACGAATACGATTACCAGGACATCGCGGTGCTTTACCGCACCAATGCGCAATCGCGTGTCATGGAAGATCAACTGCGGAAAAATTACATTCCTTACCGCATTTACGGAGGCCTTTCGTTTTACCAGCGCAAGGAAATCAAAGATGTGATTGCCTATGGAAGGTTGATTGTGAATCCGAACGATGAGGAAGCGCTGAAGCGCATTATTAATTATCCGGCTCGCGGGATTGGCGATACAACGCTCAATAAGTTGCTCGAATGTGCGGCCTTGCATGCGGTAAGTGCCTGGGAAGTACTCAACCAGCCGCTGCAGTACAACCTGGCAGTGAATGCGGGCACCGCCAAAAAACTAACCGGTTTTGCCGATATGATGAAGGTGTTTATGGCTCAGGCCGAAGTGCTGAATGCCTACGAACTAACCGGGTTGGTGATTAAAAGTACCGGGCTGTTGAGCGATACCTATGTCGACCGGTCGCCCGAGAACCTGAGCCGGCAGGAAAACGTTCAGGAATTGCTCAACGCCATCCATGAGTTTTGCGAAACCAGGGCCGATGCCGATGAGCCGGCGCAACTGACCGATTTCCTGTCGGAGGTGTCGTTGCTCACCGATCAGGATACTGATAAAGAATCGGAGAAAGATAAAGTAACTCTGATGACGGTGCATGCTGCCAAGGGTTTGGAATTCAAGGTGGTTTTTGTTGTGGGGATGGAAGAGGAATTGTTCCCGTCGTTGTTTTCGATGGAGTCGCCCCGCGAATTGGAAGAAGAACGCCGCCTGTTTTACGTGGCCATCACCAGGGCCGAGGAACGTTGTTTCATCAGCTATGCCAAGTCGCGGTTTAAAAACGGGCAGATTCATTTTGCCAATCCCAGCCGGTTTATAAAGGATATCGATCCGGTGTACCTCGATCAGCCTGCCGAATCGCCTTTTGCAGGTCGTACAACCGTATTCGACGATGATTTCGGACCTGATTCCGGTTTTAATCAGGGATTGAAGTTGCAAGGCGGACCTTTTCCATCGTTCGGGCGTTTGTCGAGGAAAGAGCCACCGGCTTCTCAGTCTTCTTCCTGGAAAGACGCTGCTCAGGAGAGGGCTTTGAATCCCGCCTCTGTAAATCCTAAAAAGCTTACAAAATTGTCGCGCCGGCAAGGCGATACTCCGGCAGCAGCTTCCTCGCTTCCTGTCGGTGCAAAAGTGCGCCACCAACTCTTTGGCGAAGGAGTGGTGCTTGCGGTGAGCATGGCCGGTGCCAACGAAAAAGCAGAGATCGATTTTGGCTCCAAAGGAGTGAAAACCCTGCTGCTTAAATTTGCCAAGCTGGAGATTTTATAAGCTTTCGGCCAGTATGTCCCTGATTATAAGCGATGCCAGCGTCATCCCAAACATAGCGGGCATGTAGCTGCAAGTGCCGTTGATGCGTTTGTGTGCGCTGTAGGGATTCGTTTCCGACTGCATGGCAGCTGTGTCGCCCATCTTTTCGGCGTCGATACTGCCTTTGTTTTTAAATTGTTCTTCGCTGAAAACGCAGTAAAACTTCTTGTCGACCCCGCCTCCGGCACGCAGGCGACGGCGCACAGCAGCAGCCAGCGGACAACCGGTCACTTTATTGAATTCGGCTACCTTCATTTTTAAAGGGTCGGTTTTTAAAGCGGCCCCCATCGAAGCATACAGTTTGGCAGGGGTCAGGCAGGCCTGCCGGATCAAATGTACCTTGTGTTCGAGCGAATCGATGGCATCGACGATGTAATCGTAGGAGTCCAGTCCGAAAAGCGAATGCGTTTCGGAAGAATAGATCCGTTGCTGAATCGTAATTTCCGCCATGGGATTGATTTCTTTTAAACGCTCGTACATTACTTCCACTTTTGGCCGGCCTACTGTTGCAGTGGTTGCCGGCAACTGCCGGTTGATGTTCGATTCGGCCACCACATCGGCATCTACCAAGGTTATGTGCCCGATTCCCGAGCGCACCAGCATCTCGGCGCACCAGCTGCCCACTCCGCCTAACCCAAACAAAATCACCTTCTTGTGAGCAGCTTCTTCGAGAAACGAATCTCCGAAAAGCAACCCGGTACGTTGAAAAATTTCCATGTGCTATCCGTTCTGACTGATTAATTCCAGACTCCGTTTGTTGATAATCTCGAGGTGTTTACCCTGCATCCTGATGATCCCGTCTTTTTCGAATTCCGACAACATGCGGCTTACACTTTCGCGGCTGGTGTCGATGAGGTTGCCGATTTCGGCCTGCGACAAGGGGATGGTAAACCGGTCGGAACTGAAGATGTTTTTCGACATGTCGAGCAATACTTCGGCCAGATTGCCCCGGGTTTGTTTCTGTATGCGATTGGCACAGCGGCGGAACGAATCGATCTCGTACCGGCACAACGAGCGGATAATTTCAAATGCAAACTCATCGTTCGATTTCAACAAATCTTTAAATGTACCCATGTCGATAAAACAAACCTCGGTATCTTCCAGGGCGGTGATGGAATACTGATTGATTTTATCGCCCACGGTAGTGGGAAGTCCCAGGTAAGTAGGGGGCTTGGCCAGTTTGACGATTTGCTCGCTGTAGGGACCGGTGATATGGATTTTTACCAGCCCTTTTCGTAAAAAAATTACATTGGTAGAGTAGGTGCCCTGTTTGATGATGGAGTCGCCTTTTTTGAATCCTACCACGATGTGGTTGTCCGATAAAAGTTGCAGATCGCAACCGGCCAGCTTAGCGGCTGCGTCGGAAATATAGATGCAATGGGTACAATCGGTTTTCATGAAGATTGTTTGTTATGTAGCATAGGCACAACATTACAAGCTTCCTCGGTATTGCTGTACATATTTTACGCAAATATATACATTGTGATTTAAATCACAAAATGCCGGTACGGATTTAACATCTTGTTTCCCTTGCCTACGAACAGACAAGGGACGCCTACGGTAACCTCCCTTTCGTATCTGTGAAACGGTAAATGTATATGAAACGATATTCCGGTTGTAATGAAACATATCACATTATCAAGAGCCGTATCGCGGAGTATGAAGTTAACAAAGGTGAGTGATGGTATGGCTTTTTTTTGTATTTTTGGTTGCTCAAAATGTATATACAATGAAACGCAATTTTTTTCTCCTGGTTGGAGTGTTGGTAGCCAGCTGTTTAGTAGCGCAGACGCGCATTGTTCGAAGCATGGAATCGTGGCGGTTTTCGCGCAATGACGATCCGGCGGCATCGAAACAGGTGTATGACGACAGTAAGTGGCAACAGGTGGTGGTGCCGCACGACTGGGCCATTTATGGCCCTTTCGACAAAGAAATCGATAAACAGGTAGTGAAAATTGTGCAAAACAACGAACAGGAAGCTACCGAGAAAACCGGACGCACGGGTTCGTTGCCGTTTATCGGAGTGGGTTGGTACCGTACGGGGCTCAACCTGAACGAATATACTCCCGGTAAGCAAGTTTTACTTACGTTCGATGGAGCCATGAGTAATGCCGAAGTGTATGTAAATGGCACGAAGGTCGGTAACCGTCCCTATGGTTACAGTTATTTTTATTTCGATATCAGCAAGTTATTGCAGCCGGGTGTTCAAAATACAGTGGCGGTACGTCTCGAGAATCGTCCTTTCTCGTCGCGCTGGTATCCCGGAGCGGGTTTGTATCGTAAGGTCCAGCTCATCATAAAGGACCCGGTGAGTTTTCAGCACTGGGGACACGTCATTACTACTCCCTACGTTTCGGATCACCAGGCGAAAGTGGTGGTGAAGTCGAAGGTGCAGGGCGAAAATGTGAGTATCCGGACTATTATTCGCGACGGTCGGGGCAATCAGGTGGCCGAACATTCTTCCAATCAGCGGTTTGGAGATGAGATTGAACAGCAGATCGGTGTGGGGAACCCGCAACGCTGGAGTACCGAAACGCCGCATTTATATACTGCCGAATTGTATTTATATCAGGGCGACCAACTGAAAGATGTGGAAACCGTACGGTTCGGGATCCGCACCATCCGCTATTCGGCTGAAAAGGGTTTTGAACTCAATGGTAAAACAACCAAATTCAAAGGAGTATGTTTGCACCACGATCTGGGACCGGTTGGTGCGGCGATCAATACCGCAGCGTTACGACGCCAGCTTACGCTGTTGAAAGATCTGGGTTGTAATGCCATCCGTTCGGCTCACAACATGCCGTCGCTGGAGCAGTTGGAGTTGTGCGACGAGATGGGTTTCCTGGTCATTGCCGAGAGTTTTGACGAATGGAAGCGTCCGAAAGTGAAAAACGGCTATAATCTCTATTTTGACGAATGGGCCGAGCGGGATGTGGAAAATTTGGTGCGCGCCACCCGCAATCATCCGAGTATCGTGATGTGGAGTTCGGGCAATGAAGTGCCCGACCAGTGGGGCGCCGAGGGAGTGAAACGGGCCAAATGGTTGCAGAATATCTTCCATCGCGAGGATTCCACCCGGCCGGTTACCGTGGGAATGGATCAGGTGAAGGCGGTAATGGAGAGCGGTTTTGGCGCTATAATGGATGTGCCCGGACTCAATTACCGTGTGCATTTGTATGAAGAAGCATACAAGCGATTTCCGCAAGGATTTATTCTAGGTTCCGAAACGGCATCGACGGTAAGTTCGCGGGGCGTTTATAAATTTCCGGTGGTAAGTGGTGCCGATAAGGTACATCCCGATTATCAGAGTTCATCGTACGATTTGGAGTACTGCAACTGGTCGAACATTCCCGAAGTCGATTTCGAGATGCAGGATGATAAACCCTGGGTGATCGGTGAGTTCGTATGGACCGGTTTCGATTACCTGGGCGAACCCACTCCCTACGACAATTACTGGCCATCGCGCAGTTCGTATTTCGGGATCCTCGATCTGGCGGGACTGCCTAAAGACCGGTATTACCTGTATCGCTCGCGTTGGAATACCGGTGCGCCTACTTTACATGTGTTGCCGCACTGGAACTGGGAAGGTCGCGAAGGAGAAGTCACGCCGGTATTTGTGTATACCGGTTATCCGAAAGCCGAGCTGTTTATTAATGGTAAAAGCCAGGGTATCCGCGAAAAAAGCCGCGAGTCGCGCCTGCACCGTTACCGCTTGATGTGGAACGAAACCCGTTATGAACCAGGAGAGGTAAAAGTGGTGGCGTATGACGAATCGGGTCAAGCCGTTGCCGAAAAAGTAGTGCGTACCGCCGGTAAGCCTTACGCCATTCGTTTGGAGGCCGACCGCACACAGCTCGTGGCCGACGGAAAAGACCTTGGTTTTGTGACCGCCACCATTGTCGATCGCCAGGGTAACGAATGTCCCACCGCTAACCTTCAGCTTCAGTTTAAGGTGAAAGGAGCCGGCACCTACCGCGCAGCCTGCAACGGCGACGCTACCTCGCTCGAACTTTTTCACCTGCCTACTATGAAAACCTTCAGCGGGAAACTGGTGGTGCTGGTGCAAACGTCCACCCAGGCCGGGGATATCCAATTGGAAGTAAGCGGGAAAGGTTTGAAGAAAAATACAATAAAAATGGTGGCGGTTGACTAAAGGCCATAGTTCGCTCGGAAACAACCTGGAGAATCGCAGGCGATTACTTGGCGGTGTGTTGTTTTGCTTCTACGTTAACCGTCGGAGTTCACTGCATGCATGGATGAGCTTTTCGAGCCGTTGTGCCCGGGTGGTTTCCTGTTTGCCACTCATAATCCAATGGGTTACTGCCTTGCGGTACGATGGCGCCTGTTTCATGAAAAAGTCCCATGCCTGAGGATTGGCCTTGAACCGATCGTCGAAAAATGAATCCGACGCTAACGCATTATTTTCATGCGAGTAAATTCCCGATTTGTCCTCCTTTCGGAGGTTAAAGGCTTTTAGTCCGGCCGGTTTCATCAGCCCAGCTTTGGTAAGTTCTTCCACCTTGTCGATGTTGATTTGGCTCCAGACGCTGCTGCTTCGACGCGGAGTAAACCGGATGCAATAACTTTCGCTGTCGATGGTTTTGCGGATGCTGTCGATCCAGCCGAAACAAAGCGCCTGATCTACCGATTGCGACCAGCTCATGGACGGTTTTCCGCTTTTCACTTTGTAATAACCCACCACCAATTCGCTCGCCGTTACGTAGTTAAGCTCCAGCCACTTTCTGAATTCCTCCTGAGTGGCGAAGAAGGTGACCGATTCTTTGGAAATAGGCTGATTTACACGCTTGTTGCTCATTTGTAGAGTAGTTTGGGGATAATCAATATTTTATTGCTTGTTATTTTTGGTACATCAGGAAACTATTGCGCAAAGTTAATAAAACTATTTTAAGTTGTTCTCAGCATCCAGCAATGCTTATTAGCAAACCGCCCGGTCCATCTTTCGACAAACCGGGCGGCTTCTTCTCTTCCATTTTTCCTATTCTTTCAGTTTCGCAAAATACATTGCAAACGACCGGTACAGAAAATGTGTCCATTTTCCGAAAGGTACAATCAGCAGCGCCCATTGTGCCAGCACGGTGAAATGTGCAATATACAGCCATTTGTTGCTTTCCAGCCAGTCGAAATCGATGAAGAGGCGTACCACGAAGGCGGTGAAACCCATCAGGAAAAGCCAGATTACGAAGAACCAGTCGGAGGGTTGCGAATGCTTGTTCACTTCGCGGTTCTTTTTCATGCGGCCCGATACGAAATCGATGGTGACGACAAACACCACGGCGCTCACCACATAGCCGAATATCTGTACGAATACCGATGGGGTGGAAAACCAGTTGAGGAACACAGTGGTGAATAAGAGCGAGAGGTATCCGAATACCAGAATCAGGTGCTCGAACCAGCGTTTCTGGTTGTCGTCGCAGCCCAGTGCGCGTTTTTGGGTAAACATGTGTACGAACAGTTCGCCCAGACTACTCACGTATTTTTTGAAAGGTACTTTCACGCCGGGTTTCAGGATGGTGTAATTCCACATCCGGATAATATTCGGGAGTAAAATTACCAGTCCGATGGTTCCGATGGCTATCATTTCGAACCGATGCCCTACGTGAAGAAGGGTCTCTAGTTCGAAGTTGACCGATAGGGCAAAAGCCATTACTCCAACCAACACCAGAACAAATGCAGCGATGCTAACCGGTAGCGATTTATAGAGCAGTCCCGAGAGCCCGGTCCAGTCGTATTTCGCAGTCAGGTAGCGGCGCAGCGACATCATCAACTCGCCCGGGTTGGCTTCCTGCGGACAGTAAGTGGTGCACTCGCCACAGTAATAACATTCCCAGGGTTTGAGCGAGGATTGGATTTCCTCTTCCAGACCCAGCGCGCTCAGGCGAACCATTTCGCGGGGAAACGAATTTTCGGTGGTCGAAAGTGAACAAACTGCCGTACAGTTGCCACAATTGTAGCAGGCGTTGAAATTGACAGAACCGTATTTTTTCAGTTCCTTGCCAAAAGCAGGATTGATCGTTGCCATTATTTATTCAGTTTGTAGGTGTAATACTCGTCCATGTCATCTATATCTCCTACAAGCACTTGTCCGTATTTTACAAGTGAGCTCAGGTAGTACATTACCTCGTGCGAGGGCATCTCCAGTTTTTCAGCCAGTTGCTTCACCGTAAGCTCTTCTTCTTTCAGCGCTTCGGTAATTTTTTTCTTCTGCTGGTTAAACTCTTTCAGTTGTTCCTTGGCCTGCCCGGGGATTCCTCCCAACTTCTCGCGCAGGTATTTCGCGGTTTTTCCTTTTTCTACTTCCATAATTGTTCTGTTTTTAAAGTCATCAGGCCAACGCGTCGATCATGCTCATGATTTCGGCGCTCGAACAGGCAATCAGATCGATGGCGTCGGGTTCGCATACGGGCATACACATTCCGCATCCTTTGCACACGGCATTGTTGATCTGGGCAATCACGCGGCCGTTGCTCCCGGCTTTCAGAATGGCATCGAACGGGCAAGCTTCTTCGCAGGCACCACACCAGGTGCATTTATCTTCGTTGATGACGGCAATGAGCGGCTGGGCTTCCAGTTCGGGTTTGCTGACAATCGAATACGATTTGGTGGAGGCCGAAAGAGCCGAATTGACCGACTCTGCAATGTTTTTCGGTCCCTGACAGGCGCCGGCAATGGTAATGCCGTCGATTACGGTTTCAACCGGACGCAGTTTCATGTGCACTTCGTTGAAGAATTGGTCGCGACCTTTCGGCAGTTTGAAGAGCGATCCCACCTGATTGTCGGCACGCGGTACCATTCCGGTTACCAATACCACCAGGTCGGCAGCTACTTCCAGTTCCTTGCCGGCGGTAAGAATGTCGTTGATTTTCACGATGGTTTTGTCGCCTTTCGGGGTTACGGTCGGCGGACCGTCTTCGTACGATTGCAGGTAGATATCGCCATTGCGCAATGAGTCGGCATACAGGATTTCCTGTTTTCCATAGGTACGCAATCCGCGGTTGAAGTGGAAATTGTTTATCTTCCCGAACTTTTGCTTAGCTGTTACCGCCGCATGAATGGTGGATGTGCAGCAGTTGCGCGAGCAATAGGTGTTTCCGCCTTCTTCCTGGCGACTTCCCACGCAGTAGATGTAAGCGATATTGTGCACTTCTTTTCCTTTGTGCATCAGCTTGCCTTCCTGCGTGTCGATCATGCGTTTGAATTGCGGCAGGGTGATTACATGGTCGGAGGTTGCGTAACCAAACTCGCCGTAAGCCGGCGTATACGAGTCGAAACCGGTAGCCATCAACACCGAACCTACATTAAAATGCAGTTCTTCGGGCTGTTCCGAGAAATCGATGGCGGTGCATATTTTTTCGCACTCGCCGCAGCGGGTGCAGGCTTTCAGGTCGATCACCGGAGTCTGCGGGTATTCGCTCGGGTAATTCTTGTAAATAGCCTTGCGGTTGCTCATGCGGAAGTTAAAGGTATCGGGCACTTCCACAGGACACACTTCGATGGCCCGTTTCAGATCTTCCGGATGGCACGAGCCCTTCACGTAGCGGGGTGTCTTGCGCACGGTAAGTTCGATATTTCCCACCGAGCCCTTGTTACCAATCAGTTCGCTGTTGGTGAGGATGGTGATGTTCCCGCGACGCAGTAACTCATTGTACAGGCGCGTGATCATTTCCTTGCCCGTTTCGGTAGTGGTCGAAAGCGTATCCCACTGGGCCACGCGTCCGCCTACAAAGGGTTCTTTCTCGATAAGGATTACTTCGCATTCTTTGTCGGAGAGCGACAGCGCCGCTTTCATGCCCGCTACGCCGGCGCCTACGACGGCCACCCGTTTTTCGGTTTTCACCCTGGTGCTTTCCAGGGCTTCGGCGTAATGAGCCTTTGCAATGGCTGCTTTTACGAGGTGAATTGCTTTTTCGGTAGCGCCCATCTTATTGTCGGAATGCGCCCACGAAGCCTGTTCGCGGATATTGGCATGAACGTAGGTATATTTGTTCAGGTCGGCCCGTTCGGAAACATTCCGGAAGGTAGTAAGGTGGAGTTTCGGTGAACAGGAAGCCACCACAACGCCATCGAGCCGATGCGTTTTGATATCGTCGACCATATCGCGCTGGTTCGAATCGGAACAGGCAAACATGGTGGTTTTCGACAAGAAAACGATTTCATCTCCCGCAACGGCTTCGCGTACTTTCTCCACGTCCACATAGTCGGAGATATTTCCTCCGCAATGGCATATATATACGCCTATTTTCTTCTTCTCTTTCATAGGTGTTGAATTAAGTAACTGATTGCTTCGGAGGAGGCGGAGCCTGCCGAGAGAATAGAATCGGGGATATCCATCGGACCGGTGGCGGTGCCGGCTACAAAAACTCCGTCGATACTGGTTTTCGAAGGATTGGCCAATGGGTCGGCTTGTCCCACGAAATTGAATTTATCGAGGTAGAGTGTTTCGCTCTCAAACAGTCCGTCGATGCCCTTGGGAGGAACTACGCCGGTGGAAAGCACAACCAGATCGTGATCGGCTTCCATCAGTTTGCCGGTGTTGATATCTTCGTAACGCAGGGTGAGATTGCCGTTTTCCTTTTCGGAAATTCGTCCGATTTTTCCTTTTACGAAATTCACGCCCATTCCTTTGGCCTGTTGGTAGAATTCTTCAAAGCCTTTCCCAAAGGAACGTATGTTGATGTAGTAGATGGTTACGTCGGCCATCGGCAGTGCGCCCATCAGGAGTTGTGCCTGCTTGATGGAGTACATGCAGCAGATTTGCGAACAAATCGGGTTGCCCACGGTGGCATCGCGCGAGCCCACGCAGAGCACATAGGCTACCTTGTCGGGCACTTTGCCGTCGCCCGGACGCAGGATAGTGTTGAACGGGCGGGTAGGGGCCAGCTGGCGTTCCATCTGCATGGCCGTGATAATGTTTTTGTATTCGCCAAAACCATAGCGAGGCATCTTTTTCGCATCGAAAAGATCGAAGCCGGTAGCCAGGATTACGGTACGTACGTGCAGGTTCATTGTTTCGGGCTCCATGGTGAAGTCGATACAATTAGTAGGACATACCTTTTCGCAGGCGCCGCAGAGCGTGCAGTTTTCAATATCGATGGCCGCCGCTTTCGGGCTGGCGATGCTGAAGGGGATAAAGGCCGCCTTGCGACCGACCAGTCCGAACTGGTACTGGTCGGTAACATTTACCGGGCAGGCCTGTTCGCAGAGTTGGCACGAAGTGCAATCGGCCACGTGCACATATCTTGGATTTTTCGTTACTTTCGCTACAAATCCGGTATCGCTTACTCTCCGGATATTCCCCACTTCCGATCCCGTGAAGATGGTGATATTCGGATGGCGCGATATCTCGGAGATTTTCGGTGTCGTGATACAGGCCGAGCAGTCGAGGGTAGGGAATACCTTGCTGAGCATGATCATTTTACCACCCACCGATAAATCTTTTTCCACGAGCAGCACTTTGTAGCCTGTGACGGCCAGGTTGAGAGCAGCCTCTCCGCCGGCAATGCCGCCCCCGATTACAAGCGCGTCGTAGGTGATGTTTTTTATCGTGTTTTCCATTAATTATGCAGTGTTTTAAGTAAATACTCGTTGAAGCTTTTTACCTGTTTTACGAAGGACGCACTACACACCGAACAGATGGCCGCCATACGCAGGCGGGCCGGATCCAGTTCTTTTTCCTTCATCAGAGTATGTGTTTTCGCGACCAGATTACCGGTTTTTTCGGTACACGACTCTCCATATACACAGTCGCTACCATCGGCTGCAATGAAAACGCCGTCGAAGCCTTTTTCGTAGGCATATAAAATCCAGCTCGGTTTGATAGCGCTGGAGCAGGGCACTGAGATGGTATAGACGGTAGGAGGATAATGTAATTTCAGAAGTCCTGCCATATCGATGGCAGGATCTGAAATTTTTTCAGTGGAAAATACGAGGATTTTCGCACTTTTCTTGTTGAAATCGCCCATGGCAGAACTTATTTCTTACGCAGGTAAATCTTGAAATAACCATTCTCCTCGATGGTTCCCAGGAATTCATGGCCCTGTTTGGTACACCATTTCGGAATGTCCACCTTGGTGCCTTCGTCGGCCGAAAGCACTTCCATTACTTCGTTTGCACCTACGCCGCCGATGGCTTTTTTAGCTTCGAGGAGGGGGCCCGGACAAGCGGTACCACGAGCGTCGACCGATTTTGCTACGGTAAGAGCGTTTAATTCTTCTTGTGTCATTGTTGTAAAAATTTATAGGGTTAAATAAAAAGCTGCATACTGCTTTCGCCGGCTTCGGCTACGAAGGTGGCGGCGCCGGCCATGCGGAGGTTGGGATAGTCGATGAATTCCTCTTTTCTGAAGCCCATCAGACCCGCCGACATTTCGCATACCGTGATTTCTATTCCCAGCTCAGCCGCCTCTTTCAGCATCTGCTCCAGCGACATCACATTCTGCTTCCGCATCAGGTGTTTAATCATCATAGGGCCCATTCCCGCCATATTCATGTTCGAGAGTTTAAGCTGGCCGGTACCCTTGGGCAACATCATGCCAAACATCTTCGAAATAAAATCCTTGCCTTTCGCTTTCTTCCGCGCGTCGCGCAGTGCCGCGAGCGACCAGAACGAGAAAAATAATTTTACCTGCGTATCCATGGCGGCGGCCGCGATACTGATAACGAAAGCGGCCAATACCTTGTCGAGGTCGCCCGAAACAACAGCGATCGACAGTTGATCCTTTCGTCCGCTTTCCAATTGCGCAACCCTTTGCTTCAATGCTTCCAGCTGCTCGAGCAGTTGCGCCGGGGTGGGTTCTGTAGTGTTACTCATAATAGTTGTATAATTATTCCGTCGGGGCAAAGATAGAGCGTATCGGCGAATTAATTCCTTAAACGGACGTGCAGAAACATATCAAAAATTGTGATAATTCTCACAAAAAACACCGCATCCAGATCAGCTTTTTTCCTGTTCTTAATTCAATTGATCCATGGGTAATACATGAAAAATATGTATCTTTGCAAAGTCGAATATTAAAAAAAACAGATTGCATGAGCACTACCAATGCCCAGTACGACAAAGCCGCCGCACAGTGTAGCGAGATATTTTTCAAAAAGCTGAAGGACTATGGTTCGTCGTGGCGGATCATGCGCACCCAGTCGGTTACCGATCAGATTTACATCAAGGCCAAGCGTATCCGGAGCATCGAAATGAAAGGCGTGTCGAAGGTCGACGAAGGCATTCGGTCGGAGCTGATCGGCATTGTCAATTATGGTGTTATCGGGCTCATTCAGCTCGAACGGGGCATCTCCGACGAAGATGATATGACCAGCGAGGAGGTGATCGGGCTGTACACCCGATTCGTGCAACAGGCCAAGGAGCTCATGATGGCCAAAAATCACGATTACGACGAGGCCTGGCGCTGGATGCGGATGGAATCGTACACCGACCTCATATTGATGAAGATTAAACGAACCAAGCAAATAGAAGACAACAAGGGCGTGACGCTTATTTCCGAAGGTATCGATGCCAACTATTTTGATATGATTAACTACGCCATCTTCGGGCTGATAAAAATGGAGGAAGAGTAATTGGGTTTTAATTTCAGAAGAAGAAAAATAAGTTCGGCCGGCCTGCCTTTTACGAGTTCCAGGGCGGGAAGGATTACCTTGCACCTGTTGCGTTTACTGGCAGGGAGTGTGTTTGTGTTTTCCGGTTTTGTGAAAGCGGTGGATCCGCTGGGAACCGTCTATAAGATAAGCGATTACCTCGACGCATTTGGAGGGTTCGGGCCACAGCTGGCAGTGCTGGCGTATCCTGCGGCTTTTTTGCTTATCGTATTCGAACTGATGCTGGGGGTTCAGTTGATGCTGATGCTGCGTTTCCGGAGCAGTACCTTGCTGGCGCTTGTGTTCATGGTGGCGATGACCGGGCTTACGCTGTACATTGCCGTTTATAATCCGGTGACCGACTGCGGTTGCTTTGGCGATGCACTGAAGGTGTCGAACTGGCAAACCTTTTACAAGAATATTGTGCTGCTCACCATCGTGGTGCTGTTGGTGGTATGGCGCGATAAATTCAAATCGTTTTTTCTGAAACCGGTGGAGTACTGCATCGGTGGCGTTTTTCTGGCAGCAATCATTGCATTTATGGTGTACAACCTCCTGCATCTGCCCGTACTCGATTTTCGTCCTTACAAAATCGGAGTGAACATCCCGGAGGCTATGTCGGTGCCGGAAGGAGCTCCTGCCGATGTATACAATTATAGTTTTGTGTATCAGAAAGAGGGGGTGAAGCAGACGTTTTCGCTCGATGCGCTGCCCGATTCCACCTGGACCTTCGTGGAGCAGAAATCGGAGCTGGTTCGCAAGGGGTACGAAGCGCCCATCACCAACTTTACAATATTAAATGCCGACTATCAGGATGTAGGACATGAGATTCTGGCGTACCGCGGTCGTACCTACCTGGTGGTGATGTACGATCTTACCCGGACTTCGGTGCGGGGCCTTGAAACGATTACGGAAGCCCTGGCAGCCCGCACCGACGGGCGTGTGGCAGGTGTTACCGCCTCCAATCCGGCCGAGGTGGAGGCGTTCAAATCGGCCCATAAGGTGAAATTTCCGGTTTATACGGCCGATCCTGTATTTTTAAAAACCATGATCAGGGCCAATCCCGGGGTGGTGGTGATCGAAAACGGGACGATTACCGATAAGCGGAACTGGCGCGACAGCGATAAAATTCAATAATTAAATACGAAAACAAAAATGAGAAAAAACATTGTTGCAGGAAACTGGAAAATGAACAAGACCCTTCAGGAAGGGATGGCGTTGGCCGCAGAATTGAACGAAGTGCTGAAAGGTGCGAGTCTGAATTGCGATGTGGTGATCGGTACGCCGTTTATCCACCTGGCAAGTGTGGCTGCTGCCGTCGATAGTGCTAAAATCGGGGTTGCTGCCCAAAACTGCGCCGATAAGGAATCGGGCGCCTATACCGGCGAGATTTCGGCTTCGATGGTGAAGTCGACGGGAGCCGCTTATGTAATCCTCGGTCACTCGGAGCGTCGGGCGTATTATGGCGAAACGGCTGCTACCTTGAAGACCAAGGTGGAGCTGGCGCTGAAGAACGAGCTGACTCCCATTTTCTGTATTGGGGAAGTGCTGGAAGAGCGTGAAGCCGGAAAGCATTTTGAAGTGGTAAAACAGCAGATTGAAGATTCGTTGTTCGAACTGTCGGCCCAGGATTTCGGTAAAATCGTATTGGCTTACGAGCCTGTCTGGGCGATTGGCACCGGTAAGACTGCTTCGGCGGCTCAGGCTCAGGAGATTCATGCGTTTATCCGTCAGACCCTGGCTGCAAAATACGGACAGGAAGTTGCCGATGCAACGTCGATCCTTTACGGTGGTAGCTGTAATGCAGGTAATGCGAAAGAGCTGTTCTCGAATCCCGATGTGGATGGCGGGCTGATCGGTGGAGCTTCGTTGAAGGTTGCCGATTTCAAAGCTATTATCGACGCGTTTAATTAAGTTGTATGGCCAAGGCTAAAACGGTTTACGTGTGCCAGAGCTGTGGCAACGACTCGCCTAAATGGATTGGGAAATGTCCTGCTTGCGGCGAGTGGAATACCTACGTGGAAGAAATTGTCGCGAAGGAAACCAGGCAGCAGGTGCAGCTTTCCGGTTTAGAGCCGGCCAAATCAAAACCCGTGCTGATTTCAGAAATTGAAACAGCCGAAGAAGTCCGCATCGATACCCGTTCCGCTGAGCTGAACCGGGTACTCGGTGGCGGACTGGTTCCCGGTTCGCTGGTGCTTATCGGCGGAGAGCCGGGCATCGGTAAGTCGACCCTGGTATTGCAGGTGGTATTGAATCTGACCGGAAAGCGAATTTTATATGTGTCGGGCGAAGAAAGTGTGCAGCAGATTAAACTGCGTGCCGGACGCCTGCAGGCGCACAATCCCGGTTGTTATGTGGTGAGTGAAACCGCATTGGAGCAAATCTTCGCTCATATTAAAAATATTCAACCCGATTTGGTGATTGTCGATTCCATTCAGACCATCTCCACCGAAACCATCGATTCGTCGCCGGGAAGTGTGTCGCAGATACGCGAATGTGCAGCAGCATTGCTCAAATATTGCAAAACTTCTGCCGTGCCGGTGTTACTCATCGGGCATATCAACAAAGAGGGCAGTATAGCCGGTCCGAAGGTACTGGAACATATAGTCGACACCGTGCTTCAGTTCGAAGGCGACCAGCATTACCTGTACCGTATCCTTCGCTCCATCAAAAACCGCTTCGGTTCCACTGCCGAGTTGGGTATTTACGAGATGCAGCAGAGCGGACTCCGCGAAGTGAGCAATCCCTCCGAATTATTGCTTTCCCAGAATCACGAAGGTCTGAGTGGTGTTGCCATCGCTTCGGCCATCGAAGGTATTCGCCCTTTCCTTATCGAAGTGCAATCGCTGGTGAGTTCGGCTGCCTACGGCATGCCCCAGCGCTCGGTTACCGGTTTCGATCTGCGCCGGTTGAATATGCTGCTGGCGGTACTTGAAAAACGCGCCGGTTTTAAACTTGCTCAAAAAGACGTTTTCCTCAATATCGCAGGGGGAATAAAAGTAAACGATCCGGCTATCGACCTGGCGGTGTTGGCCGCCGTACTCTCATCGAACCTCGATATAGCGCTCGAGAAGCAGGTGTGTATGGCCGGAGAGGTAGGTCTTTCGGGCGAGATACGCCCCATCAACCGCATCGAGCAGCGTGTCCGTGAAGCCGAAAAGCTAGGGTTTACCAAAATGATTATCCCTTGGTTCGATATGAAAGGACTCAATCTCGGTGGAAGCACGATCGAGTTGATACGGGTACGCAAGGTGGAGGAGGCGTTTCGGGTGATGTTTAAAAAGTGAGTGTGGTTACGCTGCGGGCGTTGCCCTTTGCTAATGTGTACGCTGCGGGCGTTGCCCTTTGCTAATTATGCGCTTTGCGCTGCGTTGCAGGGACGTAAGTCGGGCGTATTAAAAAAAATACTTTTTTTATATGCAAAATCGGTGTTATTATTTGGTGATTCTAAAAATTATCGTATCTTTGCACCGCTTTAGTCGAAAAGCACTGTAGAAAAGAAAGAACGGGCGTTTAGCTCAGCTGGTTCAGAGCATCTGCCTTACAAGCAGAGGGTCGGCGGTTCGAATCCGTCAACGCCCACCAATACGATTCTTTCTCTTATCTAAAAAACACACTTCGGGCGTTTAGCTCAGCTGGTTCAGAGCATCTGCCTTACAAGCAGAGGGTCGGCGGTTCGAATCCGTCAACGCCCACATTACAAAACTAAAAAGGTTGGACATCACGTTCAGCCTTTTTTATTTTGCCGTCGAATCATGGTTATCTGTAAATAATCATGTAAATTTGTGCCACCTTTTTAAGTGTTAGCTGGTAATGGATTATTATTAACCGGCAGGCGAGAAGGTGAAGTAAGCTGTTCAAATTCTAATTGCAGGAAGCAATTAACAAGTAACAATTAATAATTGACAAGTAAAAAATGAAACGCGTCAGAGTGAGATTTGCTCCGAGTCCGACCGGTCCCTTACACATCGGTGGGGTACGTACTGCTTTGTATAACTATTTATTTGCCCGCCAGCATGGCGGCGATATGCTTCTCAGGATCGAAGATACCGATTCGGCCCGCTTTGTGCCGGGCGCCGAGGATTATATCGTTGAAGCGCTCCGGTGGATGGGCATTACCATCGACGAGGGGATAGGTGCAGCCACCGAAGGCTCGCACGCTCCTTATCGCCAGAGCGAGCGCAAGGCTATCTACCGGCAATATGTGGATCAGCTGCTCAATGCGGGTAAAGCCTATATCGCCTTCGATACGCCTACCGAGCTGGAAGTGAAACGTGCGGAAATTGCTAATTTCCAGTACGATGCTTCAACGCGTTTGACGATGCAGAACTCGCTCACATTGCCGGCCGATGAGGTGCAACGCCGTATTGCCGATGGTGAGAATTATGTGGTGCGCATAAAAATCGAACCCAACCAGGAGGTGGTGGTCAACGACCTGATACGGGGCGAAGTGGTGATTAACTCTTCGGTCATCGACGATAAGGTGCTTTTTAAAGCATCCGACGAATTGCCTACTTACCACCTGGCCAATGTGGTCGACGACCGCCTGATGGAAATCTCACACGTGATTCGTGGCGAGGAATGGTTACCATCGGCACCGTTGCATGTGTTGCTGTACCGTTATTTGGGCTGGGAGGCCGAAATGCCTGCATTTGCCCACCTGCCTTTACTGCTTAAGCCCGACGGAAATGGAAAACTGAGCAAGCGTGATGGCGACCGCCTGGGCTTTCCCGTGTTCCCGCTCGACTGGAACGATCCGAAAACGGGCGATTTGTCGCCGGGCTACCGCGAAGCAGGCTATTTCCCCGAAGCGCTGGTGAATTTCCTGGCTTTTCTGGGCTGGAATCCGGGTACGGAACAGGAAATCTTCTCGATGCAGGAATTGATCGATGCGTTTTCGCTCGAACGTGTTAGTAAAAGCGGGGCAAAGTTCGATTTTGAAAAAGGTAAATGGTTCAATCATCAATACCTTCAACTCAAACCGCTCGAAGAGGTGACCGATCGTTATCAGCATTTTCTTATCGAAGAAAAGGATTTGATTGAAGACAGCGACAAGGTGAAACGGGTTGTGGAACTGGTACGCGAACGAGCTGGTTTCGTGCACGAACTCTGGGATCAGTCGTCGTTTTTCTTTGTGGCTCCTGCCGGATATGCCGAAGCGGATGTGAAAAAACGCTGGAAAGCCGATTCGGCCAATCAAATGTTCCAGCTTTCGGAGCTCCTGGAAACGCTCGGCGATTTCACAGCGGCTGCCACCGAGGAAGTGATAAAGGCCTGGATACAGGAAAAGGGCTATGGAATGGGCGCAGTGATGAATGCGTTCCGGCTGTGCATCGTAGGCGCTTCGAAAGGCCCGCATATGTTCGATATTATTGAGATGATCGGCAAAGAGGAAACGATCAGCCGGTTGAAAAGAGCTATCGCGACGCTATGACAAAACCACGGGTTCTCATCATCAGTTACTACTGGCCGCCTTCGGGTGGTGCCGGGGTGCAGCGCTGGGTGAAGTTTGTTAAATACCTGCGCGATTTTGGCTGGGAACCGGTCGTGTATGTGCCCGAAAATCCGGAGTATCCGTCGCTCGACGCTACTTTTGCCAACGATTTGCCCGATGGACTGGAAGTAATTAAACGACCCATCTGGGAACCTTATACCATTTACCGCAAGCTGACGGGCAAAGGCAATGAGCCCATCAACGCGGGTTTTATCTCCGAAAACGCCAGAAAAGGATGGAAAGATGCACTGTCCATCCGGTTGAGAGGGAATTTCCTGATTCCCGATCCGCGTTGTTTCTGGATTCGTCCGTCGGTGCGTTTTCTTTCCGGTTATTTAAAACAAAAACCGGTGCAGGCGCTGGTTACCACCGGCCCGCCGCATTCGATGCACCGCATCGGGTACGGGCTGAAGAAGCGCTTCCCCGACCTGCCCTGGCTGGCCGATTTCCGCGATCCGTGGACCAATATCGATTTTTACCACGAACTGGGCCTTACCCGTATTGCGGATGCAGTGCACCGCCGCATGGAGCGGCAGGTGGTTCGGCAGGCCGATGCGGTGGTGGTGGTCTCGGGTGGAATGATGCAGGAGTTCAAGGCGTTGAAACCAAAGCGGCTGGTGATGATTCCCAACGGTTTCGATACCGCTGATGTCCGGCATACCGCTGTCCGGCCCGATGCCCGCTTTACCATTTCACATATCGGCACCATGAATGCGGCCCGTAACCCCGAGGTTGTATGGGCGGCGATCAGACAATTGTGCGACGAAAATATCTTCTTCAAAAAAGATGTGAAAATTCAACTCATCGGTAAAGTCGATTTTTCGGTGCTCGAATCGTTGAAGAAATACCAGCTCGACGATAAGGCGGAGAAAACCGATTACCTTCCTCATGCCGAGGCTATTCGGCGCCAGCAGGCGTCGCAGGTGTTGCTGCTCATCATCAACAACACTCCCAATGCCAAAGGCATACTGACCGGGAAGTTTTTTGAGTATATTGCTTCGGGACGGCCTGTGCTGGGCGTAGGTCCGTCGGATGGCGATGCGGCACAGGTGCTGGACGAAACGGCAGCGGGCCGAATGGTCGATTACGAGGACGTGGAAACAGCCAAACGTATACTCGGGGAATGGTATGCGCTGTATCAGGAGAACAAGTTGGAAGTAGAAGCTTCGGAGGTAGAAAAATATTCCCGCAGGTCGCTCACCGGCACCTTGGCGGATGTGCTTGCGGAACTGCAAATGAACAGGACAACATGAAACGGATCATCACAATAGTAGGCGCTCGTCCGCAGTTTGTAAAGGCTGCCACCCTGAGCCGCGAATTCTCGGTGGCGGGAATCGACGAAAAAATAATTCATACCGGCCAGCACTTCGATGCCAATATGTCGGAGGTGTTTTTCACGGAGATGGAAATTCCGCAGCCAGCTTACCGCCTGGATATTAACGGGGTGGGGCATGGCGCTATGACCGGCCGGATGCTGGAAGGAATCGAAAAGATATTACTCGGCGAAAAGCCGGAAGGAGTGCTGGTATACGGCGACACGAATTCGACCCTGGCCGGTGCGCTGGCCGCGGCCAAACTGCATATCCCGGTACTGCATGTCGAAGCCGGACTTCGTTCGTTCAATATGCACATGCCCGAAGAAATCAACCGGATTCTTACCGATCGTATTTCGTCGGTATTGTTTTGTCCCACCGATGCCGCACTGAAAAACCTGGCTGCTGAAGGCTTTGTAAATACCGCCGGTAACGACCCGGGTTCAGACCGGCAGAAGTCCGGGCTCAACGGCGCTATACCCGTTCGTATCGTCAAAAACGGTGATGTGATGCAGGATGCGGCACTTTTTTATGCCCGGAAAGCCGCCGGAAAAGCAACGGTAGTGAAACAACTCCCCGTGAGCCGTTTCGTGCTGGCAACCGTGCATCGTCAGGAAAATACCGACGATCCCTCGAATCTGAAAGGGATTGTCGAAGGATTAAATGCCATCCATCGCCAGGTCCCGCTCGTATTACCCTTGCATCCGCGTACCCGGAATATCTTGCAACAGTCGGGGTTAACCCCCGATTTTATCACCATCGATCCGGTGGGGTATTTTGATATGATCGGTTTACTGCAACAGTGCGAGATGGTGGTTACCGACAGCGGTGGTGTACAGAAAGAAGCGTTTTTCTTTCAAAAACACTGTATTACATTGCGTGAACAAACCGAATGGGTGGAATTGACCGAACTTGGATTCAATCAATTGGCCGGAAGCGATCCGGTTGCCATAGGCGAAGCATTCAAAAAGCTGATGAATCAACAATCCGATTTCTCGGTTAATCTCTACGGAAATGGCGAAGCTGCCCGGAAAGCAGCCGAGCTGATAGCAACTCTTTAATTTTACAGATCATGGAAGCAGATCAATCGCAACAACTGAAAAGTACGATCGGATACTATGGAACGTTCCGTTCGGAAATGTTGGACTATATCCCGGCCGATGCCGTGAGAATCCTGGAAGTAGGATGTGGAGAAGGTAATTTTTGCCGCCAGTTGAAAACGTCCGGTCGCGAGGTATGGGGAGTGGAAATAAATCCCGAAGCGGCCCTGAAAGCAAGTGAAGTGTGCGACAAAGTGCTGGTGGGCAGCTTCGACGAACAATTGGCTCATCTGCCCGAACAGTATTTCGATTGTGTTGTTTTCAACGATGTGCTGGAGCATTTGTACGATCCGTGGACTACCATCCGGCAGGTGAAAGCCTTAATGAGCGATAAGGGAGTGTTGGTTACTTCCATTCCCAATTTCCGCTATATTTCCAATTTGATCACCGAAATTCTTTTTCGGAAAGATTTTGAATATAAACCGGAAGGAGGAATTCTCGACGACACGCATGTTCGCTTTTTTACTTCGAAAAGTATGTTACGGATGTTTCGGCAGGAAGGATACCAGGTACTCCGGCACGAAGGGATACGGCCGTGCAGAAGCTGGAAAGAGAAATTATTCCTTACACTTACCCTGGGATTTCTGAAGGACGCCCGGTACAAACAATTTGCCACTGTTGCCAAACCCATTCGCCAATGAGTACTCCGCTGGTGTCGATTATCACACCGACTTACAATCACGAACTGTATATTGCCGATTGCATCCGCTCGGTGTTGCAGCAGTCGTATGCCCATTGGGAGATGATTATCGTCGACGATGGAAGCACCGACAACACGTTAACGGTAGCACGCTCGCTGGCTGCGGGCGATAGCCGCATCCGGGTGTATACCCAGCAAAATGTGGGAATCTTCCGGCTGGGCGAAACGTATAATTTTGCCGTGTCGGTTGCAGGGGGCGATTATTTGGCCGTGCTGGAGGGCGATGATGTGTGGACGGCGTCGAAACTGGAACTGCAGGTAAGAGCGATGGAAGCACAACCCGATGCTGTATTGTGTTGGGGCAGGGCCTACAGTTCGACCGCCGATCTTTCGTCGGATTACCGGCTTTTTCCACTCGAAGATAAGAGCAGGGGGGTGTATACCAATACTCCGCGTTACGAAGCGTCGAAGCAGCTGATTTTGAGCTGTTTTATTCCGGCCCTCACGGTGATGGTGCGTAAGTCGGCGCTGGCGGAGGTAGGTGGTTTCCTGCAGATGCACCGCCTGCCCCTGGTCGATTTGCCTACTTGGCAGCAGTTGTCGCTTCAGGGACCGTTTATTTATATTCCGGAGGTATTGGGCCGGTGGCGTATTTATCCGAATCAGGTTACTAAGACCTTTGCCATCGAAATGGTCGAAGGTTTTTATAAACTGGCGATTGACTTTTATGCCCAGTGCAAAGCATTGGGAGTGTTTACCGGTGCCGATTACAACCGTATCGTTACACATTATATGCGCATGCACGTGGTCAGTTATTCGCGTTCGGGGCGTTACAAGCTGATACGGAAAGATTTTGCCGGAGCGCGGCGCGATTATATCCGGTCGATTCTGCACTTTGGCATGCACGAACCCTTGTGGAAGTTGCGTTCGTTGGTGGGGATAGTGTTCAGTTACCTGAAAATGGATATCGAAGGGCTGGCAAAGCGCTTGGGCAGGGTGAGTTACCGTTAGTTTTGCTGTTGCCGGATGGCTGTTTCGTATACCTGTGTCAGTTGGATGCCGATAGCGTCGAGGCTGAACCTGTTTTTGATTTTTTCGGCAATTCCGAAGCGGTCGTAATCATGTTCAATTACCTGTTCGAGTGCGTCGGTCCAGCTTTGAAGGGTGTTGTCGCATAAAATGCCATTGCTGGGATCGACAAGCTCGGGAAGTGCGCCGGTCCTGGAGCATACTACCGGCAGTCCGCTTGCCAGGGCTTCGGCAACTACGATGCTGAAGGTTTCGATGGTGCTGGCGTGTACGAAGAAGTCGACCTGCCGGAATTCTTCTGCAATTTTTTCTTTTGGTATAAAACCGGTAAACCGGGCATCAACTCCAGCCGAGTTGCAGCGTTGCCGCAATTCGTCCAGCCGGTCGCCTCCTCCGATGACGATCAGTCGGATACGCCGGTTGAGTTTCCGTTGCAGCTGCGAAAGTGCTCCGATAAATAGTTCAGGCATTTTATCGGGCTTTTTTTTATGCTGCCAGGTAGCAACAGCACAAAAGGTGAGAACGTCGGAGGTGTTTTCTGAGGATCTGAAATGGAACAGCCCGGCATCGACCACATTGCCGGTAACCGTAAATTTTTCATCGTCCAATTCGGGCATAAGCGTTTGAATGTTCTTTTTCAGGAAGTTGGATACCGGCAAAATCCTGGTTGCAGCAGCATATACCTTCCGGGCTTTCCCGAAATAAATACTCGACGAGAAATCGGAGAGGCGGCTCCAATGTTCGGTAACGATATGAGGCCGGTTCAGTTTGCGGGCAAGTGCGTCGGCCCAGAGTGCAGCCGGATAGATCACCTGCGAATGGATGATGTCGGGGGGGAGCTGGTTCAGTTCCTGTTGTACGGCCTGATTCAGAAAATACTGCTGCAGATGGGGAAGATGAAACAAAGCAGCTTTCCATCGGCTGTGAAGTTCGCACTGGATGGTTTTTATTCCGAATTCGTCGGTATAATGATAGATCTTTTTGTTCAACAGCCCCTTACTCTTGTGCAACGATAATGCGAGCACCTGTACCGTATGTCCTGCCGATTGTGCTGCCCGTACCTGTTCGCGCACAAAAATGCCAAAAAAAGGATTTTCTCTGTTTGGATACCATTGAGTGATGAAAAGTACGTTCATGAAGCAAGTTTTTTCAGAACAGGAATATAGTTTCCTGCAAAGGTAAGAAATTTATCGAAGAGCGAGCGGAAAAACAACCGCACGATGATGAGGTAAAGCGCCATCGCGACACTTCCCTGCACCGCAAGTAAGGCCACCGTTGGTAAAGGCAGTAAAAGCCGAATAAGTGCCGCAGCTCCCCCGGTTACGATTGCGGTTGCAATGCCGGGAAGCAGAAAACCGATTTGCTGACGGAACGACAGCCGGAGCTCTTTTTTCACAAAATACACCGACACCGGATAGGCCAGAAGCGATCCGATGGTAAAAGCAAGCAACATGTACACGATGCCTTGCCGGTAAAGCAACACTATCCCCGCAGCAATCAACACTTTTTTGAAGAGTTCTATCGCCATGGTCTGACCCGATTTGCCTTTGGCATTCAGTGCGTTGAGATTCATTGTGTAAAATGGAGCAAGAACCGATGCAATGCTCATCATCTGAAAATAGATTACCGCCGGTTGAAATTTATCGGTCCAGAGGAGGGTGATAAGCGGCGAGGCGACGGCAATCAGAATACTCACCACAGGAATCGTAACCAATGCGGTACGGCGGTGCATTTCACCCAGAATACGTCCAAAACGGGGAATGTCGTGTTGGAGTTGCGAAAACAGGGCGAAGGTACTTCCGGCAAATATCGATTGGAAGGTATAACTAAAGGTCTCCGATAATTTATTGCCTTGCGAAAACTGCCCTGCTTCAGCTTTCGAGTACGATCGTCCAAGAATAATTACAAAAAGATTGTTGAACAGCACATTGACGAGCGATGTGAAAAGAATCTTCAGGCTATAATCCCATAAATTCTGGATGATGCTGAAACTGAACTTCCCGGTGGGTTGCCATTGCACCGACAAATGGAGCAACATCATCTTTAAAAGATGATAAACCGACTGCTGGACGACCAGCGACCAGACCCCGAAATCGAGAAAAGCTACCGTAATACCTGCCACGGCTCCTCCTGTAATCGCGATGATATTTACTTTGGAGATGGTTTTAAAATCCATCGCCCTTCCCAGTTGTGCGTAGGGGATCAGGTAAAAAGCATTCACGATAATAACGAGCGACATCACTCGGATGAGCGCAACAAGGCTATCCTGATGAAAAAAATCGGCAATAAGCGGGGCCAGGAAGAAGAGCACCAGGTACACTGCCACGGCAGTGGCCAGGTTGAAATAATATACCGAAGTGTAATCGTTGCTGTCGATATCGGTTTTACGGATCAATGCCTGGCCGAACCCGCTTTCCACCAGGACGAGCGAGACGGCGACAAAGATCATGATAATCCCCATCACTCCGAAATCCTCGGGCATCAGCAACCGGGCAAAAACCAATCCCGCCAGAAACTGAAGCACCTGCTGACCGAATTTCTCGATCGTACTCCAGGCCACGGCACTGATCATTTTCTGTTTCAGAGAGTCGCCCATTATTTGCTTTTGATCACATCGAATCCCTCGCCGTACACACCAATTACCGATGATTGTGAGATAAAGGCATTCGGATCAATTTCCTTTACAATCCGGAATACATGGATCGATTCATTCTTGCGTACCACCACCGTTATTACTTTCATCGGTTCTTTCGAATACCATCCCATACCGTCGAGTACCGTCACCCCCCGGTGCATATCGATATTGATCCGCGTGGCAATCTCATCGTAGTTTTTCGAAAAGATGAAAAACTGCACCGACTGCCGCACCCCGTTGATCACCATATCCACGGCAATCGTGGAAATAGCGAGCGTCGTGAGCCCGTATACGATCTTTTCGATGCTTCCGAATTCAAGAAAATAAGAAGAACTGATAATCAATACGTCGGTATACAACAAAGCCCGTCCCGGCGTAATATTCCGGTATTTGTTGACAATCTTGGCGATGATGTCGGTCCCTCCCGAACTTCCGTTATTCAGAAACACCAGTCCGATGCCGGTGCCCATCAGCAAGCCACCCAGCACGGTGGCCATAAATCCTTCGGTTTCACTCACGAAAAAACCAAGTTCGAATTCCGGAATCACCGACAGGAAAAAGGTGAGGATGCCGACACCCACGATAGTTCTGAAACTGAACTGCCAGCCAATAACCCTGATGGCTACAAATAACAATACCGCATTGATGGCCATGTAAATGGCGAACATCGGGATACCGGTGGCGTAATACACCAGTGCGGCAACTCCCGTTGCCCCTCCCGCGGTGATCTGGTACGGCAAAAGCAGGGCTTTCCATGCAAAAGCATACATAAACAGCCCCAGGGCGATCAGGATCCACTCCCGTACCACGACAAAGGTTTTTTTGCCGGTTATCGACAGTTCCCGGAGCGATTTTGCCGGAGTTGCGTTTTTATTACCTGCATCCATATCGTGTCAATTTATGATACAATGTTGATAATTTTTCCGGGTACTACAATTACTTTCTTGATGGTTGCCCCATTCAGCTGACGGAGTGTATTCTCGTCGGCCAAAGCTGTTTTTTCAAGCTCCTCTTTCGATAATCCGGCGGGTAAAGTAAGCGTGAAGCGTACTTTACCATTGAACGATACCGGGTAGTTGATCGACGATTCGATCAGATATTCTTCATTATGCACCGGATAACCGGCATCGCATACGGTGGTTTCGTTGCCGCATACGCGATACAGCTCCTCGGCGATGTGCGGTGCAAAGGGAGCCAGCAATACCACCAAAGGTTCCAGAATGGCTTTCTTACTGCATTTCAGGCTGTACAACTCGTTGACACAGATCATAAAAGCCGAAACCGAAGTGTTGTACGAGAAATTCTCGATATCAAAAGTAATTTTTTTGATGGTCTTATGCAAAATCTTCAGCTCTTCGGCCGTAGGTTGCGCGTCGTTGAGTAGTAACTGCCCTTCGCGGTAAAACAGCGACCACAAGCGTTTCAGGAAACGGTGCACCCCGTCGATTCCGTTGGTATCCCAGGGTTTCGATTGCTCGAGCGGGCCGAGGAACATTTCGTACAGCCGCAGGGTATCGGCTCCGTAGCGCTCTACAATATCGTCGGGATTCACCACGTTGAACATCGATTTCGACATCTTTTCCACCGCCCAGCCGCAGATGTATTTCCCGTCTTCCAGAATAAATTCGGCCGTTTTGTATTCGGGATTCCAGTTGCGGAATTTCTCGGTGTCGAGCTGGTCGTTGTGTACGATATTCACATCAACGTGAATAGCTGTGGTTTCGTACCGATCCTTCAGGTTGAAGGAAACAAAGGTGTTCGTATCTTTTATACGGTACACGAAATTGCTTCGACCCTGAATCATCCCCTGATTGATGAGTTTACGGAAGGGCTCGTCTTCACAAACCAAGCCCAGGTCGAACAGGAATTTGTTCCAGAAGCGGCTGTAGATGAGGTGCCCGGTAGCATGCTCGGTACCGCCGATGTATAAATCCACACTTCTCCAGTATTCATTGGCTTCCTTGCTCACCAGCGCCTGGTCGTTCGATGGATCCATGTACCGCAGGTAATAGGCCGACGAGCCGGCGAATCCGGGCATGGTCGACAATTCGAGCTGATAGCCTTCGCCGGTTGTCCAGTTTTCGGCACGGCCCAGCGGCGGCTCACCTTTTTCGGTAGGCAGGTATTTGTCCACTTCGGGCAGTACCAGCGGCAAACGGCTTTCGTCGAGCATATAGGGCAATCCTTCTTTATAGTACACGGGGAAAGGTTCGCCCCAGTAGCGCTGGCGGCTGAAAATAGCGTCGCGAAGACGGAAATTCACTTTCACATTACCAATTCCTTGTTCAGCAATGTATTCTTTGGTCTTTTGAATGGCTTCTTTAACGGTGAGGCCGTTCAGGAAGCCAGAGTTCATCAGGATACCTTCTTTGGCATCAAAACTTTCTTCCGAAACGTCGCAACCTTCGATCAAGGGGATAATGGGGAGGTTGAAGTGGCGGGCGAATGCATAGTCGCGGCTGTCGTGGGCCGGTACCGCCATGATGGCGCCGGTACCGTAACCAGCCAGCACATAATCGGCAATCCACACCGGGATTTCGGTGCCGCTCACCGGGTTGAGGGCATAGCTCCCCGAGAACACTCCGGTTACGCGGCGGTCGGCCTGGCGTTCGCGCTCGGTTCGTTTTTTAGTCCAGTCGAGGTAGGCCTCCACCGCCTGTGCCTGCTCGGGAGTGGTACAGGTGTTTACCAGCTCGCTTTCGGGGGCCAGCACCATGAAAGTAACCCCGTAAATAGTATCGGCCCGGGTGGTGAAAATATCGATGTCGAGATCGGTACCTTTCAGCCTGAATTTCATTTCAGCCCCTTCGCTTCGTCCGATCCAGTTTTTTTGAGTTTCTTTGAGCGACTCGGTCCATTCGATGGTGTCGAGTCCCTGGAGCAGGCGATTGGCATAGGCCGAAACACGCAAACTCCACTGCCGCATCACTTTTTGCTCCACCGGATGTCCGCCACGAATCGAGAGGCCTTCGCTTACCTCGTCGTTGGCCAGCACAGTGCCTAAAGCCGGACACCAGTTCACCTTTAAATCGGCCAGGTAGGCAATACGGTAATTCAGCAGAATCTCCTGCTGCTCCTTTTCCGATTTGGCTTTCCATTCGTCGGCGGTGAAGCTCAGTTCCTCCGAGCCATGAGCGTGAACCCCCTCTGTACCCGCGGTCTCGAATTGGAGAACCAGCTCGTCCACCGGCCGAGCCTTTTGCAGCCGGGTGTCGAAATAATGATTGAACATCCGGATGAAAGCCCATTGCGTCCATTTATAGTAATCGGGTTCGCAGGTGCGGATTTCGCGGTCCCAGTCGTAGCAGAAACCGATTTTGTCGAGTTGCTCGCGGTAGCGTGCAATATTGCGGGCGGTGGTTACGGCCGGATGCTGTCCGGTTTGAATGGCGTATTGCTCGGCCGGAAGCCCGAACGCATCGTAACCCATGGGGTGAAGCACGTTGAAACCCTGTTGTCGCTTAAAACGGCTGTAGATATCGGAGGCGATATAGCCCAGCGGATGCCCGACGTGCAGCCCGGCTCCCGAAGGATATGGAAACATGTCCAGTACGTAATATTTCGGTTTACCGGGATTGATTTCGGTTTTATACGTCTTGTTGTCGCGCCAGTAATTCTGCCATTTTTGCTCTATCGCTCTGAAATTGTACTCCATAAATTTAGCTTAAATAAATAAACGTGCAAAATTAATTAAAATATTTGATTATTTTTGCCGGACTAATCTAATTTCAGGCTAAATGGCATCGAATAAAAGCACGATACAGTTTCATGTGCCCGAACCTACTTTACGCCGCCTGCCCTGGTACCTGGCCTTCGCAAAATTGGTGTTGAAGAAGGGAGAGTTACATCTTTCATCGACTCAGATTTCCAAAAACATCGCGGTAGATGCCTCGATTGTGGCTAAGGACCTTTCATATGTAAACATCTCGGGCCGCACAAGGGTAGGGTACGATGTGAAGCAGCTGGTCGACGTTCTGGAAGAGTTTCTGGGATTCACCAATTTTCATAAGGCATTTCTATTTGGAGTGGGAAGTCTGGGGGGCGCGTTAATGCACGACAATGGTCTCGAACAGTTTGGTTTGCAGATCGTGGCCGGTTTCGACGTAAAGTACCAGCTGGCAGGCACCTCCATCAATCATATTCCTATTCATCATATCGAACGGTTTGAAGAACTCCAGCACCAGACAGGCGTGCATATCGGGGTGCTCACCGTGCCGGTCGAAAAGGCGCAGGAAGTGTCGGAACTGATGGTGGAAGGCGGGATTAAAGCCATCTGGAATTTTACTCCCTACCGTATTGTGGTTCCCGAAAATATTATCGTTCAAAACACGTCCATCTATGCTCACCTGGCTGTGATGTTCAACCGCCTTAATGCGTTGAAGGAACTGAACCAGGAATCAAGAACCAGGAATCAAGAGTCAAGTTTATGAAAATCATCGCCATAGGTCAGAATTATACCGAGCACAACAAAGAGCTCAACAGTAAGCATCCTACCGAGCCGGTCGTGTTTATGAAGCCCGATTCGGCCCTGCTGAAAAACAACAAACCTTTTTATCTTCCCGATTTTTCAGGAGATCTTCATTACGAGACGGAACTGATTATAAAGATCAACCGCCTGGGTAAGAATATTTCGCCGCAGTTTGCCCACCGTTATTTTGCCGAAATAGGGCTGGGGGTCGATTTTACCGCCCGCGACCTGCAGCGCAAGCTGAAGAACGACGGACATCCCTGGGAAATTGCCAAGGCCTTCGATAATTCGGCGGTGATCGGCGGTTTTCTGCCGGTGAGTGAGTTGGGCGATATCCACCGGATCGAATTCCGGCTCGATTTGAATGGTGTCACCGTTCAACAGGGGAACTCGAAAGATATGATTTTTCCTGTCGAAGAATTGATAGCGCATGTAAGTAAGTTTTTTACACTTAAAATCGGCGATCTACTGTTCACCGGAACCCCGGCAGGTGTAGGGCCGGTAAAAGTGGGCGACCGGCTCGAAGGCTACATTTTCGATACGAAAATGTTTGATTTCAAAATTAAATAATGTTATCATAACCTAAGTGTAACAACAAAAGAGCGAAAGTCCCGTTTTTAGGTTTGTATATCAAACGCTTTTCCCGGATGAAGAAAATATTGCTACGTATTCTTGTTTTATGTATTCTGGTGGCAGGGTCGGCCTATGCACGGCTTGAAGCCGGTATTCACAGTTATGTTCCGGAATCGGTGCTGTCGAAAGGTAAGTTTGTGAAAATCAGGGTGAAAAACTCGGGGGTTTACCGCTTAACGTATGAGGACCTTACGGCTATGGGCATCACTCCGGCCAATGTTCGTATTTTCGGGTATGGTGGCGCCTTGTTGCCTCAGAGTTTTATGGCGCCCAAGTACGACGATCTGCCCGAGATAGCCATTCACATGGAAAAGGGCTCCGACGGCGTATTTAATGCCGGCGATTATATCCTGTTTTATGCGCAGGGCACGGTGCTCTGGAATTACGATTCAAGCCGTGGTATTTATACCCATCAACCGCATTACTATTCCAACTACGGACACTATTTTGTGACGTCGGATGCCGGGACCGGCCGGTTGCTGGCTACTAAAACCGAAGATCCGGTCGATCCTCAACAGGTGAACACCATCACTACCTTTGTCGATTTCGGAGTGTACGAAAAGGACCTTCAGTCGCTCACCAATTCGGGCAAAGAGTTTTACGGCGAAACGTTTTCCGAAATGCTGAGTCTCAATATCGGCTTCAATTTCCCTAATGTCGTTCAGGGTACCGCAACCGTTGCCGCTCGTTTGGATGTGGCTGCCAATTCGGCCGAAATTCCGTCCGATTTCCGGTTAACGTTGGCAGGCGGGCAGGAAAAACGCTTGCAGGTGTCGGCCAAAAGTAAAAACGATAATTATGAAAAAGGGCGCGATGCCAATGCGACCTTCCTGTTCGATCCGGCTTCCGATCAGCTCGATTTTAAATTAAGTTACACCAAAACGGTACCAACGGGGAAAGGGTATCTTAACTACCTTTCGGTGAATGCCCGCCGGCAGCTTAAGTTCACATCGGGCAGCATGCGCTTCCAGAATACCGACTTCCTCGGGTCCGACACGTTCAACCGTTACCGCTTGTCGAATGCCGGCGCCAATGTGCAGATCTGGGATATCACCAACCCGGTGAACACCCAGCGAATGAGTACCGTGCGCGAAGGCAATGAATTGATTTTTACCGCTTCGGCAAAAACCCTCAGTTCGTATATGGCGGTCGACCTGTCGGCTGCATCGTCGTTTCCCAGGCCCGAAACGGTAGGGGTGGTGCCCAATCAAAATCTCCACGCCTTGCAAGCCGTCGATATGCTCATTATCACCCATCCCGATTTTATTCAGCAAGCCCGCCGGCTGGCCGATGCACACAACGAACGGGGCGAGATCAAAGTAGATGTAGTAACCACCGAACAGGTGTACAACGAATTTTCGTCGGGCAATCCCGATGCAACAGCCTATCGTTGGGTGATGAAAATGCTGTACGACAGGGCTATCGAAAAGCAGGATCCGTCGCTTCAACCTAAAAGTGTATTATTGTTCGGACGAGGTTCGTTCGACAACCGTAAAATTTTACCTTCGTCGAACCGGGGCTTTGTATTGACCTATCAAACCGAGCATTCCTTGTCGGAAACATTATCGTACGTGAGCGACGATTATTTTACTTTTCTCGAAGATCATGAAGGTACCCGTGTCGACTCCCATTCGATGGATATAGCCGTAGGCCGTTTCCCGGTCACCACGGTACAGGAAGCGTCGGATGTGGTGAATAAAACCATTTCGTACATGCAGAATCTGCAGAAAGGCATGTGGAAGAATCAACTCTGTTACCTGGCCGACGACGGCGACGGTGCCTTGCATATGAAAGATGCCGATACGGTTGCGGTGACGGTGGCCCGCAATCATCCTTCGTATCAGATTACGAAGATTTACCTCGATGCGTATCAGCAGATGGTCAATGCAAGCGGCGAAACTTATCCGCTGGCACGTACGCAATTTCATAACCTGTTGCGCAATGGCATGTTGTTTCTGAATTATGTGGGTCATGCCGGCGCTTCGGGTTGGACCAACGAGCAAATTCTTTCAACTGCCGATGTGAAAGCATTGTCGAATAAGAATCTGCCCCTTTGGGTAGGAGCGACCTGCGACTTTTTACAGTTCGACAATATCTCGGTATCGGCGGGCGAACAGGTGCTGCTGAATCCCGTCGGGGGTGGAATAGGTATCATTTCGGCCGCCCGTCCGGTGTATGCTTCGCAGAACAAGCATATTAACAAGAAGATTAACGAATTTCTGTTTTACAAGGAAAACGGGAAACATTTACGGGTAGGAGAGGTGTTGCGGAGGGCCAAAAACAGTTTAGGTACCGAAATCAACAAACTGTCCTATATTTTGGTGGGCGATCCGTCGTTGCGACTCAATTACCCCGACGAATACCAGGTGGTGGCTCAACAGCTGAATGGAAAAGTGATTTCGGGGAATGATACCCTTCGTGCTTTGTCGGTGGCAACTATTAAAGGAGCGATCACCAATGCGCAGGGAACTGTCGTGTCGGGTTTCAACGGAAAGATTTATGCCGACGTTTTTGACAAGGTGCAGCGTATCGAGACCCTGAACAACGATAAGAACGGCGGTTTTGTGTATCGCGATCGTCCCAATAAATTGTTTTCAGGTGTAACCGAGGTTACCAACGGACAGTTTGAGATAACCTTTGTAATTCCACGTGATATCAAGTACAATTATGGTACAGGCCGTGTGAATTTCTACGCCGAAGATGCGACGGTGGGTTCGGAGGCGCAGGGTATGCTCGAGAATTTTTATATCGGAGGTTCCGATGAGGCTGTTTCGTACGAAACCGATGGCCCGGAAATTAAAATGTACCTGAATATGCTTGATTTCCAGTCGGGCGACCCAACCAATGAAACGCCCTTGTTTATTGCCGATATCAGCGATGAAACAGGAATCAACCAGGTAGGAAGTGGAATCGGGCACGATATGACCCTGATAATCGACGACGATCCGGGGATGATTTATAGCCTGAACGATCATTTTACAGCCGAAATGAACGATTACAAGCGTGGACAGGTACGGTTTAAACTGCCCGAACTCAAATCGGGTAAACATACTCTTTCGTTCCGGGTATGGGATGTGTTGAACAACTCGACTACACAAACCATCGATTTTGAAGTAGTAAGAGGACTTCAGCCTACCATTTTCAGGATTTACAACTATCCGAATCCGGTCACTACCTCGACCCGTTTCGTGATTGAACACGATAGGCCCGAATCGGTGATTGCAGCCCGGGTGGATGTGTTTGATGTTGCGGGACGCCGCGTATGGACTTTCACACAATCGACCCTGGACGAGATCCAATGGGATGTGAAAGATGATTTTGCACGTCAGTTACCCCCAGGTGTTTATCTGTACCGGATCAGTATCGAAGATGCGAAAGGCAGCGTGAAATCGAAATTAAATAAGTTTATTTTGACCCGCTAAGGCGTACGATACAATAAACCCGAAAAAATCCGTTTAAGTTATTCCGATTATGATGTATTTTTGTATGAAATTTAAAACTGAAAATAGCAACCTAATGAAAAAATGTTTTTTAGTACTTGTTTTGATTGCAGCTATTCCCGCATTGAATAGGGCTCAGGAAGTTGAGAATCATCCGGTGACGATTGGAGTTCAATCGCTTACCATATCGCCCGAGGCTCGTGGATCGGCTATGGGCGACCTGGGTGCGGCCACTTCTCCCGATGTCAATTCTCAATTCTGGAATCCGGCCAAGTATGTATTTACCGAAAGCAATGCAGGACTCTCCTTTTCGTTTACTCCCTGGTTACGCCGGTTGGTTGATGACATCAACCTTACCTACCTTACCGGTTACTATAAATTCAGCGACCGTAGTGCGATCAGCTCTTCGTTGCGTTATTTCTCGCTGGGTGAAATTAAAATGACCAACTGGCAGGGGCAGGATGAGGCATCGGCATTCCCCAACGAATATGCATTTGATGCGGCCTATTCGCAGAAACTGTCGGATTATTTTTCGATGGCCACGGCATTACGGTTTATTTATTCCGATTTGAGCAACGGACGCAACACCACCGGCGGTAGCGAGACCTATGCAGGTGTGGCGGTAGCTGCCGATGTGGCCTTATTCTATCAGCGTCCGCTTCAGCTGGCTACCGGCGATGCAAGGCTGGGCCTGGGATTGAACATCTCCAATATCGGTTCTAAAATCAGCTACGATGCAGGCGCTTCCAGCAGTTTTATTCCGGCCAATCTTCGTTTGGGAGGTTCGTTCGATTATCCGATCGACGATTTTCAGCGCATATCGTTCAGTGCCGATGTGAACAAACTGATGGCGCCTACAACCGATTATTCGAAAACAGCCGAGAATATCGATTATTACAACGATATGACTTCGCTGCAGGGGATTATTTCTTCTTTTAACGATGCGCCCGGCGGCCTGGCCGAGGAATTGCGCGAAATTTACTGGTCGGTAGGTGCCGAATACCTCTACAACAACCAGTTTGCTGTGCGCGCAGGGTACTACCACGAAGATAAGTACAAGGGAAACCGTAAGTATTTTACCGCCGGTGCCGGATTCAAACTGAATGTATTTCAACTCGATGCCGCCTATGTGGTATCGGTATCACAAACCAATCCGCTCGACGGAACATTGCGTTTTTCGTTGTCGTTCGACTTATTCGGACTCCAAAATCTGATGCGATAACCACTATGGAACTTACTATTCGTACCGGCTTTGGCTACGATGTACATCGATATGCCGAAGGACGTGAATTATGGCTTGGGGGGATCAGGATTGATCACCCCATCGGCTTATCAGGGCATTCGGATGCCGATGTGTTGATTCATGCCTTGTGCGACGCCCTGCTGGGAGCCGCCAATTTGCGCGATATCGGGTATCATTTTCCCGATACGGCGGGAGAATACAAAGATATCGACAGTAAGCTGTTGCTGGCCCGCACGATGCAGTTGCTCGACGAAAAAGGCTATAGCTTTGGCAATGCCGATTGCACCATCTGCGCCGAACAGCCCAAAATAAACCCCCATATTCCGGCCATGCAGCAGAAACTGGCCGAAGTGATGCAGACCGATCCCGACCGGATCTCCATTAAAGCTACTACTTCAGAAAAGATGGGCTTTGTGGGCCGAATGGAAGGGATGAGCGCCTATGCTTCGGTGTTAATTTGTAAAAAAGGATAATATTGGATATCCCGGCTGCGTGATTTGTACGTTTTGCTACCTCATTAATAAGGATTGAATAGTATATTTGCGGTACTATTTACCTTATATGAATTGTTTAGATGCTAGTAAAATGTTATGGTGCTGCCGTACAAGGTATAGGCGCACGGGTGGTCACCATCGAAGTGAATATCAGTCCGGGAATACGCTTTCTGATCGTGGGGCTCCCCGACAATGCGGTAAGGGAAAGTCACGAACGAATTTCATCGTCGCTGGCCTGTTACGGTAAGAAGATTCCGCGGATGCAGGTGGTGATCAATATGGCGCCTGCCGATATCCGGAAGGAAGGGTCGGCTTACGATTTACCCTTAGCCATCGGCATTTTAGCAGCATCGGGGCAGGTCAGGGCCGCGTTGTGCGACGATTACCTGATCATGGGCGAGTTGTCGCTGGACGGAGTTTTAAAGCCTATCCGGGGAGTGCTGCCCATTGCCTTGAAGGCTCGCGAGGAGGGTTTCAGGGGGATGGTTGTGCCGCGTGCCAATGCGCAGGAAGCGGCTGTGGTAGAGGGGCTGGAGGTGTACGGGATGCTTACGGTGGAGGAGGTGATCCGCTTCTTTAACGGGCATTCGGACCAGGTTCCGGTAACGATTGATAAGGACCGGTTGCTTCGGTCCGGGGACCGGCTCTACGGAATGGATTTTTCGGAAGTGAAAGGACAGGAAAGTGTGAAACGGGCGCTTGAAATTGCCGCGGCCGGATCGCACAACATTATATTGATAGGGCCTCCGGGCGCAGGGAAATCGATGCTGGCGCGCAGGATACCTACTATTATGCCGCCGTTGACGGTGCAGGAGGCCATAGAAACGACTAAGATTCATTCGGTAGCCGGGGTTATTGAATCGAATATGGCGCTGGTGATGCAGCGTCCCTTCCGGAGTCCGCATCATACCATATCCGATATCGCCCTCGTAGGAGGCGGGAATTCGCCTCAGCCTGGCGAAATATCGCTGGCTCACAATGGTGTGTTGTTTCTCGACGAACTGCCCGAATTTAAGCGTTCGGTGCTGGAGGTGATGCGCCAACCGCTTGAAGAACGGAAAATTCAGATAGCGAGGGCAAAGTACAGCCTGGAGTATCCGGCTTCGTTTATGCTGGTAGCCTCGATGAACCCTTGCCCGTGTGGTTTTTATAACCATCCCGATAAGGAATGTGTGTGTGCTCCGGGAGCGGTGCATAAGTATTTGAACCGGCTTTCGGGGCCTTTACTCGACCGGATCGATATTCATATCGAAATAGTTCCGGTACCCTTTGAAAAACTGGCCGAGCAACGCGATGCGGAATCCAGTGAGGCGATACGGCAACGGGTTGTGAAAGCCAGGGAGATACAGGAACAACGGTTTAGGGCATTCGAAGGGGTGTATTGCAACTCGCAGATGTCGTCGCGTCAGCTCCGGATGTTTGCAACGCCCGATAAGCAGGGTGCGGAGTTGCTCAAAACGGCCATGCGCCGGCTCAATTTATCGGCCCGGGCCTACGACAGGATATTAAAAGTGGCGTTGACCATAGCCGATTTAGACGGATCGTCCCGTATATTGACGCATCATCTGGCCGAAGCCATCAATTACAGAAATCTCGACCGAGAAGGTTGGGCGGGGTGAAAAATCAATGGATAGTTATTTATAAAATTGGGTGGATGAAGTATTTTATTATTGCAGGTGAAGCTTCGGGCGATATGCATGGTGCGGGCCTTATTCGTGCGATACGCCAACGGGATGCTGCGGCAGTTGTCGAATGTTTCGGAGGCGATGCCATGCAGCATGCCGGCGGCCGGCTGGTGCGTCATTACCGGGAGATGGCCTTCATGGGCTTTTTCAATGTTATGCTGAACGCCCATAAAGTAATTGCCAATTTCAGGATTGCTAAAAAAGCGCTCAGGAACTTCATGCCCGATGTGGTGATATTAATCGACTATCCCGGGTTTAATATGAAAATGTCGACTTATGTGGTCGGGCAACTGGGGATTCCGGTTTATTATTATATCGCTCCAAAGATTTGGGCCTGGAAAACCTATCGGGTCAGGCAACTGAAGCGGGAGATGAGCGGCATCCTCACCATATTTCCTTTCGAAACAGCGTTTTATGCCCGCTATGGGGTTACTGTTCAGTATGTAGGGAATCCTACGGTAGATACAATTGCTTCGTATATCGACAGCGATCCGATGACCGGGAGTGAATTCAGACAGTTCGCGGCCTTGGGCGAAGCTGATTATATCGCGTTATTGCCGGGCAGTCGCCGGCAGGAAATCGCGTCGTGTTTGCCCGAAATGATTAGAGCTGCCGAAAAGCTGAACCTGCCTTTCCTGATTGCCGGAGCTCCGGGAATCGATGCCTCTTTTTATGAAGCGTGCGGAGCCGATGCTTCGCGGGTCATTGCCGGGCATACCTACCGGATGATCCGTTATGCAGCCGTAGCTGTGGTCAATTCGGGTACTGCTACCCTCGAAACGGCTCTGCTCAACACCCCGCAGGTAGTGGTATACCACGTCAAAGGAGGACGGCTGACGTACTGGTTGAAAAACAGAATACTTAAAATTCCGTATATCTCCCTGGTGAATATTTTATTGCAAAAAGAAGTGGTGACCGAATTGGTGGCCCATCTGATGACGGCCGGGAAGATCGAATCGGAAGTCGACCGTATTCTTCGCGATAAGGAGGTGAAAGAGAAGATGCTTTCGTCGTACAGCGAGTTGAAAAGGCAATTGGGCGCTCCGGGCACAGCCGGGAGAGCGGCCGACTACCTGCTGAATAAGCTGAAAAAGTAACGGTCATGCGCAGTCTTGTACTCATTCTGGCGATACTGATTGCCGTACACGCGAAAGCAGCTGACCGGGAACAGATGCCGGCCTGGATGAAAAAAATGTCGTTCGAGGCCGGTCCTGCCTATATTCAATACCCCTTTTCGCCGGCTCAGCTCAATCCGGGCTTCATTGCCCGGGAAATCGTGGTGCCGAATATCGCATTTAAAATGGGGCTGGCTTACCAGGTCAATGCATATTTATCGGCTAAAATGTCGTACCTGATGCCTTCGGCCTGGGTTAGCTATACGGTCGAAGCCGGTGAAACGGCATCAGCCACCGATCGGGCAGTTTCGCAAAACGGTACGCTGACCCGCCCCGTATGGATGAACTATGCCGGATTTACCCTGAACGGCCATCTCCGGCTTAGCAATAAAATGGAAGCTGTGGCCGAAGCCGGTGCCGCCCTGGTTACCCGCAAGGGGTTTGCCACCGAATCGAACCTACAGGTTATCGATCATGCAACCTACTTTGCGCCTTTGGTGGGCGCCGGTATTCATTACAGGCTCCACGATTCGTGGTCGGTTGTAGCTTCGGGCGGCTGGATTCCCGCTTCGGTCGGGCATAATCAGCCGCGTACCACCTACGCTTCGCTGGGCATTCGCTTTAAACCACCCGTCGCACCAACTGCTCCGGGGCAAAAACCGGCCGCGATGATTCATCCGCGCCAATGGCTGCAGGTTGGTTATACATCCAATGGTTTGGGATATGGCGTCAACAGTTTTATATCCGGCATGGGAATATTCTGGGGCGGCAGGCTCGAAGTGGAAGAGGGTGTTCAGCTGCAATATCAACGCAACATTTATCATACTCCCCGGTGGTTTGCCATCGACTGGGGAATACATGCAGCCCGCTGGCAGCCGGTGCCGCTCATGGCCGGCGGACAGGAAATACAAGAAACCTTTTACACCTTTTCGGTTTATCCGGTGTTTCGTCTCAATTTTCTGCAAACGGCGCAAGCCGACTTGTATTTTTTCTACACTGTGGCCGGTCCCAGCTTTATCTCCCGATCTACCCTTCACAACATCGATCTGGGCCGGCAATTCATATTCACCGACACCATGGGTTTCGGCGCATTTGCAGGGAAGAACCGCCGGTTGGCGCTCGAGCTGCGCATAGGACACTACTCGAATGGCAATATGTTTCCGTCCAATCCGGGGGTGAAAGTTCCGCTGACCTTGCTGGTGGGAACCACGTTCTGATCCGCAATGGAAAACAGACGTCAGAATATCCCGGCCAGGGCAATGCTGTTGAACTTCGAAGCGGCCGTATCGCTGCGCGATGTCATCACAACCGGTTTGTCGGTACCAAACAAAATGCCACCCATTTCGGCTCCTGCAAAAGTAATCACCGTTTTATAAAACACATTGGCAGCCTCAAATCCGGGGAAAATAACCACATCGGCATCACCCTGAATGGGGGTGTTTACCTGTTTAATGGAACCCAGTTCCGGATTCAGTGCCAGAAATATATCCAATGGTCCGTCCACGATGGCATCACCAAAAACACCCTTGCGCGCTTCCTGGATAATATGCAGATAATCGTCCATGAAATTCAATTTCGGATTAGGTTTCTCCGTTCCATGCAACAAGGCAATTTTCGGCCGGGCAATCCCGAAATTTCCGGTCATACGAACGGCGTATTCGATCATGGCGGTACGTTGTCGTAAATTGGGAGCCGGGATCACCGCCGGATCGCTCATAAACAGCAATTTAGGATAGGAGGGGATTTCCATGGCGGCAATAAATGTCACCACATTGCCATAAGGCACCAATCCGTGTTCTTTGCTGAGAATGGCTTTCAGCAACACATCCGTGTTCACCAGGCCCTTCATGAGAATGTCGCCATCGCCTGCTTTGACCATGGCGACGGCACGTTCGGAAGCTGCTTTAAGATCCTTACATTCAATAAATTCAAGCATGGGATGTGCTTCGATGAAGGCCATGTCGTAATGCTTGCTGTCGCCCAGCATCGTTGCATGTACCAGACCGGCGTCGACCGCACGGAGGACGGCTTCGAAAGTCTGCACGTCGGAAGGGTTAACAACGACCAGATGTTTACGTTCGTTCGTATTCTGCAAGTGCTTTGTCAGCTCTGAAAATGATGTGATTGGATGCATAGCGGCTCGTTTGTGAAATTTTACAAATATAGCATTTTTTATCCTGACAGAATGAATTTTCTTTGTATCTTTGAGCAATTTTTTTGAGTAATCATTCAGTTGCAGTGCGGAATTCGGCTTCTTGCAACCACGGTTTTTTATTAATTGAATAAAATGAACAAATTCCGATTATTAAACAATCTCTTTGGCTGGATTGCGTTTGCAATAGCCGCAGCTACCTATCTGACCACCATGGAGCCAACAGCCAGTTTCTGGGACTGTGGTGAGTTTATCGCATCAGCTTACAAACTCGACGTAGGACACCCGCCCGGAGCTCCTTTCTTTATGCTCACCGGACGGTTTTTCTCCCTTTTCGCATCCGATCCCACGCAGGTAGCGCTCATGGTGAATGCTCTTTCGGCACTGGCCAGCGCCTTTACCATCTTGTTCCTTTTCTGGACCATCACCCACCTGGCCCGCAAAATCCTGATTCGTAGCGAAGAAGATTTTACCCCGGCCCGTCTCATCGGAATCATCGGCGCCGGTATGGTCGGTGCGTTGGCTTACACTTTCTCCGATACGTTCTGGTTCTCGGCCGTCGAAGGCGAGGTATACGCCTATTCGTCGTTGTTCACAGCCGTGGTGTTCTGGGCCATTTTAAAATGGGAGGACGTGGCCGATCAGCCCGGATCCGACCGTTGGCTCATCTTTATCGCCTACCTGATGGGGATTTCCATCGGGGTTCACTTGCTCAACCTGCTGGCTATCCCGGCCATCGTGCTGGTGTATTACTTCCGTACTTATTCCAAAGTAACTACCTGGGGGGGTGTAAGAGCGATGCTGGTTTCGGTGGTGATCCTCGGTACCGTGCTCTATGGGATCATCCCGGGATTTGTAGAAGTGGCCAGCCGTTTCGAACTGTTGTTTGTAAATACCTTCGGTATGAGCTTCAATACCGGGTTGCTGGTGTATATTGCACTTACCATAGCAATACTGGCCTGGGCTATTGTGGAATCCACCACCCGTAAAAGCTACCTCCGCATTATAATCTCGTTCGTGGCAGCCCTGGCGATCACAGGTATTCCGTTCTTCGGCAGTCATTTCCTGCTGGGAATCGTACTGCTGGGCGGGCTCGCTTATCTGCTGGTCAAATTCAAATCGAAAGTGGACGTGCGCTGGCTGAATACGGCCGTGTTGATGATTACCGTTATCCTGATCGGTTATTCGTCCTACACGGTTATCGTGATCCGTTCGGCGGCCAATCCTCCCATGGATCAGAATTCTCCCGATAATGTGTTTGCGCTTAAATATTACCTCAACCGCGAGCAATATGGCGACCGTCCGTTGTTTTACGGACAGGCCTACAACGCGCCGGTGAAACTGCGCATCGAAGGTAATACCTGTATCCCGATTTATGAAACCGGCGATCCGCAATATTCTCCGATGCCTAAAACGTCGCCCGACCAGAAGGATAGTTATATTGTGACGGGGCATAAAATGGATTATGTGATGGACGACCGTTTTATGATGTTGTTCCCCCGTATGTACAGCTCGCAGGCCCACCACGTAAATGCTTATAAGATCTGGGGCGATGTGAAGGGCAAACGGGTTCGTTTCGATTATTGCGGTCAGCAACGCACCGAATATGTTCCTACTTTCACCGAAAACCTGCGTTTCTTTTTCAATTATCAGTTGAATTTCATGTATTTCCGTTATTTCATGTGGAACTTCAGCGGAAGACAGAACGATATTCAGGGACATGGCGAGGTGGAACATGGTAACTGGATTACCGGAATCGATTTCATCGACAAAAAACTGGTGGGCGACCAAACCAATCTGCCCCAGGAACTAAAGGACAATAAAGGAAGGAATAAATATTACATGTTACCGCTCCTGCTTGGGATTATCGGTATCTTATTCCTCGTTTACAATGGCAAGGAAGGCAAACATACTTTCTGGATTACCATGCTGCTGTTCTTCCTTACCGGTATTGCCATCGTTATGTACCTGAATCAGACTCCTTACCAGCCCCGAGAGCGCGATTATGCCTATGCGGGTTCGTTCTACGCCTTCAGTATCTGGATCGGGCTGGGAGTATTGGGAATCATTCAGTTGGTGAAGAAATACCTCCCCGAGACGGTGGTGGCTGCCCTGGCGAGTGTGCTTTCGTTGGGCGTACCGGCGCTGATGGCGGCCGAAAACTGGGACGACCACGATCGCAGCAACCGTTACGCCGCCCGCGATTTTGGATATAATTACCTCGTTTCGACCGATAAAGATGCCATCATATTCTCGAATGGCGACAACGATACTTTCCCGCTGTGGTACAATCAGGAGGTGGAAGGTGTACGTACCGACGTGCGCGTATGTAACCTGAGCTACCTGCAAACCGATTGGTACATCGATCAGATGCGTCGTCAGGCGTACGAGTCGGCGCCGCTTCCCATCTCGTGGACGCCGCAGCAATACATCGTGGGTACCAACGAGGTGGTTTCGGTGCGTGAAATCGACAGCCGGCCGCTCGATGTAAGCACTGCGTTCCGTATACTTCACGATCCTGAAATAAAGGTCGACGGCGAGGGCGTGATTCCTACCAGACAGCTGTATATTCCGGTCAATAAAGAAGAGGTGCTGAAGTCGGGTCTGGTCGATTCGTCGCGCATCGATTCGATTGCCCCTCAAATGGAGATCACGCTCAACAAAACAAGGATGACCAAAAGTGAACTGATGATTATCGATATGCTGAATACGAACCAGTGGAAGCGTCCGATGTATTTCGCGGTTTCGGTAGGCGACGATTACTACCTGGGTATGAACGACTATTTCGAACTTACGGGTATGGCTTACCAGATCAAACCGGTGAGGAACCAAGGCAAGGGAGCTTCGGTGAATGTTGAAAAGATGTACGACAATATGATGAATAAGTTTAAATGGGGTAATGTTGCGGATCCGAAGGTGTATCTCGACGAAAATACCTCGCGCATGTGTCGTACGCACCGTATGATGTTCGCCCAGCTGGCCGGTGCGTTGGTCAACCAAAAGGATACGGTGCGGGCTGCCAAGGTGCTTGATTTCTCGTTCGAGGTGTTGCCGCCTTCGCAGGTGCGTCACGATATTACTTCGGTAATGATGGCCGAAAGCTATTATGCGCTGGGTAAACACGAGCAGGGAAATGCGATTATCGATTTTGTAGCCAACGATTGTGTGGAATACCTGACCTGGTATTTCGGTCTGAAAGGCGCTCATCGTTCGAGTATCAACCGTCAGATCGGGGAGAAGTTCGGGCTGTTGAACCATGTGCTGAGTATTGCCGATAAAAATGGCCAGAAAGCGCTGGTCGACAAATACATGGCTGCTTACGAGCAATTCAGCCAGCGGGTGCGGTAAGTAATGAAAGCGCAGGTTCCCTCCTGGCTCAGGCCGTTGTTGGGTAAAGGGCTGCTTTGGAGAGTCGATACGTCGTCGAAAGTAATTTATCTGACTTTCGACGACGGACCGGTTCCGGAAGTAACTCCCGAGGTACTTGCGATCCTGGACGAGTACGGGTGGAAAGCTACTTTTTTTTGTGTGGGCGAAAATGTGATGCGTTACCCGGAGCTGTACCGGCGGTTGATCGATAGCGGACATCGCACCGGCAATCATACTTACAATCACCTGCAACGCTTCAAAACGGCACCCGCGGCGTATCTGTCCAACGTATACAAAGCCCGTGAACGGATCGACAGCAACTTGTTTCGTCCGCCGCACGGACAGATTACCCGGAATGTTTCGCGTGTTTTACGGCGCGACTTTACGATTGTAATGTGGGATGTACTTACCTACGATTACGATGCTTCCATGAGGGAAGAAGATATAATGAACCTGCTCGGAAAAGAATTAAGGCCAGGTTCCATCGTGGTGTTTCACGATTCGTTGAAAGCCCGCGACCGTGTTCTGAAAGTATTGCCCAAAGCGTTGGAGTACTGGAAGTTGAACGGATATAGCTATGGCCTGCTTTGATACTAACCTGACTTAAAAATCCTACTCTATGAAAGAATCTGTTTTACAGTATGTATGGCAGCACAAATTGTTTGTGCAACATGGTCTCATTTCCACGGCCGGACAAAAGGTGAAGGTGATTGATGTCGGTAAACTGAATACCGATGGCGGCCCCGATTTTTTTAATGCTAAAGTTCAGATTGGCTCTACCATCTGGGCCGGAAATGTGGAGGTTCATGTGAACGCGTCGGATTGGTACCGTCATGGTCACGATGCCGACGAGGCTTACGATTCGGTGATTCTTCACGTGGTTTACCGTGCCGATCGGGAAGTGCTGGTACAAGGGAAAAGAATGTTGCCGCAGCTGGAGCTTCGGTTTCCCGAACTACTCGAACAGCGGTTCGAGGAACTGGTGTATAGCCGGAAATGGCTGGCTTGTTCCGATCATCTGCACAAGGTGCCATCGGTTCTTTGGACCAGCTGGAAGAATGCCCTGCTGTACGAGCGGCTCATGCATAAGGTAAACGATAGTAAAGGCCTGTTGTTGCAGAGTAATTTTTATTTTGAAGAAGTTTTTTTCAAAGTATTGGCCCGGAGTTTCGGTTTTTCGATCAATGGTCCGGCCTTCGATGCATTGGCAGCTTCGCTTCCCTGGCAGGTGATCATGAAGAACCGTAATTCGCAGCAGCAGCTCGAAGCCTTGCTGATGGGACAGTCGGGATTGCTTTTTAAAGCGTACCGGCATCATCCCGACGATGTGTATTTACAGCAGTTGATCGGCGAGTACCGCCAGCAGCAACGGAAATTCGGACTTATTCCCATTCCGGCTTCGTTGTGGAAATGGCTCCGGCTGCGGCCCGAGAATTTCCCCGAGCTGCGTATCGCCCAGCTGGCCGCTTTGTTGTCATGCAACAGGCATTTGTTCCGCGATTTGATGGAGAATGTAAGGGTGGAGGCCTGGCGCAAGGTATTGGAAAAGAGTGAACTGTCCGAATACTGGCAACACCATTTTCAGGCTGGGAAATATACTTCCAAAAAAGTGCAAAGGCCAGGTTCCGATTCGCTCACCGGATTGATTATTAATGCGGTGATTCCGGTGGCTTTTGCTTATGCCGATTATAAAGGCGATTTTGAATTGAAAGAAACCATTGTTGTGATGATGGAGCAATTGCCTCCTGAAAACAATAGGATAATAAGAAACTGGAACGAGACGGGTGTAAAGGTCGAAAGTGCTGCCGATACCCAGGCGCTTATACAGTTGTATCGAAATTATTGTGAACCCAAAAAATGCCTGCGTTGCCGGGTCGGACATGCAGTGCTTACCCTAGGTTAAAGTGAAAGAAAGAATGAAGTGGATTAAATGTATTACCGGCCTGTTGCTGGTGCTGATTATGATTTCGTGTGCCAACCGGGCTGCCGGTCCTACAGGGGGCCCCAAGGATTCGATCCCGCCGGTGGTGCTGCGTTCGGTTCCGGTCAATGGCGCCATCAATTACAAGAAAAAGGAGATCCTGGTCTATTTCGACGAAAATGTGACCCTCGATAAAGTTACCGATAATTTTATAATTTCGCCTCCCCAGCAGGTGCAGCCTGTACTGAAGGCTAATGCCCGCGTGCTTTCGGTGACGCTGGAAGATGAACTGATGGATAGTACTACCTACAGTCTGTTTTTTGGCAATGCGATTGTCGATTTAAACGAGAAAAACCCATTGGAGAATTATCAGTTCGCATTCTCTACAGGCAATGAAATCGACACCTTGCAGGTAGGGGGGCGTTTGTACGACGCCTGGACCCTCGATCCGGTTCAGGGTATTTTTGTCGGGCTTCATAAGCACGATAAAGATTCTGCCTTATATACCGATAAATTTATAAGGGTGACCAAAACCGACGATGAAGGACGGTTTTCGATCCGAAACGTGAAGGCAGGCATCTATTCGGTGTATGCGCTGGGGGATGCAAACCGTGATTTCATGTACCAGCCGGGTGAAGCAGTGTCGTTTTTGGAGTCTGCGGTTGTTCCGGAAGTAAAGGTGCAACAGCGCAACGATACGGTATGGAAAGATTCGGTAACCATCGATACCGTGCGGGTGCGGCGTACGGTGGCCTACAGTCCCGATACGCTTACCCTGCGCCTGTTTAAGGAGGATATTAAGCGACAATACCTGGTGAAATCGGAACGTAAAGAGGCTTATTCGTTCTCCATGTATTTCAACCGGCCCTCCGACTCGCTTCCCCGGCTACGACCGTTGAATTTTGAACCCACCACTCCCTTGTTGCTCCAGAAAAACAGCACGCTCGACAGCCTTACGTGGTGGATTCCCGATTCGGCCGTATACGGACTCGACACGCTCAGCATGACGGTAGAGTACCTTAAAACCGATTCGTTGTTCCGCCTGGTGGAACAGGTGGATACTCTTTCGCTGATTTACCGGCGTCCTGTGAATACCAAAAAAGAGGTCAGAAGTACTAAACCCAGCTCCAAGGCGCTGGCAGTGAGTGCTAATCTCAGTTCCTCCTTCGACCTGAACGCGAAGATCAGGTTGCAGTTCGGGATACCGGTGAATAAGGTGGATACCTCAAAAATAACGCTTTCGATGAAAAAGGATTCGCTCACCACGCCGGTACGGTTTACCTGGCAGGCCATCGATTCCATTGGATTACAATTCCAGCTCGATAATAAATGGGAAGAAGGCAAGAGTTACGAGTTGAAAATTGACTCGGCCGCATTTTTCGGGTTGTACCACAATACCAATGTGGAGTTTAAAAGCGGATTTAAAACGAAAACAGCCGAGGATTATTCCACCCTGAAGATACTTCTCGAGCCTTTCGATTCGCTGGCGGTTTTACAATTAATCGATTCGAAAGAAACGGTTATCCAGCAACAGCCGGCACAGGCCAAGGGTAACTCGTTTCAATATGTGAAGCCCGGTGATTATTTTGTGAAGCTTTTTGTAGATGCCAACGGCAATGGGAAATGGGATACGGGTGAATTGCTGAACAAAAAGTTCCCCGAGAAAGTACTGTATTTCTCGAAAAAACTAACGCTGAAAGCCAATTGGGAGCTTGAAGAAACCTGGAATGTCGATTCGGGAGGTAATCCCTACGCCAAGCCCGACGATCTGGTGAAAAAAACGAAAAAACAATAAGTGTTTTATTCCTCTCCTGTCGAAGGAGGGGAATTTTTTTTGGAATGGCTGCGCACCCTGGTCTGATTTTTTGCTACAAAATCTTTCCAGCCTCTGTAGGAAGCATCGGAAGTAGGGCGTCCCAACTGCAGGTAATGACAATAAGCTGCAGCCAGGCCATCGGTGGCATCCATCTGTGGAAGCATCTGATCGGCGGGAATCGATAGAAACCGGCGCAGCATGTCGGCTACCTGTTCTTTCGATGCGGCGCCATAACCGGTGATGGCCATCTTAATCTTCAGCGGAGCATATTCGGTAATGGGAAGGTTGCGGTAGAGAGCTGCCGACATAGCTACTCCCTGCGCACGTCCCAGTTTGAGCATCGACTGCACATTCTTTCCGAAAAACGGAGCCTCGATGGCCAGGGCTTCCGGCTTAAACTCGTCGATCAGCGATAGCGTACGGCTGAAAATACGTTGCAGCTTCTGGTAATGATCCTTGTATTTCTTCAGATCCACTACCCCCATGGCAATCAGGCTTACCTTATTTCCTTTTACCGAAATAAGTCCGTAACCCATAATCGTGGTTCCGGGGTCGATGCCCAGTATGATTGTTTCGTCGGACATCGTTAGTGGGAAATAACTTCGAGGGTGGTGGCAAAAAACAACACGTTGCCGTTGAAGCGGCCAGTGCATACCTGCTGAAGCGATGCTCCGCCGGTACTCAGCCAACGGTCGATGGCGTGCAGGTGCTCGGTCCGGAACTGTAAAGCGTACGACAGCCCTTCTTCATCCGAAGGGGTGTGCACCCTGGCCAGCTGCGGACTATTGAAGTGTCCTGTGGCAATAATGGAAGGAATGAAACTGGAGCTGATCCAATCATTCCATTGATTTACAGCGTCACGGGCCACCAGAAAAGTTATATTGAGGATATACATTGCGTTGGTTGAAAAAATATTTATACAAAAGTAGTGATAATTTCCAAAACTTGCTTATCTTTGCACCGCAATTTCAAGATCAATACACGGGGGTTTAGCTCATCTGGCTAGAGCGCGACACTGGCAGTGTCGAGGTGACCGGTTCGAGTCCGGTAATCTCCACAATAAAAAAGAGGGTCACATCACATTGATGTGACCCTCTTTTTATTCGGATACCTATCCGGGAACAAATCCGAATATTCAATTCTCAGAGACTTAATTCCTATTTTGAGACAGCCTCTTTTTTATTGTATCAATAACTAAGTCCTTCGCCAAAGTTGAAAAGTGCATACTCCGGCCCTTCTTCGTATCCGGGTACATCGGGACGGTTGTTTTGCACGGCCTCTTCGGTACGGGGTGTGGAGAACGGCATTTTGCCGGACGGATTGAAGGTGCCGCTTATCACATCGATTATCGCTTCGGGAGTAGTTCCGAAGGTTGCCAGCACGGCTTTGATGTTTTTAGTGTTTTCGTTGTAAATTTCGTCAATCACCCAGGGATTGGTGTAATTCATTACCAATACCGCAGGTTTGCCGGCGGTCAGGCAGTTGATATAACAGGTGTTGATGCCGTTTTTCGAAAGCGACAGATGAAGGGGTTCTCCTTTGGAGTCGAACAAGGATTTGGCTCCCGGCGCTACCCAGACCATTACTACTTCGGCCTCACCGGGTGTTTGTACGAACTCGATGACCGGGTGTTGAACGGCCGGAAGATACACCTGCGAAGCCTGTGCTTTTCCTTTTTGCGGGAAATAGGTTTCGAAATATACTTTTGTTTTTTCTTTCAGGGGCAATAGCTTGTCGTGGTTACGCAACAGTACGATCGATTTACGCAAGGCCAGTTCGGCGCGTTCCTGGAAACCCGGGTTTCCCACCGTTTCTTTGGCTTTCTGTACGTCCACATAGGGATTTTCAAACAATCCCAATTCAAATTTTTCTTTCAGAAGCAGGTATACCGATTCGTTTACAGTTTTCATTTTTACAGCTCCGGCGGCAATGGCTTTCAGCAATTCGGTAGGGTCGCCGCTGCCCGAATAAAGGTTGATTCCTGCTTCCTGCGATTTTTTGTAACGCTCGGTCACGTTCAGATCTTCCACTCCCCAGGGCATCATATCGATGGGGCCTGTGTCGGAATTAATAATTCCTTTGAATCCTAATTCTTTCCGGAGCAAGTCCTGCAAAATTCCTTTGTTGTAGGCATAGGCTACTTCTTCGTACTTTGTACCCACCGGCAGGGAGTAATACGGCATGATGGCCGAAACCCCGGCGTCGATGGCTGCTTTGAAGGGTATCAGGTTATCGCGAAGGGTGCGTTCGCTGAGGATGGCGCGTTTTCCCCAGGGGAAATGAGGATCCTGACCGCCTTCGGTGGCTCCGCCGCCCGGAAAATGTTTCACGGTAAGTGCAACCGATCCTTGCGAAAGTTTCTCCCCCTGAAATCCCAACACGATTTCGCGCATGGTTTCGGCGGCCAGTCCCGGATTTTCGCCAAAAGTTCCTTCCACCCGCTGCCAACGCGGTTCGGTAGCCAGGTCGGCCATGTACATGTAGCCTTTGCGTAATCCTACTGCTGTCCATTCCCGGCGGGCAATATCAGCAAATTCGCGTACCAGTTTCGGATCGCGCATAGCTGCCAGTCCGAGTTCGCCCGGCCAGGTGGAAAAAGCGGTTTTACCTACGCTTAAACCGATGGAGGCATCGCGGGTGATGTGGTTCCGGGGATTGGAAGTAACGATGGCCGGGATTCCTAATCCGTCACTCTCACACAGGGCCTGCAGGTGGTTCGACCACTCGGCCAGAATTTCGGGGGCTGTATTTACACGAAGGATGAAATTGCGGAGGTGCAGCTTGGTCACGCCCCTGGTGGTACCGGCTGCGAACAGCTGTGCCACAGGCATGGGTAAACGTGTGAACATGTTCTCCTTCATTACCAGATCGGTTTCGTTGAACCTGCCGGTAACGGGTGCGGTAGTTTTAGGTTTTTCGAACGACCAGTCGTTTTCCAGCCGGGTAGTACTGATGAGCATCATTCCGGCTTTTTGTTCCACACTCATTTTCGAGAGCAGGTCTTTTGCCCGGGTCTCAACGGGCAGACGCCAGTCTTCGTACTTGTCGAGCTTGCCGTTTTTATTCAAATCTTTAAACTGATAGCCCTGAAGGGTAAGGATGGGTGCCGAAGTGGCTTTCAATTCGGGTTGAACCGGCTTTTGAGCGATTGAAAAGGCTGCAAGAGCCAGAAACGCGGTGGTTGTAAGAAGTGTTTTCATACGATAGTTTTTATATTTTTTACGGGAGAGAATTTTTTTAGAATTTTACAGAGGCCTTTAATTCGAAGGTAAGGGGGCGCAGGTAACTGCCGCTCATATACACATTGTTGTACATCGATCCGTCGGTCATAAGTTCCGATCCCGAAATGCTTCCCGAGGCGCCGGTCTGATTCAGGAAATTGACAACCAGTGCGCTTAATGTCAGATGCCTGTTTGCGGTGTAATCCACTCCTCCGAAGGTTTCCCAGCGGGGATTAAAGAAGAGGATATTGCTGATGCTGGCATATTGCCGGCTGAAGTAACGGAACGAGGCCCACAGGCGAAGGTTGCCGACAGGACGATAGCTGGGGTCGATTTCGAGCAGGATGCGGGAGATGCCCGTTACCTGTTTGTTGTTGAAATTGTATTCTTTTCCATAGGCCTCAAAGGCGTAATTTTCATACTGCGGGTTCTGGATAGTCGCCAGCAGATGCAGCTCGGCACCTTCGAAGGGCTTTATGACAGCGTCGGTAGTCCAGCCGGCGGTGGCTACATCGTATTTCAGGTGGTACATCGATGTCGCTGCCGGATTGGAAGGATCGACGAGGTTGAAGCGGCTCTGGAAATTGGTTTTCCGGATGTAGGTTACTGCCGATACCAGGCTGATAAGCGGGTGATTGTAATAAACTCCCACACGACCGTAGGGTACGGTTACAGCATCGGTGTAGGGCGAAACAAAACCGGCATAGTCGGACAATTTGGCGCCTTGTTCGCTATACGATGCTTCGGCCAGCAATCCCGCACGGCGGGTCATCCTGTAGGTAAGATTGGCGGTGAAAGAGGGCAGGAGCCAGCTTTGACCGAATTCTTGCGGTGTGGCTGTTTCGCCGGTCGCCGGATTTTTTGAACCTGAGTGGAAATCGGCATAACGACGATAAGGCAGGTTCTCGCCGTTCAGGGTGAAGTATTCCAGGCGGGCGCCGGCATACAGGTTGAGTTTGCGGCTGATGTTCCAATCGTCGGTCAGATAAAAGCCGGTGCGGTTTTCGGAGCCGGTATAATATTCGCCGGCGCTGTTGAACGAGGAGTAGGTTGCGCCATTTTTATCCAGTTTACGGGGCGAAGGGGCCATCGCGTGTTGGAAACGGGTGCTGTTGCCCTGGTAGTCGATGGCATTAAACCATTCGTTCATCCCGATACGCAGGTTATGATTGCCCCGCTTGCGGGTGTATTCGGCCATCATCATAGCATCGTGTATTTGTCCGAAATCGATCATCGACATCCGGTTTTGCACGTATCCTTCGTATGGCTGTCCGTTGTCGGAATAGCTGTACCCATCGGCTGTGGTAGCGCGGGTGATGCTCAGTCCCGGGTGAAAAACGATGGCAGCATCGCTGTAGCTGTACTTGGCGCTGAATTTCAGCTTCGATCCGTCGTCGAAGGTGTAATGCCCCAGCAAACCGATTTCATCCGACCGGTTTTGCGCGGCATCCTCCAGTTGTATTGTTTTCAATTCGCCGGTTACGATGTCCCGATAGGTCATGTTTCCATCGATGGCCGAATAGTTGGTGGTTCCGAGTTGAAACCCGGGAAGTTCGGTGATGCTTCCATCGCCGTTGTACCGGAAGGGAGCCGTGTTGGCAGCGGCCATCATCGAGCGCGATACGGCATGTTTATACAGCACGGAAATCTGTCCGCGCTGATTGTCGAAGCGTTTTGTAAGGGCTCCTTTGTAAATGGAGGTGCGGTCGTAGAAATCGGTGAATTGCAGGTCGAACGAGCCGGGATCGAAATTCTGATAAACACTAACATTGTATAACCAGCCCTTGGCAAGCGGACCGGAAAAAGCCAGGTCGAATTGCTGCATGCCAAAATGGTTGAGGCGGTAATTGAGCCGGCCTTCAAAAGTACTGCTCCCCAGTTTGCTGTACGAATTGGTGGCATAGCCTACCCGCCCGGTGGTGGTTTGCACTTCGGAGAGTTTCAACAGGCCGATTTTATCGAGACTGGCATCGGCACGCCAATGGGTGTTGGGGAAGTGAGGCCAGTAATGATAAACTACCGGCAAATCGTTTTCAAGAATAATTACGTCGCTGGGATTTACCACCGGTAAGCCGATGGAGATCTGTCGCGGTCCGCTGTCGTCGGAAGCGTTGAGCATCACGTTTCGGTTGCTTTCTTCGTTTGCGGTTCGTTTCGTGCTCAATGTGTCCGGCCTTTGTGCAACAAGGGAGATCGACATCAGCAGAACTGCTAAAAATGAAAGAGTTGTTTTCATGGGATAAACGGATTGTGAGTTGAACATTGCGTTGAATCGATCTGCCTGAGAGTCAGGTTCTCGAAGTTTTCGGTGCAATGTTACAAACAATCCGTTTGCAGGTCGTCCCGCTCGATAATCGGGACGTCCCATCCGATCGGGACGAACAAGGTTTATGTTTTTTGTTTAAATCCGGTAGGTGTTTCTCCGGTAATTTCCTTAAACACGCGATAAAAAGCCGATTTGGAATTGAATCCGGCTTCGTAGGCCAGGCCCGTAAACGTGAATTGGTTGAACGCCGGATTTTTCAGCAGCTGTTTGAATTCATCCACCCGGTATTCGTTGATTAACTGGTAGAAGTTTTTTCCCAGCTCATCGTTGATGGTTTGCGACAGGTTTTGACGGGTGATATTCAAATCGCGAGCCATGGTTTCGAGATTATAGTCGGGATTCAGGTAGGGTTTTCGGTCGGCCAGGTAGGAGAGGATGGTTTGTCCGTAGGTGGCTTTGATTTCTTTGTTTAAGCCTGATTTTTGATATTTTGCACTGTCTTCTTGTCGCTCTTCGGCATTCACCGGCATTGTTTTGAAAATGGCCGGTTGCATCAGTCCGACAATCAGCCACAGGAACGCAAGCATACCCAGGTTGAACTGGTTGAACCAGAAGATGCTGGTTTCGGCATGGGTGCTGAGCCCCGGGATCAGCGGTGCGAAAAACTCGGCAATAATGCTGAGGGCGAACAACACGATCATCACCACCACCCAATCGAGGGTAGTACGCCTCGAGCTGGTGGAAAAATAGTTGCGCAGATTGCGTTTGTGGTTGCGCCAGAGCAGAATAACCAGTGCCAGGTAGGTGAGCACCGAAAGCGATATGAGCGAATAGATAAGCAGGTAGCGAGGAGGCATTCCCAGATGATAGAAACCGGCAGGCGATACCGATTCGGAGATCGAGACCAGCCGGTATACACTCACAAAAACAAAGGGAAGTAAATGGAGCAGGTCGGTTGTTTTGAAACGAAAGTCGATGGTTGTCAGACTCTTTACATAAAAGTAAAAAAGAGGCCCGTTGAGAAACAAAAAGGGCAGGTAACCAATGACGAGATAGGTCGTAAGTCCTTCCGGCAGCAACATTCCCAGAAAATTGAGGCTGTTGATGGCGAACCAACCCGCGAGCAGCCGGTTCGACGGGTGCTTCGGCTGTTTCAGCAAAAACAGTCCGGCGCTGATAAGCGATTGAAAAAGCAGGAGATAGAGCATGGTGAAAAAGAATTACGGGTGGTAAAGATAGAAAAATTGAATGAATTGTGTATCGTGGGTAACTAATGTTTATCTTTGCAACAGAAGTACATGTACATAATTGACACGACTATGGTTAAACAGGATTTAGTAAACGGACGGTGTGGCTGGTGCGGAACCGACCCGCTGTATGTAACCTATCACGACAAGGAATGGGGTCGCTTGGTAACCGACGATGCTACCTTGTTTGAATTTCTGGTGCTCGAAAGCGCACAGGCCGGACTGAGTTGGATCACCATTCTTCGTAAGCGCGAAGGGTACCGTAAGGCCTTTTGCAATTTCGATGCCCGGCAGGTGGCACAACTGACCGACGAAGATGTGGAGCGGTTGATGCAGTTTGATGGCATCGTACGAAACCGTCTCAAGATCAAATCGACCATCACGAATGCCCGGCAATTTCTTGCCATTCAGCAGGAGTTCGGTAGTTTTTACGATTATACGCTATCGTTCCTTCCCGGCAGGAAGCCGATTGTTAATTCGTTTAAGTCCATGAGTGAAGTGCCTGCCTTTTCGGCCGAATCCGATGCAATGAGCAAGGATATGAAAAAGCGGGGATTTAAATTTTTCGGAACCACGATCTGTTATGCCCACCTGCAGGCTACGGGGTTTATCAACGATCATCTGGTGGGGTGTGGATGCAGGTGATTGCAAATCTGAAGTTGTTCGTTGAATTCATTCGTATATGGGAAATTTAAAAGTATACAGCAAGCGGGAAGAAAAAGTCAATTACCTGACCCATGCATTCGGAGTAGTTATAGCAGCAATAGCCACAGTGTTGCTGGTAGTCAGGGCGATAGATGCGGAAAACGGATGGGCTGTTGCTGCTTATTCCATCTTCGGATGTGGCATGATGGTGTGCATGGCGGCGTCGACCCTATATCATTACACGCAGGATCCCGAACGAAAAATAAGGTTGCGATATGTAGATCATGCCAGCATTTACCTGCTCATAGCCTCCAGTTACTCTCCCTTCACCCTGATTCTGATTCGAAACGAAGGCTATTGGGGCTGGGGCTTATTTACCCTGATCTGGCTCATTGCTTTTGTCGGAATAGGATTTAATTTTCGTGAACTCAAAGCCAACAGCCACCTCAAAACTGCTTCGTATGTGCTGATGGGTTTGTTGGCTTTTATCGCGCTAAAACCGATGATAGAAGTTGCAGTGGTCGAGGATGCCCTTGCTTCGCTCTATTGGCTGGGTATCGGTGGTGTGTTTTATATTGTCGGAGCGTTTTTTTATGCCCTTGCCAGGCGTGAATTTATTCATGCCGTGTTTCATCTTTTTGTATTGCTCGGACTCATTTCCCATATCATTGCAGCCTGGTTGATTCCGATCCGCTAGTTGCAATCCAGACCGCTCAATGTTTTACTAAATTATCGGGAATGTCGTTTTTTTCAGGATTTCTAATGGTGTTTTGATTAGCGATTTGCAGTAAATCTTCTTGTAAAAAACCGTTTCTTTTTCCGTTAATGCTCAAATTGTGCTGACTTACCCAGACACTTCCCGGACGATACGCAAAACATATGTCATAAGCCGGAGCCAATTGCCATTTTTCTGTTTTATTCATCCAGAATGCAAAGCTTTTGGTGTGATCTTCACAATTTCGGGCAATGACATTAAATATCATTCGCTTTAAAAGTTGACCGCTCTCAAGACACTAAAAAGAGCCATATCTAACTCTGATAATGAGTACTGATAGGGCTCTTTTAGACTAAATGATTATAATTTGTAACTTTCCGGAGTGCTCAGTATAGTTTTGATATACCCGTATTTAACAATTATTTGTAATCGTTCGTAATGTTAAATTATTTCACTTCTTCAAAATCCACATCGGTTACATCGCCTTGCTGGTTGTTGCTGCCACCCTGCTGGCCGCCGAAGTCCTGCGGACCGGCCTGCTGGCCACCCTGGGCGTTCTGGGCATTGTACATGTCCTGGCTGGCGGCATGGAAGGCATCGTTCACTTCCTTGGTGGCAGCGTCGATAGCGGCTAGGTCCTGGGCTTTGTGAGCGTCTTTCAGCTTGCCGAGGGCTGCTTCGATCGGCGCTTTTTTGTCGGCGGGAAGTTTATCGCCCAGGTCGGCCAGTTGTTTCTCGGTCTGGAAAATCAGCGAGTCGGCATGGTTGAGTTTGTCGATTTTTTCCTTTTCGCGGGCGTCGGCTTCGGCGTTGGCGGCAGCCTCGTCCTTCATGCGTTTGATTTCGGCTTCGCTCAGTCCCGACGATGCTTCGATGCGGATGCTCTGCTCTTTACCGGTGGCTTTGTCGCGTGCCGAAACGTGCAGGATACCGTTGGCGTCGATGTCGAAGGTTACCTCAATCTGTGGTTCGCCACGGCGGGCCGGCATAATTCCATCGAGGTGGAAACGTCCCAGCGATTTGTTCTGATTGGCCATCGGACGTTCGCCTTGCAATACATGAATTTCAACCGAAGGCTGATTGTCGGCAGCGGTCGAGAAGGTTTCCGATTTCTTCGAAGGAATAGTGGTATTGGCTTCGATGAGCTTGGTCATTACTCCGCCCATGGTTTCGATACCCAGCGAAAGCGGAGTAACGTCGAGCAGCAACACGTCTTTTACATCTCCCGAAAGTACACCTCCCTGAATGGCAGCACCTACGGCTACTACTTCGTCGGGGTTCACCCCTTTCGAAGGAGCTTTTCCGAAGAATTTTTCAACGGCAGCCTGGATGGCGGGGATACGGGTCGAACCACCTACCAGAATTACTTCGTCGATATCGCGGGTGGTCAAACCGGCGTTCTGCAAAGCGGTGCGGCAAGGTTCGATGGTACGCTGAATCAGGTCGTCGATGAGTTGTTCGAACTTGGCGCGGGTCAGCGTGCGGACCAGGTGGCGCGGAATACCATCCACCGGCATGATATACGGCAGGTTGATTTCCGAAGAAGTAGTATTCGAAAGCTCGATTTTTGCTTTTTCGGCTGCTTCTTTCAGGCGTTGCAACGCCATGGGGTCCTTACTCAGGTCGATTCCGCCGTTTTCGTTTTTAAACTCCTGTACCAACCATTCGATAATACGCTGGTCGAAGTCGTCGCCTCCCAGGTGAGTATCTCCATCGGTCGATTTTACTTCAAATACTCCGTCGCCCAGCTCGAGTACCGATACGTCGTGGGTACCGCCACCGCAGTCGAACACAGCAATTTTCATATCCTTGCTGGTTTTGTCCAATCCATAGGCCAGCGCCGCAGCCGTAGGTTCGTTGATGATGCGGCGAACGGTAAGACCGGCAATTTCGCCCGCTTCTTTAGTAGCCTGACGCTGAGCGTCGTTGAAGTAAGCAGGAACGGTGATTACCGCTTCGGTAACTTCCTGTCCGAGGTATTCTTCGGCCGTTTTTTTCATTTTCTGAAGCACGATGGCCGATATTTCCTGCGGCGTATACAGGCGGCCGTCGATATCCACACGAGGAGTATTGTTGTCGCCTTTTACTACTTTGTAAGGTACGCGGGCCACTTCTTTTGACAACCGGTCGAAGGTTTCGCCCATAAAGCGTTTGATCGAGAATACAGTTTTAGTAGGGTTGGTAATGGCCTGACGTTTGGCAGGATCGCCCACCTTGCGTTCGCCACCATCAACGAAACCAATTACCGAAGGGGTGGTGCGTTTACCTTCGCTGTTGGTGATTACGATAGGTTCGTTCCCTTCCATTACAGAAACACACGAGTTGGTGGTTCCTAAGTCAATTCCAATAATTTTTCCCATTTTAGTTGCTATATATGTTTTACATTTTTTTTCGTAGACGTTCGGATTTTGACAAAGCATGTGCCACCGGGTATGTAGCTTGAAAAACTGACATATTTTCAGAAAAACTGACAGCGAAAAGCGACTTTTTATCGTAAATACTGAAAAAAAGTCCCTCGCCGGTCGTTTTAGTCTTACCGTATATTCCCTACGAAAAAGCCCCGTACGCCATCTTCCGATGATGTACAAGGCTTTTCGTCTGGTAATATCTGGTTTCCGGTTACTGTTCTACAAAATGATACAGGAAAATAATGGTGCCTTCGAAAGCCGGTTTTTTGGTGTCCTTGATTTCCAACGTAGCTTGAATTTCGGCTTTTGAAACGCCGCGCAGATTCACAAGGGAGTTGAGTTTACAACGTACACGCACTTCACTGTTCACTTTCACGGCTTGTCCGAACCGCAGTTCCTTGATGCCATAATTAACGGTCAGTTTCGAATTACGCACTTCAACAATTTGTTCCCACAGGTGAGGGAGGATCGATAGATTCAGATAGCCGTGTGCAATGGTCGATCCGAACGGACTCTCCTTTTTACACCGTTCTTCATCGACGTGAATCCACTGATGATCGAGCGTGGCGTCGGCAAATAAATTAATCTGATCTTGGCTTATGGTGATATAATCCGATATTCCAATCTCTTTTCCAAGGTATTGCTCAAATTCGGCGTGACTGTTGATTACAATAGTACTCATATTAGTGATTAGTGATTAGTGAAAAAACGCATAAAACTGCACATTCAATTTGTTATTGTGCAAAAGTAGGTAAAATATTTAAAGAAAGCAACACCTGGAGCGATAAAAAAATGATTTGCAGATATAGGGTAATTTTTTTACTTTTGCTAAAAAATGAAAAACGATGGTTTACAAACGGATTTTATTGAAACTGAGTGGTGAGTCGCTGATGGGCCGGCAGAATTATGGCATCGACGAGCAACGCCTGTCGGAGTATGCGCTTCAGATCGCCGAAGTAGCCCGGATGGGCGTACAGGTAGCTATTGTGATCGGAGGCGGGAATATATTCCGCGGGTTGAGCGGGGCCACCAAGGGCTTCGACCGGGTATTGGGCGATCAGATGGGGATGCTGGCTACGGTTATCAACAGTTTGGCCTTGAACTCGGCGCTTTCGGCTGCGGGCGTTGCTTCCCGTGTTTTGACCGCCATACGCATGGAGCCGGTAGGCGAGTTTTACAGCAAGCAAAAGGCGATTGCATCGTTGCAGGCGGGCGAGGTGGTAATTTTATCGGCAGGCACCGGTAATCCGTTTTTCACCACCGATACCGGTTCTTCGCTTCGTGCCATCGAAGTAGAAGCCGATGTCATGCTGAAGGGGACGAGGGTGGACGGCATTTATACGGCCGATCCCGAGAAAGACCCCTCGGCTGTAAAATTTGAAGAAATAAGCTACGATGAAATTTACAACCGCAATCTGAAGGTAATGGATTTGACGGCCACCACTATGTGTCGTGAAAATAACATGCCTATTTATGTTTTCGATATGGATACCCCGGGGAATCTGAAGAAAGTGATGCTGGGGGAGAAAATAGGAACTTTAGTAAAAAAATAAACACAAACACAATACACAACACTATGCAGGACGTAAAACCAATTTTAAAGCATGCGGAAGACAGTATGGAAGGTGCGATTATGTTTCTCGACGAATCGCTGGCTCATATTCGTGCCGGGAAAGCCAATCCCCGCATTTTAGATGGCGTAAAGGTAGATTACTACGGTTCTCATGTGCCTCTGTCGAACGTGGCCACAGTGACCACCCCTGATGCAAAAACCATTACCATCCAGCCCTGGGAGCGGGCCATGATAAGCGTAATTGAAAAAGCAATTCTGAATTCCGACGTAGGTATCACACCCATGAATAATGGCGAGGTTATCCGGTTGGGGATCCCTCCTCTTACCGAAGAGCGGCGCAGGCAGCTGGCAAAACAGGCCAAGCATGAAGGGGAGGAAGCTAAGATTTCGGTTCGTAATGCGCGACGCGATGCGATCGAAAAACTGAAGAAACTGATCAAAGAGGGTTTACCCGAAGATATGGAAAAAGATGCGGAGAATGAAGCTCAGAAAATTCACGACAAGTACATCAAGAAAATCGACGAGATGCTAGCCGATAAAGAAAAGGAAATCATGACAGTATAAACAAAAACGGGAACCTGTAACAGTTCCCGTTTTTTTATTTAATAAGCATGGCGTCGCCGTATACTCCGAACCGGTATTTTTCGGCAATGGCTACCTCGTAGGCTTTCATTACCTGATCGTAGTCGCCAAAGGCCGCTGCCACCATCAGCAGGGTGGAGTAGGGCAGATGGAAATTGGTAATGAGCGAATTGGCAGTCGTAAATTCATAGGGTGGGAAAATGAATTTATTGGTCCATCCATCGAACGATTTGATTTTACCTTCGGTACCCACCACAGTTTCCAGTGCGCGAAGTACGGTTACCCCCACAGCACAGATATTGCGGTTTTCTTCGTGCGCTTTGTTGACGATTTCGACCGTTTCCTGCGGAATCACCATTTGTTCCGAATCCATCTTATGTTTTGTCAGGTCTTCGACATCGATATCGCGGAAATTCCCCAGGCTCATGTGTGAAGTGAGGAAGGTCGATTGTATGCCTTTTATTTCCATGCGTTTGAGCAATTCGCGGCTGAAGTGCATACCGGCGGCAGGAGCCGATACGGCACCTTCGTTACGGGCAAAGATGGTTTGGAATCGATCTTCATCATCGGGTTCTACCGCCCGGTTGATAGTACGGGGAAGCGGAGTTTCGCCCAGTTTATACAGCGCTTTTTTAAATTCTTCGTGCGTACCGTCGTACAAGAAGCGAAGCGTACGGCCACGGGAGGTCGTATTATCAATTACTTCGGCCACCATCGAGTCGTCGTCGCCGAAATAAAGTTTATTGCCGATCCGTATTTTCCGGGCCGGCTCTACCAGCACATCCCACAAGCGGTTTTCCTGATTCAGTTCGCGCAATAGAAAAACTTCGATCTGGGCGCCTGTTTTTTCTTTGTTACCATACATGCGTGCGGGGAACACTTTTGTGTCGTTGAAGATAAACAAATCATTCTCGTTGAAATAGTGAATGATATCTTTGAACAGCTTATGTTCAACAGCACCTGTTTGGCGGTCGAGCACCATCAGTCGTGCTTCGTCGCGATGGCGAGCCGGGTATTGCGCGATTAACTCTTCCGGCAGTTTAAATTTAAATTTTGATAACTTCATACTTCTTTCCGTATTTTAGTTCACCGGTTGATCCCCGGTGGTTTCTTGTTGCTTCAGTAATTCTTGTTCGATATGCTGTATCAGGCTTTCGATATCGCTGCATTGCTCCACCCCTACGTCGCCGATGCGGGTACGGCGCAAGGCTGCCAGGTGCGCACCGCTCCCCAGCGCTTCGCCAATATCGCGGGCCAATGCTCTGATATAAGTTCCTTTGCTGCACACTACACGAATGGTAAGCAACGGAGGTTCAAAGCTCAGCACCTCAATCTCGTCGATCACCAGCAGTTTCGGTTTCAGCTCCACTTCCTTGCCCTCCCGGGCATAATCGTAGGCTCTTTTACCCTCCACTTTCACCGCCGAATACACCGGTGGAACCTGCCATATTTCGCCTGTAAATGTGGGTATTACCTTATTAACCAATTCGCGGGTAATATGTTCAACAGGATAGGTGGCGTCGACGGGCAGTTCCTTGTCGAAACAGGCCGTGGTTGCCCCCAGTTCCAATGTTGCTACATATTCCTTCGTCTGGTACTGAAATTCCTCGATACGCCTGGTGGCTTTACCCGTACAAATAATCATCACACCTGTAGCCAGCGGATCCAGGGTCCCGGCGTGACCCACCTTGATGTGTTTGACCCGCATCGTCTTCTGAATCTTCCAACGGATTTTATTCACCACGTTGAACGATGTCCAATGAAGGGGCTTATCGACCAAAAATACTTCTCCCTCTTTTATATTCATTTTTTTAACCAACGCTCAGGTCGCTACCTGTAAGCAATAATACTAATATAAGTATCCCTACAATAATACGGTAATAGCCAAAAGCCTTAAACCCGTATTTGGTAAGAAAACGAATGAAAAACTTAATGGCAGCCATCGCCACGATAAATGCCACCAGATTGCCGATGAGCAAAGTGGTGAGGTTATCGCCCAGCATGGCGGCACCTTCGGGCTCCAGAAACAATTGCAGTAGTTTGTAGCCTCCCGCAGCTGCCATGGTGGGCACTGCCAGGAAAAAAGAAAATTCGGCTGCGTTTTTACGCGACAATCCCGACGACATACCTCCTACGATCGTAGCCATGGAGCGTGATACGCCAGGAATCATGGCGATGGTTTGAAAAAAGCCGATCTTCAGGGCCCGTTTCCAGTTCATCTCCTGATCCGGGTGTTCGTTGGCAAACCATTTGTCGACAAACAACATCACTATTCCTCCCAGTACCAGCATTACAGCCACTACCCATACATTTTCGAGCAAACTGTCGATGAAGTCGCCTGCCAGAAAGCCGATAAACGCTGCCGGCAGGAAAGCAACGAGCAGGTTACGGTAGAATTTCATGCTCTGAAAAAACCGCTTCCAATACAAAACAACTACCGACAGGATGGCTCCGAACTGAATATTCACCGTAAATGCCTTTACAAAGTCCGAACTTTCCATGCCGAGTAAGCTCTGCGTGATAATCATATGTCCCGTCGACGATACGGGCAGGAATTCGGTGAGTCCTTCGACAATGGCAATAATTATTGTTTCGAAAAGACTCATTTCCTGCGGGGCTTGAATAAGATGGCGAAAATAATGAACAAAAAGCCGAAGAAGGAAATCATCGGGCCTACCGTTATGCGTCGCTGACTGAAAATATCGGGATTAAATTCAACTTCGGTCGACGATCCGGTCATCAGCATAAAGCCGATAATGATGATGGCAAATCCGGCAACAATCAGATAAAGATTGATTTTACCCAGTGTGAATTGAGAGTTTTTTTCCATTTGGATTCAATATTTTATAATTATACGAAGTACATGTCGTTGGTTTGCATACGCAGGTAGCGGCCTACTGCCAGATACGAGGAGATGGCCGTGAGCAATTGCCCCAGCACGATAACGATTACCGCAACAGCCACCAGCGTACCGGTCGATAGGGTGAATAAGTTGATGTCGGTTTCGCGTGCTATATACAGCATCAACAGTCCGAGCATACTGAGTGAAATTACCGAGGCCAGAAATCCGTTAATCATGCCCCTGATCATGTAGGGTTTCCGTATAAACCAGGGGGTGGCACCCACCAACTTCATGGTGTTGATAAGGAAGCGGTTGGCATAGATCGACACTTTTATGGTGTTGTTGATGAGGGCTATGGATATGAGCAGCAGCACTACGGCAACACCCAGCAGGAGCACGCTGATGCGGGCGATGTTGTCGTTCACCAGCGCTACGATATCTTTCTGATAGGCAACCCGGTCGATGCTGGTGAATTTGCGCAGTTTGGATTCGATTTTTTCCACGCTGTCGACGGTTGCATAGCCGGCCACCAGTTTTACTTCGATGGAGGCCATTAAAGGGTTGAATCCCAGGAATTTCGACGGATCTTCGCCCAGTGAGGCGATATGCTCGTTCAGGGCATCGTCCTTGGAGATGAACTTACTCTCTTTGGTAAACGGAGAATTGTCGAGGTATTGCTGAATGCGCGTCAGTTCGGTCGACGAGATTTCGTCGCGCAAGATAAGCGACATGCTGATGTTTTCGCGCAAACGGGTACTCATTTCCTGCGCAACGAAAATAAGCAGCACTACCATCCCGATCATGAACAATACCATGGACATGCTCAGGGTCGACGTCATGTGAATATTACGTATACTGAATTGTTTTTTTTCTTTTTCTTCCGTCATAGAACCTTATTTTTTAATGAGGCGGGTGTAGCGAACCACTACATAGCCGGCGATCAGTGCGAGCAGAATAATGGACGAGATGAGCGCGATGGTATTCCCGGTGTAATACGACGAGGGCTCAAAACGGAATTCCACGGTATAGTTACCCGGGCGCAGCGTCATGGCGCGGAGCAGATAATTGGCCCTGAAATAGGGTACTTCCTCGCCGTCGATAAATACATGCCAGCCTTTATCGTAGAATATTTCAGAGAATACGGCAACCCTTTCGGTTTTGATGTCGGCCGTGTAGGTGAGCCGGTTGGGACTACGGAGCGTAAGCTGGATAGTCGATGCGGTATCGGACTGCAATGTTTTGGGCACTAAATCGCCGAACCGCCGGTCGATCACCACTTCGTGCAAGGTATTGATTTCGCCGAGCAGTTTCATTTCTTCATCGGCATCGGCAGCCATGCGAACCGATGCGGGCAGCCATACATTGCCGTTGGCGTATTGGTTTTGAGCCGGCATGCTGTTCGGGTCCATGATGATGTACTTTGTATTGAGCATATTGAGTACGCCCAGGGTACGCAGTGTTGAGTCGAGCTGTTCGTAGGTGCGGACGGTATAGAATTTTTCCAGCTCCGGAGTGATCCGGTGTTCGATGAGTTCCTGGTAACGACGCAGTTTGGCAGCATGATAACCGCCTATATGGTCGTGAAAATAGGAAGTCGAGGCATCGTTGAACACGTTGGAGCTCAGGTTCAATACTCTGAATTCCGATTGGTCCTGCAGGATATACTTGTCGGCTTCGGAGGGTTGAATGAGGTTTTTGGCGGTACGTTTACGGCCGAAATTATCGTCGTTGAGGTAGCGTTTGGCTACCGGCATCAAGTCGAGCAGGAACAACAAACCAATGGCGACGATCGCCAGGTTGATTTTCAGTTTGGAGTGAATGTACACCCAGATAAGGGCAGCGGCCGCCAGTACAAACAGCAAGGAGCGGAATGCATCGGCCCGGAGCATTACCTCCCGGTCGGCGGGCAGCGTTTCGGACAGGAACGACATGTCGGCCTGAAAAGCCTGCGACAGTTGCTGTACGTAATACTGATCGGTTTGCGGGGCGGTAAAGTCGCCGGCCAGGGAAGGAACCAGTGCGAAAATAAGAGCGATTCCTCCGACTATCGCGGAACTGTAGATCAGTGGTTTCTTGAACCGGCTTTTATCGCCTTCGGAGAATAATACCTCCTTGAGGGCAAGTATGGCCATTAAAGTGACTGCGAATCCGGTAGCCACCAGGGTCATCGATACGGTTCTGAATTTATTGTAAAGCGGCACGTAGTTGATAAAGAATTCGGTAAGCGCCATGAAATTGCGGCCCCACGACAGAAGCAGTGTGAGGATGATGACCGGAACGAGCCACCACAGGGTGCGTTTATCGAGTACGAAAAAACCGAGTACAAACAGCAACATCACCACGGCTCCGAAGTATACGGGGCCCGAAGTGCCCGGCTGAGTTCCCCAATAGAGGCCGAAGCGCGTACTGTTCATCACTTTCTGGGCGTTGGCCTTTCCGAATTTCTCGGTCATCATTTTACCCGTTTCGCTTTCGTCGTCGAGCAGCAAGTTGCTGGCCCCTCCTTTAAAGTTGGGGATGAGTACGGTCATTGTTTCGTCGATTCCATAACTCCACTGGGTGATATAGTCGGTGCTTAACCCATGCTGTCCGGCTTCGGCAGTAGCGGTAAGTCCATTGGATGCTCCACGCATGGTGTAATGACTGTATTCGTTGGTGGTGAGCAGCGAAGTAGCGTTCATTCCCAGGGCAATTGCAAGGGCTGCCACCATTACGCCCACCGATTGGAGCAGTGATGCCAGTTTCTTGTCGCGGATGGAATACACCAGTTCCACGATACCAAAGATCAGCAGCACGTAGAGCGTGTAGTAAAGTATCTGGATGTGATTGGCGCGAATGGCCAGGCTCAGGAAAAAGGCAGTAAGAATTCCCCCTGAAATTTTATTGTTCCTGAAGGTCTGAAATACGCTGCCGATAAGCGGAGCCATGTAAGCGATAGTGATGGCCTTCGAATTATGTCCCGCGGCAATGATAATAAAATTATAGGAAGCAAAGGTAAATGCAATCGATCCGGCAATGGCCAGCCAGGGGTTGATTTTGAAGTTGAGCAGCAGGATATAAAAGCCGATCAGGTAGAGCACCACAAAAAACACCGGTGTGGGGATCGTTGCAATTGCTTTTTCGACATATTGCAGCAGGTTGTTGGGTTGCACCAGCGAAATCTGGTAAGTAGGCATTCCGCCAAACATGGAATTGGTCCAGAGGGCGACATCGTCGTTTTTTTCGTTATAATCCAGCGTTTCTTTGGATGCTGCCATCCAGCTTTCGGTGTCGTGCCCCAGCAGCTGTTTGCCCTCGAGCACCGGTTTCATGTAAAAAAATGCTAAAACCAGAAAAATGGAGATGGCTGTGAAATGGGGAAGATTACGTTGAAAAAAGTTTTTATCCATGTCGGGTACTGTTTTTTGAGCAGAATTCGGGAAAAATCGCACAAAAATACAGCTATTTTCGTCAAAAACCTTGAGTTAAAAGGTTAAATATCAAAAAAACATAGTACACAGCTGTTTTAAAAAATATGCTTACTTTTGCAGTTCTAAAACTGCAATTTATGTTATCGAACGAAGATATACTCCGCTTGCGGACCGATTTTCCAATTCTGGAAGAAAAAATATACGGCAAACCCCTGATTTATTTCGACAACGGGGCTACTACGCAAAAGCCGGTTCAGGTACTTTCAAAGATCGAATATGCCTATAAGCATCTCAATGCCAACATTCACCGGGGAGTGCATTACCTGAGTCAGAAAGCAACCGAAGCGCACGAAGAAGCGCGTTCGACGGTAGCTGATTTCCTGGGGGCGGCGCAGCGTGAAGAGGTGATTTTTACGCGGGGAACCACCGAAGCGATCAATTTGGTTGCGTTTTCGTATGGCGAAGCCTTTTGCACGGAAGGCGATGAAATTGTGGTGTCGGTACTCGAGCATCATTCCAATATTGTTCCGTGGCAAATGCTGTGCGAGCGCAAGGGCTTGGTTCTGAGAGTTATACCTATGAATGAGCGGGGCGAACTCGACCTGGAGGCATATGCTTCGTTGTTGAACGGGCGCACCAGGCTCGTATCGGTAGCCCATGTGTCGAATGTTCTGGGGACGGTGAATCCGGTAGGTGAAATGATTCGGATGGCTCACGACAAGGGCATCAAGGTGCTGATCGACGGAGCGCAGGCGGTACCGCATATTCCGGTGGATGTGCAGCAGCTCGATGCCGATTTTTACGTATTTTCGGCACATAAAATTTACGGACCTACGGGCATTGGTATTTTGTATGGGAAGCAGGAGCTGCTGAACGCTATGCCTCCCTGCCAGGGTGGGGGCGAGATGATCGATAAGGTAAGCTTTGAAAAAACCACTTACAATGTGCTGCCGTTCAAGTTTGAGGCCGGAACTCCCGATTATATAGGTTCCACGGCGCTGGCCGAGGCCCTGCGGTATGTGTCGGCCATCGGACTCGACGCCATCGCCGGGTACGAGCAGGCGCTTACCGAATATGCTACGGAGCAGCTGATGCAAATCGACCGGATGCGGATCATAGGTACGGCCCGTGAAAAAAGTGCTGTGCTCTCGTTTCTGGTGGGCGATATTCATCCTTACGACCTGGGTATGCTGCTCGATAAAATGGGAATCGCGGTGCGTACGGGACATCATTGCGCCCAGCCGCTTATCGATTCGCTTCACATACCCGGAACGGTACGCGCGTCATTTTCGTTTTACAATACCCGCGACGAAGTCGACCTATTTATAAAGGCACTGCAACGGATCGTGCCTATGTTATCATAAAAATTATTACAGTTATGACTATCAATCAGATACAGGACCGGATAGTAGAAGATTTCAATCAGTTCGACGACTGGATGGATAAATACGCCTTGCTCATCGAGCTGGGCAATGGGATGGAGCCGATCGACGACCAGTATAAAGTGCCTCAGAATATTATCGAAGGCTGCCAGAGCCGGGTGTGGTTGCATGCCGATATGGCCGATGGTGTGATTCATTTTAAAGGCGAGAGCGATGCCATTCTGGTAAAGGGGATTGTGGCCTTGCTGCTGGAAGTGTTTTCGGGGCGTACTCCCGACGAAATCCTTCAGACCGAACTTTATTTTGTGGATAAAATCGGGTTGAAGGAACATCTTTCGCCCACCCGTTCGAACGGACTGTTGGCTATGATCAAGCAGATCAAATTGTATGCGCTGGCCTTTAAAGCCAGGAATTCTTAAATTTCAGCCTGTGTTAGTATCGCAAATTTCGGCAGTATTGAGCGTTCCGGTGTATGGAGAAGTGCACGATAGGGAAATAGCTCATTTACTCACGGACAGCCGTTCGTTGGTGTTTCCCGGAGAAAGTTTGTTTTTTGCGCTGAAAAGCGAACGCAACGACGGGCACCGTTATATTCCCGAGTTGTATCAGAAGGGGGTGCGGGTGTTTGTCGTCAGCGCTATGCCCGATGGTTCGCAGTTTGCGGAGGCTGCATTTCTGGTGGTTGGCGATGCGCTCCGGGCCTTACAGATGCTGGCTGCCCATCATCGTTCCCGGTTCCATGTGCCGGTGGTCGCTATTACAGGGAGTAACGGCAAGACGATCGTCAAGGAATGGTTGTACCAGCTGTTGAGTCCCGATTATCGTATTGTTCGTTCGCCGCGCAGTTATAACTCGCAGATCGGAGTCGCTTTGTCGGTATGGCAGCTTCAGCCCGACACCGGATTGGCATTATTCGAAGCCGGTATATCCATGCCGGGCGAAATGGAACGCCTGCAGCAGATCATACAGCCCGACACCGGTATTTTTACCAACCTGGGCGATGCTCATCAGGAGAATTTCCGGTCGCGCGAGCAGAAGCTCCGCGAAAAGATACGGTTGTTTACGAACTGTGCAACCGTAGTGTATTGTTCCGATCAGGAATTAACTACCCGGGTACTGAACGAAGCTCTGCCGGGAACGCGTCTGGTTGACTGGGGCCGGCGCGAGGAAGCCGTTGTGCGTGTGCTTTCCATGGAGGTGACCGGAACAACGAGGGTACAGGTGCGCTATCGATCGTCCGTCTTTAGCATCGAACTGCCATTCACCGATCCGGCTTCCATCGAGAATGCGATGCATTGCGTGGTGTATATGTTGATTTGCGACTATAGCGAAGAGGTGATCAACCAGCGGATAGCGGTGGTGGAATCGGTGGCCATGCGGCTGGAGGTGAAGGAAGGAATCAATCAGTGTGTAATTATCAACGATAGTTATAATTCGGATGTCGATTCGTTACGCATAGCACTCGATTTTTTGGACCAGCAGGCCTCTTCGTTGCAATTATCGAAAACGCTCATTCTTTCCGATATTCTTCAGAGCGGATTTTCGCCGGAGGAATTGTACCGGAAGGTAGCAGAACTGGCGCGTGCCCGTGATGTAAAACGCATTATCGCCATTGGTCCCGGATTGAGTCAGTATTACGTTCTGTTCTCGGCCTTCGAGACCCGGTTTTTTCAGCAAACCGACGAATTGCTACATTCCGAAATTCTCGATAGTTTCCATCGGGAAGCCGTATTGCTGAAAGGGGCCCGTTCGTTTCACTTTGAAGCCATATCGTCGCGGCTCGAGAAAATCGCGCACGAAACCGTCCTGGAAGTCAATTTAAACAAGCTTGTTCACAACCTGAATTATTTCCGGTCGCAACTGCAGCCGGGAACGCGGATGATGTGCATGGTGAAAGCGTTTGCCTACGGCAGCGGTTCGGTCGAAATTGCCCGTACTTTGCAACACCACCGGGTCGATTACCTGGCGGTGGCGGTAGCCGACGAAGGAGCCGAACTCCGGCATGCCGGCATTCATATTCCTATTGCGGTAATGAATCCCGAGAAAAGTGTTTTTGATTTGCTTTTTGAACATCAGCTGGAACCCGAGATTTACAGTTTCAAGTTGTTGAACGATTTCATAGCTGCTGCAGCGCGCCGGGGGATTCAGGCTTATCCCATTCATATCAAACTCGATAGCGGGATGCATCGGCTGGGCTTCGCTCCGGCCGAGGTGCCGGCGTTGATTGCTTTGCTGAAGCTTCATCCCGAAGTTTCGGTAAAGTCGGTGTTTTCGCACCTGGCCGGAGCCGACTCGCCTGCACTCGATGCTTTCACTCACCAGCAAGCCCGGGTATTCCGGCAAAGTGCCGCCCAGCTTAAAGAGGCTTTCGGCTATCCGGTGATGCGCCACCTGCTCAATTCGGCCGGTATCGAACGGTTCGGACAGTATCAGATGGAGATGGTGCGGTTGGGGATCGGACATTATGGCATATCGGCGCTGCCAGAGGTGGCATTGCCGCAGGTGTGCAGTTTGAGAACGATCATTTTACAGATCAAAGATATTCCTGTGGGCGAAACGGTGGGCTATAACCGCAACGGGAAAGTGGTAAAGCCTACCCGGATTGCGATTCTGCCGGTAGGGTATGCCGATGGATTCGACCGCAAGCTGGGCAACGGGGTGGGCGAAGTACTGGTAAAGGGGAAGCGGGTTCCGGTGATCGGAAACGTGTCGATGGACCTGGTTACGGTTGATATTACGGGCATTGAAGCGCAGGAAGGCGATGCGGTGGAGGTGTTTGGCAAGGAAATTACCATTGCCGAAATAGCCGGAAAAATAGGCACCATTCCGTACGAAATCCTGACCGGTATTTCACGCCGTGTAAAACGGGTATACTATCAGGAATAAAAGGAATAAGCAATACAAACGTCCTATAGTGAACCTTCGGATTCAGGATAGGACGTTTGTACGTTTTGCAGGAGGCCGGCTTATACCTTGAGCGATGCGCGGGCAGCTTCAATTTTGGTATCGGCGGCGGCTTCGGCGGCATCAAAGTCGGCGCGCGTTTTCATTTCACCACGCACTTCGATATAAAATTTGATTTTCGGTTCAGTTCCGGAGGGACGAACCGAAATTTTGGTACCGTCTTCGGTAAAGTATTGCAGCACATTGGAGGTGGCAGGCATATCCAGCTCGCTTACTTCACCTGTAACCACATTGGTCATCTTCAATGTTTTGTAATCCTTTATAATGCGTATAGCCGATCCTGCCAGCTCTTTGGGAGGGTTGGTGCGGAAGTCGGTCATTATTTGTGCAATTTCTTCGGCTCCCGATTTTCCCTTACGTACCACCGAAATACCCTTTTCCTTGCCATAGCCGTATTCCAGGTAGATTTGCTGCAGCAGTTGGTATACCGACATTCCATTGTCCTTTGCCCAGGCAGCAATTTCGGCCATCAGCGTACACGACGATACGCCGTCCTTGTCGCGAACAAATGTTTCGGGCAGGAAACCGTAGCTCTCTTCACCGCCCCCGATATAGGTTTTGATGCCTTCGTTTTCGCGCATCACCGAGGCAATCCATTTAAAACCGGTGAAACAGTCGAAACACTCAACGCCGTTCTTTTCAGCCAGTTCCTTAATAATTTCGGTGGTTACAATGGTTTTTACCACGTACTCGTTCCCGGTGATTTTTCCGGTTTCTTTCCAGCGACGAATCAGGTAATATACAAAAAGCAGGGCCGTTTGGTTGCCGTTCACCAGGATCCACTCGCCCTTATCGTTTTTAACGGCTATTCCCATACGGTCGGAATCGGGGTCGGTAGCCATCACCAGTTCGGCATCGGTAGCCTTTGCACGTTGGATGGCCATGTCGAGTGCAGCAGGCTCTTCGGGGTTCGGCGAATAAACCGTCGGAAATTCGCCACTGACCACGTATTGCTCGGGTACGTCGATGATATTGGTAAAACCATAGGCCTTCAATGCGCGGGGCACCATCATCACCCCTGTACCGTGGATAGGCGTATACACTATTTTCATATCCTTGTGGCGCTCGATAGCCTCGGGCGACAACGAGATGGTTTTAACAGCGTCGATGTAAATTTTGTCCACTTCCTCGCCGATAATTTCTATCAGATCCGGATTACCTTCAAATCGTATCTGATTCACATCGGTTATATTAGTTACTTCGGTAATGACATTTACATCGTGAGGGGCTACCAACTGAGCGCCATCGTTCCAGTATGCCTTATAGCCATTGTATTCTTTCGGATTGTGCGATGCCGTAAGGATAATACCGCTCTGGCAGCCAAAATGGCGGATTGCGAACGAGATTTCGGGAGTCGGGCGCAGATCTTCAAATAAATATACTTTGATGCCGTTGGCCGAGAAAATAGCTGCCGATATTTCGGCAAATTTCCGGCTGTTGTTGCGGCAATCGTGACCAATGACCACCGAGATTTGCGGCAGGTCGGGAAAGCTGGCTTTCAGGTAGTTGCTTAATCCCTGTGTAGCAGCTCCTACGGTGTAGATATTCATCCGGTTGGTGCCGGCACCCATAATGCCGCGAAGGCCGCCCGTGCCGAATTCAAGATCGCGGTAAAACGATTCAATCAGCTCCGTGCTGTCGCCGGCCGCCAGCATACGCGACACATCGGCTTTCGTAGCTTCGTCGTAATTCCCGTCGAGCCACAGTTGAGCTTTGGCTCTTACTTCTTTTAACAATGTTTCGTTTTCCATATTGAGTCAAATTTTGTTTTCCAGTTGGATGTTGTTAGCGATGGCAAAAGTACAAAAAATCGTGGTTGGTCTGACAAAATAGCAGAAATATTTAAAAAAAACTTATGGGTATTAATTTTGTGGATTTAGCGCATCACAGTTAAAACAGTTCCAAAAAAATCTCTACATTTGTGAGTAGAAAAAAATATTACAACTATGACAGTAAATTATTCAGAGCAAGTGCACAATGTGTTGATGTACAGCACACAGGAAGCAGAGCGATTGGGGAATAACTACGTGGGTCCTGAGCACTTGTTGCTGGGCCTGTTGCGTAACGGCGAAGGAAAGGCAATTGAAATACTCACCAGCTATATGGTTAATCTTACTCATGTTAAGCAGTTGATCGAGAGTCAGATACGTACCGATAGCGAACCTACGAAAGAGGAGCTCCTCACCCTGAAAAGTACGGTCAGGATTAAAAAACTGATGGAGCTCGAGTCGCGTCTGTTCGATAAGGAGCTGGTGGATACCGAACATTTGTTGCTGGCTTTGTTGAAAGAACAGAATAATATGGCAGTGGAGGTGCTCAATTCGGTCAATATTACCTACGATAAGGTGAGGGCCTATCTCAATAAACCGGTATCCGATCAACCCCAGATGGATTCGGGCTACCGGGAGGACGACGATGAGGAAGAACCCCGGCAGTCGCACCAGCCTTCGTCGGGTGGTGCCGCCAAACAATCGGATACTCCGGCACTCGACAATTTCGGTACCGACATTACCAAGGCAGCACTCGAAAACCGGCTGGATCCGATTGTAGGTCGAGAAAAAGAAATTGAACGCCTGGCGCAGATCTTGAGCCGTCGCAAAAAAAACAATCCGGTGCTGATCGGTGATCCCGGGGTGGGTAAATCGGCCATTGTCGAAGGACTGGCGTTACGCATCGTACAACGGAGGGTTTCCCGTATCCTTTTCGATAAGCGGGTGGTGGCACTCGATATGGCCTCTATTGTGGCCGGCACCAAGTACCGCGGACAGTTCGAGGAGCGTATCAAAGCTATTCTGAACGAATTGCAGAAAAATCCGAATGTGATTTTATTCATCGACGAAATTCATACCATAGTGGGCGCCGGGGGCGCTCCGGGTTCGCTCGATGCCGCCAATATGTTGAAACCGGCGCTGGCAAGGGGCGAAATCCAGTGCGTGGGAGCCACTACCATGGACGAGTACCGTCAGAGCATCGAGAAAGACGGCGCGCTCGAACGTCGATTCCAGAAAATCATGGTCGACCCTACCACCGCCGAGGAAACGCTCCAGATTCTGGAGAATATCCAGGACCGGTACGAATACCATCACAACGTAAGGTATACTCCCGAGGCCATAAAAGCCTGTGTGCGGCTCACCGATCGTTACATTACCGACCGGGCGTTCCCCGACAAGGCCATCGATGCGCTCGACGAGGCAGGATCGCGGGTGCATATCGGGTCGGTGTCGGTTCCGAAAGAAATTGAAGAACTGGAGAAGAAAATCGAGGAGCTCAAGAAGGAGAAGATGAAGGTGCTGGGCGAGCAAAAGTACGAGTTGGCCGGCCCTATCCGCGATCAGGAAAAGCAGGCGTTGTACCAGCTCGAAGATGCTATGCATCGTTGGGAAAAGGAGTCGCAGCTGCATCCCGAAACCGTTGACGAAGAAAAAGTAGCCGAAGTGGTGGCGATGATGTCGGGCGTTCCCGTACAGCGTATCGCCCAGGCCGAAGGACTCAAGTTGCGTCAGATGAGTGAGGTGCTGAGCGGAAAGGTAATCGGGCAGGACGATGCCGTGAGTAAAATCGTCAAGGCTATTCAGCGCAACCGGATCGGATTGAAGGATCCCGGGAAACCGATCGGTTCGTTTATTTTCCTGGGCCCTACCGGTGTTGGTAAAACGCATTTGGCAAAGATTTTATCCGAATTTATGTTCGACAGCCAGGATGCCCTTATCCGTGTCGATATGAGCGAATACATGGAGAAGTTCTCGGTATCGCGCCTCATCGGAGCACCTCCGGGCTATGTGGGCTACGAAGAAGGCGGTCAGCTCACCGAGCGGGTGCGCAGGAAACCTTATTCCATCGTCCTGCTCGATGAAATTGAAAAGGCTCACCCCGATGTATTCAACATCTTACTTCAGGTGATGGACGAAGGACGGATTACCGACAGCCTGGGGCGCAGAATCGATTTCAAAAATACGATCATCATCATGACCTCCAATGTAGGCACCCGCCAGTTGAAGGATTTTGGCAAAGGAGTGGGTTTTAATGTTCACAATGAGCTGGAAATCAATTCGGAATACTCGCGGGGCGTGATTCAGAAAGCGTTGAATCGTACTTTCTCGCCGGAGTTTCTGAACCGTGTCGACGAGGTTATTACCTTCGATCAGTTGAGCAAGGATTCGATCAAAAAGATTATCGACCTGGAGCTGAAAGGTTTGTTCGGCAGGGTTACTGCCATGGGCTTTCACCTCGAACTCACACCTGAGGCCAAGGATTTTATTGCCGAGCGCGGGTACGATGTGCAATTCGGAGCTCGTCCGCTGAAGAGGGCCATTCAGCGGTTTCTGGAAGACGAGCTTGCCGATATCGTGCTGTCGGGAGTATTGCACGAGGGCGACACCATCGTGATGGGGCTGAACGAAACGGCCGATGGAGTGAAAGCCTCGGTTCGTAAGGGCGCACTTACCGTGTAAATCGCATCGAAATTAAAAAGCGACCGCCGGAATTGAATTCAATTCCGGCGGTCGCTTTTTACCACTTTTTAAGTTCGCTGTACAAGCGCTGGATAGGCAACCCCATCACATTGTAAAACGAACCGTTGATCTGTTCCACCCCAACATAGCCTATCCATTCCTGAATGCCGTAGGAGCCTGCTTTATCATAGGGTTCGTAATGATCGAGATAGAAGTCGATCTCTTCGTCTTTCAGCATCGCAAACCGTACTTCCGATACCGACTGAAAGGTTTTGCGACGCATCAGCGAGCTAATGCATACGCCGGTAATTACCAGGTGATTCTTCCCCGATAAACTTTTAAGCATTTTTCGTGCATCCTCCCGGTTGGCCGGCTTTCCGAGTACTTGTTCTTCGAGCAAAACGATAGTGTCGGCCGTAATCAGTAAAGTGGAGTCGTCCATTTGAGCGGAAAATCCATCGGCTTTTTTTTCGGCCAGGTACATTGGAATCCGGATTCCCCTCAGGTGTGGAGGAAAAGTTTCTTCCACATCGATGGTTTGAACTTCGAACGGAATTCCGAGGCCGCTAAGCAATTCTTTACGACGGGGAGAGGCTGAACCCAAAACGATACGATATTTTTGCAGATTGTTGAGCATACTTCAGGTGTTTTTCAGAATAAACAGGAGTTAATGGGATAATATTGTGCGAGTTGCCAATTGTAGAGCAGGGAGTAGCCCAGCCCGCCGATCATGCTGGCTTTGATCAGTACCGAGGCTTTGTGGTAATGGGCCTGTTCCGATGCTTTCAGTATCCGCAACAGCGTAACCACCAGTGGAACCACTACCAGAACGGTCATGTAGATCCCGGCCGTGAGATTGTCGAAAGGGAGGAGGTGTTGGGTGAATATAAAGATCACCGGAATGGTGAAAACAAGCAAGGCGATGACGATACTCCGGGTGGTAGTAAGCCCGACAGCAATAGGAAGTGTGCGGTAGCCCGAATGTCGGTCGCCGGGCATATCCTCAATATCTTTTATGAGTTCGCGTACCAAGGTAAGAGAAAAAGCAAACAGGCTGAAAAACAGGGTGATTTTCATCACCTCGAGCGGGATGGAGGAGGCGAAAATGGTGGCGCCATACAAGGTGCGCAATTCGAGCAAAGGCACCAGTCCCGTCAATACGATGCTCAAGGCGGTGAGCAAGGCTACCAGCAGGTTGCCAACGAAGGGCAACCGTTTGAGCCACGACGAATAATACCATAAGGAAAGCGGGACGATAAAAAACACTACGGCCAGCGCGATACTCTCGACCCGGAAGGCCAGGATGCTCCCGGTGAGCAACGATGCCAGTGTAAGGTATAAGTGGATACGTTTTTGGGTTTGAGGTTGGTAGGAGGGTGTTCTTTTTTTGTTGATCCGGTCGGATTCCCGGTCGAAATAATCGTTAATAGCATATCCTCCTGCTGCTTGTAAAACCGAAGTTGAAACCAGCAAAAATACCGATATTGCCGATACACCCGTATCCATCGCAAAGGTGGAGAGCAGTGGCCGGATCACAATTGCCGACAGAATTAGCTGTGATAGAGCTAGTATGAATAGATTACCGGTTCTTACCAGACGAAAAAAATGCATACGATTCTTCGATTCTTTTTTGTTAAATTGCTAAAAAGTTCTACAAATGTAGATGATTTTTTTGAAATTCTATAAAAATTTCCTCAATGAAGTGTCATTTTGTGTGATTTTTCATTGAAATTTAGTATTTTCGTAAAATTGATAATTATATTTCTAGCTTTCACAAAATTAACTATCTTTGCGTCACTTAACGATAAAAATTACTGATGTACAAAAAACAGATTCGTTTTTTGCTTTTTTTGATGGTGGTTTTACATTTTGCTTCATGTATCACCACAGAACGCGTAAATTATCTGCAAAAACCCGGCGGAACGATACCTTCGTATGCCGACAGTATCCGATACGAGGATTACCGTCTTCGGGTGGGCGATAAGTTGTACGTCAGGGTTTATTCAACCCACCGCGAAACCAACGAATTGTTCAACGGAGGGTCGATTTATCAGTCAACTTATATGATGCAGGGTAATTCGGCTTATTCCGATTTGTATTCCTACACCATACAACCCGATGGCACCATCGTATTTCCGATGATCGGAGCTGTACAGTTGAAGGGATTAACCCTGAGGGAAGCTACTCGGACTATGGAACAATCGATTTCGCCCTATCTTCAGCGGACCGATGAACCCGATGCGCAGTTCGGGAGTGTGGATGTACGGGTAGTGGGACGCTACTTCAGTGTAATTGGCGGAGGCCGCACGGGTTATTTCCCGATTTTACGTGAAAAGATTACGATATTTCAGGCCCTGGCGATGGCCGGTGATATAGGGTTGTATGGCGACAGGAGTAAGATACGTGTCATTCGTGAGTCGGAAGCCGGTACACAGGTGAAGATGTTCGATATACGAAGTAAAGACATACTCCACTCGGAATATTATTACATCGAGCCGAATGATGTAATTTATATTCAAAACTTGAATGAGCAGTTTTTCAGCGTGTCCAATTTTCCGTCGTTGCTGGCCACCACCTTTTCCACCATTTCGTTTGGTGTGTTTATCTATAATCTGTTTACCAATCAACCTGCAACCAATTAATGCATGGCCGGAACGAAACCTACATACCGATTGATTATCCTGGTGATCCTGGCACTGGCAGCCACGTCGTGCTACAACTACAAAAACATAGGGTTGCTGCAGGAGCGCAATCCTGCTTTGCCGGTATATGATCCGGTCGATTATGCCGATTATAAATTACGCATCAACGATGAAGTGATTTTTCGGCTGATGAGTTCCGACGAAACTATTTCACGGTTGCTGCTCAGCGATCAGTATATATCGAATAATCAGCAAGTGATGGCTTACCGTATTTTTCCCGACGGCACCATCGATCTGCCCTATATCAAACGGATTCCGGTCGAAGGCCTTACTGTTCACGAAGCAGCCAGGGTCGTCGAAAAGCGTTTTCGCGAAGTATTGCCCGATGCATCGGTCATAATGGCCTTAGCCAATAAAAATTTCACGGTGATCGGAGAGGCCGGATCGGGTGTATTCCCGATCTATAAAGACCGGCTAACCATTTATCAGGCGTTGTCGATGTCGGGAGAGCTCAACTATACCGGCGATCATAAAAGGGTGAAGATTATCCGTGAGTCGGACGCCGGCACCGAGATTCTGGAGTTCGATATCCGCCCGCGCAGCGTTATTAATTCAAAATACTATTATATTTATCCCAACGACATCATCTATATTCAGAAAGCCAAATCGAGCTTCTGGAAAATAAATAGTTATGGCTCGTTCGTAAGCATTTTTACTTCCTCCTTATCGCTCATTTTAACAGCTTATTATAACGTAAAGTAACGCTATGGAACAACCGGTAAAACCTCGTGAACGTGTAATCCCCGAAGAAGAAGAGTCGGGGTTTGATATTATGGAGTGGGTTGCTCATTTTATTGGGCATTGGTACCTGTTTGTAATCGGGCTGGTCATCGCATTTGGTTTGTCGTACATGCAAAACCGCAAATGGTTGCCCGAGTATAAATCGACGGGTTCGGTGATTATCGACGATAGCCGGACCATGATGAACAGTGCGCAGGTAATGATGCAGGGCTTTGGGATACAGGATGCTTACCGTAATGTGAACAATCAGGTGATAATGCTCGGGTCGTACGACCTGCTGGGGCGGGTAGTCGACAGTTTACCAGCCTTATCGATCGACTATATATCGCAGGGGCGTTTTAAAGTGCGGAATCTGTACGGCCAGTCGCCGGTGGTCATCCATACCGATTATATAGCGCCGGAGGCATATGGTATTTTATTCAAACTTTCGATTTCCGAAGATGGTACGTTTCTGATTACCGAGGAAGAAGAAAACCTCCGAAAAGGATTTGCATTAAGAGGCCGTTTGGGAAAGACCTTTCAGCACAATTTGTTTTTTATTACCGTGAACATGGCCGAAGGGGTGGTGCATGGGAAGAAAGAAGTTTATTTCCGTTTTCGCAGCCGGGAGTCGCTGATTTCCGATTTTTCGGGACGATTGCGATTGAATTTTGTGATGGAAGGATCGTCGGTGCTCGAAATTTCGCTGGCCAGCGCCACTCCGGCCCGTGATGTGGATTTTATAAATAAGCTTTGCGAGGTATACCTGATCTCGAACCTCGAGCGGAAAAACGATGCCGCCTCCAAAACGATCACGTTTATCGACAAGCAGCTGGAAAGTGTGGCCGAAGAACTATCGATGTCGGAAGATGAGTTTACATCGTTCCGCCGTAGGAATCAGATTATCGATGTCGGAAGTTTTTCGGGCGACTTGTTGTCGAAAGCTGCCGCCTACGACACGGAAATCAACCAGTTGAAGTTGAAAGAAAGTTACCTCGATTATCTGGTTAAATATGTGAAGACCAATTTACAGGATGGCTCGATCGTAGCTCCGACCAATTTGGGTCTGAACGAACCCATGTTGATGGCTCTTGTACAGCAAATCAACGAGTTGATCATGAAGCGGGCCGAGCTTCCCGAGAAAAGTATGTTCCACTCCAAGTATACCCGTGAAATCGAGACCGTTAAAAACGCCATCAACGAAATGGTGCGTAACATGCAGGTATCGATGGATATTCAGAAGAAGGATCTCAACCGGCGCTATGCCGAAGTACAGCAGGAAATCAATCAGTTGCCTGCAAAGGAACTGGAAATGATCGGCATAGAGCGCCGTTATAAGATGAACGACAGTTATTACACGCTTTTCCTTCAAAAGAGGGCCGAGGCCGAGATTCTAAAGGCCTCCAATACGCCCGATAATAATATTCTCGATCGGGCCCGTGTGATCAATGTAGTGAATCAGGGCGAGAAGTCCAAAACCACCTTGCTTTTTCTGCTGCTGGGTCTGGTGGTGCCGGCAGGATTTGTGGTGGTTAAGGAGTTGCTGAATGTACGGATTATGACCAACCGCGATGTGGAGAAATATTCCTCTTTCCCGCTTATCGGGATGATTCGGCATACCAATTCCGACAATCCTTTCATTGTTGCAGCCAACCCGCGATCGTCGTTTACCGAGATGTTTCGCATCATTCGTACCCGGATCGAGTTTATTACCCAGCGTAAGGATAAAATCACGATCATGGTCACTTCATCCGAATCGGGCGATGGTAAAACCTATTTCAGTTTGAACCTGGCGAGTGTGTACGGGCTGGCCAGTCCCCGGACCCTGCTGGTGGATCTGGATATACGCAAACCCAGTATTCATAAGCGGCTGGGGGTTGAAAACTCCCTGGGATTGACTAATTTCCTGGTGGGGCAGTGTAAGGCTCAGGATATCATTATGCGACCCGATGGAGCCGGATTCGATTTTATACCGGCCGGAACCATACCGCCTAACGCAGGAGAGCTGATCCGGTCCGAAAAGCTGCGTACCCTGTTCGCTAAGCTGAAGGAATATTACGATTATATAATTGTGGATACCAGTCCGATAGGCGTGGTCGCCGATGCCTATTCGTTTGCCGATTTATCGGATATTAATTTATTTATCGTGCGGAGTGATAAGACGCATAAATTATTCCTTCGTACGTTGACAGCGCAATTAAAGTCGGATAATGTTCACGATTTTTATTCCATTCTTAACGATGTGGAATTAAAATCGAACTCGTATTCGCGGTACTATTCGCGTAAATATGCCTATGGCAATAGCCGCAGGTATGGAACTAAGAGCGGCTATGGTTACGGCTATGGTTATGGCTACGGATACACAAAGGTGTCGGATAAAAAGAATTCGGACGGTACTTATTATCAGTACTATCAGGATGATGCACATGATATTTAAAATAATTACACCATGAAGATAGCTATTGTTGGAACGGGTTATGTAGGATTGGTTTCGGGTGCCTGTTTTGCCGAAATGGGGCTGGAAGTAACCTGTGTCGATATTGACGAAAAGAAGATTGAAAATCTGAAAAACGGGATTATACCGATTTACGAGCCGGGGCTCGAAGCATTGGTGACGCATAATGTGAATTCCAACCGGCTCAATTTCACGACCCGGCTGACGGATGTATTACAGGATGTACAGGTGATATTTTCGGCTGTTGGTACGCCTCCCGACGAAGACGGGAGCGCCGATCTGAAGTATGTGCTCGATGTTGCACGTACGGTGGGCCGGCATATTACCGATTATGTGTTGCTGGTTACCAAGAGTACCGTACCGGTAGGTACAGCCCGGCTGGTACAGCAGGCGGTACGGGAAGAACTCGACAAACGCGGACTCGATATCGCGTTTGATGTGGCTTCTAATCCCGAGTTCCTGAAAGAAGGCGATGCCATCAAGGATTTCATGAGCCCCGACAGGGTGGTGGTGGGAGTTGAAAGCGAACGGGCCCGTGAGTTGATGACCCGTTTGTACCGTCCGTTTTTGCTGAATAATTTCAGGGTTATTTTTATGGACATTCCATCGGCGGAATTGACTAAATATGCAGCTAATGCCATGTTGGCCACGCGTATCAGCTTCATGAACGATATTGCCAATTTATGCGAACTGTTGGGAGCCGATGTAAGTATGGTCCGGCAGGGTATCGGAACCGATGCACGAATCGGAAGCAAATTTTTATATCCGGGTTGTGGTTACGGCGGTTCTTGTTTTCCAAAGGATGTGAAGGCTCTTTTGCATACGGGGCGCCAGTATGGCTACGAATTGCGTGTGTTGAATGCGGTGGAAGAAGTGAATGAAATGCAGAAGCACATTCTTTACAGGAAGTTGTTGAAGTATTACTCGGAACCCGAGTTGGCCGATAAAGTATTTGCTGTCTGGGGTTTATCGTTCAAGCCCAATACCGACGATATGCGTGAAGCGCCTTCGCTGGTGCTGATCCGGCAATTGCTGGAGGCGGGAGCGTGGATCCGGGTTTTTGATCCGATTGCGATGACTGAAGCCCGGCACGCCATCCAAAGGCAATTTCCGCACTTGCCTTCCGACCGTATTTACTATGCTACCGACATTTACGACACTGTACTCGACACCGAAGCTCTTTTTATGGTGACCGAGTGGAAAGAGTTCAGGTTACCCAGCTGGAAGGTTATACGCCGGAGCATGAAAAATCCGCTCATTATCGACGGCCGCAATATATACGAACGGAAAGAGCTGGAAGAACAGGGACTTCAGTACGAGACCATCGGTTCGTAGCTTAATGTACCGGAAGCCGGTTGCTGAAGTAGAGACGTTGAAATTCGTCCTCGAAATTGGGAGTAAACAGGTCTTTGCCCAGGTTTTCCAGTATTTCGGCAGCTGTCCAAAACCGGCCCTCTTCAATTTCTACCGCATCGGGAACCGGAGTTTGAGTAATTACGGCATAATAGCTGTGCACCAATTCCGATTCAATAGAGGAGGTAAAGCGGTACCGGTGCATGAAAACAGCCTGGAAGTTGCTGATTCCGAGTTCCTCCCGTGCCTCTCTGAACAGCGCTTGTTCGATGGATTCGCCATAGTCCACATGCCCGCCCACTGAAGTATCCCATTTCCCGGGTTGAACATCTTTCAGCATGGAGCGTTTTTGCAGGAAGAGAAGGCCTTCGGGATTGAGTACATGAAGGTGTACGACAGGGTGCAGCAGGAAGGTTCCGGAATGGCATTCCTGCCGTGTAGCTTTACCGGTAACACGTCCTTGTTCGTCGACGATCGGGAAAATTTCGGCCATCATTTTTTGTTTGCAAAGATATAACAATTATCTTTGCAATCTTTTCGTTTTTTACAGATTTGAGAATACTAAAACTGCAAAAAATCCGTTACACACGAAACAACAAAGCGTTGAAAGCTTTAATGAACTGATAAGAAGAGTTGTTATAATATGAGAAAAATTACCTTGTTACTTTTTGTTCTTCCGTTGTTGCTGGTGTCGGCCCAGGATTTGTCCAAGCTTACACCACAGCAGATTGCGCAGTATAAGAAACTGGCCGGAGGGATGAATCTGGATGTAAAATCGGATCTGTCGGATTTTGAATCTTCTGAGCGCAGTTATTTGGTTCCCGATTCTCTGATGCTGGACGAGCTTGAGAAAGAGGAAGATCAGAGGAAGTTGAAAGTGTTCGGCATGCGGATGTTCCGCAAGTCGAAAATTACTTTTGAACCGAATATCAATCTTCCTACGCCGCTGAATTATGTTATAGGCCGGGGCGATGAATTATTGATTGATGTGTCGGGGCTTTACGATGTGAATTTTAAGGCCAAGGTCACCCCCGAAGGAAAAATCAGGATTCCCAATGCCGGGCTCATACAAGTAGGAGGCTTGACTGTAGAGAAGGCAACCCGTGAAATCAAATCGGAGCTATCGAAATATTACACCGGTATTCAGAACGGACAAACCCGTGTGGACGTAGCAGTGGGTAATATTCGCAGTATACGGGTGATAGTGGCAGGCGAAGCCGCATTTCCGGGTACGTATACATTGCCATCGCTGGCAACTGCCTTTAATGCGCTGTATGCTTGCGGCGGGCCGGGCGAGATTGGTTCGATGCGCGATATTCGTGTGGTACGTAACGGCAAGCAGGTGGCAACGCTCGATTTCTACGAATTTCTGATGTCGGGTAATCTGACCGATAATGTGGTTTTACAGGATAACGATATTTTACTGATATCGCCCAACAATTCGAAAGTCATAATCGACGGAGCTATCAACCGTCCGGCCATTTATGAAGTAAGGCCGGGTGAATCGCTGGCCGACCTTATTCGTTATGGCGGCGGATTCAGGGAAGATGCGAATCGTTCTATCGTGAACATTTACCGTTACGAGGAATCGGTGCGCAAAGTGCTCGACGTGCCTCTGAGCTTGCTCACGACCAGTATGGTGAAGCCGGGCGACTCGGTGTTTATTGCACCGGTGCTTGATTTTTACGACAATATTGTATACCTGACAGGGGCTGTGAATCGTCCGGGTGCGTATTCGGTAGACGACGACGCCAGCGTTAAATCCCTTATCGAGAAAGCGGGTGGGGTGAGCGATGAAGCTTTTGTGAATATGGCCCAAATTGTACGCAAGCGTAAAAATCAAATCCCCGAAGCCATTAGTTTCAATCTTGGAAAAATCCTGAGTGGCGAACATGCCGATATCCCTTTACAGCGCAGCGACTCATTACGCATCGATTCGGTCAGTAATTTTCTGGAGAAACATCAGGTGCGTATTGCCGGCGAGGTGCTGGAGCCGGGCGATTATCCTTTGAAAAAACGGATGATGGTAAAGGATCTGATCTACCTCTCGAGAGGATTTACAGAAATGGCTTCGACCCACAATATCCAGTTGATCCGTATCATTAAAGATCCCCAGAAAATGGAGGGCGGAATTAAAAAATCGTACAATATCAGTTTCGAATTCGATAAAGAACTGAATATACTGGAGGGTAGTGGCGATATGGTGCTGGAAAACGGCGATCTGGTTATTGTCCGGCCCATCGAAGGCATTGAACCCATCCGTATCGCCTCGGTTCAGGGAGAGGTGAAAAATCCGGGTTATTACAATATAGAAACCAAAAATACCCGCGTGTCCGATTTGTTGAAACTCACCGGAGGGTTTACGCAATACGCTTTTGTGGAAGGTGCCTATCTGATCCGATCCGATAAAATTAAATCGAACCAGACCTCGATGAGCACGATTCTGAGCCGGAACCTGAAAAAAATCCTGCAATCCAACACCGGTACGATCGATGCCGCCGTGTTGCAAAAAATGCAGGTACGTAATATCGATGAGCTTACTGCCATCGATACGGTTGCAGGGGCAGCTAACTTCAAAGAAATAGAAACCTTGCTGTATTCCGAAGGCATTGTTTCGCTGAGTTTAAAAGATATTTTAAAGGATCCGGCATCGTATAAAAACTTATTGATTGAAGATGGAGATGTGCTGGTAATTCCCAAAAAACTGGAAACCGTGAAAGTGATCGGCGAAGTGATGTATCCGTCGTATGTGGTCTACTCGTCGTCGAATGGTTTTAACGATTTTATAACAGCCTCCGGAGGATTTTCGGATAATGCATTACGAAAGAATAGTTTTGTGCTTCACCCTAATGGTAAGGTAATCGGTACCCGCACCTTTCTCGGTTTTAAAATCTATCCGAGGGTAGTGGCGGGCTCCATCATTGTTGTTCCGAAAAAGACCATCGACCTTTCGGGCCGGATCAGTGCGGGAGAATTAGTCTCCATCAGTTCGTCGATCACTTCGGTAATGGCGTTGGTATATTCGATTCTGCGTAATAATTAATTCCTGAAGATGGCATCAACAACACAACACAGTAATTTTAAAGAGCTTACATTAACCGATTTGCGTGCAATGCTAAAAGTATGGTGGAAAGCTATGCTCGGAAAGTGGTTGATTATTGTGCTGGTCGGCCTCACCGGCGGAGCAATTGGTCTGGGAGCATCTTTTATTATAAAACCCAAATACACAGCCCATCTGTCATTTGCATTAATTGAAAAGGGAGGGGGCGGCGGAGGCCTGGCATCGCTTGCCTCCAGTTTTGGTCTTGGTGGTTTGTTTGGGGGCGGTGGCAGTGCTTTCAGTGGCGATAATCTGCTTCAAATCCTTCAGTCAAGGTATGCTGTCGAAAGCACCTTGCTTAGTCCCATCGACTTTAATGGGCAAAAGATGACCATGATGGATGCCTATGCACAATTTATGGAAATGGATAAGGGATGGAGAAAGAGTAAAGACCCTCAGCTTGCGTCGATGTCGTTTCCCATTGGTCAGCCACGAGAAACGTTTTCACGCGCTCAGGATAGTGTGCTGTATGAAGTTTATTATCAGTTTGTAAGTTCACGTTTACTCAAAGTAACTCGCCGTGATAAAAAAATCAGTATTGTAACCGTTGATTTTAAAAGTAAAAACGAACAATTCTCGAAAGTGTTTGTCGAAGAGCTAATGAACAGAACTTATGAGTTTTACAAGAATACGCGTACCTCTCAGAGTCGCGTCAATATTGATGTAATGCAGCAAACGGCCGATTCGATACGCAATCTTTATGAAACTGCCATGTCGAGAAGTGCCGGTATATCGCAGGTGAATGTCAACAAGGCTTTTTCAATGGCAGCAGTACCGCGTATGAAATACGAAAATGATGCGCAAATGTACGGAGCTGTATACGGAGAAGTATTGAAAAACTTAGAAACACTAAAACTCGATCTGGCCCGTGAAACACCTTTGGTTCAAATTATTGATACGCCACGTTATCCGCTGAAAAAGGATAAATTGGGTAAAATTAAAGGCATTGCGCTTGGAGGATTTATAGCAGGCATTCTCATTGTGTTTATCCTCACGCTCAACTTCTACCTGTCCGGTAAATTTACGAATTCATACCCGTTACAGGAGTAAGGCATGCAGGGCACTAAAGGGAAATCGGTACGTGGAATCATCTGGAGCGCCATCGACCGGATAGCTGCGCAAGCCATTCAGTTTATGATCTCCGTTTTGTTGGCACGACTTCTTTTGCCCGAAGATTTTGCAGCCGTAGCCATTGTATTGGTTTTTATCAACATTCTCCAGACGATTAATGAGTCGGGATTCGGAGTTGCTTTGGTACAAAATCAGCAGCGCGATGAGACCGATTTTTCGACGGTGTATTATTTCAATATCGCGTTGGGATTTGTATTGTATGGATTGTTGTTCTTTACTGCTCCTCTCATTTCGCGTTTTTTTGAACAAGATTTAACTTTACTGCTCCGGTTGCTGGGAATAAACCTTATTGCAAGTTCATTCGTGGTTGTTCACCGGGCCATTCTGCTCATCAAAATTGATTTTAAAACACAGGCAAAGGCTACCACTCTTGGAGTGCTTGTGTCGGGCATTGCCGGACTCACGGCTGCCTGGTCGGGGTATGGTGTATATTCATTAGCAGTACAATCTGTACTCAACACGGTGATTAGTTCGTGTTTGTTGTGGTATTTTACCCGCTGGACACCAAAGGCTTCGTTTTCGGCCGGCCGTTTTAAAAAGATTGTTGATTTTGCATGGAAATTGGTGATGGCGAGATTAATTAACGATATATTTCAAAACTTGTATACAGTGGTGATTGGCAAGTTTTTCCCACTCAAACAGGTTGGTTATTACAACCGTGCGGTCAGCTTTCAATATCTTTCCACCAATCTCATCACTCAAATCATTCAACGGGTTTCCATGCCCGTTTTGTGTGAACAACAGCACGATGATGTGAAGATGCGGCAAACACATCTCAACTTTATGATGGTGGCGGCTCTGCCTGTTTTTCCTTTGCTTTTCGGTTTGTTTGTGCTTGCCGAGCCGCTGGTTGTGTTTTTACTTACCGCCAAATGGCTGCCGGTGGCATATATGTTGCAAATTCTTTGTCCCGTTGGTTTGTTGTTCGTCATCAATACGTTCAATCTGAATATTTTCAATGCAACCGGTCGTACCGATCTGGCGTTGAAAGTCGAACTGTATAAGAAAGTAATCATGGTATTACTCATTGTAGTTTCGTTAGGTATCGGATTTGAAGCGCTTTTGTACAGCCAGATTGTAGTTGCTGTCATCGAGTTGTTGGTGAACACATGGTACACCCGTAAACTGATCGGTTTGTCGTTAACCGAACAGTTGAGGTATCTCTGGCCGGTAGTGTTGAGTTCAGCGATTATGGCTTTGCTGGTTTGGTTTGCAGTACAATTCAACGTAAGCCCGCCCGTACAACTCGTCACGGGTGGCATGGTGGGAATTATAAGTTACCTGGGTATGCTCTACCTTACAAATACCGGTCCTATTAGAAGGTACATACAAGAGGTGGTGAAGAGAATAAAGAAGTGAAAGTTATGGGATTATTAATTCTTTACAGTCTGCTTTTTATTTATCTGATGGTGAGCTATTTCACGGTCGATTTTGCCGTTGCCGGAGTATTTCCTACGGCAGTGCTGTGCAGTGTCATATTTTTGGGGGCCGCCTATTTGTTTTTAAGAAATCGTCGTCGGCATTATTTTTTATCGTTTGAATTGTTTTTTTTCTTTGTTTTTTTTCTGGTTACTTATACTTTTCCGTTGATGGCGTTCAACGAAGACGATTTGCTGTTGTTGGTCGATATAAGCCCCTATCTGGTAAATAAAGCTGTTTATTTATCAACATTAGGTTTCATGTCGTATTTGCTGGGAGCTACCCTTCTGTCGAAGCCTCATCAGGAGGAACGGGACGAATGGAAGTTTAATTTTGAAAAATATGATTTGCCGAAGGCAGCCTATTTATTTAACCGTATTACCAGCGTTTTTGTACTCCTTTTTTTTCTGGTTGACGGCGCCACTTTGGTAATGCGTTACAGCAACGAAACAACTGAAGTTACAGGTGGATATATACTGCCCTATGTTCGGGTGCTGTTTATAATATCAACCGTGCTCGAATTTTCACGCTTGTCGTGGTCGCAAGTCGCTACCTTACGGGATACCTTGCAATCGGTAAGTTTATTCTATCTTTTCAATATTGTATCGTTGCTTCCTTTTTTTCTGGTTATTGGCTATCGAAGCGAATTTCTGGTGTTGGCATTAACTGTATTTGTCGTGTATGCGATGTTTATAAAACCAATCAACAAAGGCTTGATTCTGATACTGGTAGTAGCTGGCTTTTGGGTAATGGCGCTGCTTAAATTCTTCAGAGGGTTCAACGATGTGGATGTAAATGAGTTGCAGGGAGAGGGAGCATTTACGATGATCGGGATTTTCAGTGAGTTTTACATCCCGTCCAGTACATTATACGAGTTTGTTTTTTACGTTGATGCGAATGGTCCGACCTACGGTACCAATACACTATTACATGTTCTGGCTTTTGTTCCGTTTTTGCAGTCGTTGGTAGTAAAACTATTCGGGATCGATGTTTCTGCTCCGGCTTATCAAACATCTTCCGACTTTATTTCCAATTATATTTTAGGAGAAGACCGTTCGTGGGGGTTAGGTACTCATGTGATAGGCGATTTGTATTATACGTTTGGATTTTCGGGTGTGGTGATCGCAATGTTTGTCATGGGGATTATTGTATCCTACCTTACCGAGCGGATTATATACCGAAAACAGTTCAATTTAGTATCGGTGCTGTTTTTTATTGTACTTACCTCGCAGAGTTTTTTCTTCAGCAGAGTCGAGTTTTTTCGTCCCGTACGGGATTTAGGATTAATATTCTTTATTATGTTAATTGCACGATTTGCAATGCATCTGCGCAAGGCGCCGGTAGTTGAGCAGGCTGAACAAAAGGAGGAAGGATGAAAAAAGTGTTATTTGTTGTGCAGGGGTTCCGTCAGGGAGGAGCTAACCGGAGTTTACAATACTTGATACAAGTACTGGAGCATTCGGCCATTCAACCGTCCATCTTTTCGTTAACGAACCAGGGCAGTTACCATAAGTTGTTCAGTAAGTATGATTTGCTCGACGAAGATTTTTTCAGTAGTATTCTGTTGTCCGATTTGTCGCTGGAAAAACCTTCATTCAACAGAATCGTACGTTGGTTTCTAAGGACGATATTCCGACTGTTGCGAATAATGGGAATACCAGCATTTACTTTTTTTTTCACGAAGGCACGCCGACGAATCGAACAACAGGATTTTGACGTGGTAATTGCATTTCAGGAAGGACCTGCCACCACCTTTGTCGCCCCTATGCGCCTTCCCCTGAAAATTGCCTGGATTCATTCCGACTATGGGAATTATCTCAGCCAGGCCGGGATACGTCCTGAAACGACCATCTATAAACAGTTTGACAAGATAGTATGTGTGTCGGAATTCACTTCTGCGGTTTTTAAAGAGCTCATACCTTCGGTTGCAGCAAAAGTAAGCTCCATTCCTAACGTAATAGACCAGGATTCCATACGCCGGCAATCCTTAGCCGCCATAACAAATCCCGATTTCAGGACTGAAGGGGCAGTATTGCTCTGTGTCGGGCGGCTCGATCCGGTTAAGCAATTTACAGCCATTCCGTCTATTGCAGCCGAACTGAAAAAAAAGGGAGTTCGCTTCCGATGGTTTATTATCGGTGATGGTTTGCCGTCGGAACGTGATGCAATTCAAAGTTCCATTTTGTTTCACGATGTTTCGGACTGTGTTGTTATGCTGGGAGAAATTGAAAATCCTTATCCGTACATTTCCAAAGCCGATTTGATGATCAGTTTGTCGCTTTCGGAGGCTTGTCCGCTTGGTGTTCAGGAAGCTAAAATATTGCATATTCCGGTGGTTGCCACCGATTTTGGCTCGGCGTGGGAGTTTGTAATCCGGGGCGAAGGAGGGAAAGTGGTTCCGCTGGCTGAAATGACAGACTGTTTATACCGGCTTTTGTCGGATGATGAATCGTTGAATGCGATGAAACAAGAGTTGAAGTATCTTGAGTTTGATAATGAGCGAATTGTTCGCAAGATTGAAGATCTGTTAATTGAGGCTGAATGAGTAAGGATTCATTATACATCATCTACGCAGGCCCTTTCCGGTTTCCCGATGGCGATGCCGCCGCCGCAAGAGTGCTGAATAATGCACGCGCTATGCGAATGGCGGGACACCGGGTCGAGTTTTTAAGTTACGGTGGCAGGCACGAATCTGAAGCATCATCCACTCGGCAATCCGAATTCGATGGCTTTGAATATTCGATTACCCACGATATTGATCGTTCCCGTGACCCTATCCAAAGGCGGATAGTTAATTTTCTGGTTCAGGGATACCGAGCTTATGCCCTGTTGAAAACAAAGTCGGTCCCCGATGTAGTCATTCTTTATAATCCGGCATTGGTGATGGTGGTCAGAATGCTTTTTTTTGCCCGTTCGCGACGCATTCGCCTGGTGGCCGATCTGACCGAATGTTACCATTCATCGGAGTTTCCGGGCGGAAAGTGGATGCCCTTTGCATGGATGAACGAATTAAATATTCGTTGGGCACTCCGCACCATTTCATCTAAAATTGTAATAAGCAGCTTTCTCGATCATTTTTACAAGTCGTCCGTTAATTTGATTGTGCCTCCTTTAGTGGATATCAACGATAAAAAATGGACGCGGAAATCGGAGGTCATACCTGCATTTGAGGGAATCAGTTGCATATATGCAGGCACACCATCGGGAAAAGATCAGGTGTTGTTTATCCTGGACGCATTGAAACGGGCCACCGGTCAGGGAGCTAGTGTCCGGTTGATTTTTTTGGGTGAAGGGTTGGACCAACTCCGGCTGTCGGTGCAATCGGCCGATTTTGCCATGTGCCGCGACTTTGTCGTTTTTCCCGGGAAAGTTCCGCAATATGATGTTCCGGCATGGTATAATATAGCCGATTTTTCGCTATTGTTCCGGGAGCACAACCGGAAAAATGATGCCGGTTTCCCTACAAAATTCGTTGAGTCGATGGCAGCCGGCGTGCCTGTTATCGGAAACCTGACCAGTGATTTGGGCAACTATCTGGTACACGATTACAACGGGTTTATAGTGAACGAGATTGATTCAAAAGTGTTGGCCGATTTGTTTGTACATCTCAGTAAACTCAATAAATCTCAATTATCAAACATGAAAAAGGCAGCAAAACAAACTGCTGTACAATATTTTGATTTTAGAAATCATCAGGAGAGACTGAATAATTTTTTATCAACTACCAGATAGAGAAGCGATGAAGGCATTGATTGTAATTGACGAACATGTTTTCCATTACGGTGGACACTATTACGTTCGGGAACTTGGCACCGATCTCACCGAGCGGTACCTTCAGGTGTTTGATTCGATCAGGGTAGCTACCCGGGTCGATTCGGTGGAAGAGCTTGATTTGAATGTGCATCGTCAGATGGATAATGATCGGGTAGAAGTATTTCCGTTGAAGTTTTTCCGGGGTTATAAGCAGTTTTTACTCCAGATGCTATCCTTACGAAAGCAATACCGCAATGTTATTGGTGATTGTAAAGTCGCTCTCGTGCGGTTACCTTCCACCATCGGTTTTTCGATTGCTAATCTGGTGGTACGAAAAAAAATCCCTCTGGCTTGCGAGGTAGTCGCCAGTCCGTACGACTTTTTTCGCATCAAAAAACCGGGCATTGAGAAAATCCTGTATGGCATCTATCATTTTCAATTAAAAAGGGCCTGTGCGATGGCCGATGGAGTAGCCTATGTTACCGAAAAGGCTTTACAGCAACATTATCCTGCCTCCAAGGAAGGTAGTTTTACAACCCATTATTCATCAGCCAAAATTAGCCCCGCATTTTACACAGCTGCCCGTGAGCTGTCCGAAAGTGGTGCGTTGATGTTGTGTCATATTGCCCATCCGATCAATAATAGGGAAAAAGGTCACGATGTTGCTATCCGGGTAGTTGCCGAATTGAATCGTCGAATGTCGCGGAAAGTATACATCAGGTTTGCCGGCGACGGAGAATTGGTGCCGGAATTTATTCGGCTGGCTGAAAAATTGGGTGTTGCCAACTATGTGCAATTTCCGGGCGTATTGTCCATGTCGGAGTTGCATACTTTGTTGACTACCTCCGATGCGATGATTTTACCCACTCTTACCGAGGGATTGCCACGGGTAATCATCGAAGCTATGGCTACAGGTCTTCCTTGTGTTTCGACACCTGTAGGAGGAATTCCGGAGTTGTTATCACCCGGTTGCCTCTGCCATCCCACAGATGTAGGCCGGTTTGCCGATAAACTTGAATCCCTGTTGACCAACCGGGAGCTGTATCGTGCCGAAAGCGAACGCAATTTTTTGCGTAGTAAGGATTATGCTGAGGATAAATTACAACTTAAACGCACTAATTTTTTCAGGAGTATGATAAAAGTTGGTCATTATTGATTATTTTTGCAATTAAAATTATTTTCATGGAGAAAAAGAATTATCAGGTTTGCACTCGCTGTGTAATGGATACTACCGATCCTGCTATCCGGTTTGATGAAAATGGTGTTTGTGATCATTGCCATGATTTTGATAACAATGTAAAACCCAACTGGCATACCGACGAGCGTGGAGAGCAGCAGCTGACTAAACTGGTAACTAAAATAAAGGCTTCTGGAAAGGGCAAAGAGTTCGATTGTCTGCTCGGGTTGAGCGGAGGTGTCGACAGTTCGTATATGCTGCATCTTGCTGTAACGAAATTTGGATTGCGTCCCCTGGTTTTTCATGTCGACGGTGGGTGGAATTCGGAATTGGCGGTACATAATATCAACGTTATGGTTGATAAGCTGGGGCTCGATCTGTACACAGAAGTAATCAACTGGGAAGAAATGAAAGATTTCCAGTTATCGTGGTTTAAGGCTGGCGTTCCGCACCTCGATATTCCGCAGGATCATGCATTTTTTGCCACCATGTATTATTTTGCCGAGCGTCATAAAATCAAATATATTCTGAATGGGGGGAATTTCTCTACCGAATGTGTACAATATCCGATGGAATGGTTTTACTATGCCACCGATATTACGCATATCGACGATATACGAAGTAAGTTTGGTACCATCCCGATGCCCACCTATCCATTCAGTTCGGTATTCCGGCACAAAATTTACCTGAAATACCTCAAAGGGGTAAATGTTGTGAAACCATTGAATTACATGCCTTTCTATAAAGATGAAGCAATCGGTACTCTGGAAAAGGAGTACGGGTGGAAATCGTATCCCCAGAAACACTTTGAATCGCGTTTTACGAAATTCTACGAAGGTTATTGGTTGCCCGAGCGTTTCGGGTATGATACCCGCAGGGTACAGTTTTCAAGTCTTATTTTAACCGGACAGTTGAGCCGGGACGAGGCGTTGGAGCGATTATCGCGGCCTGCTTATGATCCGGAAACAATTGATGAAGAATTTGTATATATTGCCACGAAGCTGGGAATCACTCCCGACGAGTTGCGGGGGTATATGAATATTCCTAAGAAATATTACTGGGATTATAAGAATCAGCAGAATGTTTTCCGCCTGGGAGCACAGGTGATGAATTGGTTGGGCATGGAAAAGGTTGTTAAACGAAAACAATGATTACTATTATCGACTATGGACTGGGTAATATCCGGGCCTTTCAACGGGTTTTCGAACATTTAAAAGTGGAGGTCAGCATTGCTACGTGTGCCGATGATCTGGTTAGCGCCACGAAGCTGATACTGCCTGGAGTCGGTGCTTTTGATTATGCCATGACTTGTCTCAACCACTCGGGGATGCGTGAGTTACTGGAAAAAAAAGTACTGAGTGAAAAGATCCCTGTTTTAGGAGTGTGTGTGGGTATGCAGATGCTTGCGTCGAAGAGTGATGAAGGTGTTCTGCCAGGTTTAGGCTGGATCGAAGGGAGCGTAAAGCGTTTTAATCCGGAAACGATCCCTTTTAAGACTCGTTTTCCTCACATGGGATGGAATTCGGTTATCCCTGTGAATCACTCACCGCTTATGAATGGAATCCAATCCGATTCGCGTTTTTATTTTCTTCATTCCTATTATTTCGAAGCTGTACATCCCGGACACACCATTGCCACTACGATCTACGGAGCCAAATTTTGCAGTGCTGTTCAGCGGGAGAATATTTTTGGCGTTCAGTTTCATCCCGAGAAAAGTCACTCTAATGGAGTGAAACTGCTTCATAATTTTGCAAACTTATAAGTTATGTTATATCCTCGCATAATCCCCTGTTTGCTCATCCACAACAAGGGTTTGATTAAAACGGTCCGGTTCAAGGATCCCAAATATGTTGGGGATCCCATCAATGCCGTGAAAATTTTCAATGAAAAAGAGGTCGACGAGCTCATTGTGCTGGATATTGATGCTTCAGTGGAACAACGGGAGCCCGACTATAAGCTGATTGAACATCTAGCTGCTGAATGCAGGATGCCGCTTTGTTATGGAGGTGGAATAAAAACGGTTGAGCAGGCGCAACGCATTTTCAATCTGGGTATCGAAAAAATTGCTGTAAGCTCATTGGCTGTTGAACAACCCGGGATTGTTGCCGAAATAGCCCGGCGGGTTGGCAACCAGAGTGTAGTAGTGGTGATGGACGTCAAAAAAACAGGTTTACGGAATCGTTATGAACTTTTCACCCACAATGCCAACAAGGGCAGGGGATTAGATCCGGTTAAATTTGCGGTTCAGATGCAAGACTTAGGTATCGGTGAACTGGTCATAAATTCGGTCGATCAGGATGGAATGATGACTGGTTACGATCACAAGTTGATTGATGCTGTAAAAGAAGTGATTACCATACCGGTAACCGTGATGGGCGGTGCGGGTAGCTTACAGGATATGGGCGAAGTAATCCGAAAACATTCTATCATAGGGGTTGCGGCCGGCAGTTTGTTTGTGTTTAAAGGAAAATACAAGGCTGTTCTTATCAGTTATCCCACACCAGAGGTCAAAGAGGCTGTTTTTAAAGAATATTTTCATCCGTAGGTCGATTGGGTGAAATAAATACTCCCTAACTAGCGTTAGTACTAATATTACGAAAATAATATCATGTTTAAAGATAAAATATTATTGATCACCGGAGGTACGGGTTCGTTTGGAAATGCCGTGCTGAACCGGTTCTTACACACCGATGTTGCTGAGATCCGGATTTTTTCGCGCGATGAAAAAAAACAGGACGACATGCGGCATCAGTATGCCAATCCTAAAATTAAATTCTACATTGGCGATGTTCGCGATAAACGTAGTGTCGACAATGCCATGTACGGCGTCGATTATCTGTTTCATGCGGCTGCATTGAAGCAGGTTCCTTCCTGTGAGTTTTTTCCGATTGAGGCTGTGAATACGAATGTGATCGGGACTCAACATGTGCTCGATTCGGCTGTGGAACACGGGGTGAAGAACGTGATCGTTTTGAGTACCGATAAGGCGGCTTATCCCATTAATGCGATGGGAATCAGTAAAGCGATGATGGAAAAGGTCGCGTTTGCGAAGGCTCGGTCCGTGGGTGAACATGCTCGTACCACCATTTGCTGTACGCGCTACGGTAATGTGATGGCCAGCCGCGGATCGGTGATTCCTTTGTGGATCGAGCAGATAAGGTCGGGCAAGGAAATTACGATCACCGACCCTTCGATGTCGCGGTTCATGATGACCCTCGACGATGCGGTCGATCTGGTGCTTTATGCTTTCGAGCACGGACGGAGCGGCGACCTGTTTGTCCAAAAAGCACCTGCAGCCACCTTAACTGTATTGGCCCAGGCGCTCAAAGAGCTTTTCGGAGCCGATACTAATGTGCGCTCCATCGGTACCCGCCATGGTGAAAAATTGTACGAAACGCTTGTAACCCGCGAGGAAATGTCGAAAGCACAGGATATGGGCAATTATTACCGGATTCCGCTCGATAACCGGGATTTAAACTACGATAAATATTTTGTCGAGGGAGAAGAGGAAATCTCGCAGATCGACGATTATCATTCGCACAACACTACCTTGCTCGATGTGGAAGAAATGAAACAATTGTTGTTGAAATTGGAGTTGGTGAGAAAGGAAACAGGCCTATGAAGTTATTAATTACCGGTGCTTTTGGTTTTGTGGGCCGTAACCTGACGGCCGAATTGCGTAACAGAGGTTTTAAGGAGGTTTTTCTTTACGATGTGGATACTGATCCGGCTTTGCTCGACGATTATACAAGTCGTTGCGATTTTGTATTTCACCTGGCGGGAGTGAACCGTCCCCAGGACCCTAAGGAGTTTATGGAAGGTAATTTTGGATTCACGTCCGTCTTGCTCGATTCGCTCCGCCGCCATAATAATACAGCCCCTGTACTCATTACTTCATCGACTCAGGCTGCTCTCGATAATCCCTACGGACAAAGCAAACGAGCGGGGGAAGACTTGTTGCGTGCCTATTCCGCCGAGACGGGTGCCCGGGTGTTCATCTTCAGGCTTCCCAATGTGTTTGGAAAGTGGTGCCGTCCGAATTACAACAGCGCGGTAGCCACTTTTTGTCATAATATAGCTCATGGCTTGCCGATTCAGGTTAATGACCCGTCGGTGGTGATGAATCTGGTGTATATCGATGATGTGGTGAACGCTTTTATTCAACGGTTAACGGAAAAGGAGGAACGTTGGGTGGTTGGCAGCGGATTTGAAGAGGTAAACCCGGTGCATACCATTTCGTTGGGCGGAATTGTGGAGCTGCTGTATTCGTTTAAAGAAAGCAGAACCAGTTTGCAAGTCCCCGATTTGTCCGATGGTTTTACCAAAAAGCTTTATTCCACGTATTTAAGTTATCTTCCTGTTGATTCATTCGGATATCCCCTCAAAATGAATACCGATGAACGGGGCTCGTTTACCGAATTTCTGAAATCGAATGACAGAGGCCAGGTATCGGTCAATATCTCCAGGCCGGGCATCACAAAGGGCAATCACTGGCACCATACGAAGAATGAGAAGTTTCTGGTGGTGAGCGGTAGAGGCGTGATTCGTTTCCGTAAGATTGATTCCGGCGAAATACACGAATATTTTGTATCGGGCGACAAGCTGGAAGTAGTGGATATTCCGGTGGGCTATACCCACAACATCGAAAACCTGGGCGAAAGTGATATGGTAACCGTGATGTGGGTGAATGAAATTTTTGATCCTGAGCATCCCGATACGTATTTTCTGAAGGTGTAAAATAAACGAATAAGATGAAGAAATTAAAAGTGATGACTGTTGTAGGCACCCGTCCGGAAATTATCCGTCTTTCGTGTGTTCTGCAGAAGCTTGATTCCAGTGCTGCTATCGATCATATCCTTGTTCACACGGGCCAGAATTACGATTACGAGCTCAACGAGGTATTTTTCGAGGATTTGGGTCTTCGCAAGCCCGATTATTTTCTGAATGCAGCGGGTGCTACAGCCACAGCTACCGCAGGCACGATTCTGATTGCCATCGATCCGGTGCTCGAAGAAGTGCGTCCCGATGCTTTTCTGGTACTGGGCGACACCAATTCCTGCCTGTGCGCCATTGCTGCCAAAAAGCGCCATATCCCGATATTCCACATGGAAGCGGGCAACCGCTGTTTCGACCAGCGTGTTCCGGAGGAGTCGAACCGTAAAATCGTGGACCATATTTCGGATATCAATCTTACCTACAGCGATATCGCCCGGGAGTACCTGCTGGCCGAAGGGCTTCGTCCCGACCGGATTATCAAAACGGGTAGCCCGATGTACGAAGTGCTAAGTAATTACGGGCCCAGGATCGCCGCTTCCTGTATTTTGGACACACTGGGTCTTTCCCGGGATGGTTATTTTGTAGTTTCGGCCCATCGGGAGGAAAACATTGCTTCGGAGAAGAACTTTTTCAACCTGATCGCCATTCTGAACCAGGTTGCGGAGCATTACGGATTGCCGGTTATTGTTTCCACCCACCCCCGTACGCGCAAGATGATGGAGCGCAAGGGGATCATCCCGGCTCCGGACGCACTGCCCGGACGCACCCCGGGCGGGTCTTCGGCGACTCCGTCGCTTCATCCGCTGGTGAAACTTATGAAGCCGATGGGTCTCAGCGATTACATCGCCCTTCAGGTGAAGGCCAGGGCTGTTTTGTCGGACAGCGGCACCATCAGCGAAGAATCGTCGATTCTAAATTTCCGTGCCTTGAATATCCGTGAAGCCCACGAGCGTCCCGAAGCGATGGAGGAAGCTTCGGTAATGATGGTCGGTCTTCATCCCGAGCGGGTGATGCAGGGGTTGGTTGAGCTGGAACGGCAGCAAACCGGTGCCGAACGCAACTTCCGCCCTGTGTCGGACTATAGCATGCCCAACGTGAGCGATAAAGTGGTACGCATCATACTATCGTATACCGATTATATCAAACGAGTGGTGTGGAATGAGTAAGATACTGATACATACTATAGTTTTCAGTCCCGATGGTGTGTCGACAGCTTATATCTACAACGATATTGCACTCCGTTTGCAGCAGGGTGGGCACGAGGTTGTGGTTCTTACCACTACTCCGCATTTCAATGCTTTGCCCGAGAATCTGCAACGACAGCCCTTGAAATCGAGATGGGGCGGCCTATGGTACGAAAGCAGGTATCACGGTATCCGGGTGATTCATATTCCCCAGAAAAAGTTTAAAAGTACGCTGTTGCGTATGGTTGGTTTTATGTACTGGCACCTGGTGTCGTTCATATCCGGCCTTTTTATACATCCCCTCGATTTAATATTATCGCCTTCCCCTCCTTTAACACTGGGAGTGGTGAATATCCTGCTCGGCAAACTCAAAGCCGCCAAAGTGGTCTATAATGTTCAGGAAATTTATCCCGACTTGCTGATTGCCGATGGCGGTTTGAAAGCTCCGCTCATTATCAATGTGTTGAAGAGAATGGAGCGCTTTGTTTATCGCTATTCCGATGCGGTAACCACCATCGACGAGGTTTTTTATACAACCATAGCCGGCCGTTTCCGCGATCCCAATCGGTTGACCATCATTCCCAATTTTGTCGATACCCGCTTGTACACGGCCGACACGGCCGATCAGCTGGATCCGGCAATTTTCGAGCCGACCGGCGAACTGAAAGTAATGTATGCCGGTAATATCGGCAATGCACAGGACTGGGATACTTTTATCGCATTAGCAGCAGAGCTCAAAGGCCAGCCGATTCGCTTCTTCGTGATTGGCGAAGGGGTGGACAGGGATGATCTGGAAAAGGAAATAGAGCGCTTGCAACTAGCCAACGTGAAGCTGATCCCTTACCAGCCACGTGAAAAAATGCCCTCACTGATTGCCTATGCCGATTTGCATTTTATTTTTATGGCCGCTCAGGTCGAAGGTCACGGATTTCCTTCGAAGGTGTATACGCTGATGGCCTGTTCGAAACCGATGCTGGTATGTTCGGGCAAAAATACTCCGATTGTCAATTTCTTACAGGATAAGGATTGTGCATGGATTGTATCGGAACATGAATCGATAAAAAAGGTGCAACAACTCCGGGAAATATTGTTGACCATGGATAGAGCCCAGCTGGTCGATAAGGGAAAACACGGGCGCAGGGTGGTAGAACAAAGTTACACCCGGGAGATTATAACCGAAAAATACCTGAATCTGGTGAATCAACTTACCAAATGAAGCAGTAAAAAGCATGAATACTCCATTGAACCATAAGTCGATATTGATTACAGGAATTCAGGGTTTCGTAGGACGTAATCTGGTGGAAAGCCTGAGGTCCGATTACCGGATTTATGGCCTGGATATCCGCCGGGATGCAATCGAAGGGGTGGTGGCAATTTTTCTGTGGGACGAATTGGATCAACTCCCCGAAGTATACGCCGTCATCCACCTTGCCGGTATAGCCCACGATTTAAAACAAAAGTCGAAATGGGATCTTTATTTTAAGGTGAATACCGGTTTGACCCGCATTATTTATGATTGGTACCGGGAACACAATGTAGCCAGATTCATCTTTTTCAGTTCGGTGAAAGCTGCTGCCGATAATGCCGGCGATCATGAGCTCGTCGAGTCGGTGGTGCCCCGCCCCATAGGACCGTATGGAGAGAGCAAACTGGCTGCCGAAGAATACATTTTATCCAATCCGGTTACTGAGGCGCAGGCGCCGGTGAAAAAATATTATATCCTTCGCCCCGCAATGATCCATGGTCCCGGCAACAAAGGGAACCTGAATTTGTTATATAAGTTGGTTAAGACAGGAATTCCCTGGCCTTTAGGACTGTTTCATAACCAACGTTCTTTTTGTTCGATCGACAACGTTGTGTTTTTATTGCGTCAGCTGCTGAATGGAGCTGTCGAGTCGGGTGTGTATCATTTAGCCGACGACGAACGCTTGTCGACCAACGAGCTGGTGGTGCTTATCGCCAGAGCTTTGGGACGGCGTTCGAATGTTTGGTCGGTACCGGTTGCGCTGGTGAATGCGGTGGCTCGTGCGGGTACTTTCTTACATCTTCCATTCAACGACGAGCGCTTAAAAAAACTGACGGAGAATTATATGGTTTCCAATGTGAAAGTAAAGACTGCATTAAAGGTTGACAAATTGCCAGTTACCGCTCAGGACGGGATCTTTAAAACAATTAAAAGTTTTACGAAATGATTCATGTTTTACTTTTTGTTATCGTATTTGTTTTAGAAGTTCTATATTTTAAACTTGCAAGGCGTTTTAATATAATTGACAAGCCCAATGCAAGGAGCTCGCACCATAAACCAACATTATTGGGTGGAGGGATTATTTTCGTAGTTGCATTACTCTTATATTCGTTGTTTTTCGGTTTCAATTATCCCTGGTTACTGCCGGGCGCATTTTTACTGGCCACAGTAAGTTATATCGACGATTTAAAACCGCAGTCGCCCAAATTAAGGCTGCTTGTTCAGTTGGGTTCTCTCTTGCTGATGTTTGCCGAATTAGGCATGTATTCCTATCCGCTACATTGGATCGTAATAGCGCTTACGGTTGCAACCGGTGTATTGAATGCCTATAATTTCATGGACGGAATCAATGGAATGTTGGGCATGACCAGCCTGGTGGTATTGGGAGGCCTTATTTACATTAACGCGAACGTGGTTGTCTTTACCGATGCCAATCTGCTCTACCTGTTACTGATGTCGGTGGTGGTGTTCAACTTTTTCAACTTCAGAACCAAAGCCAAGTGTTTTGCCGGCGATGTAGGTGCTTTTACGATGGGTTTCATGTTGGTGTATTTCATTATGAAATTGATTCTCATAACCGGTAATTTTGCATGGATTGCCATGCTTGCGATGTACGGAGTCGATACGATATTAACCATTATTCATCGAATATTCCTGGGTGAGAATCTTACTCAGCCGCATCGTAAACACCTGTTTCAATTGCTTGCCAATGAACTGCAGTTTTCGCATTTGCTTATTTCTGTCGTTTATGCCCTTCTTCAGCTTCTGGTGATCGCGGGACTTATTATAGCGCAGTCGCATGCCTATATGGTGGCAATGCTGTCGATCTTGTTGATTGCGGCATGTTATATTGTGATCAAACAGAGGTATTATTACTTGCACGAACAAAAAACCGTATAAATTATGATCCTGCTTGACGATGAATTATTAAACGAACTTACCGCACAGGCGTCGGTAAATCAACGTCTCCGAATCAATTACAATCTGCACGATTCGCTCGAAGCCCCTGTACAGCGTTTACTGAATGCGATGGAACCCGGAACCGTATTGCCGGTGCACCGGCATATCGATACCGCTGAAACTTACCTGATACTGAGGGGCAGACTTAAAGTCCTCATGTACTCGGATTCAGGAGTGTTAACCTCTGTGCATGAGCTGAATCCGCTTCAGGGCGTTTACGGTATTAACGTTCCTGCCGGACAATGGCATACCGTAGAGGTATTGGAAAAGGGGACGGTCATTTTTGAGGTAAAAGAAGGTCCTTACCGCCCCCTCTCCGAAGAGCATATACTTACAGTCTAGAATACGATTTTCAGCGCACCTTTGGCCGATTGTACAATGTAAAATCGTCCCTTCTGCAGGTGTTGTAAAGGTACTACATTGCTGTTTACAACCATGCTGTCGATCAACCGGCCGTCGGGACTGAAAATCCGGATTGTGTCGCCCAGAAGTTGTTGATTTTCGATTGCCAGTTGAATAATCCCCGATTTGTCCTTGTAAATGCTGAATCCAACGTCGGGGCGGCTATATTTCACAATGGTAGTATTATTGTTGACTACTTCGACCGTGTTCGAAAAGGCAGTTACGTTTTCATATTTCACTTCGTTGGTTGGATACAATGTACGATCGCTGGCTTTCACTTTATAAAAGTAGCGCTGCGTTGGAACCAGGTCTTTGACTGTAAAGGTAGTGTCGGTTATCCAATGGTTGAAGTATAAGTATTGTAACTGTTGATTGAAACTTACCCCCACATCATCGATAGCAACCGATGAGGTGCCTTTGGTAAATTGCAGCCTGAATTTTCGCAGGGCGGGGTTATTGACCGGGTATGTCATCCGGTTGCGTAATGTATTACCTATGCTCAGGTTGCCCAGGGTGGTCCAGGTTGTTCCGTCCGATGCTTCGATTTGTAAGTTTCCCTCCATTTCTCCGATCGAGCGGATGTAGAAAAAGAAGGTATCCACGGCAATCGGGTAAGTTGCGGTCTCCAGGTAATCGCCGGTGACCTTCAACTCCAGCGCCGGCGGATTCATACCCGAAAATGTAGCCGATGTAATTAAAGATAAGGATGAGGCCGACCAATCGGCCGGTAAGCTGAGGCCATCGTCGAATCCTTCGCTCAAACTTGTTTTACCGTCGGAAGTGCTGAAAACGGTTAAGTAATATCCCGATGCATCAAATACGGAGTTCCAGCTGGCCTCGAATCCTTCGAGCGTAGTGAAGGCGGAATGGTTGGCAACGGGCGGTACGACGTAAACGGGGCGCGACGATTTTCCGGATAGAATCGTTTGCCGGATATCGGCTCCTTCGGACCGGGCAATCAGGAATTCGTAATGTACTTCGGTGTACGAAGGCTCGGTAGGATTGTAACGAACCAGGATGGATGTCGTATCTATTTTACCCTGTTCGGGCATAAGCTGAATCTTCTTCGACCAGGTTCCTGCGGGGTTGTTTTTCAACCGCAATTCGAAATGTTCGCCCTGGAAAAAGGTAATGGTGAGCGTGTCGGTGAGAAATACACCCGATACTTTGAATTCTTGTTCGGGTGGAGTTTGTCCGAGTACGGTAGTATACAATTGCAGCAGATCCTGATTGGAATGAATGGTCGGAGGATTGCCGCCGCCCATGAAACGGAACGACACCGAATTGTTTTCTTCTTTGATATGGGTGATTGGTTTTGCCATGTCCATTCCCGAACGGAGCTTGGGAGAAAAGGACGTAACATTGTTTGCTCCGGGAAACGGATCTCCGGGCAACGTACTCGAAGAGGCAATTCCATCGGCCTCGATAATGTCGACTCCCATCAAACTCGCATTGTTGTTGGGGCTGTTCGACCACCAGTCGTTTCTATTGTACACAATACGGGTTGCCAGCATCCCGCTGTTAGGTAAAAAGGCATCCCAACCAGTGCGCGCCCGGTATTCCAACAGGATGAATTCGGTAGGATTCGGATTGGCTCCATTCAGGTTGTGATTGTTGGTCGAAGTGAGGAGATAAGCCGAATTACTGGTCTTAATATCCGTTATAACCACATCCTGAGGCGATTTAAGGATGGTGGGGGTAAGCCATCCCACATAAAACCGGTCGTAGGCCGAATAAGTCGGAGGGGTGCGCCCCAGGTTCAGGTATGCTCCTGCATCCATAATATTCCAGTAGGAGAGGGTGTGATGCGTTGCATTGTTGGTGGCATAATAGTCGACCAAACCATATACATGGCCGAATTCGTGTGCAAATGTACCGATTCCACACATATTGCTTCCCGAACTCGAACGCAATTCGGATGTACAGGCATAGCCGAGAACTTGTTTGCCATTGAGCGTCAGATTGGTGTTCAGTTGCCAGCGGTGAGGCCAAACCGATTCTTTCGGTCCGCCTTCGGCTTCGTTGTGGCCGGCATAATACACGAATACATTGTCGACTACTCCATCGTTGTCGGTATCATACACCGAAAAGTCGACACCGGCGGCAGCAGCGGCTTTACAGGCATCCACGATCATTTCGCGCGGACGTTGGTCGTCGTCGCCGCTGGTATTTCCCCCATAATAGGCTCTGTTGTTGGGAAGCGTATAAGGCCCGACCACTACAAATTCGGGAGATGTAGCGCCAAAAGAAGCTGCTTTGAAATAATCGCGCGCCGATCCCGTGCCTCCGTTGGCCGAATATCCTTCCTGATTCAATAAATTGGTAAAAGCCTGATTGGGATTGGGGGTTACAAATGAAACATCCGAATAATTCACCAAAATAACCAGGGACTTCGGCGAACCGTTGGCCGGGTAGGTTCTCATCGGCCGGTTGTCGGTCGCGGTTTCCTTTGCCGCCCTGCGAATACGGTAGTGTTGCTGCAAATCGGGATTAACCTGTAAGCGGGCAGTGAGTTGTTTTTCTTCCCCTGTCCGCTCGGCTTTGGGGCGTACCCGTACCGATGTAGGCAGCTGGACCCCTTGGGCGGTGATGTCGACATAAGTGAAAAATCCTTGTTCATTTTCACGGATCAGAAATCCGTCTTCGCTTAGGGTGTAGTTGAAAAATTCATCGCCGCGTAAAAATATTGTCAGTTTGCTGCCGTCGGGCAACGTACGTTCGATAGGAAAAGGAGTAGCAGGTACTGCCAGCAAAGCAGCAGTGAAAACAGATAAAAACAGGGTTGTTAAAAAAAAGAATGATGTTCTTTTCATACTGTAAACGGTTGTTATAGTTACTAATCTACAATAAATGAAGTTTGTTAACGGGTTGTTGGTGCAAATATAATTGATTTAAATGAGTTTAAATAAAAGTTCCTCCTCTTTTTCCCAACAAAAATTTTCGGAAACAGTTGAAAAATGAGCAGTGGGAAATTCCCGGTTCAACATAGAATTAAGGGTGGCAGCCAGGCCTTCAGGACTATAATCGGAAGTCAGCACTCCTGTATTATAGGTTTCGACGATCTTTTTAATTTCGGGAAACGGACTCGAGAGTACGGGAACTCCTGCGTGCATGTAATCAAAAATACGGTTGGGCAATGCGTAGTAATAACTCAGACCTTTGTTTTCCAGCAAGCATAACCCTATATGGGCCGAAGCGGTATAGCGATGTAGTTCCCGGGCCGGTACTTTGCCGTGAAATATTACTTTTTCGTTTAATCCGAGTTCGGCAGTGCGTTTTTTGAGTAAATGGCCGATGTCGCCGTCTCCTATTATATACAGCACTGCATTGTTGACCAGAGGCATCGCTTCAATGACCCACTCCAGTCCCCTGCCCGTGTTCAATGCTCCCTGATAGAGTATTATTTTTTTTCCGGGGGGCACGGGTAGGGCTATTTTGTCGGTCGATGTTCTCAAATAGGGTACATTCCGTACGACCTGCATGGTGATGCCGTAGCGGTTGCGGTAGTATTCGGCAATGGAGTCGCAAACGGTAACACTTTTCGTAAGTCGCGGAACGATACGATCTTCCAATTTCTGCCATACGCTTTTCACAAAAGGCCGGTCGTGAAGTTCGGGCACTTCCGGAAACAGTTCATGGGCATCGAAAATGAGTTGTTTCCGGCGAATGCGCGATGCCAGGTAACCGGCGGCTAAGGTGTCGGTGTCGTTAGCATATACCGTGTCGTAGCGCCCGGTGAGGAGTTGAAGGAAAAGCCTGAAATTGTATTCGGCATAAAAAAGAGCGCCGGTATTGAATAGCAATCGCATCCTGAGGTGTCTGAAGCTGGTATGGACCGGTTGGCTGGCGGGCAGCAAACGGCCGATGAGATATACGTCCCATCCTTTCCGGTGAAAGCTTCCGGCAATCTTCAACACGCGCTGGTCGGTAGTGAGATCGCTGGTGACGGCAATATAGATCCGCTGTTTACTTGTCATGGATAAAATTCAACAAATCCCTGTAGAGGTCGCGATGGTACAGACTTGCATTTTTTTCCACCGTATTGTTATGCCACAACAAGCTGATTTCGCCGTTGAAGCGCGCCACGGTTTCAACAAGGCTCATGCAATATTGGAGTGCATCGTGAGCATTCATAAACATATAGCGTTTTTCGCTGAGCGTTACATCCATTATTGCCAGCGAATGCAGCCTGAGCGGCGTTAGTTTGCGTGTGTGCGGATCGATCCATTGTACCGGCCGGCAGGTTCCCAGTCTGAAACCAGCAATGTCGGCATACCCCATGCTGAAGTCGTCGGTAATACCTGCCGCAACGAGCGCCTGCATATCGGCCGGTTCCCGGTTGTTGAGAAAGTGATTGCGATTATAGCTGATTTCGCTTTCGGTGAAAGCTTCCAGCAAGCGTTTTTCGTGTTCGACCAAACGGGGACGAATACCTGCTTCATAACTGGTATGCAAACCGATCGAAACTTTTTTACGCCTGGTATATTTCAGCAGTAGTTTATAGTCGGGATGCGCCAGGTTGGAAACCGGTTTATCTTCTTTTTTCCGGCCGCCTCCCGAACGTATGAACGTAATGATCTCGCACCTGTCCTTCCCTAGTTTCTGCTGAAGTTCGGTATCGAGTTTGTACAAGTAGGGGAAAGTGTACCAGGGGTCGAAAATCACTCCGCCAAAATAGCTTTTCAGAGCTAGCTTGCGTTCGTTCTTGCGTTTTATACCCCGGAGCAAACCTCCGAGCATACCCCGGGTGCGCCGGTAATGGGCCAGTTGATCGACATCGTGGGTAAGGTATACTTTGCGGATTTCGCTGGGAGGGTCTGCCACCTCAATTCCCTGAGAGCGCATCACCTGCCGGAGTTGCGCTCCCCATTCCTCTATGATGGGGCGATCGATAAATCCCGCCTTATACGGGAGCGATTCTCTGCCGGGAAACCGGCCATGGGAGTCGCGGACTTTAGGGCGAACCATTTCCTCGTATCGTGAAATGAGAAAATAGGTTCCCGCTACCAAATCGGCATGTAAAATCAAGGTTTCGCCTTGCATACTTGTCGTCCCCTGTCCGAAAAGGATGGGGACGTCCTCCCACAACTTCAAGGGCAGCTGGGGCAACGATTGGTTGGTGCCGTACGTACCTTCGTCGAAAAACCCGGAAGGTTGAATGACGATGCGGTAGTTGGCCATTTGTTCGGGATCGCTGGTATAACCGATTTTCTCCCAGGTGTTTTCCTGGTTGTCGCCCGTCAGTAGCCTGATAATATAGCGGATTACTTCAGTCATAAATTATTAGGTGTTTAATTCCTTTTTCAGGAAGCGTCCGGTTACACTTTCGTCGTGTTGTGCAATTTCGAGCGGAGTTCCGCAGCAAATAACCTGTCCGCCGGCCCGGCCCCCCTCAGGACCGATGTCGATGATGTAGTCGCATGCCTTTATAACGTCCATGTTGTGCTCGATGATAATAATCGTATTGCCACGGTCGGCCAGCTTGTTTAAAACGCCGAGCAGGATGCGGATGTCCTCGAAGTGCAAGCCGGTGGTCGGTTCGTCGAGCAGGTAAAGCGTTTTTCCGGTATCGCGTTTGGATAGCTCGGTGGCTAATTTCACGCGCTGACTTTCGCCTCCCGACAAGGTGGTGCTCGATTGCCCCAGTTTAATGTAGCCCAAACCTACTTCCTGGATTGTTTTAATCTTGTTCAGAATGCCGGGTTGATTTTCAAAGAATTCAACCGCCTGATTGATGGTCATGTCGAGTACGTCGGCTATCGATTTACCTTTAAAGCGAACTTCGAGGGTTTCTTTGTTGTAACGTTTGCCTCCACAGCTTTCGCAGGGAACATATACATCGGGCAGGAAGTTCATTTCGATGGTTTTATAGCCATTGCCGCTACATACTTCACAGCGTCCTCCGGCGGTGTTGAACGAGAACCGTCCGGGCTTATAGGCCCTTATTTTTGCTTCCGGAAGCGATACGAACAGGTTACGGATATCGGAAAATACGCCGGTATAGGTAGCCGGGTTGGATCGGGGAGTTCGTCCGATGGGTGCCTGATCCACTACTACCACCTTATCGATATGTTCGATACCTTCGATACTGTCGTGGGGGAGCGGATCCTTGAGCGAATTGTAAAAACGCTGACTCAGGGCCGGTTGCAATGTTTCGTTAATCAGCGTCGATTTGCCGCTTCCCGACACTCCGGTAACACAAATCATTTTTCCAAGGGGAAACGTTACATCCACATTTTTCAGGTTATTGCCCTTTGCTCCCCGGATGGTGAGCGTGTTTCCATTACCCTCGCGGGGTGTTGTACGGCCTTCGATTTTTTGGGTGCCATTGAGAAACGAAGCGGTCATGCTGTCGGATTGCAGCATTTGCTGGGGTGTTCCTTCAAAAACCACTTCCCCTCCGAGGCGACCGGCAAAAGGTCCCAGGTCGAGTATATAATCGGCCGACAGCATCATGTCCTTGTCGTGTTCCACCACTATGACAGAGTTACCCGTGTCGCGTAACTTCCGGAGCGATTGAATGAGTCGTTCGTTGTCGCGTTGATGCAACCCGATGCTGGGTTCGTCGAGGATATACAGCACATTCACAAGCTGGGTCCCGATTTGAGTAGCCAGCCTGATCCGCTGGCTTTCGCCGCCCGAAAGCGAATGCGAACTACGGTTGAGCGAGAGGTAATTGAGCCCCACGTCGAGCAGGAATTGCAACCGGGTGCGAATTTCTTTCAGGATTTCGGCTGCAATTGTTTTTTGTTTTTCCGACAGGAACTCTTCCACATTTTCCAGCCATTCCATCAATTCGCTGATGTCCATGGCAGCCAGTTCGGCAATATTTTTATCGTGAATCCGGAAATGCAGCGATTCTTTGCGCAGCCGCCGTCCCTGGCATTCGGGGCAGGCAATTTCCTTGGAGAACTGGTTGGCCCATTTCTGTTCGGTGGCCGAAACCGAGCTTTCCTGTTGCATTTCGATGTATTTGATAATCCCATCGTAGTTCAGAAAATAATTGGAATTACCCAGCGACTGATTTTTGATATTCAGTCTTTCGTCGGTCCCGTTCATTATTTCGTCGATGGCTTCGTCGGGAAGTTCGCTGATAGGCGTTTTCAGCGTACAGTCGTATTTTTCGAGTATGGCTTCTATCTGCCAGAAGATCGTCGAGTTTTTGTGCTTTCCGAGTGCCACGATACCTCCATTGTAAATACTTAGCTTGGGATCGGGGATGATTTTCTCGATATCAATTTTATGGATGATGCCGATGCCCTTGCATACAGGACAGGCACCCTGCGGCGAATTGAACGAAAAATGGTGAGGTGCGGGTTCGTCGTATGAAATACCGGTGGTAGGGCACATCAGCAGTTTACTGAAGTAGCGTACCTCATTGCTGCCGGTTTCGAGCAACATTACCACACCATCGCCCTGCTGCATTGCTTTTTCGAGGGATTGTTTCAGGCGCTGACGGTCCTTCCCGGCCACCACCAGCCGGTCGATCACCAGTTCGATGTCGTGAATTTTGTAACGATCCACCTTCATCCCATGCGTGATTTCCTTCAGTTCGCCATCGATACGGATGTGCAGATAACCTTTTTTACGCACATTTTCGAATAGTTCGCGGTAATGGCCTTTGCGACCCCGTACCAGGGGCGCCAGCAGGTACGTTTTTTTACCTTCGTAAGCCTTCAGAATGAGATCGACGATTTGTTCTTCCGAATATTTCACCATCTTTTCGCCGGTAAGGTACGAATAAGCATCGCCGGCCCGGGCGTAGAGCAGACGCAGGAAATCGTAAATTTCGGTGGTAGTCCCCACCGTTGAGCGGGGGTTTTTATTGGTTGTTTTTTGCTCGATTGAAATAACCGGGCTCAATCCGGTAATCTTATCCACATCGGGCCGCTCCAGATTGCCCAGAAAGCTGCGGGCATAGGCCGAAAACGTTTCGATATAGCGTCGTTGGCCTTCCGCAAAAATAGTATCGAATGCCAGCGACGATTTTCCGCTGCCACTCAGTCCGGTGATAACCGTGAGCGCATTACGGGGAATGGTGACGTCGATATTTTTCAGATTATGCACCCGTGCGCCGGTCACTTCAATCGACTCACGGGTCTCGATAGATGAGGGTAAATGCTCCTTTTTCAACTTCTTCTCCATTTTTGAACCTGCAAAGTTAGCTAATTATTTTTAATAGAGGAAGAATAGAAGCCCCGGCAAATCGTAAAAAAGCCTACATTTTTACGAAATGAATCTTGGCTGATTCATAAAAATAGTGTATCTTTGCACCGCTTTTTTGAAAAAGAAAGTGTGATGGGAAATAGAGCGACTAATCACTTAAAACAGAAACGCTTGAATTTTGAGTAACACAAAAAAACAAACCAATGAAAGTATTTGAATTAAAAGGTACGGTACGTACCGATCTTGGCAAGAAAGCCACGAAAGCCGATCGTGCAGGCGACAACGTACCTTGCGTATTGTATGGAGGTGCCGAAAATGTACATTTTACTGCTACAGCCTCTGATCTTCGCAAGTTGATCTATTCGCCTGAAGTATATATCGTCAACCTGTCGGTTGACGGCAAAACCTGCAAGGCAATTATGAAGTCGCTTCAATTCCACCCGGTATCGGACCGTGTATTACACATCGACTTCCTTGAAGTATCGGAAAGCAAACCGGTGGTGGTTGAAATTCCTGTTCAGCTCAACGGCCTGGCCGAAGGGGTGAAAGCGGGGGGTAAGCTGGCGCTTGAAATGCGTAAGCTGCGTGTAAAAGGTCTGTACACCAATTTCCCTGAAAAAATCAATATTGATGTAACTAGCCTCGGATTAGGTAAAACGATACAGGTAGGTGCGCTGAAGCTGGAGAACCTGGAAATCCTCAACGCTAAAAACGCTGTTGTGGCTCAGGTGAAACTGACGCGTGCTGCTCGTGGTGCCGCTGCTGCTGCCGCCAAGAAATAACTTGTTCCGGAATGAAATACCTGATCGTAGGGCTGGGTAATCCCGGGGCAGAGTACCAGGATACCCGGCACAACATAGGATTCACAATATTGGACGCTTTCGCAAGGGCGTCCAATGTTTTTTTTGAGGATCACCGCTACGGTTTTACCTGCGAAGTGAAGCTCAAGGGGCATACGCTTGTATTGTTGAAACCCACTACTTTCATGAACCTGAGCGGGAATGCGGTGCGTTATTGGATGAACAAGGAGAAGATCGAGGATGATCGTCTGCTGGTGGTGGTCGACGATCTGGCCCTGCCTTTCGGAACGTTGCGGCTGAAGCCGAAAGGTTCGGATGCGGGGCACAACGGCCTCCGGAATATCCAGGATGTGCTGGGACACAATAATTACGCCCGCATCCGTTTTGGCATCGGGAGTAATTTTCCGCGGGGCGGACAGGTACGTTACGTACTGGGCAAATGGGATAAAGAGGAAGCTGCCGCGCTGCCTGAAAGGACCGATGCGGCTGTGGAAATGATCCGGAGTTTTTGTCTGGCAGGCTTGCAGCTTACCATGACTCAATTTAATAATAAGTGATGAAGCAGGAAGTTCGTATCGATAAATGGCTGTGGGCCGTGCGTTTGTTTAAGACACGCAGCCTGGCTGCCGATGCCTGTAAAAAGGGTAAGGTGTACGTCAACGGCGCATTGATAAAGCCTTCACGTTCGGTGAAAGTGGGCGATGTGGTGGGAGTGAAGCGGAATCCTGTTTTATTTTCGTTTAAAGTGCTGGCACTGGCCGAAAACCGGATGGGTGCGAAGTTGGTGCCCGACTTTATGGAAAATGTGACGACTCCCGATCAGCTCGAACTGTACGAATTGGGTAAAATTGCCGCTCAACACAACCGCGACCGGGGAACCGGGCGGCCGACCAAAAAAGAGCGTCGCGATCTGGATGAGTTTTTTGAGCCTGTGTTTTTTGACGAACACGATTTTGATGATCCTGAACACGAATAAGTTATGCTTACAGCTTCCCGTTTAAAGAAAACCAATATCTGCGAATACCTGCTCTATATGTGGCAGGTGGAAGATATGATAAGAGCATTGAAGTTCGATATGGATACGATCGAAAAGGTACTTGTAAACCAAGGCAGCTACAAGGATGCTGCCGAACGTAAACAGGTGCTGGAATGGTACGAAAGCCTGATCGATATGATGCGTTCGGAGCATGTTGCCGATAAGGGGCATATTCAGCTGAATAAGAATGTATTGATCGATCTTGAAGAGGTGCATCTGCGTATTTTGAAATCGGGGCTGGTGCCGGCTTATACGGCCAAGTTTTTTCATGTATTGCCGCTCATCGGGCAATTACGCCGGAAGTCGGATGCAGGACTTTCCGACCTGGAGCTTTGTTTCAATTTTCAGTATGGAATTTTATTATTGAAATTACAAAAGAAAGAAATAAGTGCCGGGACATTACAAACACAGGAAGAAATTGCGAAATTTATGGTGCTGTTGGCCGGAAATTATCATGCATATACCAACGGAGAGCTGGATTTAGAATAAAAAAGCGTATTTTTGCGGCAATGACTTAAAATAATGAACATGAAAGGTATTATTCTAGCTGGTGGTTCAGGAACCCGTTTGTATCCCATCACCAAAAGTATTTCGAAGCAAATCATTCCGGTATACGATAAGCCGATGATTTATTACCCCTTGTCGGTTTTGATGCTGGCGGGTATCAAAGAAATCCTGATTATTTCGACTCCCCAGGATATTCATTTGTACGAAAATCTGCTGGGCGACGGCAGTGATCTGGGGATACAACTGGCCTATGCCATTCAGCCTTCGCCCGACGGACTGGCGCAGGCTTTTATCATCGGTGAAGCGTTTATCGGTAACGATTCGGTGTGTATGATTCTGGGCGATAATATTTTTTACGGATTCGATTTTTCGCGTACCTTGCGCGAAGCAGCCCGGTTGGACGACGGGGCGATCGTATTCGGGTATTATGTGAACGATCCCGAACGCTATGGGGTGGCCGATTTTGATGCCGATGGAAGGGTGTTGAGCCTGGAGGAAAAGCCGGAGCATCCTAAATCGAACTACGCGGTGACCGGTTTGTATTTCTACAGCAACGACGTGGTGGCCAAGGCCAAAAGCCTGAAACCCTCCAAGCGGGGCGAGCTGGAGATCACCGATCTGAATCGCCTGTACCTGGAAGAAGGCCGTTTGAGTATGAAGATCATGGGCCGTGGTATGGCCTGGCTCGATACGGGAACGCACGACAGTCTGCTGGAAGCTTCCAATTTTATAGCCACCATCGAAAATCGTCAGGGACTGAAAGTGGCCTGTATCGAAGAGATTGCCTATCGTTACAGCTATATTACCAGGGAGCAATTGCTTCAGCTGGCCGAGCCTCTTCGCAAGAACCACTATGGTGAATACCTGATTAAAATTGCCAACGATAAAACGTTTTAGTACTGAATGGAAATCATAGCCACCCCCATCGAGGGATTACTTATCGTGAAACCGCGCGTATTCGAAGATGCGCGTGGTTTCTTTTACGAATCGTACAATCAGCAACGCTTCCGCGAACTCGGAGTTGATGCGTCGTTTTGTCAGGATAACCTTTCACGCTCGTCGTACGGCGTGGTGCGTGGGTTACACTACCAGCTCATGCCGCATAGCCAGGCCAAACTGGTTTCGGCCGTAGTGGGCGCGGTATGGGATGTGGCCGTCGATTTACGAACCGATTCGCCTACTTTCGGACAATGGTATGGTATCGAGCTGTCGGAGCAAAATAAATTGCAATTCCTGATTCCCAAAGGGTTTGCCCATGGGTTTTCGGTAATTAGTCCGGTGGCGGTGTTCTCGTATAAATGCGACGATTTCTACAATCCCGCTCTCGAGCGGGGTATTCTTTACAACGATCCGGCCTTGAATATCGATTGGAAAATAGAGCCCGGAAAAATGCTGGTTTCGGCCAAGGATCAGGTACATCCCTCCTTTGCCGATGCCGATAAATTCTAAGAATAAAATGACAACCGTATTAGTGACCGGAAGCAATGGTCAGTTAGGGAACGAAATCAGGTTGGCTGCTGCAGCCTTTCCTCAATTCCGGTTTCTCTTTACCGATGTTCAGGAACTGGACATCACCAATGCCGAAGCGGTCGACCGTTACTTTGCATCCAACCCCATCGCGGCGATTATCAATTGTGCCGCCTATACAGCTGTCGACAAGGCTGAAGAAGATGAAGAACTGTGTTACCGCATCAACAGTAGCGCCGTGGAGGTACTGGGCGCAGCAGCGGCTCGATACGGCGCTTCCATGATTCATGTTTCCACCGATTATGTGTTTGACGGTAAAAGCTATCTTCCTTATCGTGAAGATTTTCCGGTTGCTCCGGCCTCGGTGTACGGGAAGTCGAAGCTGGCCGGTGAGCAGGCATTGATGCAGGTCGATCCGCAGGCCGTCATTGTTCGGACGTCCTGGCTGTACTCGTCGTTTGGAAATAATTTTGTAAAAACCATGCTGAAGCTAGGCCGCGAACGCGAAGAGCTGAAAGTGGTGTTCGATCAGGTAGGTACGCCTACTTACGCGGCCGACCTGGCGGTAGCTTTGCTCCATATTCTCGCGCAAGGTGCATCGCATGCGGGGATTTTTCATTTTTCCAACGAAGGAGTGTGCAGCTGGTACGATTTTACGATCAGTATTCATCAACTGGCAGGTATTACGACCTGCCGGGTGTTGCCCATCGAAAGCCGCGAGTACCCGGCAAAAACCCCACGTCCGCATTACAGCGTACTCAATAAAGCAAAAATCAAATCGGTGTACGGAGTACAGGTGCCGCATTGGGAGGAGGGTTTACGGCGATGTCTGGAGGCGCTTTCCCGCCGGTAAACAGTACAGGTTCTCGAAGCAAGGTCCGGTTGTTTTCACTGTAAACCTTTGTCAGGCTTGTTTGGCCCGGATACTGGCAGCAATTTTCGACACACTGGTGAGCGTCGGTATTTCGTCGATAGGGAACGAGACCCCGAATTCGGCTTCCACCTGCATTATCAACCGCAATTGTCCCAGACTATCCCAGGCCTTGAGGTCTTCCTGCATCGATTCGTTGGTCAGGGTTGAAGCATCGACCGCGAAGGTCCGGGCAATTAGCTCGATAAGTTGTTGTTCAAGTTGCATACAATTTTTAAATCTGAAGTTCGTATTCGTTGTTGTCGAGGGTTGTGAATCCATAGAGTTTATACACTGAAGCGGCGGGTTGGTTGCGCTCTCCTTCGGTGTAAGCGGCATTGATTTTTTTGAGCTGAAGTTGATGCAGCTGGTTTCTGAGCGCATCGAGCATTCTGAATTCCGCCCTTCGTCCTAATGCCCTGCAACTCAGCAGAAAATTGTCGATTCGGGCTTCATCACCGTTAATCTCGATTAAAAAGGTGCCTACAATTCCTTCATCCCCGAATTTATCCCGGTAACGGCAGGTATATAATTTCCAGTCTGTCGAGTTGTACATCTGCTCTATTTCGGCTTCGGTATAGCGCCTCAGTGTCATGTTGAACTGATTGGTTTTTTGCGTCAGCTGCGCAATCCGCGCCAAGGTCGGTGCACTGGCCGCTTCCACTTCGATCTCGATTTTCAGGTTGGCGATAAAATCGTCGTAACTGAAGGAGTTGCGTTCGCTTTCGCGTGCGGCCCGGCGCTGGTATTGGGCTGTTTTATCGCGATCTTCGGAGGTGAAACTTGTTCGGGCGAAATAAGGGTAGATCACCTCTTCGAGCATCCATTGCTGCAGGCGGGTAAGATCGGTGGGAAAGGCGGGCACCGCTACCGATGGTAAACTTTGTTGAACCAGGGCTCGTTCGACGGGACTGTCGTCGATCAACACGAAGGCATCGAGTCCCAGGTTTAATTCCAGGGCTATGGAGCGGAGGTTTTCGTCCTTGGGCAGCCAGTTGACCCGCGGGGCGACGAAGTCGTCCCAGTGGAGCTGCATGTGTTCGTTTCGCTCCAAAGCTTCGCGCACGTCGGCTTCGTTGTTTTTTGAACAGATGGAAAGCAGTACGCCCTGGCGGGAGAGCTGTACGATTAATTGCTGCAGCTCCTTGAAGATGAGTCCGGTACCTTCGTCGGAAAGCTGAAGGTGTTGCCAGCCGTCTTCTCCGAGTACTCCTCCCCACAAGGTATTATCGAGATCGAGCACCAGCACTTTCCGGGTTTTCCCTTCGAGCGCCTGGATGATCCAGCGGATTTCGCGGGCAAGCAGGCGGTAGCCTTCCGCCGAAAGCTTCATGCGGCCCAGGTACCAGTATTTAGGATCGAAAAGCCGGGTGTAGCCATAGCCCTGAATCAATCGTGTAAAGGGGATAATGCTGACGCGCGTTTCTTCTCCGGCCAGCCGGTACAGACTGTCGTTGGCCGAACGTTCAAAGCCGGAGGCCGGAGCGGTATAGGTACCTACATGAAGCGGATTGCACACCATGTCGCACAGCAGAATACTTCCATGGGGCCGGTTGGCCAGGTAATGTCTGATACTGTGAATGATTTCTCCGGCATCGGCATTTCCCTTCTGCCATTCTCCGGCATCGATATACATCACCACATAGTCGGCATTGGTTGCGTAGAGTCCCGACATAGGATTCAGCAGTTCCGTTTGCCACTGGTTGTATCCGGCCACATAAACCTGCGCAAAACCTTCCTGCTGAAGCGTGTTCTGCAAGGGGGCCATATTGATATTGCTGAGTAAGGCTATCGATGCTTGCATGGGTCAGGTAAATACAGAATCGCCTTCGCCTTCCTGCAACGCTTCCGCCGAGCACGAAAGACCCAGCGGAAATAAATAAGGTTGACGACGCTTGCGTTTAAGAATATAACGGCTGTTCAACTTCATGAAAAAGCGACACAGTCTGGCATCATAACACGTGATCACATCAATCTGTTCGGTTTTCACCAGATTGAAAATATAGGAAGCCAGGTCGGCGAGGTAACGATCGTCGGCATACAGGTACGATACGGTGAGCACATTGTCGCGGAGCTTCAGAAATGCAAAACCACTCAGCTGCTGCTGGTCGTATATACGCACCGGTACATAGTTGAACCGGTCGGAAACCGAGCTGAAAAAATAACGTTCGCTGTTCTTGTCTTTCTTACCTTCTTTTACCCACCGGTAATCGTAGATCCATTTAAAGTACGACGCTCCCCGTTTGTTCAGATCGTGTTGAGTGGTGTATGTCGTCAGAAACTCGTCGAGTTCCTCGTCGAACCGCAGGTCGGCACTGATGTCGGGACTTACCTTTAAGCGGGGATGCAGCCATTGCCAGATCGAAAACACCTGATTCACCAGTCGTTCGGCGCCGGCAATCACCGGTTCCATTTTCACTAATTGTGGATATTTGCTGACTATCAGTTTGGTGAATCGTGCCCGGATGTAATAGTCGTATCCGTTTTTATACACCACAGGATGAAAAATGCCCATGTTGAAGTAACTTTCTTCGAGCGAAAAAAGGAAGTTGGAAATCATCAGGTGGTGGCGATGTTCGCGCAGCACGGCCATCATTAAGGTCGAAGCTACATTTCCTTTCCGGTGTTTTTCGTCGACCCAGAAACAACTCAGCCAGCAAATCCCGGCATCCAGTTGCGGTGTGTTCCACCGGTCGGGCAGTACGCCTATATACCCAATGGTGGCTGCATTTTCGTACGCTACCCATAAAAGGACGTCGTCGTCGGTAAGAGCAGGGTTGTGCACCTGCGAAACAGCCCGGTGCGGACTGATGGGCACCTTCGATAAAATAGCGTAAAAATCGGATTCGATAAATGCGCTTAGCTCCTTGCGTGTATATGTTTTTATAACCATTCGTGTCGTTGTATTGTACTTTTCCCGATTGTTTTCTTGATCAGGTGTAGCAGATATTGCATTTTAACTAATTGCTCCGCATCTTCTTTTCCCGGCAGCTCCATCGGTATGCGTTGGAAATTGGAGGCGATGCAGTCGCGTTTCAGATTGGCGGTTCCGAAACTGAGCAACACTTCCGGCCGTATGGCGTCGAAAAAGCCTGTCCCTATTTCATAATCGGTATAGGGGAACGAAAACAAACCATCGTTCATCGAAAATTCCTTTTTAACCGTGCGTACACTTTCGAGCGTTTCCCTGATGCGTTCCTCCTGGCTAAGCGCCGGGAAATAGGGATGTGTTACCGAGTGTGCACCTACAGTAAATCCTTGTTGCCGCAAGCGATGTACCTGTTCGGTGGTTAAGTAGGGTTGTTCGTTGACCAGGTAGTGCTGAAAGTCGATCTCGGTTAACTCGTCCAGCAGCTGCTTTTGGCCTTCTGTGATGTTTTTTACATCCTGCGGCTGCCGGTATTCGATACCGTAACGCTCACAGGCAGCTTTGACATCGTTTTCCAATGCTGTTGTTTTCGCGGTTAGTAATTGTTCGATCAGCAGACTCACCTTGAGCCGGTAAAACATTGCCCGGTTGTCGATAAAGCCGGTGTTCAGAAAGAAGGTAGCCGGAATCCCCTTTCGCAACAGGATGGGAGCCACCACATCGTGCACCTGGCGCAAACCATCGTCGAATGTAAGTATAAAATACCGGCCTTCGGGAAGCGATTCCCGTAACAAGATCTCGTACGATGCAGGCCGGTAGCGACGCAATAAAAAATCGAGCTGCTTTTCAAAAAGCCGCGTCGTTATAATAGGGTAGAGGTGTTTCAGATGAGGCAGGTCGACATCCGATACGGCATGGTAGAACGGCAACACCGTGCGCACTCCCGTTAAGCGAATGAGCGACGACAGGGGAATAACCTGTACCGCTCCGGAAATGATATGTTGAAGTCGTTCTCTCATGATGGTGTACGTTGCAGTGAACCACTCGCTGGTCACGCAGACCTTTCTCAGGCTTGCAGCGCCTGTTGTATGTCGTGCATCAGTTCATCCGCTTCTTCCAGTCCGACCGACAGGCGGATGGTAGTATCGTATACGTGCATCGCTGCTTTCGCTTCAGCGCTATAGTTGCCGTAGATGGTGGTGTAGGGATGAATGGCCAGCGTTTTATTGTCGAACAGATTGGTGGCCCTGTGGATGACTTTCAGTTGGTTCATCCAACGAAAACAGGCTTCCTGCGATGCCAGATCGAAAGTGAGCATGGCTCCCGGATGATCTCCGAACTGTTTTTTGCTGATTTCATAAAACGGATTGCCGGGCAATCCACCGTAGGTAACACAGGTAACGCCTTCGGTTTTCTCCAGCCTGTGTGCGAGTTCGGTTGCAGTTCCGGAAGCGCGCCGGTAGCGCAGATCCATGGTTTCGAGCCCGAGTATTTGCATAGAGGCTGCCTGAGCCGGCATATAAGCACCCAGGTTACGGTGGATTTCTTTTTTCAGTTTGAAGGTGAAGGCATTGTTGCCCTGCTCGCCGGCCAGCCGCGCCAGACGTTGCGATTTCGACCAGTCGAACCGGCCATAGTCGAGAATAAGTCCGCCCATACTGGTGGCTCCTCCCGAGATATACTTGGTGCTCGACACTACTTCAATATCGATGCCCCAATCGCCCGCCCGGAATGCGCAGAACGGTATAAGAGTGGTGTCGGCTACTACCGGTACACCCTTACGGTGTGCGATTTCGGCCAGTACCAGCAAATCGGCTACTTCCATCTGCGGGTTGGAAATGATTTCCAGGAACAGGGCGGCTGTCGTGTCATCGATTGCTGCTTCCACTGCCGCAGGATTGGTGAGGTCGCAAAAACGGGTTTCCACGCCAAAATCGTTCAGCGTGGAAGTGAGCAGCGAATAGGTGTTGCCGAACAGATGCCGGGTGGTAACCACCGATGTGCCGCTTTTTACGATGGCAAAAAGGGCATTGCTGATGGCGGCCATTCCGGAGTTGAGTGCTGTTACACTATGCGCTCCGGTGATGGCTTTAACCTTCTCTTCGAAATAGCCGACCGTGGGATTGGAGATGCGTGAGTATACATGCCCGGCAGTTTTTCCGGTGAAAGCCAGTTCCATGGCTTCGGCCGATTCGTATTCGAACGCTACACTGTTGTATACCGGCATGCTGATGGCACCGTGGGGGTCGCCGACCGCAAAAGGGGTATGCAGTGCTTTTTTGTTATAATCGTGTTGATTCATTGACCTAACGTAATTTAGCTCCCAGCTGCGTTTCGAAGTTGGTGAGCAGCTTCTTCATGATGGCTTCAATCTGACCGTCGGTAAGTGTTTTAGTCTCGTCCTGCAGTATAAAACTTACAGCATACGATTTCTTTCCGGCTTCCAGGTTTTTCCCTTCGTACACGTCGAACAGCGCCACCTCCTTCAGGAGTTTCTTTTCGGTGTCGAAGGCAATTTTTTCGATCTGAGCAAAACTTACAGCCTTGTCGAGCAAGAGGGCTAAGTCGCGGCGTACCGCAGGGAAGCGGGGTATTTCACTGTAGCTTACCTTATGCTTGCGCAACTCTTTCAAAAGCTGGTTCCAGTTGATTTCGGCGAAATATACCGTTTGTTCCACATCCAGCTTCTTCGCGATGCGGGGATTCACAATTCCGTACACCGCCAACTGCTTGCCCGAACGGGTAGTGAGCGCGATGGCCTGCGATAACAAATCGTTGCCGGTTTCGTGTTGAATAATAGTGCCCGGCCTGATCCCCAACCGGCGTAAAATATTTTCAACATAAGCTTTCAGTTCATATACGGACGTAGCTTGTTCCGGCACCGCCCACGATTGTGCGTGTTTGTCGCCGGTCAGCCAGATGCCCAGCCGGTAATCTTCGCTGTACGGTGCCAGCGCGTCCTCCTCCTTTTTATTTTCGGCATGGAAATAATAGCAATTTCCGAATTCGTACAACCTCAGATCGGCATTTTTCCGGTTGATGTTGTGCGCGATGCTTTCCAGTCCGCCAAACAGTAAAGTCTGACGCATTACATTCAGGTCGTTGCTCAGCGCGTTGATTATTTTTACGCTATTCGATGCCGGATAGCTTTCCAGTCCTTCGTAATAGGCAGCTTTGGTAAGCGAGTTGTTCAGAATCTCGTTGAACCCCTGTGCTGTGAGCTGTTCCGAAATCAGTTGCTGCAGCTGATGACTGTCGGGGTGGCTGCCGAAGCTCAGGGTCGACATCAACTTTTCGCCGATTTCGATATTATTGTATCCGTAGATGCGCAGGATATCTTCAATTACATCCACATCACGCTCCACGTCGACCCGGTACAGCGGGATCCGGAGCCGGTACCCTTCGTCGTCGCTCGAAACGATCTCCATCTCCAGCGCCTTCAGAATCGTTTCAATGGTAGCGCGGCTCAATTCTTTCCCGATCAGCGCGTTGATTTTGCGAACCGTAACGTTTACTTCCTTCGGTTTGATTTCCTGAGGATACACATCCACCACTTCGCTCGAAATCTCTCCGCCGGCCACCTGCCGGATCAGCATTGCACAGCGTTTCAAAATATAAATGGTATTCGACGGATCGCAACCACGTTCGAAGCGGAACGAAGCATCGGTGTTTAACCCATGCCGGCGGGCCGTTTTACGAATGCTCACCGGATGGAAATAAGCACTTTCCAGAAATACGTTTTTAGTGGTTTCGGTCACGCCCGATGTTAATCCGCCGAACACCCCGCCGATACACATCGGACGATCGGCGTCGCAGATCATCAGGTCGGCGGCATTCAATGTACGGTCGGTACCGTCGAGTGTTGTAAATGGCGTGCCTTCGGGCATCGTGCGAACACGCACCTGTTTACCGCCGATTCGGTCGGCATCGAACGCATGAAGCGGCTGACCCATTTCATGCAATACGTAATTGGTGCAATCCACTACATTATTAATAGGACGCAGCCCGATGGTAGTGAGAGCGTTTTTAAGCCAGTCGGGCGATTCGCCCACGGTAACATTCGAAATGGTTACCGCCGAGTAGCGCGGACACGCTTCCGGATTTTCGATGCTTACCGGAATCGTCAGCGATGTGTTCTGAACCTTGAATTCATCTACCGTAGGCTTTGTGAGCTGGACCGATGGATCGACCAGGGCGAAATACGCTGCCAGGTCGCGGGCCACTCCGTAATGCGAAGCTGCATCTACCCGGTTGGGGGTAATATCTACTTCAATCAAATAATCGCTTTTAATATTGTAATATTCGCTGGCGGGCGTTCCCGGCACCGCATCGGCGGGCAGTACGATAATTCCATCGTGACTGGTACCAAGCCCGATTTCATCTTCGGCACATATCATCCCCATCGATTCCACACCGCGGATTTTCGATCGTTTAATGGTAAAGCTTTCGTCGCCGTTATACAATTTGGTACCCACTGTGGCTACCACCACTTTTTGTCCGGCAGCTACATTGGGAGCGCCGCAAACAATCTGGACGGGATCGCCCGAACCCAGGTTTACCCTGGTTACATGCAGGTGGTCGGAATTCTCGTGGGCCATGCATTCGAGTACTTCCCCGATGACGATTCCTTCCAGACCGCCTTTGATGGTTTGTACTTCTTCCACGCTCCCTACTTCCAATCCGATGGAGGTTAAAATTTTACCCAGTTCCGCAGCAGGAAGATCAACATCGATATACTGTTTCAGCCAGTTGTAAGATATATTCATTGTTCAGACCTTTTTTTTGATAAGACCTGCAAAGATACACATTTTCGTTAAAAAAGCTGTTTTTTTTGATTTGATAAAATTTATCTTCTATTTTTGCACGGCTTTAAGATTTTAACAATCAACGGGGATATCATGATACAACAAAACTTCATTCGTCTTTTCGAAGATGCTTTCCGGAAATACTGGGATCTTCCTGCTTACAGCAATTATGGTGAAGATCTGACACTTACTTATGCCGATGTGGCCAGCAAGGTAGCAAAGATGCACCTGCTGTTCGAGCAGTGCCAGATCAAGCCGGGCGATCGCATCGCCCTCATCGGACGCAACAATGCCAACTGGGCCATTGCCTATATCGGTACGGTTACTTATGGCGCGATTATCGTGCCCATTCTGCAGGATTTTAACTCCAACGATGTACATCACATTACCAATCATGCGGAAGCCAGGTTGTTATTTGCCAGCGATACGAACTGGGAAAACCTGGAAGAAGAAAAGCTGACGACGGTGGAAGCCGTTTTCTCGCTTACCAATTTCAACTGCCTGACGATTGTGAAACGGACCGGTGACGACGGAGCGTTGATTGCTCCTGCGTTCGACGAAGGTCAGCTGAAACACGATTTTATCAATTCCCTGTTTAAAGCCAAGTATCCCAACGGTTTTTACCGCGACCACGTGCGGTATATCGACAAGGACAATAAAGAACTGGTGTCTTATAACTACACTTCGGGCACGACCGGATTCAGCAAAGGGGTAATGACCAGCGGTAATGCCCTGGCCGGTAATATCATGTTTGCCATCGGAACCGGTATTATCAAAGAAGGCTATCGGATGATTTCGTTCCTGCCGCTTGCCCATTCTTATGGTTGTGCTTTTGAATTCCTTACCGCCACCTGCCTGGGTTGCCACATTCATTTTATCGGCAAAACCCCCTCCCCGAAAATACTATTGGGTGCCTTTGCGCAGGTTCGTCCGCACGTCATTTTCCTGGTGCCGCTTATTATCGAGAAAATTTATAAGAAACAAATTCAGCCGCTCATTGCCAAGCCCACCATACGTTGGGTGCTCCGTATCCCGTTTCTCGATCAAACTATTTTGAACACCATCCGCAAGCGGCTTATCAATGCGTTCGGAGGCGAATTCGTACAGTTGGTGTGCGGCGGAGCTCCGCTCAATGCCGAAGTGGAAGATTTTCTGCAAAAAATCAAGTTTCCGTACACAGTAGGATACGGAATGACCGAATGCGCACCGCTCATCAGTTTCTCGCCGGCCGATCAGTTTATTCCCAAATCGTCGGGTAAAGTGATTCCCGTAATGGAGGTCAAGATCGACGATCCGGATCCGAATACCGGGATTGGCGAGATTTGCGTGAAAGGCGAAAATACAATGGCGGGTTATTATAAAAATCAGGAAGCTACCGCTATCATTTTCGATAAAGAAGGTTGGTTGCATACCGGCGACCTGGGTACGGTGGATGCCGAAGGGAATATATTCATCCGCGGTCGCAGTAAGTCGATGATCCTGGGAGCCAGCGGCCAGAATATTTACCCGGAAGAAATAGAAGCCAAACTGAATAACATGCCTTTTGTGATGGAAAGTCTTGTGATCGAGAATAACGGCCGTTTGTATGCATTGGTTTATCCCGATTATGAAGCGGTGGATATGGAGAAACTCGACCAGCAGCAGCTTGAAAAAGTAATGGAAGAAAATCGCCTGGCTCTCAATTCGATAGTCGCTTCGTACGAGTCGGTGGCCAAAATCAAACTCTACCCCAACGAATTCGAAAAAACACCCAAGAAAAGCATAAAAAGATACCTCTATCAGACTGCTTTTTCGAATGGTCAATAAGTTGGAAATCAAATAAGTAGATAATTGAAAAAAAATATTTGTAAAAAACCGAAAAAAATATTTGTAAAAGTTTTTGCGGATTCAAAAATTGCTGTACCTTTGCATCGATTTTGAATTGCAAACCATATTGTCAAATTATTAAAGGTTTTAAAAAATGAAAAAAGTAATTTTGTTCTTTGCTGTTGCTGCAATCTTCGTTGCTTGCGCACCTAAAGCTGCTGAAACTACCGAAGAAGTTGTTGATACTGTAGCTGTAGAAGAAGTTGTTGATAGCGTAGTAGTTGATACTACTGTTGTTGACACAACAGCTGTTGTAGCTCAGTAATCTGAGACAGCAATCAGAAAAAGATTAAGTCCGTTCTTGTAACGGACTTTTCTTTTTTATATACTTTTGATACCGGTATTTTTTTGTATTTTTGCAGCTCACAAAAAGTAAATACAACAGAATGTTACGAATTGCAGTACAAGCCAAAGGCCGATTGTTTGAAGAAACCATGGCCCTTTTACACGAAACAGGTATAAAGCTCGAATCAGGGAAGCGGTTGTTGCTGGTGCCTTCCCGTAATTTTCCCATAGAAGTTTTATTTTTACGCGACGACGATATCCCGCAGTCGGTTGCCGACGGTGTTGCCGATGTTGGCATCGTAGGCGAAAACGAATACGCCGAGAAGAAAAAGCAGGTGTTGATTACCAAACGCTTGGGGTTCAGTAAATGCCGGTTGTCGCTGGCTATTCCCAAGGAGATGGAATACAAAGGTGTCGAGTGGTTCAACGGCAAGGTGATTGCCACTTCCTATCCGGCCATTCTGACCGATTTTTTAAATTTACACCAGGTTAAAGCCGATATACATGTGATTACCGGTTCGGTCGAAATTGCTCCGGGCATAGGGTTGGCCGATGCTATTTTCGATATTGTCAGTTCGGGAAGCACGCTGGTAACCAACCACCTGAAAGAAGTGGAAACGGTGATGAAATCGGAAGCCGTATTCATTGAGAATCCCGGCTTGACCGACGCAAAAAGGGTGATTCTGAACGAATTGTTGTTTCGCATCGAAGCCGTGAAGATGGCCGAAGATAAGAAATATGTGCTGATGAACGTTCCTACCGGTAATATTCATGCCATTACCGAGGTGTTGCCCGGCATTAAAAGCCCGACCATACTTCCCCTGGCGAAAGAAGGATGGAGTTCGCTGCATGCGGTGATCAGCGAGAAAGAATTTTGGGACATCATCGGAAAATTGCGCACGCTTGGCGCCGAAGGTATTTTGGTAGTGCCCATTGAAAAAATGATTCTCTAAAGATGTTGCGGCATGAATTTGTGTGTCGATCGGGGAAATACATTGGTGAAGCTGGCTGTTTTCGAAGGGGAGCGGTTGGTCTACGAGTCGGGCGCCGAAAAGCTTAGCGAGGAGCAGCTTACCTTAGTGCTGGACCGGTTTCCTGTGAAGCACTGCATTGCCTCCTCTACGGCTGTACTTCCCGGCTTTTTAGCCGCAAGTTGCGGGCAAAGAGGGATCGGTTTTCTGGAGTTGTCGCACCTCACTCCCTTGCCCTTTCGCAATGCATACAAAACGCCTGCCACCCTCGGAAAAGACAGGCTTGCCGGGGTTGCCGGCGCAATGACCCTGAAGCCGGCCACCGACGTGTTGGTCGTGGATGCGGGAACTGCTATTACGTTTGATTTTCTGGATGCGGACGGAGTGTACCGGGGAGGTAATATTGCCCCGGGAGTAGCGATGCGTGCCCGAGCGCTTCATGAGTTTACCAGCCGTTTGCCGCTGATCGATCTGTATACGCCCGGGGAGCTCCTGGGCGACGATACGCGTTCGGCAATTAATAACGGAGTTGTGTATGGTGCTGTATTCGAGATTGATGGCTATATAGATTCTTTAGTGCTAAAATATCCTAAACTTTCTACTTTTTTAACGGGTGGAAGTAGTTTTTACTTTGATAACAAGCTAAAAAATCGCACCTTTGCAGTCAAAAATTTAGTATTAACGGGTTTAAACAGAATTTTAAATTTTAATGTTCAATAAACACTTTCTTTTTGCTGTTGTTTTGTTGGTAGTTGGTGCGGGAGTGTATGCGCAAAACAACACCAATTCACCTTATACCCGTTTTGGATACGGAGAGTTAGTCGATACCTATTCAGCCGAACAACGTGCCATGGGAGGTGTTGCAATCGCCGGTCGTAATAACCTGGGCATTAATACCGTCAATCCGGCCTCGTACTCGTCGGTCGATTCGCTTACGTTTATGTTCGATGTGGGGCTCAGCGGGCTTATTTCACGTTTCAGCGATCCCCAGGGAGTGAACAGTAAGTTTACCTCGAACCTCGAGTACATCACCATGCAGTTTCCGCTGAGTCGTTCGTTGGCGATGAGTGCCGGTTTATTACCGTTCTCGTTTTCAGGCTATTCGTTTTACCGTAACGATTCGTTGCCGGTATACGGTCATCAGAATTCGGGGAACAAAGTCTATTACCAGCAATCCTTCAGTGGCAACGGGGGTATCACCCAGGTTTATACGGGTTTGAGTCTTAAATTGCTGCGGCATTTTTCGTTAGGAGTGAATGCATACTATATGTTCGGCGATGTAAGCAATAAACGGGCTACTTTGTTTAATTCCGGCGGAACGAGCGCCGAGCAGGACAATTTTATTCATGTGGGGAGTTATCGTTTCCGGTATGGTTTGCAGTATTTCCGGACTTTTGCTTCGAAGCATACCTTGCAGGCCGGTTTAATTTACGAGAACAAGTCGGTGCTTAAAAGTGAAGCCCGTCAGATCAACAGCGGGATTCCCTCCGACACCCTCCTGTTTGGCGATGCGTTCGATATGCCGGTGATGTTCGGTGCGGGATTGAATTATACCTTCGACGAGAAACTGACGCTGGCTGTTGATTATGTACAGCAACAATGGAGCGACAGCCGGTTTTACAATAAAACCGACAGTCTGACCAACCGGACGCGGCTCTCGATCGGCGCAGAGTATATACCCGATATCAGGGGCCGGAGTTATTTCGACAGGGTGCGGTACCGCGCAGGTTTAACCTTGAGCGATCCGTATTACAAAATCGCGGGTCAACAGCAATCGCGCAACTATGGTATAAGTTTTGGTGTAGGATTGCCGTTGCGAACCAGTAATACTATGATCAACGTCGCGGTAGAATATGGTAAAACAGGTGAAAGAAGCATGTTCAGAGAAGACTATTTCAAGTTTACCCTGAATACAACCTTCAGCGAAAACTGGTTCTTCAAACGAAAATTATAAAAACAGTTCCATAAATTACAATGATTAGTATGAAAAGGTTAGTTTTAATGGTTCTGAGTGTAGTGCTGATTACCGGTTGCTATGCTCAGAAAGAAAGTAAGAAAGATAAAAAGAACAAGAAAGAGCAAACGGAACAGGTTCAGGCTCCGGAGGCCGCACAACCGGCAGCCGAAGAGAGTGTGGTAACCGAAGAATGTATTATGAATATCAGTTTGTTCAACGAATCGGCAAAGAACAAACAATTTGCAGATGCACTGGAGCCCTGGAACATGGTTTTTGAAACCTGTCCGTCGGCCAATCGGGTAATCTACAGCCAGGGACGTAACATCGTGCAGTGGGAGCTTACCCAGCAGAAAGACGATGCTTCGTACCAGAAAGTATTCGCCAAGTTGATGAAAATGTACGATCAGCGTATTAAGTATTTTGGCGACGACGAACGTTACCCGACTCCCTGGATCAAAGGGATTAAAGCACTCGACTACCTGATTTATTCGAAAAGCGAAAACATTCAGCCGGCCTACGAATGGTTGGAAGAAGCGGTTGATGGACTGGGCGAAAAAGCCGATATCGAATTTGTTCGTCAGTTTGTAGTTCTTTCCGATAAGAAATACGCGGCCGACAAGGCGCATGCTGAAAAATACATCGCCGATTATCTGAAAGCCAATGCATTGCTCGAGGCAATGGCGGCCGATCAGACCAATACTCAGCAAGCCGAGCAGGCTGCGCAGTACAAAAACGGAATCGATGTATTGTTTGCTCAAAGTGGTGCTGCCGACTGTAGCACCCTCGATCAGTTGTATGCCGAAAAAGTGAAAACCAACAACAAGGATTTAAGCTACCTGAACAAGGTAATCTCGTTTTACCGTCGTGTGAGATGTACCGAATCGGAAGTGTATTTCAGTGCAGCCGTCGATGCTTACAAAATTCAGCCCGATGCCGAATCGGCAGCCGCACTGGCAGCCATGTCGTTCAAGAAAGAAGATTTTGCCCAGGCTATCAAGTATTATATTTCAGCTTCCGAACTGAGCACTTCGAATGCCGATAAAGCCGATTATTTATATACCATCGCGCAAATCAATTATTCGAAATTATCGAACTTCCCGCAAACCAAAACCTATGCACTTCGTTCGCTCGAATTAAATCCCAACAACGGAGGAGCATACCTGATTATCGGCTTGGCTTATGCCAGTGCACGCGGTATTTTTGACGATCCGATTCTTCAGAAATCGGTATTCTGGGCTGCTGTTGACAAGTTTAATAAAGCCAAACAAGTCGATCCTTCGTTGACCGAAGACGCCAACAAACTGATCGCCACGTATAGCCGCCACTATCCTACCAAAGAAGATATTTTTATGCATCCCGATATGCAGGCAGGTAAAACCTTCTTCGTAGGCGGATGGATTAGTGAAAGTACTACTGCAAGATGATACCGACAGGTAATACAACTCGCAACGATTTGACAATCAATTATCGCATGACAACCGCCCTTTTGGTGGTTGTCGTGCTTTTTTCGTTCATCTCCTGTGGGAGTAAAGATACTGAGCTCGCCGAAGCCGTAAGCGACCGGGCCACATTGCCTCAGCTTCATGCACAGGCAATAACGACTGTAATTTCCGACTCGGGCATTACCCGCTACCGCATCAATACGCCTCAATGGGATATTTTCGACAAAGCTGCTCAGCCCTATTGGGAGTTCCCGGTCGGCATCCACCTCGAACGTTTCGATGAGCAATTAAATGTGGATGCCAACGTGCATTGCTTATATGCCCGGTTTTACGAGCGCGAGCAGCTTTGGGAACTGAAAGGGAAGGTGAGAGCCACCAATATCCAGGGAGAGCTGTTCGAAACCGAATTGTTGTTCTGGGACCAGCGTATGGAGAAAATCTATTCCGATAGTCTGATTAAAATTACGACTGCCGAATACATCATTATTGGCATGGGGTTCGATTCCAATCAGGAAATGACAAAATATAATGTTCGACAAACACAATATGTTTTTCCGGTTCAGGATGAATAGCAGACAGGATATGAAAAGCGGAATTATTGTAGTTTTGCTCTTGATGAGCGCGTGGCTGGTAGCCGGTGATTCGATACAGGCGCCTGCTCAGGTGTTTCTGAAAACCTGGAAAGTGACGGGTATGCAGGCAACCGTCGATACGATTCCTGTGGATACCGCACATCTCAATTTTCAACTCGATAATGCTATCGACCGCTTCAGTATTGCCAATTCCTATCGTGGCAATCTTGGATCGCCTATTCAATCCAAATTGTATTTCGACCGGCCGCAACAGCACGAATTTATATTTGCCGATGCCTATTATCCTTATCTTCATCAGCTCGAATCGACCACATTTTACAATACCAAAACCCCTTTCAGTAGTTTGTATTACCTGACCGGAGGAACCAATTATTACGAAGATGAGCAATTCCGGTTTTTATTCACTGCCAATGCCAACCGTAAGTTTAATATGGGGATAGTGCTCGATTATCTGTTTGCGCGCGGCGAGTATACGAGCCTGGCATCCAAACGCTTCGGAGGAAGTATTTTCGGCACCTACTCGGGTAAAAACTATTCGGCAACGGGAGTGGTTACCACCAATAATCACAGTAATTATGAAAACGGCGGTATTACGGATACCGCTTATATTAATGGCTCTATCAATTATCCTCCTCAGAACATCCCGGTCAATATAAGGGGATTCTCGAATCTGAAACTCAATCAGCTTTTTTATAACCACAGTTACTCCCTGGGCATCGAGCGTCCGGTACGTATCAACGAAGACTCGGTGCGGATGGAGTACGTGCCGGTGACTATTTTTGCACACACCTTAAACATATCCGACTATCGGAAACGTTATTTCGAACCGTCGGTCGAAAAGGATTTTTATGAAAACACCTTTTTCGAGGGAAAAGAGACCAATGATACGGCAGCTTACCGGTCGATATCCAACCGGGTGTCGGTGAGCATGGCGGAAGAATTTAACAAATGGCTGAAGTTCGGTTTGTCGGCTTATCTCGAAAACGGGATCGAACGTTTTGTTTATCAGGTTGATACGATTGTATGGAATCATACCAACTCCAGTACCAAGGCAGGAGCTATCCTCTCCAGGGACAACGGGAAATTCCTCCGGTATAATTTTTCCGGAGAATTGACCTTTTTAGGCCGCCGGGCAGGCGATTTTGCGCTTAATGCCAGCCTGAAAGGGACGATCCCCCTTGGTAAGCACCAGCTCAATTTAGATGCCAGCGGACTTGTACGGAGCGAAACCCCGTCGTATTTTACAAGCTATTATCATTCCAATCACTTTAAATGGGATGCCGATTTTGAAAAGCTGTACCGTACGCAACTGAACGGCCGGCTGTCTGTCCCCGTGTTGCGCTTTGCGCTTAAGGCTTCGGTTGAAAATGTCAGTAACCTGATTTATTTCGATCGTAAAGCCATGCCTGTTCAATTTACCGGAAACGTGCAGGTGCTGGCCGCAAATTTAAAGCAGGATTTTAAAGCCGGTAAATTTACCCTGGAGAATAATGTAGTATATCAATTGAGTTCGCATCAGGAGTATTTGCCGCTGCCTACCCTCACGCTCTTTCATAATTTGTATTACGACGGGCTATGGTTCAAGGTGTTGTCGGTTCAGATGGGGGTCGACCTGAGGTATCATACCCTGTATTATGCTCCGTCGTATATGCCGGCTACCGGACAATTCCATGTTCAGGATCAAAAGAGAATCGGCAATTATCCGCTGATGAATGTGTATGTGAATGCCCACTTAAAGCGCACCCGTTTTTTTGCGCAATATTACCATATCAATAATTTATTCATGAAAGGTGATTACTATTCGATGCCTTACTATCCCTTGTATCCGGCTCAATTTCGGATGGGACTCACCTGGAATTTTTACGATTAAATGAAAGAAGGCGGAGATGAAGAAGGGAATTTTTATCATAGGATCATTTGTTTTGGTGGTGTCGGTCATTCTTGTGGTGATTACCCGTCATCAGGGCGATCGCGATCTACCCGACATTTTAAGCGACGGCCGGCTCACTGTGTTGATCGATAGCGGGGAGCACGGATTTACAAAGGATAGTGCAAAAGTATATGGTTTTCAGTATGAAGTAGTGAAGCGGTTTGCCGATGAGCTGGGGGTAGAGTTGGCGATTATACAGGAACCCGACCACCTGCAGGGGAACAAGGAACTGACAGAGGGGGGATGCGATATTATTGTTTCGATGCAGCCCCTGCTTCCCGATAGCGGCCGGCAGATTGTTTCGGTTCACCCGCTGGTGGAAACCAATCTGATGCTGGTGCAGCTGCCCGATTCGGCCGGTAATCTGACCGTGTCGACACAGTACCAGTTGGATAGCTGCGAAATAGTTGTGGTGAAAGCCTCGCCCTTCAGCTCTCTGTTGTCGTATCTTGCCGACGACCTGGCCATTCATCCGGTGGTAAGCGAAAGTAACTACACCACCCTCGATGAGTTGGTAAAAGGGGTTGCTTCCGGCGAAATCCGCTATACAATTTGCCCGGCGTATTTAACAAAAAGGTTGCAGAAGCGTTATCCTGAAGTCGACATGTCGCTTCCTCTTACTTTCCACCTTCAGTTGGGATGGACGGTACGCGGCACGGCGGTCGAGCTAAAAAGTAAATTGGATGAGTTTATTCGTAATTTTGTAGGCACAGCCGATTATCAGACCCTTTTCAATACCTATTTCGAACTCAAAAATTAGAAATTATGCCAGTTAATATACCCGTTACCTTACCCGCAGTTGACGTACTCAGAAACGAGAATATCTTCGTAATGGATTCCGACAGGGCTTCCCATCAGGAAATAAGGCCCCTGAAAATCGTGATTCTTAATTTAATGCCTCTGAAGATAACCACCGAAACCGACTTAATACGTTTGCTTTCCAATAGTCCGCTTCAGATAGAGCTCGATTTTCTGCAGCTCGACAGCCATACTTCCCGCAATACGCCCATCGAGCATATGCTGGCATTTTATAAAAAGTTCGACGAAATAAGCAAAAGCAATTACGACGGAATGATTATCACCGGAGCTCCGGTGGAGCATTTACCGTTCGAAGAAGTGGATTATTGGCCCGAAATGGTTAAGATTATGGACTGGGCCCGCAAGCATGTTACCTCTACGCTGTACATTTGTTGGGCTTCGCAGGCCGGTTTATACCATTATTACGGAATTCCGAAATACCCGCTGCCCGAAAAGATGTTTGGGGTGTTTGAGCACCATACCCATAACCCCCTGAATCCCATTTTCCGTGGTTTCGACGATGTGTTTTTTGTGCCTCACAGCCGGCATACCGAAGTACGTGCCGACGATATCCGCCGGGTAGCCGAGCTCACGATACTTTCCGAATCGCCCGAATCGGGGGTGTACATGGTGATGGGACGCAACGGGCGCGAATTCTTTATTACCGGTCATTCGGAATACTCGCCCAATACCTTGCACGAAGAATACATGCGGGATGTGTCGAAAGGGCTCGAAATTCAGATTCCACGCAATTATTACCTGAACAACGATCCGGCCCAGGGGGTGGTAGTGCGTTGGCGAAGTCATGCCAATCTGATGATTACCAACTGGCTCAACTATTTCGTATATCAGGAAACGCCTTACGACCTGACAAAGATTCAATAGCAACCGATGAGAAAAATCGAATTACTCGCTCCGGCAAAAAATCTGGAATGTGGTAAGGCTGCAGTCGATCATGGTGCCGATGCTGTGTATATCGGTGCGGCTCAGTTCAGTGCACGGGCAGCTGCAGGTAATTCGGTCGACGATATTGCCGAACTGGTTCGCTATGCCCACCGCTTTGGGGTTAAAGTGTATGTCGCCATTAATACGGTGCTCACCGATAGTCAGTTGCCGGCAGCCCGGGAGCTGATCGGGCAGGTATACGAGGCCGGAGTGGATGCAATTATTATTCAGGATATGGGCATCATGCAGCTCGATTTGCCGCCCGTCGCTATACATGCCAGTACGCAGACCGACAACAGAACCCTGGAAAAGGTGCAGTTTCTTGCCGCATCCGGTTTTTCGCGGGTGGTACTGGCCCGGGAGCTTAGCTTGAAACAAATACAACGGATTGCGGCTGCTACGGAGGTTGAGCTGGAAGTATTCGTACATGGCGCTTTGTGCGTCAGCTACAGTGGCCAGTGTTACATCAGTCAGGCCATGAGCGGGCGCAGTGCCAATCGGGGCGAATGCGCCCAGTATTGCCGGTTGGCCTACGATTTACACGATGGAGAAGGAAACCGGCTTCAAAAATCGAAGCATTTACTTTCGCTGAAGGATCTTGATTTGTCGGATTCGTTGGATGAGTTGTTGGAAGCGGGGGTTACTTCGCTCAAAATTGAAGGTCGGCTCAAAGATATTGATTATGTAAAAAACATCACTGCCTATTATCGCCGCAAACTGGATCGGATTATCGATGCTTCGGCAGGGAAGTACGGCAGAGCTTCGTCGGGGACGACCCGGATTTTCATTGAGCCCGATCCCGGGAAGAGCTTCCGCCGGTCGGCCACCGATTATTTTTTGCACGGTCGGCATCGCGCGATTCATCAGCCCGAAACTCCTAAGTCGCTGGGCGAGCCGATCGGGAAAGTAACGGGTTTGGGACGGAATTACATTGATATCGACACCGATCGCCGGTTGCATACAGCCGATGGGTTGTGTTTTGTGGCTTCGGATGGAACGTTGAAGGGATTTCTGGTGAACGGGGTTGAAAACAACAGGCGTGTGGTGCCGCATTGGATGCCGCAACTGGAGGTTGGAACGATGTTGTACCGCAATCAGGATCATGTGTTCGACAAGTTGCTGAAAGGAAAAACCGCGGAACGGAAAATAGCGGTCGCGATGAAGCTGACCGAGCAGGACGGTGGGTTTAGCCTGACCCTTACAGATGAAGACGGAGTAGAGATTCGCTCATTTATAGCAGCCGGTAAACAGGAAGCAAGGCGCTCGGATGGTGTGCAGGAGGAAATCCGCCGGCAATTGGGAAAGTTAGGAACCACCATTTTCGAAGCATCTGCTATAGAACTTGAACTTTCGAAAAACTGGTTTATTCCCACCTCTGTTTTAAACGAAGGGCGGCGAAGGGCGGTAGAGCAATTGGAAGCACAACGCATGCTCAGTTATGAGCGGGAAAAACCGGCTGTGCGACAACCGGCCGGGTTTCCCCTGAAAAAACTCACTTACCTGGGTAATGTCACCAATAAACTTGCGCATCGGTTTTACACCGAACATGGAGTACAGGAGGTGTTGCCAGGTTTTGAGATCAAAGGAGAAGAAGAGGCGGTGCTGATGTTTACAAAACATTGCGTGAAATATGAAATGGGTTGGTGTCCGCGCGAAGGACAAACCATGCCCGTGGCCGGGCCTTTGGTTCTTTCGCACGGTCAGCAGCGTTTCCGGCTCGAATTCGATTGCCGCAACTGCGAAATGCATGTTTTGAAGGCCTGAGCCGGATTGCAGGCCCTGGTCGGGGTGTTAAATTTTTATGAACCCGATGGCAGACGATTGTTTTTCACATTTTATTCTTTACATTTGCACAACTGATTTTTTATTGAATAATTTTAACGATTAAACACAGCTTTCGTATGGCATTACAAGTAGGCGACCGGGCACCGGAAATTCTGGGTCTGAATCAGGATGGACAAGAGCTGAAGCTCTCCGATTATAAAGGCAAAAAAGTGGTATTGTATTTTTATCCCAAAGACAACACCTCGGGTTGTACGGCTCAGGCATGTAATCTGCGCGATAATTACAGTGAGTTGCGTAAGGCAGGCTATGTTGTTATCGGAGTAAGTGCTGATAGTGCAAAGTCGCACAAAGGATTTATAGCGAAACAAGAGTTGCCCTTCGATTTAATTGCCGATACCGGGACTACCCTGTCGCAATTGTTTGGAACCTGGGGCGAAAAATCGATGTATGGACGCAAGTATATGGGAATGTTTCGTACAACCTTTATTATCAACGAAGAAGGAATCATCGAGCGTATCATTTCACCCAAAGAAGTAAAAACCGGCGATCATACAGCACAAATATTATGAGAAGTAATTTTAATCCCTGGCATCAGGTAGTACCCCAAACCTCGAACACCGATATTGTAAAAGGAATCATCGAAATCCCCAAAGGCAACCGTGCCAAATACGAACTGGATAAAGACAGCGGTTTGCTCCGGCTCGACCGGGTGTTGTATTCTTCGGTATACTATCCTCATAATTATGGTTTTATACCTCAAACCTATTGCGACGATAAAGACCCGCTGGATATTATGATTTTGTCACGTATCGAAGTCGTGCCGTTGTGTATCGTGGAAGCAAAAGTGATCGGTGTAATGCGCATGCTCGATAACGGCGAAGCCGACGATAAAATCATTGCCGTAGCTGCGGGCGATCCCAGTGTGTCGCATTACAACGACGTGTCGGACCTTCCTCCGCACGTGATGCAGGAAACCATGAGTTTTTTCGAAGATTATACCAAGTTGGAGAATAAAACCGTGGTGGTGGAGAAGTTTTTTGATAAAGCTACGGCCCTTCAGATTATCGACGATGCCTATAAAATGTACCGTGATCATTACGGAGAATTGCACAAATTCTTCTTCGGATAAATATTTCTTTTGATGGTTGAGAAACAGTTGCCGGCATCCCAATGCCGGCAACTGTTTCGTTTTTGTTGTAACTAATTACCGTTTGCTGCTTCCGATTTTGGGGGATTTTGACTATCTTTGCACCCTGAAAAATCATTCGAAAAAAACATCATGATTCAATTTTTCCGTACTGCCCAGCAAGTGGTATTCGCTGTGCATTCTCCCCAGCCGCTCGATGCCGCGGCAACCGAACGTTTAGTGTGGCTTTTTGGTGATGCCGAGGTAGTTCCGGTCGCTATAGTCGAAGGTAACTTTATCGGTCCGCGCCGTGAAATGATTACTCCCTGGAGTACCAATGCCGTTGAAATCACTCAAAATATGGGGATTCGCGGCATTTTACGTATCGAAGAGTTCCGTCCGGTACCTTCTATTCCTTCGGTTCAGGGTGCCATGCAGTACGATCCTATGCTTGAGCGTATTTATCCTGTTTTGAATCAGGATTTATTTACCATCGACAAACAGCCGGAGCCTATTTTGCCGGTCGACGATATTGCCGCTTATAACGCACAGGAAGGGTTGGCATTAAGCGCCGACGAAATCGAATACCTCAACGAGGTGAGCCGTAAGGTAGGCCGTAAACTTACCGACTCGGAAGTATTCGGCTTCTCGCAGGTAAACTCGGAGCATTGCCGGCATAAAATCTTTAACGGTACTTTCGTGATCGATGGGGAAGAGAAAGAAGCATCGTTGTTTCAGTTAATACGCAAGACCTCGGAAGAAAATCCCAACCGGCTGGTGTCGGCCTATAAAGATAATGTGGCATTTAATGCAGGGCCTCAAATAGAACAGTTTGCTCCTGCTTCGGGCGACAAACCCGACTTTTTTACCACAAAACAGATTGAATCGGTCATCTCACTGAAAGCCGAAACCCATAATTTCCCTACTACCGTGGAGCCTTTCAATGGCGCCGCGACCGGCACGGGAGGCGAAATCCGCGATCGTCTCGGAGGGGGAAAAGCGAGTTTGCCCATTGCCGGAACGGCTGTATACATGACCTCCTATCCCCGCAATAGCCCTAAAGCCTGGGAGTCGGCTATCGAAGCCCGCAAGTGGCTGTACCAGACTCCGGAGCAAATTCTTATTAAGGCTTCGAACGGAGCTTCCGATTTTGGAAATAAATTCGGTCAGCCGCTTATTTGTGGTTCGTTGCTGACCTTCGAACACGAAGAAAACGATAAGAAATACGGGTACGATAAAGTAATTATGCTGGCCGGCGGAGTGGGCTTCGGTAATCGTAAGGATGCACTGAAAGGCACTCCCGAGGTGGGTGAGAAGGTGGTTGTGATGGGGGGCGACAACTACCGTATCGGGATGGGCGGCGGTGCCGTATCGTCGGTAGAAACCGGACATTACGCCAATGCCGTAGAACTCAACGCGGTACAGCGTGCCAACCCTGAAATGCAGAAACGTGTGGCGAATGTAATCCGAACCCTGGCCGAATCGGACCATAACCCTATCGTGTCCATCCATGATCACGGTGCGGGAGGTCATCTCAACTGCCTCTCGGAATTGGTGGAGACTACCGGTGGCAAAATTGAAGTGGATAAGCTGCCCGTGGGTGATCCTACGTTGAGCGCCAAGGAGATTGTGGGCAACGAAAGCCAGGAACGCATGGGTTTATTGATGAAAGAAGACGACCTGGCGCTGGTGCAACGTATTGCCGAACGCGAACGGGCTCCGATGTACGTGGTAGGCGAAACTACCGGCGATATGGAATTTGTATTCGAACAGGCCGACGGGCAAAAGCCCATCGATCTGCGTCTGGATTATATGTTTGGCAAGCCGCCCAAAACGATCATTACCGATACTACGCTTGATGAGCAGTTTGCTCCGGTTGAAATCACTGAAGATCTGCTGCAGACTTACCTCGAAAATGTATTGCAGGTAGAGTCGGTTGCGTGTAAGGACTGGTTGACCAACAAGGTCGACCGTTCGATTACCGGAAAAATTGCCCGTCAGCAATGTGCCGGCGAAATACAACTGCCGCTGAACGACCTGGGTGTGGTAGCATTGGATTACCGCGGACAGGCGGGAATTGCCACTTCCATCGGACATGCGCCGCTGGCTGCATTGGCCGATCCGGCGGCCGGATCGGTACTGGCTGTTGCCGAAGCTCTTACCAACCTGGTGTGGGCTCCGCTGAAAGACGGGATGGAAACGATTTCGCTCAGTGCCAACTGGATGTGGCCCAGCAAGAATCCGGGCGAAGATGCCCGCCTCTATAAGGCGGTGGAAGCCTGCAGCGATTTTGCCTGCCAGCTGGGAATCAATATTCCCACCGGAAAAGATTCGTTGTCGATGACCCAGAAATACGACGACGGGAAAGTATTCTCGCCCGGAACCGTCATTATTTCCGCCGCCGCCGAAGTTACCGATGTTAAAAAAACAGTTAGCCCGGTGGTGGTCAACGATCCGAAAACAACCCTGTATTATGTCGATTTCTCGTTCGACCGGCAGAAGTTGGGCGGTTCGGTGCTGGCGCAGACCCTCAATAAAATCGGAAACGAAGTGCCCACCGTTCAAGAACCCGAATATTTCAAGGCAGCTTTCGAAGCTATCCAGGAGCTGATCGCCCACAACCTGATTTTATCCGGTCACGATATTTCCGAAGGCGGATTAATCACTGCACTGGCCGAAATGTGTTTTGCCAATGCCAAAGGAGGCTTGGCCGTCAATTTGGATCAGTTGGCAGGTACTTCGTTAGTAACCAATTTATTTGCCGAGAATCCCGGAGTGATTATCCAGGTGAAAGACCGCAAGCCGGTCGAGAAGCTTCTGGAGGCCGCGGGTGTCGGCTATGCCAGAATAGCTGTTCCCATCGAAGAGCGCCGGTTGGAAGTTACCAAGAAAAAGGTAAGCTATACGTTCTCTATAAACGACTTACGCGATACCTGGTATCGATCGTCGTACCTGCTCGATCGTCGTCAGAGTGGCGAAGCACAGGCTTTGGCCCGTTATACCAATTATAAGCAACAGCCGTTGCAATTCCAGTTCAATCCTTCTTTTAAAGGAAAATTATCGCAATTCGGGCTGTCGCCCGATCGCCGGCCTTCGGGAATAAAAGCGGCAATCATCCGCGAGAAAGGCACCAATGGCGAGCGTGAAATGGCCTATGCACTTTACCTGGCCGGTTTCGATGTCAAAGATGTGCACATGACCGACCTGGCAACGGGGCGCGAGACACTCGACGATGTGAATATGATCGTATTCTGCGGCGGCTTCTCCAATTCCGATGTATTGGGTTCGGCCAAGGGCTGGGCCGGGGCTTTCCTCTACAACGAACAATCCAAAGCTACGCTCGATCGTTATTACCAGCGTCAGGATACGCTGAGTCTAGGTATCTGTAACGGATGCCAGCTGATGGTGGAACTCGGTCTCCTGACCTCCGGCCACGAACAGCAACCCCGCATGCTGCACAACGACTCGCATAAGTTTGAATCAGGCTTTGTGGGATTGACCATACCGGTGAATAACTCGGTGATGTTTGGCTCGCTTTCGGGCAGCAAGTTGGGGGTTTGGGTGGCCCATGGCGAAGGAAAATTCTCGTTGCCTTACGACGAAAGCAAGTATGCGATAATCGCCAAATACAGCTACGAAGGATATCCGGCCAACCCGAATGGTTCGGATTACAATACTGCTGGTATCGCCTCGGCCGATGGGCGTCATCTGGCAATGATGCCTCATCTGGAGCGAGCCATTTTCCCCTGGCAGTGGGCGCATTACCCGGCCGGACGTAAAAACTCGGATCAGATTACTCCGTGGGTCGAAGCATTTGTGAATGCCCGTAAGTGGGTGGAACAACTCCAATAAATAAAGAGCGCCGCTGAAGGGCTGTGATCGTTAGCGCGGTTCAGTTCTCTCCGGTTAGGAAGCGAACATCAAATATGGCAGAAAAGACATTAGTAGAAAAATTAGAAGGATTACAACATAAATTCGAAGAAATATCGACCCTGATTACCGATCCTTCGGTGATTTCGGATCAGAAGCGCTTCGTGAAACTCAACAAGGAATACCGGGAGCTGGAGGACCTGCTGACGGCCAGAAATGCATATGAACTGGCATTGTCGCATTATGCCGAGGCAAAAGAGATTCTGAACAGTGAATCGGATGCCGAAATGCGGGAAATGGCAAAGGCCGAACTCGACGAGTTGGAAGAGCGTATCCCGCAGATGGAAGAAGAAATCAAGCTGCTGTTGATCCCGGCCGACCCCGAAGACAATAAAAACGCGATCGTGGAAATCAGGGGAGGTACGGGAGGCGACGAAGCGGCTATTTTCGCCGGCGATTTGTTTAAGATGTATACCCGTTATTGCGAGTCGAAAGGCTGGAAGGTGGAGGTTACCAATGTGTCGGAAGGAACTTCGGGAGGTTTTAAAGAAATCATTTTCACCGTTTCGGGCGATAAAGTGTATGGTACCTTGAAATATGAATCGGGGGTGCACCGGGTACAACGGGTACCTCAAACCGAGACTCAGGGACGGGTACATACTTCGGCTGCTACGGTGGCTGTTTTGCCCGAAGCCGAAGAGTTCGATATCGAACTGAAAGAGTCGGACGTTCGGGTGGATACGTTTTGCTCGTCGGGTGCAGGCGGTCAGTCGGTAAACACTACCTATTCGGCCATACGCCTGGTGCATATTCCTACGGGAATCACGGTGCAATGCCAGGACGAAAAGTCGCAGCACAAGAACAAGGCAAAGGCGATGATTGAACTTCGGTCGCGTATTTACGCCATTGAGCATCAGAAGTACTTAGACGAGATCGGATCAAAACGTAAAACCATGGTTTCTACCGGCGACCGCTCGGCAAAGATTCGTACGTACAACTATCCGCAGGGCCGAATTACGGATCACCGCATCAATTTTACGATTTACAACCTGGCCGCTTTTATGAACGGCGATGTCCAGTCGGTAATCGACCAGCTGATTGTAGCCGAAAATGCCGAACGTTTAAAAGAAAGTGAAATATAACAACATGAACAGAAAACAACTTTTTGAAAATATTCAACGCAAGCGATCGTTTCTTTGTGTCGGACTCGATACCGATCTGCAAAAAATTCCCGAGTTTCTTTTCGACGAAAGTCAGGACACGGTTTTTGAGTTTAATAAGGCCATTATCGATGCCACTGCCGATTTGTGCGTAGCGTACAAGCCTAACCTGGCTTTTTACGAAAGTCAAGGCCTGCCGGGCTGGGAAGCGCTGGAGCGCACGGTGGATTATATTCGCGAGAATTATCCCGATCAATTTATTATTGCCGATGCCAAACGCGGAGATATTGGGAATACGTCGGCCATGTATGCCCGTACTTTTTTCGGGAATATGGAGTTTGATGCGGTAACCGTAGCACCCTATATGGGCGAAGACTCGGTATTGCCGTTTCTTACGTACGAGGATAAATGGGTGATATTGCTGGCGTTGACATCGAACAAAGGAGCGTTTGATTTTCAGCTTACAAGCGACGATAAAGGGGAGAAACTGTACGAAAAAGTACTCAAAACTTCACAAAAATGGGGTACGGGCGATAACCTGATGTATGTAGTAGGAGCCACCAAGGCCGAAATGCTCGCAGGTATCCGTACGCTTGTTCCCGATCACTTTTTATTGGTGCCGGGTGTAGGCGCCCAGGGCGGTAGCCTGGAAGAAGTGGCCCGTTATGGGATGAACAGTCGGTGCGGGTTGCTGGTGAATTCGTCGCGTCAGATTATATATGCTTCATCGGGAACCGACTTTGCCGGAGCAGCAAGGGTAGAAGCCCGGAAGGTTCAGCAGGAAATGGATGAGCTGTTGAAAAGATCGGGTTTGTAAGATTTTTATGAATTGAAGTGTAAACAAAGTAGGTTTTTTACGTTTTGATACCCTTTTTGTTTACCGGTTAACCTTCGGAAGGGAGTAAAAAACTGTATTTTTGCATTCAGTGAAAATACAGTTTTTTTTATGATGAGCATTATACTCCGGCTTGTAATCGTATTTGGTTTAGTACTTCCTTTGGCAGCGCCGGCCCAGGGGCGGCAGGTAATCGGTTTTAATTCCGGTTGGAAGTTTCTGAATCAGGACGTCGCTCCAGCTTTTCAACCCGGTTATGATGATAGTAGATGGCGGAGTTTGAACCTGCCGCACGATTGGAGCATCGAATCCGATTTTAGCGAACATTATCCGGCCACGCCCGGCGGAGGTGCATTGCCCGGTGGTGTAGGGTGGTACCGGAAAACGTTTGATTGCCCCAAAGGCAAGTACAGCCAGGTTTTTATCGATTTCGACGGCGTGTACCGCAACAGCGAAGTATGGATAAACGGTCATTACCTTGGAAAGCGGCCGTTTGGCTATATTGGTTTTCGGTATTGTTTGACTCCCTATTTAAAATTTGAAGGTGCTAATGTGTTGGCGGTGAGGGTCGATAATTCCATGCAGCCCAATTCGCGCTGGTATTCGGGTTCGGGTATTTACCGCAATGTGTGGTTGGTAACCACCAATGATGTTCATGTGGCGCATTGGGGTACGTATGTTACAACGCCGGAAGTGTCGGCGGAAAAAGCCTTGCTGAAGGTCGAGACCAGGCTGGAAAACCGGTCGGCAGAAGACCGGACCGTGGAAGTGAGGCAGCGATTGCTGGATGCGAAAAGGAAGGTGGTGGCGGGAGCACGTGAGTTTGCGAGGGTGAAAGAAGGGGATATCCTGGCGGTAACACAGCAATTGAAGCTTACCGCTCCGCACCTGTGGTCGGTCGACGATCCGGCGATGTACAGGCTGGAGACTTTGGTCTACGAATCGGGTCGCTTGATGGATAGTTATATCACCGAGCTTGGTTTGCGCTGGTTTACGTTTGATGCCGGACGGGGTTTTTCTCTTAACGGGAAGCCGATCAAAATCAACGGAGTGTGTATGCATCACGATCTGGGAGCGTTGGGGGCTGCTATCAACACGAGGGCGCTGGAGCGGCAGTTGGAGTTGTTGAAGGCGATGGGAGTGAATGGGATCCGGACGGCACATAATCCGCCGGCGCCGGAATTACTTCAATTGTGCGATAGGATGGGCTTTATTGTTCAGGATGAAGCGTTTGATGTGTGGCGTAAAGGCAAATCGGCTTTTGATTACTCACTCGATTTTCCCGGATGGTTCGAGCGCGATTTATCGGATCTGGTGTTACGCGACCGGAACCACCCTTCGGTATTTATGTGGAGTATAGGTAACGAGGTTCAGGAGCAATGGCTCGACGAGCAACGTGATACCTTGAGTTTGAAGGAAGCGAATGTAATGCTGAATGTTACGCGTACGATCAATCCTGAGGAGTACAAGGGGGGCCGGGCTTCGGTGAATGCACTGATTACCAAACGCCTGTCCGAGATTGTGAAGCGCTTGGATCCGACCCGTCCGGTGACGGCCGGGAGTAATGAAACGCGTGATATCAACTTTCTGTTTCAATCGGATGCATTGGATCTGATTGGATTTAATTACCATGAACAGGAGTATGCCGGTGTGCCCGGACGTTTTCCGGGTAAGCCGTTTATTGTCACCGAGTCGGTTTCGTCGCTTCATACACGTGGCTACTACGTACAGCCCTCGGATAGCATGGTGATTGCACCCAGGCGTTGGGATATCCCGTATTCCGATCCGTCGCAGCAATGTTCGTCGTACGACAACAGTCATGTACCCTGGGGATCGACTCATGCCCGTACGCTCCGGATTGTGGAGCAATATCCGCATATTGCCGGCCAATACATCTGGACCGGGTTCGATTATCTGGGTGAACCAACGCCTTACTGGTGGCCTTCGCGCAGTTCGTATTTCGGGTTGGTCGACCTTGCCGGGTTTCCGAAGGATAGTTATTATTTGTACCAAAGTCAATGGACTCACCGGCCGATGTTACATGTTTTTCCGCACTGGAATTGGCAGGCGGGCGATACCATCGATGTATGGGCCTATTACAACCAGGCCGATGCAGTGGAACTTTTCCTGAACGACCGGTCGCTGGGACGCAAATCGAAAGGAGAGGCCATGCAGGTAGTGTGGAGGGTGCCTTTCGAATCCGGCACAATCAAGGCTATTAGTTTTAAAGAAGGGACGCCAGTGCTGGTTCAGGAGCGAAAAACCGCCGGACAACCCGTGGCAATAAGGGCTGTTCCCGACCGTAACCGGTTGAAAGCCGACGGAAAGGATCTTTCGTTTGTTACCGTCGAATTGGTAGATGCCGATGGGAATGCCTGTCCGCTGGCCACTAATCTGGTTCGTTTCTCGGTTGAAGGCGAAGGTTTTATTGCCGGTTCCGATAATGGAAATCAGAACGATCACCATTCGTTGAGCAAACCGCAGCGGAACTTGTTCTATGGGAAATGCATGGCGATTGTACAGAACAAGGGGAAAAAGGGTTTGTTGAAAGTAAAGGTGGAAGTGGACGGTTTACCGGCTGTAGTCGTAAAGTTAAAGGTAGGTTGATCCCTTAGTGCAACACCTTGGACCGGTTTACTAAATAGTTGACAGGCGACAGGAGGCGGGCCATCAGGCTTCGTTTGTTGGTAATGATTTCGGCCCTACCGTTTAGTTCGCCCTGTAGGTGCAACTTTTTGCCGGTGGTGGTGATCAAACCCTGCTCAAATACAATTTCGACAGCATAATACTGCTTGTCGGGCACAAGAGAGCTTTTCCCGACGCTGCCCCGAAGCATTCCGAATTCGAGATAGGGATAATCGTCGACCTTTACCAATACGAGCTGCCCGCTTTCCACCTTTCCGGCGCCGGCTGCCGGCATCAGCATTCGACCGGTTATGGTAGAGAGGCTATCGGTTACCACAGCCATCATTTTCTGATCTTTGGCAATGTATTGCTGCTCGTTCCAGATCCCATTAAAACTGAGGGTGCCCGATGCAGGAGCTGTGAGTAAAAAGTTGTACTGCCAGTTGCTGAGTGCCGTTTCCAGTTCCATTAACGACGATTTTAATGCCGCATACAGCTGGTTTTTCTCTCGCTGCTGCTCGATCGATAATTTTTGTAACGAACCTGTAAGTTGCGACGATTCTATATTCTCGAGTGAGGCGGTGGTTTTTAGTTGTTCCAATTCGTTCTGCCGGCTTAAAAGCAATTGTTCGGCCTGTTCCAGCTCCGACTCGGCCAGTACTTTTTGATCGTACAGCTGTTTGTCGCGTAAATAAACCGATCGTGCAATCTCAACTTCCTTTTCTTTGTTCGCGATCTGACTCCATACAATCTTGCGGTAATCGCCACGGTTTTTCAACTGCTGGCTAATGATACTTTGTTCTTTTTCCGACAGGTTCAGTTGCAGGAAATTGCGGTAGGCTATCGCATTGTTTACAAATTGCGAATAAGCCGGCTGCATGGTGCCCAACTCAAAGCGTTCGTTCAGCAATTGTTCCGGATAACTTACTTTGTTTTCTTCAAAAACAGTCTCCTGCAACAACGAACGTATGCGCAGCACATCCTGAGTGTTGGCCGGATTGTCGATAACAGCCAGTGCGTCGCCCTTCGCCACATACTCCTGGTCGGAACAGAAGAGCTGACTCAACATTCCTTCCGACCGTGCCACTACCCATACCGGAGGCGAACTGCTGCTGATGGAAACGGTTCCTTCGACCCGGTCGGGGTAGATAAAGAAAAAGCCGGCTATAAGGACTGAAAGCACGATCAGGCCGATGAGCATAATGCCGTAGCGAATAAGGGCATGCGGCGGACGACTCAATATTTCCTGAACCTCGTGGCTTCGTAGGTGTAGTTGATCTGCTTTTTTACTCATACGTCCAATTGATTTTTTACCAGCCGGTAGTAAGCTCCTTCCTTTTTTAGCAATTCTTCGTGGGTTCCTTGTTCCACGATTGCACCCTGGTCGATCACCACGATCTGGTCGGCATTACGAACCGTACTCAGGCGGTGGGCTACCACGATGGAGGTACGTCCGTTCATAAAACGTTCGAGTTGTTGCATGATAGCCCGTTCGTTGTTGGTGTCGAGCGCATTGGTCGCTTCATCGAGGAAAACCACTTCGGGATCTTTGTAAATAGCCCGTGCGATCAGAATACGCTGTTTCTGTCCCTGACTCAGCCCGATTCCTTCCTGACCGATTTTTGTATTGTACCCCAAGGGCAAGGATTCGATATAGTCCCTGATATGGGCAGCCTCTACCGCATTCAGTAATTTTTCCTGGTCGATACTTTCCCCGCCGGGAGCAATATTACGGGCAATAGAGTCGGAAAATAAGAATCCATCCTGCATCACCACGCCGCATTTTTTACGCCATTCGCGCATGCTGTATGTGTTGAGACGTTGGTTGCCCAGCCATATTTCACCCTGTTGAAGCGGGTAGAAGCCCAGCATGAGTTTCACCAGTGTTGTTTTGCCGCTTCCGCTGCTCCCCACGATAGCGGTTTGTTTGCCGGCAGGTATATGCAAGTCGATACCGCGGATAACCGGCGATCCCATGCGGGTCGTGTCGTATCCGAAAACAACATTTCGCAATACAATATCCTGCCTGGCCGGAATTTTCTGTATCCCGGGATGCAGAGCCGGTTCTTCCTCTTCTTTTTCGTGGATCTCACCCAGGCGTTCGAGACTCAGTTTTGCATCCTGACTTTCGCGTAAAAAATTAATGAGTTGGTCGACCGGGCTATTGAGCTGTCCGATTATATACTGAACTGCCAGCATCATCCCCAGCGTCATCGTTCCGTCGATCACCAGTTTGGCAACCAAAGCGGTGATAAGCAGGTTTTTTGTCTGGTTAATCAGAACTCCGCCCGAATCCTGGTATTGCGCCAGTGCCAGCCCTTTTATCCGAAGCCTGAACATACGCGCCTGCAACCGCTCCCACTCCCAGCGTTTTTGCTGTTCACATCCATTCAGTCTGATCTCCTGCATGCCGTTGACCAGCTGGATTACATTGCTTTGGTTGGCCGATTGAAGCGCGAAATTCTTGTGATCCAATGCTTCACGGCGCTTCATGAATATCCATACCCAGCTGAAGTACAGCACACTGCCCACGACGAATATGCTGAATACGGCTAAGTTGTAAAGGAGTAAAACGATGCTGAATAGAACGATGGTAAAGGCCGAGAAAAGAATGTTCAGACTCGAATTGGTAAGGTAGTGCTGAATGCGCGTATGATCGTTGATACGTTGCAGTATATCGCCCGTCATTTTTGTATCGAAATACCCCATGGGTAAGCGCATCAACTTGATAAGAAAATCGGAAATAAGTGCTATATTGACTCTGGTGCCCAGGTGGAGAAGGATCCAGCCGCGGATAAACTCGGTCGCGGTGGAGCTGATAATAAGCATTAGCTGAGCAATAAGTACGAGCCAGATATAGCTGATGTCGTTGGTGGCTACCCCCACATCCACGATAGACTGGGTAAGGAAGGGAAGGATGAGTTGCAACAGGCTTCCGATCACCAATCCGATCATCACCTGGGTGATGAAACTCCGGTAGGGACGTATGTAGTTGAGTAAGAATGAAAATCCGCGCCGGTTGACACGATCGCCTTCCTGGGCATAAAATTCGGGAGAAGGTTCGAGGAGCAGCGCGATCCCCACTGGTTTATCATCGTGGCCGGAGCTGATCCAACACCGGCAAAACTCATCTTTCGTATACCGTTGTTTCCCGCCTGCCGGATCGGCCACATCCACATAGCTTTTCCCCTTTCTGGTGGTCATATTGTACACCACGACAAAATGCTCCTGATTCCAATGTACTATACAGGGCAGGGGAGCCGTTGTCAGTTCGTCGAAACTCACCAGTACGCCGGTCGAACGCAGTCCTATCGTATCGGCAGCCTCGCTGATTCCCAGAAGCGAAACGCCCTCGCGACTCAGGTGCGCCCGCTCGCGTAAGCCTTCGAGCGAAAAAAAACGACCATGGAAGGCCGCCACCATTCGCAGGCAGGCAGGACCGCAATCCATGGCGTCGTGTTGAGCGAAAAAAGGGAATTGCATGCTATAAAATCAGTTTTTGAGTTTTGAGCTGCAATATTATATAAAAAATAGCAGGTGAAGGAAGGTATGTAAAAATTACAGTCAAATAATAATATCTTTATTGTAAAGAATGTAAATTAAAATGATCCGATAATGGCGTAGTCAACGGCAGGGTATTCCTCGGCTTTACTCCGGTTGTTCTGCCATTGCAAAGGCTGCAGGTTGCTCAGGTCGTCGGTGCCACCTTTCGATACAGGTTTGATATGGTCGATTTCCCAACCAACACCATTTTCCGATATAAAACCAAATTTATCATATTGCATCCAAGCTCCACAGCTATCTTTGCGATACTTGTCGGGATCGAAACCATGAATAATTTGCCCCTTATTCCAAACAGCTTTTACGATTTTCTCGGGCCACTGGTTTCCATTTATATCAGTATTCCTATAACGTGCCATCTTAGCTTTTTTTTCTGAACGAATTCCTCGCACATCGTTGATAATATTCAAAGGCTGAAACACCTGTTCCTGTGTACAAGGTTCCATGAGTGTAAACTGTAAATCAGATGTTTGCATTACGTTTCAATTTTTATTTGAAGTAGTTTATGCCCCTGTGAGTCGCAACGCTAACCAGAAGACAACTATTTTTAAACAAACAAATAAATCCTTTATAATTCCGATTTATGAACAATTCCTTTTTGACAAGGATGAGAAATAATGGTTATTAATGCTTTTTGATATTGCAGGTATACACTTAAAATCGATAAGTAGTTCTCACGCGCTTCTACTAAGCTTCTACCAAAGTTCTCACTGGTTGTTTAATGTATATTAACAAAATAACAGATGCTTTGCGGGCGCTCCATCGGTATCCCGGAGCTGTGCTGAAGACGGGTGGAGTATAAAATCGAACGGCAAACAATACGCCGATTGTTTGCCGTTCGATTTTATTGCTTCAGCGAAGCAATGGATAATCTTCAATAAATATGCAATTTATAGCCAAACAGTAGTTGTGCGACCGTCGGAAGTTTTAATACGTAACCAATAACCACCTTTAACTTCGTTCATCTGTGCTGCGTTCAATGTTGTGAATTCTGCTGCTTTTTTGTTAGTTGTTTTCATATGCGTATTTGTTTGTTTTTAATTACCTTACAATATTATAGTATAATTTGACGCGTTGAGCTCACGGGGTTCTCACAAAGTTCTCACAAAGTTCTCATTTTGGACATAAAAAAAGCTAAATAATTTTGATAAAATGCGTCATTTATAATATTTCTTAATGTTTTTGGATTATTATTCTTCAAATTGTCTCATTTTTTGTACTTTTGGGCATTCAAAAAGTTCACAAAGATTTCTGCATTACTACAACTGACAGCGATTTGTGTGAAAAATGTGAGTTATTAGTGAGTAATTTGTGAGGTTCTGAAATTTTCGGGTGGGTACCCCCTCCCCATGTTCGGAAAAAAGCGTAATTTTATACCCACAATCAACCCCGATTTTATCCATAATTTGATTATCGTCCTGTATGTCGTCTAAAACTGTCTTTTTGTTGGTATTGCTTTCCTTTATTCTGATTTTCGGAACGCAGGTTTTTTTGATCATCGATTATTACAATACCACGCGTGCGGCATGGATTAAAGAGTCAAATACGGTGATTGAAGAAGCTTTCAGGGCGGACTTGTCACTTCGGAATATTGAATATCGAAATTCACTTAATGATGATGATTTGGTTGTAGCTCCAGTTCCGCCCAGTGAGGATAATACTTCGTATGTAGATATAAGTAATGTATCTACTAAAAGTGTAATCAGTGTGCTTGACATGGCGATACATAAACATTTAAGCAATCAGGTGCCTCTTCAACTCCATCAGCTCGACAGCATTATTTCCACCATATTAGAAGCACGTGAGATTCACAGTAAATTTACGGTTAATCTGGTACGCATTGCATCGGGTGAAATCATAGAAGCGTCGCGCGATAACTGGAAGTCGTCGTTATTCCTCATTTCGAGCGAGCCGATGCTGATCGATGCAGAAGCAGGGATTGCGCTTCAGTTGCATCTTATCAATCCTTTTCAGATCATCATAAAGCGGATGGGGCTTATGCTTGCCTCTTCGCTGATTTTATCGCTTATTTGTATACTGGCTTTTGCTTATTTATTAAAAGTACTGGCAAGGCAGAAGCAATTGGTGGCATTCAAGAATGAGTTTCTGGGTACCATTGCTCACGAGTTGAAACGGCCGGTTTCGAGTCTTACCTTCAATCTCGACTGTCTTAGTATGTCGGGCGCTCCGCTTGCGACACCTCAGAATACCTTGTTGTTGAATAATTCAATTCGCGCCACCGACGAATTAAATGAATCGATTAATATGATTGTAACCTTATCGAAGCACGAAGAGGGGATGTTGGTATTAAACAATCTGAATATCGATTTGCCGGGTATGCTGGAAGAATTGCGCGATAAATTCAGCGAGCAACGCTTTAAGAATAAGGAAGTGTCGATTTCGCTCGAGGTAGCCGGGCAGCTGCCGCCGTTGGTAGGCGACCGGCAATTGCTGATGCAATGCTTTGCCAATCTGATCGATAACGCCATTAAATATTCGGGCGACACGGTGGAGATTCAGATCAGGCTGGTGCCTGAGGGGAATTGGGTCCGTACCAGTATCCGCGATAACGGATTTGGTATTCCCGCGGAAAAAATCGACATGGTATTCGATAAATACAGCCGTGTACATTTGGGAAAAACCCAGATCAAAGGCTTTGGAATCGGGCTCAACTATGTTAAGAATATTGTTGAAAAGCACCGTGGCGAAGTGCAGGTGGCCAGTGAAGCCGGGAAAGGCAGTGAATTTAGTGTGTTGCTGCCGGTAAGTTAAAGTTAATAAGAAGAATCAGGTAAAATTAAATAAAATATGTACAAGGTATTATTAATCGAAGATGATTTAAATTTGGGTACTACACTGAGAGGGGCGCTGGAAGAACGTAAATTTTCGGTACGTTATTTATCAGGGGGCACCAACGTAATGAAGGAGTTTGCTGATTTTCAGCCCGATATTGTTTTGCTTGATGTGAACCTGAACGAGGAGCTCGATGGTTTTGCCATCAGTAGGAAAATACGCGAAGTAAGTCCCGTGCCCTTACTCTTCACCACTTCCCGTGACGAGAATACCGATTTCGATCAAGCCTTCAGCATCCCCAATACCGATTATGTTCGCAAACCCTATCGCCTGGCCGAAGTGTTGAAGCGTATCGAAAAGTTGGTGGTTAAAGAAGCGTCGGCCGAAAAGTTTGATATAGGCCGGTACGAGTTTTATCCTTCACAGCATAAACTGGTTATTCAGGAGGAGGAGATTTATCTTAATAATTATGCTTCGGAAGTACTGAATGTTCTGTGTAAAAATGCCGGAAATTTTGTTAAACGTCCGCTGATGATCGAAACGGTGTGGAAAACCAAGGATATCCGCACGAAAGAAGGGTCGCTCAATAATATTATGAGCATGTTGCGAAAATACTTCGAAAATGAGGAAGGCGTGATTTTAGAAAGTCGTATTAAACTGGGGGTACGGTTAAAAGTGGATTGAGACACTCTACGGCGGGTGTCGCACAACTATACTGAGCACTCCGGGAAGTTACAAAAAGAGCCATACCTAACTCTGATAATGAGTACTGATATGGCTCTTTTTAGTGTTTTGAAAGCGGTCAACTTTTCAATTAAAAGTTGCTTTCTTCTGAATTTGAGTTTGGACACATTCTCATTCGGAGCGGTCTAATAAGCCTGTTCGTGCACATTGGCCACCGCCCGTCCCGATGGATCGTTTTGCTTTTTGAAAGCCTCGTCCCATTCGAGTGCCACAGGTGTCGAGCAGGCTACCGAAGGTACCGAAGGCACGCAGGCTGCCGCCTGTTCCGAACCAAAATGTTCTCTGAATATACTTCTGTAATAGTATTCTTCTTTTGATAAAGGAGGATTTACCGGGAAGGTTTCGGTTACCCGGGCCATCATTTCGTCGGTCACCTGCGACGAGGTGATCGCTTTCAATGTGTCGATCCAGCTGTATCCGACACCATCCGAAAACTGTTCTTTCTGTCGCCAGGCAATACTTTCAGGAAGGTATTCCTCGAAGGCTTTGCGAAGCACCCATTTCTCGATTTTTCCTTTTCCGGCCATTTTATCCTGCGGATTCAGGCGCATCGCCACATCCATGAATTCCTTGTCGAGAAACGGTACGCGCCCTTCTACTCCCCAGGCAGCTAGCGATTTGTTGGCCCGCAGGCAGTCGTATTGATGTAACTTGCCGAGTTTACGAACGGTTTCTTTGTGAAATTCTTCTGCATTCGGGGCCTTGTGGAAATACAGGTATCCTCCGAAAATTTCATCGGCTCCTTCGCCCGAAAGCACCATTTTAACCCCCATCGATTTGATGACGCGTGCCAGTAAATACATGGGTGTACTGGCTCTTACGGTGGTTACGTCGTAGGTTTCGATGTGGTAGATTACATCGCGGATAGCGTCGAGCCCTTCCTGCACCGTAAAATTGATTTCGTGATGCACGGTGCCGATGTGTTCGGCTACTTTACGGGCCGCTGTTAAATCGGGAGAGCCGGTTAGTCCTACGGCAAACGAATGCAATTGCGGCCACCAGGCTTGTTCTTTATTTCCCGATTCGATGCGCATGGGCGCTTTTCGTTTGGCAATGGCCGAAATGATCGATGAATCGAGTCCGCCGGAGAGTAGTACCCCATACGGCACATCGGACATCAACTGGCGTTCGACCGCGTCTTCCAATGCTTTGCGCAATTCGTCGATGTCGGTCGGATTGTTTTTTACAGCATCAAATTCCATCCAATCGCGTTGGTACCATTTGACCGGAGCTCCATCGGGACTATAATAATATTGTCCGGGAAGAAACTCTTCGATGCGGGTGCAATAACCTTCGAGGGCTTTGAGTTCCGACGCCACATAGTAGGTGCCGTTTGCATCCCAGCCCTGGTACAAAGGTATGATGCCGATATGATCGCGGCCGATGAGGAAAACATCTCTGGCCACATCGTACAGGGCAAAGGCAAAAATGCCATTCAGGTCTTCCAGAAAATCCTTTCCCTTGTCCTGATAGAGCGCCAGGATTACTTCACAGTCCGACTGGGTCTGAAACTCGTAGCGGCCTTCGTAGCGCTTACGGATTTCGCGGTGGTTGTAGATTTCGCCGTTCACAGCCAGTACCAGGTTGCCGTCCTTGCTATACTGAGGTTGTTTTCCGGAGGCCGGATCGACAATGGCCAGGCGTTCGTGAGCAAGGATAGCCCGTTCGTTGGCAAAGATTCCCGACCAGTCGGGACCGCGGTGACGGATGGTTTTCGACTGCTGCAATACTTGCTGTCGCAGCTGGGCGCTATCTTGTTGTATGTTGAAGGTACAAACTATTCCGCACATAATATTAACAATTAATCGTTGAATGAATATCTTCCGCTACTTTCCGGCCGAGAGCAATGGCGCGTACCACCAGGCTGGCTCCGATTTGGGCGTCGCCGGTGGCAAATACCTTAGCCACATTGCTCCGCGATTGTTTGTCGGTAGCCACATTTCCCCGGCCGTCGAATGCCACTCCCAGTTCGGTGAGCAGTCCCTCGTGCACCGGATGTACGAATCCCAGCGCCAGAAATACCAGGTCGGCCTTGATGGTTTCGGTTTTCCCTGTCGGAACCATGGTGAATTTGCCATTTTCGTTTTTCCATTCCACTTCTTCAACCAGCACTTCGGTCACCTTACCGTTTTTGCCGGTAAATTGCCGGGTGTTCAGACTCCACTTACGCGTGCACCCTTCGAGGTGCGAACTCGAAGTTTTCAGGATATTGGGATAGTAAGGCCAGGGAGTGGCCGGATTTTTACCTGCAGGCGGCTGGGGTAAGATCTCGATTTGAGTAATGGCGGCGGCGCCCTGACGGACAGCGGTCCCCACGCAGTCGGATCCGGTATCGCCGCCACCTATCACCAACACATGCTTGCCTTTGGCATTAATCAGTTTGCGCTCGTCGACCGGTTCTCCCATAATAAGCTGGTTGGCCTGCGAGAGATATTCCATCGCAAAGTGAATCCCTTTCAATTCGCGACCGGCCGGGCTAATATCGCGGGGTTTCCCGGCGCCGATGGCAATACAAACCGCATCGAATTCATTCATGATTTGAGTTCCCGGTACGGAAACGCCCACTTCTGTATTTGTTTTGAAAATAATCCCCTCGGCTTCGAGTTGTTCGATACGCCTGTCGATTACATTCTTATTCAGCTTGAAATTCGGAATGCCGTAACGCATCAATCCGCCCACATGCTGATCTTTTTCAAATACGGTGACCCAATGTCCCTTGCGGTTGAGTTGCTGGGCAGCAGCCAATCCGGCAGGACCGGAGCCGATCACGGCAATTTTCTTTCCTGTGCGTGTTTTCGGCGGTTGCGGCTTGATCATGCCTTCGAGAAAGGCGACCTCGGTCACTGCAGCTTCGTTTTCACGAATGGTTACAGGGGCGTCGTGCAATGCCAGTACACAGCTTTTCTCACAGGGAGCCGGACAGATACGGCCTGTGAAATCGGGGAAATTATTGGTTTCGTGCAGTACTTCCACACCTTCTTTCCATTTCCCTTTGTAAATAAGGTCCTGCCATTCGGGCATCTTATTGCCCAGCGGACAAGCCCAGTGGCAGAAAGGGATTCCGCAATCCATACAGCGTGAGGCCTGCAGTTTGCGGTCTTCCCGGTTCAATGTTTGTTCTACCTCGCCGAAGTCGTAAATACGTTCGCTGACCGGCCGGTAACCCGCTTCCTTGCGGGGTATATAGGTGAATGCTTTCGGATTTCCCATTGTCGTAATTAATAATCGCGTTGTACTTGTGCTATCTTCTTGTTGATGGCTTCCATCTTCTCTTCCTGCAATACTTTTTTGTATTCGATCGGAACTACTTTGATGAATTTATCCACTGCCTCGCGCCAGTTGTCGAGAATCTCTTTGGCCCGCACACTTCCTGTATACTGATAATGACGGGTAATCAGGCTGTGCAGCTCTTTACTGTCCATGCTGTCCTCGATGAGCGAGAGTTCCACCATTTCCATATTACAATAGAAATCGAAATCGCCGTTTTCGTCGTACACATAAGCCACTCCACCACTCATACCGGCGGCAAAGTTGCGGCCCGTGGCGCCCAGTACGACGGTACGGCCGCCCGTCATGTATTCGCAGCAATGATCGCCGGCACCTTCCACCACGGCTATCGCCCCGGAGTTACGCACACAGAAACGTTCGCCGGCCACACCATTAATAAACACCTCGCCCGAGGTAGCGCCGTACAGCATCGTATTACCGGCTATGATGTTTTTTTCCGGGCGGAAAGTATGTCCCGAAGGAGGGACAACAATGATGCGTCCGCCCGACAGCCCTTTGCCCAGGTAGTCGTTGGCATCGCCTTCCAGGCGGAAGGTAGCTCCCTTGCTCAGGAAGGCGCCAAAACTCTGACCTGCCGACCCTTCGAACGAAGCCGTTATCGTTCCTTCCGGCAACCCGGCCTGACCGTAACGTTTGGCTATTTCGCCCGAAAGCATAGCGCCCACCGAACGGTCGGTATTTTTCACTTCACTCCTGATCTCTACCGGAACACATAAGTCGAGTGCAGGCAAGGCTTTCTTGATGAGTTGTATATCCAATACCTTGTCGATTTTATGTTCCTGATTTTTCACGTGCTTCAGCGCCGCTTCAGGATTAACCGGTTTGAAGCCGGTGATGCGCGACAAATCGACTTTCGCGATTTTTGCCGGACCGTCCACCTGCCGGCGTTTCAAAAGATCGGCACGGCCAATGATCTCGTCGAGCGAGCGATAACCCATTTGCGCCAGGTGTTCGCGTACGTCCTCGGCCAGGAACTTAAAGAAATTGACCAGGTATTCGTGCCGTCCGGTAAAATGCTTGCGCAAATCTTCATCCTGGGTCGCAATACCAACGGGACAGGTATTGAGGTGGCATTTACGCATGATCACGCAGCCCAGTACGATGAGTGCGCTGGTGGCGAATCCGAATTCCTCGGCACCCAGCAGGGCTGCCATCACGATATCGCGGCCGGTTTTCAGCTGGCCATCGGCCTGCAATACGATTTGTCCGCGAAGGTTGTTGAGCACCAGCGTCTGCTGAGTCTCGGCCAGACCGATTTCCATGGGCAGGCCCGCGTGTTTGATGGAGCTCGACGGACTTGCGCCGGTTCCCCCTTCGTACCCGCTGATCAGAATCAGATCGGCTTTTGCTTTTGCCACACCGGCGGCAATGGTTCCCACGCCGCTTTCCGAAACCAGTTTCACGCTGATTACCGCCGCAGGATTGATATTCTTCAGGTCGAAAATCAATTGCGCCAAATCCTCGATCGAATAAATATCGTGGTGGGGCGGGGGGGAGATAAGCGAAATCCCCGGGATGGAGTGACGTGTTTTAGCGATAATTTTATCCACTTTATGCCCCGGAAGCTGACCCCCTTCGCCCGGTTTTGCACCCTGGGCGATTTTGATCTGAATTTCGTCGGCATTCACCAGGTATTCGGCCGTGACCCCAAAGCGTCCCGATGCCACCTGCTTGATAGCCGAGCGCGCGCTCAGTCCGTCGGCCCTCTTCTTATAACGTTCGGGATCTTCGCCCCCTTCGCCGGTATTCGACCGTCCTCCCAGGAGATTCATGGCCATTGCCATGGCTTCGTGAGCTTCACGGCTGATGGAACCGTAGGACATCGCCCCGGTAACAAAACGCCGGTAAATATTTTCAATGGGTTCTACCTCGTTGATGTCGATCGGGTTGCGCTCGTATTCGAGCAAGTCGCGGATAAATACCGGCGCCGCTTTTTCGTCGGCCGACTTCACGTATTCTTTGTATTTATCGTAACTGCCGGTCTTGGTCGCAATTTGCAACCGGGCGATCGTTTCAGGGTTCCAGGCGTGATGTTCGCCTTCGACCCTGTAGGCGTACTGGCCCAGGTTCAGCAGTTTGACTTCTTCGCCTTCTTTTGGGAAAAAGGCATGGGTGTGAGGTTGGAGTACTTCCCCGGCAATATCGTCCAAATCGATCCCTTCTATTTTCGATACCAGGCCTTTGAAGTAAGTACTTACCACCTGATTCGAAATTCCGATGGCTTCGAAAATCTGAGCGCCCCGGTAACTGCGAACGGTTGAAATTCCCATTTTCGACATCACCTTGAGCAGCCCTTTGTTGATGGCCTTGATATAGTTTTTCTCGGCCGTATGGAAGTCAAGTTGCAGGTCGCCCGATTTAATTTGTTGATTCAGAATGGCAAAGGCGAGATAAGGATTCACCGCGTTGGCGCCAAATCCGAAGAGCAATGCAAAATGCATTACCTCGCGCGGTTCGGCAGTTTCCACCACGATATCGGTTTGCATGCGTTTGCGTTTGTCGATCAGGTAATGATGTACCGCCGATACCGCCAGCAACGATGGGATGGGCGCCTGGTCGGCGTTTACGCCCCGGTCGCTCAGCACGATGTAATTCTTGCCCTCGTCAACAGCTTTTTCCACTGCGATGCAAAGTTCTTTGATTGCTTTCTCCAGCCCCTTTTTACCCTCTTTGGCCTTGAAATGCATCGGCAGTATAGCCGTCGAAAAGCCTTTGTAGCGCAGGTTCAGCAGGATGTCGAACTGGGTGTTGGTGAGTACCGGGCTCTTCAGCTTTACCATTTTACAGATTTCGGGTGCCGGTTCCAGCAGGTTGTTGTGAACCGAGCCCACGTAGGACGTGAGCGACATCACCAGCTCTTCGCGGATGGGGTCGATAGGAGGGTTGGTTACCTGGGCGAACTGCTGACGGAAGTAGTTGAACAGGCGTTGCGGTTTCGACGAGAACACCGATAAAGCCACGTCATTGCCCATCGACGATACAGGTTCCTGGCCGGCTTCGGCCATCGGTATCATCAGCTTTTCAATATCTTCGCGCGAATAACCGAAGGCCGTCAGCATTTTATCGTATTCCGGGCATTCGGTTTTAACCGATCGTCCCGACGATATTTCTTCCAGGTTGATACGGTTTTTGTCGAGCCATTCCTTGTAAGGAAACGCTTTTGCCAATCCTTCTTTCAGTTCGCGGTCGTAATAAATTTCACCCCGTTCGGTATCGATCATGATCATCTTTCCCGGTTTCAGGCGTCCTTTTTCCTTGATGCGCGGAGCTTCGATGGGGATTGTTCCCGTTTCGGATGCGATGATCATCAGGTCGTCGTGCGTTATCAGGTAGCGTGCCGGTCGCAGGCCGTTGCGGTCGAGCATACCTCCGGCATAGCGGCCGTCGCTGAAGAGTAAAGTGGCCGGACCGTCCCAGGGCTCCATAAAAATGGAGTGGTATTCGTAAAATGCTTTCAGATTGTCGGAAATCGGATTCTTGGAGTTCCAGCTTTCGGGAACCAGCATTGCCATGGCATGAGGCAGACTTTTGCCCGACATGACCAGAAACTCCAGCACATTATCGAGCGATGCCGAATCGCTCATGCCCGGCTGTACTACCGGCATCAACTCTTTTAAGTCGCCCAGCAGGTCCGATTTCAATACACTTTCGCGGGCTTCCATCCAAAAACGGTTGCCGCGTATGGTGTTGATTTCTCCGTTATGTCCCAGCATACGGAAAGGCTGGGCCAAATCCCAGGTAGGGAAGGTGTTGGTGCTGAAACGCGAGTGCACCAATGCAATGCCGGAAGTGAAATTGGGATTGATAAGATCGGGGTAGTAGTCGCGAAGCTGCAAGGAAGTCAGCATCCCTTTGTATACCATCTGGCGGGTGGAAAGGGTGACGATATAAAAACTACGTTCCTTTGCCAGGTTCGATTTGGCAATTGCACCTTCAATTTTTTTACGTACAATATATAATTTATGCTCCAGTTCCGACTGGTTGGAAGCGCCGGTAATGAAAAGCTGTTTGATGAGTGGTTCGTTGGAAGCCGAAATTTCGCCCAGAATCTCGCTGTTGGTAGGCACATCGCGAACAGCCAGGAGTTGCAGGCCTTCTTTCTCGATGTTTTCGCGGATTACATTCAGGCACAACGATGCCTTTTTATCGTCTTTGGGAAGAAATACCAGCCCGGTTCCGTATTTACCTTTGGCCGGAACGGGAATGCCTTGAAGCAAGATAAATTCGTGCGGAATCTGCACCAGGATTCCCGCGCCGTCGCCGGTTTTGTTGTCGGCGCTTTCGGCGCCGCGGTGCACCATATTTTCGAGGACTTGCAAGCCTTTTTCGACTATTTCATGCGATTTTTCTCCGTAGAGATTCAATACAAGTCCTACTCCGCATGCGTCGTGTTCGTGTTGAGATGAGTACAGCGTACGCTGTTCAACTTCGTCTAGTTGTAGGGGACTTAAACTCATAGCGTGACTTCGTTTTTTAGTTTTTTGGGGATATAAAGGGGGAAGGATACATCAGGCGATGCATCGTAAGATATTGATTGTCAGTGGAGGGGCTTGTTATGCTCCAGCCACTGACAATGTATGATTACTATTTGAACAATTACCGGATGAAGAGTAATTCGCGGTATTTAGGCAATGTCCACATTTCGTTGTCGACAATTAATTCGAGTTTGTCCACGTCGTAGCGGATTTTATCGAGATAGGGGAACACGTCATCGTGGTACGCTTTGGCCTTATCGTATTCATGGTCAATTTTGTTGGCTACTTTACGGGCCTCGATCATTGCATCCACATTGTTCTTGATATTGGTAATACGACGGGCGATTTCTTCAATAAGGCATTTGTTCATGCTGGCCAGTTCTGCCGCTTTTTCGGCCGGATAGATCGCGTAGATTTTCGCTACATTGTCGAGCAGCAACGACTGGTATTTGGTAACCACCGGAATGATGTGATTCATGCAGAGATCGCCGAGCACACGTGCTTCGATCTGAATTTTCTTGGTGTAAATCTCCCATTTAACTTCATTACGGGCATGGAGTTCCTTTTCGGACAATACGCCGGTTTTGGCAAACATGGCCACCGAGTCGGGTGTGGTATAGGCTTTATAGATTTCGGGAACACTGGTTTCGCAATCGAGACCGCGGGCTGCAGCTTCAATTTTCCATTCATCGCTGTAGCCGTTGCCGTCGAACCGGATGGGTTTCGAAATCTTGATGTATTCCTTCAGTACTTCGAAGATGGCTTTTTCTTTCGTTTTTCCCGAAGCCATTTTAGCATCCACTTCGGCTTTGAATTCGGTAAGTTGTGCGGCTACGGCGCTGTTGAGTGCGATAAGGGCCGATGCACAGTTGGCCGACGAACCTACGGCCCGGAACTCAAACCGGTTGCCGGTAAAGGCAAAGGGTGAAGTACGGTTGCGGTCGGTGTTGTCGAGCAATACTTCCGGAATATGCGGAATGCCGAGGCTCAGGCGTTTTTTTGCATCCATCACGATGGCTTCGTCGGTCGTGCTGGCTTCCAGTTTGTTGAGCACAGCGGTGATTTGTGAACCCAGGAAAGCTGATACGATGGCCGGAGGAGCTTCGTTGGCACCCAGGCGGTGGGCGTTGTTGGCAGTCATGATCGACGCTTTCAGTAACGCGTTGTTTTTATAAACGGCCATCAAAACGTTCACGAGGAAGGTGATGAACTGCAGGTTTTCCTCGGGAGTTTTTCCCGGAGTAAGCAGTCCCACACCGGTGTCGGTGCCCAACGACCAGTTATTGTGTTTACCCGAACCGTTTACGCCGGCAAATGGCTTTTCGTGAAGCAGCAAACGGAAGCCATGGCGACGGGCTACTTTTTTCATCAGCGACATGACAAGCAGGTTCTGGTCGTTCGATAAATTGGCTTCTCCGAAAATAGGAGCTAGCTCGAACTGATTGGGCGCTACCTCGTTGTGCCGGGTTTTCAGAGGAATGGCATATTTGTAGGCCTCGAATTCGAGGTCTTTCATATAGGCTGCCACACGCGAAGGTACGGCGCCGAAATAGTGATCTTCCAACTGTTGGTTTTTAGCCGATTCGTGTCCTAACAGGGTGCGACCCGTAAGAGCCAGGTCGGGACGGGTGGCATACAGGCTTTCGTCTACTAAGAAATATTCCTGTTCCCAGCCCAGGAAACTTACGACTTTTTTCACCGTCGGATCGAAATACTGACAAACTGCGGTGGCAGCTTTGTCGACCGCATTCAATGCTTTGAGCAGCGGCGCTTTTAAATCGAGCGACTCGCCGGTATAGGAAATAAAAATGGTCGGGATACACAGGGTGTCGTCCATTACAAAAGCAGGCGAAGAAGGATCCCAGGCGGTGTAACCGCGTGCTTCGAAGGTGCTGCGGATGCCGCCGTTGGGAAACGACGATGCGTCAGGTTCCTGTTGTGCAAGCAGTTTGCCCGAAAAATCCTCGATAACATTGCCTCCGGGGGCGCCTTCGTACTCAATGAAGGAGTCGTGCTTCTCGGCAGTACCGTCGGTCAACGGCTGAAACCAGTGCGTGTAGTGGGTTGCACCCATTTCCATGGCCCAACGTTTCATGCCTGCAGCCACGTGATCGGCTATGTCGCGATCGAGTACCTGGCCTTTGTCAACAGCATTCTGAATGGCTTCCATCGTGTCCTTAGCTAAGTATTTCGCCATGGCTGTGCGCGAAAATACATACTTTCCATAATACTCAGAGGTGAGTTTGCCCGGGGCTTCCACACAGATCGCTTTCTTCTTGAAAGCTTCTTCTACTGCTTTAAAACGTAGTGATGACATAATTGTGTATTTTAATTTATTATCTATCTTTTTTATACTTAAATATGGTTTGAGCTAACTTTTTGCTAATCTTTGTTTGCAAATATAGTTATAGTGTAAAGAAATCGGCTAATTTTTTTTGTTAATAGTTAGAATTAAAATCTTTCGGTTTCAATTTGTAATCATTAATAGCATTAGTGCTTACAGTTTGAAATATATAAAGGAAAATATGTTATAAAACATAAATTCCAATGGTTTTGTTCGCTGCTTTTTTTTAACCTGCAAATATACATACTTTTTAGCTTTTTTGGTTAAATGGCAGGCCATTTCTCACGAAGTGGCCTGCCGGAAACAATAAAACTAAAAAACACACGATTAATTATAAGCAGTTTCACCGTGTTCGTAAATATCGAGTCCTTCTTCTTCAACGCGGCGCGAAACGCGAAGGATTTTTGCTTTTTTCAGGATATAGAACAGGATGAGTCCTGTGCCGAAGGCCCAGACAAAAAAGACTGCCACGCCCAGGGCCTGAATTCCCAGCTGCGTCCATCCGCCTCCGTAAAAGAGTCCTTTCTCGGTCGAGAAGAGTCCCACCATCAGTGTTCCGAATGCTCCCGAAACTCCGTGTACCGAAATGGCGCCTACGGGATCGTCGACTTTCAGAATACGGTCGAAAAATTCGACGGCAAAAGGAAGGAGTATACCGGCCAGTGTGCCTATTATAACTGCACCCACCGGATCCACGACATTTGCTCCGGCCGTGATAGCTACCAATCCTGCCAGTGCGCCGTTGAGCGAGAACGACAGTTCGGGGCGTTTGTACCGGATCCACGACACAAACATAGCGGCAATTGCTCCTGCGGCAGCAGCCAGATTGGTAGTGACGGCGATATGGCCGATGGCTACTGCATTTTCGGTGCCCGAGGCTGCGAGCTGCGATCCGGGATTAAATCCGAACCATCCGAACCAGAGGATAAATACGCCCAGCGCTCCCAGCAGCAGGTTGTGCCCGGGGATGGCATTGGGTTTTCCCTGTTTGTTGTATTTGCCGATCCGCGGGCCTATCATCGCCGCTCCGGCCAGTCCTACCCATGCACCCACCGAGTGTACGATCGACGAACCTGCGAAATCGTGGAATCCTAACTGGCTCAGCCAGCCTCCGCCCCAGGTCCAGTGGCCCGAAATCGGATAAATCAATACCGAGATGACGACGGTAAAAATCAGATAGGCTTTAAATTCGGTGCGCTCGGCCATTGCTCCGGAAACGATGGTGGCTGCTGTGGCGCAGAATACGGTTTGGAAAAATAAGTCGGAATAATCGGCGTAATTATCTCCAAAGCCGTCGCTCATGTAGAATAAATCGGGGATGCCTATTAAGCCGGCAACCGAGTCGCCGTACATCAGGGTGAATCCGATTACCCAATACAGTATGGATCCGATTGCGAAATCCATCAGGTTTTTCATCAGGATATTGGCTGTATTTTTCGAACGGGTGAATCCTGCTTCAACCAGTGCAAAGCCAGGTTGCATAAACATGACCAGAAATCCGGCGATGAGCAACCACATATTGTCGAGACCTATTTGCAGGCCAGTAATTGTTTCTTCCATATACCTTAAATTTATTAATGTTCGTTTTCAGCATTGTAAAGGGCGATGTCGCCTCGTTCGTTGGTACGTATCCTGATGGCATCTTCGACATTGATGATGAAGATGCGTCCGTCGCCGATTTCTCCTGTAAAGGCTGCCTGTTGAATAGCCTTAACGGTTTTCTCGGTGTTTTTATCGCGCACGATTATGCTGATCAGTGTTCTTTCGATGTAGCTGGTGTCGTAAACCACACCACGGTAAATCCGGCCCTGGCGCGCTTTTCCCACGCCGCGAACATCGTAGTACGAAAACCATTCGATATCGATCGCATCGAGTGCTTCTTTTACTTCGTCGAATTTGGTTTTGCGGATAATTGCTTCAATTTTTTTCATATTTTTTATTTTTAAAGAGAATGAATGAAAAACAAGGTGTTCATCTCCTGTGAATAAATTACAGGCTAATGGCTGCTACAATGTGCAATTGCTGGGTGGTGGGATTCAGAATCAGGCTTCCGGCAAGCGGGAGGCTGAAATTATCGGTAATTTTCACCTCTTTTTGAGTGCTGATGCCTACGTTTACGACTCCGAATTTACCATCGGGGGTGTGCCATCCGCTGCCTGCGCCGGCAAATAAACTAAAGTGTTTGAAGGCGTAGCCTGCTTCGAAATACATGTCGCCGCCTGCCGTGAGTGCGCCGCCTGCTTCGTTGAGCATATAATTGGCCGATAGGCTGAAGTCCTTCAGTGCGTAGCCCAGGTTGACTTCAAATCCGTGCGCTCCTGTGGCTTTCGATACATCGAAATACTGGGTGCCGGGGAAGTAATAGTCGGTAAGCCCGAGGCTTAATCCGAAATTGAAGGCATAGCTGGCAAACAAGTCGGCTTCGAGAAAGGTTCCGTCGAAGCCGGTCGATCCCCATGCTCCGGCCGAAAATCCTCCGTTGGTGTAGGTGATGCCGGGTTGTACCGACGCGCCTGCAAATTTAGTCCCACGCCATACATACGAACTTACGATGTCGGCATTTACCTCCAGATTCTGAGCCTTTACTCCTGTAATTGTTACTACTGCAATCGCTGCGATTGCCATCATTTTCATCTTATTCATACTTATACAATTTAAATAAACATTAAACCTAAAAAAACTAATACCTAAAAACTATTTTATAAGATGAACGTCAGGAGTTCCCGGGCCCTGGGATTATTCCATACGTTTCATTGCTTCAAGTGTTGCTTCGCGGCTGCCGAATGCCGAAAACCGGACAAATCCTTCGCCGCTGGCGCCAAATCCTGCGCCGGGGGTGGTTACCAGCTGCTTTTCGTTGAGCAGGTAGTCGAAATACGCCCAACTGGTCATTCCCGTTGGGGCTTTTGCCCATACATAGGGCGCATTGATGCCGCCGTATACCGTATAACCGGCTCTCTGAAGTCCTTCGCGGATCAGACGTGCATTTTCCATGTAGTAGGCAATCAGCGCTTTGACTTGTTGTTTGCCTTCGGGGGAATAGGTGGCTTCGGCCGCACGTTGTACCACATACGAAGTGCCGTTGAATTTTGTAGTATGCCGCCGGTTCCATAGCCGGTTGAGGGCGATGGCGTCGCCATTGCGGGTAAAGGCCATCAGGTTGCGCGGCACGATGGTATAGGCGCAGCGCGTACCCGTAAATCCTGCGGTTTTCGAAAAGCTCCGGAATTCGATGGCTACTTCGCGGGCGCCTTCAATTTCGTAAATGCTGTGAGGAACGTTTTCCTCGGTGATAAATGCTTCATAGGCCGCATCGAACAAAATGATGCTTTTGTGTTCCTGTGCATACTCCACCCATTTTTTTAGCTGGTCGCGGGTTAGTGTGGTTCCGGTCGGGTTGTTGGGGTAGCAGAGGTAGATCAGATCGACTGCTTCGGTGGGCAGTTGAGGTACGAATTGGTTGGCTTCGTTGCAGGGCAGGTATACGATATTGGTCCATGCTCCTGTTTCGCCCGGTTCGCCGGCCCTGCCTGCCATGGCATTGGTATCCACATATACCGGATAACTGGGATCGGTGATGGCTACTTTATTGTCGGCGCTGAAAATGTCGCCTATGTTTCCGGTGTCGCTCTTCGATCCGTCGCTGACAAATACTTCGTCCGTTTCCATTTTGATTCCGCGGGCGTGGTAGTCGTTTTCGCAGATGGCTTTGCGTAAAAAATCGTATCCCTGTTCGGGTCCGTACCCCCTGAAGCTGGAGCTGTGTCGTTGCTCTTCGGCTGCTTTTATCATGGCATCCACCGAAGCGTCGGGGAGGGGTAGGCTCACATCGCCTATTCCCATCCGGATGAGCCGGGCGTCGGGTTGCTGCTGTTGCAGTTGTGCAACCCGTTTGGCTATCTCCGAAAATAAGTAGGTAGCCGGTATTTTAATGAAATTCTCGTTGATCAGTGTCATTGTTTTTTATTGTTGTATTGTTTCACCTTCGAATACGAAACTCGCCGGACCAGTGAGGTACACGTGATTGTCGAGTGCATTCCACTCGATCTGAAGTTCTCCGCCTTTGAGCTCGACGGTTACTTTTCGCGCCGTTTTTCCGTTTACTACGCCGGCTACTACCGAAGCGCAGGCGCCTGTGCCGCATGCCAGCGTTTCGCCCGAACCGCGTTCCCACACCCGCATTTTAATTCGATCGGGACTCGAAATTTCAATAAATTCGGTGTTCACCCGCTGAGGGAATACTGCTGAATTTTCGATGATCGGACCGGTCGCTTCCAGGTCGATGAGGTGAATTTTATCGGTGAAGATTACTGCATGAGGGTTGCCCATCGATACAGCCGTCACGTTGTATTTTAGGTTTTTCCCGAATTGGAGCGGCCGGTTGATTAATTCGTCGTACTCGGTAAGTACCGGTATTAATCCGGCCTGAAGTTTGGGTTCGCCCATATCGACCGTTACCGATTCGACTTTTCCTGTCGTTTTGTCGGGAAACAGCTTTAATGTTTTTACGCCGGCCTTCGTTTCCAGTGTTACTGTCGTTTTGCGGGTTAGTCCCTTGTCGTAAACGTATTTGCCGATGCAACGCGATGCATTTCCGCACATTTCCGATTCCGATCCGTCGGCATTGAACATTCGCATTCTGAAATCGCAGGTTTCGGAAGGTAGGATGAGTACCAGTCCGTCCGACCCTATGCCCGTGTGCCGATCACTCCATTTTCGGGCAGTTTCTTCCGGGTTGTCAATTTGCTCTTTAAAACCATTAACGTATATATAATCGTTACCAGTTCCGTGCATTTTAGTAAATTTCATCTTTTAAAATTGCTTATAAAGTTTCAAAATGAATTATTGTTTCCGATGCAAAATTACGGATGCGACGGGAAGGGGGCAAATATTTTTGCTACTGAATATGAAAAAATATTTGGAAGTGATAGATTGTAAGCTGTGAGGTGTTGTTGCTTACAAATAAAAACCCAGGCATTGGGTAATCGGCTTGATTGTAATTTGCCGGAGATGTAAATGGAGAAATTTAAATCTGATTTAAATAAAATAAATGAATAAAAGTTTATTTATTTATTGATATTGCATCAATATATTTTAAATAAACCTATGTGTATGTCAAAATGATTTATAAGTAGTGAAATATGTGATAAAATGATAATTTGATTATTTTTTCTTTTTATCCATTAATTTTGCAACAAACACGTCGCCCGATACATTTACAACTGTACGGAGCATATCGAGCGGGCGATCGATACCGAGAATAATCACCAGGCCTTCGGTGGGAATTCCGACGCTGGACAGTACCATCACGGTCATAACGATGCTGCCTCCGGGGACGCCCGGGGTGCCGATAGAAGCCAGTACGGTGAGTAGCAAAATGCTGATGAGCTGGGCTGTCGTGAGGTCGATTCCGTAGAGTTGGGCAATGAAAAGGATGGACACGGCCTGGTAGGCGCTGGTGCCATCCATATTGATCGTAGCTCCGACAGGAAATACGAACGATGCTGTTTCTTCGCTGATTCCCAGTTTTTTCTGGGCATGTTCCATGGTGAATGGAAGGGTGGCGGCGCTGGAGCTGGTGGAAAAGGCCAGCAATTGTATGGGGAAAATTCCTTTCATGAATTCACGGCCCGGGTACCGTGCCAGTAGTTGCACGGCCAGCGGATAGACTAAAAATGCAAGTATGCCTAAGGCCAGTACGACGGTTAAGGCATAGAGACCCAGCGAACTGAAAATAGCGGTGTCGCCGGCAAAGTCGGTTACCATACCTGCCATCAGTGCAAACACCCCCAGGGGAGCATACAGCATTATAAAATCTACTATTTTTAGTATAACTGCATTGGCTGCGTCGATAACCGGTAGCAGGGGCGCTGCTTTTTCGTGGCCGATCGCGATAAGGGCAATGCCGGCTATAAGTGCTACAAAGATAATCTGCAGCATTTTTGAATTGTCGGTGGCCGCCATGGCCAGGTTTTCGGGGATGATGTCGACGATAAACTGAAGCGGACCGGTTTCCTGCATTACGTCGGCCTGTGCTACCTTGTCGCCGAGGTTGTCCCGGTATGCTTTGTTGAGCTCGGCCGTTTTTTCGGCCGGCAGGAGGCTGCCGGGACGAATGATGCCTACCAGCGACATTCCCAGGCTCACCGCAAGCAAGGTGGTTACGATATATGTCGATACGGTTTTGAGTCCCAGCTGTGTGAGTCGGGTGAGGTCGCCCATTTGGCTTACCCCCTTGATGAGCGATACAAAGACCAGCGGGACGGCTATCAGTTTCAGCAGCCGTATGAAGATGGTTCCCCAGGGTTTAATCCAGTGGGTAACCAGGGTTGTGAAGCCGGTGGTGAGCAGCACATAGCCTGCCAGGGCTCCCAATGCCATGGCGATAAGTATTTGAAGATACAAAGGGATTCGACGCAGGTTCATCGGCAATAAAAAAAGTTTGGCGCCAAAATTATTAAAAAAAACGGATAAATCGGGATCCTAGTCCCGATTTATCCGTTTTAAAGTAATCCGGCGGATCCTTATTTGGCTTCCGCTTCGGCTTCTTTAATCATTTTTTCGCTGGCATACATATAAATTTCTACCCTGCGGTTTTGGGCTCGTCCTGCAGCTGTCGAATTGTCGGCAACCGGCATCGAAAAATCCTTGCCCACGATTTCTTTGAACTGGGTTTCCGACACCTTCTTTGATTGAAGGAAATTGGCTACCGATTGCGCACGTTCCAGCGAAAGGCGCTGGTTGACTGCCAATGAACCTGTATTGTCGGTATGGCCCATGATGGTGATGTCCATATCGTTGTTTTCGTTCAGGATTTTGGCAAAATCGGTCAGCGCTTTTTGTGAGGCCGTATTCAGCGTGCTCATGTTGGTTTGGAATAAAATTCCCGAATCAAATGTTACCAGTACGGCTTTCAGGTTGTTGGCATCTCTGATGCTGTCGACTCTGGCTCCTTCGATACGGGCCGCCTCTTCGGCTGCTTTGTCCATTTTTTTACCGATAATCACTCCGGCGGTAGTGCCCACTGCACCTCCTACAGCTGCTCCGATCGCAGCGCCGGTTGTGCTTTTGCCTACCAGCACGCCTACGCCTGCACCGATTACAGCTCCGGTTGAACCTCCGATAATACCACCCTTGGCCGCATTGCTCAAGCTTGAACAACCCTGTAAAATAATTCCAAGGATCACTAATAAAGCCAGACTTTTTACTGCTGTTTTCATTATAAATATTACTTTAATTGATTAATAACTTTATTTTTGTTCTGTAAAAACGCAGGTAAAAGTACTGATTTTCTCTGTCCGATTCAAATGTATAAAGGTTAAAAATACAGTTTTCGGACTAAAATCCATGTTTTTTCAGTAGAAGATCGATTTCTTTCAGCATTTTGTCAGCATCAGGGGTTTATTTCCTTCGGCATTTGTAAGACGGACGAAATACATCCCATTTTGATTGAACGTTCGGTACGAAGCTCATCGTCCGAAATTAAAAAGTGCCGAAGGAGTTCGGGCTCCGTCCATGATGTTGACAAGCTCCTGAACTTTGTCGGGGTATTTTAAGTACAGATTGGTTGTTTCGTACAAGTCTTCGTCGAGATTGTATAATTCCAGCGAAGGAGCGTTTTTGATATTTTGCCGCAACAGTTTCCAGGGACCTTGTCGCACGGCCTGGCGTCCGTTCTCTTCGTGAAATTCCCAATACAGGTAATCGTGAACAGCTTGCGTACCCTCGTTGGTGAGGGTAGGAAGAATGGAGATGCCGTCGGTGCGTTGCGTCCAGGTCTCCTGTTGTCCGGTGAGGTCGGCGAAGGTCGGCATCATATCGTAAAATGCGCCTATGTGATGATTGATGCTGCCCGGAGCCACTTTTTTATCCCAGCGTACAATGAAAGGCATCCGTATTCCTCCTTCATACAGGGCGCGTTTGTAGCCTTTGAGTCTTTTTTCGGTATTGAAGAATTCGGGATCGGCTCCTCCTTCGTTATGCGGGCCGTTGTCGCTGGTGAAAATGATCATTGTATTTTCCAGGATGCCCGATTTTTCCAGTTCTGCAAGGATTTCGCCCACATAGGTATCGAGGCGGGTCACCATTCCGGCAAACTGAGCCCTGGGTTTGGCGGCCGAAGTGTAATGGCTGCCATTGTAGGGTGTTTCGCAGTATTTGTCGGCATATTTCTGATAGATGCTATCGTTGGGTTGTTCGAGCGAAGCATGTGGAATGATGTAGGCAAAATAACCGAAAAAGGGTTGGTCCTTATGGTTGCGGATAAACTGAAGCGCCTGTTGGTGGATTACATCCTGTGAGTAGGTTTTGCCGTCCAGGGCGATTTTGGTTTTGTTATCGTAGAGCCAGGTGGGATAATAGAAGTGCGCCTGTCGCTGGCAGTTGTAGCCGTAAAACCTATCGAATCCCACATCGGTAGGTTCCGATCCCGATCCCGGGAATCCCATTCCCCACTTTCCGAATCCTCCGGTTGCATAGCCTGCTTTTTTGAATAAGTGGGCTATTGTTTTCACGGTTGTGTCGAGGGGCGCCTGGCCTTCGGGGCTGATTTCGATATGTCCTCTGATTTTGGTCCGGCCCGTATGTTCGCCCGTCATCAGCGAGGCGCGGGTTGGGCCGCTTACCGTCGACGAAGCATACATTTGCGTAAACGACATGCCGTTCTTGGCCAGTTTGTTGATGTTGGGTGTCGATATGTGTTGATTGCCATAGGCCTCGATGTCGGCAAATCCGAGATCATCGCACAAAATGAAAATCACGTTGGGACGTTCGCTTTGTTGCGCCGGTAACGTAGTGGCGGCGGCCAGTCCTGCCAGGGCGGTAAGATAGCTGGTTCTGATCCGGGTATGTATGGTTGGAATGTTTTTCATGATTATTTCATCAGTTTATATGTAAAATAAGTATTGCCGGAGGTCTTTACTACTGCAATGAACGCTCCTTTGGGGGTAAATGGTTGGATGTGAGACGTATGTGAAGCGGTAAATTGGAGTAAAGCATGTCCCGAAACGGAATAGAGGGCTATGCTGCTCCCCGGTGTAAGCCGGGCGCAATGTAGTTCGTCGCCGGCAAAGCTTACCAGCGGTTTGTCGTACGATGTAGGGCGGACGGAAGTCGACAGATCGGGAACCCGGTAAAAATACCATCCCGAACCCGTTCCCACCCCGGCATTGTACAATACCACGTTGAACGAGAGTCCTCCGTTAAGCAGTTGCGTCGCATTGTTGTTGTATTTGATCGAGTAGCTGCCGTTGGCATGTCCGCTGGGATCGATTTTAAAGTCGGAGCCGTTGATTTGTACGTTGAGCGCAGTGTTGAGTGTTCCGTCGGCTGCCACCTGCATGGCTGTTCCTTTGTTGACGAGTTTTACCATTCCGTTGGCCGATGGTTCGAGCCTCCAGAGGAACGGATCGCTGAAGTCCTCCGGTTTTTCGATACGCAGGGCGGTTGTGTAGCCGGCGGGGATGGTGGCGCTGTAGGCCAGAAACCGGTTCAGGCGGGTGTCGGTCTGCGCGTTTTTGATCTGGTACCAGATGGGTTCATTTGCAGTGCTGGTTTGCGGTGCCTCCAGGCTTGCGGTTGCGGTTTTAAAAATGCCCACCAGGAAGAGTGTTGCGTTGGCGGTGGTGGTGTATTCGGCAGAAGTACTTACCAGCTCTGTCCCATCGCTCCATCCTATAAATTCGACTGCTCCCTGCCGCAGGGCTTTGAATGTGACCGCAGTTCCGGTAGGGTAGCGGCCGTTTTCGGGAAGCGTATTGCTTTCGATCACGGTGGTTCCCCACGAAGGGTTGTTGGATGCGGTAGTAATCAGCACTTTTCCGGGAGTTGATACAGGTTCGGAAACAAATACCACAAAATCGTGAATATATCCGCTCGATAAGCTGCCGTTGGGATGTATGGCAGTGACATTTCCTGTCGTTAAAAACGCCCGGATGCGGGTTTTGCCGTTCACGGCAGTCGAGGGAATGCTGATTGGGATTTTAACTCCGGGGGTTTCCGAAGTAGCCACAGTTGTAAGAGCATGCTTTCCCAGGTCGGTTTCGAATATCCCATCGCGGTCCCAGTCGGCGAACAGGTAGATATAGGCCGATGCAATGGAGGTGTTTTTGTTGGTCATGATCGCCAGGTGCATATATTGTCCCTTTCCGGCGATGAAGGCTGTGCGTGAATAATTGCAATAGCCGGTTGAAGGAGCTGCAGTGGCAAAATAACCAAGCGGGGTGTCGATGGCTTCGCCCACGGTAAATGCGGCAGTAGCAAACAGGTTGAAGTTGGCGGTGGCACAGGGTACCGTATAGGTGGGATTTTCAGTGGAGCGCTGATTGAGCAGCAGCATTGCTTCGAGTTGCTTTTCCGATTTTTGCAGCTGGGCGTTTGCCGGCATAATCGTCAGGCAGCTCATCGTGGTAAGTAAAAAAAAGATGAATGAGTTGTGTTTCATGGGATCGGAAAATTTAAATGTATATTTTATAGCTCCGCGTTTCGTTTTGATTCTTCAGGTGCACAATATATATACCGGTAGTAAATCGGTCGGTGTTGATTCTGGTTTCCACTTGCGACGCATCCAATACGGTGCGGTAAGCCGGCAGGCCGCTCGAGTTGATGAGGCTCAGGCGGGTACGTACGCCCGAATTATTGATACATACGAGTTGATTCCCGGCGTGAAAAACGTTCAGTTGCGGTTCGTTTTGCGGAAGCCTAAGGCCTGTGGGCCGATTGTCGTTGATTTTCAATCTGAAATCGTAGACCTGGCCGAGCGACACGGTCGAGCATCCCGAAACAAAGGGCGAATTATGATTGTGGTAATAAATGCGTAAGGCGATATTTTGCAATAAAGCCGAGGAGGGTACGTCGATAGTTACCCGGACGCTGTCGAGTACCGAACTGAAATTCCCGGTTTTCTTATCGTTCAAGGTTGCATCGCCTAAATCGGCAATGAGCTCCTCTGTCTCGAACTGCAGATTGGCATTCCAATCGGCCATGATGTACATTTTATTGAGCCGGAAATCGTTGTATTGATTGAGGATGTTGAGTTCGGGGGCGTGATAGCCGTTTAAAAAAAGTTGAAACGATTTTCCCCGTCGCACGACCACAGGGTGGTCGGTAGTTTTGAGGTAAACATTGGCGGGAGCCTCCTGAGCGCTGAATTGCAGGTTTTCGTCGGCGCCGGTGGTGTAAGCAGTTTCGAGCCAGGCATAATTTTTTGAAAATAAAATGCGCTGCGATCCGGTTGGTATGCAATAGCCTTCGAGCTGGGGATTATTGCTTTCGGTATCGTTGTCGTATACCAGGATGCGTGTGGTTTTGACCGTATTCAGGATGTGGATCTGCGTCGGATTCGAGAGTTCGAGGTAAAAATCCTTATTCCCATCCTTAAAATCATTGTCGATAATTTTTACGGCCACTGTTTTGCTGAATTCACCGGGTTCAAATTCGAGTGTGGTGCTTACATCCTCGTAGGTTTTGCCGTGTACGCCGGTGCCGGGCGAGGTGCTCACGGTTACGCTGGCGGCTACCAGGGCGGTTCCCGAGCGTTTCACCTCAACGGTACAATAGGCCGTGCCTTCCTCGATGTCGTAAAGCGGTTTGCCGAATTCGAACATTCCATTGACATTGGGGCTTAATGTGTAAGCATTTTGAAGGGTGACGAAGCTGTTGGACGATTTCGCATTTTTTTGTCCGGTCACCCTTATTTCGACCCCTTGCGTACTGGCCGGGAGTCCGTTGAGTTCGTACAATACCTGGTCGGTGCGGGCCACAGGCGAGTAGCAGTCGATGGCGGCCAGTTCGTTACCATTGAGTAGGATGGAGAGCATTCCGGCATCAGGACCCTTGGCGCCTACGAGCCGGAACCATCCTCCATCCACAGCAAGTGTTGCTTTGGCTCCGGCGCTGCCGTTGCGCATAGCATGCGGGAGGGTGGACACCCGTGTCCAGTCGGTTCCTTTTACAGGCGTATATTGCGCTTCGTTGGTAGTGGCCAGGAAGCTTCCTCCCGACAAGGTTTTGATAAAATCGGATCCGGCTTCCGCGGCCAGGTAGATATTGAATTGAGTGGGTACGTCGCCGCTCGATGTTTGGCGGGGAAGGTAGCTTATGTCGGTAAGTTCGATTTCTTTTCCGAAATCGTACTCAATATGTTGCGGCATGTTTACTTTCGACGGCGACCATTCGGGTTGCCAGATGGTTGAGTTGTCGTTGTCGATCGTATTGCCGGCCAGACTGGGCGGTTCGCTGGTCGCATTTTTGGCTTCGGAGCTGGCGGTAGCTGTAATGCCCTGGCGGGGCAATTCGACCAGTTTGCCGTTTTCGCGGGTGTAAAAGCGCATTTCGGCCAGGGTGGGCCAGTTGGCTGCATTTTTTGCTGTGATCTCAAAGCGGAGTTTGCGCGCCTTTACGGGTTCGATAAGTTGGAATTGAGCTGCTTTGATGTTTTGCAGTCCCATGGGCGTTTCGCCCTGTTGGGTAATGGAGGCGTCGGACCGGAAGGCCTCGATCGAACAAATGAGGGGTACGGCCAGCGAACTGTTCACGGTAAATCTTATTTTGCTCACAGGCATCAGCAATCCTTTTATGACCCGTTGAAACCCAATGGTTGCTCCGGAGCCGTAGTGTACCCATTGGCCATAGACCTCCACCTCGACCTTAAAGCCCGAAATGCGTTGCCCGAGCGGAATGTATTCCCGGATCCGGATGATGTCGATTTCCTGTGCTTTGCCCAGATCGATCGTTATGCTTCCGGTCGTGGCTCCGTCGGCCATTGTCCAGTAGCTGTCGTAGTTTCCGTCCAATACCTTCGAAGCTTCAAATCCGGCGCCGCGGGTAGCAGTTGCGCTGGCTTGCATCGACGGGGTGAGCAAATTGGTTGCAAAGCTGTTTTTCACCGCCTGTCCGAGTTGCGTCAGTGCTGTTGAGTCGTTGGGATGAAATACGCCGGCTTTGTTCGGAGGTACGTTCAGTAGCAGAGGTATGCCCATTCCTACGGTCCGGAAATAAATCTCCGAGAGTTTCTCCAGCGATTTTACGCTGCCGTTGGAGGCATCGTGGTAAAACCAGCCCGATCGAATCGAAACATCGGCTTCCGGGATCGAAAAATAATTGCCCGTGGCGCTGTAGGTCGATACCGTATTTCCCGCAACGTTCAGCTTTAGCCATACCGGATCGTTGACATATCCGGCTTCATTACCAACCCAGAAGGCATCGAGGGGAAAGCCGCTTCCGGGGCCCGTATAGCCCTGAGCGGCAGCGGTCGACATCCAGGTGAGGCAATTGGGTTGCAGGCGTCGTACCAGTTCGACGTAGCGTTTGAAGTCGTAGGTTTGCTTTTCGACTCCCGAGCCGGTAGCGCCGTCGAGCCAGATCTCGACAATCTCGCGTTTGCCGGTAGCCGGGTTGAGCCGGCCGTAGTCGCCGCTCAGCAGCTCTTCCAGCTGGGCGGCGTAAAAGTCGTTGTAATCGCCTGGAGTGACATCGCCATACGAAGGTTCGTGGATGTCCCAGGGCGAAAGATAGATGCCCATATCCATACCGTACTTATCGCACGATTCGGAGATTTCGCGGGCCAGGTCGCCCTGGCCGTTTAAATAGGGGCTGGCCGATATGTTATGGGCTGTTTGCCGGGTTGGCCACAAGCAAAAACCGTCGTGGTGCTTCAGGGTTATGATCACCCGTTTGAATCCCGCTTCTTTAAACAGCCGTATCCATTGATCGGTGTTGGCTTTTCCCTTGGTGGGATTGAACGACGATGGCGATTCGAGCCCGTTGCCCCATTCGGTGCCGGTAAACGTATTCATTCCGAAATGAATGAATCCGGCCAGCGGTTCGTTGAAGTACTTCATTTGTCGCTCGTTGGGTGTAGGTCCGAATGCGGAGGGAGCATTTTGAGCGGTAGCCGGTGGTAAGCAGAGCAGTAGCAGGTAAGCGAGGAGTATGTGTTGTTTCATGTTAAAAAAATGATGAAGTTGCTGTGTGAGTATGATTGCCGCAAAAATAAGAATTCTATTTATTAACCCCAAATATTTTAAATAAAATATTTTCAAACTGTTTGAAATAGGAGTAATAATGGATTAAAAGTTTTTGTAAAAGGATATTTCCCTGTTAAAAACGATATATAATAAAATAATATTGCAATATAATGTTTTATATTAAAATTATTTTCTATTTTTGCCCCCTGGATTCAAATAAGAAAAATAATGGTAAAAAAAAGTTTTTTGATGTTTATTTTGATTGTTGCAACTTGTTTAACAGTGCAGGCACAGTCAGGAAAAGCGCTCGAGCTGGATGGTGTGAACCGGTATATGACCATACCTCATCATGCAGATTTTAATTTCACTACTTCCGAAGAATTCTCGATCACCTTGTGGTTGAATGTGAATAATTACAAGACCAATGGTCGTATAGTGGCTAAGAGAGGAGCAGCATCGGCAGCCGATAAGTCGGGTTACGAGCTATGGGGAACAAATACATCGGCCAATTTCTTTGCATTGAATACTCCCCTTCAGTCGGGTACCAATCCGTTTTCAAAATGGGGTACGGTTGCAGGCTCCACCGGCAATTGGATTCACCTGGCTTTTGTAGTGTCGCGGGCGGGAGGTGCCACGGTAGTGTATCAGTATCAGAACGGCCAGTTGGCCCGTTCGTCGCAGGCCGATAATATTAATATGAATACCTATGCGGTAAGTAATGCGTTCGATGTGTATGTCGGTAACGGTCAGTATGCTTCGGTTTTTCTGAATGCCAAAATCGATAATCTTCGTTTCTGGAAGAAGGGCTTGACTGCCGCCGAGGTGGAAGCCGACAAGACAGCTGCGGTTACCGGCGCTACTGCCGGCCTGGTGGCTGCTTACGATTTTGAAACAGTGAGTAACGGAGTGGTGGCCGATATTACCGGTAAACATCCGGCTACCCTGGTGAATTTCCCGGCTCAGGGTCCGGTAATGGTTACGGCGGCCACGGTGGAGCAGGATCGTAATTTTACGGGCCGGGCCAATAAAAACGAAGTGTTGGTAAAAACGATGCTTACTACGACGGGATCGGAGCCTGCCGCCCTGAGTCGCCTGGTACTCGATCTGGAAGGAACCACGGATCTCGCTTCGATCGACAGTTTGAAGGTGTATGCGACCGGTACGGCCAATAAGTTCGATTCCCGCAATCCTGCAGCAATATTGCTTGGCAGAATCAAGCCTGTATCGGGGAATGTGACGCTTGCTTTGGAGGGTATGCTTCCTTCGGGAACCAGCTTTATCTGGGTTACTGCCGATATAGCAGCCGATGCGCGCGAGGGTTCGAAGGTCGATGCGTCGGTCGTGTCGCTCACGACGGCGAATCAAACCTATGTGTTTGCATCGGGTAATCCGGCCGGTGAGCGCGAAGTATTGCTGGGGCGTACGCTGGTGTTTGCCCCCGGCGATTATGGTTCGGCCAATTACCGGATTCCGGCCATGATTACTGCCGACGATGGAGCACTGGTGACGCTGACCGATAAACGTAAGTTCAATTCAACCGACCTTCCCGAGGATATCGATGTGGTGTGCCGTCGCAGCACCGACGGGGGCCGTAGCTGGAGCGAGCCGGTTACCGTAGCAAAAGGAGCGGGTCGTTTTGCCGGTTACGGCGATGCGATTCTTACAAAGACAAAAAGCGGACGCCTGGTTGCAGTGTATGTGGGAGGTCCCGGGCTCGGACAGTCGACGAGTACGAATCCGATACGCACCTATGTTTCGTGTAGTTCCGATCATGGTGTTACCTGGACTGCGCCGCGCGATATTACTTCGCAGCTCTGGGGAGCCGGTTGCACCGACCCGGTGCGCGCTGCCTGGCAGGCGTCGTTTTGTGGAGCGGGGCAGGGATTGACCCTGCGCAACGGACGCATTATGGTAGTAGGTACGGTGCGTGAAGTGTCGGGCGGAGCGCTCCATAATTATGCCTATTACTCCGACGATGAAGGGGAGACCTGGAATGTGTCGGCCCGTGCCATCCAGGGGGGCGATGAAGCTAAAGTCGTGGAATTGAATAACGGAAACATACTGATGAGCAGCCGTACCAGCGGTAACCGCTATTGGGCTGTTTCGGCCGACGGCGGCCGTACCTGGGGAACGCGTAATTCGTGGGCCGACCTGTGGGGAAACGCCTGCAACGGCGATATGATACGTTACACTTCAACGGTGGATGGATTCGACAAAAACCGGATACTCCATACCTTGCCCAATGCTTCCAACCGGTCGAATCTTTCCGTATTTATGAGTTACGACGAAGGTGCCACCTGGGCTGTTAAAAAAACAGTATGTGCCGGTACGTCGGCCTATGCAAGTCTGACCGTATTGCCCGACGGAACCATAGGCGTGTATTCGGAGGAGGATGAATCGGTTCCGTACAAAATGTATTTTCTGAATTTCTCGCTCGATTGGCTTACCAGTGGGGCCGACCGGTATTTTCCGTCCGGCACTCCGGTTGTTGAGCAGCCGGTATTCAGTGTGCCGGCGGGGACGGTGACATCCGACCGGCTGGTGTCGATCAGTTCGGCTACCGAAGGAGCGGTTATTTATTATACTACCGACGGTACGCAGCCCAATGCCGCATCGATACTGTACACCGATCCGGTGTTGGTGAATCGCACTATGGTGCTCAGGGCGGTGGCTTTTAAGGCCGATATGGCTCCCAGCCTTCCGGCCGAAGCGACCTATGTGTACGGCTGGGCATTGCCGGGCGAAAACAGAGCCGCCACCGCTCAGCGTTACCTGACGTCGGCCACTACTTCCGGTGCGCGTGTGAATCTCGATTATTCGGCGCCGGGGGTGCCTGCAGCATATTTCGTTGCCTACAACGAACAGGTGATTTCGGTAGAGCCCGAATCGGAATTTACGTTGAACCTGGAGGCGCTGAAAGGCCAGAACGATGGGTTGCAATGGTGTCAGGCCATCGTGCTGGTCGACTGGAACCGCGATTTTGATTTTGCCGATGCCGGCGAACGTGTTGCGGTAATCGGAAACCGCTCGACGGATAATGGAAATAGCCTGTTGTCCATTGCGCAGCGAATCACAGTGCCTGCCGATGCGGTGCGCGACGAGCGTACCCGTGTCAGGGTGGTGTATACCGACGGATGGCGGCCGGCGGCTTATGCCGATTTGGGATTCGATCCTGTGGATAAGGGGCGATTGTACGAATTCGATCTGCTGGTGAGCGATTTTACTTCGGCGGAAAGGCTGGATGCCGGACAATTGCAGTTGACCAACCCGGTGAACGATGTGTTGAAAATCAGGCTTCGGGAAGGCATTGCAAAAATTGCGATTATGGATCTTAATGGCAGGGTGTTGGTTACGCATGTTGCCGAGGGGAATGAGCTGGCTGTTCCCGTGAGCGATTTGGCAGCCCGCGTCTACATCCTGAAAGTGGAAGACGACCGGGGACAGGTTCACGCCTATAAATTTATAAAACTTTGATTTTAATATAAAAAGTGTGTTATCTTAAAAATGTAATGCTTATGAAAACAATTTTTACGTATGGAATGCTGGCGATTGCATTGCTTGCAGGCTCCGGCCGGTTACAGGCTCAGGTCAACGGAACGGCCGCCAAGGCGATAGCTTCGACAGTCGAAAAACCAGTTTACTACTACATCGAATCGGCTGCCGATGGTACGGTAAACATGGGTGCAAATGCCGGAAAAGATTACCGGGGCAATTTGCTGTATGTGCCCAATTCCACCGATGGTGTGAATATCAAGCACGACAAGCTTGAAACAATCACGGCCGTGCCTCTTACAATCGATCATGCCATCTGGCAGATGATTATCGTAAACGATTCGGTGAAGTTGAAAAATAAGGCTACCGGATTGTATATGAAGGACGCTCGTTTTGCCAGAACAGCCTCTGCAACCCGGTTCACGGCCTTTCCGCTTAACACGGCTGCTCCGTTGCAATACAGTTTAAAAACCTCTGATCAGGCAAGTCCGGGGGTTGCCTGGAACTCGGCAGCCAATGGTAACTATATCGATCGTTGGGGGAGTACGGCTCCCTTCAGCCAGGTAGCCTGGTATTTTATTGTCGCGCCGGGCAGTGAAGCCAATTACGCCGAGCTGTATCCCGCAGCCGTAAAGGTCGATCTGAATGCGAAAATCACTTCTACGCAAGCCATGTTGACCACTACTGCCGTGGGCGATCAACCTGGTAAATTTACCGAAGCTGCCCGTACTGCTTTGCAGAGTGCGATCGATGCAGCACAGTCGGTCCACGACAATGCAGCGTCGGGGGCAGCTGAATTTGAAGCAGCTATTGAAAATTTAAACACGGCTGTTCAGACTTATCTGGGTTCGTGTGTGAAGCCCGCAATCAGCGACGAAACCACTACCAAGTGGTATTTTCTGCAAGGAACTCGTCCGGCCAATAGCTACATGACCAGCACCGGTTCGAAAGCGCCTATTCTCGGTAGAACGGTTGTTCCTGACGATACCCAGTTGTGGAAGTTTGTTGCCAATACCAAAGGTACCGCCAATGGTATCGCGCTGGTCAATAAAGCAACGGGCGAGTACCTGAGTGCCAATACTCCGTTCAATACGGCTATTTCGTCGGTCGATACCATGCCTTCGAACAACCTGCGCTTCATCGTAAGCGATATTTATACCAACAAAACAGCCCGTTTCTGGATCGAGAACGTGACAGGATCGACTCCTGTTTTCCGGTTGCACGCAGGTAATTCGAATGTGTTGAACTGGAATGGAAATGCTTACGATAATAGTAGCTGGTTGATTCTTGATTATAGTTTCGCTTTGAAAACTTTCCTGTCGGAATCGCTTGCGAAGGCCGACGATTTGTTGAATAAAGTTTCGGAAGGAATTGTGTATACGGCCGAAAACCGTACTGCTCTCGGCAATGCCAAATCAGCTGCTCAGACCGTATACGACAATGCAGCATCGACCGATCAGCAGTTGATCGATGCTAAAGCTGCTTTGGATGCGGCTATCGGCAGTCATATTGCTACCGCAACGGTGAATCCCGAAAAGTTGCTCTCCGAGAATCCGGGTAATTACAGATGGTATCGCATTAAGAGTACGGCTACGCATGCCTATGCAAAGGATAAAGTTATTTCGATGGGAACCAGACTGACGGGAGCTAAGTTTACCTTTGAAGCAGCTGTTGCCGACGACGATAAACAATTGTTCCGTGTCGAACTGACCGACGATAAATCGAAGGTGAAAAACATCATTAATAAAAGTGCAGGTCATTTTATGGCTCCTAACGGCGCTATTTCGGACACGGCTTTTGTGGCCAACGATTTTGCGGTTTTGAAACTTACCGATGGACGTTCGGTGAATATCAAACCTACGGATGTAAATGCTTTGCATGCCCAGGAATCGGGAGCGCACATGGTCAATTGGGCCGGAGATGCCGGTTCGGCTTCGGCGTGGATGTTCGAATTTGTTGTGGAGACGCCTAAGGTAGTTACCTCGACCGGCGCTACTGATGCTTCGTATCGTGTTGTTGTCCGGGATCGCGTTATCTCTGTAGAGGGCGCCGATCGGTTTGAAGTGTATTCGCTTACCGGTCAGCGGCTGGCGCATAATGTGGTTTTGCCGGCAGGAGTTTATATTGTAAAAGCGCCGCAATTCACCGTGAAAGTGCTGGTGCGGTAAGTTTTTATACATTAGTATAGTTCCGAAAGAGGGTTGCTTTTAAAATGAGCAGCCCTTTTTTTCTTAAAATATAAATTATTTAGGATTTATTCCGGGAAATTTGTAACTTTGGCCGGTTTTAAGGGCGATTTATTCTTTTTTATGAATGGTCGTTGCTTGAGATAATATGTTAAATTTATAATTTCTAGTATTATGAGAAAAAGATTTTACTTTCTATTGCTGTCGATGGCAGTGATTTTTGGTTTTGCCGGTCGGGCGGTGGCTCAAACCATGCCGGTAGTGAGCGACAATTCGGGAGAGACCTGGTATTTTATCCGTAACCTGGATACGGCTACTCCTCGCAGTCAGTTGGCTATTTCGTTCAATGGTGCCGATGCCGTAGCGAAAGGCGAAAATTTTTATTCCGCAGTTCCCTCGATGTGGAAAGTGGTCAAAGATGCAGAAGCCGATACGTATGGATTGGTTTGTAAAGTAGAAGGTGTCGAGTATTACCTGAACGATGCGATGTCTTTGACTACCACTTCGTTTACAGGTTGGAAGTTGGTTTCGGGCACCTCGGGTTCGGTTACAGGATGGCGTTTGGAATATGCTCCGGGCGGTGTGCTTACTGCCGTGGTTCATCAGAAGAATTATACCGAAGGGGGTGTGTACCGTCTGATGTCTACCTGGCTGGGTGCCGATGTGGCCAGCTTGTGGAGTTTCGATACGCCTAAAAAAATACTTGAACTTAATCTTACCAAGGCGAATACCATCTTTACGAATACTACCGAAGGGATGGATCCTGGTAAATTCACTTCGCAGGCAAGAACCACGTTTGGAAATGCACTGGCTTCGGCACAGGCAGTATACGATAACGAATCGTCGACGGCCGAACAACTATCTGCTGCGATTTCCGCTGTGCAGGCAGCACATCCCGTATATACAGCCAGCGTTATTCTGCCTGTTGTAAGTACCGAATCAACAACGAAGTGGTATTTCCTGCAAGGTACGCGTCCGGCCAATACTTATCTGACCAGCACTGGTGCAGGTGCTCAGGTATTGTCGAAACCTGTGATCCCCGACGATACCCAGCTTTGGAAATTTGTTGCCAATACTTCGGGAACGGCCAACGGGCTGGCGATGGTAAACAAGGTGACTGGCGAATATATTAATGCCAATGCGGCAAATAATACCAATATATTTTCGGTGGCTACCTTGCCTGCCAATAACCTGCAATTTATAGTAAGCGATATTTACACCAATAAAGTAGCTCGTTTTTGGATCGAACATGCGGCCGGTTCAACGCCTGCCTTCCGTTTGCATGCCGGTAACACCAATGTGTTGAACTGGACGGGGAATCGTTACGACAATAGCAGCTGGTTGATTCTGGATTATGACGTGGCTTTGAGTCAGTTCCTGACCGATGCGATTGCTGAGGCCGAAGGCTTGCAGGTAGGAGTGCAAGTAGGAACTGCGTTCGGACAAGTGGCGGCTGCCGACCAGCATACATTGGCTACGGCTGTTTCGGCCGCTAAACAGGTGCGTGACAACGCAGCTGCAACGCAGCAGCAAAAACTGGACGGGGTGACGGCTATCCAGCTGGCGATTTCCAACTTTAAAGCGGCAGTGATTAAGAATCCTGAAACGCTGCTTTCGCAAAGCAACGATAATTACAGCTGGTACTGGATTCGCAGTACTGCAATGAATGCGTATGCAAAAGATAAGGTGATTTCGGCTGGAACGCGCCTTACCGACGAAAAATTCACTTTCGAAGCCAAAACGGCTGAGGTTTCCGATGCCCAGTTGTTCCGGTTCGAACTCACCGAGGATAAGACGAAGGTGAAAAATATAATCAATAAATTAAACGATAAATACATGGCTCCTAACGGAATGATTTCCGATACGGCTTTTGTTGCCAACGATTTTACGCTCACCTTGCTGACCGACGGATTGACATTTAATATCAAACCAGCTGCAGTTGCTGCTCTTCATGCACAGGAAAACGGAGCGCATATGGTTAACTGGGCCGGCGGAGCAGGAACTGCTTCGGCCTGGTCGATCGACTTTGCGTTGGAATCGCCGAAGGTGATTACAGCTGCTCCTGAAGTGGAGACGGCCTATCGGGTGATGGTAACGGAAGGTCGTATCGTGGTAGAGGGAGTTGACAAGTATGAAGTGTATTCGCTTACCGGACAGCGTCAGCTGTTGAATGCCGTGTTGCCGCAGGGTGTCTATATTGTTAAGTCGAGCGCATTTGCTGCTAAGGTATTGGTGCGGTAATTCAACCGTACGGCCATAAAAAAGCCCGGGGAAAATTGTTCTCCGGGCTTTTTTATGCTGGTTTATTTAGTTTGTTACGATCACCTTTAAGGTTGTTGCCGGTGTTTTAACAAGGTAAATTCCATTGGCTAAATTGTTGTTGTCGATTCGTTGTCCGTTCAGCATGAATACTTCGAAACGGTCGGCTCCATCGACATGAATCTTGCCGTCGCGTGCATAAGCATGCAGCGAATCGATCGAACTTGTTGAAGTACCGGTGGTTACGATGGGCGAAAATTGCCAGAGAGATCCCATCGAAAGCGTAGTGCTTGAATTGAGCGTTCCGGTATTGGTCATGTTTACCATGGTGGATCCCGAGTAGTTGTTGAGCGATATGCGATAACCTACTACACCGTCGAGCGAAGTAAGATAGATGTAGAAGGTGCGGGGTGTTTCGGACAGTGCAAGGTTGCTACCCGAGAAATTGAGGTATTTGCCGTCCTCGCTTCTCAGGTTGCAGGCTCCTGACGTAGCGTTGTAATTGACGATCGACCACGCATTTTCACCCGGTTGACTGGTTACGGTGTTCGTTTCGTTGTTGTAATTGATCGATGAGCCCAGAACATCGGCCTCTATACGCATCGAGCGTATGATATAGGGGTGATTGAGGTTGTCGTTACTTACTGTCAGAGAGTTGGCCGGAATGAACTGCCATACCGAAGCCGCATCATTTTCGGTGTAATTCATCAAGCTGAGTGAAGTCGACAGGTGGGCCACGCTGCTCAAGGTCGATCCGGTATAGTTGGCAAACCGATAGCCGGTCGAGCCGCCCTGACTAACGCTTTCCAGAGTCCATCCGAAAGGAGTGCTTGTTGCGCGAAAATCGCTGCCCAGGTAAAGTCCTGCTTCGTTTACCAGACCGGTTTTTCCGTCGATATTCACTAGTTTCCATTTTTGAGTTTTCAATACGGGCAGTGTTGACGCACCTGCCACAGCTCCGTTGGAACCTGCGGTAAGCGATGTAAAAGAGCGGTTGCTGTTGTTGTTGCTGCTTTCGGTTCCCATATTCTTTACAATATACCAGTATTCGTTGGTTTCGTCGCTGATACGGGGCTGCTCCTGAATGATCGCAAGCTTTGGTTCGATTTCTATTCGGGTTCCGTCGTATTGAATGGCATATATCTTCGTGCTGTCGGTATAGGCGCCGGGGAAGGATATCTGTTCCAATTGCGATATGTTTACCAGTTTGGAGCCTTGCCATGCTTCGTAGGCAACAGCATTTTTCCATCCCGAGAGGCGCATCGAATTCCCGAAAAGAGCTGCAGATCCTTTTTCGACTGTTGCTTTGTTTTTATACAATTCCCAGTTGGTGTCGGTGATGTATTGAATTTTATAGGGCAATACTTCAAAATTCTTATTTTTTATGTACTGCTTCGTTGCATTCGATTGAGTGGTGGTGATGGTTAATTGAGCTGTTGAATAATCCTCTACGGAGATATTGATAGGTTTCAGGTAACCCCATGCCTCGAAGAATTCGGTAAGGTCGGCTTTGGCAGAGTCGGCCACCAGTTTGACAAAATTGAGCTGGTATTCGCCGTGATTCGAGCCTGTAGGGCGTTTGCGGGCGCCTTCGTAAATACTGGCATAAAAGTCGGTGCGCCCCAGCACCCGGTTGAAAAACAATTCAAGTTGCCACATCGATACCAGTTTGTGCCAGATATTGGCCTGGCCATGTGCCGCGCCGCCGATGATGATTTCTTCAAATGCCGCCTGGTAGCGGTTTTCTTCAGTAAGCCGGGAGGGGTTTCCCCAGGTGGTTTGTACCAGCAGCGACTGGATGTTGTTGGTAACCTCCGTGGTTCCGATCCATCTCAGTAGGGGGGTATGCTGGTTGGAGTGACCCACTTCGTGAGCCGGCCCCCAGGGATATTTGCGTACATTGGTGGCATTGGTCAAGCCATCCATGGTTCCCACTTCATAGCCGGTATGGTACGACGTGGAGTACATGTACGAATGGTACATCACCACAAAGTGGGAGCGGTTTTTAGGGTCTCGGTTGGGGAATTTGTAATAACCCATGAATTCACGTTGCATCTGTACCAGTTCGTTGTAGTTGGCTACCAGTTGAGGTCCGCTGGTTAAAGCGTTTTTCTTGAAATGAGCGGTCGGGTAGGAGAGGTGGGCATATTTACCCAATGCGTCGAAATATTCGTACTTTGTTGCGCTCAGGATACGCGACCAGTCGGCAGCGCTGTGTTTTTCCGAGTCGAAGTAACCATTTACCTTTCCGTAGGCAAAATGAATTTTAACCTGCGGCACCGTGGTGTGTAGAGCCGTGCTGTGATAGAAAACATAAAACAGGCCGTCGCGGTCGGCTACAATCCGGTTGGCCCCTTTGCTGAGCCCGTAATAGCTGTTTTCCCAATAGCCATTGCCTCCGGGTTTATTGTAATTTTTCAGGGTGAGTGAAACCGGTACATCGTAGATATCGTCGACCATTACGATTACGGTATCGCCCTGACGTACGAAAATTCCGGTCGGATTATCGCATAGGCTATAAGTTCCCACCCGGTTGTTGCGCGAAAAATCGTCGGGATGCGGCCAGGCTTTGTAATGTTGGATCCGGAATTCGGTGGTATAACTTTGGTCCAGTAGGTCGAGTGCCAGTTGTTTGTAAAACGGATTGTTGATGGCGTTGATATTGTCGCGGGTTACCCCCGTTTTCAGTGTGGTGCATGCCGCATCGGTAAAGATCGACAACGGATTGAACGCCCCTTCCTTTAGTTTGTAGAATTCCATCTCGGTACAGGCGGCAAAGCCGTTGCCATCGCCGGCTCCTGTACGGATATAGAATTGCACGGCATCGATATTGACCTGTGTCGTGTCGAAAAACACTTTCCAGGAGCCGGAGGCGCCGTTCAGGTTTTTGGTCAGTACTTTCGTGAAGGTGGTAGTGCCGGCTTCGCGCACTCTGACGTCGAATTCGCGGAAATTTCCATTCGACGAACCGTCCATGCGGGTGTTGTAAATAAAATAATCGATATTGCTTGCTGTCGTGAGGTAATAGGTGAGCGTAACCGGAAAGCTGGTGGAACCCCATGTGGAATGGTACAGGGTCGATTTGTTGCCATCGAAACTTTTTTCTATTCCGTAGCCTGGTTGTGTAGAGGTAGAGGTTCCGCTTTTAATGCTTACCTGTTCCTGTTCGCCCAGTGCCGAACTGGTGAAAGGAACGGTTTCGGCTTGTAATGCAAAAGGCAATGCGAAGGCAGCCAGAAGGCTTGCAACGAAAAGTTTTGAAAATAATCGAAAATTGTTTTTCATATTGCTGGTGTTTTTTTAGTATCTGCGGCAAAGATACTAAAAGTATTTATTATAAGATAATTTTTTTTGTTAAACAGAAAGCTTGTTTCTGATTTTTAAGATAGTGGATAGTAATCAGATAGCTTCCCCGGTCGAGTTCCGGCAAGCGGAGGGTGTTGCTCTTGCTTTCCAGTAGTTTTCGTCCGTCGATAGTGTAAAGGGTAAGAGCCGAAATCAGATGTTCGGCCGAATTGACCTCCAGCAGATTTTGCTTTATCTGCACCTGGATGTATTCGTTTCCGGCAGTTGACAGGCCTGTGCTGTTCAGCGGAACGATATCGAACAGGAAATGGAGTTTTGAAGGGCTGCTGGCCCCGCCTGTGCGACTCAGACGCTGGGTGGAGCTATCGTAAATCCAGAATCCGGTGCCGGCTTGCTGCGTATTTTGAATCGCGTAACTGGTGCTGTCGAAGTAAATGTTGTATGTGTTCCAGTCGGCATAGTACGGATTGGTTCCGAAATTTCCCAGTTCGTTGATGTAGCGCCCATCGGCTTTGCTGGTAATTTTATAATACCCTTTATCCTTGCTGATGGTCCAGTGTTGCTTTTGCAGTTCGGCGGCAGCTGTCAGTTCGGCGGCAAACACCGGAGCTCCTCCCGAAGCTCCTGGTGTTGTGTTGGTTAAGCGCATGTCGTTGTAACGAATGGTGTAGTCTCCGTCGGGGAGGGTGTTTTTTTCAATCACCGGTTCACATTCGCCCGCCTGTGTGGCGAATTCGATGAGGTATTCGGTGCCCTGACTTGTGGCAAACGAAATCTGATCGGCGCCTTCGTTGGTGATGCTAAGCACTTCGTTGGTGGCGGCATTCCGGACAATCGCTTTAGCAGCTCCGCAATAATTGATACGGCACACTTGTCCGGCCAGCGAGCGGATGCGGGCTGTACGTACTACTTTCGTATCCCAGTTGATGGCTACCTCAAAGTTGCCGACAGCTTTCAATCCAGCTACCGAACCGGCAGGCCATGCGTCGGGAAGTGCCGGCAGCAATTGAAGAATGCCTGTATGACTTTGCAACAACATCTCCGCGATTCCTGCCGCAGCTCCGAAGTTTCCATCGATCTGGAAGGGCGGATGGGTGTCGAACAGGTTCTGGTACACGCCTCCTCCGCTGGTAGGATATGTGAGCGCCAGATTGATGATTTTGTAAGCGCGGTTGCCATCGAGCGCCCGTGCCCAAAGATTCACTTTCCATCCCATCGACCAGCCGGTGCTGGCGTCGCCACGCGCATCGAGCGACCGTATCGCCGCGTCGAATATTTTCTTATCGATCAGCGGTGAAATCTGGTTGCCGGGGTATAAACCGATGAGGTGCGACATATGGCGGTGACCGGCCTGGCCTACCGTGCGGGGAGAATATTTCCATTCACGCAGATGTCCGTCGGCATCAATATGCAATCCGGGATCAAGTTGGGTAAATTTGGCCAGTAATTCATTTTTGAAAGCAGCATCGCCTGCAACCGCCGTTCCCAGGCTATCGATAGCGGCGAGAGTCGTGCTGAATAAATCCCATACCAGTTGCTGGGCATGCGCCACACCGTCTTCGTTGGGGCCATGCTCGGGCGAGTATTCGTTGGGACATACCAGCGTGCCATCGGGAGCAATACCGTACTGGCTGCTGCCTTTATCGTTGATGAGCCGTTCCATCCAGAATTCGGCAGCCGATTTCATCACAGGATATGCTTTGGTAAGCAGGAAATTCTTATCGAGGGTATACCGGTAGTGTTGCCACAAATGCATGCAATACCAGGCATTTGCTATCACGTAATTGTGCATGAATCCTCCGTGCCATCCGAAGATGTTGTTTTCGGTAAACAAGGTCCAGCCCCTGGTTTGTCCCGAATTCCTTGCATTCTTTTTCCATTGAGGTTGTATGATGGCCTCGTTATAAATATAGTTCAGAAAGGTACGGTGCAATTCCGACAGGTTGGTGTTTTCGGCCGGCCAGTAATTCATCTGCACGTTAATATTACTGTGAATATCGCTGCTCCAGGGGGGAGTATTGCTGTTGTTCCAGATTCCCTGCAGGTTCGAAGGCGAATCCATCCCGCGCGCCGAACCGATCATAAGGTATCGGCCGTACTGAAAATACAATTCTTCGAGAAAAGGATTGCGTTGTCCCGAATTGTATTGTTGAAGCAAGGTGTTGGTAGGTACCGTGCTTCCGGCTGTCGTAAGCCGTAAGGTCGTGCGATCGAACAATTGTTTGTAGTCGCTGATGTGTTTCTGTTTCACCGTTTCGTAATCCTGCGCCGCAACGGCAGCCACGATGGCATCGGTTTGCCCCTTGATCAGCGCAGCATTGAAGGTATAAGTCGGGCTGGCAGGCGCATAATTGGTTTTGCCCCGGAGCACTATCGTCACTGCATCGGCATTGTTTACTTTAACGGTTCCGTCGGAGGTGACGAGCGTTCCGCCCTCGTTTTTAACCTGTACCCGGGCATAATACGAAAGTAACTGCAATTTACCGTCGAATGAAAGCGATCCTTCGCCGGCTGCAGGTACCGATCCGTGGGCATCCCACAGGATAGCTTCCAGCGAAACCATTGCCGGCTGCGAGGCGGTAAAGCGAATCACCACCGCACTGTCGGGATACGATGCCAGGTATTCGCGTTTATAATTTACTCCGCCGATGGAATACTCCACCGTGGCCAGTGCATTCTCGATATCCAGCGTGCGAATATAATTGCTAACCGCCGTAACGCCGGGCGTGTTGATATACAGGCTGCCAAAGTTCTGATAGGCCCCATAGGTCGTCGTGTTTCCCTGCCAGAGCGTTTTGTCGTTGAACTGTATCTCGTCCTGTTTGATACCCCCGAAAACCATGGCGCCGAATTGTCCGTTTCCGATCGGAAGCGCCTGGGTCATCCAGTCGGTGGCCGGACTCCGGTACCAAAGCGTATACCGGTTGGCAGGAGCCGGCGCCGAACCGCTGATGCTGGCTTCGGTGGCCGGTTTGTCGGGCGTAAAACCCATTTCGCCGGGAAGTTTGAAGGTGAACGGATTATTGGGGTCGCCAAAACTCCATTCGCCCAGTTGTTTGTCGAATCCTGCACCGCCCCACTGATTCATATAGTTGGCGGACCCAATACGCTGCAGCTCCCAGGCAGGGGCGTGGGTGTTGTTGGTGGTGGCTCTCAGGCGAAAAAGCATACTGCTCGTCGCGCTGGCGGTAAACCGGCCGGCCGAAGCCGAAAAGTTGAGTTTTCGTCCGTTTTTGGAAACCAGCTGGTAGTTGTCGGTAGTACCCGTCACTTTCCAGAGTTGGCCCGCATTATTTTTAGCAGCATTTTTAGTCAGTACATTGGCTCCTTCGCCCATGTCCTGTAATACGCCACTCCCGTTTTTGAACTGAAAATAATACCAGGTCTCGCTGGTTTCGTCGCTGATTTGTGGCATTGTTTGTGCCCCGGCCGACATCGAAAGCGCCAATGCCGCGGCCAACAGCCAGTTGAGTTTTTTCTTCATTATTTATAGTTTTGTTAGTGTATATGAATATTGTCCTTCATTCGTACGCAGGCGAAGCAGATAAATACCGGCATTCAGCTCTTCGAGCGAGATCCGGTTGACTCCGGGATGAGTGATCCTGAGCGATTTGACTTGAATACCTGTGGCTGTAAACAGCTCCAGGTCGATTGTTTCGTCCGATTCGACAGTTAAATAATCGCTTACCGGATTCGGGTAGATACTCCAGGTCTGCTTCGGCCCGCCGGTTCCCGATACGGGGGTGAATTCGGCAGCTATGGTTCTGTCTTTCTGTATATTATAGAAGGTGTACTTGTTCATCGCGGGCAGTTTTACTTCGTCGATATAAATAGCTGAGATCGCATAGCCTTGATCCGGCGTAATCTGTACCGGGAAATTGGTTCCGCTGAGCACCATGGTTTCGCCGGCCGGACTGATGGAGCCTCCTGTTCCGGCCGTAGCGGTTACTTTATAATAATAACCGAGCGCCGTATTTTTTTGTTTCACCTCATCGAAAGGCATCGATCGGTTGTAGATTTGGAGTCGTCCCAGCTCACCGCTGAATGAGCTGCTGCCTATCGTTATTTCGCCGGCTTCAATAGTGCTGTTGACCCGCGAAGCGTCGTACACCGAATTGTCGAGCTCGCCGTCGATGTAAACCTTCAGCATGCCGTTGGGTTCGCGGCAGAGCGACACGAGGTGAAATTGATCGTCGTTTCCGATGGCGGTGCGCGACAGGAGGCTGAGTCCTTTCACGGTAAAGCGTATTTTTCCCGTCGGGTCGGTTGCCACTCCGATGTCGCTTCCCTGTTTCAGCAGGCCGGATCCCGCTGAGGGATTACGCAGGTAAAAATGAATCGAAAAGTCGTTGCGGCCGCTCAGGGCATGCGGGCTGGCCAACGCGCTCTCCCGGCCATCGAAGCGGAACATGCGAAGGTTGCGGCGTTCGATGAATTCTTCGGTCACCACATCCGGCTGTTTTAAATCGCCGGTGGTTGAGAGTTCATTCAGCAATGCATCGGGATAATGTCTGAACTGGGTGGTCAATGTAGTGGTATTTCCCTGCCGGTCGGCGAGTCCGGTTATCGTAAGCAAATTGGTTTCATAGGCTGCGAAAGCGCTTGCCGAGGTTATTTCCAGTGTTCTTCCGTCGGCCAGTAAGGTTTTCGACAGTATGGGCAGGTCGTTTATCTTCAGCTCTGCTCCGGTAGGTTCAATCGGTTCGCTGAATTCAATCCGCAGTTTGTTGCTGCCGGTCGTAGCCAGTTTTTCGAGGGAAGCCGGAGTTTGGTCGGCCGTAGCCGAAAAATGCCAGATACGGATTTCGCCGGGTTGTAGGGTAAGCTGAATTTCCTGTCCGTAGTTGTAAGTGCCTGAGTTGTTGTCGGGTGTCGTGCTGTTGAAATTCAGCACGGTGGTGCGGTGCAATCCCGAGGCTCCTTCCTGCACGCCATTGGCCCGGCTCAATGTATACGTAAAGCTTCTGGCGGTGGTCGAAGGGTTGCGTACCGACACGATCCCCTCGGTTCCTTCCCAGCACGAATACCCATACACTTCGGCATTGTCGGGATTTCCTCCGAAAAGCCGCGCATTGCGGAGGACGGGGAAATGCTCGTTAGCCCACCGGATAAATTCGGCATTGATTCTCCATTTCTGTCCTTCGTTCATCATGGTATAGCTGTAGTACAATTCCCAGAAAGCGGTGCCCCGGGTGGCCATCATGTAGAGGTAGGCGCGAAACTCGTCGTCGGTCATCTGGTTGGCCAGATTGGTGCCGGTTTTACCGTAGATGGGGTCGTGGTTGTACACGTTGGCAAACGGGAACTGAAACTGGCGGGTTTTCACGAAGTCGAAATAGCGGCCGTCGCGGTAGGTGAGGAGCTGGTCGACCTGGCGCGATCGTCCCGTGTTGATACGGCCTATGTCGTTGCTGTTTTGTATCCATACCGAGTTGGCCCATTGCAGGTACCAGGGACTTGGATTGACATAGCAGGTGAGGTTGATCCACATGTTCTGTCCCTGGCTTTCGCTTTTTGCCCTGATTTTTTTCAGGATATCGATCCAGCGTTCCCAATGTTCGGTCATATAATACATGCCTTCTTCGCCGCCGCTGATGTATTGGTCGGATGCTGCCGAAGGAGGGGTAGTGGTAAATCCATCGAATTTCCAGTAATTGATCTGATACTTGTCCTGGTTGTCGAGGAAGAATGCTTCCAGTTTTTCCAGGTAGCGTTTGTGGTTGGTGATTACATCGTCGGTTGCCGGGTTACGGGCTCCGTTCCCGTTGGCTTCGAGGAAACGGGCAAACTCGCCGTTGTAGTTGTATCCACCGCGCGGGCCGAGCCAGAGTCCGAAGTTCGACGAAAAGCGGTGCGACAGGTCGGCAGCATTGGTCAGACCGGTCGGGAATTTGGCATTGAACTGCCAGAAACCGGTGGTGTTGGCTGCTTTCCAGGGGCCGTAGGCATTCCAGCCATCGTCCACTACATAGGAGTCGAGAGGAGGCATGCCATAGCTGGTGAAGCCTTTTTCCATTTCGTAGAATGAACTTTGAATATTCGTTTCGTCGATATCGAGCATGAAATCGTACCACGAATTGTACTGGGTTCTAAAGGTGGTGGGGGTTGAGATATCGTTGATGTAGTTGAAGAAATCGTTTTGAATTACCTGCACCTCGGTGCTGCGGGCGGCGCCTGCTACCGTTTGCCAGGTTTCAAATTGTCCCTGGTCGTTGAGCCGGCCTTCCTGCTGCAGTGTTGCCAGCGATTTCCCCGAGAAATAGCGGATGTGTGCTGTTTTATCGGTGTCGATCGAGGTTTCGGTATGCGGGAATTCGGACCCGAAGAACATGCCTTGTATGTACAGAGGTTGTCCGGTGGCGATCAGATAGCCGTTCATGCCTCCTACTCCCGAGCCCATGTTGGGACGCGACCATACCGCATCGGCAGCATTTACCTTCAGGTGCTCGCCGTCGATATAGTCGATGCGGGCGTTTGCCCGTTGGTTTTCGGGCGTGCTGATGAGAAGTTGTTTGCGCAGGTAATGCTTGTTGTCGTCCATGCGTACCAGCAGGCAGATGTTCCAGTCGGTATCGTTGAGCCGGTAGGGTTTAAATTGGAAGGTGATGAGGCTGCTGCCGGGGTTGCTCAGTGTTTGCGTCCAGTTGGTCGATGCCAGCTCCAGGTCGGAGGTGCGGATTTGGGATTTCGGAGCCTGGTAGTTTTCGCGATAGAGGTCGAATTCGGCTCCGCTCCCGAAGGGTTGTCCGTTCCAGGCGCTTTTTACCACGAATTTTACATACCGTCCGGTTTGGGGCGTTTCGATTCCGGCATATACCCGCTGAATTCCATTACGCGGCAATATACCTTTGCTGCAAGCAGTGGCTGTGGTGAGCCCGGCCTGGGTTTCGCTCACGTACAGTTCGTATTCTTTTACGATGCCGTTTTCGCCGTTTTGGCGGGGCAGGTAGCCGAAGCTCTGAAAGGTTTCGGATTTTCCAAGGTCGATAATCACATGAAAAGGAGGAGTTGTGGAGCCCGACCCTGTGCCGTAGTTGCTGTGCCAATGTGTGCTGGTGTTACCGTCGATAAAAGCTGCGGGAGGTCCGCTTGGAGCGGTTTCGGTGGTTGAATAGCTGCTGGCGGTAATCGACCATGCCGATTTGGGCAGAGCCGTGAGTGCCGGAGAGGAGGAGTTTGCAGGGATCAGGTTGATGATAAACTCTTCGGAACCCGGAGCGGGAGCGAAAACGGTAGCTTGATGATCGGTTCGGTAATTAGTAATAGTAAGCGTTTTTAGTTGGTTGTTGCTGGTAGCGAACCGCCGTTGAATAAGCGAATTGCCAATCGTGATTTCACCGGGCGTTTCGGTAATTATCACGGGCGAATCGGCCTTCCCTGTGAAATGCAAGCCGGCAGCAAAAGCCAATGCTACGAGTGTTTTTTTTGTAGTAAGCATGGTAGAAAGCAGGTTGATTGAAAATTCCCCCACAGTGAGTGGTTGTATCACCATGGGGGAATAATCGGGTTAGAAAGTTGTATCGGATTAGCGAACCATCACCTTAGCGGCTCCGGCTTTGCCTTCCACTTTTACGATATAGATTCCCGGATTCAACTGGGTATTGGCATTTACGCGCTGACCGCTGATATTGAATACGTTCAGTTTATCGGTACTGTTGTTCGAAAGGATACGACGATCCTGAACATAGATACCCAGATCGGTAACCGGCGATTTCTCAACTCCTGTCAGCTGTGCCGGAACGAATGTCCAGTTGTTGCCCGGATCGGCCGTACCGCCCGCATAGAAGGCGATGTATGGAGGATTGTAGCCTGCATAGCTGTTCAGCTGGTTGCCGCCTTCTTCTACTTTTAACAGGAAGTAGTTGGCTTTGTTGGAAGCTTCGTAAACGAACGATGTAGGAATCATTTCGGCTCCGAAACCGATAAAGTTGCCTCCGATGTCGGCCGAAAGAGCATTGGTTTCATCCAGTTTGCTGTAAATCAGGTAGCCTGTGAGCGGATCGGCAGCTTTTACAAATTTGAAGAGCAGCGAATCGTTGGTTTGAGGAGCGGTAGCCGATTTGATCATAGCCAGGCGGTTTGCGCTTTCGCCAATCGAGTCGATCTTCCACCAGCTTGCATTCGGGCTGCGGTAGTCGCGTACCATATACCAATGGCTGGTTACGTTGTCGCTCACTAACACGGGAGGATTCTGCGATGCTTTCAGTTCGTCGATTGCGGTTTGCAGGGCATCGAGCATGGCGTCGACTTCCGACTGGGTCGGAGGAGTGCCGCTTGTTTCACGGGCTACCATATCGACAGCTGCCGTACGGATCGAAACAAATACATTCCATTTTTCGGGCGAGAACTGATTTTCGGCAGTACCTGTAGGGTATTGTGCTTCGGTCATAGCTACAGCTGTGGCAACGAGGGTTTTAAGAGCAGTGAAGTCGGTTTGTCCTTCTCCGATCAGCTCGATGAATTCCCAGTTGTTTCCGTAGTCGTTCACACCAGCTCCGGGGTAGTAGAAGCCGATATACGGAGGAGTGTAATTAGCATAGGAGTTCAGCTGGCGGTTGATTGCACCTTCTTTGTATACGGTGAAATGAGTAGGCGAAATGGTTTTGCCGAACTGCCAGGTAGTTGCAGCCGAGTCGGGAGCGAAAATAGTTACATTGAGGTAGGTGCTGCCGGTTAACGCCACATCTTCAACCAATTTATTGTAGATATAATAGCCTTTCGAAGGAGCAGGCGCTTTTACGAATTTGAAGAGTTGTTCATCGAGTGTATTATCGCCCACCTGGGAAATGATGAGGGCTAAGGGGAATATTTCGGTTTCCGATTTTGCAAATTCACCCATGTGCCAGTAGTTTTGAGTAGCACGTTGGTCGCGTACCTGATACCAATGTGTTTCGCTGTCGTTACTTAATTTGAAAGGAAGGATCATGCTGCCGTTCAAATCGTCGATCGCTGCCTGCAGCAATGCCTGGTTGGTGGCGATATCTTGTTCCGATACGGTGCTGTTGGCTACGAAGGCCGATACGGTTGCGATAGCAGCCTGAAGGGCATCCCATTTTTCCTGAGGGTAAGTACCCATGATAATACCGATCGGATACTGGGTGTTGTTCATTGCCTGGGCTGTAGCGAGTAAGCGTGGGAGAACGGCCCTGGCTACCAGGGTTTCGGCAGCGGTATTTAAGGCTGCGATATGTGCATCCATTTCGGCTTCGGTGCCGGTTTCGGCAGCAACAAAAGCTTCGGCAGAGGCAATGGCGGCCTGCAGTGTATTCCAGTCGGCTTCAGCATAAGTGCCTAAAACCGGATATTGAGTGGTAGTGTAGGCTTTGTACTTTGCGATGACTGTTTTCAACGGGTTGAGGTTGATGCCCTGGAATTGCAGGAGTTTGAATTCCGACAGGGTAACACTCTGTTTGGCATTGTTGTACGATGCCACTGCTCCGATCGAAACCTGAGTTTCGGCCGTCAGTTTGAACGGGATTGAAATGGTCCATTCAGGTGCAGCTGCAGTGTTGAACAATGCAGAGCCGATAGCGGTGCCGATATTTTCAATGTCGGGGATTCCTTCGCCGGCTGCGATAACGAAATGGGCAGTTGCAGCGCCGGTCCAGTCCTGAGCGCGCCGGGCGATTGCTTCGTAGTTACCGGCAGGAAGGGTTACTACCTGATACACTTTCATGTTCGACATTGTTCCGGCAAAACCGTCCCAGCCGGGAGTAAGTGCCATTGCGCCCATGCGGGTATTGTCCTGTGTGGGATAATAAGGCATTTTTTGAAAATCCACATGCCATGCTGTGTAATCTACTCCCTTGGTTCCCAGTCCGTTTTCAATGACCCAGGGAGCAGCCAGGAGTTGCCAGCGCGTGTTGTCGCCAATCAGCGTTTCGCCCGTCGTGGCAAACGGAGCCATGTAATTTTGCAGATAGTTTGCCGTCACGTCGGTCGGCTCTGCTGCTGATGCGCCATGCATCAGGCCTAAAAAGGCAAGTACTGAAAGTAATTTTTTCTTCATATCAGCTTTTTTGTTAGTAAATAATTAGGATGTTTTTCGTTGGTTTTATTTATTACGACCGCAAATATATAAAAAATATGATAATAATTCCCACATATTTGATAAATAATTTGTTAATATGGGCGAATTTGTTGGTTTTATAGGAGGTAATTGCCGGTTTGTAAATAAAAATAGCAGATTGACGTCGCGACAATCTGCTATTTGTTGAGTATCTTTTTACCGCTGGGGCAAATACCAGTTCTTTTTGTCCTTCAGCAGGGCCAGGTAGAAATTATAATCGGGATGTTTCTGCGCCACTTTGTGGGCCAGAAATCCCGGATCGTTGCGGTGTTCCGAGAAACGCATCAGGTCGTGGAAACGGTTACCTTCGAAAGCTGTTTCCATGGCCAGTTCATCTACAATATTATCCTCTACGAAAAGAATGGAATCCTGCAAGGTTGCCAGTGTGAGCGGAAAAGCGAAACGGGTATTCACCTCCGAATTTCCGCTTCCGCGATTGTGCAATCCTACATTGGTGTTGAATTTATCGTTGTCGAGCAGTCTGATGTATTCTTTAGCATCGGCAACTTCGGTAGCAGGAATACGCAGGTTGTTGGCCAAATTGGCCGGGTTGAGTCCGTATTTGAGAACTGCGAAAGCCAACCCCGGCTTGCCGGCCCGGTTGACCGCTTCGGCATAGCGAAGGTACAACAATCCGACGCGATACAGCTGTATGGTATTATTGAGGTATTTAAAAATCATGCGTTTAGGCTCTTCGTTGTCGGTGGTGCCGGTTCCGGTGATTGTCACTGACAGGATGGCGGCCTTTTCCCGTAAATCGCCCGACGTATAAGTAGGGGCGCTGGAAGCCACGAATGCATAATTCTGTAAAGCATAGGTGTCGAGTAATCCATCGGTGGGGCCTAGCTGAAATTCCTGACACAGGGTGTATATACGGGACGTGTTTCCGGTGAATCCCGAACTGGATAATTGGATGACCGATATCAGCTCGTCGTTACCGATAGTCGAAAGAAAGGTATTCGACCAGGTATCGATGTAGCTTTTAAAGTTGGCATCCATCCATCTTACCGCTCGTGTACCCGTCACATACGATCCCTTATCCATGAGCCGGGCATACCAGGTAGCAGCCATTTCGTAATCGGCAACATTTTTGGTGCGGCTGGCCTTCCACAGGTACAAGTCGCCCAGGAGGAACATCGGTTCGATAAACAGGTATTTGCTTTCGACCCCGAAGAGGGTACCGTAACTGGGTTTCGGAACATTGACCAAGGGGACGAGCTGAGCGATAAGGGTATCGATCATTTGTTCCTGAGTGAACACCGGGTAGTCGTTGCGTGTTTCGGTAACCGAGATAATGGGCTTTTCGTAATACTTTGCCTGTCCGTAGTTGAGCACCAGTTGGAAGTAGGTCCATGCCCGGATGGCTTTAGCCGCCGCCACTTCCTTCACAAAGGGCTTTGAAGCCATCGATACGAGGTTGGTGTCGGCTTTTGCAATCAGGTAATTACAGTTGTTGATTACCCCGTAGTAATCTTTCACATCGGCAAATTCGCTGGTCGCTTTGTCGATCGTAAAGCTGTTCAATTCGCGCAGGAAACTCTCCGATACAGGGGTTACGTTCAGCAGATCGGCACGCAGCTCGCCGGTTAGTACATAACGGTCGCTTAATTGCTGTACCTTTGTTAGAATTCCGATCAGGGTGTATACCGAGTCGTTGGCCGTACCCAGGGTATGGTCGTCGTCGGACATATACCGGTCGGATTGGGTGAACAGTATATCGTCGCAGGAGGTGAAGCCGGCCGATAATCCCGCGATGAGCAGGAATAAAAGGGTGAATTTACGTATCATAATGGTTGTCGTTTTCATCATTAGAGATTAATTTTTACACCAGCAAAGAAACTCTGGCTTTGTGGCAGCAAGCCTGCATCGACTCCCTGATAGAGGATGGAGTTGTTCATCGAGAATTCGGGATCCATGCCCAGGTAGTTGGTTAATGTAAACAGGTTGTTGGCGCTGGCCCATAGTGTAATCCCCTGCAGATAGGTGCTGTTGACCGGCAAATTGTACGACAATTCGACGGTACGCAACCGGAGGTACGAACCATCTTCGATCCAGCGATCGGAGAAACGGTTGTTGCCTTTGGGATCACCGTATATCGAGCGTGGGATGCTTGTCACCTGTCCTTCGTTCACCCAGCGGTTGTTCATTGCCATGCTCTGATTGTAGAAGTTGCTTCCCGATTCGATCTGCGACCGCAGGTAATTATAGATATCGTTGCCATAGCTGTAGTTGAATACAACATTCAGCGAAAGTCGTTTGTATTTCATGCCGGCGAAAGCCGATCCGTACAGATCGGGGTTGGAATTTCCAATTACTACTTTATCTTTTTCGTCGATAATGTTGTCGGGGTATACATCCACGAACCGCACGTCGCCTGCCTGAAACGGAGTGAGTGCTCCGGTTACTTCCTTCAGCGACAGGCCGGCAGCCTGTGCAGCTTCGGTAGTTTCAAACACTCCGTCGGTTTTGTATCCCCAGAATTGTCCGATCGGCTGACCGACGGCAGTCAGCACCTCGCCGCCATAAACCCGGGTGGTATAATCGCCATCGGCCAGGGCCAGTATTTTATTTTTATACGAACCCACCGATGCACCGAGCGAAAGTTGGAAATTACGGGTAAATACCGGTATGGTGTTGATAGCGACTTCATATCCGTTGTTCTGAAGTTTACCGTCGTTGGTCCAGTACTTGTCGAGGCCGGTAATCGGATCGAGGGTTTTTTCCACCAGCAGATTGTCGGTCGTGTTGTTGAAGAGGTCGAAGTTGATCGTCACGCGATTACCGAATAAAGCCATATCCAGTCCGGCATTACGACGGGTAACCGTTTCCCATTGAATTTCGGGATTGCCGATGTTGTGGATTTGCAAACCGATTGCATTGTAGGAGTACATTACCGCGTTGAAATAGGTGCGTGATGCGGTGCTCTGAATTCCGTCGTTACCCGACTGGCCAATCCCGGCGCGTAGCTTCAGCAGATCGACAAAGGATATATTCTTCATGAACCGTTCGTTGCTCACCAGCCATGAAGCGTTGAGCGACGGGAAAATTCCCCAGTTGACACCCAGTACTTTTATGCCCGATACTGTTTCCGTTCCAAAAAGAGACGTCGATTCGGCCGATACGCCTGCTTCGACAAAGAACTTTTCGCGGAGCGAGTAAGTGGCCTGAGCGTAATAATTGATCGATTTGTAAGGTTCGTCGAATCCACCTACCTGTTTGTAGGAAAGCCCCGACGACATTTCTTTTACCTGGTCGCTACCGGTATTGTGTCCCGAAGCATGATCGGCTTTGTAGGAGTTGAACATGAAGCGCATACCTCCGACTACATCCAGGCGATTTCCCCCGGTTGCTTTCGAGTAAGCTAAACGGGTGTCGCTGAACAGCGACGATTGATTCGCAAATTGAGTTTTAACATGGTTGCGCGAGATCATTCCGAGTTGCAAATTGTAATAGGGCGCCACTCCGTACATGGGAACGAACGAATTTTCGGCCAGGTTGGTCAACGAATAACTAAACATCGAACGGATATTCAGGTGTTTGGTAAGTTGATATTCGGGAATAATCGATAAGTTAAAATTAGTTTGCAGCGACTTGCCGACTCCGTAGGCCAGGATAGCGTGCGGATTGGCAATGTTCAGGAAGTCGTAATCCTCCAGTTTCGAGGTTATATCGCCGGCATTCGAGTACTGATACGGAGAAAGGAAAGGCGATTTGATGAGCGACAGATACCCCGGTGAGTTGATCTGGCTGAGGTAGGACTCGGCAATCCCGTCGTTGCGCAGTTTCCGGTCGGTTTGTGCGTACGAAATATCGAATACCGTTTTGAAATGATCGGTAAAGGTGATATCCGAGTTAAAACGGGCATTCAGCCGGTTGAAATTGTTGCTGGCCAGGGTACTGTATCCCTGTGTGAATCCGATGGAGAGGTTGTACAAGGCGATTTCGTCGCCGCCATTCACGCCCACACTATAGCTTTGCGTGGTACCGTTTTGGTAAACGCCGTCCGACCAATCGGTCTGGTTGTGGTATTTTTTGTAATACACGAAGTTAGGGTCGTCGCGCAGGAAAAACTTGTCTCTCAGCAGTACTTGTGCCCGTTCGTCTTTCACCAGGTCGCTCAGGTACACCCGGTATTGCCCGTCGTTCATCATAGGGGGGAGGGTCGGGCGCAGCGAGGTACCTATCGTAGCAGTTGCCGTAATCTTTGTAGCCATGCTTTTTCCCCGCTTAGTGGTGATAAGTACGACCCCATTTCCTGCCTTGCTTCCATAGATGGAAGTTCCGTCTTTCAGCACGGTGATACTTTCGATATCGTTTACATCGATAACCGAAAGGGGCGAAATCACATTGCCCAGGTGGATCGAAGCCTGATTGTTCTGGTTTTCGAAGATCACGCCATCCACCACATACAGAGGCTGGGTGTTGGCATTCAGCGAATTCACGCCTCTGATCAGCATGTTGGATCCGCTGGCAATAGTACCGGAGTGGGTGAGAAGCCGTATGTCGCCGGCCAATTGTTTTTGCATTTCGACGTCGATCGAGAGCGACGAAAGGTTATCGACTCTGGCCGTCTTCTGAGCATTGACGATTGCCGCCGACCGTTTTTCACCGAATACGGTATGGGCAGCTGCAAAATAATTAGCGTAAACGGCCGGGTACAGACGAATATTCTTTTCTTTTTCACCTTCATATACCGCCAGTTCGATTCCCTGATAATCGGGCGCCGAAACCTGAAGTACACGATGAAATTTAGGCAGTCCTATTGTAAAGCGTCCCTGTTCGTCGGTCATTGCCGTATAGGCGGGATTGAGTGCCTGAATACTTGCGCCGGGGAGGATTTTTCCGGTAACGGCATCAACAACAGTTCCCCGGATGGAGTCGACTGCTACCGGTGAGCCGGTACGTGCAAGCGTTTGCTGTGCCGCTGCCGAAAGGGTCGTGCCCAGTGCTAGTACTACTAGTAACCATTTATACGAATGCATAGTGCCTGTTTTTTTTAATGAGTCCTTCATATCTTCTTATCGTGCCGGTTCTAAAATTATACAATCAATTAAAAGTTCCCGGGTATACTGAGTGGTCTGATTTTGAGCTACATTGCTGTTGATCTTCAGTTTTACCACCGTTTTGTCGAGTCCGTAACTGCTGTAAGGGAATACAAAATCCGACGTTACCAGTATTTTGCTGATCGAGTCGGGGCTGGTAACGAATCCCTGGTTATTGTTGTTGTAGGTTCGGCTGGTGGTGGCTCCGTTTTCACCGGCAAAGTAAAGCTGGAAAGTTACTTTCGAGGCTTTGGGATTGGCAACGGCATTACCTTTTGCTGCGGGAGGTACAAATACTGCATACACATTGTACGGGCTGCCCGATAAGGTGTTCGGGATTTCGAACGTGATATTGGGGTTTACGGCCGAAGTGGTGGGGGTAAGTTCGATAAACCGTTCGTTCGACACCCCTTCGACCGGGCTGCCGGTTGAGCTTCGGGTATACAGGTTCGACAATACGAATTCGCGACCGTTCATTTGTTCGGCCTCTACTACAATTGGTTGATTCCACGATTCCCAATGCTTGTGTTTCAATTCATCAACGATAAATACCTTGCCGTTGCTGGCCAGCACTTCGGTTGCGCCGTCGAATAAATAAGCGGGTTGATAGAAGGTGTTTCTACCGGTCGAAATCAGGGAGTCCTGTGGCGAAGCTTGTCCGTTGGCGCTGAATACGATATCCTGTAACATGGCCCTGATGGTGTTTTTACGTTGCAGGGTGTCGGCCGTGTATTTTTCCTCGGCTGTTTTTGAATAGTACCGGAAATAATTCTTCACGGTGCTGTACGATTTGATCCAGGCTGCGTTGGTAGGAGCCAGGATATGATAAGTACTGTCTTCCACATTTAATTTTCCCAGCAGGCGGAACATCTGGTTGTCGTTGTAGGTCACCGAATCGAGGTACACGGTTTTGCCTTCTTCGTTTACATCGCCGGGGATACTGCGCAATTCGTCGAATATTATTTTATTGAACGAATACAGATAGGTGCTCAGCGAATCGAGCCGGGGGTCTTTTTCGAGGTATTCCCAGATATTGCTGAAGAAGGGCAATTGGCTTCCCACTGTGTGAAGTATCCCGTTTCTGGCCATCGTATTGAACTGTTTTACGGTAGTCGATCCGAATGTAAATCCACTGCCTTCCGATTTAAATACGATCGATTTTGAATTTAATAAGGTGACGCGGATTTGCATTCCGGGCGAAGCTGTGTAGCTGTAGCGCGAAACGTGGTTTTCTACAAATTCTTTGGTCAGCCCGGCATTGTCGAGGTCGAGCGACGCCAGTGCGGCATCGTCGGGAGCCCAGACGGTATACATTTGCGAAGCGTTCAGTATTTTATCGTAGCCGGTTTTTTCCAGAGCCGCTGTGAATTTGCTCAGAGTTGGTTGCTGCCTGATGATTTCCCAAAGCGTCAGTTCCGACACCTGCTCTTTGTTAATACTGTAGTGGTCGTTCCATACCTCACTTTCGCAAGCGCTCAACAAGAGACCGGTGAGGAGTATTGTCAGGAAAAACCCTGTTTTTTTCATGCTCTTCATATTTGAATTTTTGTTGCTTTAATCGTTAATCTCTTGTTTCAGGTTCTCCGTCGGTACGGTTATATACCGATTTTGGTACCAGTTCGAAATAGTCCATCATCATTTGCGATTTCGGATTTTCGAGTACCGATTTGAACCGTACCCATACTTCCTGGTATTCGGTGAAGGTAAACGTGCCGATGATCCGTCGGAATGAGCGGTTGGTATTGCGGGCTATCGTATTGCCGTATTCCATTTTGAAACTGGTCGGGCCTTTCATATAACCGCGGTTACGCATGGTTTTGTCGTTTTCGAATCCACTATCATCCGTGTTATTGTCGTTCACCCATCCGATACGTGGGTCGTCGGCCATAATACGTAAGTCGAGCGGAATGCCTACGGGTTTGTTATCGACATAAATCTGGGTAACACTACGCCACTGATTGGCCGAAACGGCAAACCGCAATTCATAGGTTCCGGGCGGTACCGGAATGAGCCGCATATTGATGTCGTACGACCCCAGTCCCATCAACTCGTCGCCCTGGTAATTGATCCAGGAAGTTTCTTTAGCGCCGCTGAGGTAAAGCAACCGCGTATCTTTACTGGCTTTAAGGTATTTGAAATAGCCTTCGGGGAATCCCCACCGGTCGTTGGTACTGTTGCTGTAGCCCCGTATGCTGTTGTTGGCCAGTTCGGGGAAAAGCGCCGCCAGGTCGAAGCGTATGCGGGTGTTCATGAGTGTTTCTTCCACATTGGGCGAATACACCAGGATGTTCTGAAGCAGGTGATAAATACCGTTGGTAGTGGTTTTATTGTCCTGATTGGACACTACCACTTCCCGGTCGGTTCCGGGATTGATGGTGATTCCTGTGGGGCCGGCCTGGGTAATCTTCATGATACGGTACGGATACATGCTTTCGACGAACTCGTAAAGTTCGGCATTAGGCACCATGTTTTTCTTATAGAAGAACTGGTAGATTGCTTTTTCGACCAGGTGGTACGAAATAAACTTATTCAGACTATTGTTGCGATGGGTGAAATCGTTGTCGTAGGCCGACGAGCCCGGGTACCAGACTTTGGCCCGCTCGATTAAATCCTGCACGTTATTGATTCCATTGGCCTGGAATACAGCATTGGTTTCCACCAAGGCGGTATAGCCGAACTTGCGGAACTCGGGACTGTTGATTACATAACCGTCGTACTCGTCTTTATAGGTCTTTACAGGTACATAACTTTTATCTTCGACCAGTCGCAGCGAATCGGCCATGCCGGTAAGTTTCAGCGCCTCCGAAAAGATCGAGAGATCAGGATTTGAGGCAATGAGTTCGGGGAGTTGTGCCGTCGACGGTTTCAGTACCCGGTTGATGCCGTGAATAACCCCATTGTACACTTCAATATCCTTGTACAACAGGCGTGCATCGTTGTTGAATAAAATTACCATCGTGTTGCGAATGGAGTCGATGTCGAATTTAACCTCGATATACCGTTGGTTCATATTGGTATTCGGTATCACTCCATCCTGAAGTGTTTCGGTAAGGTACTTGGGCGCAACGATATGCGTTTTTGCAAGGTAGTCGATTTGCTCCTGGGTAAGATCCTCGAATTTGATGTTGGGACCCAGCGACCGGTAATAGGCCTCAAATGCTTCATTGGTCGGTGCCAGGCAGGTGTATGAGCCGTAGGCGCTGAGCATTCCTTTCAGCCCGGCTTTATCAATTACTTTGATGTATTCGCCAAATGTATCGGGCCGTTGTTCGAGATAGGAATAAATCATATCACCGGTAAAAGTGACATAGCTTTCACCAATATCTTCCACGCAAGCTACTCCGGTGAAAGCCAACAGGAGCAGGATGCCTGTTTTTTTCAGGAAGGATAAGCGAAGGGAATTCAACATTGTTTTCATTGGTCAATACGTATTTTGTGTTGCTGAAGCCTGCCGTACGATCGATCGGAGCAGCTCTCAGCGACGTTGTTGTTAATTATATTGTTTAGTGGTATAGAAGGGGTTCTGAACCAGCTTTTTATTCGCCTTTAATTCATTTTCGTTAATAGGCATATACATCGAGTTCAAATCCTTGAGCTTTGTTTTGATCACACTCTGATTTTCGGTGTATTTCCGGAGCACCAGTTCCAGCAATCGGTCGGTATTTCCTTCGCGGCGTGCCAGACGAACCAGGTCGAACCAGCGTTTTCCCTCGAACATGAGTTCTCGTTGCCGTTCAGCGAGCACCAGGTCCTCCATGGCCCGTTTGGTGTTGTAGGTCTCAAAGTCCAGGGTGTCGTTGAGCAGTGTGGGGTTGGAGCGCATGTACGTAGTGTTTACCAGTTGGAGCGCCGACCGCAGGTCCTGTTCCGAACGGTTGAGTTGCACCAGTGCTTCTGCTTTCATGAGCATGACATCGGTGAGGCGGTATATGATCCAGTTGGGCGTAGTGTAGCGGTACAAATAGGTACTTACCCCCGTATTGTTTTCGAAACGGTAGTCGATGGCATATTTGGTAATGTAATACAGTCCGTTTACAGGCTGATCTCTTATAAAATCCTTGCGACGGACATCGGTGGTTTCGAACAGGGTATTCGTGTTGCAAAAGAGCTGCGGTACGCTTAAGATTCCCTCCGGTTCGTCGCGGCTGCCGTACAAATCCGGAATATTTTCGTTGATTTTAAACGACTCGCCGAACTGTAATTCAAAGATACTTTCAGTTGAATTCTTCCGGCTGAAGATTTGCATGTACGGAGTTTCGTCGGCTTCGATCAGTTTGAAAGCAGGGCTTTCGATGATCTTATCGCAATACGTAACGGTTTGATTGTACTTGTTGCGCCATAAGTACACATCGGCCAATAACGCGCGTACGGCATTTTTGGTGATCCGGCCTTTGGTGTGTGCGATAGAGCTGAAACTGGTCATGGCCCATTCCTCGGCTTTCAGCAGGTCCGACTCGATCTGGTCGAGTACGGTATTCTCGGAGCTTTGGGGCACGGAATAGTCCTGCTGGTCGGTTACCGAAGGTTCGAGGATGAGGGGGATGTCCTTATAGGTACGTACCAGATAGAAATAGGTTAATGCCCGTAAGGCGAGTGCTTCGGCCATTTTGGCGCGCATTTTCGCTTCCGTAAAGTTAGGGTCGATCACCTTAGGGGTGTAGTAAAGTACTGCATTGCAATAATTGATCACCGTGTAAAACTGCGACCAGCTCGAATACCAGTTGGCCGGAGTGATGTTGGCTTCGAGAATCCGTTTTTCAGTTTCTTTGATCCCGTTACCTGCCACGATATTGTCGGAGCGCATTTCGCCCCAGATGATCAATCGGCGTATGTATTCGTAATCAATCATCGAACGGTAGCAGGTGGCGATCACGGCTTCCACGTCCGATTCGGTATTCCAGTAATCGCCGAGTACAATTTTTCCTTCGGGTTCAATGGTCAGCCAGTCGCTGCAAGCGCTCAGCAAAGTAATACCCGCAATCAGCATCAGTTGTTTGAATGTATGTCTTTTCATTGTTGTCATTATTTCATGAATTAAAATGCAACCGATAAACCGGCAGTAAACGATTTGGAACGCGGTGTCTGGTTGCCGTCGTAGCTCACTCCGAATGTTCCGTAGCCCACCTCGGGATCGACGCCCGAATATCGGGTAAAGGTCATCAGGTTGTTGATGGTGAGGTACAAGGTTGCCTGGTTTATTTTCATGGGTTTGAGGTGTTTGGACGGAACGCCGTAATTTACCTGTATGTTTTTAACGCGGAGGAAAGAAGCGTTTTCAACAAAACGGTCGCTGCCCAGCCAGTTGTAGCCCGACTGATGAAGGGCGCGCGGCATATGGGTCAGGTCGCCGTCCTTGCGCCATCTCCAGTTAACCGATGCCGCCTGGTTGTTGTTGCCATACATGTTTTCGGCATACATCCGGCCCATGTTTACCACCTCGTTGCCGATACGGAAGTTCGAGAAAATGTTGACCGATAGGGTTTTGTAATTGAACTTGAAACTGATACCGCCGTTCATCAGGGGGTTCGAGTTACCTAAGTACACGATGTCGAGTTCGTTGATATTGCCGTCGTGGTTGATATCTTCGTAAATGGCATCGCCTCCTTTGAATTTATATTCGGAGTTGGTGCCTGCCGAGAAGGTCATGCGCACCGGTTCGCCTTTCGCATCGCGGATCACCTGGCCGTCGGCATCGCGGGCAAACGGGCTGGTCCCCGGGCGGCCCTCTTCGTACTGCGAGTATTGATATACTCCTTTGTAACGGAAGCCGTAGATCGATCCGTAGGAGTTGTTTTCCTGCAAACGGGTCAGGTACTGTCCGTTCCGGATGTTGAAATCGACCGTATTGTAGCGTGCCAGGATCGCATCGTCGATATCCAGGATTTTATTCACGTAATTGGAGAAGTTCAGGGTGACATCCATCCAGAAGTCGCCGGCCTTTATCAGTTTGTATCCTTGCAGGTTAAGCTCCCAGCCGCGGTTGTCCATCGACCCTACGTTCTGGTAGTTTAATACCGAATAACCGGCCGACGACGGGATGGTAAGTCCGCCCCACAACATATCGTCGGTGCGTTTGTAGTAAAAGTTGAAGTCCATCATAAAACGGTCGTCGAAGAATCCCAGGTCGAGACCGTAGTTGAACGACGAAACTTTTTCCCAGCGCAGGTCGGTGAGCTGGATGTTTTCGGGACGGATCGCCGGTAAGTCCATGTAATTGCCGAACGACGAATAGAGGCTGTAGAAGAGGTATTCGGACTTGGGAGGGTTGCCGGTTATCCCCCAGCTGGGGCGGAAACGCATGGTGCTCAGCCAGTTTGTCGAGAATTCCATGAAATCTTCGTCAATAATGTTCCAGGCGAACGATACGCCCGGGAAAGTTCCCCATTTACGGTTGTCGCCAAACTTGGTACTCCCGTCGCGGCGAACGGTAATATCGGCTATGTATTTCGATTTATAAGCATAGTGTCCGAGCATCATGTAGGCCATCCAGCGTCCCTGGCCCGGTCCGGTCGAGAAATCCTTTATATATCCTCCGGCCGTGGATCCGGTGATGGTTCCGCTGGGTGTGCCGTACGAGCTGATAAACTGCGAGCGCGAATTGCTGGTTCCGAACTGAAACGAGCTGTAAAGCATCAGCGAATGATCTTCGTTGGTGAACTTTGGCGTCCAGGTGAGGTTGTGATCCGACGAAACGGACAAGCTGCGCGAGTCGGCAGTGCTCGACTGGTTGATGTCCTCCTGAAGCCAGTTGGATGTCGACAGTTCCTTGGGAAGGAAGGTGAAGGTGTTTCCGTTGTTAACGTCGAACGAAACATATCCCCGGTACCGGAGCATCTGCTCCTGCGGATCGAGCAGGTCGTACTGGAGGCGGAAGGTAGGCAGGATACGGGTCGATTTGTACTCGTTGATGGCCAGACGGGCCGATGCTACCGGGTTTCGCATGTCTTTCTGGTCGGCCAGCTGATTGGAGGCCGATGTAAGTATTTTATAATACCGGTCGGTATTGTTGCCGTCGGCATCCTGGGCATAAATACTCAGGTTGGGCATTTTGCGGTAGGCGATCGGCAGCAGGGCGTCGTAGTTGCGATTGTTGTCGGTATGGGTAAACGAGAACTCGGTCGAGAAACGGATACGGTCCGACACATTGTAATCGAGGTTCATACGGGTCGAGAAACGTTCGACCTGCTGGCCGATTACCGATCCCGTCTGGTTCAGATATCCTCCCGAGATCATAAAACGGGCCTTTTCGCCGCCTCCCGAGAGCTGAACGTAATGGTCGTGGGTTTGACCGTACTGAGTAACGGCTTTCACCCAATTCGTATTGTTGTTGTAGTTTTCGTATTCCGAGAACGAAGGGTCGTAGTTGAATTCGCGGATATTGGAGGCCGTATTGCTCTGGCGGGGATTGAAATAAGCTTCTTTCATCAACATGGTATAATCGTCGCCGGTGAGCATCGTATATCCTTGAGGTTGTATGGCGCCGCTATAGCGGTAGGTATATTGAACACGGGTTTTTCCCCGGATTCCTTTTTTAGTATTGATGGAGATAACCCCGTTGGCTCCCCGCGACCCCCACATCGCCGTTGAAGCGGCGTCTTTCAGTACGGTAATCGATTCGATATCGTCGACGTTGATACTCAACAGGTCGGCAAATTGCTCCTGGTTGGCGGTGGCGAATTCGAAAGTAGAGGCCTGAGGCGTGTCGTAAATAACGCCGTTGAGTACGATCAGCGGTTCGGAGCTGTTGTTGATGGAAGTGATACCGCGGATACGCATCGACGATCCGCTCCCTACGTCGCCCGAATTGGCAATGATATCGAGACCGGCGATTTTTCCCTGGAGGGCATCGTCGACCGAAGCAACCGAAAGTCCTTCGAATTCCTTGGACGAAATGGTTTGCATCGCCATGGATCGTTCGCGTTCGGGAATCGTAAGGGTACCGGTATTCACCGTACGGTTTGCGCGTACGGTCACCTCGCTGATGGTGGTGGCATCTTCGAGCACTATATTGAAGTAGGTGCGGCTTCCGATCGTTAAAAGCTGGGTTTTCATTCCTACGTATGAAACCTGGAGTTTATTGGATGTGTTTTTCACTTTCAGTGCAAAGTTCCCGTTGATATCGGTAACGGTCGTCGAAATATAACGTTTGTTCTGGTCTACCTCGACAACGTGAACCGACATCAGAGGACCGTCAATCTTTGAGGAGACGATACCCCGGATGATGTTTGAACCTGCATCCTGTGCTGAAATGCTGAATGTGCCGGCCAGAAGTATGAACAGGAAAATAAGCGTTTTTACCAGTTTATTCATATCTCAATTTTTTAACTGATCTTTGGTATATAATAAAACTTTGTTTATTTGATGGATCACGGCATACGACGAAGTTTCAATCTGCGTGGCACGCTGCGGATCGCCATTGTTGAATTTGTATTCCCTTGCCATTATGTTGTAAAGTCCCGGCTTCATGGTTACCTGAACGGCAGTCGATGCATCGTCGGGATTGGAATAGATGGTCATGCCGGACGGAGTTACTTTGGTGTATAATTTATAGTAGCTCTTGTTGACATCGGTTTTATTATAGGCCGCTGTTTCGTACCGGTTGAGGGCACTGGTGCTGCCATCGATAAACACCGAATTATCCTGGAAGTGGTAACGAAGGAAATTGACCAGCTTTTCGGTCATCGCGGTTTTGCGGTCCTGGTCGCCTTCCGCTTTAATCATGTCCCAGGTAGGCAATCCGTTGGCTATAGCTTCGAGTACGGCTTCGTTGGTAGGCACATATACCGAATAATGGTAGGTGTTGAAAAATTTCACGTTCAAATCGATTCCTGCGTAGGACTTGTCTTTTACAAAGATGTCGTACAGTTTCGATTCGGCTTCGGTAGCTTCGTCGTTACCTTGCAGCAGTTTGAAAAATTCGCTGAATTCGGGGGTTTCGGAAAGGATTTTAAATACCGATTTAAAAGGGGTCTGCACGGGCGATGTCAACACGTAGGTTTTCCCGTTTCCGCGTCCGTTGGTAGCTTTTGTCTGATCGTATATCTTGGAAACTGCAGGCGCTATGCCTGTCTCCAGGTTTCCGCCTCCTTGAATTTTCATGCCGACGCCACTTCCGGTGATTTTCACGAATCCGCCGTTCTTGGTTTGGTAGAAAGCCCGGCCTCCTTCAATATTCCCCACAATAATATGGTTGTCGATTATATCGTCGAGGCGGTCGCGGATTTCGGCAGGAGTTACCGGCCGGATCGAGTCGCCGACTTCGCCGGTAAGCGGGTCGTATTTATAAGCGGTAGCTCTCACGCGGTCGGCAACAGAGGTTGCACGCCCGTTCCACCAGAATTTAAAAACTTCGGGTTGTACTTTTGCCAGTGAAACCGGGTCGATGTACATCATCCCTTTGTTGACGATCGAGTCGTATCCTTCGGTGCGGTCGGTGGGTACCATAAAGCTGTAGTAACTATCCATCGATAGCAGGTAGGCATTGTACTGCAGCAGATCGACACCCCAGTTGAAGATTTTCATTTGTTCATTTACCAGCGCGGGCGCCGTTACAGCCACGAACGAAGCAGGGGCATATACCTTGTTGGTAACGAAAATAACACCATTGTTGGCCACATACGATTTCACCACATCGCCTTTGGAGATTCCCATCGGTTCTTTTCCGTCGTCGAGAATCTCGGGGAAGCGGCGGGGGATTGATCCCAGGAAAGTCGACTTCATGTGATTGCGCAGCAGATCGTCGATGCGGTCGGTGGGGATGTTTTCTATCGATCCGTACCGTTCGATGAGGAATTTACCTCCTCCCTCGTAGAAAAATTTACGTAAAATATTGTCTTCGGGTACGAACATGGTTCCCATGTCGATGTCCATCGTCGTGGTATTATTCATCCGGTAGTTGTTCCATCCCGGGTCGAATTCGAGGTATCCCGACTGGCCTATACCTTTCGGGCTGGTCAGGTTGGAGCCGCTGGCGGTACCGCTTCGTTCGGCATAGTAGCGTTTAACGAAGATGGAGTCGTTGAATTCGGGATTCAGCAGGCGGTACTGCATGGTCGCGCTACCGTCGTAGAAAGGAGCGGCGAAACGTTCGAGCATGCTGCTGAAGATGGTGGTCTCGGGAGCCTTGCGGATTACCTCGGCCATGTTGGAAGGAGGGATCAGTACATTCTCCAATATATTAATGTATCCGTTTTTGCAGGTGATATCGCGTACGACCACCCGGTTTCCGAAAATATGTGCATCGTTTTTCCGGCGTGTAAACCCGTTGAAGATTACCGAAAGATCGTCGTCGGTGATGCCGGCGTAATCGAGCTGCTTCTGTAGAAAGTGAATCATCGGCACGGGCGTATTGTCCTTCAGCAGCCTGATTCCTTTATCGCGGTAGAAGTCCCAGACGGGTTCGGCAGGAAGGTCGCTTCCTTTTTCCATGGGAATGGAGTCGAGTATCGATAAAGCGGTGGGACGCCGAATGGCCAGTCCTTCGACCGGACCTTCGGTGCTCGACATGAGTTCGATAAGGTAGGCGTTGTTGATCATCGACGAATTAAGGATCAGCCGTTTCTGGGCCATCGATAATTCTTCGTACGATTTTACACCCCAGGCATTCGATTGGAAGAAGCGTTCGAAAGCAGTGTCGTCGCTCACGAACAGGGTCTTGCTTCCCGTACGCTCCAATACTTCCCGATAACCAATGTCCTCGATTAATTTAATGTACACCGTAAAAGAGTATTTTTTACCCTCGCTGTCGGTATAGCCTTCCACGAGTTGATCGTAAATGCTTTCTCCTAGCCACGATGGTTTGTTGACCTCAAAGAAATCGTCGCGGCAAGAGCTCAGCATGGCTGAAATCACAACCAGATACAACAGGATGCCGTATCGGGTTGCCTTAAAGTTGGATAACTTGTGTTTCATAAAATATTTGGATTCCAATTTGTAAGTTTTTATGTGATTCTTTATGTGTTGAGATAATTGCAAGTTATTGTGTGTTAATTTGGTATAATATTTTATTAATTATATCGCCGATAGTTTGTTTTGTGGCGCAATTTACAAATAATTATTGTAACTGTTTAGTATCCAAAGTATGTTTTAAAACAGTTAAAATAATGTAACTTTAACATTTTCAGGGATTAATCGTTTTTTCATCGGATATTAAACGTGTTGTATTAGAATTGGACGCAAAATTAAAATAATTTACTGTAATAGCAAAATATATTGAAAATTTAATTTTACATTCCTGGTTTTGGGGTTTCAATTGAATAAATAGCTCTATCTTTGCGCCGGTTTTGTATGAGTGTAACAGACGAAGCATTGATAGCTCAGCTCCGGCAGGGCGAGGAAAAGGCCTGGCGGCAGTTGTATGCGCAACATTACGAAGTGTTGTGCAGGGTAGCCTACGCCTTTCTGAACGACCGGCATTTATCGGAAGCGCTCGTGAATCAGCTCATTGCCGATAGTTGGGAAAAGCGGGAAACCTTATTGTTTGGCGGTACGCTGCGGTCGTACCTGGTACGGGCGGTACGCAACCGCTGCATTAATTACCTGCAGCTGGAGCAGGTTCGGAAAGAACGGCGGTTGTCGGAGTATGAATCGCTGGTGAGCGAAGCAGTAAGCGATGTCTATCCCACGGCAGAGCTGTTGGGCCGGGAGTTGGAAGCGCTCATCGGGCAATCGATCGGCAAACTGGCGCCCGAATGCCGGAGGGTTTTTGAGCTGAGTCGTTTCGGCGAATTATCGCATGCCGAAATTTCCGGCCATCTGAATATTTCTGTAAATACGGTTAAGTATCATATTAAGAATGCCTTATCGCGTTTGCGGGAGGACCTTTCCGATTATATTTCCTTGTTGATCCTGTTTTTTTTGTCGATCCGGCTACCCCTTTAGGCTTTGCAACTGTATAGTATAGTGTAAAGCAATACATCCATGAACAACCCATCAGCTTCGGGCCGCCCCGACGATTTAATCAATGCATTTCTGAGCAAGGACTGTACAGGTGAAGAACAGCAGCGACTCCGCGACTGGCTGTCCGAATCGCCCGGCCATCTTCAATATTTCGAACAACAGCGCGAATTGTGGTTCTCGGCAGTGGTTTCCGACCGGTCGCTGAAGTTCGATCACGAAAAGGCTTTCGATTCGTTCCGGGAGTCGGTCATGCAGTTGCCGTCGGGTTCGAAACGCAGTTTCAGGCTTCATCCGGTGTGGAAGGTTGCGGCGTCGGTGGCTGTGTTGATGATAGCTTCGTTGCTGTTTTACCATATGGGCGTCAGAAGTATCAGCCGGCAAATGGCCGATGTGACGATAGAAGCTCCGCAGGGATCGCGTACCCGGCTGTTCCTCAACGATGGTTCGGTGGTATGGCTCAATGCAGGATCGCGATTGACCTATTCGCAGCAATTCGGGGTGAACGACCGCGATATCCGGCTCGAAGGGGAAGGGTATTTTGAAGTTCGTAAGAATGCCGAATTGCCGTTCAGGGTGGTAACACAGGAAATGACCGTGACGGTACTCGGTACGAAGTTCAATTTCTGTAATTTCCCCGACGACGACGAGGCCAGTGTTACCCTGCTGGAAGGAAAAGTGAGTTACCAGGTTGCTTCCGACACCAGGGAACAGTTGCTGGAGCCCGATCAGAAGGTGGTGCTGAATAAAAAATCGGGCATGGCTCAGGTCAGCGAGGTGCGGGCCAACCGTTCGGCCGAGTGGACGCAGGGTTATCTGTGTTTTGAAGACGATTTGCTAACCGATATTGTACGCCGGCTCGAACGGAGCTACAATGTCAATATTATCATAGTCGACGATACACTCGATACCTACCGTTTCTATGGCGATTTCCGTCGCACCGAACAAAGCATCGGCGATGTGCTCGAAATTCTTTCGTCGACCAATAAACTCACCTACCAGGTACAAGGAAAGCACATATACTTACACGCACGATAATTCTAATATTTATGAGAAAACGAATGTACTTCGGTCTGCTGCTCTGGCTGGTTATTGCCGCAGGGCTTCAGGCGCAGCAACTCACGCTCCGGCTCAACCGCGTCACGGTACGCGAGGCCATGGAGGAGGTGAAAAAACAGAGTGGTTATAATTTTATTTATGCTTCGAGCGATGTGGATACGCGTCAGCTGATTACTCTCGATGTGGTCAATCAGCCGCTGGAGCTGGTGGTGAAGCAGTTATTCGCACAGCAGGCGCTTCAGTACGAGATCAAAGATCGATCGATTGTTCTGAAGAAGGTGGTGAAGCCGACCGCTTTGCGGCAGCAACAGCTTGCGCTGTCGGGCCGGGTGACCGATGAGAAAGGCGAGCCGGTGATCGGGGCCAGTGTGGTAATCCGGGACTCGGGATTGGGTACAATCACCGATATTGACGGGAATTTCAAACTGTCGGGCACGGTGGATGTGGCACGGCCCGACCTGGTGGTGTCGTATATCGGTTATGTCACCCAGCAGCTGCCGGTGCGCAATCAGTCGGTGTTCGAAATTAAACTGGCCGAGGATACGAAATTGCTCACCGAGGTGGTGGTGACGGCCATGGGGATCGAACGAAAATCAAAATCGCTCACCTATGCTACACAGACACTGGGCGGACAGGAATTAACCCGGGCGAAAGATGCTAATTTTATCAATTCGCTTCAAGGAAAAATGTCGGGGCTGATTATTACTCCCAACGCGGGCGGGGCCGGTTCGGCTTCCAAAATTCTGTTGCGCGGCAACAGCTCGATCGAAGGGAACAACTCCCCGCTTATCGTTATCGACGGTATTCCGGTAAATAATCGTGTCAACGGACAGTTCGATGCCAAAAGCGGCGGATACAATATGGCCTATGCCGCAGCGGCCGAAGGAAGCGATCCGCTGTCGACCATCAATCCCGACGATATTCTGAATGTAACGGTATTGAAGGGGGCCAATGCGGCTGCCTTATACGGAAGCGATGCTGCCAACGGGGTCATTATCGTTACCACCAGGCAAGGAAGCGAAGGGGGAGTGAAAGTAAGTGTTTCGAGTAGCTCAATGTTTGAACGTCCATTGATTTTACCCGATTTGCAGAACACTTTCGGCGGCGAGTTTTTCAACGGACAGCTCGGAGGACGGTCGTGGGGTAAACGGATCAGCGAACAAACGGCTGCCGAAAACAGTATTGCAGGAGTATCGGCAACGCCGGGGAATCCGGTGGACCGGTTTTTTAATACGGGTACCAACTTCAACAATACCGTGTCGATCAGTGGCGGTTCGGAGCGGGTGCAGTCGTATTTCTCGGTAGGAAATACCACCGCCGGCGGGATGGTGCCCAACAACAGCTTCTCGCGTACCAGCATTTTGCTGCGTCAAACCTATTCGTTTCTGAAAAATAAGCAGCTGAAGCTCGATTTTACGGTGAATTACATCCGCCAGCGAACGGGAAACCGAACCAGCGGCGGAACGGTTTACAATCCGCTGTATAATCTGTACCTGGCCCCACGTAATATCGATATGGAGTATTACCGTACTACCTTCGAGAAAGAAGGCAGCTGGTTTGCAAATCCGATCAAAATTGTTCCGGTATATACCGGAGGAATAGGTCGTACCGAATACTGGAAAGAAGATTTTGTGCTGAAAGGCATGCAGCAACATTGGTTCCAGGGGCGGGGAGTGCCTGCTGCCAATAATCCGTACTGGCTGACCAACCGCATACAATCGGAAGAGCTGCTCGACCGGATGTACGGAACGCTCCATGCTTCGTACCGGATTTCGCCGGTGTTCGATGCTTCGTACCGGATCAATTACAGCCAGAATGTTACTTCCGGCGATTCGAAAACCTATGCTACCCTGGTCGATCCTACCGGGCAGTACATCGACCGCGGTACCTATGGCTGGACCGACGCGCGCCGTACCGATTTATTTACCGACTTTTTATTGAATTACAAAAACGAGATTTCGGAAGAGGTCTCGGCATCGGCCACCGTGGGAGGAAGCTTGAATAAAACGAAGGGTTATAACTTCTGGATGCGTAACTTTGGGGCATCAGGTTCGGCATATTATACTTCCGAAGAACAATTGCCGACCACCATCAATGTGTTTTATCCCAATGCTTCGTATTACACCCAACGTCAGTATGGGCTGAGCAGCGATTGGGCAAGGGCCGTGTTTGCAACCGGACAATTGGGTTACAACGAAAAGGCTTATCTCGATTTTAGTTACCGTATCGACTGGTCGCGCGCTTTCACACAGTTTAAAACCAAGGGTGTGCGCGATTATTACGGATATTATTCGGTGGGGGCCAATGCCTTGCTCAACGAACTCATCCGGCTCCCGGAAATGTTTAATCTGGTAAAAATCCGTGGTTCGTACAGTGAAGTGGGAAACTCGATTCCCAATAAACTCTACAACGAGCAACCCTACGACCCTGCTACCGGCCGCATACAACCTGCTACCTATACCGGTTTCGATCATCCGCTGCCCGAAACGGTGCGCTCGGTGGAAGGGGGATTCGACCTGGCCATGTTCGACAACAGTCTCACGATGGACCTAACCGTGTATTCGTCGGTGATGTTCAATCAATACCTGCCTATTACCAGCTCCATCGGATCCATCAAACCTATCAATACCGGTAAGGTTCGCAACCAGGGAGTGGAGGCCACCGTGAGCTATATTTTCGCTCCTTCGCACAACTTCAGTTGGAAAACGGGGGTGAACTTCTCATACAACGATAATAAAATATTGCGCACTTACCAGAACCGGAAAGATATTTATATCGGAATCGGGATGTCGGACAACCTGCGCGTGAAATTCCTCGAAGGAGGTTCGTACGGCGATATGTATGCCAAGGATTTTACCCGGCTGAAAATTTACGATGTCGAAAAGATGCGGGCAGCCGGAAATACAACGGCCGAAGTGGGCGATATAAAACTGAGCCCCGATGGTACGCCGTCGATGGATGCCAAAGGCGGACACAGTGTATACCTGGGTAATATGAATGCCCGGGTGAACCTGGGCTGGAATAATACCCTGACGTGGAAAGGACTGGGCCTGTATTTCCTGATCGATGGAAAAATAGGAGGTAAGGTGGTGTCGTTTACCGAGGCTTACCTCGATGCCTACGGAGTATCGCAGCGCACGGCCGATGCGCGACTGTCGAGACTTACCACCACTGTGGCCGGCGAAACGGTACCGGCAGTGGTAATGCCCGATGGGAAAAAAGCCGGAGCCATGCAGTATTATACCACCATCGGCGATCAGATTTTTCCCACCGAGTATGTATACGATGCCACCAATTTCAGGATGCGCGAATTGTCGGTAAGCTATACCTTCCGCAATTTGCTGGGTGCCGGTCGCGACCTGAGCACCTCGGTAGTTGGTCGAAATCTGTTCTTCCTTTACCGCCAGTCGCCCGTCGATCCCGATGTGTCGCTCTCCACGCAGAACGCCCTGGGAGGTGTCGATATTTTCGGACTGCCGTCGGCCCGTTCGCTGGGTGTTAATTTAAAAGTAACCTTCTAATTCAATCGCTCTATGCAACTTTCAATCTTCAAAAAAATATTGACAGCCTTAATGCCGGTACTCTTGGTGTTGGGAGGCTGTACCGACGAGGTAGGCGATGCCGAAATCAACGTCATTCAGGGAAATTTTGCCAAAGCAGCGTCGGCCGAAGTGGCCGAGGGAATGCTCAAAGATGCCATGTACCTGCTCCACGATGCCCGCGAACATAAGTACCAGTACCAGTTCAACCTGCATATCGACAATTATGCCGGTTATCTTACCGTAGCCAACAGCCTGCAGGGCCGGTTGCCGTCTACTTATTTTATCAACCCCGGCTTCGAGTCGGGTCCGCTGGCCAATATGTTGTGGGTGGCCCGCGCCGTGGTTCCCGTGATCAATTCGGCCGATTCGCTCAAGATACCCGAACTGGGTGCCATCGCCTCCATCATGTTTAATTTCTCGGCCTCCGAGATGGTGGATGTGTACGGACCGATGCCCTATTTTGCCTACAAACGCCTGCAAACCGATCCTCCTGTGGAATACGATAAAGTGAGCGTGGTGTACAAGGAGATTCTGAAGGAGCTTAAAACGGCGCAGCAAGCCTTGAAGGATCTTCGTACATCGCTTACCGAAGAACAGAAGGCACGACTCAAACGAATGGATAAAATAGGGAAGGGCGATGTGGACAACTGGATCCGTTTTGCCAATTCGCTCCGCCTGCGTATGGCAATGCGCATGGTAAAAGTAGAGCCGGCTCTGGCCCGCGCCGAAGCCGAAGCGGCCTATGCTGCCGGTATCCTCGAAGAAGACTATCATGCCAATATCGAACTCGACATGGCCGGTGGCCGGCATCCGCTGTATGTGATCAGCCTGACCTGGGACGATTCGCGCCTCAATGCCTCGTTCGAGAATATACTCAAACGCGTGAACAGTCCGCTGCTTGAAGTGTGGTTCAGTCCGGCTAAAACGGGTTTACGCAATATCAAAGGTGAAATTACCATCCCCGATACTGCTACCAATGTGTATGTGGGGATCCGTTCGGGCGCCGGTGTACACCCCAAGGAAAATCGCCGCGATACCTACCTCATGTTCTCGGCCGTGAATCCTAATTATTTCGGAGTGCGCAATATCTCCTTGTTTAAGGTGAGCGAAGCCTTGTTCCTGTGCGCCGAAGCCAAACTCCGGGGCTGGAACGTGGGAACGAAAACCGATCGTACCTATTACGAAAACGCCATCAAGCGGAGCTTGCGCGACGAAGGTATTTCGTCCAATTCGTACCTGGGCTATAAAGAGGTGGTGGAGGTGCCTTACCACGATTTGTGGAATCCGGCCAACAATTACCGCGAAAATCTGCTACAGCTGGGCGTTCGGTGGGATGGTTCCTTCACTCAGGAACAAAAACTGGAACAAATCATCACCCAGAAATACATTGCCAACTTCCCGCAGTCGCTCGAAGCCTGGTCGGAATACCGGCGCACCGGCTACCCGCGGCTGATTCCGGTGACCTACGATGCCGGCGATAATTCCATCCCGGCCGGCGATCATATCCGGCGAATGACCTTCCAGACCACCGGCCCGGTGAGTCTCGAAGATGTGGTCATGTCGGCCATGCCCGCACTTAAAGAGGAAGACTCGAGCGGATTTATGGACGATGTTCAGGGAGCCCGGCTTTGGTGGGATGTAAAAGGGAAAGGAAATTTCGAATAAGTAACTATCAATCTAATATCAATTTTTATGTGTACAAAACATTTTTTCGCAGGATTTGTGCTGATGGCGTTACTGCTTACGGCACCTCTTTTCGCTCAGTCGGTCCCTCCCTCGGCATCGACGGAAATTTACAGCTGGTCGGCCTTTAACCAGAAGGCATTGCTCGAGTTGTTTTATACAGCTCTTCAGCAGGGTCGCAAGTATCCCACCCAGTCCGAAATCGATGCGCTGGGATTTGATCTCGAATTCGCCCGTTCGCACGTGCGTCCGGCTTCCATCATTGTCGATCAGGCCTCGCAGGTTAAGCCCGCCATCCATCCAAAACGTAAACTCTGGCTCAATACGCCTGTGGGTGTCGGTAAAATGATCGGGGGGTATCCGCAGTCGAACTGGCGCGACGAAGCTTTTACCATGTGGCCGTATACTGCTTTGCAGGGAGGCTGGAATCATGGTTGGTTTCAGGCTCCGGGCGCTTATGTGAGCGCGGCGCACAAACATGGTACCGATATGCTGAGCGGTGTAACCTTCTTCGATACGGGAGTGAGTTCCACCGAATTTGTCGAGTTCATCACCACGAAAGAAGGGAATGAATTCAAATACGCCGAACCGCTGATTAACCTGCTGATGTTTCTGGGCCAGGATGGGATCAACTACAATGTGGAAGGAAATAATCAGGTAAATCCCACCTGGCAGGATTTCCATGCGCGTTGTTATGAACTGGCAGCCCAGAAAGGATTTCATAATTTCCATGTAGGCTACTACAATAATTACAGCTCGCTTGCGGGCCAGGAAGGTAATCTCTGGAAGGATGGCAAACGGGTATCGACGGCGTTGATGCTGAACTATTCGTCGAGCAACTTTGCCAGTACTTTTTCTAATTCGGTAGCTATTGCCAATTCCCTGTCGCCTACAGCCGTGGAAGGTCTCTACGGAAGTACCTGGATCGTGAGCCTCGACCGTACCTGGACACGCCTGACCGCCACGCCCGAAATCAATATCTGCTTGTGGGGAGAGCACGATCAGTTCCGGATTTATTCCTACGGTAAGGGGATGAACGATATGATTTTCCAGGAAACCTACCAGGAGCGTCTCGAACGTTTTATCTCGGGAGGAAATCGTAATCCGGCCAATACGCCGGCAGTTCGTACGAGCGGGATCAAAATCGAAGAAACCCTGGATGCCTACGGACGTATCACCGAGCCTGCCATGACTAATTTCCACGGACTGGCAACTTTTGTAGCCGAGCGTTCGGCGGTGAAGGGCAATTTGCCTTTTGCTACTCATTTCAATATCGGTAACGGTCCGGTGTATCATTATAAGGGAAAAAAGACCTTCGGTCAGTGGTATAACCTGGGTGCGCAGGATATGCAGCCTACCTACCGCTGGCTGGTGATGGATGCAGGAACCGCCACGGTTGCCGGCAATATCCAACCCAGGCTGTCGTACCGCGATGCGTATATGGGAGGTTCGATGCTGGTGCTCGAAGGTACGCCTTCGCCGGCCGGTACCGATGTGGTGCTGTACCGTTCGGATCTTGCCGTGAATGGACCGGTAAAGGCTAGCGTGGCTGTAAAGATGGTGAATAAGCTGACACGGAAAGTGGAAGATGCCGGAAAGCCCACTCTCTTGTATGTGCTGGTAAAAGCCGGCGATGAATGGCGCGAATATCCCGTGGGTGTAACTACGGTTGCAGGATGGGAAGAAAAGGAAATTGAGTTGAACGACCTGGCTGCCGGTATGAAAATTCAGAATATCGGTTTCCGTGTAAAGGGCGAGGCCGATGCGAATTACCAGGTGTTCGTGGGTAAACTGGCGCTGGCCGATGGCCGTAGTCAGGGTGTGCCCACACCGCGCGATCTGGCCATCGAAGTACGTGAAGAAACGACTGGAAAGTTAGGTGTGAAGATGGCCTGGAAGATGCCGGTGCCAGCTTCGGCTTCCCGGGCCGATTACGGACTGGTGTACAACGATGAAGTGAACGTGCATCATTTCGAGATTTTCTATAAAAACGGTGAGAGCGGTAAAGTGAAAGAAATCGGTCGTACTTCGACCTGGTCGCATTATACCGGTCAGATTTATTTCGATCACCCCGAAGCGCGCAACGATGAACCGGAATTTGATAAACCTTATGTAGGGGTCCGTGCCGTCTCGGTCGACCTGAAAACGGTGTCGCCGATCGTTTGGATCAAGGTGCCCCGCCAGGATTATTACGATCTGCAGGAAGAAAGTCCCGAACGGTACTGCAAATCCTTCCTCGATCCGAATTCGGCAGGTGCCGAAGTGGCTCGCACCCAGCGCTACCTGAAAAGTGTAACCACCAGCGGCTGTATCACCGATCTTAATTACACCGCTAATGGGCCCGATGCCGATGGCGATAATTATGTTAATTATACTGCCCAGCCGATTAAAGTGGCAGCAGGTCAGCAATTCTCGATCAACTTCCTGGCAGCCAGCAACGGTACCGTTACAGCTTCCACTCCCTCGACCTCCGACGACGGAATGCGGTATACCTTCGGAGTGGCGTATGCCGACTGGAACAACAACGGAGTGTTCGAGCTCGAAGGCGAGACCAGTGAAGTAATCTTCAGCCTGGGTACGTCGCGTGCTTCCACGCTGGCTTTCCAAACTACCGGCGTCAACCAGACCTTTACCGTGCCTGCCGATGCTTGTCCGGGAACCGTTCGCATCCGTCTGGTGTTCTCCGACGCCTGGTTTACCCATCCCGGCCCATGCGGCCCCACTGCTAAAGGATTCAGCATGGATATAGGTATGGAAATCGTGAACGATACTCCGCCTGCTACCTGCGGTACGATACAGACTTTCCACGATCAGGGCGAAGCCGAAGCTCCCTACAAGTGGGATTCGACCGAGGACGTGTCGTCCAACGACGAATTAAATGCAGCTCTGCTCAGCTTCTATCCCAATCCGGCTACCGATTACATTCAGGTTTCGGAGGCCGATGAAGTAAGGATTTATTCGGTGAGCGGTACCCTGGTGGCATCGCAGAGTGGCCGGGTAACTTCCATGGATATCGCCCACCTTCCCGAAGGCATTTACATGGTGAGAATGAAAAAAGAAAACGCTTGCCGAACCTTGAAATTAATGAAGAAGTAAGTGTGTAACACCCATCCCCCAGAGACAACTGCCTGAGTTTGTCTTTGGGGGATTTTTACACGATGGGGCTGATCGGGTCGCGACGGTTGTGAATCGCAGCTTTTCAATTCAGAATGCAACGGGAATAAAAAACATCAAATCTATGTTGCATTCATAAAACAAGTATGTTTATGAAAAAACTGTTGTATATCTTTGCCGTTGTGGCGTTTACTTTGGTGTCGTGCAACGACCATGAATTTAACTTTAACAACCATGCTATCAGCGAGAGTAGTACTGGACTTATTATTAAAAAAGTAAGAAAACTTGAAAATCCTTACTCTGTTTCGAATATGAAAAAAGCATATTCTGCATTAAAGCAAGAAGGATTAATGAAAGCGGCTTTAGATATTGAAGCGACCCATTTGTACGTTAGGTTTCTACCAAAAGATAGTGCAGAGTTGGAAACAATGTTCGGTGACACTACACTTACACTATTCTCGTATCCTCTTGATTACGAGCTCACAGAGGGAGAAGAGTATATTGACTCTACATTAATTGGCAATGACTTTACCTGGCTTTATACGAGAGTCCCTGTTGGATATTCTTCACCAATACGTGAGTATGAAGTAATTGAACAGCTTTATTTGCCCATGACAGTCGAAGAAAATAAAATGCAAAGTATTAAAAGTCAGAAAGCGAGTAGTAGTATAAGTAATGATTGGTGGGATATGTTAGAAAATAAATCATTGGATTTAACTGGAAATAGCAATTCTGCACAAAAAATTCAAAAAGCGCCTAATCGATGGATACCAAAAGCTACAATTAGAGTTAGAGACAATATAACAAACACTTATGTGCCATTACAAGGAGTAGAAGTTCGAGCGCGTTGGTGGTTTAATTGGGAAAAAGGATTTACCGATGTGAACGGAAAAGCAACCATGTCAGGTAGTTTTGATGGTAAATTGAACTGGAGTATAGTTTGGGATAGCCATGATTGGGATATTAGAAGCGGATATTATGGACAAGCCTTTTATAACGGACCAAATGGAAGTCGATCAGATTGGAATTTGGACATTGAGATTGGTGGTAAAAGCTTTGTTTATGGTCATATTCATAGAGCATGTTTTAATTATTGGAATAATATAATTGGATTAAAGAAACCTTTTGATGATAATTTTTGGAAGCAAAAAATTAAGATTGCCGTCTATGATAAAGCCGGCAGGTCATATTTTGGTTCGTTCAATAGATGGTTGTTGGGTTCGCCACTTGCAATTTATCAATTAGAAAATGATGGATCCCCGCGAAGTGCAGCTCGAATTTACAACACTACAATCCATGAACTTGCACACGTGTCGCATTGGGATATGGATCAATCTGATTTTTATAAAGCAGATGATAGAGTTGTGGAAAGTTATGCCGTAGGTGTTGCTTATGTTTTTTCTGCACAAGTATATTCTGCTGGACAAATACCATTTGGTAATTGGCAAGATGTGGAATTTAGAGATTTAACTGGACATTTTGAAAGCAAATATACACCATTAGTTGTCGACTTGATGGATAACTTCAATCAACGTTTTTTGGGGAATACTTACCCAAATGACAATGTTAGTGGTTATACTATTGCACAAATAGAGACTGCAATGAAAGGCGCAACAACACTCGAAAAATGGAGAGATAATTTAAGAGATAACTACGATAATCCAACAGAAAATCATTTGGATGAATTGTTTAATAATTATATAAACTGGAGGTAAATATGAGAAAGAATAGATTGATTAATACTTATCTGATTACAGTTGTATTGCTATTAGCATCATGTGAATGCAATGATTGTGATTATAACTATTTGCTTTATCAAATAGAAAATAAATTAGATTCTCCAATACACGTTCGCTTCGTATCTGATAGTTATCCGGCAAAAAATTTTGAAATTACTATTAACAGCAACGAAATAAAAGACATAATTAACGGAGAATCAGGCTTAGAGGGCTTTGGTCTTCGATCATACGATTCGGCGTTTCTTAAAACCAATTCAAGCGAGTATAGTTATCAAAGAAATCCTGCTGTAGGTTTACTTTCATCTTCATGGTATTTAGACAATGGAATATCAAAAAAGAATGGAAAGATTCTGAAGATATACAAATTAACTGTAGATGAAGAATTCTTATTGAAATCAAGCAAATAGGTTTAACATTCAGATCAATACACGTTGGGCATCATTAGGTTTTTTGCAACTAATGTCGACCTAAGGTGTATTTTTTTATCACGAAGTAGTGTCTATGGATTTAAACTTGCTGAAGGGAGGCTACTGTCCATGTTTAAATCAAAATCAACAACCTGATTCTGCATTAGTGGATACTGTTTATTATCAAAATCGACGTAAAGTAATTGAAATTAGTAAATTACATGGTGATTGTAGAAATATTTATAAAACATTATTTATTGAAGGTATTGGTCCGACAAGCGGTTCTGATGGAATCGGAAGGTTCTCGTTAATTTGAGAATAGCAATCATGTTTTTTCAACAAAATCCGATGTTCGTGGAACCTGTTTTCTTGAAGGAATAATAGATGTTAAATAGTGTAAAAAATGAAGATTTAATAACTTGATATCCAAATCCTGCAAATAATATTTTGACTGTAAAATCATCTAATTGCAATATGCAACCATTCACTAAGCTACAAATTCCCCGGTCAAGGTATTATCCGGAAATAATATCTGACCGAGGAAAACAAGAAAGGCCGGTAGGGTTGCCGGGCAACAAGGGTGGAGTACTGTTGGGGCGGCAACTTGACCGGGAATACCGGCCGGCAGTAATAAAGGTATTGTGTGTGGGCTTATAAAACGATTTTGTAGGTTCCTTTTCCCTCTGTGCTTTCGATGCGAACAATATAAACGCCGGATTGGAGAGCCTTGGTTTTGAGTGTTTTGCTGTTGCTGGTTTGAGCTTCCAGGCATCCGTTGGCACTGAAGAGCTGCAAGCAGAGAGGATTTACACCTGTGATGGTGAGGGTATCGTCGTTGGTAGTAATTCCCACCGTCACTCCGGGAATCGATTCGATGGCTGTGGCATCGGCGGGTATGATCTCCAGGATATAACTGCTATCGTCGTAGTTTTCTTCGCCCGGCGAAAGGCGGTTGTTGTTCACGATCCAGAAGCCGCGACCGCCGTTCTGGGCGTTCTGCAGGGCGTATTTATTGTCTTTTTTGTAGAATAAATAGGTGTTCCAGAGGTGCGAATACGGATTGGTTCCGAAATTACAGATTTCGTTTACATACTTCGAAGGATAGCTGGCTGCAGTCAGTTTGTGCCGGCCCGACTCCGGATCGATCGAAATTTTCCACCGTTGATCGGCCAATGCAGGTTCGGTAGTGTACAGTGTCCTGAATACCGGATTTCCCCCGGGGGTAGCTCCGTTGGTATTGGTAAGGTATAAACCATTGGCACGAATGTAATATTCACCTTCGGGAAGTGTTACCTGTGTTTTCATAAACTCTTGCCGTTGTACATCCGAGTCGAACCGAGCCAGTTTCAGGTTTCTCAGTTCTCCCTTAAATCCATTGCTGGCGTCGCCGGCTGCTTCCAGGGGGAAAAACAGGGTGCGGTGAACGTTAAATCGTCCGTTATGTTGTACCGTAAGCCGTTCTATCCGCTGTCCGTCGACATAGAGCGTCACACCCCGCCAGTCGCCGGTGAGGCGGATGTTTTGCCAGTTGCCGGCGGTGGGCAGGAAGTTGAACGTAAAGGTATAGCCATCGCGCGTAAAGCCTAATTTCCCGGTGCCGCCGGTGTTCAGGAGTACTTTCGAGAAATAGCTCTGGAAGAGGATGGCGTCGGCTTTGTTTCCTGCCGAGGGTTTCAGGTCGAAGCTGATGTCGTAATCGTATCCGAAATCGCTTCCCCCCAGCTCGTAGCGGGTTGTGCCGTCGAAACTACGGGCGGTAGCCCCCAGTTTAGCCGACAGGGCAGCCATTTCCTGATCGGAATAGCGACCTCCGAAGTTCAATCCCGGACCTTCGGCCACCGAGTCGGCCACTGCGCGGTAGGCTGCGTAACTGCGTGAGGGGTTCGATTTCCAGAATTTGGTACTCAGCACTTTAAACGCGGGTAATGCCCGGTGGTGAACATCCTGTTGCGAAATGCCATTGCCCACGATGTCGTTCCAAACGGCAAACATAGCCCCGATGAGGCCGGAGCGCAGTTCGGGGGCGATGGTTTCCGAAGGGTTGACGCGCTCCACTTTGAAGTTACGGTACAGGTCGTAGGTATCGAGGGTGTCGCGGTAGTAGCCTGCACCAGGTACTATATACAACCATGCATCGCAGGTGTTGATAATTTTAAATCCGTCGCGCAATTGCTGATTGGCGTCCACCCAGTCGCGGCTCCATGCGTTTATAATGGCTCCTTTGTTGTTGGTGATCCGGGTTGTCAGTCCTGCTGCATCCAGCGAGGGTTGCATCCAGCGCATTCCTCCCCAGAGACGGGCGCGGTACCCCAGGTGTTCCACATATTTAATATAGCGATCGGTGAAATGGTAAAATTCGACGGCATATTTCCGATCGTACTCGTCGGTGCCGATGTGCAGATCGGGTCCTACGAATACCGGATTGTCGCCCGTGGTGTATTCGGCCAGCAGCTTATCGATAAAGGCGTATACATGGGCTGTATCCTTCGGATGGATGCTCAGATGGTCCATGTATTCGCTGTTCATAGCCAGCTCCGGCCGGTACTGTGTAAAGGCCAGCGAGTGGGCCGGTACGTCGATTTCAGGAATCACATTCACGCCGTACCGCATTCCCAGCTTCTGCAGGTTGCGGAACTCTTCCTTCGTGTAATGCCCGTCTTGAGCCGCCAGTCCCGGGAAGCTGTCGCTGTGGAGGCGGAAAGCCGAATAGGTTTTCATGAAATCGTTGCCGAAGTAACTCTTAAATCCATTGTCGTTGAGGTGTACCTGGAACTCGTTCAGTTTGTAGTACGAAATCATTTTTACATAATGCTGTAAAAATTCGATGGTGAAAAATTTGCGTCCCACATCGAGCATAAACCCGCGATTGGGGTAGTTGGGATAATCGTTGATGAGTCCGCGGGGGATCACATTCCGGTAATTGTCGACCAATTGAAGTACGGTCCGGGTAGCCCAGAACGTCCCGGTCTTACTGGCCCCGTTGATGGTGATCCCATCGGCGATGGTCATCTTGTAGGCTTCGGGATTATTGAGCGCTGTGCTGTTGTATTGCAGCAGGATTTCGCCGGGACCGGCCTGGGAGGCCGTAGTAGCGGTCACTGTAGCGCTGAATCCGCGCATAGTCAGCAAGTCGTCGCGCAGTTGTTCGGCTACCGGCATCAGGCTGTCGGCGTACGCGGCCTGTACCAGTATGCGCAGGTTAGCAGGCAGGCTGGTAGTGCCTGAACTTCCGATAAAGGTTTGAACTTCCGGAATTACTTTCAATTGAGAGGCCTGCGACCAGGCAGTGCTTTGAAAAGTCCAAAGCAGGGCAATGCAAAAAAGTGCGAATTTCATTGATTTATTTATTGTTTGATGATTTTTACTGTTTTCGTTTGCTGGTTATCCAGCGTGGTGGTGAGAAAATAAATTCCGGCCGGCACATCGCTCAGATCGAGTTGATGACCGGAAAGATCGCTGCCCGGGAGTTGTTTGGATAGTACCGCTTGGCCGTCGATCGATCGCAGGTTTACTTCAATGCTTCCGTAAGTTGTTTCCGGCTGAAAAAGGGTAATCGTTCCGGACGTCGGATTCGGAAAGGCTTGCAGCTGTTGATGCAGCTGCAGGCCTTCGTCTGTTCCGGTATAAGCGGCATAGATTCGTTTACTGATTGCATCGGGATTGTATCCGGCTTCGATGGGTGAAATTTTAAATTTATAGCTGTAGCTGTCGGCCCAGAGCGTGTATTTCGAGAGCGGACGGGCGCCCCACGAATCAATGCCTCCGACTCCGGTTTGCTTGTAGTCGATATTCAGGTATACATTGGCCCGGGGTTGAATTTCGTGGAGGTGGATGCTGCCACGGCTGCTCTGGGTAAGATCGGCAATGGTGTAATGCAGTGCCGAAAAATCGAAGCTGTTCATGCCGCTGAACAGAAGTCCTGTTCCGGCTTCGTTGGTAAGCGCCAGCCAGCGGGTATCGGTGCGGTTGCCGTTTTCCTGCGGACTGGGATAGGGGTAATACATTCCGGTTACCGTGGAGCGGTACCGGTCGATCATCGCAGCGGTTTTACGGTCCCAATAGTTCTCGAAGGGTCCGCGGCCGAAATATTCCACCTGCTCCAATGCTTCCGGAAGCTCGAACCGCATGCCGAAGCGGGGGAGTTCGGGCAGGTTGCTGCCTTTGTATTCCATGGAGTTGTCGACAATAACCTCGCCATTGCCGTAAACGGTGTAAATGGTGGTATAGGTCGAGCTTACGGCGGTGAGGTCGTAGGTGAAGGTGATTTTTAATTCGGTGGGACTTACTTCTTCCAGGCTGACGTTACGGTTCGATTTCGATGAGCCTGCCGTTTTCCAGACATTGCACCTGTTTTGCATGCCATTACCGAAATCGTTGTCGGTGGGGGCTCGCCAGAACTCGGGGTTAGCGCTGTTATTCATCAGTATCGTACCTTTGAATTCGTACGAAGTAATATTCATACTCATCTTGCTGAAGATGATTCTGAAGTTTTCGCCGCTCACGATGTATTGCAATGAGTTCGAGCTGTGGCTGAGTTTCGGCATAGCGCCGGTACTTGTGGCATCGACCGGGAAATTCACCGGCAGTAACAGCTGTTCGTGGGCCAGTTCGTGACCGGCCGGTACCAGCGGTGCAGCCTCGGCTGTGACGGCGCTGAAATAAATATAGTATTCGGCTCCGGGTATCTGTTCCAGTCCTTCGGCATAATTCAGTAGGATGTCCATTTTCGATTGCGGCAGCACATCGGGACGGGTAATCGTACCTTTTTTCAACGAACGGCCGTTGGCTTTCACTTCCCAGTGTATATTAAATTGATTGAGCGGGGTAAAGAAAAATCCGTTTCTGATTTCAAACCTGCCTGCTGCGACATCGATCGCCCTGAATTTAATGTTCTGATGCACTTTCTTCATCTCGTAGAACGAAGGCTTGGGGGTACGATCGGGATTTAACACGCCATTCATCAGGAAGTTGCCGTCCTGATACACGCCGGCGGGTTCAAAATCGCCGCCCCATCCCCAATATTTTATCCCGTTGCTGGTTTTGGCCAGTCCCTGGTCCACCCAGTCCCATACAAATCCGCCCTGCAGATTTGGGTAACGCTCGATAATATCCCAATAGTCCTGCATTTGTCCCAGGCTGTTGCCCATGGCGTGGTTGTACTCGCACATGATGAGGGGTTTGGTTTTCGAGCTGTTTTTACCGTAGTTTTCGATGGAAGCCGGACTTGGATACATGGGGCAGAAAATATCGGTGTTGGCACCTTCGATGGCGCGTTCGTAATGCACCGGCCTCGACGGATCGCGCTGGCGTATCCATCCCGAAGTTGCGGCAAAGTTGATTCCGTCGCCGGCCTCGTTGCCCAGCGACCAGAATACCACCGAAGGATGATTCTTGTCGCGTTCCACCATATTGATGGTACGATAGAGGTGCGATGCTTCCCAGTCGGCATTCTTAGCCAGCGATTCGTCGCCATACCCCATTCCGTGCGATTCGATATTGGCTTCGTCGATCACGTACAGGCCGTAGCGGTCGCACAGTTCGTACCAATAGGGGTCGTTGGGATAATGCGCTGTCCGCACCGCGTTCACGTTGTTGCGTTTCATCAGCGTGATATCTTCCAGCATCCGTTCGCGGGGGATCACCTGTCCGCCGTATTCGTCTACTTCCACCCGGTCGAATCCTTTGAACAGCACCGCCTTTCCGTTGATCAATACCTGTGCGTTCTTAATTTCGACACTCCGGAATCCGATTTTCGATCCCGTTGTATGTACAACCGTTCCGTATTCATCCTTCAATACCAACGCCAGCTGATACAGATAAGGCGTTTCGGCTGTCCAGCTGTTTACGGCCCTGATTTCGTCGTCGATCGTGAACGTGCCGGTAGTGCCGGGTTCCACCCGCACCTGTTGCGTACGATGAAGTACCCGGGTGCCGGTACTGTCGAGTACCTGGACCTCCAGTTCATAGTTGGCTGCCGGAGCATTGGTATGGCTGTTTTCAATTTCAACATCCAGGTTCAACACCCCGTTGGTATAACCCGCATCGAGACCCGGGCGGGCAAAGAAATCGCGAATGTGCACCTTGGGTAGGGCATGCAGGTACACATCGCGCTGTATGCCGCTCATGCGCCAGAAGTCCTGGCATTCGAGGTACGAACCGTCCGACCAGCGCAGCACCTGCAGGGCCAGTTCATTTTCGCCCTCCTGCAGGTAGGGCGTGATGTCCCATTCGGCCGGTGTTTTGCTATCCTCGCTATACCCGACGTAGGTTCCGTTGATCCAGAGGTAAGCTGCCGAGTTGATACTTCCGAAATGGATCAGAATCCGCCGGTCGTTCCAGCTGGAAGGAATGCTGAACCGGTGCTTGTACGAGCCGGTCGGGTTATAGCTTTTCGGCGCATAAGGCGGATTCTTGGGGAAAGGGTAGGGGGCGTTCACGTAAATCGGGTAACCGTAACCGTGCATTTCCCAGTTGCCGGGCACGGGGATGGTGTTCCAGCTGCTTGTGTCGTACGCTGGATTTTCAAATCCGACGGGCCGGTCGGCCGGCCGTTCCACCCACTTGAATTTCCAGTTGCCGTTGAGCAGCAGGTAGTAAGGCGACTCATGAGCCTGATTGGCGCGTAGTTGTTCCACCGAATTCCACGACAAAAAGCTGGCATGCGGTTTTACCTTGTTGATACTGTTGATAAAAGGACTGTCCCATTCGTTAATCCCCTGTTCGATGGTAAAAGCGGCGGTGGATACAGCGTCCGAATCGCCCGAAGCGTTGGATACGAATGCGCTTACATACAGCTGTCCCGAGGGAAGTGCTCCGGTGTTCAGGCTGAACGGAACTCCCGCAAGGGGCAGGTGCCGGCTTCCGCGCATCACCGGCTGAGTGCCTTCACGAATCGCGTCGTTGGTAAGCGGTGCAGAGGCAACCGCCCAGTAGAGCATGCCTGGCGACGACGAAACCGCTTCAAAGCTGACTTTGTCGGTTGCGATTCCGGTAATCTCGAGCGATCGGAGCGTAGCGGGTTCACTGCTTGAAACGGCATCGTCGTGCTCGAAAAAGGCGTTGTACACAATTCCGTTGGCCGAGTTGGCCGATAGATCTTCTACAGGCGAACGTCCGGTGTCGAAATTCCAATAGCCGATCAGTCCGCTTTCGTCGCCTGTGAGCCGTCGGGTACGAGTAGCGCCGATTTCGGCAGCGGTTCGTGCTTTGTTCCAGATACGAAGTTCGTCGATTTTGCCGGTAAAAGGCACATCCGATTTACCCAGGTAACGAATCGGGGTGGAAGGTGGTGTAAGTCCGGCATACCGGCTGTCGGTAAGCTTCAGTTCGCCGTCGATATATACTTTCAGTAGTGTGCCGTCGAAGCTCACGGCCAGATGATTCCATTGATGGAGTTTGAGCAGCGATCCTGTTGTAAGCGGATTCCAGGGATTGGTGCCGAATCCTATTTCAAGAGCGGTTGCGTTGGTGATGTATACCGAAAGCGAACGGGTGCTTACATTGTTCGACGGATTGCCGATGATGCCCTGGAAGCCGGTGGTGCTGCCGGTAGGGTATACGTCCATCTCGAGGGTGAAAGCCGGAGGTGTGGACGGAGCCGAGGATCCGAAATCGATATAGCTGGAAGTGGTTCCCTGGAACCGGATTACTTTGTCGGACTGTGTTACCAGCAGGATGCTGCCTTCGGGCGAAGGATTGTCGGGTGTATGGGTGGTTCCGTTGCAGCCGATGCTTTCCAGGTTGAAATCGATCGTGGTTCCGGCTGGTGCACCGGGGTTTATGTCGGCAACGATCCAGAAATAGTTATCGCCGGCCGATAAAGTAGCGTTGGTAGTGAGTTCCGTCAGTTCGCCGATTGTGCCCGATTCGCCGATAAGCGTACGATCCTGTGTCTGTAGCGAGTTTCCCGAAGCATATAGCTTTAGTTTTGCAAGGGCGCCGGCGCCCGATGTGAACCGGAGTTGCAGTCGCTCCAGGGTCAGTGGGTCGTTGAGGAATTCGGTGCGGATTACCATTCCGCCCGCTACTATGCCCGCATCGCCGGGGGCTGCCTGCAGGTTGCCGGTTTGAAAAGGATAAATCCCTTTTACGGTCATGGATTCCAGCAGTTCGTTCGGCACGAAGCTGCCGCCCGTATTGGAAGCGCTGATTCCGGTTTTCAATTCGTCAAGATGGTTGTCGAAACTCCAGTAACGAACCAGCGATGCTTCGTTGCCTGTCATTTTGTGCGACATATAGCTTTCGATTTGCGACGCACTCAGCGCCGTTTCGAAAATACTGAATTCGTCGATCATACCCCGGTAAAACTCGCCGCAACAACCACCGATAAAGCGCAGCGGCGTTGTGCCGGGAATTTCGGAAGTGGCGGTGCGGCTGATTTCTTTTCCGTCGACATATAAAATAAGCGCCGATCCGTTGTAGCTGAGTGCGAGGTGATTCCATTCGTCGGGTGTGATGGCGTTCGATACCAGATTGCCTACTCGTTTGCTTCCCGTTCCGAACCCATATTCGATTTTAGTGCCGGCATTAATCGATATCCAGGGCGGGCGATTGGTGTCGGCCACCGTGTTGTTGCCAAAAAGCAGGTGCCAGTTGTTGTTGCCCGACGGTTTGGCCCAGGTCATCAGGGTGAATTGCTGTCCGGCCCGGTAAGCGCTTTCGCCTAAGTCGAGTTGTTGCGCATTGCCCGAGAATTGAATGGCGTAGTTGGATGCAGTGAGTGAAAAAGAGATGAAAAATAAAAATAAAACAGTAAAGGTCCGTAAGGTGAAGGAGTAGTGGTGTGAGTTGTTCATTGTTATTAAATAGAATGGTTTAACGGGGCAAATATAAGTATTTTATTTTAAAAACTAGGTCGGTGTAATGAAAATTGACGCTTTACCGGGCTGAAACTGTGTGTTTTGAATGTATTTGCATAAAATTATTGCAAAACAAGTAAAAAAATGTATATTTGCGACCTATTTTTCCGGTATTGTTTTCTATCTTTGATGAAGTATATAAAATAATTTAGTAATCTATTTTTCATGAAACACCTTTGTTATTTATCTTCGCTGGTTGCATTACTTTTCGTGATTAACCTGCACGCACAGCAACCGGTAATTTCTCCCGTTCCACAATCCATTGTATGGGGTTCAAAAGCATTCGACAATACGGTAAGCTTTCAATTGCAGGGAGAGAACACGGCCGATGTGGATGCCGTACAATTAATCAGATCGTCGTTGAAACTGGCTACGGCAGGAGTAGAGCTTATTGTCGGCGAAAGGGGCGATGCCGTGGTAGCCGTTGTAGAGGCCGAAATCCCGTCGGTACGCGAGGGTTATTATCTTTCGGTTGCGTCCGGCAGGGTGGTAGTGGCCGGTAACGACAGCGTAGGTACGTACTACGGTGTTCAAACCTTATTGCAGGTGCTTTCGTCGCCCGAAGTGATGTCGGTGGTGATTAAGGACTTTCCCGATGTCATCGAACGTGGGGTCGTGGAAGGTTTTTACGGGAATCCGTTCAGTCAGGCCGACCGTCTCCGTCAGTTCGAATTCTATGGGAAAAATAAGATGAATGCCTATATCTACGGTCCGAAGGACGATCCTTACCATGGATTTTCCAATCGCTGGCGCGATCCTTATCCTGCGGCCGATGCCTTGCGGATCAAGGAGCTCATCGTAAAAGCGCACGAGAACAAGGTGAATTTCGTATGGGCGGTGCATCCGGGAAACGATATCAAATGGGCCGATAACAATGGGGATGGAGTGGTGGATGATTTCAAAGCCTGCGTGAATAAGTTCGAATTGATGTACCAGCTGGGTGTACGTTCGTTTGCCGTGTTTTTCGACGATATCGGGGGCGTCGGAACCGATCCCGTGAACCAGGCTAAAATGATGAATTACCTGAATGCTGAATTTGTGCGGAAAAAACCCGATGTGCAGCCGCTCATCCTTTGTCCCACGCAATACAACCAGGCCTGGTCGGGAGGCGATTACCTTTCCATTTTAGGTACGCAGATGGATAAAAGCGTGCGTATTATGTGGACCGGGAAAAGTGTGGTGCGCATGATCGATAAGGAAACCATGGACTGGATCAACCCGCGTATTCAGCGCAATGCCTATATCTGGCTCAATTATCCGGTGACCGATTATGTGATCGACCATTTACTGATGGGGCCTGTAGTGGGAAATGCGACGACCATTGCTACACAGCTCTCGGGTTTCACGGCCAACCCCATGGAATATGCGGAGGCTTCGAAAGTGGCTTTGTACAGCATTGCCGATTATACCTGGAATATGAAGAAATTCAATCCGCAAACTTCGTGGATCAATGCAATGAAGCATATCCTTCCTGAGAATTTCGAGGCATTTAAAATTTTTAATGAGAATAACATCGATTTGGGGCCTACGGGGCACGGATTGCGCATGAGCGGCGAATCGCAACCTTTTAAAGCCGTAGCCGACCCGCTGATGGCCACGGTAAAAAAAGGACAGTATAATGCCGATCAGGCCGGTCAGGTGAAGGCGCAGTTCCGGTCGTTCCGCGATGCTGCAGCCGAATTGAAAGCCAGCACGTACAACCGGGCGCTGATTGCCGAAATAGCTCCCTGGCTCACCGTGTTCGATATGATGGGACAGAAAGGTGAATTGCTCCTCGATATGTATCTCTACCTGCACTCCAACGATTCGGTGTCGTTTGTAAATGCCTACCTTTCGGTCGATTCGCTCGAAAATGCCCAGAAGGCGGTACGCTCGCGCGACTTTCCGGGCTCTATCAAATCTCCGAATCCCAAACCGGCCAACGAAGTGGTGGCGCCCTGGATGAAACAGCTGAAATCGATTTTGATTGCCGAATACCGTCGTCAATTTGATTACCGCGAGTCCATCTTCCCGAAAATATTGCTCGACGAAGGCCGCTATTACATAAAAGTCGACGGTCGTTACCTCACGAATCAAAATGTGAATGGTTCGGGTGGAAATCCGGTGTTCCTCGCCACCCGCGATACCATCAATCCACAACGGCAGGAATGGACCATCGGTATGGATCCGCTTACCGAACGCTATAAAATTGTGAATACGCAGGACGGACGCTATATCAACGAACTGGGTAATTTTGGAACCAATGTGTACGAAGCCATTTGGCATACCTACCATATTTTCAGGCTGAACGGACGCTATGCCATTCAGAATGCCGGTTCGGCAGGCGATAAGTTCTGGTACATGAACGTGAACCGGATCAGCCCCAGCACGCGAAATGTGTTAAAAGCCAGCGAATACGTGTTCGAAATTGTGCCGGTGGGTAACGAAAATCCCGGCCATCCGGTAATTACCCCCGACGAAACTTACTATATCAAGTATGGCGAGGGGTATTTGTCGAATACAAATGTAGCCGGAAGCGGAGGTTTTCCTACGTTTAAAACCTTATCGACCGTGAAAACTGCTTCGCAGCAATGGCGCCTCACGCTCGATGCCTCCACCGACCGTTACAAACTGGTAAGTGCCGTCGACAACCGCTATATCAATGAGTTGGGAGCTTTTGGTACCAATGCGTACCTGGCGAGCTGGAATACCTACACCCTCACCGAATTGGGGGGCTTGTTTGCGATCCAAAATGCGGGTGATGCAGGGACCAAATTCTGGACGGTGAGTTCGGCCCGGATTACCCCCGGAAATGAAGGGCGTAACGAAAGTTATCTTTTCGAACTTATTCCTTCGTCGAAAATGTATGTAACGTCGGAAAAACCGGCAAAAAAAAAGTGTTTTCTAAAAAAAAAAGAAAATCACATTGAAGTAGATGGGGTTGAAGTTGCTGAAATTCAGGTGTATAGTTTGCGCGGGGACTTGGTGCGAACGTCCTTAACTCCTTCGGTACCTACGGCGCTGCTACCGGCAGGGGTATACCTGCTTACGGTGCGCGACCGGGAAGGTTCTACCCGGCAGTTTAAGGTGATGTTGTGAATGGTGGCAGGTGCCGGGGGCCGGAAGAGGACAAAAGTTTCAATTAGGTCGATAAAATGCTTCGATGATTGCCGCCGGCTTGCATCCCCCGGACCTATGTCGTATATTTGCAGGGCAGGTTTTCTGGTGAACGGAAAGCCTGCCTTGTAATTTTATATCCATTTTCCATGATCAAACGACTTTTTATGCTGGTGCTGGGCTTTGGGGCCCTTGTTGCCACTGCCGCTCCACCGGCAGTTCAATCCTTTCATCCCCGTCAGGTCACTTTATTGCCGGGTCCGCTTAAAGACGCCGAAACCGTCGCCTTGCGCTATGTGCTTTCGCTCGACGTCGACCGGTTGCTGGCCCCCTACCGGCGCGAAGCAGGGTTACCCGCCAAAGCCGAAAGTTATACCAACTGGGAAAACACCGGGCTCGACGGGCATATCGGCGGACATTACCTTACCTCGCTGTCGCTGATGTATGCGGCTACGGGCAACGAGGAGGTGCTCAGGCGGTTGCGTTACATGCTCGACGAGCTGGCGCTCTGCCAGCAACAGGGCAAGGGTTATATCGGCGGTGTTCCCGGAAGTAAAGAGCTGTGGGAGGAAATCCGTGCGGGGAAAATCGATGCGGGAGCTTTTAGCCTCAACAAACGTTGGGTTCCGTTGTATAATATTCATAAACCCTACGCCGGTTTGCGCGATGCCTGGCTTATAGCAGGCCAGGCCAAGGCTAGGGATATGCTGATCGGGTATGCCGGCTGGATGCTGGAGCTGACGGCTGCTTTGTCGGAGCGTCAGATGCAGGATATGTTGCGTTCGGAGCACGGCGGGCTCAACGAGGTGTTTGCCGATGTGGCCCACATCACGGGTGATGCGAGGTACCTGCAGATGGCGCGTCGTTTTTCGCACCAGCGTATTTTACAGCCGCTGTCGCGTGGCGAGGATCAGCTGAACGGTATGCATGCCAATACCCAGATTCCGAAAGTGATTGGTTTTGAGCGTATCGCGGCGCTCACCGGCGATACGGCCATGCACCGGGCCGCCCGCTATTTCTGGGAAAACGTGGTGCACCACCGCAGTTGTGCCATCGGCGGCAATAGTGTGCGTGAACATTTCCACCCCATCGACGATTATTCGTCGATGATGACCAGCGAGCAGGGACCGGAAACCTGCAATACGTATAATATGATGAAACTGAGCCGCTTTTTATTCGAAAGTGAGGGCGACGAGCGGTATGTCGGTTATTACGAACGGGCGCTCTACAACCATATTCTGTCCACCCAACATCCCGAAAAGGGAGGATTCGTGTATTTTACGCCCATGCGTCCCGGCCATTACCGGGTGTATTCGCAACCTTCCACCAGTATGTGGTGCTGCGTGGGCTCAGGCCTCGAAAACCACGCCAAATACAATGAGCTGATTTATGCCCGCCGGGGGGATGCGTTGCTGGTGAATCTGTTTATTCCGTCGGAATTGCGTTGGGAAGAAAAAGGGCTGAAGGTGCGGCAGCTGACCGCTTTCCCCGAGGAAGAAGTCACCACGCTCGAGCTTCAGCTTGCGAAAAGCCGGACGATGACCGTGGCATTGCGCTACCCCTCGTGGGTGGCCGCCGCACTGCCGGTGGTGAAAGTGAATGGGAAACCGGCGAAGTACCGATGGAGCGGGGAAGCAAAGAGCGATTGCATGCATCAGGCCCACGGTCGCTACCTCGAAATCGACCGCCGCTGGCGCAATGGCGATCGCATCACGCTGGAGTTACCCATGAAAACGACCCTGGAACGCTTGCCCGACGGTTCGGATTATGTGGCGGTCATGCACGGGCCCATCGTGCTGGCAGCGCCTACGGGTACCGGCGATCTCACCGGTCTCTTTGCCGACGATAGCCGCGGCGGACATATTGCGGCCGGCCGTATGATTCCGCTGAGCGAAGTTCCTTCGTTTGTCAGCAATCATCCGGAGCCTGCAACACTGATCAAACCGGTGTCCGGGAAGGCGTTGCGCTTTACAGCCGACGAGCTTGTATTTTCGCCCGATGGTTCGAAGCCCGAGTTGCGGCCTTTTTATCAACTTCACGATGCACGTTATGTTGTTTACTGGCCGCTCATGACACCGGCCCGGCGCGACGAGGTGCTGGCTCGTCAGCAGGAGGAAGCCCGGCGGATGCGCGAGGAGGCCGAAGCTACGCTCGATCACCTGGTGTGCGGCGAGCAACAACCCGAATCAGATCATTTTATAGCGTTCGAGAATTCTGAGATCGGAGTGCATATGAACCGTCACTGGCGCCATGCCGCAGGCTGGTTCAGTTACCGCCTCCGCGATCCGCAGCTCAGGGCCCGCGTCGTGCGGCTTACCTTGTTTGGAGGCGATCGCAACCGTAACTTCCGGGTGCTCATCAACGGGCAGCCGGTACGGGAAATTGCGCTCGACGGTAGCCGGGGCAACGAGTTTTACACGCTCGATGTGCCCGTTCCGGCTCAGCTTCGCGATGCTTCGGGCGGTACGCTCACTGTGCGCTTCGAAGCACAGCCGGGCTCCCTTGCAGGTGGTATTTACGAAGTCCGGTTGATGAAATAAGAAAAGGAGGATGTCTCAAAAAAGAAATTAAGTCTCTGAGAATTGAATATTCGGATTTGTTCCCGGATAGGGTCCGAATAAAAAGAGGGTGAAATCACATTTTGACATGAACCCCGAAAGTTAGACAAAAAACTTTCGGGGTTCATGTCAAAATGCGGATCCGGATTTATTCCCGCATGAGGTACTGCGATAAGCCCGGGCTGTGCTGAGCGATGAGCACCTCACGACCTTGCAGATGTACCGTATCGGTAGCTGCTCCGGGGCCGCGGATGGTCAATATCTCGAGCTGCTCGGTGGCTTCTACCCTGAAATAGTTGCTCAGCTCGTCGATGGCCTGCGGCAGATACCGGTCGTTGCCCACGCAAACCGAAAGGGTGGTGGCCGAGGTCTGGATCATCGATACCATCAGGCGGTGTTTGTTCATTACGGTGAAGGCTACCGACAGGTTTTCCTTGATCACAAACGAGAAATCGAGGGGTGAAAGCAACAGCAGCGCCTGGTTTTTTCGCTGGATGTAAACCGGCACATCGATAGCTTTGCTGATGGAACCCCGGATTACCGATCCGGCTTCGTTCGGACTGCCGAACGGCCTCACATAAAGTGGGATGTTTTTATTTTCGAGCGGCTTGATGGTCTTCGGGTGAATCACCTGCGCACCACTCAGCGCCATGTCCACGGCATCGAGGTAGGTGAGTTCGGGGATATGCACCGTGTTGCTGAATACGCGCGGGTCGGCATTCAGGATTCCCGGTACATCTTTCCAGATGGTAACACTGCCGGCATTCAGCAAATTACCCACCACGGCTGCCGTATAGTCCGAACCTTCGCGCCCGAGCGTGGTCGGATTGCCGTGCGGATTAGTACCGATAAATCCCTGTCCGATGCAGATGCGTTTGCCGCTTCCGGCTACCGCCGCTCCAATTCGTTTTTGCGAATCGTCCATCCGCACATTGGCTGCCCGGAAATTACTGTCGGTAACCAGCAGCTTACGCATATCGAGCCAGGCATGGTCGATACCCCGCTCGGTAAAATAGGCCGAAACGATCCGGGTCGAAAGAATCTCTCCGTACGATACCAGCCGGTCGTACCAGCGGTCGTAGTCGTCGCCCACATTATCGATAATCACCTGCTTCAATTCTTCCAGATCGCTACCGATCGCCTTTCGTCCGTTGTCGGCATTGTCGAACAATTCGCCGACTATCCCGGCGTGGTACTCCTCCACTTCCCGGAGTTTACCCAACGCAGCATCGTCGTCGCCCTTCATAAAATGCGCCAGTACTTCTTCCATGGCATTGGTGGTTTTGCCCATAGCCGAGATGACGATGAACAATTCATCTTCTACTTCCGAAACAATCGAAACGATATTGCGGACTCCTTCCGCCGAGCGCACCGAAGCGCCTCCGAATTTGTAAACTTTCATTGGGGGACTTGATTTTGGGTGCAAAGATAAAAAATTAATTGCTGAATTTAATACCCAGGTAAAACGACCGCGGCTGTGAGGGGCCGTACACATAGCCGGCATCGCGCAAGGCGCCCCGGTCCAGGTCTTTCTGATACGAATTGAAAAGATTTTTCACCCCTCCACTCACTTGTGCGGCGATTCCGTTGATGCGCCAGTCGTACGATACTTTCAGGCTCATATCAAAAAAAGCAGGGGTGGTTTCGAGCCTGTCGGCGGCGATGAAGCCTGCAAAGTGGGGAGCCAGCATACTTCCGGTATAGGTGCCGGTTGCATTCAGCAGGAATTGCCTGGTGAGGTTGTAGGCCAGATTGAAATAACCATACTGGTTGGGTGTGCGCAACATACGTCGCTCGCCGGCTACCGCCTGATCGTCCGACCAGCGCTCGGCTTCGTTGTATAAGCTCTGTTGAAGCGTATAGCCGGCCTGCAGCTGCAGGTTGGTGGCCGGTACGATTCGCCCTTCCAGGTTGATGCCGCTTACCCTGGCGCCCGATCCGTTCACGCGATGCATGATGATATTGCCGCCGGCATTCACTCCCTGTTCCACCAGAATAAAAATGTCGTTGATGCGGGTATGAAATCCTTCTACCAGAATATTAGCCTGAAAATCGGTCCGGTTGAAATAATAATCGAACGAGCTGCTGAAGGTATGCGAGTATTCGGGGCGTAACCCGTCGGGGATTTCAATCAGCCGCACCGTTCCTCCCACGGCATCGATGTGCAGATCCTCGTCGAAAGCCTGTGGCGCCCGGAATCCGGCCGCATACGATCCGCGCCAGTTGAGGTCGGGAGTGAAATTGTACTTGAGGTTCATGCGCGGACTGGCCACCACTTTATCGAGCAGATTGTGCTTGTCGAACCGTCCGCCGATCAGTACATTTATTTTATCGTTTTTCCATTCGTTTTGTAGAAACATTCCGGCCGTACGGGTAATTTGATGCAAATTACGTTGATAGCCCGGCATCTGGTCGTCGATGTTGTCGTACTGATACTCGAAACCGGTGGTGAATTCGGAGGGCATAAACAATAGCCGCCCGAATCGATGCACGTATTGTGCGCCTCCCACAGCCGTGGTATTGGTGGTGGTTCCATAGGCATCCAGATCGAATTGCACGCCATAATAACTGTTTCTCAACACATTCTGGAGCGAAACATAAGCGTTGATTTTATGTCTGGTGTCGGGACTGTACCAATTGTAAGCCAATCCGCCGCCATTGATTTCGTGCTCGAGCTGTTCGGTGATCTCGGTTTGGTGAGGTTGGAGCTCGAATTTATTTCCGCCCCGGCGAAACTCGTGAATATTGTGGTATTCGAGGGTCAGTTTACTTTGCGAACTGAGCCGGTAATACGAACGCATACCGATGGTGTGGTTTTTCAGCAAGGTCAATTCCGAGTAACCATCGCCATTGTGGTCGTAGGGAAGGCGGTTGCGGTAGGTGCCGTACAGGTACATGCCGGCCTTGTTGTCGTCCGACACCATCGATGTATTCAGATTTACCGAATGATCGGGCGAAGTTCCCGTCATCTGCAGGTTGTACGCAGCATTCATCGCGTTGTTGAGCGCTTCTTTGGTGATGATGTTGATGGTACCGGCAATAGCACTCGATCCGTAAAGAGCCGACCCTCCGCCGCGGACCACTTCTACCCGTTCGATCATGTTCACAGGGATTTGTTCGAGCCCATACACGCCGGCCAACGCGCTGAAAATAGGACGGCTGTCGACCAGGATCTGCGAATACTGACCTTCCAGACCGTTGATACGCACCTGGGTGACACCGCAATTGTTGCAGTCGGTTTCCACCCGTACGCCCGGCTGAAAACTGAGGCCTTCGGCCATACATACCGCGTTGGTGGATTGAAACAATTTCGGACTGATAACCCCTACTACCACCGAAGCCTGTTTGCGGTTGGTTTCGTTACGGTTGGCGCTCACCACTACCTCGTCGAGCGAAAGAGCGCTTTCTTCGGTTACAAAATTAAGTTCGGCCGTTCGATTGGCTTTTAGTTCGATCTCCTGTTCCACGGTCCGGTAGCCTACGCCGCTGACACGGATGGTATACCGCCCGACAGGCAGGTTTTTAAGAAAATAATGTCCGGTGTGGTCGGTTGTGGTACCAATAACGGTATTCACCACCGTTACGTTGATAAATGGAATGTGATTCCCGGTTTTTTTATCTTTGACATCGCCGATCAGGTTGGCGTCGGTCGGTCGTTGACTGAAAAGGACAGTGCTGATGAGCACCATTATCGTGAGTAAAAGGTGTTTTGTTCTCATTTGTAGCTTTTTTGTGTGAAAAATTAATAGCTTGCTATCGGCATCAACATCAGCGGGAAGCCGCTCAGGTTTATGCCGGACAGCAGGAAATTGGTTGTGAAAAATGGATGTAGAAACAAGGAGGCTTGTTTCTGAATAACCGGAATGTTATGCTACAACTGAGGGAGGGGCGCGAAGTGAAGCGAAAGGAAGAGCCTGCAGCGAATCCTGTTGCAATTCGGTACACCGAAATTCGTTTAAAAGATGAAAGACAGGCGTTTCGACCGTTGCGATGCTGATTGCCGAATGCCAGGTAATCTGGTTGAGTTCCTGGATTAACTGGAGCTGGTTGTTGGTATGCGGAAGCTGTACCGGATCGGCCGACTTGCCAAAACCGTAAAAGTGAGAGTGGGCATAAGTAATGCCATCAATTGTATGAGTATGATAAAACAAGGTGATGTTGCCGTAATGCCCCATAAACAGGAGTAGCACCAACACTTTAATTGTTTTATGTATTTTCATTGAGTCGATAGCAGTAGTTTTGTTGAGGTAACAAAGGTACTTGTTTTTTTGTTCAACCGAAATAGATAAAGCCCAGACTCATTAAACCGATCATCAGCCACAAGCTTATACCGAGTATCAGGGGTCGGAAACCGGCCGCCCGGAGCGTTTCGCGCGAAAGTCCGGCTCCTATGAAAAACAGGGTGAGCGTGAGTAGTTTTTTCGCAACGACGACGATATTGGAGGTCAGTAGCGCGGGCAGAGGCAGATAGGTATTCATCAGCATAGCCGCTATAAAAAGAAAAATAAACCAGGGTACCGAAATTTTTTCCCCCCTGGCGTTGAAGTAGAAGATGGAAAAAACCGACAAGGGAATAATCCACAGCGCCCGGGTGAGTTTCACGGTGGTTGCCACCAGCAGAGCTTCTTCACCATAGGTTGCCCCGGCGCCGACTACCGAACTGGTATCGTGAATAGCAATCGCAGCCCAAAGTCCGAACTGCTGTTGCGACAGACCGAGCCAATGGCCCATTGCCGGGAAAATAAATAAAGCGATCGCATTAAGAATGAAAATGGTGGCCAGCGAAACCGACATTTCACTCTCGTTGGCTTTTGCGATGGGCCCTACGGCAGCAATGGCGCTTCCGCCGCAAATGGCGGTGCCCGAAGCAATGAGGTAGGAAGGGACTTTATCCACTCCCATCCATTTGCCGGCCAAAACACCTGCGAATAATACGCCGGTAACCGAAACCAGGGTAAACAGCATACCTTCCGATCCCGCCTGCAGCGAATCGATAAGATTCATTCCGAAGCCCAGTCCCACGACCGAAATCTGCAACAGGTATTTCGACGCTTTTTTGTTGATTCCAGGATCGGGGATGCCGAGGGTAAGGGTGAGCACCAGTCCCAGGAACAGGGCAATGGGCGCGGTGATGAAGGGGAAAAAGCAGAGAATGGCTACGAGCGCATAGGCAAACCAACGGAAATTGTGGGGTAGAGTGTGACGATTAAGCTTGTAATCAAGTTTCATACGATAGCTTTAATTTGTTACGGGACATATGGAACCTTACCTGAAGAGATGATCATGTGCTTGATAAGTCAGGTAGTAATAGCTTTGTTCCTTGATCTGTTTTGAAAATTATGACAACAAAGTTACGACAATATTATTTAAAATTATAAAGTCGGGCGTATAAAATGACAGATTGTTTTAAATGATAAGTGAACTCAGATGCCGGATGAAGTTTTAGTATCAATTTGTCAGGGGTTTAGGTCGTTGATGTCAACGTATTTATTAAGGATTGCATAAATGGTAAGGCCTGCAGTACTATGAATGCCTAGTTTTCTGGCAATATTTCTGCGGTGTGTAATTACAGTATGAGTAGATAGAAAGAGCGAAGAGGCTATTTCTCGGTTAGTTAATCCTTTAACAAGCAGTTTGAGAATCTCTTTTTCCCGTATACTCAGAGTTTCAGTCTCATCTTCAATTTCCTCGGTATTCTGATTGAAAAATAAGTTGTTAAGTTTCAACTGAAGTTGTTCGGCGGTTTCGTATAATTCAATTATTGCATCGTACCTCAATATTAAGGTTTTGTCATACGAGCCGTTAATAATTGCCACAATTGGTATTTTTTTCTTCGAAGTCTCTTTCTTGATTTTATCAAATATTTTGGTTGTGTTATACACAGGATTTATTATAACCATGTCGGGTTCGTACGATTGTATAGAATTCAATAAAAGTTCCGGAGTTGACAACTCAATTGTCATGATACGATATCCTGGCAGACGTTTGATTGTAACCGCCAATCCGCTTCTTATTATTGAAGACGGTTCACAAATTACGATTTTTATGGAGCGATTAGTTGTCATTTACCGGAAAAGCTTGTTCAATACGGAAAACAACAGGGACAAAGAAATAATCCTCGAGTCTGGTGTGGATAGCTAATTCTTTTTCGCAGAATAAAATTTCCAGAACAACATCACTTAGCAAATAATCTGAATTAGACGAAGGATAGTGTTTTATCAGAATGTCTTTTAGCTCTTTAAGCTTGGAGTCGATCTCGGTATGTTGCTCATAAAACCGGGTAATGGAATATTTATTATCTTTAACCCCAGCTAATAATCGGGTTACATACGGAAATACTACAGAGTCTTCATAGTCCATATGCCTTCTTACTTCGGCAACATAATCATCAAAAAAATGGATAAATGCTTGTTGGTACGTACGGTTGAGCACATTAGATTCTATGACCTGAATTAATTTTTGTCGTATTGAAGGTAACTTGTAAGATAAAAAGTAATTATGGCCGTTTGTCAGATACTGAATAACGGTTTCCACAGATAAGCTTTGGATGTCGATTACTTCAATATCATCAATTTCGGCCAGGAAATTGACGACCGCTAAGAAGGTATTTTTGTCTACGCCATTAGCATCACAGGCCTCTGAAATTTTTTTATTTCCAAATCCAAACGAAATTCCAAATCTACTGATGGTAGAGAGAAATATAACATCTTCATCAATGATGTCACTCATCCGATTGTTTAATGTAAAACGTTGTTTCATTTACATGTGTTGAACTATGTTGGTGATATGGGTTTGAGGCTCTTCCTGATGATAAAGTATAGATTTTATTATAGCAAATCTCATTTTGACGAAAGTAGCTGAAAAATGTTTACAAAGCTACGACTAAATCTACGGAGGTTTTATCCCTTAATATAGGTATTTTCAACCAGAAGATTACTCTTTTATGGTGATTGTTTCCGGTGTGGTAAAACGATCAGTAGGGCGAGAATTCCGGTCAGGGATGTAAAACGACTTCTAAGCCCTGAAAAGCAATGTTTTATTTTGCCGGTCATATTATTATCCGTAAAAAAGTGTTGTTTACTCCGGAACATAAATGATTTCTCCATTTTCAAGCTCATAGGCAATTCCCACTTTCTTCCCTTTACTGCCTTCGGTACGCTGCTGTTCAGAAGGTGTGTATTTGTTTATTTTATTGCCTTTTTGGGTTATGATTTCCATATTTTCCTTGCCCGGATTTTTCACAATAGTAAAGTCTTCTTTCGTAAAAACCTCGGTCATATTCAGGTGCATAACCATCGATACCATTAGCGCCACAGCAAACACCATAGCTACGTCAAATAAATTGACCACCACACTCAGCGGGTCGGTATCTTCTTCCCGGCGGAATCGGTTGTATCGTTTACTACGTCTCATGCTTCGGGTTCTGATAAAAGAATACGAGTTACATATTCCAGGTTATTTGCGTCGTGGGCGTACCAACGTTGTTTGAACTGTAAGGTGATTAAACCTATAGCGCTTATTACCAATCCAACCACGGTGGTAGCAAAAACCACCTGCATGTTGTAGGCCATGCCTGCAATATTGCCGGTGGAAAGTCCTACCAAAGCAGGACTCATGGCAATCAGCGTCCCGATTAATCCGAGTACAGGACCCATTTTCGATAGCATTTTTGAAAGCGACAGGTCTTTGTCAGCCTCGTTTTCAAAATTCGACAGCATAAAATCGGAATAGGCTTCGCTGGCGGGTTTTGATAACACATTACGTAGGTACCGCACGAACAAAGCATTATCGTTGGCTGGCAGCGCCGCCCGGAGCGTATTGACTGTTTCGGGCGAAAGAGTTGCAATCAGCTGACTCAATCGTTTGTCGTTTTTACGTTTGGTCATAAACTGATTGTAAAAACTTCCTGTAAGCAATAACGAACGGGCAAAAAGAATAAGTAGAATAATAATATCGGGGATTAGCAAACTGTTGGCTACCCAAAAAAGCGATTTTGAAATAAATTCCATTTTTAACAGGTTTTTGTCATTGTTTCAGGTACACGAAGCACATAGCCGGCTTTACCCCTATCAATTGATTTCAGTTGATTTATTTGCGGTTGTTCAACTATTGTATATGCGGGATTATCGGGTCGAGAAAAGAAAGAAAATGGGAATGATAAAAGTAAAATCATTATACTAGTCTTACTCTCTAAAGAGGGATTCGGAAGAGTTAAAATACCGAACAACTGTTGAATTTTTTTTCTGCTGGTCATATCATTATTTGCTTGGTTAATCTTTTATTATATTCCCGGTGGAAGGTAGGGGGCTTCTTATCTTACATCGGATTGTGTTCCATACCAGACCGATTCCGAACAATATTATAAATATAGCTATAGCAATTACCAGCGCTTTTATATCGATAGGTTGTTCTACAGCTGCATAAGTCACATTGCCGTTTACCGTAGTCAGCAAACCGCTTATGGTTACAAAAATTGTTGCAATAAAATGTACTTCGTAGCGCATTTCGTCATCGGGCAATAAGCATTTGAAGGCTATAGCCAATAAAGGAAAACCAACAAGAACTAAGGCTGCCAAGAGGTAAGCGATAGTTTGAAAATCGACGCCTGTAAAAGTGAAAACCGATTGGGTAAGCAGATAAAACAATACCGGAAATGCCAGCAAACCCGGAAACCAACGCAGGATCTGCATCAGCCAGGGTTTTACTTTTTTTCCGAACAATTCGCGCAACGCCATAAAAGCAAATGCTATCATCAAAGCCGAATCGAATGTAATAAAAACAGCAATATTTTGCATCATCACAGTGTCGTTCAGGTATTGCTCCAACTGCGTTTTCGATTGCAGGATGGCATACGGATAAGTCAGGACGATAAACAAGGAAAATACAAACGATACAATTGCGGTCTGCCACCATGTATTAAAACTAAGTTTAATCACAGTACCGATCAGAATAAAAAGTATCAGGATCTGTACAAGGATTTCCATATGTTGGGTTTGAATTATTTTTTACGTTTATTTCGTAGCATAACCAGTACCGCCACAAAAGCCAATAACACGCCAACTACCATCCAAAGGGTGCTCGGATTTGTTGTTGCTGAGTTTTCAGCATTAGTAAGTTCATCTTTTTTCAGCACAACCCCTTTTTGATTGGTTGAGGAAGAATTTACTTTACTCAATTGCGATTGGTAGTTTTTTGCAGCTTGCGCATCGACTTTTCCGGCAATGAAATCCTGCAACTTTTGATTGTTCCCGGCAAATCCGGCACCGGTTGCTCCGAATTTCTTCGTCAGGTCGGTGTGTAATGCAGCTATATCTTTCAGTTGCTGTTCGCTGGCTTTCCACATACCTTTGCGGGCGGTTTCGAGCATCACGGCCGTAATTTCTTGCAAGGCAGCCGGATTTTCACGTTCAAAAAATGCCTGAGTACCCAGATTGAATTTATCTTTCACATACACATTGTACATTTCATCCCATAGTTCCTTGTCGATAACTGCCGGTTTGGTTACATTCCAACCATAAGTATTGGTAGCTACCTCCTCAATTTGAGCAGCGCTCGAAGCACCGCCTTTTATTACCTGTTTGATATATTCGGGATTGAGAATAGTAGCACGCGCCTCCACTCCAATGGCTTCTTTCAAATCCTGCATACGGAAATTATTCCGGTTGCGATAATCGGCAAAGTACGCTTCGGGATCTTTTCCTGTTACGTTACGAACGGCTAAATTCATTCCTCCCATAAATTCATATACATGGTCGAGACTCAACGCTCCCCAGGTATTGTTCTGCCGGGGCTGAATAATCACATCGGTATTGTGCAGTACTGCCCGCAATAAACCTTGCTGAAACTGTCCCCAGTTTTTATCGCCTCCGTAAACAGCTCCCATGTTGTTGATATAAGTGTCGGCAATTTCTTTTTCGTTTTCCCATTTATCGCCGCTGGTAATCATACCCTGAATGTTGGTGCCGTACATACCATTGATACCGCCAAATACACGTTGGGTGGACATTTCGCGGGCCACTTTGGGCGACATGCCCTGCTCAACCAAGAGTTTTTCTGTTTTCACGGTGCTGGTAGCCACCAGGTTTTCAAATTTATCGTCTTTAGCCGAAGCTGCCAATTCTACCGCTTTGGTAATCAGAGCTAAACGCGAAGCAGCAATGTCGCGGAATTGTCCGGAAGTTTGCACCACCACATCCACGCGCGGACGACCGAGGATTTTCGAATCAATCAGCTGCAAGTCGGTCACACGGCCATAAGTATCGCGTACAGGCTCGATTCCAAGCATGTACAGTACCTGAGCAATGGTTGCGCCTTCGCTTTCGATAAATTCTCCACTCCAGAAGGTATAACTGATTTTTCGGGGATAGGTTTTGTGCGTCTTTTGATAGTGTTCCAATGTGGCTTCAGCCAATGCCACGCCTTTGTCCCATGCCGCTTCGGTCGGAGTCGATTCTGCGTTGATAGAATACAAGTTACGACCGGTTGGCACAGCATTCGGATTCGCTACGGCATCGCCACCAGGGCCGGGAGCCACATAACCCCCAGCCAAACCGTTCATAATAGAAGCAAATTCCATGTCGGGGCTTTGCAGTAAAGCATTTTTATAAGCCGACACATTCAGCATGGTACGTTCCAGTTCTACAATGCTTCGGGCGCGGGCCTTGTCGGCTTTACTGTATTCCTTCGATGGATTTGCTGGCGCGCTTATTCCCCGGTGACTTGTTTGTGCAGCCATTTGCTCTCCACCTTGAGCAATTCCGGCGGAATGGCCTTGACGAGCAGGTTTACTCTCCCGATCTGAGGCTTGTTTTGTCGAATCAGGTCGTTGGTCGACTTTCGGAATCGATGACAGGTGGCCGCCACCGGCTTTGGTAACAGCTTCCGGATGTCCACCCATTTTTCCCGCCGCCGGCGCCATGGAACCCATACCTCGTTTTTTGGGAGCAACAATTAGTTTTGCTTCTTCAAGTTCCTCTACTGAAATACCGGCTAACCGGGATACCAACCGTGCATCTACGGCTTTACCCGAAAGAATTTGGGAAACCAGTTGTTTTGTAGGATTTAAATAATGTTCGCCAAAATAAACCTGGTTTTTAAGTTGCTGTGGTGTTACTTTTCCACGTATCTTATCCAGATTCGCCAAGCTGTACGCAATTGGGTCGGCACTCATAGCCAGCACGGTGCTGTTGATTTTGTCGTTTGAATAAGGAATACCTGAAATGTATAATTCGCCGGTTATTTTTTCGTTGGAAATTTCTTCGGCAAAATTTTCTAGACGTTCAATTTCCTCGGTTGTATAAGGCTTGCTTGCTACACTGTCTAACTTCAAATCGCGGTGCAGACCCATTTTGACGGCAATTCGCTTTACTTGTCGGGAAATCTCTGGCTGTTTATTTTCCGGAGTTTTGTAGAATAAACGTATTTTTTCCTGCAACTCTTTAAATAATCCGCGTGTGTTACTTTCCATAAATGGAGGCGTGAGATACGAAATTGTGGTAGCGTATGCACGACGTTTGGTCATTACACTTTCGCCGATGTTTCCGATAGAATAATAGTAAAAATGAGGAACGGTTCCCACCAAACGATCGGGCCAATCGTAACTGCTAAGTGCCACCTGTTTTTCGGGTGTAAATTCGAGACTTCCATGTGTTCCGAAATGAATCATCGCATCTGTCTTGAATCCGAATCGAGTCCAGAGGTAAGAGCCAATATAGCTATGGGGCGGAGGCGATTTTACTCCGTGTACGATGGCAAAAGCATCGCTACCCAAGGCTGCCATTGGTTGAGGCAAAATAACCACATTGCCAAACTGAATGCGAGCTACTGCCAGGTACGATTTATCTCCTTGCCGTATCGAAAGATATTCGCCCGGAGCAGCACCGTATTTTTCGGTAACTTGTGCATATAAATCAGCCGGCATGGTTTGCTTTACCCAACTTTCGTATTCCGCTTTCTCGATTAAAGCCGGTTTTCCCGTTTTGAGAAAGCCATCGAAAGCGCCTTTGGCATACGTGCTCATCACGGCACCCTGACTCATAATCAGGCTCTCGAACGCCTTGACATCACTGGGTAAATTATCCACTTTATATCCTTCGGATTTTAAGCGTAATAAAAAATTATAAAGTGATGGAACAGTTTCAAGTCCCTGCGCCGTCAATGTTGCCTGACCAGGACCTTTCAAGTAATAGATAGCCACCTTTTTATCCGCATTGCTTTTCTTTTTCAGCGCAATAAAATTGCTTACAATCTTGGTGAAATTCCGCAATCGGTCGGGAATGGCATTGAAATGATACAATCCGTCTTTATCTTCCTCCTGGGCTGTAAGTACATACGGATAAATAGCACCATCCAATTCGGGCATCATTACGCTTTGCGACATAAAACCGCCGAACATACCCATGGGGTCTTTTTCCCAATCTTCCTGTTTTTGAAGAATGGTAAGCGGAGCAAAAAGCGGGATATTCTGCTGTCTTAACCAATCTACAGTAGCATCGGCCTGGCCCATTGCAATTCGACCGTGCGGGAAATACAGTACAGCATCGGGTTTAATGTCACTCAGAAAATAAAGACGTTTCATAAACGAGGCCACCGGATAAACGTTCATACCAGCGTTTTGGAACGAAACAATAATGCTATCGATATTAGCCCGATTACCGCTAAATGGATCGTTCATACCGCCCACCATGGCTATTTTGGGAGCACCCTCCTTATAAAAGCCATTCTTTTTCAGATAGACTTCGTAGGCTTGTACGGATGTAAAGGATTCATTTTCATTCAAATGATACAATACATCCGAAGCACTTTCGACTGCCGAATCGGGTTCTGCCACAAAAAGTGATTTTTTATCAATATATTTTCGGATATAGAGTGCAAAGTTTTTGTAGTTGCGTTTATTTCCGTTGGAAATATAGGACTCCACCGCTTTTTCCTGAATGCTGTCCAACGTACATATGTTGTTTTCGGGTGTAGTGGCCGCAAAGAAATACATGGGCAGTTTCTTGTCGATCGCTTGATCTATCCGTACCCTTTGTTCTTCGGTAATTTTCAAACCCATACCAAAGCCCAGCACCATGTCGTAACTATCAAGATCTTTCAGATGATCGAGCGACAATTCTTCGTACTCAACAAATTTGCTGGTATTGGCCAGTTTTATACTTGTAGCCATGTAAGGCTGGAAGTTGATCAATGCAATGCGTGTGGTAGAAGCAAAAATGTCCCATAAAACACTGATTAGAATTACCACAATAAAGAGGCTGATTCCATATGTAATTTTTCGTTTCATAACTATTAGTTGTGTTAATTCTGATTTGTTTTCATGTTGAATCATTGAAAATAAATACGTAAGATTGACAGGTATCTGAACTTTACATTCAGCCCTGTCAATCCATTAATACTAAGCTGAATAAACAAACGGACTATTTCATGATTGGGTTATTCGTTTTTTGTATATTTCGAACAGACCGGTTTTAACTTTCGTAAGAGATAAGTTCAGGAATTTCAACTTTCGATTGGGTGTATTGTTTATTTTAAAAGCTGATATTTTAATTTCGGATAACCACGTGGATCACCAATGCTTTTAAATTGCACTTTATAAATATTTCCGGAAGCATCTTTTATAACATAGAACCTATCTTCTTTTATCGAAGGAGACGAATTGGGACCGCCACTATTACGCCATTTACTGCCAATCACATCCACTGCTGCTGAAAATGTAAGTGTATCGGAGTTTGCTTTGCTCATACTGTTGTAAGCAGCGATATTCGCATCCGCAGTAGCCGAGACCAATTCTACGGCTTTTACTCCTGCCGTACTATTTATTAAAACCAAATCGGCAAATGCATAAGGAACTGTTACACCACCCGAAACCGTCTTATACAATGACTTTCCCCAAACAATATCCCATTTAGCTTTCGATGGAGCTACCGAGACTGTTTTATTTTCGGTAAACGAAACATACATAAATGCATAATTGGTATCTTTGGTTATATCAATTGATTTGACAGTGCTTTCGTTGATCTTAGCATATTGCAGTGTGTAGGTATAGGCATCTTTTTTCAACACTTTTACTTTGTAAAGCGGAGTTTGTGATTCGCCCAGGTTAAGCACATATACTTTTCCTTCTTTGATAACTGTTTTGCTCAAATCGCCGGCCCAGTCGTCCACCAAGGCTAATCCGCCGGCAGTGGGGGTAAGCGCAAGTGCAGCAGCATAATGTGCCGAATCGGTTGTATTCACTACAGCATCGATCGCAATGCTTGCTTCTCTGGCGGTGGAAGAAGTGGTATTGTTCAATATTACGGCAAAGTCGCTTCCGCACGAGAAACCCAGATTCCACGATTTACGCGCTACGGCTGTTTGTTCGTTGTTGCTGAAATCCACAAATACCGAATTGGCTGCATTTGAACCGCCTTCGCCACCGTTCAAGGTAAGTTCGTTCCCTTCCGATACGATAGCGCCAAACGAAAGTTTTAAACTGGTGGTGGTGCCCATTACCATAGTAGCATCGCTCATCGATTTTAGAGCAAATTCAACGAACTCATCGCCATCGAAAAGTGCGCTCTCTTTTTTGGAAACAGTAATCGTTCCGGAGGTTTCGCCGGCCGGAACGGAGACTTCTATTTCGCCATTGGTCACTACCGGAGAAGTGGTATAATCGGTATTGTATATTACTCCTGATTCGGAAATGGTAATTACGATTTTTGTTGCAGAAGTAGTAGCCCTATCGAGTAGTATCGTAAACGATTTGGAAGTTTCGGCATCGAAACCAAGTTCAGCGGCCGACAGATTTACGGTGTTGTCGGGCAGGGGAGCATCCTCTTCTTTACACGAAACAGCCGCAAAAAAGCTGAATAAAGCGATACTGATAAATAAAATATTTTTCATTTTTCTGTTGGATTATTATTATTATTATTATTTGAAAATGATGTCCCTTTCGGGTTTTTAGTTAGAGATCAAATACAAGTCCTGCAAAATATCCTCTTCCGCTACCCAACTGGCTACCGCCGGATGAGGCGCCATGCCCTGAGGATGAACCGGATGACGATGCACTATTGTACACCTCGGTGATATCAAACAGATTGCGAATTCCGGCATTGACACTCAGTAAACTGGTGATTTTACGGGAATAGGTAAAGTCGCCCCAGTTGAAGCTGCTTAAACCTAACAGTGTAAGTTCGTTGCTGCCGTTTATCATATATTCTTTACGGGCCCCGGTATGTTTGTAAAACAGGTTGAAAGTGCCAATCTTTTTCCAATCGTAACCTATACTTGCGGTGAGTTCAGGTGAGAACCGGAACATCTCGGTATGCTGCGATAAATAGTTGGCATTATCGAAATAAGCATTGTAGCGTCCAATGTATGAGAAATTGAGATTGGCTCTTAACCCATTCCACGAAAATGCATTCTCGATGGTGAACCCGGTAGTTTTGTAGATGTCGATGTTTTGATACCTGTAATAGCCCGGTTGATCGGTACGTTCAAGTAACGATATGCGATTCCTGAAATCATTGAAAAAGCCTGATACGGTAGATGTTAAACGCATCTTCTCGTTATGTACCGGACGCCAGACACAGGATGCCATATAGCTATCGGAGTATTCGGCTTGTAATCCGGGATTTCCATCGATATGGTGATTCGAATCGTGGAACGAATAAAACAATTCCTGCAAGGTAGGTGCTCGATACCCTCTTCCGTATGACAGGCGTAGATCCAGCTCGTCGGTTATGGTCGATTTCAGGTTGAAGGCAGGTACTACTTTGGGAGCATCGAAAACCGAATTGAAATTGGAACGGAATCCCGGGCGAATGCTAAGCCACTTCAACGGCGTATATTCAGCTGATATAAAAGCGGCTATATTGCTGACGCCATTGTCGCTCTCAATCCGGTCGCCAATACCCTGTGTAAACTGATATTCAACACCGGGCTGTAGAGAGAAACGCCGCCCAGGCTTCCAAACTGCAGTTATCCGTGCAAAACGACTTGTAAATTCAGTTTTGTCTTGCGAACCCTGGGCTAACGATAATGTTTTTTTACCCGTTGTAAGATCGATATTGGTTGTGCGGGTACGGCGGTGATAGTCCTGCAGTGAAAATGCACCCGATAAACTCAGTTGGGAGTTTATTTTCCAATCCGATTGCAATTGGTGGGTAAACCTGTCAACAATAAACTCCTTATCGGCCGTAGTGTTGTTCAGTACATTAATATCGCTCATCGTAAGTATATTCTCCATCAAATAATCCAATTTATACCAGATGTTGAAGTCGTGGGAGGTATATCCAATTCGTCCCCCGGGAATATATTGTTGTTTGGGTTGCCAGCGTTTGGCTCTTCCGGTCAATCTTCCCTGCCAGCCGCCAACTTCGTTGTGGGTAAAGTTGATTCCTGAATACAGTCCGTTTTTTGCTCTGTATCGAGCATTTAGGCTTTGTGTGTGCGAGCCTTGACCGTTGCCCAGAGTATATTCGTTGCCCACCGTTTCTTCTTGTAAACGTGCGCCGATGCTCCATGCTTTCGATTCCGATGTGTCAGTTTTTTTGGTGATAATGTTGATCACACCTGCCAATGCATCCGATCCGTACACGACGGACATCGGCCCTTCGACAATTTCAACACGTTGGATGGTATTGATGTCAATTTGACTGAGACTTTGTTTCTTCGTGAGGCGATCCAACACGGGAACGCCATCGATAAGCACTTTGATATTATTACCGCTCATACCCATAAGCTCAAAATCCGTTTCGCCCAGTGCCATATCGTTCGACATACGAATGCCTAACTCGGTATTCAACAAGTTTTGAATATTGGTTGCACCTTTGCCCTGAATGTGCTGCTGGTTAATAACCCTTACCTTATAAACTGAGTTTCGTACCGATTGAGGATTAAACTGACCGGTCACTACTACTTCGCTGAGTTGGGTCTTGTTTTCAACGATTTTTATTGCTCCTAATGCAAGCGTTTCGCCCTGTTTCACCTCAATAATCATTTCTTTCCGGTGACAAATCATCGAAAAGACGGCAATAGTGTAATTCCCGGCTGGGGCTACGAGCTGGAAGTTTCCGTTTTTATCAGAAAATGTTCCGTAGGGGGTTCCCATTAGACTAATGGAGATCGATTCAGCCGGATATCCGTCGGCGGTTATGATTTTCCCCGTGATGCATCCTGAACTTTGGGCGTACAAAGCGTTAGCAATCAGCGATACGATAATTGCCAGTAAACTGTTTTTTATCATGTTACCTCAATTTCGTTACTTATTGTAAGGCCGGAAGGATTTCGTTCACCCAGCTTTCGATCCGAATATCTGTCAGAGCATATTCATTGTCTTCGTCGAGTACCAGTCCGACAAAGTGTCCTCCGATATCGGCGCGTGATGCGTCGAACGTGTATCCTTCCGTAGAAACCATCCCGATGATAGTACAACCTTTGTTGTTGATGGTTTCGAAAAGTATACCGATCCCATCTGCAAACGTGTCGGAATAGGAGGAGGAATCCCCTAAGCCAAATAATGCGATTGTTTTGCCTTCCAGGTTCGCTTTTTCTAATGAAGGTAAAAAGCCGTCCCAGTCATCCTGTAAATCACCAATGCCCCAGGTGGATGTGCCTAAAATCAAATTATCATATTTTTCAATGGCGCTGATGGTTGCCGATGCCACATCCATCAAGACGGCATCCTTTATTTTGGCTGCAAGTTTGATGGCAACGTTTTTTGTGTTATCGCCAGTTGATCCGTAAATTATTGCTGTTGTTTTCATTGTTGTAAAAAGTTATGTATTGCCGATTAGTTTAACGAAAAATGAAACCCATCTCTTACAGTTCCCTTGTCAAACAACCTTGAAATGTCGGTGTCTAAGAGTTTCTTTAAATCATTTAATTCTTCTAAGGTGAAGCAGAATTTAAAACCTTTGAGACGGGTGGGAAGGATGATTTTCCGCCTGTTTACTGTATGGTGATTAATGTGATTGTAATATTCTCCCTGAATGGAGAGGATATAGTTTTTGAAAATAGTCAGGTCTTCACTTGAAAAGTCAAAAAAAAGATTCTTGAATTCAAGGTGATACAGTTTACAAGTAGTACAGTACATTAGTTGACCGTAGGTGGAGATATTGAGTACAGGCATCGTAGACGTGATTTTATTTCCTGCAAATTTAGGGGCTTCGACTGTGTCGTAAAATACCTACATGTAGTTGTTTTTCACCCGTGATTATCAGATCTTGGTATTTTGAAATTTTTTACGGTAAGTGGTTTTGGATTCGTAAAAAAACGTATCTTTGCATACGCAAACGGTTTGCCGGTTATGTCCTGTAACTGGTAATTAAAAGGGAATCGCGTGTGAATCGCGAACTATACCCGTAGCTGTGTGCTCCTCTCTAATCGTTGGATCATATTGGATTGTAAACGATTGAGAAACGAACTGAACAACCCTCATGCCACTGGAATTTCCGGGAAGGCGTTCAGGATCGGGAGCGAGTCAGAAGACCTGCCGGATGTGTGCAATTTCCGGGCTTTCGGGTGAAAGGCTACAGGAGAGATATCGGAATAACCGTTGCGAGGCTTATTTCCGTTCTTTTCTATCTTGTCGTTCTGTACTGATTCTACCGGTTTCTTTTGGAGTATAACAAATTATTATTGATATGGAAACGCGTATAGTTAAACGGGATGGAAAAAGAGAGGCTTTTTCGTTCGAGAAAATCAAAAGTGCCATTTGTAAAGCTTTTTTGTCGGTGGGTAGTTTTGCTACCGACGAAATTTTAACGACTGTTTTAAGTCGTGTACACGTACATGATGGTATTTCGGTCGAGGATGTTCAGAATCAGGTCGAGAATGCGCTCATGGCCGAGCGCTACTTTAGTGTTGCCAAATCGTATATGCTCTATCGGCAAAAGCATGCCGAGGATCGTGAGGTGCGGGATAAACTGGAATTTCTAATGGACTACTGTAATGCGAAAAATGCAGCAAGTGGAAGTAAATTCGATGCCAATGCCAATGTGGAGAATAAAAATCTGGCGACGTTAATAGGGGAGTTGCCGAAATCCAATTTTATCCGACTCAATCGCCGCCTGCTTACCGACCGGATAAAAGAGATGTATGGTAAAGAGCTTTCGGATCGCTATCTTGAACTGCTGAATAATCATTTTATCTATAAAAACGACGAAACCAGTCTGGCTAATTATTGTGCCAGTATTACCATGTATCCCTGGCTGATCGGCGGCACAGCTCCTATTGGAGGCAATTCAAAGGCGCCTACTAATTTGAAATCGTTTAGCGGAGGCTTTATTAATATGGTGTTCATGGTGTCGAGTATGTTAAGTGGGGCATGTGCGACTCCCGAGTTTCTGATGTATATGAATTATTTCATTGGCCTCGAATTTGGCGATGATTATTATCTGGATACAGCAAAGGTGGTCGATTTGTCGAAAAAGCAACGAACGCTCGACAAAGTCATTACCGATTACTTCGAACAAATTGTGTATTCCATTAATCAGCCGACGGGAGCCCGCAATTTTCAGGCTGTATTCTGGAATATCTCGTACTACGATCGTTATTATTTTGAAAGCTTGTTCGGGAATTTTTATTTCCCCAATGGTACGCAACCTCATTGGGAGTCGCTCAGCTGGTTGCAAAAACGCTTTATGAAATGGTTTAATGCCGAGCGGACTAAAACGGTACTCACATTTCCGGTTGAGACGATGGCATTGTTAAGTGAAAACGGAGAGGTGAAAGATAAGGAATATGGAGATTTTACGGCCGAAATGTATGCCGAAGGTCATTCTTTTTTTACGTACATGAGCGACAATGCCGACTCGCTGAGCAGTTGTTGCCGGTTGCGCAACGAAATTACGGATCATGGATTCAGCTATACGTTAGGCGCCGGTGGAGTGTCGACGGGTTCAAAAAGCGTGCTCACCATCAATCTTAATCGATGTATCCAATTCGCTGCCAACAAGGGGAGGCCTTATCCGGAGTTTTTAGAAGAAGTGGTCGATTTAGTTCATAAGGTCCAGAATGCTTACAACAGAAATCTCAACTATATGCTCGAAAAAGGGATGTTGCCCCTGTTTGATGCCGGCTATATTTCGATGAATCGTCAATACCTTACCATCGGGGTCAATGGATTGGTGGAAGCAGCTGAGTTTTTGGGCATCGAGATTAATGATAATCCCCGTTATGTGGGTTTTGTACAGGAAGTGCTCGGTTTGATCGAACGGTATAATTTGAAGTACCGTACAAAAGAGGTGATGTTCAATTGTGAGATGATACCTGCCGAAAATGTGGGTGTCAAACATGCCAAATGGGATCGGGAAGCTGGTTATAGTACCCAACGGGATTGTTATAACAGTTATTTTTACGTGGTGGAAGACAGTTCGCTGAACATTCTCGATAAGTTCCGGCTGCACGGTCGCAACTATATCAGGCATCTTACGGGCGGATCGGCCTTGCATCTGAATCTGGATGAACATTTGAATAAAGAACAGTACCAACAACTTTTGCGGGTGGCGATTCAGGAAGGATGTAATTATTTTACCTTTAATATCCCCAATACGGTATGCAACGATTGCGGACATATCAACAAACACCGGCTTGAGGAATGTCCGGTTTGCGGAAGTCGTCATCTCGATTATTTAACCCGGATTATAGGATATATGAAACGAATCAGTAATTTCTCGGAAAGTCGCCAGAAAGAAGCTCACAAACGTCATTATGCTACGGTATCACAGTTATGATATTGTGTTTCGGGAAGTGCCCGGAGAGGTAACGCTGGCCATTAGTCTTAGTAATTGTCCGCATCGCTGCCCGGGTTGCCATAGTCCGTATCTACAGTCGGACCTTGGCGAGGAGCTTGACGAAGCGGTGGTGGGAGGGCTGCTGGATCGGTATGGACAAGCTCTTACCTGTGTTTGTTTTATGGGGGGAGATGCGGATCCGGAGTTGGTACAGCAACTTGCCTTATTTGTCAGGGCACGTACCGGTTCCCGGCTGAAAACTGCCTGGTATTCGGGAAAAGCAGCTATTCCGGATGGTATTTCGGTAAAAAGTTTCGATTACATCAAGCTGGGGCCTTATGTTGAGAAACTGGGCGGACTGGATTCTCCCCACACCAATCAACGGTTTTACAAAGTCGACATGCAGGGACAATTAACCTTGTATCATTATACTTGTTTTGCTAAATGAATTGTATATTTGCAGGTCTTTTAATCAATTGGTGTATGTGTAAGAGTAATGCTGTCATGAAGTGGGTGCTTCTTGCTTGTTGTTGGGTGGGGGGTACCGTGTTGACCGCGCAACAGAATGCGTATAAACTACTTGAGAATCTGACCTATTATCCGGCAGATGTTACCGATTCGTATATCCGTGAGCGTTGTCGTCTCGATCTGTATTTTCCGGCCGGAACGAAGGATTTCCGTACCGTGGTATGGTTTCATGGCGGAGGGTTTTCGGGCGGTGAAAAACAAATCCCCGAAGGATTGAAAAACAAAGGCATTGCTGTGGTAGCCGTGAATTACCGGCTTACACCGCGGATCAAGTCGCCCGCATACCTGCGCGATGCGGCCGCGGCTGTGGCCTGGGTGATGAAGAATATTGCTCGCTACGGAGGCGATACCACCCAAGTGTTTGTTGCCGGACATTCGGCCGGTGGTTACCTGGCGGCCATGATTGGCCTCGATAAAAGCTGGCTGCAGGTGCACGGTATCGATGCCGACCGGCTGGCGGGAATCATTCCTTTTAGCGGACATACCATCACCCATTTCAGTATACGCGAAGAACGAGGAATCCCCGGTCATAGGGCCGTGGTCGATTCGCTGGCGCCGCTGTACCACGTTCGCCCCGATGCACCTCGTCTGGTGCTTATTACCGGCGATCGTGAACTGGAAATGTTGGGCCGTTACGAAGAAAATGCGTACCTGATGCGTATGATGAAAGTGGCCGGTCATACCCAAACAACGCTTTACGAACTTCAGGGCTACGACCATGGTATGGTGGAGCCGGCGATCCCCATTCTTCTGAAAGTAATTGGAAATTAGTAATTATGATTTGTTGACCCGGCGGTTCACCGCATTGCTGCACCTTTCTGCGGGTGCAGCAATGCAGGTGGGCTGGTTTGCTGTAGTTTCAGTTCCTTAATTTTCTCATTTTGATAATCCTCACCTCTTTCACCGGTTTGTCGTTTTTGTCGGTAGCCACTCCTGCAATTTTATCCACAATCTCCAGGCCTTTGATTACTTCTCCGAAAACGGTATAGTTGCCGTCGAGGTGCGGCGTGCCCCCGACCTGTTCGTAGGTGAACCGGGCCCGGTTGCTGAATTTATACAGCGAATCGGCTGTTTGTCCGACGGTCTTCTGGAAATCGGCAATTTTAGCCGACTGCATTTTAGTCAGGTCTTCCTGCGTAAACTTCTTTCCCTTTACGATGTAAAACTGGTAACCCGACGATGCCCGGAGCGGATTTTCGGTATCGCCGAGCCGGGCTGCGGCTAATGCTCCTTTTTTATGATAAATAGCCGGTGTGCGTATCTCGGCAGGAATCGTATAGTCGGGAGTTGCCGTTTTGTGTTTGTTTTTTTGCTGTGTGGTACGTGTGTCGGGGTCGCCTCCCTGAATCATAAAGTGATCGATTACCCGGTGAAAAATAACGCCGTCGTAGACTTTATTTTTTACCAATCGCAAAAAATTATCGCGGTGCAGGGGCGTTTCGTTGTATAGCTTGACCACGATATCGCCTTCGGTGGTTTCGATATTTATTTTTACTTCAGATGACGAAGCAAGGCGGTTGGAAGTTCCGCAACCGGTGAGCAGGAGCGCTACAAGCACTCCGGTGATCAGGCCGATGATGTTGTTCATACACTTTCTTGTTTTAACTTAAACCGGACTCTCCACCTGCCGCTTTCGAAGTCGTGGCTGATAATTTCGAACGTACCGATTTCGGAAGTGTTTTCCACATGCTGGCCGATGCAGGCGCAGGCATCATAATCGCCGACGCGGATGATACGGAGCGTATCGCCGGCTTCGTCGGAGAGCTTCGTGAGATCGACCAGGGAGGCGGCTTTCTCGCGCGGCATCAATTCCTCGTATACCGGTAAGCGAAGTGCAATCACTTCGTTCACCCGGCGGGTAATTTCGGCCACCTGTTCGGCGGTAGGAGCGTGTGACAGATAGTAATCGCATTTCGACTTTTTACGCTCGATATGTGCATTTACCGACCGGCTGCAGCCGAACATGCGAACCATGGTCTGATTTAAGATATGCTCGGCCGTATGCATGGGCCGGTGGTAATCTTTTTTTGCTTCGTTGAGTAGGGTATCCTGCATAAAATTCAATTTTTTTTTCGCAAAGATACAGTTTTCTTTTTTAATCGTACAGGCCGGTACCGGTGTCTGGCCGGAGCATAAGGCCGGAAGTGCCTGCCGGTAAGCATTGAACTTTTTGGAGGCGATTTTGATTATAAATCGTAATAAGTAACGATTATGAGTAAAACGGGTTGGATGGTATTTCTGCTGTCGTGCAGTATGGGTGCGGTGGCTTCGTCGCCCCTGGCTGCCCGGCAACTGCGTGCCGATTCGTTGTACAATGAACGGAACTGGAAAGATGCAGCCCGGGAATACCTGACGATTTTTGAAGAACGGGCAAAGCGTGCGGGCAATGTAGTAGATCCGGCGCCGGATCAGGGCTTATCGGAAGAGCTGGGCAAAATTGCTTTTCGGGCGGGACGGGCGTTTACCAATGCTGGAGAGCTCGAGCCGGCTGCGGAGTGGTACCGGAAAGCCTCGTCCCTGTTTAAGCAGTTGCCGTTGAACGATAATTATTATGTTGCGCAGGGACAATTGGGGTCGGTACTCGACGATTTAGGCGATTACCAGGCTGCTATCGACATTGTGACGCCGGTGGTGGCTTATTTTAAACAGACGAAAGATAGTACTTATGCCGCTCCCAATATGCATAATTTAGCTATGCTGCATTACCATAATGGAGCTATCAGCCGCAGTATCGGGTTGCTTACCGAAGCTATCGCATGGGCCGGTCCGGGTAATACGGCTCAACAGGCAATGAGTTATAATCAACTGGGGAATATCTGGGCCGACGATCTCAAGGATGAGCGAAAAGCGCTTGCTTATTACCGGCAAAGTCTTCAACTGAAGTTGAATAAGGCTGCGCCGCAATCCATTGCCGCTGCGTACAACAATATAGGGCTTTCGTTTAAAAACCTGGGGATGTCCGACAGTGCTTTCTTCCACTATTCGCGTGCGTTGCACTACGCCCGCCAGAGTGCGATTCCCCGGTCGCTGGCCGATCCGCTCCTCAATATTGCCAATCTTCAAAAAGCAAATGGCAATCAGCAAGCGGCCCGACAGGCCTATGATGAATTGTTGACGCTCAAAGAGTACCTGCCGGCCGATCAGTTGCTCACCGTACTTGTTTATCAGGGTACGGTAGCCAATACTGAAAAAAGATTTCAGCAGGCACTGCATTACCTGCGACAGGCCGAAGGGCTGCTCGCACGCGCTGGCGGGTTGAACGATAAAGCGGATGTAAAGGCGCAACTAGCCATTGCGTACAGCGGATTGAACGATCCCCTGCGAGCTGTTGAAGCGGAACGCGAATATGCCCGGTGGAAGGATAGTGTGTACAGCCGCGAACGGGAGCAGTCGCTTGCCGGTCTCATGGTTCGATATCAATCGGCCGAGAAAGACAAGGCTTTACTCGCTCAGCAGCAGGAGCTGCAACTGCACCGGCTCGAGAGTCAACGACGTATCCTGTGGCTCATCGTAGGTGTGTCGCTGGTGGTGCTGCTCGCAGCCTTTCTGTTCTTTTTGTATAAACGCAACGAGGCTAAAGCCCGCCAGGCACTGCAGGAGTTGCAGCTGAAGGAACAAAAGGAGCTTAACCGGCTGCAGGAAGAGCGCCTACGGATTTCGCGGGAGCTTCACGATAATATTGGTTCGTATCTTACGCTGATGAGTGCACACCTCGAACAGTTGCACGACGATAACTGTGCCGAAAGCGTGGCCAGATACGAAGGCATGCAACACAGTCTCACCATGAGCATGCGCGAATTGCGGAAGACGGTTTGGCTGTTGAATAAACAGCGGGTGTCGATCGACGAAATTGCCATTCGTCTGCGCGATTTTTTCAAACCCATCCATCAAAACGGAATGCACATACGGTTCGTCACTTCGGGCGATACCACGATCACCCTCACCGAAATTCAGACTACGCATCTGTTTCGTATTATCCAGGAAGCCATTATCAATGCTTATAAACATGCCCGATGCACACAGGTGGAAGTGAAGCTGGAGGTGGACGGCGAGCGCGATGTATTGCTGCTGGTACACGACAACGGAAAAGGTTTCGATGCCAATGCCGGATCGGGAGGAAACGGATTACGCAACATGCAATCGCGCATGAAGGAACTTGGCGGAGAACTCGTACTCCATTCGGTGCGGGGCAACGGAACCCGGATCAGTGGTAAAATACGTACTTCTGCGTATGGCGAAGGTGGATAGATCCCCTTATTTTTGTAATTTAAATGTAATAGTATGCCCATTCATTTGGCGATTGCCGAAGATAATAGTTTTGCGCTCAGTGCGTTGCAGAAACGGCTGAACGACTATCCGGAAATCAGCATCAAGCTTATTGCCCGCAATGGTCGCGACTTGCTCGATCAGCTGGCGGCGCATCATACGGTGGAAGTAGTACTTATGGATATCGATATGCCGGTGTTGAACGGGGTGGATGCCACAGCCGAACTCAAAAAGCGCTATCCGCATATCAAAGTCATTATCCTCACGATGTTCGACGATGATGAATTGCTCTTCAATGCCGTGATGGCGGGAGCATCGGGCTATTTACTGAAGGAAGACAGCGCCACGCAGATTCATCAATGCATTACCGATACCCTGGCCGGAGGAGCTGCCATGAGTCCGGCCATCGCCATGAAAACATTGCAGCTTATCCGGCAGCCTTTGCAGCGCGAAACGCATGATTTCGGGCTCACCGAGCGTGAAACCGAATTGCTGCATCAGCTCAAAAACGGACTCACCTACGAGGAAATAGCTTCCAACCTTCACATCAGTTACCACACCGTGCGTAAACATATCGAAAATATCTACCGAAAGCTCAATGTCACCAACAAAGTAGAAGCAGTACGCAAAGCATCGGACAACAGGTTGGTATAACTACACAGTTTTGCGTATCTTTGCGCCTTAAAAAACAATTTTACGCATGCTTACTGTTGTAGGACTGATGCTCCTGGGAGTTTTGTCGGGTTACTTGCTTCGTAACCGGAATATGAAATGGGTGAGCCGGGTAGTGATGGCGCTTATCTGGGTACTGCTGTTTTTACTGGGAACCGAAGTGGGCGCTAATGATAAGATTGTGAGTGGTTTACCTACCATTGGCATGGAAGCCCTGCTGATAACGGTGTTTGCGCTGGCCGGCAGTCTGCTGGGAGCTTGGGGTTTATGGGTGTGGATCAATAAGGGGAAAGCATGAAAGGTAGTCTCGTAATCGTTTCCTTTTTTATTGCCGGTGTGCTCGCCGGATTGTACGGGTGGATTCCTTCCGGCGTGATAACCGATTCGAAGGTAAGCTATTATGTCTTGTGCGGACTCATGTTTTTCGTGGGACTCAGCGTAGGTAGCGATACCAAAACCCTTGACAGCTTTCGTTCGCTGAATCCGAGGCTGATGCTGTTGCCGGTGATTACGATCGTTGGAACCCTGGCAGGAAGTGCAGTGGTGAGTATCGTGCTGAAACAGCGCTCGCTTGCCGAATGCCTGGCGGTAGGGTCGGGGTTGGGTTATTATTCGCTATCGAGTATTTTTATCACCGGATACAAAGGAGCCGAACTCGGCACCATCGCCCTGCTTTCCAACATCGCCCGCGAGTTGATAACCCTGTTGTTCGCCCCCTTTATCGTACGTTACTTCGGTAAACTGGCTCTTATATCCTCGGGCGGTGCCACTACCATGGATACGACGTTGCCGGTTATTGTGCGGTATTCGGGACAAAACCTGCTGATCGTATCCATTTACCACGGCTTTCTTGTCGATTTCAGTGTGCCCTGGCTGGTGGTATTGTTCTGTTCGCTGTAAGTTATTCAGCTTTGTGCATAGAGCCATTACGGTTGCGGTAAAACAACCGTAACGGACGGTTTAGCGTTTGACGATTTTTCGCATTGCTCTTGTAGTGCCGGAATGCACCTGTACGATATACATTCCTTTCTGCAGATGCGAAATATCGATCTTCTGCTCCGGTGTTGTTACCGGAACCGTGTGCACAATATTCCCGTTTAGAGCAACTATCTGTAGTGAACCCGTGTCGAAAGCACGGACATGTAGAAAATCGGACGTAACGGAAGGAAAAACCATGATCTCGTTTACATCGGGCGTAGTTACCGATGTACCTACCGCATGCGTCAAGATCCCGTTCTGATTGCCGGCAACAAACAATTTATCGTCCACTACTTCCATCGAGAGGACAGGTAAGTGCAAATACTGCACAAAACTTTTGATGTTGGCCGTTATGTCGTTGAAAGTGAGGCCTCCGTCGGTGCTGTGCCACAGGTTCGACCGGCTGTAGGCCACGAAAATCTGGTTGTCGTTGATCCACATCGTATTAATATCTTCGGTCTGGAAAAAGGTGTTCTTTTTGGTAAAAGTCCGCATGCCGTCGTCGGAAGCCACGAAATTATACACGTATTCGAGTCGTGGAGATGTTACGAAGCCGCGGTTTACCCCGTATACCTGCCCCTGATTGTACCGTCCGTGCCACACCGGGATCAGCCAGTCGCCGTTGGCCGGGATGTCGTGTCCCCACTTTACGCTGCGGATCGTCCAGGTAGCTCCCATATCGGCGGTAAGTGCAATGGCCGGCCCCGACTGTCCGCTGGTGAGCACCAGACTATCGCCCCGGCTGAAAATAGTGGCCGGAGTCACGAACCGGCTATCGGGCACGGCGAGCGTCGACCAGCGCGTATCGCTGTTTTTCTTATAAATCACCCCGTTGGTTTCCAGTTTGCCCACCACGAAGTCCTTAAAGGTGTAGAAATGTGTAACGTGCTGGAATTGAGTGTATCCCTCCATATCCAGCTCCCAGTTTCCACCTTTGTCGTTGCTGCGGTAAATGGATTTGTTCCCGTTGCCTCCGAACGCCACATACACGTAGTCGTTCAGCCGGATAATGTCTTTTACATCGGTTTGATTCACCGTGATTCCGCCCGAAGTCACATTGCTCCAGTTCGCACCTTTGTCGCCGGATATAAACACCTGCGAACGGCTGCCGGCCCACAACGTAGTTCCATCATAATACAATTTGGTGACATAGGCCGTACTGTTCATGCTGGTACGGAACGAGGTTTCCTGCCATTGAGCCGGCAAGGGTGCACTAAGGCAAACAAAGAGAAAAAAAAGGTATTTCATTGTGAACGATAATTGGATGAGTTGAAATGCAAAGAAAAATGCAAACAAGCAGCATAGCAATACGCAGAAATGCGTATTTTTTACTGCCGGTGCCCCTTCCGCCGGAAGCCTGCAATGGTCCGGTTGAATATTGATTTTTTCAGAAGTTAAAGATTTTTGAGTACTTTTGCCCTTAATGATGTATAAAGTACAATGAACACCAACAAAACAACATTTTCCGAACGGCTCAGAAACGACGATCGGAGTGTAGTGGATGAAATCTATGCATTTTATCATCGCCGCTTGTTTCGTTTTGCGTTGGCCTATTTAAAAAACGACGACGATTCTTACGATATCGTACAGGACGTATTTCTGAAAATCTGGGAAAATCGGTTCAGGCTTCGGTACGATACCAATTTCGATGCCTTCATATTCACGGTCGCCAAAAACTCGGTACTTTCGCTCCTTCGTAAACGCCTCTCCGAACAAAAATATCAGTCGGAAAATTCCGCGGTGCAGGAAGTCGACCACCATCCGATTGAAGAAGATATTGATTATCGGATGATACAACAGAAATATACCGAATTGGTCGATCAACTGCCCTCAAAACGTAAAGAGATCTTCAAACTGAGCCGCGATAGTGGTTTGTCGAATAAGGAAATTGCTTCCCAGAAGGGTATTTCGGAAAAAACAGTCGAAGATCACCTGACCAAATCATTGAGTTTTTTACGTCGCAAATTGGGAAAATTTGGACTGACAGCCTTATTATACATCAGTTTATTTATCGATTGAAAAAAAAAGTCGATCCTGAGCAGGGGTTGTTGCCGGCTGGTACGTTATTCTGGTATACGGCTCACTAATTCAGTTATCAGGTTTGCAGAAATCGCTCGAAGGTATGGATCAATTGGAAAAATTACTCAGCAAATTACAGGAAGGTACTTGTTCGGCTCAGGAGCTGGAGCATCTGAACGAGTTGCTTAAAATTCCGTCTCTCGATGAGGCCGCTTCTGCTTTCATGCACACCCATTGGAAGAAGTGCGATACAGCAGGGCCGGTTGGCGACGATAGCCGTTTCAGGCAATTGCTTAGTGAGGTTCATCATGCCATCAACCTGCAGGAGCGAACTGTTCCCTTGTATCGACGCGCATTGGCCGGCTTTTCGAAAGTGGCGGCCATCCTGCTTCTTCCGCTGTTGGTGGCTTTGTATTTTGGTTGGATGCAACGCGATACCGACAACCGGTCGATGCTCACCACGGTAAGTGTTCCGCTGGGTGCCCGCAGTCGGATAACCTTACCCGACGGTTCCGAGGTGATGCTGAATTCGGGAAGCGAACTAACCTATCCGATGAGTTTCAAAAAACAGGATCACCGGCTGGTCGCGCTCAGCGGCGAAGGATTTTTTAAAGTTCTGGAAGATAAAAATCAACCGTTTATTGTGCGGATGAACGATATGGACCTGAAAGTAACCGGCACATCGTTTAATGCCCGTGCCTACAACGACGAAACCAATGTAACGGTGGTACTGGTAAGCGGTTCGGTACGGCTGGGTGAAATGGCCGGAGAGAAGCAATTTACCGATTTGGCCACCCTGCGGCCCAATGATGTTTTTACGTTCAACAAAACAACGAAACGAAACCGGGTACATTATTCCAACGACCTCACCAAGTATATTGCCTGGACCAGGGGACGCACCGTGTTTGATAACGACGAAATTCAGGTGGTTATAGACAAGCTGGAAAAACTGTATAATGTCGACGTTATCGTCAAGGATCCGGAAATACTGGTCTACAGGCTTACCGCCACATTTACCAACGAATCGCTCGAACGTGCACTGCGCATTCTGAGTTTATCGTCGCCCATCAACTATCAATTGCTGTCGGGCAGCAACGAAGAGGCGGGTATTTTTGAAAAACGAACGTTAATACTGCGTAAGGACAAGAAAAAACACATCCAATAATCCCTTAAATTTAACTCTATAAAAAACACGCTCATATGGAAGAAATAACGTAACGCCCTTGCCGGTTGTATCATCCCGTAATCACGGTAAAGCATGATACCCACCCGTACCTTTTTTGCGATTTGAATGGATGAATATCTTTGCCGGGCAACAACGCCCGGATAAGGACAGGGCTGTCTCATATCAATTTTTCATCCCGACAACGCAACAGATGACTCCCGTTTTTCAAGAAAAGAACACAAAATCTATTATCAAAACAACGTAGCTTTATGAAACAAACCACAAATTTGGTAAGGAGGAACCGAGCGTCCTCGTTTACCCAAACGAACTTTTTCCGATTTGTGCTGATCGTATTTTTTAGCTGTGCCGGTTTTTCGCAGGCACTGTATGCACAGGATTCCCGCCTGACGCTGCATGTAAAAAACACGCCCGTCAGCGAAGTCCTCAAGATGATTGAATCGAAATCGAATGTTCATTTTGCGTACAATAATCAACTCATCGATGTGGCGCGCAAAATTGATTTGTCGGTTACCAACGAGCCTATTTCCTCGGTATTGAAGAAAATATTTGCCGATACCGACGTAGTATTTAATGTGTTGGACAACCAGATCGTGCTGACTTCGTCGCGCGAAATGCCCCAGGCCGGCGGTGAAGCTGCTGTGCGGACAGTAACCGGAAAGGTTACCGACGAAAGGGGTGATCCGATGCCGGGGGTGACGGTGATGGTGGTTGGCAAAAATCAGGGTTCGATTACCGATGCCGGGGGTGTATACTCCATTGCCGGTTTGCAGCCGGCTTCGGTCCTTCAGTTTTCGTTTGTCGGTATGGAAACTCGCATGATTCCCGTTGGAAATCACACACGTATCAATATAGTGCTGAAAGAAGAATCGGAAAAGCTGAGCGAGATTGTGGTGGTCGGTTACGGTACTACCAATAAAAAGGGATTGGTATCGTCGGTTACTTCGGTGAAGCCCGAAGACCTGAATAAAGGTGCCATTACCGATGTGGGTCAATTGTTGCAAGGTAAGGCTGCCGGTTTGAACATCACGGTTTCGGGCGATCCTACCCGCAGGTCGAGCGTCATTCTGCGTGGTGCATCCACGCTCAACAGTTCGATGGAGCCTTATTACGTAATCGATGGTATTCCGGGTGGCGATATATCGCTGGTTGCCCCCGACGATATCGAATCGATTGATGTATTGAAAGATGCCTCGGCGACTTCTATTTACGGCAACCGGGCTTCGAACGGGGTGATTATGGTAACTACCAAAAAAGGGAAAAAAGGCGCACCGCAGATTGCGTACAACGGATATTTCGGCGTCGAAAATGTATCGAACAGTCTGAAGTTGATGAGCGGCGATCAGTTGCGCGCTTTTGCCTCCGCAACCGGACAAAACCTTACCGAAGATCGCGGCGCCAATACCAACTGGCAAAAAGAAATTCAACGCGAATCGGCTTTTTCGACCAACCACAACGTATCGTTCAGCGGCGGTTCGGAAAGTAATACCTATAGTGCGAGCCTCAACTATAGCAACAAACAGGGTATTATCAGGGAAAGCAACCAGAACAAAATTGTAGCCCGTCTTACCTTCGACCAGACAGCCTTCGACGATAAACTGAAAATCGGCCTTTCGGTAGCCAATGCACGCATTTTGTCCGATTATGTACCTCAGCTGGGTACCGTCCTGTTGCAGTCGGCCACCCGCTTACCCGTTTCGCCGGTTAAAAACGACGATGGCAGTTATTTCGAGAATTTTACCAAAAATGGTTATTTCAATCCGGTAGCCATCATCGATTATGGACAGGATCAGACGCTCAACAACAACCTGCTGGCCTCGCTCACAGCCAATGTGCAACTTCCGTTCGGATTGACCTACGATTTAAGCCTGTCGTACCAGAATTACAATTCGCTCCACGGCGAATATTACGATTCGTACATGTACAACTACAACAGTTCGGTATTCTACAACAACCCCGAGCCACCGGCAACCAAGTCGATCGTAACCTTCGGTAAAGGAGGAACGGCTTTACGCAATACGTATCAGACCCGTAACGAAATCCTCGAAAACTGGTTTACCTGGAATAAAACCGTTGGGAACCACTCCATCAATGCCGTATTGGGTTATTCGTACCAGGATAATGTATATGGCGACGGTTTTCAGGCCACCAATATCAACTTTCCGGTGAATACCGTAGGTTTCAACAACCTGGCGCTTGGTAATTATTCGGCTGTCAACGGAGCCAAGGTGGATTTCGGCTGGGATCAGATGTATTCCAAAACCCGCATGATTTCGTACTTCTCGAGGGTAAACTACAATTTCGGGGATAAATATTACCTGCAGGCATCGTTGCGCCGCGACGGTGGTTCGGTGTTCGGTCAGAACAATCAGTGGGGGTATTTCCCGTCTGTAGGTTTGTCGTGGCGCGCCGGCCAGGAGAGCTTTATTCAGGATATGAACGTGTTCGAGGACCTGAAGCTCCGCGCCAGCTACGGAGTTACCGGTAACTCTACGGGCTTTGATGCTTATACCGCCCAGTTCCTGTCGGGATCGATGGGAAACTTCTATCACAACGGCACTTCGGTGATGTCGTACGGTCCCAATAAGGCTGCCAATCCCGATCTGAAATGGGAAAAAACAGCCACGGCCAACCTGGGTATCGATGCAACGCTGCTGAAAGGCCGCTTGAGTGCGACACTCGACCTGTACAATAAAAACACTTCGGATATGATTTACTGGTACGATGCCGATATCTTGCTGGTTCCTGCCGGTGGATTATTTGCCAACGGCGGAAGCATCAACAACAAGGGAGTGGAGCTCTCGGTGTCGGCGGTGCCGGTTAAAACCAGCGACTTCACCTGGAAAACCAGTGTCAACGTGGCGCATAACAAAAACACCATCACCAGTCTCACCAATCCCTATTTTATTGGTGGCGACTCCATCAGATATACCCAGCCCGATGGCGGCGGTCAGACCTCGAGTACCTTGCAGATTCGCCAGAAAGGATATCCGCTCGGGCAATTCTTTACCCTGATTTACGAAGGTAAAAATGCTGCAGGCGTTTCGCAGTATCTTGCCAGAGACGGTTCGATGACCACCAATCCTACAACGGCCGACTACCGTTATGCCGGAAGTCCTCAGCCTATCCTGAACTACGGTTGGTCGAACTCGTTCAGCTACAGGAATTTCGATGTCAATTTCTTCGTCCGCGGAGTGTATGGAAACAAGATATTCAATGCCACCCGCGCCGATTTGTTCCGGCCTGCAACGGTTGCGTTTACAAATATCCTTGAAGATGCCGGTAAGGAATCGGCCGGCGATTTCAATTCGTTCCGGTATTCGTCGCGTTTTATCGAGGACGGCAGTTATCTGCGTCTGGAGAACCTCACCATTGGTTATACCTTTAAAAACCCGGTGCGTCAGATCAACAGTCTGCGTTTTTATTCCACGTTCAACAACTTGTTTGTACTTACCGGCTATACGGGCGTAGATCCTGAAGTAAACATGGGAGGCATGTCGCCGGGTATCGATTCGAATAATTTCTATCCTAAAACCCGCACGGTATTGCTTGGTTTAACTATCGTACTTTAAGTCCATCCATTAAAAAAATCAATCATGAAAAAAGTAACAAAATATAGCTTTTTGCCGGTCGTGTTATCGTTCCTGATAGGGTCGTGCAACGACCTGGATGTTCCGGTAACCACACAAATCACTCCCGATGTATATCCTCAGGATTCGTCGCAGTTTGTAGCTTCGGCGGGTGTGGTGTATGCTGCTTTGCGTGGCAACTATGCCCACGACTTTTTCTTCGCCCAAACGCTGAGTACCGATGAAGGTATTATGCCGGCGCGCGGCGGTAACTGGTACGACAACCAGGGTTACCGTGTAATGCACTATCATGAATGGACACCCGACCGCAGTTGGTCGTGGGGATGCTGGGACTGGCTCTCGCGGGTCATCAGCTACGACAATCAGACCATGTATATTCTCCGGCGAAACATGCCCGAGGGAGCCTTCAAAAGCCGGATGATGGCCGAGTTGCGGATGGTACGTGCATTGGCGTATTATTACATGATGGACCTGTTCGGCGATGTACCCATCGTTACCGAATACGGCGATTTCGAACCGAAAGCGCAAACGCCCCGGGCCGAAGTGTTTACGTTTATTGAAAAGGAGATTCTGGAGGTTATTCCTGATCTGACGACCAATGTTTCGCCTGCCACTTACGGTTATCCGACTCAGTACATGGCTTATTCGCTGCTTGCCAAAATGTACCTGAATGCCGGATATTATACCGGCACACAGCGGTACAACGATTGCATAGCAGCCTGCGATAAGGTGATAAGCTCGGGCCGGTACACCCTGGCCGACCGCAACGAATACCTGAAATTGTTCTATCCCGATAATGGTCCCGGCACCAAAGAGTTTATTTTTGCCATTCCGTTCGATCCCACCTATGTACCGCTTTCGGGTACTTCGGGATATTTGTACCGGGCGCGTTACGATGTTCCCCGCTCGCTTCGCGCCAAGTTTGGCCTGCCGTTTACTCCCAGTGCTCCTATGAGTACCCTGCCCGAGCATTATGCCTTGTTCGACGATCCGAACGATGTGCGCAACGGTCAGTGGCTCACCGGCTTGCAGTATCTCAACGACGGGGTTACTCCGGTAAAGGTAACCACCACCAACAAAGGCTACAATCAGTTTTACAGCGGTCCCGATGCCGGTGCTGCGTACACCTATCACGTGGAGCTTACCCCGAACATCGTACTGCGCCAGGATTCGCTGATGTTTGATGCCGGTAACGACGAGATTTCGTGGAACATGGGTTACCGGAATATTAAGTTTTATCCCGATGCTACTTCAACCACCCGTAACCAGAACAACGACATGCCGGTGTTCCGTTACGCCGATATTTTGTTGATGAAAGCCGAAGCCCTTTTGCGCGGAGGTACAGCCACTCTCGGGCATACTGCCCTGTCGCTGGTCAACATGGTGCGCGAGAAACGCACCACGTCGCCTGCATGGACTGGTGTTACGCTCGACGCGTTGTACAACGAGCGCGGTCGCGAATTCACCTACGAGTTGTGGCGTCGCAACGATATGATCCGTTTTGGCAAGTACGAAGATAAATGGGGCTTTAAGGTGGATTCGGATCCCAGAAAGCGAATTTTTCCGATCCCTACCGGAGCGCTGGTGAAAAACCCGAAACTGGTTCAGAATCCGGGTTACAATTGATTGTTTAAATTTAATCAACCGGGCTGTCCGTCGTGTTGAAGGGATGGGCAGCCCTTTTTCATCGTTTTATGGGAAACCCTGTTTCAATGCAGCGACTTCATTCGCTCGATGCCCTGCGGGGATTTGATATGATGTGGATTATCAGCGGCGAAATCATCGTTCATGCGCTGGCTGTTGCGTCGGCCGATCCGGTTTCGGTGTGGATGTCGGGCCAGTTGCGGCATACGGCCTGGCATGGTTTTACATTTTACGACATGATATTTCCGTTGTTTATTTATATTGCCGGCATTTCGATGCCTTTTTCGATGGGGAGGAAGCTGGAAGGTAAAGCCGGTGTGGAGTTGAAACGAGCCCGAAGGGAAGTTTATGGCGCCCTGTGGAAACGCACGCTTATTTTGGTGGTGTGCGGGATGGTGGTCAACGGGGCGCTCGAGTTCGGGGGGTGCGAGCAAACCCGCTTTGCCAGCGTGCTGGGCCGCATTGCTTTTGCCGGCTTATTTGCCGGACTTATCGTGCTCAATTGCCGGCTGCGGGTTCAAGTGGTGGTGTTTGCTGTCGTTTTACTCGGCTACTGGGCGTTGCTGATGCTGGTGCCTGTACCGGGAATTGGTGCCGGCGTGCTTACTCCCGAGGGGAATCTGGCGGGCTATGTCGATCGTTGCTTGCTGCCCGGCCGCTTGCACCGTACTATTTATGATCCCGAAGGAATACTGTCGACCCTCCCGGCAGTGGCTACGGCACTGTTGGGCGTTTTTACCGGACGGTTTTTGCGAACCCGGTCGGTCGGCGATTTGTACAAAGGTATACTGATTGGCGCGAGCGGGTTGGTGTTGCTGGGAGCGGGATGGCTCTGGAATCTGGTATTCCCCGTTAATAAAATTTTGTGGACCAGCTCTTTCGTATTGTATGCGGGCGGTTGGAGTTTGTTACTCATGGCAGTTTTTTACCTGGTGGTCGATGTGTGGCGGCTGAAACGCTGGAGCCTGCCGCTGCAATGGATAGGCACCAATTCGATATTGATTTATATGGCATCGCATGGAGTGGTCGATTTTGAATACAGTTCACGGTTCTTGTTTGGTGGATTGGTACAGGGTTTTGCCATTCCCTGGCAGGAAGTGGCTATTGGTTCGGGCATGCTGATTATTCAGTTGTTCTTGCTCCGGTTTTTATTTAAAAAGAAATGGTTTTTGAAAGTTTAATGATGCGTGTAAACCCTTCGTCCCGACAGTGACGAGGACTGCGGCAGCGAATCTTTCCCGGATTCATGCCGAAGTAGCGACTTTCGGATGCGTCCGGCTCGTACTCTTTTTGTTGGAAAATTTTGCCCTGAAAATGAGAGTCCTACGGCCGGTTGGTTGCAGAAACCGGAATTTCCGGTTTTTTTGTTACAAATTTTTTATACCTTTGCACTTGCATTGGTTCTCCTGTAGCATTCGCTTCCGGAGATTAAAAGGGAATCAGGTGTAAGTCCTGAACAGTCCCGCTGCTGTAAGCTCTTGGTTTCAAACGAAACTGAAGTCGTGAACACAACTCAATCCACTGTTCCGTGTACCGGAATGGGAAGGAGGTTCAACGATGGAGTAAGTCAGAAGACCTGCCATGCTTGATTTAGTTTTTAGCTTTCGAGGAAAGGGCTAAAGAACCAAAAAAGGATAAACGGCTTTTACTTACAGTTGGTTGAAAGAGTTGCAGAGCTATGCCCTGTGTGTCGTATCCTGTTTTAATTCTTTATTTTTCAATTCTGACGAAAGCAATTTTTGAAATGTAATTCAATATTTCATGAAATTGCAGTTTTTTTTAATGCTGCTTCTGCCTGCAGTTGTTCCGGCCTACACACAACTCCCTTTCGACAGTGTGCAGCATTTGCAGGAACTGGAGGTGGTAGCGATCCGCTTCAGTGAGGCGATTCCGGCGCAACGTCTTTCAGGAGAAAGACTTCGTGCTCTCAATAGTTTTTCGGTAGCCGATGCGATCCGGTATTTTTCGGGCATTCAGCTGAAAGATTACGGAGGCATCGGAGGTCTCAAAACCGTGGATATCCGTAGTATGGGCACCAATCATATGGGGGTGTTCTACGATGGCATTCAGCTGGGTAATGCCCAGAACGGGCAGGTCGATCTGGGGAAATTTTCGCTCGATAATGTAGAGGAAATCGCGCTTTACAACGGCCAGAAAAGTGCAATCTTTCAGTCGGCAAAGGATTTCAGTGCTTCCGGTACAATTTATATCCGTACCCGCCGTCCTCGTTTCAAGTCTGGCGAAACGCATCATTTCAAAGCAGTTGCCCGCACCGGCTCGTTCGATTTAACGAACTTTTCGGCCCTGTGGGAGCAGGCGGTTGCCGCCCGGTTGTCGTCGTCGGTGAATGTCGAGTGGATTCGTTCGTCGGGCCGGTATCCTTTTCGCTACCGGCGTTGGCATGCCGACGGAAGCCTGGCTTACGATACCACGGCTATCCGGCAAAACGGAGATGTCCGGGCTTTGCGGATCGAGGCGGGCCTTTTTGGCGAACTAGAGCAAGGGCGCTGGAATGCCAAGCTTTATTATTACAATTCAGAACGGGGAATCCCGGGTGCTATCGTCAATAATGTGTGGAAACGTGCGCAACGGCAGTGGGACCGCAATTTCTTTGCCCAGGCGTCGTGGCAGAAGTCGGTCTCACGGTGTTACGACCTGCTGGTGAACCTGAAATATGCCCGCGATTTCATGCGTTACCTGAATCCCGATACAACCTTACTTTATGTCGATAATGCGTTTCATCAGCAGGAAATATATGCTTCGGTAGCCAATAAATTTGCGATTACCGGTTATTGGGACGTAGCGCTTTCGGCCGATTGGCAGTACAATTCGCTTCAATCGTCGATGGCCGGTTTCGTGCCCCCACTGCGGAATACAATGCTGGTGGCCATGGCCAGTTCGCTTAATCTGAGCCGGTTGAAGGTGCAGGGGAGTGTGCTGGCTACGCAGGTGAAGGAGAAGTTGAAAGCGCAAACGGGCTTTCAGGATGCGGGCGCATCGTCGTTGCCGGCTTCGGCTCCCGATAAACGGGAAGTTTCTCCTTCGCTTTTTTTATCCTGGCGGCCTCTTGCAGCCGGCCCGCTTCACATCAGAACTTTCTATAAACAGATTTTTCGTATGCCTACCTTCAACGATCTGTACTACACCGATATAGGGAATGCTGCATTGAAGCCGGAATATACGCATCAGTATAACCTTGGTTTTCAGTACTCGCGCAACGGAGACCGTTGCTGGTTGCGCAACTGGCAGTTGCAGGCCGATGCCTATTACAACGAGGTCTGCGATAAGATTATAGCAGTACCCAAGGGAAACGGGATGTATCGCTGGATGATGATGAACCTGGGCTATGTGGAGATCAGGGGAGTGGACGCGGCCGCCAGCGGTATGTTTCAGCTGAGTGAGCACTGGACTGCCCATCTTCGCCTGTCGTATACTTTTCAGCGGGCTCAGGATTTTACCGAACGGCAAAATAAGGAATTGCAACAACTCACCTGGGGCGGACAAATCCCTTACATCCCCCGGCACAGCGGTTCGGTGGTTGCCGGATCGGCATACCGGCAATGGCGGTTCAACTATAGTTTCATCTACGTGGGCGAGCGCTATCACAATTCGGCGAATATCCCCGAAAACTACGAACAGCCCTGGTATACCCACGACTGTTCGCTGAGTCGTGAGTTCGGCTGGAAACAGCTGCAGGCCCGGATATCGCTCGAAATCAATAACCTGCTGAGCCAGGATTATGAGGTGGTGCTCAATTATCCCATGCCCAAACGTAATTACAAACTGGCGCTTACACTTGAAATTTAAAATATCGACCCTATGAAAAATCTTTTCAGGGCAGCCTTGTGCACCCTTTTGTTGTTATCGTGCCGCGACGAACAGATCGTGATTCCCGGTGAAAAAACACAAGTCGATTCGGTTCGCACTGAAGTGGAATATACCGGTTTTTATCTCCTCAACGAAGGGAATATGGGAAGTAATAAAGCCACCCTCGATTTCTTCAATTTCAAAACGGGGATCTATCAGAAAAATATTTATGCTTCCATCAATCCTGCCGTACCCAAGGAACTGGGCGATGTGGGCAACGACCTCAAGATTTACGGCTCGAGACTTTATGCCGTTATCAACTGCTCCAATAAGGTGGAAGTGATGGAAGCTGCAACAGCCCGCCGTATAGGACAAATCGATATTCCGAACTGCCGCTACATCACTTTTCACGAAGGCTATGCCTATATTACTTCTTACGCGGGGCCGGTGGAGATCAATCCCGACTACTCCCAGAAGGGCTATGTGGCCAAGGTGGATACTGCTACCTTGCAGGAGGTGGACCGCTGTATCGTGGGGTATCAGCCCGATGAGCTGGAGGTGGTCGGATCGAAACTGTATGTGGCGAATTCGGGCGGGTACATGGGTGCCGGTTCTACTGCGGGGTACGAACGTACGGTGTCGGTCGTCGACCTGGCCTCTTTCCGTGAAGAAAAGCGTATTACCGTGGATTATAACCTGCACCGTATCCGTAAGGACGCACGGGGCGATTTATGGGTGAGCTCGAGGGGCGATTACAAAAATCATCCTTCCCGCTTGTTTGTGATCGATAGCCTGAGCCAACAGGTTACCGATACCATCGGGCTGGCGGTGAGTAATTTTTGCATCGTGGGCGATTCGCTTTATGCCTACAGCGTGCAATGGAGCTATGTGTCGTTTTCCAACGAAATCAGCTATGCCATCGTGAATACCCGTACCCGTGAAATTATAACCCGTAATTTTATTACCGATGGTACCGACCGGCAATTGGAAATCCCGTACGGCATTATGGTTCATCCCCGTACACGGGAAGTGTTTGTAGCCGATGCCGGCGATTACGTGAGTCCGGGACAGTTGTACTGTTTCGATCCTGCCGGGAAAAAGAAATGGAATGTTCGAACGGGCGATATTCCGGCTCATTTTGCGTTACTGACTTCCACTAACTTTTAAAAATAAATGTGTATGAGAAAACAGTTTTTTCTGAGTGCTTGTGTGGCGCTGTGTTTACAAGGGTCTGCGATGGCCGGTTCGCGCTACATCAGTAAAGTGTTCGAGTACCGTCCGGCGCCGGGACAGTTTGTGAATAAGCTGCCGGCCTATGCCGATGGCGATACTCCCGAAACCATGGCGGCCAAGGCCGAAGCTTCTATCGCGGGTACCAACCGCGGACTGGTATCGCTGGGAGGTTATGGTGGCTATATCGTGGTGGGTTTCGATCGCCCTGTCGTGAATGTGCCCGATACGACCGATTTTCGTATCCTGGGCAATGCCTTCTGGTCGGCTGCCAATCCTAATACTACCACGTCGAGACGCGGTGGGAGCAGTGAGCCGGGAATCGTACTGGTATCGGCAGATGTGAACAAAAACGGACTCCCCGATGATGAATGGTACGAGCTGGCCGGAAGCGAATACCATAGTGCGGCCACTATCCGCGATTACCGGATCAGCTATTTTAAACCCGACGAGAATAAGGTCCCGACACCCGATGCCCAACGGGCTTATCTGACCGATACCACCTACGTTCGCTGGACCACGAATGGGCACGGAAGCGGATATGTGTACCGTAATTCGTTTCACAAGCAAAGTTACTGGCCTCAGTGGCTTCCCGATGATGAGTTGGTATTTGCCGGTTCGCGGCTGGCCGATAATTATGTGGACGAAAGCGGGAATGGCAGCTATTTCGTTCAGTATGCCTACGACTGGGGGTATGCCGATAATGCTCCGAATGCCGACCGAATGTCGGAACTCGATATCGACTGGGCCGTGGATGCGTCGGGAAACCGGGTATACCTGGCAAGTATCGATTTTGTAAAGGTCTATACGGCGGTGAACCAGTACTGCGGTTGGCTGGGCGAAACTTCCACCGAAATTATGGGTGCCGAAAACCTGCACCCCGATGCGGTGCTTACGTCGGTCGATCGGCTCGTTGGCGAAACTGCATTTCAGCTGAAGTTCATGTCGGGCCGTGTTGCCGATGTGTTGAAGCTTGAATCGTCGGCGGATCAGTCGGTCGAAATTTTCGATATCACCGGCCGGCGTACCATGTCCGTCGATTTGCCGCAGGGTGTATCTACCATCGATTGCACGATGCTTCCACCGGGAATTTACCTGCTTAAAACCGTTCAGACTTCCTATAAATTTATTAAACTTTAAAAATTCAACAAAATGAGACGATTTTTTACTTCTTTCGTGATGGTATTGATGGCTTGCAGCTGGCTGGCCGCAACACCACCGCAAAATTTGATCACCCTCGACTTGTCGAGGCCGGTTAATCCCGAACGTTTTGAGTTGGTAACTCCCAAAGGCTACTGGACTCAAACCTACAACGATAAAGATTTCAGCTTTATCGATTTTTCTACCTTTTCATTTTCACACCTGGCAGGAGGGCCGGGCTCGTCGTACGGGGGCTATTATTGGGATGGGTTTACCTATTGCACCAGCGGCGATTCGACAAATTACCAGAGTGCGGGCAGCCAGGGTTGGGTCAGTAACCAATGGGGCTGCATGGCCGGCGGTGGTATTAAAACCGATTCGCTGGGCGTCGTGTTGCGCGACGGGAGCGGGAAGGTGATTACGCAGCCGGGAATTCCTTACCTGCTGGGCTTCTGGGGATTCTTTGCCGAAGCTCCGGGCAGCCACTCGCTGCAGACCATCTTCAACGATGGGAAAGCCTATCGCGCGCAGGGAATGTACGTGGCCAATTCGCCCTGGCCTTATTACGGAAATATCAATGGCGATGGTTTTGCACGTAAACTCGACCGCGAAGGCGATTACTTTAAATTGATCGTACATGGACTTGATAAAGAGTTGAATGAGACTGGCAAACAGGTGGAGCATTACCTGGCGCGTTTCGAAAACGGGGAACTGCACCAGTCGCGCAACTGGGAATGGGTCGATCTGTCGCCGCTGGGCGAAATTGGCGGGTTGTATTACACCATGGCCTCGACCGATACCGATCCGGTGTACGGGCCGAATACGGCAATGTATTTCTGCATGGATAAACTGCAGGTTCAGCGCAAAGCCAAGGTTCAGCTCAAACTGAATTCGGTAAGCCAACAACTTCTGCTCATCAGCAAATCGACGAATGATACCATCGAAACAGGTAGCATGCAATCGGGCTATAGCTATAATTTCGAAGCTTATCCGGGCGATTATGTGCTTCAGGCTTTTGCCTCCGATGGGGTTACCCGCAACGGCAGCATCGATCTCACGCTATCGACCGATACCCTGCAATCGTATCAGCTGTTTACCATCACCACCGGAGCAACGAATGCCGGCTGGCAGCCGGATGTCGATTACTCGGTACACTACCGCGTTACCGATAAGGAAGGGGTCGAACGTAACAGCCTGGCCGGGCAGTCGACAACGGCTAACCGTATTACTATTCTGGCCCTGAGTGGCGACCGGTATCGTATCGAATTAAAACCAGGTGAAGCTCGTGCGGCCGAAGGTTTTATGTCCTTCGATATGGCTGCCGTAGCTACAGCCAATGCTACCCGTACGGGAGCTTGTCCCATGGGCTATTCTTATTCGGTACAGGTGCCTGACGGGGCTACGCTGGTGCTGGGTAAAAAACAGGCGCATTTCCAGCGCTTCACGACGGTTGCGCCCGATAGTACCGTGCTGGCGGACGACACCCGGGTGTATTATTACCGTTTAGCAGCTTCGCAGGTGTACAACTACCGGGTTTCGCAGCCTTCGAAAGTAACTTATGCCGGAACATTTACCATGAATGCAAACCTGGCTCCGCTAATCATCACTCCGGAATTGCTCGAGGGCGATCCCCGGCGCATCGACCGCAACCCGAACGCCAATGCCAACTACAACGTGGCCGATATCTTCCTGAATATTAACGAAACCGGGCATCTCCGGCTGCGACAGGGCGATACGCACCAATTGGTAACCATCAGGGCCTGGCAGGCGGTGGATAATATCATCAACAACTATTTTATTGAACCCGATTATCGCTATGAGGTACTGAACGAAGCCGGCGAACCTGCTACAGGGGTGGTTACGGTAAGCAACGATGGCCTGTTGACTGCTGTGGGGACCGGTACGGCTATCGTGAAAGTAAGCTACGATGCCATCAATATTAAATCGGCTGCCGGAGGGCCGTTCTTCGGAGCGTTGTGGCCCGAAAATACGGGTGTATTCGTGGTGACGGTGGGTGATGCCGGAACCGGCGTTGTTACCGGAATGAAGCTGAACGAAGCGGCCAATGCGGCTAGCTTGCCGGCCAAACTTGCTGGTGAAGGAATCGATGCCGAACTCGATGTGTTGTACTATCACGAAGATGAGGGTGCCTTCCACTACAGTTTTACTCCCGAAGCGGGAGCGGAGGTAACGCTCGCGAGGCCTGTGGTAGGTGAACACACGATGAGCTACACCGGATTCGATACCCATGGTGTAATTGCCCATGCCGATGGAAGTTTCACGGTGCAGCTGGTCAACGGCCGTAACCTGGTGCGGATCGCCAAAGCAGGCGCCGTAAGCTATCAGGTATTACGTGCCAAACCCCTGAAGTACACGCTTACCAATACCAGCAATCCCGGCGCCGATCTGCATCCGGGCGATGCGCTGGCCGTACGGTTCACCGGTCTGTACCATCCCGCCCATAAATTAGCCGGTGTGTATAATATGTCGGCGCGTATTTCGTACAAGGCCGATGGGGCTACCCTCACCGGAGCCGCCAACCAGTACACCTTTGCAGCTGCCGAGAATGCCCGGACTGTTACTGCTACCATTCCTGCCGATTGGGATCCGTCGCAGCCCTATGTGTTGGCCAACGGAGCACTCCTGGCCAGCGGCTACGGCGATCCGTACGGCGGACACCGCAGTATCACCCTCGAAACGGGTAAGGATGTGAACTTCACTGCCGCGATGCGCACTGCCTACTTCGGCTCCTTGCCCGATGTGGAGATTCCTGTGAAACCGGCCCTCACCACCGCTGCCGATGGTCCGTTGGCCAGCCCTGTTCAGGTGTATCCCAATCCCTTCACCGATTACCTGATGGTACAATCGGGAAGCGCCCGATCGCTTCGTATCCATAGTCTTTCCGGTCAGCTGCTCATCGATATCCCTGTTCGTGAAGGCTCCAACCGTATCGACGTATCGTCGCTTCCCCGCGGCGTCTACGTAGTAAGCTGCGGAGAATACACGAGAAGGATGGTGAAGTAAAAATGACTTCCGGTTGAATAAGTCGCTCTTACTTTGCAGTTGGTTGTACAACTGCAGGGTAGGAGTGATTTTTTTAATGGAAGATGGATGGGAGGATTGGCAAAAAAAATATGAATACTCAATTAGTAAAGGGTGCTGTTGTCTTGTTAAATCGGCTGATTGTGAATGAGTTGGGTAGTGTTTCGAATGAAGGGCCTGAAAAAATGCGGGAGGAGCTGGAAGGTGAACTTTTTGGTTTGTCAGTAGTTGTATAGTGTATTAATTCATTACTTTACCATGCGCCCTTTATCGCTTTTCATCGCTACCAGTCTCGATGGCTTTATTGCCCGACCCAACGACGACCTGAGTTTTTTAAAACGGGTCGAAAAGGAAGGGGAGGATTATGGTTATGAAGCATTTACTGCCAGAATCGATACGATACTGATCGGTCGTAAAACCTACGACTGGGTGGCCCGGGAGCTGGGTGCTTCGCACTACGATAACGGGGAACGGGAAGTGTATGTGATGACCCGTACCCCGCGGCCTCCGAGCGGTAAAACGGTTTTTTGTTCCGGGAACCTGGAAGAATTGGTAGTAAAGCTTAAGGCGCAAGAAGGGAAAGGGATTTATTGCGATGGAGGAGCCGAAATCATTCAGGAACTATTGAAGTACGACCTGGTCGACGAAATGATTTTGTCGGTGGTGCCGGTGTTGCTGGGCGATGGCGTCAGGCTGTTCGGGGAGGGCCGGCCGGAACAGGACTGGGAGCTGGTAAAATCTCAGGCGTTTGAAACAGGCCTGGTGCAGTTGCAGTATGTGAGGCAACAATAGTGATAGTATATGCCGGAATTCGTATCTTTGTGGCAGATTTAATCAGGTAAAAGCATGAAAAATTTATTCTTTTTAGGGCTGTTTTGCAGCATCTTTTCCGTTTCCGCCCAGCTCCTGCAGCCGGGCTTCGATAAGGCCGAGTACCTCGAAACCCTACGGGTCAACCAGCGGGTGTTCGTGGATCCCGACAAGTGGGACACGCTTACCGGTGTGCCGGCTCCTCAGCACTACAGGCTGGAGTACCGCTCGCCCGAGGTAGCTTTCGACAACCGGTGGGATTTGTGGATGCATACCGGGAAGCCGCTGGCCACGATTGCCATCCGAGGTACGGTGCGTACCGAAGTCAGTTTTATGGCCAATCTTTACGCGGCCATGATACCTGCCACGGGCGAACTGCAGCTGGAGGACAACTGGCTGTTCGAATACAAACTGGCTCAGCATCCCCAGGCTGCGGTACAGGTGGGTTGGTTTATCGGACTTGCCTATATGTCGGGTTCCATACTGACAAAAATTGATTCGTGCTACCAACAGGGCGTACGCGATTTTATCCTTACCGGACATAGCCAGGGCGGAGCTATCTGCTTTATGCTCACCGCTTATCTCGAAAACCTGCGGCTGGCGGGTAAACTTCCTGCCGATATCCGGTTCAAAACCTATTGCAGCGCGGGTCCGAAACCAGGTAACCTGCACTTTGCCTACGATTACGAACACCTCACCCGGGGCGGTTGGGCATTTAATGTGGTAAGTCCGCTCGACTGGGTGCCCGATGTGCCGTTTTCCATTCAGACGGTCGACGATCTTACCCGGGTGAATCCGTTTAAAGATGTAAATAAGGTGTTGAAAAAACAAAAATTGCCTCAGCAGATTGCCTTCAAAATAGCTTACGACGAACTGAGCCGGCCGGCAAAAAAGGCCCAGCGAAATTACGAACGCTACCTGGGCAATATGGTGGAACGGGCAGTGAAAAAACAACTTCCGGGCCTCGCTACTCCGGAATATATTTCCAGTAATTACTACGTGCGCACGGGGACAACGGTAGTGTTGTATCCCGATGCCGAATATTACCAAAAGTTCCCCGAAGTCGATGCTGCTGCCACGGTATGGTACCATCATGTGATCGAACCTTATTATTTCTTGGCCGAAAAGTATTGACGAGGTTCACAAAACGGTAAGATCCTTGCATTTTTTAGTATAAAACGGTCACGATTCCTTCCCAATGGCCGAATTCTGTTATATTTGTGGCAGTTAAATAAAAATTGCTACATGATGAAAACCTGGTTTAGTATTCTTTGCCTCAGCCTGTCGTTGTCGCTGACGGGTGCCGATTTGATTGTGAAAAGTCCGGATGGAAATCTGAAGGTTATGCTCGGATTATCGGAAACGGGCCAACTCACCTACGAGGTGACCTATAAGGAAAAACAAGTACTCGAGCCATCGCCGCTCGGCATGGTGACCAATGTGAGCGATTTCAGCAGCAACCTGTCGTTTGTGGAGAATAAGGAGCAACCTGTCCGTAAGTTTTACCGCCAGGACCGGATCAAGCGATCGGAAGTGAACTACAAGGCCAATGAGCTGGTAGCAGTGTACCAGACTCCCAGAAAGGAGAAAATAAGTGTGGTATTTCGGGTGGCCAACAACGATGTGGCTTTTAAATATCAGCTGGCCCAGCAGGGCGAAACGGCCCGCTGTATAGTGGAAAAAGAATTGAGCGGTTTTAATTTCCCCGATTTTACAACTACTTTTCTGACTCCGCAGGCCACGCCCATGATTGGCTGGATGCGAACGAAGCCGAGTTACGAAGAAGAATATGTGGCCGATGAGCCGGTAGGTACTCCTTCGAAATACGGGGTGGGTTATACGTTTCCGGGACTGTTCCGCATCGGTGCTCATGGCTGGGCGCTGGTTTCGGAAACCGGCGTGGGAAGTTTGTATGCCGGAGCTAAACTGAGCGAAGGTACGAAAGAAGGATTGTATACCATCGCTTTTCCCGAGCCGGGTGAAAACAACGGTCTCGGCGCAGCCAATCCGGCTATTGCTTTGCCCGGCGAAACTCCTTGGCGCACCATTACGATCGGCGACAATCTGAAACCCATCGTCGAAACCACGGTGGCGTGGGATCTGGTGGAGCCCTTGTATAAACCGTCAAAGGAATACCGGATGGGCCGGGCTACCTGGAGCTGGATTATGTGGCAGGACGGGAGTATCAACTACGACGATCAGGTGCGTTACGTCGATTTGTCGGCTGCCATGGGATACGAATTTGTACTGGTGGATAATTGGTGGGACAATAATATCGGTCGCGAGCGTATCCGGGAATTGGTGGATTATGCTGCTGCCAAAAACGTGGGTGTTTGTCTGTGGTACAACTCCAACGGCTACTGGAGCGATGCTCCTCAAACTCCTAAAAACCGGATGAATACCTCTATTGCCCGTAAGAAAGAAATGGCATGGATGAAAAGTATTGGTGTAAAAGGGATTAAGGTCGATTTCTTCGGCGGCGACAAACAAATGACGATGCAGTTGTACGAAGAAATATTGTCGGATGCCAATGACTTTGGCTTGGTGGTTATTTTTCATGGATGTACGCTCCCGCGCGGCTGGGAACGCATGTATCCCAATTTTGTGGGAAGTGAGGCCGTACTGGCTTCCGAAAACCTGATTTTTACACAGCATGCCAATGATACCGAAGCGTTTAATGCGGCTTTGCATCCTTTTATACGCAACAGCGTGGCTTCGATGGATTTCGGACCGGTATTGCTCAATAAACGGCACAACCGTACCAATAACGGCGGACATACCCGCCGTACCACCGATATTTTCCAGATTGCCACTGCAGTGCTGTTTCAAACGCCCGTGCAAAATTTTGCCATCGCTCCCAATAACCTCACCGATGTAGCTCCCTTCGTGATCGACTTTATGAAGAAAGTGCCTACCGAATGGGACGATATCCAGTTCGTCGACGGTTATCCCGGCAAGTACGTGGTGCTGGCGCGCCGGAGCGGCGATACCTGGTACGTGGCAGGCATTAATGCCGAAAACCAAGCGAAAACCATAACGTTGAATTTGCCGATGATGGCCGGGAAAAAGGTACGGCTGTATTCGGATCATCCGAAAACCGGTGCCCCTCAACTGAGCGAGCTTGCGGTGAAGAAAAACGGACAACTGAAAATAACCCTGCCGGAAGGAGGAGGAATGGTAGCGGTGAATCAATAAACCCGTGCAACATTTCGGAAATAACCGGCATCTGTGAGTTAATTTTGTCAAATCTTAGAAAAAAGAAAGAATATGAAAATTAATCTTGCAAGTGCCGTTTGTTTATTCACGGCTTTTCTGTCCGTATCGTGTAACGAAAGTTACGATGGTGGTTTATCGTTCGAAAAAAGCTGGATTTCGGAAGTCGAACAGGCTAATTATGAAAAGTACAAGGAGTACGCCGAAAATCCTTTTGTGAAGGTTGCCGACGAACCTGTTTCCACCTTTTCGGTGGACGCCGATGGGGCCTCTTACGCCAATATGCGCCGGTTTCTGTACCTCGGGCAAACTCCGCCCAAGGCTTCGGTTCGGATCGAAGAGTATCTGAATTATTTTACCTACAATTATCCCGAACCTGCCGCCGGCGAAAATGTAGCCCTCGTGTCGGAACTGACCAGCTGTCCGTGGAACTCCGGACATCACCTGATCCGGCTGGGCATGAAGGGGAAAACCATTCCTGTTGCGGAACTACCCAATTCGAATTATGTGTTTTTGATCGATGTTTCGGGCTCCATGAGTTCGCCTGATAAACTTCAGGTCCTCAAGTCGGGCTTCAAAACACTGGTCGATAACCTGCGCGCCCAAGACCGCATTGCTATCGTTACTTATGCCGGCGATGCCGGGGTGCATCTGCAGTCGACTGCCGGCTCGGAAAAGAAAAAGATTAAAAATGCGATCGATGATTTGAAGGCAGGAGGCTCTACTGCAGGAGGGGCCGGAATTGAAACCGCTTATAAGATTGCCGAGGATCATTTTATTAAAGGAGGCAACAACCGGGTGATTCTAGGTACCGACGGCGATTTCAACGTGGGCATGACGTCGACCGACGAATTGGTGAAGTTGATTGAAAAAAAGCGGGAAACAGGGATTTACCTGACGGTGCTGGGAGTAGGCGAGGGCAACCTCAACGATCATATGATGGAGCAGATTGCCAACAAGGGAAATGGGAATTACGAGTATATCGATAATGCCAAGCAGATACAAAAGGTATTTACACACGAGTTACAGAAATTTTATACGGTAGCTAAAGATTCGAAAATTCAGGTTAATTTTAATGCTTCGCGTGTGGAGTCGTACCGCCTTATCGGGTACGAAAACCGTAGCCTGAATACCGAGGATTTCGAAAACGATGATACCGATGCCGGCGAAATTGGTTCTACTCAAACCATTACGGCATTGTACGAAGTGAAACTCACCGGAACTGCTGCCGGCGATCCGGTGGCCACTTTCGATTTCAGGTACAAAAAACCCGGCGAAACTACCAGCAGACTGCTGACTCATTCTATTGCTTCGTCGCCGGTCGATATCGCGACAGCTTCCGCCGATACCCGCTTTGCTGCTTCGGTTGCTGCCTTTGGCCTATTGATGAAACAGTCGGAATATAAAGGAACAGCCGATAAGCAACTGGTGTTGAACCTGGGAAAAAATGCTGCCGGCTTCGATCCTAATGGATATCGCGCCGAATTTCTGGAACTGTTAACCAATTGGAAGGAATAGACACAATAGAAATCGTTTGTTTACGACCACGCTTTAGTCATGTGTGTACAAGAAGAGGGTGAAATCACATTGTGATACACCCTCTCTTTATTCGGATACCTATCCGGGAACAAATCCGAATATTCAATTCTCGGAGACTTAATTTTTATTTTGAGACAGCCTCTTTTACTTTGATGACTCCAGTGGAGGTCATGTTGTTTTATTTAGGATTCTGTTTGGTGAACACGGAAGGATTATTGTTACCTCAAAAGTAAGGCAGAAATTCGGATCGGGATTTCTATTAGCGGAGAAAAAAGATTTCGTTTAAAGAAAAGACAGAAAAAACTAAGAATCTTAGATTTACAATGACTTTGAAACGGTGTATTTTAACCGTATGACTTTAGACTTTGACATTTTGAACTTTGTATTCAATTGTATGTTTTTTATCTTCGATTTTTCCTCTTTTGACACAGTTAATTGAACAGACCCAAGGTTTAAACGAACTTACAAGATATATTGGGCAACTTATTTAAGATATAGAGCAACTTGCTTAATAAATATTCAGACTTAAATAACGTAAAGGGGGCTGTCAAATGATATAGACCAACATGCTTTAGATATAGAACAATGTGAAAAAGATGTAAAACATAGTGCAAATAGTTTATAGTTCGGTACATTTGTCATAAGCCCCGGCGATAAAAAACATAGAGCTGGCCGCCAAAGCCTATAGTAACTTAGATTTCATGTTTAATACATCCTTCAAATCATTGATATAAAATACATTTATGAACTATATTTTTTTGATAGCTGCTTTCAATGCTTTATTTTTTTCGTTTTTAATACTTCAGAAAAAAAAGGCAATCTACGATAAGATACTTATCTGTTGGCTACTCTATTTAAGTCTTTATACGGGTATCTATGGTTTGTTTTACAACAAACTTTTTACGGATTTTCATCTGCTTTCTGTAAGTTTTATCTCATTGCTCTTACTGCACGGGCCTTTCCTTTATTTGTACATTTCGGCATTGATTGACCCCAAAGCCCGGTTCGGTAAAGAAAAACTGCTGCACTTTGTTCCCTTTGTCCTGTTCAACCTGTTTATTGTTATTGCTTCTTTTTATCCCGAAATTTCGGAACGAATAAGCTTAGACCATCTTGAAAGCGAACATAGTGCTCCGCTGTTGTTGAATGTTTTTCTGTTGCTCACAGTGATATCGGGGCCTTTTTATTTTGTTTTATCCATCTTACTTTTAAAAAAATTAGACATCAATATTTTCAATAACTTTTCTTCATACGAAAATGTCAACCTCGATTGGCTGCGAAAGCTTGTATATTCTTTTGGCTTTATATGGACAGTTCTAATGATTTTCGCAACTTTACACCATGTTTTCCAGATGTTTTCCTGGATCTTTTGTACCCACGGGCTGACGCTTTCCTTGTCTGCTTTTATTATCCTGATTGGTTACTATGGACTGAAGCAAAAAGAAATTTTCATTCAATATCCCAACGGGAACACTGAATATGTAACTGAGCCCAGGACGAAGTATGCCGGAATATTACTGAAAGATGATGAAATTGAACAATATGTAAGTAAGATAAGACATTTTATGGCTTCCGAAAAACCTTATCTGGATGCCGACCTATCGCTTCCTGAGCTGGCCAATAGGCTGGATATACCTTCGCATCATCTTTCACGGGTAATCAATGAGCAATTCGGGGCCAACTTCTTCGATTTTATAAATCAGTACAGAATTGAAGAGGTGAAAGCAAGGATAGACAATCCAGAATATCAAAATTTATCACTTTTAGGAATTGCATTCGATAGTGGGTTTAATACAAAATCGGCATTCAACCGGGTTTTTAAGAAAATAACCGGATTTACTCCAAGCGAATACCGGAAACAAATATAAACTTCTTTATCAAAGCAATGAGGACCATCGCAGGGATATTTATTATAAAACAGGACTTAATATTTCAAGTGAATGCGTGCTACTTTACAAAGTAGGTCGCACAGGGATTAGCTACAATGTACTTTTGTGCCAGGATATTTCGAATAACAACAATTAAAATTTTAATTATCATGAGTACAAAAGAAACAAGTTTGGCAACTGTAAGTCCTGCGAAACTTCAAAACCGTAAAAGTTATAAATCAATCTTCTCGATTGTATTATTAGCATTATTGATGGTTGGTTCCCTCCCTGCATTTGCGCATTGCGATTCGTATGACGGCCCTACAATTAAAGATGCAATAAAGGCGCTTGAAACAAATAATGTTAATTTGGTTCTGAAATGGATAACTCCGGAACAGGAGAAAGTAATAATTCCTCTGTTTAATAAAACCTATTCTTTAAAGGCCGGCGACAAAGAAGTTTATCAGATTGTTGAAAAACACTTCTTTGAAACACTTGTAAGGCTGCATCGCGAAACAGAAGGAGCACCTTTTACGGGCTTAAAACCTGCCGGAACAACTAAAAAGATTGTGCAACTCAGCGATCAGGCATTGGATAGTAAAGATGTTGATACTTTTCTCGTTAAATTAAATGCCCACATTGGAAAGGTGATAAAGGAGAAATATGAAAAAGTTGTAGCGCTCGATAAAGTGAAAAACGATTCTCCTGCAAAAGGTCGTGAATATGTGGAGGCTTATGTTGATTTCACTCACACAATTGAAGCTATCCACGATATTGCAGAACAGAGTGGAGATCATTCAGCACATAAGCACTGAAGTTTCCACTAAAAAGTTAAAAAGAATCTTCCCTGATATTTATCGGGGAAGATTTTCTATTTTTGGGTTTTAAAAATGCAGGAAAGTCAGACACGCTTTTGTAAGGTGTGCACACCTAACAAAAGACATAAATCGTCTTACAAATGATATAGAACAACTTGAAAAAAATTAGAGCTGACTTATATCCTATTAATAACAACAAGTAGAAAATTAATTTTGGAGAGTAATACTAATTAGACCGACTATTCGAGTGGAATCAAAGGCCAGCCTCTAACACCTATGCGCTTTGGGCGGCTAATGTGCTTCTTACTGTCTTTGCGCCCGCATTTCAGTTTGGCGCAGTGCGACAGGAAATCCGTCCGCAGACTGCCCAAGCCCATAGCCTCAGTCGTTATCGGGTATTGTAATAACAAAAAATCAGCAAATTGATGAAAAAAATTGTCATATTCTCAACTATAATCTTTCTGTCAATAACCTATAGCTTTGCGACAGAGCAGTTCCCAGATTTATTAATCATAGAGAATGATACATTTTATCTTAAATCATTTCCACTTGAAGAATTACGCTTAAAAGAAAAATTTAAGGAATCGCCCTTTGACTATTATGAAAATATTGATTTTCCTCATACAGGTTGTTATAGAGGTTATGTTGCAACATGGAAAGTAATTGATAATAAACTTATTTTAATTAAAATAGAAAAGGTTGATTCTACACATCAAGAGTTGAATATTGAAGACTATTTAAAAAAAAATGACTATAAAGCAAGTTTAGTGAATAATCAAATTTTTGCAGACTGGTATTCTGACACTCTGAAACAATATGACTATTTTATGTATTACTTCAATTCTAAACGTTATTATTTGGCAAAAGTTTTCCTGGAAAATCCTGAAAAGAAAAACGAACTCATTTTTAATCAAGGAGTTTTAATCGAGAACAACATTACGAGAATCGATTCATATTTGGTAGGTGACACTTTGACAAAAGAAATTAGTTATTATAGACAATGGTTCTTAAAGCGAGGATTAGCAAATGTGGTAGCTATCATAACGGAAAACAATGGTAGTATGGTGCGGGTGGAATTTGTTGACTTTGGAACAAAAAAGAAGAGTGCAATAAAAGAGATTAAACATATGATTGGAATAAGAGAAGAAAAGGAACATTGGATTAACCCACGATATTGGAAAAAAACAAAAATAACGCCCTGTAATCGAGTGGACTGCCCTGCCGACAATCAACCGACAGGGAGAGAACTTAATTGTTTGTAAACAGTACTTACTGTAGATTCAAAAAAAGGAGTTGTAGATATAAACGTGTTAGTGGTAGTTTTAAAAAAAAACATGACCAAATGAAAAAAATACTAACTGGATTATTCTTATTGATAAATTTCAGTTGCTTTTCACAGACCGTAAAAGAACTTGAGCACGAATTGAGTTTTTTCAAATCTGAAGAAAAACGGGGAAATAAAAAGAATATTGCATTTAAATTATTGGAAATTGATAGTCTTAATGAAAGTGCGATTAATTACTTAGTTGAAGTCTATGGTAGAAATAATCAAAAAGACTCAATAGTGATTTTGTTTGACAGATTGATAAAAGAAAATCCTAAAAGTCCACAACCATATTTAATTAGAGCGAGAGAACGAAATGCCCATTTTGCTGGATTAAATTATACTCAACAAATAAAATATTTAAAAGAAGCCTATAAACTTGATAGTGTAAATGTTGAAGCCATTTATTCGCTTGGCAAGTTGTATTATGAACTTTTCATTAAAGAATATAAATCAGACAAAGGAAAGACAAATCTTGATTATTATTCTACAAATGCAATCAAATACTTTTCCACTCTTTGCAATCAAAACGAAGAACATAAAGAAACTCTAAAATTCCCCTTAATACAACTTGCAAGTTATAACAGAGATTTAGATAAGAAACAACTTTATGAAAGCTATAAAATACAGTCTTCTTATTTTCCAATATCTGCTTTTGTTGATTTACCAAATGATTGGCAGATTAATTACTCAGTTAATGTAATTGATTTTGTTTCAGATTCTGAATTTAAAGTTTCAGGGGTTGAATCAGCCCTTTTTCATATTAATTGGTACGCGAGACACCTCGATGCTTTAGATGAGCCTGTATTAAGTGATTCATTGCCTACAAAAGTGTTTAGATTTACATGGTTACGGACATTTCACAATCCTATTGTGATTGGGTTGGAAAATAATAATGACTCCATAATATTGTATTGGAAGGTTTGTGATGGTGCTGGTGGTTATGAACCAGGAAAAATAATAGAAAATAAGAATAAAATTTTAACAAAGAAAGAGTGGGATGATTTTGTAGTAAATGTAAACTCGATTAATTTCTGGAATTTACCAACCACTCAAAGTGGAATTCTGGGAACAGATGGAGCTCAATGGATTTTAGAAGGTAAAAAACTTGGGAAATATCATGTTGTTGATAGATGGTCTGGTGGAACAATTGAAAATATTTGTTTGAAATTATTAGAGCTGACAAATATAAAAATAAAGAAGGATGACATATATTGATAAATAAAAACTACCCCTAATCGAGTGGACTGCCCTGCCGATAGTTAACCAACTGGGAGAGCCCCTCAATGAAATAAGCGGCTACCTCCTAAACTGACAACTACATAGAGAATGTCTACTGATTAACTAATATTTTTATAATTTTAAAACGCACTATAATGGGGAGCATAATACAAATGGATTTAGCAACAATTGAAAATCAGATTCAAGAGTATTTAGATAAATTGAACCAAAAAACTCTTAGAAAAATAAAAAAAACAAACCGAAAGTTGAAGTTGGAATCCCTATTCATCTTCGAAAATTTTATGAAGAAGAAATCTTAAAACTTGAGAAATAAAAACAGCTTATAGTTAATCAAAAAAAAATTACTGCACAAATAGAATGGAATGATGTTAGTTTTGAAGACTTCCATATTAGAATCTTAGTAAACAATAGATTATCAGAACCTTATCGATTTCCCAACTCACACAAATCATTAGAATACTTAAAACCGTATATTTTTAAATGCGAATTAGAACCAATTAAAATTACCATGATTGGAAACAAAATTGATTCAATTGAAAATTTAGAAGAAATGTAAGCCCCCGATAAACTACACGTTTTGGTATTAAATAATTATCAAGACCTTTGCTGGCAAAGTTAATATTATGATTCCA
>MKVT01000009.1 GCA_001898935.1 Paludibacter sp. 47-17
GCCGGAATCACGTTAAGCGCCACTACACTCACCCCCGCCCAAGTGGCTGAAGGCGCCGAAATCACGGCTACCTTCGACAACCAGACGGCTATCAACGAGGGTAAAATTGAAATCAAAACAGGCGATCTGACCGTAAACATCGCCGTGGTGGGTTCGGCCGATCTGGCTTGCTTCACCAAACTGTATGCCGATGGCGTTAACCTGATCCCCAATCCTTACCTCAACGACATCAGCATGTTTGCCGGATGGGGACGACGGTCGGTGGTAACCGGAGCGGAAGCCTATTGTGGAGCACGCGCCGTGAAATTCGACGCGCTTACCAACGCCTGGCCCGATGGTGCTGCCCTCGACGTGAACGGTATCCAGTGGAAAGCTGAAACCTGGTACCGCGTACGCGCCATGGTGAAAACGGTGGACGGAACACTGGCATTCTTTGCAAAAGGTACCGACCCCGATGTAACCATACCGGTGGCTCAATCCAACGAACAGTGGGTGGAAATAGACGAAACCTTCAAAACAGGTGCGGCGCCTACCGCCAACTTCTTCTCCCTCAACAACGTGGACGGAGCTTCCACCGGGAAAATCGCCTACATCGACAACTGGGAACTATACGAAATGCCGCTGGGAACTTCGGTGGAGAATCCCGCACTCGACAGCGCTACCCGCCTGTTCGTTTCCGAAGGTAAAATTGCCGTGCGCTTCAACCTCGAACGTGCAGCCGAAGTAACCTTCGGCCTCTACAACCTACAGGGGATGCAAATCGCTTCGAAGAAAGCCGGTCTTACTACCGGCACCAACCAGGTGGAAATCGCCAGCGGACTCGAAGCCGGAGCGTACATCGTAAAAGTAAGCTCTGTGAATGGGGAACAAACGCTGAAAACTATCGTACGATAATAACCAGGCGCTATATACACAGCAGGCCCGATGAACCGTGTTCATCGGGCCTGCTTTTGTATTCAGCAAATCTAATCAAAATTGTAACGGGCGCTGAGCTGCAAGCCATACGAATTACCGGTCAGCTTTCCGCGGTCGATGCCCAGGGCTGCTCCCAGCGAAAGCTGCGGATTAAATTTCGGACGATAATGCAGATCAAGAAGGTAATACCGTTGCTTCACCACAGGAGGATTGGGAATATGAAAATTATTAAATCCGAAATTCCGGGTAAAGGTCGCCAATAACCGGTAATCCCAGCGCTGCTTACCGCCTTCGATCGCGAAGTGATGCGCCCTTACCCTGTTGTTGTAGGTATGCTTATCCTCGCTCAACCGATAGAAGGGCGAGGTAATGAGCGGCGTCCCGATGGTGTTGCCTACATAGGCCCATCCTTCAGGATAATAGCCTTCGAAATAATTGTCGGCACCTCCGTACACAATGCCGTCCATATCGTGGAACGGGCCGGACTGATCGGTGGTATTCAGATATTCGTACACAATCGATTTCACGATGGATTCGCCCCGGTTGGTAAGTGTAAATCCCCACAGCCCATCGGGATAATTCAATGTGAATCCCATCACGCGCAAGGGCATATCCTCCAGCACGATCTGCCAGTAACCGGCCATTGTCCAGTCGCCGATACCGGCTTCCAGTTTCAGGCTCTGACCGATCAAATGATTGCCCAACACATTGCTCTGATCGGCGATAGTGGCATTGTCGCCACCCGAACGACCCATAAAGATACTGATATAATCCTTCCAATCGGAAGGTTGATTGAAGTAGCCCGGCAATCCGGTAGTTCCACCCCATTGGGCGGCGTGATCGAGCCGTGCATGCAGCCGCACCGGCAGGTTCTTTCCAATCAGCACCTGCAGGTACTTGTGATGTAACATCATGTTTTTAAAACCATAATGCCGGGTGAACCATCCGTGCATCAACGCTCCCTGCACACAGACCAATTCGTTGGTAAACGGCACCGCACGATACTGATCGAACCCGATGGTAACCGCCGGAATGGAACGCGCATTGCGCGAAAATAAAATCCCCCCGGCCGAAAGCGTCGGATGTTCAAAACCTGTAGGCAGGGTTTGAACACCGGCCTTTACTTCTACCCACCAATAACGCGCTTTGGCATACAACTCGTTGAAAAACAAAGCAGCCGTATCGTCGGCCAGTTGCACCACACCGTCGGCTCCATAACCCAACTCCAGCTTTCCGGGCACATCGCGGTAGTCGCGCCGGAAACCTCCGTCGAAGGTCACCGACGAAGGAGCCGGAAGTATCCTCCCGCGGGTTTGCTGGTGAAACCAAAACGGCGCAAAATTGCCGGTACCGGCATGAGCAGTTGCCGAAATAAAGTATTCCGTATCGGAAGCATACAGCGGACCAGCACTATACAGCAACAGAACAGCTATCCACCTCCACAGCATTGCCCCACGTTTACAACTCCAGGCTCCACAAATTATCGAGCAATGTTGTATCATTTTCGCCATAACCAATATACGCTTTATTATTCACCACAAAAACCAACGCATTCTGCCGGCCTCCGCCGGGAATCGTACCCCGACGGATCCATTTATCGTGTGCGGCATCGTACTCGAGCAAATCGTCTTTCACATGTCCTCCGTCGGTCAATCCTCTGAAATAGCGTCCGGTAGCCACAAAAAACCGTCCCTCCAGGCTAAAGGCCAGTGCGCGGTCGCGTCCCTTATCGGGCATCGGAGCACGTCGCTTCCAGGTATCGTTGGCCGGGAAATACTCCCACCAATCGTCGTGATTGAACGAACGGTAACCGGTACCTACGAAAATCCGCTCTCCATCCGAACAGGCCACCGCACCGGCACGTCGCGGAGCAGGCGGAACGGCCAGCTGTTTCCACCGGCCGAGCTTCAGGTGATAACTCCACCATTCGTTGGTAAAGGTAGTGCTGTTGAATCCAAATCCGATGTACAAGTAATCGCCCGCTACCACACTCACACAAGCATTGGTTGCCAACGACGGAAAACTGTCCAACCGGCACCAGCGGTCGTGTGCCGGATGATAACTCCACCAGTCGCGCAATTGCCCTGCTTCGTTGTAATATTCCGTGGGCGTACTGTATCCCAGCCCGATAAACACGCTGTCGCCCACTGCAATAGCAGTAGCATTAACCCGCTCTTTCCCGGGAAAACCGGTCCACTCGGTCCAGCTGTTGCCCGCAGGCGAAAAACGCCACCCTGTGCTTATCAACTCCCGGTCCTTGGTGCGCCCAAGGGCTATAAAGGCCTCATCGCCCACCGCAAAAGCGATACCCGACGAGCGGGCGACTCCCTGCGGAGCCGCAACGGCATGCAGCTGCAAGCGCCCTTCGGGATCGATCCCCGTTTCGTCGCACGATAGAGCCAACAAACCGATAATACCCAGCAATAAAAAACGAATCTTCATCCACTGTACTATTTTTTCAAACGTAAAAAGATTTGCAAATATAAGTAATTATTAAGGGATTAAAAAGCAAAGCCGGTTAAATATTGACGCCGCCCGGGGCAGTTGCCCTGAAAACACATCCGGTCGGTTATAAAATAAACCTTCGAAGCAATCATTTTCAGAAAATTTTATCTAATTTCGGGCAGTAATTAAAACCTTCGAAAAATGCCCATCGACTTACCCCTTCAGCGTGTCAACGAACTGGTAAAAACCTGTAAATATTTGTATATTAACATCAACCACCCGCAACCTTCGCCGGAAAGTTTCCTCCATTTTGCCATCAACCAGGCTATTTCCGAAACACTGGTTTTTCCTCCTGCTGCTTCCGACGTTCCGGATGACGACGAGCAGGCCCGAACGGTATCGACAGCTACCCGGGTTTTGCCTCCGCACCACCTGAGCCTGGCCGAGCAAGTCCGCATCAGGAAGTACTGGGGCGAATGCCTTACCGATTTGTTTTTCAAGTACGAGGAAAAACAAACCGAAGAAGAGTTCGAAAAGGATATGCTGGCGCTGTACAAGAAACTGTTCCTGGTGTTCCCGAGTACACTTCGTAATCCGGAAGGATTCGACAGCTATGGATTGAAGTTAATATCGGCCCAGTTGAGCCTCGCATTGTGGTTGAAGCAGTTGTGGTGCGTGGGCAGCATACCGGCGCCTCCGGCCTGTCCGCTATCCACTAATATTCTGATGCTGAGCACGCGGTATCCCGATCTCCAGTTGTGGCGCCATGTGAACTCGATGGAAGAATATCGCGAAAGGATGCGCGAAGTGCACGAAGAGGCGGGCGATGTGGAGGTCGCGAAGTGGGAATTGTTGCAGCAGCTGGCGGCGCATCACCTGGAAGTGTCGGGCAAGCTGGGGCTGTAATTGAGCTGCGTTGTTTTCGCAGCCCATCCGTACCCTCAAAGCCTCACTCCAATATTCACTTCAGCATTCACATTATACCTCGTCTTTCCGTAATCCCAGAAATAAGGTGGTTCGGTAAGCACCGGATCGTACAAAAACATATAATTCAGCGCTCCGATGGTCTGCAGCTTCGCGTTCACGAACAGCCGGCCGAAATCCCAATCCACCACCAATGCTCCGCTCAGGTCGACCCAGTGCGTACGGTAATCGGTCTTGCCCCCATTGAGGCGGAGGTAGGCCCAGAAATCATCGTCGTGATTGTAACGGTAGAGCTCCAGTCCGATGCGTTGTTTCCCGTATACCCAGCCTATATTCAGCGATTGCATATTGCTGCTGGTGCCGATACCGGCGCCCAGGATCTGCCCTTGATTGGTAAACCCGTGGCGGCCCGAGAAATACCAACTACCCCAGCCGCTGTAAGGCCGAAGCAGGGTCTGCACATTATAACTGAACTGCGTGATCTCGAGTTCCACATCGAGGTGCGATTTGAGCTTGCCGTTGAGCGGCACCAATTTTCGGTAGCCGATTATATAGGCCCGGTTATGGGTGGGTTCGAGCAGGAAATCGTTCAGATGCCAGCTGTGATCCGACCGGCCGAATTCAAAATAAACCTCCGCATGGTCTTTGGGCATCAGCCAGCGCGCCCATACCGACACCAACTGATCGGTAGGTATGGTATCGTAACCATGACCGCCGGCATTGACCTTCAGAAAAGGTTCCATTACCGGCAACCAGGTCTTGTAATTACCCGGATCAATTTTTTTACTGTAGATAGTAAACGACCGCGCACCTCCCAAACTCAAACCGGGTAACCAACGGGGCTGGTAATTCACCGTCAGCGCATTGAAATACAGCCAGTCGTTGGGTCGCTTACGCGGATTCATCCCATGGCTGATCATCAGTGTCGTATCCACACCCGGGAAGCCCGATGGTTCGAGCTTTCCGCCCACCATCTGCCATTCGAATCCTCCGATAGGCGTTTTCACCGGCTTCACCGTATTGAAGGTAAAATGCTTGAATCCGGGCGCATTATTGGTCATCATCAGGGCATTTTTATGGCCGGGCCCCCACCAGAGGTTCTCGTTCGACAAGCCGAGCGAAAGCGATTTATAGGTGAGGCGCACACTGCTTTGTCCCCAGAACGCGCGTTTATAAGGTTCGGTACCGAACCGTTCGGGCAGGTCGATAGCATATTTCCAGCTGTTGTAGGCGCGCAACACCTCGATGCGGTGCTTGTCGGACAGTCCGTCGAAATATTGATTGCGGGCATACACGAATTCGGGCATGAGTTGCACCGAGAGGATTCCGTAGCGGGCGTAAAATCCGGCGCTGAAAAGGGTTTGATAACCCCGGGCAGGGATCATGGCGCCATTGTTGAGGCTCATAGGATGATCGGTGGTGTATTGCTGTTTCCACACGATGGGCATCAGCTTGAATTCGGCTCCTTTCACCTTTGCCGGAATACCGAAGGAAGGACGAATCAGCAGTGAACTCAGGATGCTGGTATCGCCGAGGAGTTGTTGCCGCCGGGTGTATTCCTCGAGTACAGGCATCCCTACAGGCTGGCTTTGGGAGCGCAGGGCAGACGGGAGCAGCAGGATGCTGATGATAAGCCCTATACTAAGTTTGTACATAGTTCAATTTTTAAGCGGGTTGCGTTGGGGTATTTGTGGCCCAAAGATACTATTTTTTTTGAATATCCCGGTCGATGAGTCGAGTGGGCTTACATTTTTCTCCTGGGAATGTTGTTCTACGTACCGGTATACAGTCGAACTAACGTCGTTTCGCTCAAAAATGCGACCTTCGCACGGTGCCCGTCCTCCAACTCGCCCTACGGGCTCAAACAGGAGGACTAACAGCACCTCCCTCAGGGGCATTTTTGGCTCACCGCCTGAGGTTCGACTGTATACCGGTCCGTAGCAGAGCCCGCCGGTGCAATACGATCAGCCCGGGCTATTCTCGTAGGAACGTATGATGTCATACACCTTCCTCACGGTGTTGATATTCCGGATAGTCATGTGTTTGTACAAGGTCGTACCCACCAACTTCATCATCCCGCTCCGGGTGACCTGTTCGCGATCGACATTCCACACAAAAGCGCCGGGAAAATATTCGACCCGATCCACCTCCTGAATAACAAGCTGTTGTGCTACTTCGGGACGATCGAACTGTTCCCACAGAAACATGACATCGGTTTTCATCGTAGTATCGTTCACCCATCGGGCAGGAACACCTTGACAAATGGCGGCAATAGCGGCCGCATCGCGCAACAACACCTTGATAGCAAGCCGAAAATCGTTCAGGATAGCTTTTTCGAGCTGTCCGGCCAAGGTTTCCGGCTCCTGCAGATCCGATTCGAAAATGATATTCCCCGTGTTGATATAGGTCGTCACCTTCTTACATCCAATCGATTCGAAGGTCAGTTTCAGCCGTCCCATTTCAATTTTATTGTTCCCGCCGACATTAATTCCTCTCAGTAATGCAAGATATACCATGCTATATTAATTAAAATTTCCGAATAATTACAAAATCAGGCTCTCAGGCTGTTCAGATATTCGCTATTGGTAATTTTGCCTTTGAACTGTAGAGCGTACCACCCTGTGCATTGGCAAAGCCACATATCCATTTGAGGTATTCGTCTTTCCAAACGGATTTGTATTCTATGTTTTGAGTGTCGGGCATAACCGATTTATTCGGCACCAAAATTCTCATATCCGCTCAGCTATGGTGTGTAAGAATCGTATCGTTTGATTCAATTCCTTTCTCCCTACCTATCCGCCCCAAACCACTCAACGGGTAATTTCCTTGTAATACTTTTCAATGGCGGCGGCATTGGCACGGTAGATCTTTTGCATCTCGGCCTTGCGGACGGCCTCCGCTTCCTTGCGGCTGGCCATCTCCCTCTGCCAGGTAACTCCCGGAACAATATCGACGAGCAAACGGGCATTCACACTGTAACTCACGTACAGGTTTTTGCCGCCCACCTTCACCATATCCATCTCGTAATCGAAAGCAGTGTGTAAATCGTCGAATCCTATGGTGCCCGAGGCATCAAAATCGGGCTTACGGAGATTGGCCTCCACCACCTTCTCGTAACGGTGCCACAGGTAGACAGGCGCCACGCCGCTGTCGAACGAAAGGGTATAGAAGCCTTTCGTCGGATTAAAAACATCACCGATGCTGAAATAGTTGGGATTTTTATCGGCCGGAGGTGTGGGTTGTGTTTTGAAGTTCGATTGCGTTACACCCACGTTATCGCCGAAGTGGGCGCCGTCGTTCCAAAAACGGTAGAGACGATCGACCACTACGCCGGTTTCCTGGGGCAGCTCTTCGATATACGATACGCCCAGCACGTATTCCTCGTTCGACGACCAGGGTTTCGCGCCGCAGTTCTGCAGTCCCTGGATGTAGAACCATATCCACGACTTGTCGGTAAGCTGGTACATCAATCCGCCGTTGGGCAGCCGGGTGTTCCTGAACATCTTTTTAATGGTCTTCTCGTTTACCTGCTTCAGGCCTTGGGCGGCGGCGAGCTGTTTTACTTCATCGGGACGGTAGGCTACCCAGTCGCGGATCTCGGTAAGGATACAGTCGTAATTGGTTTTCACCACATTGCCGGGAGCATAGGCATAGTAGGTACCGGGGCCGTAGTTAGGACTTTTACGGGTGTAGCCGGGCACCCCGGGGGCAAAGCCGCAGGGGGGCGTAGGAGCCAGCGCAGCAATGGGCTGATAAACGGTGAACGTGGTTTTTCCGTAAGTCACTTTTTTCTGAGCCGTCAGGCTGGTGAGGGAAGCGATGGTGAATAGCGCGAGTGTAATTTTCAGATGGTGTATCATGGAACTCATTTTTGTCCACAAATATACTGAAAAAATCGGTGTTTCTTAACGGTTTTATTAATTCTTCCCGCCCTTCTCCCGCTTTGTATTCAAACGAACAGCCATAAGCCGTATGGAAATCCGATGCTTTCTGACTACTTCACCGCCTTAGGCATCCATTCTCTGAACAAAGCCGTCACAAGGCGCTCGGTTATATAGTGTTCGCGGCCTCCCAAAACTCACTCTCCACCAGCCATTGAGCTGATTAAAAACGGACATTTCACAGCAAAATGAGCTGCCTGCCGCGCAATATGAGCTTCGCTTTCGGAGATATTTGCCGGACGAAATGATGTTGTAGTTACATCTATCCCGGTAATAGCTTCAAACCATGTACATGCAGCTATATATCTTCCAATATTCAAATCTAAATGATAGCCGTCGCGACAAAGCTTATCCCCCAGACTGCTGGTGCGAGCATTCTGAATAGCCGTACCGGAAGGAATTACTACCGAAATCGCAGAATCGGCTACAATTTGGTTGACTGCGTCCACAATTGCCTGGTACATCTTATATTGATTATTTTCGTAGTGTATAAAACCGGAGTGCTGTGAATTCTGTTGATAGGCCCATATCATATGGAATCCAACTTTCAAATTAGGATTTTTACTTCTTTGCCGGATATAGCGCAACAATTCGACCATATAAGGATAATACGACGACTGAATTCCAGCTTTATAGCTCACTTGTTGAATCGTGATATAATCCCAATTTTCATCTTGCAAAACCGTTTCTAATCGGACTGCATTGTCAACTGTTCGCGATCCGTTTTCTATTTTGCGGTATTGGTATACGGCATTTCCATGCATTGCATTATTCCAGTGTGCCTCCAGGCTGCATCCCCCAATAAACAAATTACCGATCACAAACTCTATATTTTTATCTTTTCCTATATCATAGAGATAATTTTCGACGGCGTCTTCCGAAAAGCTATTGCCTATAGCTAAAATTTTTAACGGGGCAGCAGCAACGGATTGCAAAAAAATCAGTAGAAATATAAAAGAAATTCTTCGCATTTTACCTACAAATTGTGGTTAACGATGCCTTTGAATAAAAGCAGCAAGCGGTATTCCCATCACCGGATAATTTGGATAAGGATGTGGATTGCCCCATTGAACTTTCAATTTATTGATGCCGGGATATTCTAAATAGGGTAACATAAACTCATCTGAAGTAGAACTGTTATATCCATCCTGATTATCGACACTGATTCCTGCATCGAGGACATAGATATGTTCCCGATCACGAGCATCAAATTTTTCAATAATATTCTTTCGCAATTGCCACATACAGGCATTTTGCTTCATCGTGAAATCGCCGGCTGTGTTATTGAGCAAACCACAGGTCGACTGAGGAATCATAACTACAAATTTCCCGTCAGGCACTGCCTTCAGATACGATGCGGCCATTGCTTCAAGCTGGCTGTTCCACTTCTCAAAATTGATCGTGCCCGGATCGGGCATATCCCTGAAATCATTCAACCCCAAATACTCCACCAAAATTGAAGGCGAGGGTAAATTCCACATCGACAGATATTTTCCATAGTCAAAATCCCAGTTGTATTGATCATATGCAATCGGTTCCCATTTTTTACCTGTAAAACGCACAAAGGTTTCTTGCTTATTATCATACATGATATCGTTTTTGACCGGTTTAACTTTGTAGCCTGTTAGGGGATTAAACAACACAGAAGCTTTTGCAAAACGCTTTGTAAAGTACAGGATTTTCGGCTCTTTTTGTTTGGCTGGAAATTGATTCACTTCATGTACCAACTTCCAATACTCAGTGGCTCCCCAGTATCTCGCGTCACCTTCGGGTTGCCAAAATCCGTTATAGGCGCCCGTAGGAGATTTACTTACTCTAAAATAACCTTGCATCGACCATCCGGGACGTCCCTCGTCAAACTGATCAGGGACACCATCAACCTGCTGCAAACCAATCATTTTCAATTTCGGAACATATCCCTTTACGAGCAATGCATCTCTGAAAAAAGCACCGTATGTAAAGCTATCTCCTATTATTGAAATAATAATTGTATCGGCTCCCAATGCCGGCTGTCCTACTTTTATTGTTGAATGAACCGATTTGATGGTTTTAAAATCATCGGTATTGACCAAATCCAGTTGAACATACTGGCCTTCGACAGGTGATTTCACGCTGGCAACCCTTTCTAAACGGCGCTGGTAATTAACGGTTCCGGCAAAGCGTATAACATCGTTGTAGGGTCGCCATCTTTTTATCACAGGCTCAACAAATATATTATTCTGTACATCGTTCAGCATATAAATACTGGACGGCATACAGATGTCATTTGTAAATTGGCCAGTCACGCTATTTTGAGGCTCACCGGCCGATGGATCGCCCGCATGCGAAAGGACTTCGACTACAGGCTTACCTGTCATCAGTTTACGATAACGAATCAGGGCTTCAATATAATAATAATCGGCATAAGACAGAGGCACATCCACTTCAATATTATCAGGCATTGACCCAACACTGTGGTTGAGCAAAAAATATTTCAGGGACGAATCTTGCACTAAAAACCCAGGAGAGGATAACGATACCAACTGAGTTGTAGCTACCTGTAAATATTGGCTCGCAAAGCCGGGAGTAACATATTGACTCAATTCAATCAATGCAGAACTGATGATTGCGCCTGCTGATGCATCGCGACTCGCTTCAGGAATTTTAGGATCGTCGAAGTCCCAATAGGGAATTTTGTCATCGGGTAATCGTGGGTGATTAAGGATAAAAGCGGCGATTTTTTGTGCTTGTTGCAAATAGGCCACATCATGTGTTTCACGATAACACATCGTGTACCCGTATAATGCCCATGCCTGACCGCGCGACCATGCAGACTCGTCGGCAAACCCCTGTCGTGTTTTCCGTTCCACTACATCCCCATTGACCGGATTGTAAAATACAACGTGGTAAGTGCTGGCGTCATCCCGGAAATGATTTTTCAGTGTTGTATTTGCGTGTGTTACAGCCACATTCCTGTAAATTGGGTTACCGGTAATTTTGCTGGCCTCAAATAGCAACTCCAGATTCATCATATTATCAATAATCACAGGATAAATTCCAGCCCCCCAGTCCCATGATTTAATACAACCCGTTATTGGATTAAACCTTACACACAACGACTCAGCTGCCTTTACAATTTTATCTCTGTAGGCCTTATTATTTGTCAATCGGAATCCATTCCCAAAGCTACAATAAATGATGAAGCCTATATCGTGTGTATTGGTGGCATATTCCATTCCATTCAATCGTGAGGAATATAATTCAGCAAATTCCTTCATCTGATTATCGCCCGACGACTCATATAAATACCATAACGTACCCGGGAAAAAACCACAGGTCCACGAGCTGGTATCACAGAGGACTAATTCACCTTTTTTATCAAGGGTTACCGGAAATTTGCCCGATCGGCTCACAACGCTCTTTGCCATTTTCAATTGTTGTTGAAGCGCAAAATCCAATTTCTTATCGACAAAAGGAAGCAAGGTACTATTTAGGGGCAAGGTACCGGCAACGCCTACTTGTATCAACACTGCCCAACATAGGGCAACACTACTTTTTCTTAAATTCATATTATATATACTTTTATTTTAGATTAAACCTGGGCTCAGCACACGACTGCCCGTGATAATTACCGATTATTACCGGCATAAGCGTAGGGAATGTCCATGCATAGGAATGATAGGGATAGACTACCGGCCTGAAGGGTCTCACAAACTTATCGTATTGATTTTCGCAGTACACCGTACTCATTGCTTCAAAAAGATTTTCGGGCCAGGGCTCACCTTCGCCCGACCTCGGGCTGGCGCACCACGGCCACTCCTCAGGTTTCACGCAGTAATAGAGCAGGTAATCCAATGCACTTTTGATCAGGGCACCCTCTTTTTCCGTTAAAAACAAGTTCGTCCCTGTAAGATTATAAATCAGCCAGCAAGATGCAGTTATAGGGGCTAAGGAAAAATAGGTATACCACAGTCCATTTTTCTCCCGTTTTATTTCTTCTTTCATTCTTCCATCGGGTGCAATTTTAGTGGGCAGATCTGACTGTATCAAATACATATTTTTGTCAACTTCATTTGAATCACCCAAAAGCGAAGCACATAACAAAGATCCAAATCGCCCCCAATCGCCCCAGTTATTGGTACGATTCCTGATGGAGTTAACGGCAGGCTGATATACTTTTGTAATCCAACCGGTAAAACGTTCTTTATCTGTTTGACACCATACCCCCGAAGTATACATAAGCTCTCCGGCAATCAGCAAAGCCGTACCGTTGTAGGCTAACACCAACTCCCCATCAGCATTCGAATACGTTTGATTTACAGTGGCCCATGCATTTAAAAAATAACACGCTTTAGCTCCATATTTGTCTTCTCCAGATATACGATAAGCGAGTGCACAAGCATATGCTGCAAATGCATCTTCAGATAAAGCGAGTGAATTCCGTCGATGTTCTTCCGGATTAAAGTAGAAGCCTGGGACCGAGAAATCAACACATGCATGATGTGTTTCAGCCAACAGCGAATCGGTCTTGCTTATCAAATCGAGATAAGCGCTGTAATACGGTTCAGATTCTTTTTCTATCTGACTTTTCACAAATCGAATCTGACTATCGGGATGCATGGATGACTCAAATGACCAACACATCATCGAAAATACTAAAACTATGGAAACCAGCAGCGATCTTTTCATCCTTCAATTCACTTCATTTTTAACCGTATTACACTACCACCACCGGGTTGAATAGGGAGGGTAAACAACTCGTCTTTTTTAGCCGTACAATATTCCCGGTTAAGTTCATACGGTTGCCCGTCACGCACATCTGTCAAAATAATTCCGACAGCATCTCTCTCGAGGAAATTCATGGCAAACGAACAACGTACAGCCTCCTTCCCGTTTAAAATCCCGATCCACCACTCATCTCCTTTCCGCTTAGCAAAAGCGACTAATTTACCGATTTTTGACACCGGCAATACAACCGTCTCATCCCACACAACCGGAACATCCATTAAAAAATCTTCAGCTTTCGTATTCAAATAATTCCTATAACTGTCGGCAAAATGTGTCAATGGTGAATTGTATACGATTACCTGAGCCAATTGATGTGCACGGGTAAAACCTCTGAGTTCGTTCCTATCGAATATGACAGGCGTAAAATCGGCAGGGCCGGCAAGTAATCTGGTAAACGGCACAATCACATCCTGATCCTGGGGCATCTGTCGATCGTATCGTGTCATGTGATATTCATTACCTCTGACTCCTTCACGAGTCAGTTCGTGAGGCCAGGTCCGTTGTAACCCGGTAGGTTTTACACAACCATGAAAATTGCACAACAATTGTAATCGGTAGGTTTCTTCTCTGGCCATTTCATACCATTTCATCACTTCTGGCGTTGCAGGAGGCACAAAATCAATTTTAATTCCCTTTGCTCCAACTTTTTTTACCCTAGTCAGGTATTTTCTGATGCTTTCACGATCGCGCATTTCTTTCGAATCGACCCAAACAATACTGCCAACCCCTACCCTGTTACCATAGTCAATCACCTCCTTCAGGCATTGCCACTGATCTTTACCAGCCTGTCGCCAATCACGCCACCCATCGTCAATCAAATAATACTCCCAGTTTAATCGGGCAGCAGCATCAAGCCACTGGCGCTGTTCATCCAGCATTGGCGCTCCGCTACTCCACCATTGCCATAACACACGACCTGGCTTCACCCAGCTAAAATCAGTACCTGTTGCAGGCGGATCGCATAAATTCTGAACAAGATAGCTATTGACCAGAGCATTCAAACTTTCAGCCACAATCACACATCGCCAGGGCGATAGAACAGTATCCTTCTCACTCTTCCAACCCTGGGGATTGGTCGTAAAATGGGCTTGAATACCCCTCTCATGTTTCAGCCAACTCATATCGGGAAAATCGATGCAACCAGCTTCACTAAATGCCAGGTAATGCTCTCCCACTTTTGCCGTCAACGGAGCCATCAGTACGTTATGATCCGAAATTTCACTAAACCGGGTAATATGATGCAATTCTTCATTGCTATTCTCATAATGGGCCCAATAACATTCTGCCGTACCCTTAACATGAAATGTAGTCAAGTCGGCTTCAATCTGTTTGTTGTTGGCTCCAGGGATACAATAGCGTATAGCAACCCCATCATTGTAAGCACGCAGGTACAGCCGGCTCGAACCGTTTAAAGTACTTATCTCCAACACCACCTCACGAAATAAGTTCCATACTTTCGAATTCGCCCCCAACCATTCATACTCTTCGTTCACCATCCTTTCGTGGAGTATTTTTATCAATCTTACCTGATCACCGCTATTAACACCATCCACTTGCAGACCTAGGAAGCTTTCGGGAATTAGCTCCCATCCTTTGTGTTCAACTTGCAACCTCAATCTGCCCGAAGGATGATCAACAGTAACAATCAGATCTGCATCCGGACTTTTAATTTCTACTGCCATCGTTGTCTGGCTATTGAATACTACTACCAATACTGTTAAACCCAGGATTCTTTGAAATATCCTCATATATAATTACGTTAGTGTCAACTCTATTAACCGATCTCCTATCAAACGCCTCACTTGACTGCTCCGGAAAGTTTAAATACCCATGCCGAATGATTCATTTTATCGGCCGGTGATAGCACAGGCATATAAATAACAGTTCGATTTGAGGCTGATTTGTACCTGACTTTACCTTCGTAGCCCAACATTTTAACGGAGTCAGCCTTGTCGGCTCCAAAAATAGTAAGGGGTGTATTCGGCCATTTTGTAACAATTACGTACAAATCCTTTCCTTTAGCAGTAAAGTACTGACTTGAAGTATTGCTGTTCAATGCCGATTTTTTCCAGCTTGAAGTTCCATAAATTGCTTCGCCGTTCACGGATAACCATTGACCCATATCTCTCAACCGTTGTTGCATAATAACAGGAATTCGCCCGTCGGCTGTAGGGCCTATGTTGAGTAATAGATTTCCACCTTTCGACACCTTATCGATCAGAAGGTAAATTAATGATTCTGACGACTCATAATCTTCCAGATTTTCATTGCGATTATAGCCAAACGATCCTCCTATGCCTCGGCATTCTTCCCAAGGCCGGCCAGTGCTTGCACGTTTTAAGGCTTGATCACCTGCCAGATCGTACTCCGTTGAATAAATGCCTCCATGTTTTCCCCGAGTATCTTTTCCCCACCTATCGTTCACTACAATCGATTCCTTTACAGGCGATTCATTGTAAAGCCACGCCAAAAAGTCGGTACTCTTCCAGGTCGCACTGGGTAATTCCCATTCTCCATCTGTCCACAACACTTCGGGACGATAGCGTGTCACCAATTCTTTCATCTGGGGAATCATGTAATCCGCTACATATTTATTGATATTCTTTTTATATAATGGATTATACCACTCGTACAATGAATAATAAAAACCCATGTGCAGGCCCGCTGCTTTAACCGCATTCGACAAATCGCCGGCAAGATCGCGATGAGGTCCTACATCGACCGAATTCCAGTTCCAGGAATAATCTGAAGGCCACAATGCAAATCCATCATGATGTTTAGAGGTCAAAATCACATATTTAGCACCCGACTGTTTAAAGATGTCCGCCCATTGTACCGGATCGAAAAGTTCTGCCTTAAAATCACTCACAAAGTCGGTGTAAGTTGTTTTATCACCATAGGTCTTAGTATGAAAATCACTAAATGACTTCATAGGTTTATCGTGCGGATTCTGACGAGCCCAATACCACTCAGCATACTTTTCGTGAACCTTTCCTTTAGTAGGAGCCCATGCCGGTACGGAATATAAACCCCAGTGGATAAAAATGCCGAACTTGGCATCCGGGAACCAACCAGGCACATTCCTGCTGTCTATCGACTCCCAGGTTGGTTGATATACTTGCTGGGCTTCAATGCCCACATGATGCATCATAAACAACAATACTAACAGCAACGCAGATTTCTTCATATTATATATTTTAATTAAATAATGCTGATGTGAAAATTAATCAATACAAGTTGAATTTATTTCCGACTTCCAGTTTGACCGGTGATTGGCCCGTGATTGGTTGTTTTCCTAAAAGCACAGTAAGCAGTGCTTTATGCATGACTACCGAATTGGAGTAAGCATTGATGCAGGTGTTGACCCGCTCAAAATATTCCGGAATCAAGTAAGGACTTCCCAACGAAACTACTATAAGCTTTTCCTTCGGCATAGCATTGATCCCCCATACCGATTGAGCTTCGTCGTCCCAAAATTGCAACGGCCCATAAGGAGCGTGCATATGCCTGTCGACCAAACACAAAATCCGATCATAGTGCGAAGTAACCGACTCGTTCCATCCCTGCGTTTCATACAATAAGTTGTGTTGAAAGTCGACCTGGAAACCTTGTTCGCGCAGTAAATCGGCAAACGAACGTAACCTGTTAAGCGAACCTTCTCCTCCTTTTCGGCTGAGTGGAGTGACGCCAACTACCAATATTTTCCTATCTTTCCGCACATCCAAAGGCAAGGCATTAGTACGATCGCGAACGAGTGTGATTGCCTTAGCACATATTTGTTCCGATACTTGTAATGCATTTAATTTTTCATCGGCCGTCATAGGCATAATAATTTTCCGCTGCTTATCCATCAACCCTAGTCGTTTCTTAAAGGCCCAGACCCTGCTCACAGCGTCATCCAACCTTGCCATCGGGATTTCGTTTCGGTTAATACGGGCCTCCAGACTATCCATAAATTCGTATGATGGCCATAATAACACATCGACACCCGCCAAAAAACTCCGGATCTCTCCCTCAAGATGGTTATCATACCAGGCTCTGAAGCCGCCCATCACCATGGCATCGGACACAACCACTCCTTTAAAACCAAGCTTCTCCTTCAGCAAATCAGTTAAGAGCTCTTTCGAAAGCGTAGCAGGTAAATACTGCTCATTCAATTTTTCTTTTTGATAACCAGGGAGGGTGATATGACCGGGCATAATGGACATAACTCCACTATCGATCAAAGCCTTAAACACCTTACCATGGTAACGCTCCCATACTTCAAACGGTAATGAATTACAGGTTGTCAACAAATGCTGATCGCGGTAATCGACTCCATCACCTGGAAAATGCTTAATTGTTGCTGCGACGCCATTATCCTGCAAGCCTCTTATTTGTTGGCTCAACAGTCGAATTGCCCGATCGGGATCATCGGATACGCTTCGGGTATTGGTTACGGGGTTGAAGGGATTCATATTCAAATCGGCCACCGGATGGAGCACCCACCTAACACCCACCGACCGGCTCTCTTTTGCTACCACTTCACCGTACTGATAGGCTAACCGGGGAGAATCTGCCGCACCCAATGCCATTTCGTTCGGGAACGATGTCATTCCGGGCAGATTCACCCCACTTTCATAATCTTCCTGAAATATCAGTGGCAACTCACTCGCTTGCTGATACTCGACACAAGAAGTACGTATATGGTGTAAGTACTGATCACGTTCCACTCCATCCCAAAGTTTCCAACCCATAAAGAAGCCACTTACCGGATATCGTTTAAAAAATTCTGGCAGCGAACCGTCACCCAGTTCCAACTCTTTTTGCCGATCGGGTAACATAAGCATTAACTGACCGATTTTTTGCCGTAGGGTCAGCGATTTCCAACCGGTTTGCGATGCGTCGGCCGGCGGTTGAGCCAGGGCAGTGCGATCCGATTTCGTTTTGTTTTCTGCTTTCGTGTGGATTACACCTATGAAAAGCAACTGGATGAGTAACATCCGACATATCGACAGATGAAAAGTATGCATGGTTTTCTAAATAATTTACCGGTTTAACGCTTACGCCCTATGGCATAAAAAGGTATCGATTTAAAATCGGGTAATTTTCTGAAAATAAGTGCGTCGGCTTTCAAATTGAAATTCAATGCCGTGTCATTCTCAAATCCAATATCCTGATTGGTAATGTAATTCTCGTTTTCAGCAGGCCCCCATTCTTTTTTACCGTCGTAAACACGTTGTACATGAACAAAAACATTGTTGCGAAATACATTTTCCTTGGGAACGGCAGGATTATCCTTAAAAAAATTTGTCAGTTCCGGATAACGGTTTACATAGGGTGGTTTCAGATAATTAACCGCATTTAAACGCACTTCGAATATTCCTCCGGCCACAATCGAATTTTTCGCCCAACTTGCAAATCGGTTGTCGAGATGAATCGCTACGGGAGATTGGATAAAGATATTATTTTCAACGGTATTGTAATGTCCTCCACCTATTAAAACCGAACGAGTGCCGGCCTTGTAAAACACATTGCCATACAGCAGGGTTCCACTTGCACCATCATCATAATATACCGCAACAGTAGTCCCGATATTGCCAATTTCTTTAAAAAAATTATACCGGATAATGTTTCCAAATTCCGACGGATCGCGTCCCAGGTAAACAGCTCCCTGATCGTCCATAAACGTACAGGCTCTTTCAATAACATTATATTCGATAACATGCTCGTTACCATGAATATAGATAGCAGTAGCCGGACAAGTATTAAACTGACAATGTTGAATCAGGTTACCAACTCCATCGATATTTACAGGTGCTTTGTATGAATAATCCAATCGACCGCAATTTGTAAATTCGCACTGCCGAATGTAGTTACCGGCCTTTTCCAGCGTCAACCGATTCCCTCCCCCCAAACTAACACCACCACATCCGATATTTTGAAATTCGCAATTTACGATCCCATTATTCTTGCCGCCATCCCGAACAAAGACCGGATTTTCATATAAATAATCGTAAAGACTACCCACTGCTTCCGATATTTTTTCCTGAGGTAAAAAAGGGTGTTGCTCGTCAGGATGACCATAAATTGTTGTCGATCTGCTCCCTTTCCCAACACATACACCTAACACTCCCAAATTACGAAATATACAGTTTTGTATTACATTTTCATTCGTTTCTTCCATATATACCCCTATACCTCGTCCGGCTTCCACGACAATATTTTCAATACTGATATAATTGGCTCCTTTTATAGCAATGAGTGGAGTTTCCAATACCGATACATACAAAGAATCGGTGGGTGATATGTCGTCATACGGATAAAAATACAACAAGCCGTTGATCCTATCGATATAGTATTCGCCCGGAGAATCCAACTCTTCCAAGAGGTTGAAAAAATAATACTGATTCCATTCATGATCGCCTGAAATGCCGAACATATGAGCATCGGCAAAGCTTACTTCCCCCTTAACCGGGTCAATTCGTTTCACTCTCAGCTGATCGGTGGCCCAGGCGTATTTATAATTGCCACAGGTGAAAATGTCACGGGCCTTCGACCATTTTGTGAGTTTTTCCTTGTCGAAACGTAAGCTCCCCGGATAAAAGGTATGATCTGTTATACCATCGTCAATCACAGCATCGGGGGTAATCTGCAACATCCCACTATTCGGATATCTGGCAAGCTGGAAAGGCCTCCCGTTAATAAATAATTCCATGGCTGCATTTACATACGGCCTTCGGAAGCCTGTGGGTTGAAGTTGGCCGTAATCGGTGATACCCAATGCCGCCAGGTCCACAACTTTCAATTTATCAACCACTTGCCCTCCATTCAGCTTATCGGGCAGCGGAGTGTCGCTGCAATTCCGAACCGATGGAACAGATATCATACGTCCGCCCATCAAGGTCACTGCTTCGCCAGGATATGCCGTATAGGTGATCCGACCGGTTGGAGTTCCCGAATCGTATTTATTAAGTTCAAAACTACCCGACAATTCGTACACCCCTTTTCTCAACCACACTGTGACGGGCTTTTCGGGATGCTTAGCTTTGTACTTGCGTACGGCAAGCTGAGCATCCCTCAAACTGCAAAAAGGATTATCGCGTGTCCCCAGATTTCTTGAATTCGACTCAAGCGACACAAAAAATTCTTTAGCAGCGGCACTTCCGATGGGCGGATATAAGGAACCTAACAAATAAAAAATAATTAATAGCTGAAGTTGTTTCATAACCACTTGGCTTCACGATTAATTAATCCAACCTTCGTTTTGAGTTAAATTGGGATTAATCTGAGTTTCAGAAGCAGGAATTGGCCAGTTATAGATATAATCGCCTTTAAACGAATAGGCACTAACCACACCTCCCCACACCTGTTTACTTCCATTACCCGGATAAAACACTTTTTCTTTCCAGATTTTCCACCGAAGCTGATCGAAGTAATTAACACCTTCACCAGCCAATTCTATACTACGCTCATTTTGAATTCTTAGGCGTAAATCGTCCGTACCCTTCACCGTAGTTGCGGCATTGGAATTCAATAATGCAACTCCAGCTCTGCCACGCACCTCGTTAACTTTGGCTACTGCTTCATCCGTTCTACCTACTTCATTCAAGGCCTCGGCCCACAGCAACACAATGTCGGCATAACGTAGAACAGGCATATCAATCGGACTATAATTCCGGTTTAAGATTTCCGTTACGCCTTCAATCACAAATTTTCGGTATAAGTAATAAAAATAATTCTGGGTATCGGTTTGAAGATCTCCTCCGACTAAAGCCTGGGCTCGGTATGGCCAACGCATGGTGGCGATGGCCACATTGGTAGTATTATTGTAAGCGCCTACAAAGGTGGAGTAAGGGGTAATGACCGTAGCAGTCAAACGGGGATCTCTGTTTGCATATGCTTTGAGTATCCGTTCTTCATTTCCGGTGGGCAGGTATAAACTCATTTTAGCTCCCCGTAGACCGGCAGCATTTATTTCGGCCGCTGTCAGGTTATTTCGCAAGAAATACACTTCCCGCTCGGCAACTGTCAAACTCGAATACCCCGGCAACACAGCATCCCAACTAAAAGGCGATCCATCAATATTTTCGTACAAATCGACTAAATCGGGTGTAGGCATAAAGTAATTCCAATCGGAAGTAAAGGCTGAACGGCTGCCATAATACAATTGCACTGACCCTCCAAAATCCTGCTGGCTAATATTTTGTATAGAGAAAATCATCTCCGGACATTGTTCATTCTTAGTAGTAAACAACGATTTGTAATCATTGAACAAGGCATATCCACATTCCTTTACTTTTGAAAAATCGTTGATCGCCAATTCCCATTTTTTCATATACATATATACCTTTCCCCGTAAAGCGTAGGCTGCACCTTTGGTTACATGCCCGTAATTGGGATCACCGGCAACATACCTGTCAGGAAGATTAGTCTCGTTGATACATTCGGTTAAATCAACAACTATTTGCTCCCATATTTCCTCCTCGGTCGCCCTGGGTTTTTGTGCTTCATCGGCAGTAAAGGGTTCCAGATAGAGTGGCACCCCTTTGTACAGTTGATTTAAGCGAAAGTAAAAATAGGCCCTCATAAATTTTGCCTCAGCTACATAACGGGCTTTCTTTGTGTCGGAAGAGGGCGACTTAAGCGGAATATTCTTTATGGCATCATTCGACCGTTGAATTCCTTCATAAAAATTTTTCCACATCGTAGAAAACAATCCGTCACCCGCAGTGATGGTTCCCCGTAACAACGATTCATCGAACCGGCTTTGTCCGGTAAATCCAAACCTGTCGGTTTCATACAATTCGTATGGAGATGTCGTACTGCTGCTGCCAATCCCCAGCCGGAGAGCTGCATATACACCCGTCATCCCCAAATCGGTCAGATTGTCGGTCGTCCACATGGTTTCAGATGAAATAGCCGAATAGGGAGATGTTTCAAGGAAATCGCTGTCACATCCCAGTACGAGAAAAACGACGACTAAATATAGAATTACTTTTTTCATGGCATTTTAACTTTTAAAACGTGATATTCAAACCTAATGTATATTGCTTCATTGTGGGATAAGCAATTGTGGCTCCCACCTCCGGATCTAATCCCGGGAAATTGGTAATAGTAAGCAAATTTTCACCTCCAATGAATAGCCTGCAATTACTCATTGCTAATTTTTTAATCAGCTTCTCCGGGATATTATAGCCCAATTGTAAACTTTTTAATTTGATATAAGAGGCATCGTATAAATAAAAATCACTGGCTCTCGTGTTTTGTGGATCCGTGGTTTTAAGTCGCGGATAATGACCGTCAATATTATTGGCCGGATTATCCGGATTGCTGTCGTCGAAGAAATAATGATTATCGGCGACCAGGGTGGGCACCGCTTTCCCAAGGGCCACAACCGATTGATTCATGTAAGTTTCATTCCAGTAATACGACATTCCCGCACTACCCGCCCAAATCATCGACATGTCGAAATTATTGTAGGCCACGTTCATGTTTAATCCAAAATTCCACGACGGTGAAGCGTTTTTACCGGTGAAGGTCTGATCAAAACTATTACCATAGATCCCATCTCCATTGGAATCGGCATAGATAAGGTCGCCATACCAGATTTTCGACTTACTTATTCCTCCCGAAGGTTGAAATATATAGCCTGCATCCACCATCATTTGTAACCAGGTCATGTCCTGCTGAGTCCGTATCATTCCATCAACAGGCCCGCCGTTTATATTAACGGTTCCGTCAGAGTTGAGGAGAGAACCATTTCCTTTGTGAACGGGGTAAAGGTAATAATCATTAATCCGGTATCCTTCAAGAATACGTTGAGTGGTGCCTGTCGACACCGATCCCAGATTGGAGGAATACACCGAATTTCCGTTTTCATCGGTACTATACCCTTCGTCGAGTTTACCTTTGTATTTTGTAACACGATTGATGTTGTATGCCACGTTTCCGGCAATACTGTACCTGAATTTATTCAGCTGCCCATTATAGGTCAGCATGAGCTCCGCTCCTTTCTTGGTCACCTGGGCGATATTTTGAGTTGCGGCTGCTACAGTCCCTACAGTTATCGGAACTGTGGGAACAAATAAAATACCTTCCGTAAGCCCCTGGTAAAGATCCAATTCGAAATTCAGGGCTCTTTTTAGCAAACTGCCGTTCACTCCCAGATTGGTAGTGGTGGTAGTCTCCCATTTAAGCTTCGGATTGGCACTTTTCTTCTGAATCAGTCCACTCATGGCCAGACCATTAAAGGAATATTGAGTCGTATTGTAAGTTGCCTGGTAATCGTAATTACCCGATGCATTATTTCCGGTTTTTCCCCACGATGCTCTCAACTTTAAATTATCGACATAATTATTCACTTCGCGCATAAATGGCTCTTCGGACACTCTCCAACCTCCCGAAAAGGAAGGAAAGAAACCCCACCGGCTACTTTTCGCAAAACGCGACGAACCGTCGTAACGCATCACGGCTTCAAAGAGATACCGTTGTTTATACCCATAATTTAATCGCCCGAAATAGGAACGCAAAGCGTAGTCGTATGCATCACCGGTGATAGCGGTGAGTGTGGTGGCCGTGTTCAGCGTAGTCAACGAAGCATCAAGCAGCCCCGTTTTTCGTGCCAGAAAATTATATAATTTAAAGTACTGCTGATTATACCCGGCCAATACTCCGATATCGTGTAAATCGTCGATAGTGGTAGTATACTTCAATACATTATCGAGAATGACATTGTAACTTTTATACAACGAATATTGAGTCGTAAGTTGACCTGGACTTGCACCCGAAGATCCTATGATACCTGTTGCAAAGTTCCACTTTTCATAAGGTACCGGATGAATATTATTTTCGGTAAAGTTGTAATCGTAATGTGCCTTTGCCTCCATCCGCAAACCTTTGGCGATATCGATATTGGCAAATAAAGTAGTATTGAGCAACGAAACCGTGTTGTCGCCATCCTGGCCAAATAACGAAGCATATGGATTATTTGCGGTTGCCGATTCTTCGGCAGCAGCCGGATATCCGTATTTATCGTTATATCTTGGGTACACACCGGGTACAGTTGCTGCCAGGTACTGAAATACCGTATTCATATCCACCACACTGGTGTTTTGCACCATCCCAAACGTTTGTGTACCAATGGTTAGAAAATTGGCCACTTTCGACTGTAAATTGATACGCAATTGATACTGATCGGCTCCGGTATTCGGCATAGTCCCGGGATTATCGAGATAACCTGCCGACAATAAGAACTGAGTAGTTTGCGTTCCTCCTTTCAGGGAAATATTATGATTCTGCAGTAATTTCTGTTGAAACACAATTTTTGCCCAATCGGTATTTGGATAGGCCACATAATTGGGCACCCCCAATGGGGTGAGGCCATTTGGATTGGCGTTGGCTTCCTGCCATTTCGCAATAGTGGAAGCTGTATATACAGGAGTCTGTCCGATATTGGAATAGCCCTCATTCACCAACTGCATATGCCGCACATAATCCGATACAAAACCCGGCAAATTACTCGGTGTAGTGATGGAGCTGTTACCCGAATAGCTTACTGTAACTTTGCCTGCACTCCCACTTTTTGTTGTAATCAGTATTACCCCATTCGATGCCAATGAACCATAAATAGCCGACGCGGCAGCATCTTTCAGCACGGAAATACTTTCTACGTCATTGGGATTCACTCCTGTTGTAGAACCTACAATTCCATCCACTATCACAAGCGGAGCCGTGTTGTTTAAAGTCCCCATTCCCCTGATAAGTATACTGGCTCCATCGGCTCCTGGTTTGCCCGACGAACTTCGCACATACACACCCGACGCTAATCCGGCAAGAGCCGACGACAATGAAGTGACGGGACGGCTTTCAAGCGACTTAGCTCCAATGGTGGCAACCGATCCAATAACATTCACCTTCTTTTGAGTTGCATAGCCCACCGTTACAATCTCGTGCAGTCCGATAGCATCTTCTCTTAAATTCACTTCAATGGAGGCTTCACTACGTACCGGAACCTCTTGTTTCTTCATCCCAATAAAACTAACCTGCAATACGTCTACATCAGCTTCTCTTTCGAGCACAAAGGCTCCTTCCGCATTGGTGGTCACACCTTGTTTGCTGTTTTTTATCAACACACTGGCTCCGGGCAACGGCTGACCATGCTCGTCCTTCACAACTCCTGAAATTTTCTTTTTTCCAGCCGGCTTATCATCTCTTTTGTTCTCAGAGGGTTGGGCTGGGGCTTTTTGATAGAGCACAACAAGATTGTTTTTTTCAATCCTGTAGGCAATCCCGGTCCTGGCGAGCAACTGTCCCATCACATGCTCAATACTACTGTTCGAGACGTTCACCGTCACCTTTTTGTCCAGGTCATTCAGTCCTTCGCTGTAAAAAAAACGATATTCACTTTTAGTTTCTATCATTTTCACAACTTCTTTCAATGGTTTCTCCTTCACATTAATGCTGATTTGTGCTGTTAAAACAGAAGGTAAAAACACCACAAAGACGAGGAGTATTCGGGATAACCGAAAACGCCCTAAAAATCTCACTGTTTCTTTCAAGTGTGCTTTCATTTGTATTAAATTTACTGGTTATAGTAGATACTTGTATACTATATATACAGTTAACGGTTGATTATCCACTATCGAAATGTAATTTATTATTGATTATCTGCTAAAAAAGCAATCAACTTATAGGGCTGATTGCTTTTTTACAGAGAATACGCATCGGCAAAGCATTACTATTTATGAAAAATAATCTGTTCATTTTTAATCGTAAAATTCGACGACGCAGTAATCGCGATAATATTTAAAACATGTTGGAGGCTGCTGTTATTGAGGGTGCCGGTAAAACGCTGGCGGGCCAGTTCTTCTGACTCAAAAAGTATCTCTACTGCATACGCCCGTTCAATTTCCTTTGCAATTTCCTGCAACGATTCATTTTCAAACCGTAACTCGTTGTTCCTCCATGCCGCATAATCGGCCGCATTTGCAACCGGCGCCACCGTCGTTTCTTGGATGTCTTTATCATATTCCAGGCGCTGGCTGGGTTGTAAGAGAACTTGCTTGTGAGGAGTTGCAACTCGTACCTTCCCTTCAATCAATATCGACGACACCGTATTGTCTTCGTCGTAGGCTTTAACGACAAATGAAGTTCCTAACGCTTCCACCGTTACATCCTTCGTGACAACACGAAATGGAAGATACTTATCAGGGACTACTTCAAAAAAGGCTTCACCTGTTAAGTAAATGTTTCTATCTGCCGTATTAAATCCAGTACTACAGCTTAAAACTGATTTTGAATTCAACCATACTTTCGTTCCATCGGGTAAGGTAACTTCAGCTTTCTGACCATAATCAACAGCGATCCGGTAGGGGGCCTGAGCATCCTGCGTAGGTTTCGCCATATACATATAAACGCCCAAAGCACTCATCAAAGGTAATAGCAGCATCGCTGCCAGTTGTAGCCAACCCGACCGTATACGTTTACTTCCCGGCTGAGTCCTGACCTCGGTAATCTGGCGATTAACGGCACCGAAAATACGATGCCGGGTGGACGGATCCATTTCGGATGCAGAAGCATCAACCTGTTGTTCAAGCCATTCGGCAAGAGCCGGATTATTCTTAATCCAGTCCTTTAAACAGGCTGTTTCTGCCTCAGAGGCTTTGCCGGCCATATATCGATCGAACAACAAAAGGTAATCGTCAGGTATCAACATACTGCTCGCATTGATTGGCTATACATACTTTATACAGATTTAAACCGATATTCCACTACTTACATGACCCAAAAGTAACACAAAAATACAAAATAGCTTCCGTAATACTTTAACTTTTCTTTCATAAAAGCCAAGGACTTGGTTAATTGAGTCTCAATGGTACTTTCTGAAATGTGTAAGTACTCTGCAATATGTTTGTTCGAATATCCTCGCTTTCTACTCAAAATAAATATTTCTTTTCGTTTAGGGGGTAATTCTTCCGTAATTTTATCAATCAGGTTTTCTAATAAATTACGTTCCACCTCCAGCTCTGTTGCATTTTCATGTTGTATGTGCGCCGCACTTTTCACATACTCGGCATATATAAATTTAACCGTTTCATGTTCAAAATCGTTGAGCAACATGTTTTTGGCAATGGTGCATATAAATGACACAAACGATCGTTCGGGATCAATAGAGCTACGCTTTTCCCATACCTTTACAAAGGTTCGTTGAGTCAATTCCTCGGAAATGTACTTATTCCCGTTCGTAAGCTTCAAACAAAAATTAAACAGCTTACCACTATATAAATTATATAAATGTTCAAAGGCTGACGTACTTCCTTTTAGCAGAAGATACAATTCATCTCGTTCATTCATGGTATTTGTTTTACAGGTATTACTATCAATTGGATAAAGGTATATAAATTTCAACCAAGGCACAAGGAATAGTTTCCGACTGTCTGTCCATTTCAATAATCAATTCGTTAACAACGATCCCTTTTTCAAAGGTTAGTGTTTTTATCGACTGATAATTATCAGTCGTTTCGTAAAGAACCTCACGCTGATCGTTAAGCAGTCGGAAACTCTTCACACAGAATGGGATTCTTTTTTCAGGATGTCCCATTTGTACCGATTCCATAGGATGATCCATATCGGTATCGAAAAACAGCTGCACCTGAGTCACCATCACAGGTGCCCCCCAACATAACTTTAAATTGGGACGCGAATCGGTCAAAGATGCTACCCATGTATTGGGGCGCACGGTAGGACGTAAATACCCATTCACCAGATTCCCCGATCCAAATCCTGTTAACGCAGGACATATAGTCATGGCGATATTAGCTCCTTTTGGCCTGCGTTCGGGACACCAGAACTCGAACGAATCAATTCCCGAATCGATGGGAGGTTCTTGGATTCCAAAATTATTAACTGCATGATTGAATTTATTGAACACACTCAACGTTCCGCTGATACGTTTGCTGCTCGTTCGTATTTTAACTTTTGGATTTTTCCGGAATACAATAAATGCATATTGATCCGCAGCAAGGACAGAATCAAATGAAACGGCGACACGTTGCTTTCCTGAACAAAGCTCAATATCCGATCGTCCGGCTGTAAAATCCGGTGTGAAATTCTGTATTTTTCGGGAATATTTCAACTCTGCTATCAGTGTTGTTGCTTCATCGGCTTCTACTTCCACCTCAACAACATACCGGGTTTCTGATTGAAGGGGCAGCAATTGTGCTACCGAGAATTCAATACGATACCATTCACCATCAAACGGAATCTCGGCTAATTCGAGCGTACTTGAAGCAGTGATAATGGCCTGTTTGGCCAGATTACCATCCTCATTGATCGGATAGCCGGGAATACTTTGTCCCTTTAAGCTTAACTTATCTCTCAACATGTTAAGCAACGCAGGTTCCAACAGAGTGGCAGGCAATACTCCCTGCCGGATGCATTCAGCAGCAGCCATCCCCACTGCTTGTGCTCCGAATGCCGAGGTTCCCATTACTCTTGTTGATCCGTGCGCAACATGGGAAACACTTATACAGCGGCCTGCGAAAAATAAATTGCGGATATCCCTGCTCACATAACACCTGTAAGGCAGCTCGTATATTCCTTTTGAGTGAAACTGCGTACATCCGTTTTCTTTGCTAAACACTCCATCTGCCGGATGCAAATCGATCGCCCAACCACCATAAGCTATTGCATCATGATGATGTGTCTGCTCGATGATATCTTGCTGAGTGAGCGTATACAAACCTTCAAACCTCCGACTTTCGCGCTTTCCAGGAAGCAAGCCAACCCATTCAAGTGTCAGATTATCAACCCCTTCAAACACTCCGGAGTTTTTAATATAATCCCATACCCCATATACGACACTCCACAATTCCCACTTGATGTCTTCAGTATCATGAATAGTATCTTTACGGCCTCCGTATTCCAACCACCAGAATTTACACCCGTGCTCACCCGTGTTTATGTTTCTAAACCGGGGTATTCGTTCAATGTCCTTTAACGCATAGGAGGGAGCATGAAACTCTACCGGAACACCCGCATCCTTACTGTAAAAATAAATAGAATGGCCAAGCAACTCGCCATATTGTACTTGATCGGGAGCGAACTTTTCGTTAAATTCGCTGCTATCTTCAGCTCCGACTCTATATCCCGAACCTGCCAGATAACCCGCTATGCCATCGCCAGAAGCGTCACAAAACAGAGGGGCAGAAATCTCGTAACGAGTTTCATTCTGCGAACAGAAAGCATATACTTTTTCGATATTTTGTGGCGATGATTTTTCCAGATCGTAAAGGGTTGTATTAAGTAACAACCGGATATTAGGCTCTTGTTGCACCTTATCAAGCACTATGGTGTCGAATATCACCGGATTGCCTTCCTTGTTTTTATACATATTCTCCACTAATATTTCATCGATCACCCCACCTTCGCGTGCCCAGCGGTTATTATTACCCATGTGCGACGTAGCACCTAGTACCCACAATCGAACTTCGCTCGATGCATTCCCTCCCAACACCGGTCTATCTTGTACTAAAACCACCCGAATTCCTTCCCGCGCAGCAGTCAGAGCCGCACAAACTCCGGCCATACCACCACCCACCACTACCAAATCGCTTTCAAGACATACAGTTTTAACCGAACGCTTCGACGCTTCAAACTTCTTTTTGATCATACTTTTTAGTTGTTTTTGTAAGAATGATGAAGCCCGAAAGCATCAGCACACAACCTACCGTCAACACAATCCAAACACCTTTTGAAGCCAGCATCCCCAGAACTGTTATCATCAGCCCGATGGTCAACACGCCAACTCCTAAAATCCGTATACTATACTTATTATTCGCTTCATTCATTCCGGACGCTGCAGAAAGCGTATCCTCCGATTCCGAACCAGAAATACTTCTTATTTCTGGTGAACCCGACTCCTTCCCTTTCCATCTATAACCAACTTCGAAGGCCATCAGACATACAACCGGGAAAGCAACACCTAAAATCATTTCTTCGGCTCTTGTTAAACGAAGATCGAACAATACGGGAACGACAAATTTAAACAGTGCATTGATTGCCAAACTGCTTAGGGTTGTGATGAGTACCGAAGTCCCGGTTTGTCGCCTGGAAAACAACGTCCAGATGACAGGAAGATACAATGGAACTCCGGTAATAGCTGCTACACTGATCACCGTATTCACGATCCCCCCCATTAAGGGTACCAGCAACGCCACCAGTATTGCCAACATCCCGAACACAATGGTGGAAATCCTGGCAACACGGATGAGTTGCTTATCGGAACTCTTCGGGTAAAGAAGTTTATAAATATCGTTGGTAAATACCCCCGACGAAATATTTAACGTCGAATTCAGCGAACTGGCAGTTGCAAAAATCATCCCTCCCAACATCATTCCCAGCATACCGGCGGGTAGAACTTCTTTACACATGAGCAAATATGCACCTTCATCGTTGAGGCCCGACAACCCGGGATTCACGACACGATACAGCATAGGTGGTATCATCCACAACACCGGACTGATAATGTACAACAGACCGAATAAAATCCCCACTTTACGTGCATCGCCCACTTTGCCCACACTTGTATAGCGTTGTACATAAGCCCAGTTGCCCCCTAAAAAAATGATATTATATATACCGAACGCAATTATAAATCCCAGCGTGTATTCTCCGTTGAGCCAGTCAAAAAAATGGTCAGGAACCGCGTTAACAAATGTTTGGATATCTCCTACACGATCAAACGACAGGGGAACCACTATGAATACGGCTGCCGTAAGTACAATAAACTGCAACACATCGGTGATTACAACCGCCCACAGGCCACCTATCGAAACGTAGATGATACATATCACGCCCAGCACGATTATACTGGTTACCAACGAGAGTCCGGTCGAAACTTCGACTATACGGGCAACCGGATATAAAAACGAACCGGAAGTAAATAAAGAAACAAGTAAAAACAGATAGGTATACATTTTCTGAACTGGCATGCCCAGGCGTACTGTAATATATTCGGCTACGGTAAGAATCTTTGTTTTATGCCATTTCGTAGCGATTAATACCCCGACCACCACACCGGCCACAGCCATCGTCCATTGTATGGTGACCGATACCCAACCGAGCGAATAGGCAATGGAACCCCACACAACAAACGTTCCTGCCGAAAAAAATCCCATAAACAACGAAAGTCCGCTGATTGGCCAGGGCAATGCACCTCCGGCTGCAAAAAAAGACTTCATATCCTTTCCTCCTACACGTGCAAATACAATACCCACAACGAGGATCAGGATTACAAACAATAGGATAAACAAATAATCGAGCACTTGCATACGCACATCTTTACTGTTATGTGATGCAAAGATAAATTCCAGCTCTAATTTCCGGACCGAGTATGTGCTTTATTTACGTAAACGTTTACATTGTTTGTCCTCAAATCATTTTTGCGTGCGCTTATGGACCGGCAGGGATGAATTGCGGATATTTAATTTCGCATCCAGCACCACCGTTTCAGCCGGTTTGCAATTGCCCTTGATCTGCTCCAGGAGCTTCCCGGCTGCTACTCGCCCCATTTCATAGGTTGGCTGACTGACACTCGTCAGTTCCATAATTCTGCCTATAGGCGATTCCGAAAATCCTACCACTGCAATATCTTCAGGCACTTTCAGGCCTCTTTTTTTCAACTCAAGCATACATCCCACTGCGACCGGGTCGTTGACACAAAAAACAGCATCGGGTTTAACCTTCAGGCTCAACAGATAATTCACTCCCAAACTCGCTCGTTCTTGTTGAACCCCCAGATTCATTATCAAATTCGGGTGTACGTCAAGTCCATAATGACGATGAGCATCGAGATACCCTTGCAGACGATTGGCCGACACCGCCAGCTTTTCATTCCCTCCCAAATGGGCAATTCTACGGTAACCGCATTTTATCAAATGCTCTACTGCTTTGAAGGCCCATTTGCGATCGTCGATAATTACCTTGTCGGCTATTAAATCAGGCAATACCCGGTTAATAAACACCAAAGGCATTTGCTCGTTTAATAAGCGTTCGAATACCGGTTCGTTCTTCGATTCCTTCGTGACCGACACGATAATTCCTTCCACTCTACTCGACTCCAACATTTCAATATTTTTGCGTTCCAAGTCGGAGGTTTCGTTGGATTGACATATGAGCACCTGATAATCCTCCCGATTGGCCACTTCCTGTATTCCTATAATTATTTCGGGGAAAAAAAAACTGACGAATTCAGGAACAATTACTCCGATTATATTGGTTCTGTTTTTCAACAAATTACGAGCCTGTATATTGGGACGATAGTTAAGCTCTTTTGCTTTTCGAAGCACCATTTCCCGGGTTTCCTCCTGCACTTCATGACTCCCGGTGAGCGCTCTGGATACGGTTGCAACCGAGATACCCAGTTCTTTAGCGATGTCTTTTATGGTTGTTTTATGAAGGGACATTGGGATCTGTTTTAGTCCGCAAATATACTGAAAAAAAATCGTTGTTTCCGGGAAAGATCGCCGGTGTATTTTACTTTTTTCGCACCTTCGCCCCCCCTGCCCGGGCCGCACCGGTCCCGAGCCCGGCGCTACTTTTCGTCGGGCTGGTATTCGAGAATATCGCCGGGCCGGCACTCCAATACCTTGCAGAGGGTTTCGAGGGTGCTGAAGCGAATGGCTTTTGCCTTGCCGGTTTTGAGGATCGACAGATTCGACAGGGTTAATCCTACTTTTTCGGACAGTTCGTTGAGCGACATCTTACGTTGTGCCATCACAACATCTAAATTGACTACGATTGCCATGGTGCTAAATAGTTAACTCGTTTTCCGACTGAATTTCGACTCCTCGTTTAATTATAATGGCGATGATATACACTACCGCCCCCATGAGTACGAACGCCTGGCTGTCGTGCCAGAACTGATGGAGAGAGTCGGTGATGAAACCTCGCTTCGCAAGGCCCCGTGTAAACTCCCGGGCCAGGTAGCTCAGCAACCCGATGGCGAGGGTATTGTAACTGACCAGCAGTATCCTCCGCGCTACAAAAGGCGTAAAGGGGTTGCCGAGCTCCATCTTGTGCATAAGCATCACCACCGTGTAAAACAGGCTGGCCTTGAGCGCCGCAATAGCCAGAATAAAGCTATAACTGCCAACGAAGGCCCATCTGCTGCTTTCGTAGAGCGCCGTTAAATCGAGCTTCTGATACAGGTTGGGGAGAAGTGAAGGCTTGTAAAGGCTGATGATAAAGTTGACCAATAAGCCTCCTGCCTCAATGCACAGACCTACAAAAATGATCCAGGCTATTACATGCAAGCCTTTAAATACTACGTTGTTTGTGTTCCACATTGTTGTACTATTTATAGTTTTCAATGCGGCAAAGATATTCAATATTTATTGAATAACAATAAATATAAGTTGTTTTTCAAAAAATAATTACTGATTAAAGACGGATTGGATGAATTTCCCCACCCAATCGTCTCCTTACTGCTTTTGATTTCTAAAAAGCTGCTCACCTGTTCATCAATAAGTGGCAAGAGGACACTTTACAAGGGGGGTGACCTTCTGAGTTTGTGGGGAAGCAGCAAAAGCGGGGTCAACTAACATGGCAAAACGAGGAAAATAGTTATCTTTGCAGTACTTGTTCAATCAACTGTCATGTACGTTTTTTCACCCGAAAATCACTTAGTAATCGCAGCCTGCTCCCCTGCCCCGGATATCGCCCAATTGCTACAAAGCCTGGCGAAAATCGACAACTGGGAGAAAGCCTGCACGAAACTGATAAAAAAAGGCGTGGCTCCGCTCTTCCTGGAAATAGCAGAGCGCCATGCGGAGGTTAAAGCAAAAATACCGGCAGAGGTGATGGCAAAACTCCGGCAGGCCTATCTGAAGACAGTAAGCCGAAGTATGGTGCTGTACGATGCGTTTCGGGAAATTGCCGTAGCCTTGAACGAAAGAGGAATAAAGGCCGTGGAAGGGACGTGAAGTACCTGTGTGCAGTATTGCTTCCAGGCAAACAGATGATGATAAGGGGATACAAGTTAAAAAATTAGTAGAGGTACTGGATTTGTGGCTCAACTTGCCGGGATGATGACTTATTTTATCAAAAGATTCAATTTTCAATAAACACCGAAACGCCTACAATCAAAAATAAAAAATAAACATTATAATTATTATATCAATTGCATTGTTGTTAACAGTACTCATCTCTTAAGCTTATGAAACCATTCAGCGCTTCTAAACCAGAGCAACGTTTGCTTATTGCTACTATTGCGGCCACTGGCCCACTACTGGCAAACAAAGATTGCTATACTGACCATAAAGTCGCATTAATGAATGCGATTAAAGAGATCAGGGACTGGAAAAATGCGAGTGCTTATCTAATAAAAAAAGGGATAGCTCCAGTCTTATGGTACTTCTTATCTAACGATGCAGAAGTTAAAGTAATTATTCCTGAAAGAGATCGAATGCTCTACAAACAGACTTACCTGAAAACATTGACTCGAAGTATGCTCCTTTATAACGCATTTACTGAAGTAACGAGTGAGCTGAATAGGCGTAACTTGAAGGTAGTAGCACTAAAGGGAATTTACCTTGCTGAAGCGCTATATCCTAAATTAGGTATAAGGCAATTCAGTGACATTGATTTGTTAATTCGGGAAGATGATGTTAGTGAGGTTGTAGAAAGTATAAAAGGCTTGGGCTATTTGCAAACAGCATCGCTATACAGTCGACAGGTAAGTGAGAAATTAGAGCATGCTCATCTACCTGCAATGATCAAAAATGGTGTATCGATAGAGTTGCACATCAAACTACATGCTGCTCTTTACGAATATAAGCTTGACACGGAAGAGTTTATGAACCGGGCGATTAAGACCCTCATAAGCGGAAGTGAAGTGGGTGTTTTGGATTGTATCGACATGCTTATTCATTTGTGCGTACACCTTGACAAACATTTTAATGGATCGGAATTACAGTTTTATTCTTGGTTGGATATAGTTGTTCTACAATGGAAAAATGATATTAACTGGGAAGAATTACTGGCTCGATGTGTGAAATATGGAGCAAAAAAAAACGTGATCAAACAGCTAGTGCTGATTAATCACATTTTTAAGACTCCAATGCTTCCTTTTAATTATGAAAATTCTATTATAAGTAGGCAAACATTAAGGCAGCTGCAATTACATTTGAACGATAATGCACCAAACATAACGTCTATACATGCTCATCGTACGTATATTAAATCAATTCCGGGAATTAAAAGTAAATTAGTATTTATCGGCGAGATTCTCATTCCTTCAAAAAAGCTGATGCTTGCTGAATATAATATACACAATCCCAGACTCTATTGGTTATGGTATCCGTACAGATGGTGGAAATTTGTAACCAGTGCTGTGCGTTCGATAACTTTCAAGGCTTAGCCTTTCAAGGTCATCTTTATCTTTTCCACCATCACATCCCAAAGGAAATGAGGTGTAGAAATAAAGTTACGTCGAAACAATCGTTTTGGCTCACGCACCAAACGAGGCAGCCATTCTAATCCTAATCTCTGCCAATATTTCCCAGGTCGTTTTATTCTACCGGTATAAAAATCAAACACAGCACCAATTGAACAAATCAAATTGGCATCGATCTCCTTTTCATTCCGATATACCCACTTTTCCTGTTTGGGCGCAGTCATTCCAACAAAAAGGATATGAGGTTTAAACGCATTGATGTGTGAAACCATCTCACGATTGTCGTCTGCAGAAAATTCGCTCTTAAAAGGAGGGCTAAAAACATCGATCTCAACAGCTGGATATTCAAGAGCAACTTTTTGCCTGATAGCCGACAATGTTTCGTTTGATGCTCCGAGGTAAAACACTCTTAACATATTCGTCTGCGCAAGGTCTAGCAAATGAAGGTGCAGATCCGAACCTGTAATCCTGTGAATTGTTTTTCCTTGTAATACTTTTGCGCTCAACACAATACCAGCCCCATCTGGCAACAAAACATCAGAACGATGTAATGCTTGACTGAAAATCTCATCTTTTTTTGCTACACAATAGGAGTGAGGATTAATTGTATTTACTATTAATCTATCTTCTAAACTGACTGTTGGCAGTTCTGTATTTATCTCATAATTAAGCAATTTCATATACTACGCAAGTCCCTGAAAAATCATATTAACAATTATTAAACTCAAAATTATTTTACAATCGTCCATCCGCCTCTTTCAGCAGCCCTTTTACATCATATACTACGGCCTTTTCTTTTTTCAGACTGGCAATGTCGAGAGGTTTGAATTCATTATGGGCAACAGCGAGCACCACAGCATCGTAGCGATTGACGGGTAGTTCACGGGTGGTGACTACTCCGTATTCATGTTTCACCTCAGCAGGATTGGCCCAGGGGTCGTAGATGGTAAGGTGGATGTTGTACTCCGCAAGGGCTTTTATGATGTCAATTACCTTGGTATTACGCACATCGGGACAGTTTTCTTTAAAGGTGATACCGAGGATGAGGATATTTGCGCCGAGCACTTGGATACCCCGTTTGAGCATCAACTTCACTATTTCATTGGCTACGTATTCTCCCATGCCGTCATTCATGCGGCGACCGGCTAAAATGATTTCGGGATTGTAACCACTCCTTTGGGCGGCCTGCGCCAGGTAATAGGGATCTACGCCGATGCAATGCCCACCTACCAGTCCGGGGCGGAAGGGTAGGAAGTTCCACTTAGTGCCCGCGGCTTCGAGCACCGCATTGGTGTCGATTCCCATCTTGTTGAAAATTTTGGAAAGTTCGTTCACAAAGGCGATATTGATATCGCGCTGCGAGTTCTCGATCACCTTGGCCGCTTCAGCTACCTTCATAGTCGGTGCTAGGTGGGTTCCGGCGGTAATCACAGAAGCATATACTTCATTTACTATTTTACCTATCTCGGGCGTAGAGCCGGAAGTTACTTTTTTAATCTTTTCTACTGTATGCAGCTTATCGCCGGGGTTGATGCGCTCGGGACTATATCCGGCAAAAAAATCGACATTGAATTTCAGACCGGAAACTTTCTCTACCACGGGTAGACATTCGTCCTCAGTAACGCCAGGATAAACCGTCGATTCGTAAACTACAATATCTCCCTTGGAGATTACTTTCCCAACGGTCTCACTGGCCTTGTACAGGGGAGTAAGATCGGGATTGTTATTGACATCAACGGGGGTCGGAACGGTAACCACATAAAACGTACAATCCTCTATTTTTGATAAGTCGTTAGTACATACAAAACCATTATTGGCAATAGCCTCCTGCAATAACGTATCCTCAACTTCCAATGTTGCATCGTGACCACGCATTAATTCAGCAACTCGCCCTTGATTAATATCGAAACCAATGGTAGGATATTTCGTAGAAAACAAACGGGCCAAGGGCAATCCAACATAGCCTAAACCAATAACGGCAATTTTAATATCATTCATATGTTTATTATTGTAATTTATTTCTCATTTAATAAAAAAAACACAACAAACTAAATCAATCCCTATCACTAGTCACACAATTCGTTTCTGTATATAATAGCTTACCGCTTCACGAAGTCCCTCGCGCAACGAGTGTGTCGGCTCATATCCCAGCAGTCTTTTCGCCTTCTCCACCGAAGCCAGTGAATGGGGAATGTCTCCTACTCGCTCCGGTCCGTATTCGACCTTGATATCTGCAATCGCAGGATCGTGCTCGGAGAGAAATTCCTTCAAGTAGTCAATCAGCTGCAACAAGGTATTTCGTTCGCCATAAGCAGTATTGTACACAGTATTCACTGCTTCGGGATTGGTGGTGGTCATCGCCAGGAGGTTCATCTGTACCACATTATCAATGTAGGTAAAGTCACGCGAGTACTCACCGGTCCCATTGATGCGAGGCGATTCGTGTTGAAGAAATTTCTTCACGAACAAAGGAATTACCGCAGCATAGGCACCATTGGGATCCTGGCGACGACCAAACACGTTGAAATAGCGCAGGCCAATACATTCCATTCCGTAGGTACGCGAAAACACATCTGCATACAGCTCGTTAACGTACTTAGTAATAGCATAGGGCGACAAGGGGCGCCCAATCACATCCTCTATCTTAGGCAGAGAAGCAGAATCTCCGTAAGTGGACGAACTGGCAGCATAAACAAAGCGCTTCACTCCGGCATCACGGGCAGCCACCAGCATATGCAGAAAGCCGGAAACATTTACTTCATTTGAAGTGATGGGGTCGTTAATGGAGCGGGGCACTGAACCCAGGGCGGCTTCGTGGAACACATAATCAACGCCTTCCACCGCTTTACGGCAGGTTTCGAGCTCACGAATATCGCCTTCGATTAATTGAAATGCGGGATTTTCAAGAAATGGTTCGATATTGTAGCGGTGCCCGGTTGAAAAATTATCAAGACACACTACAGAACAACCCTTATTAAGAAGGGTTTCGCATAAATTGGAGCCTATAAATCCAGCTCCTCCGGTAACAAGAATGGTCATTACTATAATTATATATGGAGTTTAACGTACTATTATAATTCTCAAATCTCACTATAGGATTTATTGAGTACTTGTTCGTGTAAAATAATTTCATCATCTGAAAATCTTTTTCTTAAAACTTTAGCTGGATTTCCCCCGACTATAGAATACGATGGGACATCCTTAGTCACTACAGAGCCTGCAGCCACAATACTCCCTTTAGATATTTTAACACCACTTAAAATTATAGCTCCATAACCTATCCAGACATCATTTTCAATAATCACTTTTGAGTCTAAACCGACCCACTTATACGTTGTATCTCTAATTTGCTCTGCCATCCTAATTGGTACTCCTATCTGAGTGAAGTTATGGTCATATTTTCCAACAATCGCAACACTATTTCCAAATATCACGTTATCACCAATATCTGCATCGCATTCTATTTGCGAATATCTACCAATATAAAAATTATCCCCAATATTAATTTCGTTCTTTGACCACAAAACAACATTTCTACCAGCATGAAAGTTTTTTCCAATTTTATACTTTCTCCATTTAAAATTTACCAAGTATAAAATTCTCAGATATTTTAAAAATTGTATATATCCCATTTTTAAACTAATTTCCAATATTCTAAAATTGACAATTTGAGATTATCTGTTGAATATTTATTAATATAATGTGTACGATTTAACAGCTCATTCTTCGATAATTTTTGAGAATTTAATATTGCTTTGACAAATGCAATCACATCATGCGAGTCTATCACATAGCCATTTTTATGATTTTCAACTAACTCTTTTGCACTACTAAAATTTGTACATACAACAGGAATACCGCAGGCGATTGCTTCAACTAAAGAAGTTGACCAACCTTCAACATATGAACCAGATATATATACATTTGAAGAATTCAAAAAAACAGCTAACTCTTCATGCGTTTTTCGACCAACGAGTATAATTTTATTAGAAAGAGAATGACTTTCAATGTAACTCTGAATCTTAAACCTATCTTCCCCATCACCTACAAATACAAACAAAGCATTCGGAATTTCCTGCATAAGTACTCGAAAAGAGTCTATCATAAACCTCCATCCTTTATAAGAATTTAATCGTCCAGTAGTTAAAACAATGAAACTATCTAACGGTAATTTCAAAATCTCTCTACATTCAATTAAGGGCCGTGGGTAAAAGACATTTGTATCAACTCTTGTGGGAAACTGAATTAATTTTTCAAGTTCAATTTGACCTTTACTTCTTATTACGAAATCATTAATTGCGTGTTCATCTGCTGATGCTAAGATTACACTTGCCCTTTTAAGAGAATTAAAAAACAAAATGTCAAAGATTTTCACAAAATATTTCGAATAATTATATCTTGAAATTTTCAATGGATTTTCCAATCCGGGAATGCGATTGCATATATTCAGAGATTTATAACCACTTAAAGCAAACATCACTTCTGGTGTCTGAACAAAAACGTTATGCACATTAATTTTAAGAATCTTACTTAAATATTTCCGAAGGCAGAAATATGCATGTAATCTACCCGGAATTAAGGGTTTAACATCCTTTTTCTTAACCTTCATTACAGAGAAAAAGTCAAATTCAACACCATTAATATTTTTTTTCACCCAAACTCCTACAGGTGTATCATCTGTGCTCAATCCTACCAAAACTAATTGATTACCAAATGCAGTCAACATTTGTTTGGCAAAAGCCATATATCCTCCAATTGGATAATCTATATAATTACAAATTTCAATAAAGAGAATTTTATTTTTACCGTCTTGTATTTCCATAATTACATTACTAAACAACAATAGTATTTATATATCAACGATTAATTATTTTCATTTTTACTCGCACTGAAAATTTTCACTTTGGGTGAAATTATTGTTAACGATATATAGCATGCGAAAATAATTTCACCCCAAAATGGTGTACCGTGTGACGTTAAATAAAAACCAATAAATAAAAAACCTGAGACAAAAACAATTCGTTTTATTTCCAGACTTAAATATTTCCAATTAGATTTTACTTTATAAATTAATGCACCAATGAATAGCATATACAAAACAAGACCAATTATGCCACTGGATTCTAGAATCTCAAAAGTAGCATTATGTGAAACTATTTTCATACCTGTCTTTTGTTCAAACAAGTCTATACCATGCTGAGTTCCATAACCAAAAATTTTTGAAAGTGTTGTACTCTCAGTTATATTATCGATTGCTATAATAATAAATGGTAAACGTGCATTAGCAAGCTGTTCTAATGATAAATCATTTTCAGTACGATAAGTAGCCCCTCCTGTTAAACGATATCTAACAGCTTGATTATTGTCGTATAACCATGTCACGCCGAGAAATAAGATTACAGTAAAAAACAATGCTATTATCTTTTTTTTAAGACTTGCGTTATAAAAAAAACTTATCAACAAGGCAAAAAGGAAGATAAACCAGCCAGTACGAGTCCAGCTTGTAAACACATACCAAGAACCTAGAGTAACCGAAATTAGCCAAATTAATTTATTTGAAACATTATTAGAAAATCTACTATAAAAGTTAATCAAAACCAATGTAGCTATCGTAAACATTTTCGAGGAAACAGCAATATGATAAAACAAACCCTTTGTAGCTGTTACATCTTCCAATCCAAATTGATCAAGTTCTGTAACCGGATTAAGTGTCTGTAGCCCAAAAATGAAAGGTATTGTCGAAATAATAATAAATAATGACAATGTAATAGAAGTATGTATTAATCGCTCCACCGCATCTTTTCGATACTTATATTTATTGTATAAGTAAATTAAAGCTAATGGAAAAATCATTGATTCCAGCGAATTTTGGACTGCCGTTATATAACCATATGGCATTTTGGTATAAAACAGGTATTTTAACGCATACAACATCCCAAATATATAAAATATAGGTTTGGACTTGGGGAGCAAATACATGAAAGCTGAGAATACAGCAATAGCCTTCCATATCTGAGAAATTTTAAAACTATTAATTGTTATTGGCTCTATATAAAGTAGTATCCAAAGAAAGAAAAAAAAATATAGGTCTTTTCTTCTGAACCTATAATAGTAATTAATTTTTAACTGTGGCATTAACGATAATAATTACGAATTATAAAAAGTGTGTGTAACAAAAAATCAAGAACATGAATTGCAGGCTTTATTTTCATTTTGGCATTTTCATAGACTTTTTCATACTTACCCACAATCTGATTCGCATCAAAATACTCTTGAAAAATTAAATTGGTAAAACTCCTATATCTTTCTCGTTCTAAATAATTAAGTAAAACATTCTTCAAATTATTGTAAGATATAGATTCATTAAATGTTTGAAACACTATTCTTTCAGAAAAATTATAATAAAATGCATCGTTAAACGTTTCGAGTGAAATAAAAGCAGGCAAAGTACTATTTTTTGCTGGGCACAGTAAAATTTTATTCTTTGCTGCAGCTTCCATAAAGCTCCGACCTGTACCTAAGACAGCATCTGAACAAGCAATAAGTGACTTGGCATTTTTAGTAAATTCAGATTCCGTAAAGAAAAAACAATTATCACCACCTTGCTTTATTAAATCATCCAGAAATATTTTATCTTCCACTGTACCAATAAAAATTGCACAGCACTTAATACCATCCTGCGTTAACCTATTTACTAGATTAATTAACTGTAACGAACTATTATGGTAATAATTCCCAATTCGCGTTATTCTTAAAAACTTATAGCACTCTGCATATTCTCCTAATCTACTAATAATTTTACAGATTCGTCTTGAATCATCTGGAAATGGACTTATTCTGTTTGGTATCATTGAAAGCTTTGATTGTTTAAACTTGTTCAAAGAACTAAAATATTTAAAATTCTCTACACTATAAAGTACCAAATTTTTTGCCAAAGGAAAATATATTGGATTATTACCACCACATTTAGTTAAACAACTAGGTGTTTTTAGTATCTTACTAGCAATACGAACCCAATAATAAGCGGATGAATCAAATGCATGTAAAATATCAGGTTTTTCATCTTTCAAAATATCGATTAGTTTAACACATATGTTAAATAGTGCTGGACCTTGGTCAATTATTGTATATAGTTTAATTGTTGTTTCTTCAAAAGTTCTAGCTGAAGCATTTCCAATATTAACGATAAAGACTTCGTGCAACTTTGAGAGTTCGATAGCAGTAACGAGGAGGCTGTGATAATGCCCCCCTAAACCGTTACTCTTTGAATTTATACTAGTGACGACAAATGCTATCTTCATTTTTATATAACTCTTTGTTCAACTTCCAAGTCAACATTAAATCTCTCCTTTACCCGTCGTTGAGCTTCAGAAATTACTGCAAGTATATCGTTTCCTGTTGCATTATTAAAATTAACAATAAACCCACTATGTTTCTCCGATATTTTAGCTCCGCCGACAGCAAAACCTTTCATGTTAAGCTCATCCAACATTGGCCCAACAAAACGACCTGGAGGTCTTTTAAATACGCTGCCACAATTTGGATATTCACGGGGTTGTTTCTCCCATCTAATTCTCTTCGTCTCTTCCATTTTTGACTTAATCACCTTGTGATCACCCTGTTGAAGTTCAAACCACGCTTTGATCACAACTTTATCAGTATTCTTTTGGAAAAAACTATTGCGATACTCAAATTGAATTTCATCCTTAAGAATCTCTTTAAATTGCATATCAACTAAATCGAGATAACGAACTTTTATTAGAATATCCTTAATTTCTTTTTCTTTAGTACCGGCGTTCATAACGACTGCTCCGCCAACCGAACTTGGTATGTCGTAAAAAAGCTCCAAACCTGATAGATTATAAAAAAGTGCGACTTCACTTAAATGTAATAAAGTTGCTCCTGATTCCGCTACAATGAGATTTTCTTGTACATTTACATTGTTATAGTTTCCATTAAAAACGATAAACTCTTCGTCATAATAATTCTTACTTAATATAATATTATTTCCATTCCCAAGAATTATTGGCTTCTTATTTCTTTTGAAAACATCCATTAACTCAAATTCATTATCCGGAAACCATGCTTTAGAGCATATTGCGTTTATGCGATATGAATTATAATTTGTAAGAACGAAATTATTTATTACTTTCATTTACTATTAATAGTTAACCTTATGGGGGAGATACTTTATGTATAATCGCTTACCAAACTTAAAACTTTTTAATCTGAATATAACTTCTTGCTTTACATCAACATTTGAATATCTATTCAAAAATTGATGGAAATCATTTTCAATTAAATTGTCAACGTCAATTAATACGTCTACAGGCTTATTGCTTTTCAAAATTACACTAAACAAAAAGCTCATTAATTCTTCATTGGTTGACGCTATTGAAAATGGAATCTTTACGGAGCAAATTTTATATTGTTCAAATAATTGAACTAACTCATCAAAACTAACATCTGAGCCATTTAAATTATCTATAATTAGATTAAGATAACCATATTGAATATCATTATTATGAGTAACATTAACCTTCAAACCTGAACTATTAAGTGTATAAGTGTGATTAAGTATAACTCTTGAATACATAGTCGACACATAAATTCTTACTTTGGAAATAAAAGAAACAACATGTCTTTTAACAAAGAAAAGAGGAGAAATACTTTGTCCTCTCATTTCTTCGGATATGTATTCACTACTAAAATGTTTATCAGAAAGATAACCAATCCTCTCCTTACCCACCAGAAATGTTGCTACAGCACCAAACATACGCAACGAACGATTTGCCAAATGAATAGAACCATATTTCTGATACGGTAAATTACTTAATGCCTTCACTGCTAAGTCAAATGAAATAAAAAATGCAGATCCTCTTACTACTTTGACTTCACCAGATTCGTATTGACAGCCGCTTTTACTTAGAATATAAGCCTCATCAGCATAACTATGTTCAAAAGATTTAATTTTAGTAAAAGGTAAACTATTCCCAATAAGTTCATATCCTCTACAGGACAAAGTTAAATATTCTCTAATAAAACCATTTTTACATACAATTATATCATCATGTAAAAACAAGACAAAATTTGGGTTTGGTAAGTTTGATTTATTATGCCATTGTACGAATTGGGCATGACACCCCCAATCCCATCCAATATTTGGCTGATAAATAATCTGCCAGTTATTTGTAATTAAGTAATTGTAAATATCAACTGATATTTCATATTCAGCTTTGTGCGACAAAATAAAAAGATTAAAACTTATTGAATCATAAAGTTTTGTTTCTTGTAGTATTTGTTCATACAGATGCTTATTTCTAAAATAATATCCTGTTAAGACAATTGATATTTTCATGCGAAGCTATTCTTACTAATTTTCTTTTTCATAATATTAACAGCTACAATCAAACCAATTATTGAGTATACTGGAAAGACTATACTATAGAGAATAATAGCTTGATTTGCTGAAAAATCAAGCCAATTACTCAAAAAGAATATAATTAGAACAATTACTACTCTTGTTATATTAAGTAATAACTGAACTCCTTGCTGTTCAAACACATTAAAAACATTCGTAATAGGACTTGATATAAATCGTGCAAGTATTACCAATGAAAAATATCGGGCATACAAACCTGCATCTACCCACTCAACACCAAAGACTAATGCAAATAGCCATGGGCCAAACAGTGTAATTATTCCAACAGGAACGATTGCTACTAAAAAAAGTTTTTTTATAATTGAAACTGATAATTTGTAAATTTTATCTGGATTATTTTTTCCATACTTGGAGATTTCAGCATAATAAACTTGAGCAACTGATTGTCCAATTAAATCCATTGGTATGTTAATCATATTTTGAGCTAAACCAAATACACCAGCTACTTCTAATCCATAAATTGAACCAATTAGAAGTAAAGGTAATTGAGCACCTAAGGCTAGCAAAAGTTGTGACCATGATTGAACTAAAGGAAACTTCTTATATCTTCGAGCAGCGTATTTTAATCCATTCCAATTAAAGGTTTTTACAAAGCCCGGTTTCAAACGCAACAATTTAGAAAATAAGCTCGTAATACCTGCTGCTTCTTGAGCTATATGACCAATAATTAAACCAAGCGGCGTAACATTAAGTAAGCCAAATCCAATTTTTATAATAGAAGAAGAGGTGCTCTGGCTAATTTTAGTTTGGGTTATTAATCTAAAGTTTCGAACTCTTACGGCCCAATTATTCAAAGCTTCGTATATCCCTGTGCCAAAAAACACAATTGGCATTAGCCATAAATAAGAAAGCATTTGCGGAACAGAAAATAAATCAACAATAAATTCACCTGCTATCAATACAACAAACATCCATATTAAACTAATACTAAGTGTTATAACGAAACACAGTTTAATAAGATTCATTGCTAATCTTTCGCTCTGAGCAAGGGGGATAGTTACGGCATAACGTAAAGTAGCTAAGGATCCAACAACACCAACAATAGATATAAACATAGAAAAAACACCATAATCATCAGGAGAGTATAATCGAGTTATTAGTGGTGTAGTAAAAATGACTATTGCTTTAGCTGCGATATTACCACCAGCAACAATCGCAATATTTTGAAAAAAGACACTACTTTTTAATTTTTCTGGATAAATTTTCATTTTCTAATTAATAAAAATTTATCTAACTTGTACTCCTAGCGAACAAAGTTTTTTGTTCAAGTTCTCATAGCCTCTGTCGATCTGCCAATCATCTGCAACAGTCGTCTCACCTTCAGCTACTAAACCTGCTAATAATAAAGCCATACCTGCTCGTAAATCTAATGCTTTAACCGTTGTTCCATGAAGAGGTGAACCTCCATGAATTTTCAACAAATCACCTTCAATTGAATAATTCACACCCATTTTAGCAAATTCTTCAGCATATCCATACCGTCCTGGGAATCGTAAGTCCACTATTTTTGATTCTCCTTGAGAACAAGCACCGTATACAGCAAAGAGTGGCTGCATATCAGAATTTATACCAGGATAAGGCCCTGTACTAATTTCAATAGGATATGGTTTCCCCCCACGAACAATTAACGAGTTTTCACCACGAAAACATCTCATACCACTTTCACGGAGAAACACTAAAGGGACTTCAAGGTGATCAAATGGGAAATTAAGTATTTCAACATCACCATCAGTAATTGTAGATGCAATAGCCCATGTAATTGCTTCCATATTATCTGGCACCACTGTATGTTTCACACCATGTAGCCCTTCTACTCCAATAACTTCAATACATTTTTGACCAAAAACATTGATTTTAGCTCCCATTTTCTGGAGCATGTGTATTAAATCGATTATTTCTGGTCGAATATGGGGATTCCAAATTATTGTTTTACCTCGGGCCAAAACACCACAAATTATTGCATTTTCAGTTGCGCCAGTTGATCGAATAGGTAAAATGATTTCGCAGGCTTTAAGTTTATCTCTTACACTCGAGCATAAATATCCATTCTCTTCCCAAACCTTAGCACCCATTTTTTCTAGAATCATCACATGTAAATCAAACTTACGATCACCTAACTTACATCCACCAGGCAGAGGCACTTGGGCTTCGCCAAACCTAGTTGTTAGGGCTCCTAATATCAGCAAGGAATTTCTAATTGAACGCTCTTCCCATAATAATGAAGTATTAAGACTTGTAAACTCTTCTATTTTTAAGTAATTCCCTGACTCACAACACACTTTACCCATCTTATTAAGCATCGCAATATGTACTTGCATATCCAGTAATGCATTTGGAGAGTCATAAAGTTCCACTGGTTCGTTGGTAAGTACAGACGCTGTTAACAACTTGAGTGCTGAATTCTTGGCACCACTTACTTGCACCTGTCCAACTAGTTTTGATTTTCTAACTATCATATATAGTATTTAACAAATTGAATTATTGTATTTTCTTAATATTGTTTCCTGTTTATCTGTACATCGGGATATCCTAATCAACAATTTTATTTCAATTGATTCGATCGCTAATCTAAATAACAGACTTATGCTTCATGGCGTTGGTAGATCGATTACGTAGACACCCCAATTTCAATGTTTAACCTTATGCCATCTTTTACAAACCCGACCTACACGATATCTCCCAAATATAGTCGTAGCATTTTTTATTAGTGTTATGCAAAAAAACACGAACATTTGTATTTTGATAAATTTGATTGGACATATTGAGCTGATACTTAGGAGCAGCATTTAAAATTAGCATGATAGTTATTTGCCCCACTATAACATACTAATTGAAAAGAAGTCACATTGAATTGCACCTGACTATTTGATTTCTTTTTCACCGTAACCATAGCCATAACCATAACCGTAACCGTAACCGTAACCGTAACCGTAGCCGTAACCGTAGCCATATCTATTCTTGACTGGTATAATACCATTCACCAACAAACCAAGCTTAGACATATTTGATTTTTCCATTTGAGCCAACGTGTTTTCAAAAACAGGTTTCACCGTAAATTTAGGACGGATCACATAAATATTCAGGTCGGAATGGCGCGAAAGAATGAGCGCATCTGTCACGAGCCCAACAGGACTGGTATCAACAACTATATAATCATATTTTTCCTTCAGTTGCTTAAATAATTCATCCGTATTTTCCGAATCAATGAGGTCGGCTGGGTTGGGCGGAGTAGCCCCCGACACCATCAGATCGAGGTTCGGACGGTAGGGGATAATCAGATCATCGACCCGGGCTTGTCCGATCAGGAAATTGGTAATCCCATCGCGACGGGCAACGCCTGCATATTCGCCTAATCGAGGCTTGCGGAGGTCGAAACCCAATAATATTGTTTTTTTTCCGGCCATGGCCAATACACCTGCCAGGTTAAGAGCACAAAAGGTTTTACCTTCTCCCGAAGTAGAAGATGTAAACATAATGACTTTATGCCCTTTGCCTTTTACAATATAATCGAAACTGGTACGCAAGGCCCTGAAGGCTTCCGTAATGGGAGCTGTGGGGTGATCCATGGTTACCATTTGTTTGCCTTCGGTACTCATCACGATATGACCAATTACCGGCAAGGTGGTTATTTCGTTGATGTCCTCCTCACTTTGGATTTTATTATTGAGGAGTTGTAGCAGAACAAGTACCAAAATGGGGAGGGCCAAGCCCGCAAACAAGCCGATTGCAAACAGCATATAGGTGGGTGAAACAAGGATACCGGCACTTGCAAATTCGAGTACTTCGTTATCAGGTCGGCTCGACGCTTTCACTACCTCGGTCTCCATACGGCGGCTCATAAGCAGATTGTTTACTTCGCTGGTGAGGTTATAGGCCCGTTGCAGGTCATATAACTCCTGTTCCTTGGCCGGCAGCGAAGTTTGATTCGACTTAATCTGGTTGCGTTGGCGTTCCAGTGCCGTGATATTGGAACTAACGAATTGCTCGATACTGGCCAGATTTTCCTTCACTGTAGCAAGAGTTGTTTGCTCTGCCTTAATTAACTCCGTATAATAAGGATTCGACTTGACGTCTTCCTTATCGCGCATAGCATGTAATTCGCCACGTATGCGAGCCAGTTCGGATATCATTTGCGATAGGACCGGAGAATTGATCCCCGCCGCTTCAGGTGATATCAATTTGGTATAATCGGCCCGGTTTTGCAGGTAACTACGCAAGCGGGTTACATAATCCTTTTGTAAGTTAAGTTGCAAAAGATTGGTCTCTAATTCCTGCAATTTGGCATAAGATCCGGTGATCTGCGCTTCGGGAATAATCACATCGTTGGAGACCCGGAAATTCTCCAGTTTACGCCCCATACGATCGAGCGTATCACGCATCGATTTCAATTGTTCGTCGATAAACGAAATGGTGCTCACTGCCGTGAGATTTTTCTTTTCCAGGTCCTGATTTATCCAAAGTTCCAGGTGTTTATTGAGAAAGGCCTGTGCTTTTGCGTTGCTTTTGGCACGCAGGGTAAGGGTCACCACCGAAGCATTCTTGGCCGCTTCGCTGATTTGCAACTCTTTATAATCAGCAATCAAACGTTTGTTGTTTATAAAAGAGAAATAAAGTTCTTTCTTTTCTTTCGCCACTTCGGCTAAAGGCAGTTCCGTTTCCCGGAGGCGAAACTTGAAAAGTTCGTGTTCCACAGTCCCATCTTCCTGTACCGGCACTCTGACTTCAACTTTTGCTACTCGTTGCATATCCTTACCGGTGAGAAAATCGTGCACTGCCACATTTTCACCCTTCCCTACCACATAAAGCATCCCACTTCCACCATTCTCCAGCTGTAAATCGAGATTAATGGCTTGTACATGGGCTTTATCTAATTCCACTATAAACGGATAATCGGGATACAGATCGGAGAAATTAAACATTCCCCGGGTATACATTTGAACGTTGAAGTCGAGATTTTCCAACGTTTGTAAAATACGGGTATCGAGCGACATCAATACCGAGAAATTTACAAAATTACGGTTATCGCGCGACATACCGGGCTGCACAACCTTCATAAAATCTTCGGAAAGAATGTTTTGCTGCTGCTTATTGGCATCGAGCATTACAACCGACTTTACTTCAAAAATACGCGGAGCCGACCGGTAAGCCCACCAGGCAATCCCCAGAGTCACCACCAGCGAAAGTACGAACCACTTCCAGTTGGAGAGCATCAGGTAAATCCATTTGCGATAGTTGAAGGGTTTCTCCTCGGGGCCATAGCCATAACCGTATCCATAATCGTCGTCGGCATAGCGTCGCGTAAGCGGCGTAGGTGCGATGTTGGGATTATTATTCTGTTTCATACTTACTTGTTGAGGGTGTTAATGAAGAGGCCGATACTGATGAGCCAGGAAATCATGCTGAACGAAAAGGTTTCGCCTATACCGTATTGCTTGATGGCCATGGGTTCAACATAAATGAGGTCGTTGGGATAAATAAAATAACGTTGGCTGTCGATCACATTTTTATCGGTCAGATCGACATTGATGGTGGTAGAACCTCCGGGAGTAGGACGTACAATGCGAATCTGGTTTCGTTTACCGAAACCGGTGATATCACCCGCCATCGAAATAGCCTCAAACAGAGTGATTTGGTCACGACTCATGGGATATTGACCGGGTTTGCGTACCTCACCCAATACCGAGAAACTGGCATTGGTTAATACTACCTGAACACTAAATGAATCCATGGAGCGACTCAGCTTTGCCTGAATCTCATGTCTGATCTCAGTAGTAGTTTTTCCGGCAACCTCCACTTCCCCTAAATACGGAAAATCAATGGTTCCATTGTCCTTTACAAGGTAAGAAAAGTACTTTGCACTGGTTGCATTTCCTAATTGAGTAAGTTGCTGATTGCTACCTAAATTATACAATTTATCAATTTCCTCCCGGGTCGAATTTACTTTTATGTACAAGTAATCACCCGCTTGCACTTTGTACAGTTCAGTAATCTGCTCCGCCTTTTGGTACGGGTTACTGTACTCTTTCTCCGCACTCTTATCCTGCATATAAATAAGCTTTTTCTGCGGAATACAGGAAGCCATCGCAATAAGGATGGCCATGAATAGGATTTTTTTCATCTTATTTTGGTTTTATTATTTCTTATCGTGTGTGGGGGCCGACGGGGTATAGCCATAACCGTAGCTCACGTGGTGCTCGGCAGGATCTACACTGTTCATTACCATCCCTACATTGCTGATGCCCGATTTTTCGAGCTGCGCGAAAGTAGGCGCCAGGGATTTCTTGAGGGTATGGCCGGGGCGCACCACGTAAAGGTTGATATCGGCCAGTACGGCCAGTGGCAGGGCATCGGTTACCAGGCCTACCGGGCTGGTATCTACAATTATCATCTCGTAGTGATGTTTCAACTCTTCGATCAGGGCCCGGGTATTCTCCGATTCAATCAGATCCGAAGGGTTGGGAGGTAGTTTACCGGCCGTGATCACGTCGAGGTTTTCGCGGTAAGCATACGCCACCTCCCGCAGGCCACGCGTACCGATAATAAGCTCGGTAATTCCCTGGTTATGCGGTATGTCGAGGTATTCCTTAAGGCCGTGTTTACGCAGGTCGAAACCCAGGAGTACGGTTTTTTTCCCGGCAATAGCATAAAGCCCGGCCAGGTTCAGGGCCACAAACGATTTCCCTTCGCCCGAGGCCGAGGAGCTTACCACCACCACCTGAGGTTGCTTGCCTTTGAGTATATAATTGAAACTCGAGCGCAGGGCCCGGAAGGTTTCGGTGATGGGCGACGAGGGATGTTCGCAGGAAACCAAGGCGGTGTCGAAGTCGTTGCGGATAATATGTCCCAGGATGGGAGCCGGCACGAGGCGGGCAACATCCTCATCGTCGTGCACCTTTACATCGAGCACGATAAGCAATACGATGATGGCCACCGGCAGGGCCAGTCCGCCCGCTACGCCCGCCAGCAGTATCAGAGGGCTGGGCGCCACCTGTCGGGGTTCGGTCGCATATTCGAGCACCTTGCTATCGGCGGTAGCAGCAGCTTTCATCACTTCGGTTTCCACCTTGCGCGTGCGCAGCAGATTGTACATTTTGTTGTTAAGATCGAACACCCGTTGCAGTTCGAGGTATTCCTGTTCCTTGGCCGGCAATTGGTTTTGTTCGGTCACGAAGGCTTGCAGGCGAGCTTCGGTTTGGCCGATAGCCTGGGCGTTGTGATGCTCGAGCTGACGGATGGCTTCGTCGATAATAGCCAGCTGGGTGCGTTCTTCCTTTTTAAGGTCGTCCACGTAGGGATTGCTTTCCTTTTCGCGGGTCTGCAGCGAGTACAGCCGGCTGCGGATATCCATGAGCTTGAGTACTGCTGCCGACAGCGCATCGGAGTTGAGTCCCATCACCACGGGAGCCATCAGCTCGGCATCGGCCGATCGGGCGGCGATGTATTCCTTCAGCTGATCGAGCCGCTGGCGGGTATTTTTAAGCGTCGTGAGCTCCTCTTCGGCTGTTTTCCGCCCCGTGTAGATTTCACCGAGTTGTTCGTCGGGCAATATCACATCGTTGTTGCGCCGGAACTCCTCTATTTGCGATTTGACCAGTTCGAGCGAGTCGCGGGTTACCTCCAGTTGCTGGTTGATAAAGTGAAGGGTATTCACGGCCGTAAGATTTTTCTGCTCCATTTCGTCCTGCAGCCAGCGGTCGAGGTGCCGGTTGAGGAATACCCGGCCTTTTTCTTTAAGGGGGGTACGCAGCGTAACGGTGGCCATGGTGGCATATTTTTCCACCTCGCTCACATCGAGGTTGCGGAAGAGCGAGGTAAGTTGATTGTTGGACACGAATCGGAAAAAAACAGGGTTCATTTCCGTATCATCTGCATCCAGCTCCAACGTGCCGCCACCTTCCATTGCAGCTGCCTCCATTTCCGCCAGGTCTTTTTTCCGGATGATAAACGAACAATATTCGGTCGTCACTTTTCCATCGGGCCCCACCTTCAGTTCCTCGTTAATTTCGGGGAAGTAGCGCAGGTGCTTATGTTGAGCAAAGTCGTGCAGTATCACCTTTTCTCCTTTGGCTTTCAGCAGCAACGAGCCATCGGTTTGCGGAAGCACCTCGAAGCTTACCCCCAGGGCCTGCGGATGGGTAATGTCGATATCCACCGTATAAGGTTCGTCGGGAAACAGTTCACGGTTGCGGAAGCGCGAGGCGGTATAGAAATGCACATTGAAGTCGAGCGTTTCAACAGTCCGTTGCACACTGCTGCGCAGCCCCAGAATGATGGATTGGTTGAGGTATCCCTGGTATTCGGCGCGGAAACTCGAGAGCGGGTTGCCCGCGGCATAGTTGCGTTCGAATATATTCAGTTGCGAGGGGGTTCCTTTTAGCATGATGGTGGCTTTGAACTCGTAGATGCGGGTGGCCGACTGGTAAACATACCAGGCGATGCCGATTCCTACTACAACGGAAAGAATGAGCCATTTCCAGTGCTTGAAAATACGTTTGAACCATTTGCGGTAGTCGATGGAGTCGGACTGTTCGTCGTATGGAGGGCCGTAAGTGTAATAGGACGACATAAAATTTTGTACGGAAATGCTGCGCGTTTCCTAATTGTACGGATTTTCAATGCAAATCCTGCTGTTTTGCAGATTTTCTGCGAAAATCCTGATCAATTTAGCTGGTCAGTTGTGTTGGCTGCCGGGTACGGCACAGCCGGGTCGGTCACATTACTGTACCGGCAAGTTGTTTATTTTCAAAAAGATACGGAAACGACTTTCGTTTCCTGATTTTACGGATTTACGATGCAAATCCCGATGGGGAACACAAATATGATGCGTTTCCCGATTATCCCGAGTGCAAATTTACACATTAACCTGCATTTTTAAATGCTTTAAGGCAGAATATTGTTTTCCAAACAATAACAAAATCCCAATCGAAGGTCCAGTTACGGATGTATTCGTGGTCGTATTGTACTCGTTTTTCGATTTGCCAGTGTTCTTTTGTTTCGCCGCGGTAGCCATTTACCTGAGCCCAGCCGGTAATGCCGGGTTTCACATAGTGGCGTACGAGGTAATTGTCCACTTCACGTGCAAAGAGTTCGGTATGGGCGAGCATATGGGGGCGCGGGCCCACAATGCTCATATCGCCCCAGAACACGTTGATGAACTGGGGTAATTCGTCGATATTGGTACGGCGCATGAGGCGGCCGATGGCAGTAATGCGCGGATCGTTTTTAGTGGCCTGTACCTTATGCGCATCGCTGTTGACCCTCATGCTGCGGAATTTGTAGCATTGGAAGGTGCGGTTGTTGATTCCGGTGCGGGGCTGAACAAAGAGTACCGGTCCGCGCGAGCTTAGTTTGACAATGAGGGCTATAAGAGGGAAAAGCCAGCTCATTACCAGCAACAAAAACAGGCCCGACACCACGATATCGAACAGGCGTTTTTTGATTTGATTTTCGGCGATATCGAGGGGGATGCGTTGGGGGTTGTAGATGGTGATATTGCTGATGGTGTCTGTTTTCAATGCTTCGCGCGGGTCGGGTTTCACGGCAGGCACGTAGAAGAGCCTCACTCCCCACCGGTTGCAGTTGCGAAGCAGGGTTTCGAGGGTCCAGCAACCCGATTTGGCATCGTTCACCGTATCGACGGCTATAAACATTACCCGAATACCTTCGCGGAGCACTTTCTGTTCGAGTTCCTGGTAGGCGAGGGCACAGTCCATGGTATCATTCGTCACGTAGGTGCCTTCGTACTTGAAATTGAGTTGCGGGTTGTATTTAATAATGGTTTTCACGTCGCGCATCATCTCGTTATCGCCCAGCAGGAGCACGTTGCGCATGCGGCTGGAGTATTTCAGCCTGCGCTTTACCAGCTTGAAAAAGGCATAGTTGAAGAGGAGTTTGAGGATGATAAACGTGAGTGCGGCCAACGCTACGATCACGGCCGGGTTGTTGCCGAGACTATTGTGGAGGGGAAACTGGAGAATGGCTACGAATACGAGGAAGACGGCCGACCGGCGCAACATCCGGTAGAACCGGGGACGAAACCCTTTTTTATGATAAATGATTTGCTTGCGCACCACTATGTACGAAGCGATGCGTGCCAAATTCAGAGCAAGGAACGTGATAATAAAAGCCGGCTCTCCGAGGGAGGCCGGTTGATAGCCAACAAAGAAAAGCAGAAGGAAAATTCCATTCAGCAACCCCAGGTCAACCAAAACAGATATAAACAACAACTCGTTTTCGCGGGTTTTCATAAGTTAGTTACAACGTAAGCTCAACAGAGAGGATGCGGAGTTTTCACATCGGGGACAAAGGTAATATAAATAATTGAAACGATGTGTTAAAATTTGAAGAATATATACTTTATAGGGGACGGCTTTTCTGCGAAAATTCTAATTGAACGGAATTGCTTTGCAATTCCTAATTAGGTTTTACTTTGCAAAACCGTTCAATCAGGTGCCAGCGTAGCGCGCCGTACAAAAAGTTTTCAGATTTCGCAAAAAGCGCTTATATTTGCGAAAAAATCATTTGTAACATGAAAACGACCTTATTAACCAGTTTACGGGCCGACGCAACGGCCTTGCGCACTTATGTTTTCGCTGCGTTGTTCGTGGCCGGTAATATTATAGGCCCGCAGCTGGCTCACCTCATTCCGGGCGGCGGACCGATGTTGCTCCCTATTTATCTTTTCACCCTGGTAGCAGCCTATCGGTATGGTATCGTGGCAGGTCTGGTGACAGCTGTGGTTTCACCGCTGGCCAATCATTTATTGTTTGGCATGCCTTCGGAGGCTATGTTGGCCATTATTTTCACGAAATCGATCCTGTTGGCTTTATTTGCCGGATACGCGGGTCAGCTGTGGAGCGGAAAGGCGCGCGTATGGCATGTGGTGGCCGTTGTAGTTGCTTACCAGGTAGTTGCGATGCCGTTCGAAGCCATGATTACCGGAAGTTGGGCGATGGCTGTACAGGACATTCGCATCGGATGGATCGGATTGGTAATACAGGTTTTGGCAGGTGTTTTTACCGATTTACTGCGTAAATCCTGATAAAGGAGGGCGGCCCTATGCGATGTATTTCCCGACGGAAAACCGATTCGCGTTGCGAAGACGGCGGGTTGGAGTACGATCGCTGGTTCGTTTTGTCAACCGTGAATAACTTATTTTCTGATGGGCAAGAGTTTTGAGGAAGTGTTGCGGCGGATTTGGGAGATGGAGTTCGCCGAGGAATTCGATACGATTGTAGCGATCGCGAACGGAGGTATTCTTCCTGCCTCGTTATTGAACGACCGGCTGAATATTGATTTTCAGCTTATTAAGATTAATTTCCGCGACGAGGTTCAGCGTCCTCGGTTTGAGCATCCGCGGTTGCTGGAGCCGCTGGCTTTCGATCCGGCGGGCCGGAAGATTTTGTTGGTCGACGATCGCATCAAGACCGGATCGACGATAGTGCTGGCAAAGGAGATTTTAGCTTCGGCGGCCTTGATCCGGACCTTTGCGGTGAATGGGACGGCCGATTATGCGGTATATGATGAAGCATGTTTCAGGTTTCCATGGAAAGATACCGATTTGCTGCGTAAAACCTGACGAAGATACCGGCATCGTAACGAAGAGCCGGCATGCGATACATTTCCCGACGAAGCCCCGATTTGCGTTGCAACTGTTAGTTGCACGCGATTGCCGTACGACTTCCGGGGTTAATTAAGCCTCCCGGGTTTCATCGCGACGTTTGCGCCGGACCCGATTCCTGTTGTGCCGGATTACCGTACTATTCCCGATTGTTTTTTCTTTTTCCTGTTTGTTGGTTCAGCTTTTTGCTGCTGAAGCAGTCAAAACGTATAAATCTGTTTCAGATTTTTTCGCGTTTTACGTTTTGAATTATTTGTTTCATTATATTTGCAGCACTAACCCAACAAACCAGAGAAAACTATGAAAAAGCATGAAAATCGTTCCCCTGAAACGGGGAAGCCGGTGAATGTCGAACCGGATCTATCGTCCTCCGGACAACTGCCTGAGGCGAATTTAAGTACTGAAGTAATGCCGGACGATGATGAGTTTGGAAGTTCCGGTTTTCCTGAAGCAAAGCCCGGCGCCGACCAGCTTGGAGCAAGTTGTTCATCCAGTATTTCGAAGGAGGCCGGAAAGGCACTCAAACCCTATTTACTTACCGAATTCGAGCCGATGCTTCGCGCAGCTTATTTGCGTGAAGTAACGGGCCCTATCCGGCTGGAGGATGAAGAAAGTCCGACCCCGGCCGACGACATCGAGATGAAGTTGGCCGTTCTGGCCGATAAGTTGTCCGAGCGGTTCAAGATTTTTAGCGAAGGCCTGAAACTTGGGCCGGAGAACGACTGCGGGACATTGAAAAACGCACGACCGGAAAGCCCCAAGCGACGAGAGCCGGAAAAAGTAAAACCAGCGGTGCGGAACAACGACGAGTTGCGATATGCCGAAAAAGCAGAATCAGCAACGCGGGGACACGAAGAACTGCGATACCCCGAAAAAGCAGAATCAGCAGTGCGGGACAACGACGAGCTGCGAGAACCGGGCCAAGAGGTGCGACAAGGTCGCCCTCCAAAGAGTAATGTACTCAAAATAAAAGGCTTGCATTTCGGGATGCGCATCATTTTATTGTATCAGTATCTTCTCAACAAAAAAGCCTTTCCTATCGCGCAGCAGATTGTACGGTGCGGTACCTCGGTCGGGGCGAATATTCACGAGGCGAATGCCGCGGAGAGTTTAGCCGATTTTATTCATAAGCTGGCTATTTCGCACAAGGAACTGGAGGAAACCATTTACTGGTTGCGGTTATTTAAACGGGGGAATTACTTGCCGCGGGGTGGTTACAAGAGTTTGCGCGACGATGCCGACGAGCTGATCCGGTTGTTGTCGCGGGTATTGTTCACGGCGAGACAGAAGAAGAAAGGGCTCGGAGGAAAAAAATAGTTAGGGCTGTGGGGGGGGAGGAAACCCTGACAGGAGGACGGCTTTTCTGCGAGAATAGTCTTTTTAAAGATGGGATGGATGGTTAGTTGCTAACCCTTAGCCCTTGGCTGCTGATATTTTTTTTGCGGGTTAGCCGCTTAGTGTTCATCGATAATCACTATTTTTCTTATATTTGCAGCTGTATCATAAAAAGATAACCATGGACAGAAGAAATTTTTTACGGGCAGCAATATTAGCGGGAGCTGCATTTACAGTGAAAGAATCGGGTGCGATGACGGTGGTGTCGCAGCAGTTGAATGCGGCGGAGCCGGGCAGCTCGATGGAGGCGAATGCTATGCAGGCGGGCGCTTCATCGGGGCGATCGGGGAATTACGACCTGGTGGCGGTGATGGGCGGTGAGCCGGTGGAGATGTTTCGCAAGGGCATCGCGGAAATGGGCGGCATGGGTCGCTATGTAAAAAAGGGCCAAAAAGTATGTGTGAAGCCGAACATCGGCTGGGACAAGGCGCCGGAGATGGCGGCGAATACGAATCCGTTGCTGGTGGCCGAGATTGTGCGACAATGCCTGGCGGCGGGTGCATCGGAGGTCACGGTTTTCGATCATACCTGCGATGACTGGCGCAAATGCTATTCCAACAGTGGCATCGAGGAAGCGGCAAAAAAGGCCGGGGCGAAGGTGGTTCCTGCCGATCAGGAGAGTTATTACAAACCGGTATCGATCGCCAAAGCTAAAATTCTGAAATCTACCAAAATACATGAAGCTATCTTGAATGCGGACGTATGGATCAACGTGCCGGTACTGAAGAATCACGGAGGTGCGAAGATGAGCATTTCGATGAAAAACCTGATGGGGATTGTGTGGGATCGAGGTTTCTTCCACAAGAATGATCTTCAGCAATGCATTGCCGACATCAGTTCGCTCGAGCGCCGGCCGGCGCTCAATGTGGTGGACGCCTACCGACTGATGAAGACGAATGGTCCGCGTGGCCGTTCGGAGGCCGATGTAGTGAACTCGAAGGCGCTTTTCCTTTCGCAGGATATGGTGGCGGTTGATACGGCTGCAACTAATTTCTTCAACCAGGTGCGCGAAATGCCGCTGACCGACGTGGGGCATTTGTCGCGGGGAGAGTCGATCGGAGTGGGCACGATGAAGCTCGATACCTTGAAGATAAAGAGGGTGAAGATTTAATTGGGTACGGAAATGCTGCGCATTTCCTAATGGGAACGGATTTTCTTCGAAAATCCTAATTAGGTTTTGCTTTGCAAAACCGTCCGATTAGGCGCCAGCGAAGCGCGCCGTACCCACCAGGTGCCAGCGAAGCGCGCCGTACACTCATCAGGCGAAGCCGCAAAAAAACTTTCCTATGTTACGAAAATTACGAATTGGTGTTTCCATGGTTACAGGGGCGCTTATTGCCCTGTATTTTCTTGATTTTGCCGAGTTGCTTCCACTTCAGCTGAAGTTCCTGGAAGAAATCCAGCTACTGCCGGCGCTGTTGGCGTTGAACGTGGGAATATTGGCGGCATTGACCCTGCTTACCTTTATTTTCGGGCGGGTATATTGTTCGTCGGTGTGTCCGTTGGGAGTTTACCAGGATGTGGTGAGCCGCATCCGCAAGTGGACATCTTCACGGAAGCATAAAAAACGCTATAAATACCTCCCTCCGTTGAACTGGATGCGGTATGGTTTTTTGGGGCTCACGGTGGTGGCTTTCGTGGCCGGACTGCATGTATTGGTAGGATTACTCGATCCGTACAGCGCTTTCGGGCGGATGACGGTGCATTTGCTGAAGCCGGTTTATCAGGCGGGTAACAATCTGTTGTTCAACATCTTTTCCTCCTTCGGCAATCATACCTTTTACAAGATCGCGATCTACCTGCTAAGTGTAAGTTCGTTGGTGGTGGCATTGGCAACACTCGCGGTAGTTTCGGTGCTGGCATGGCGCAATGGTCGTATTTACTGCAACACGGTGTGTCCGGTCGGCACTACGCTGGGGCTTATAAGCCGTTATTCGTTGTTTCAGATTCGTTTCGACTCGTCGGCTTGTACGCTTTGCGGGAGTTGTGCCCGCCTGTGTAAGTCGTCGTGTATCGATTTCAAGCAGATGAGCGTGGATACGTCGCGTTGCGTCAATTGTTTCGACTGCATCGATGTATGTAAAGAGTCGGGCCTGCATTACCGCCTGCCGCGCAAGGGCGAGACCCTGGTTCAGCCTTTGGTGCGACCTGAAGCCGGGGGCATGCGGGTGCCAGGCAGGAACAGGAGGAAGAAAGCCGCGGGAGCGAGCGCCCGGGAAAGCGCAATGGGCATGAAGAGCCAAGACAAAACCATCCTTACCTTATCGGGAGCAACGACCGGTGATTCGCGCCGGCGCTTTCTGGCAGCCGTGGGTGTTGCGGGACTTGCGGCAACGCGACTGGTAGCCGATAAAAATCCGGGCCAAGCGGGGATTTCCAGCAGAATGAAATACGTACCCGAATTAGGGATCGAGCTCGGATCGAAGCGGGAGGTGGCACGAACGAAGCCCATCATGCCGCCGGGCGCCACTGATTTCAAGCGTTTTACCGAAAAATGCACGTCGTGTCATTTGTGCGTAGCCAAATGCCCGGCACAGATTATCAAACCGGCGTTTCTTGATTACGGGTTGGGCGGAATGCTTCAGCCGATGCTGCATTTCGATAATCATTTCTGCAATTACGATTGCACGATTTGCTGCGATGTATGTCCGACCGACGCGCTCTTACCGCTTTCGAAGGACGATAAGCACCACAACCAGATGGGGGTGGTTCAGCTCTACCTGGAAAATTGCATTGTGTATACCGACGAAACCAGTTGCGGGGCGTGCAGCGAGCATTGTCCGACGCAGGCTGTGCACATGGTCCCGTATAAAGACAGTCTGACGATTCCCAAGATCGAACAGAATATTTGTGTCGGATGCGGCGGGTGCGAATATGTTTGTCCGGCCAAGCCCTGGAAAGCGATTTTCGTGGAGGGGAAGACGGCGCATGCACGCATCGAGCTGGAGTTTGAAGAGGTGGAAGAAACGACGGTGGATGGATTCGGGTTTTGAGAAAAGAGGGGACGGATTTTCTGCGAAAATCCTAATTGTACGGAATTGCTTTGCAATTCCTAATTAGGTTTTGCTTTGCAAAACCGTTCAATCAGGCGCCAGCGAAGCGCGCCGTACCCGCATCAGGCGCCAGCGAAGCGCGCCGTACACACATTAGTCACCTGCGTAGCGCGCCGTACCATTTTTTTTCGTACTTTTGCGCCTTAATTCTTTTTTGTGCATATGAAGACCATACAAATTCACGACAAAAAGTTCAGTTTGTCGATACCCGAAGAAGATATTCAGGCAGCAGTCCGGCGGGTGGGAGAAGAAATCAATCGCGATGTTTCGGACCTCAACCCTCTGTTTATATGCGTTTTAAACGGGGCGTTTATGTTTGCAGGCGATCTGATGAAAGTTGTCGATTTCCCCTGCGAGATAACCTTTGTAAAACTATCGTCGTACGAAGGATTGTTAACGACCGGTTCGGTGAAGGAAGTGATCGGGTTGAACGAAAGTGTGGTTGGGCGGAATGTGATTGTGGTGGAGGACATTGTGGATACAGGCATCACCATGGAACGGATTCTTCGTTCGCTGGAAGCGAAGGGTGCGAAGAGTATTCGCGTGTGCACGTTCTTCCAGAAGCCTGAAGCCTTGCAGCGCGATATTAAGGTTGACTATGTTGCGATGAAAATTCCGAATGAATTTATCGTGGGCTACGGGCTCGATTACGACGGTTATGGTCGTAATCTGAAGGAAATATATACAGTGGTGAGCGAGTAGGTGGATGATTTTCGGGGGACATCAATCAGCGTATTCACTTTAGTTAACAATACATGAGACTTAATTTAATTATAGCCGGGGCTCCGGGTTGCGGTAAAGGCACTCAGAGCGAGTTGATTGTGAAGCATTTCAACTTACGGCATTTTTCGACGGGCGAATTGCTTCGTCACGAGATTGCCGAGCAAACTCCGCTCGGTATTGAAATCGATGCGATTATTTCGAAAGGGAATCTGGTTCCCGATTCGATGATTATAGAAATTCTGACGAAAGCCATCGGAAGGATGTGCGACGAATGTGCCGGGATTTTGCTCGATGGTTTTCCCCGTACGCGGGCTCAGGCCGAAGCGCTGGAAGTGATGATGCAGCAGCGCGGTACGCCGATGTCGTTATTCATCGACCTGCAGGTTCCCGAACGTGAACTCATTAACCGGTTGCTGATCCGGGGCGAGACTTCGGGTCGCAGCGACGATAATATGGAAACCATCAGCAAACGCCTCGAGATTTATCATATTAAGACCGAGCCGGTGAACGATTTCTACAAGCAGCTGGGCAAATACGTGGCCATTGACGGAATGGGCGGAATCGAAGAGATTTTCGAACGCATCCGCAAGGTGCTGGAGAAGCAGCTGGACTAAGCCGGCCTGTATTGAAAATCGTCGTACCTGCCTGTTCCGGAGCAGCCTCCGAATGGGGCAGGATTGTCCCGGGAGATCCGGGCTATCCCCTTCGGCTCTCCCCGCCATCACTTACTATTCACCGGCCCGATGCCTCAGGCAACCGAGTAGTTGCGGGCAATCCGGCGACGGCTATACAATCAGGAACTTCACACCGACCGGCGAAACGAAAAAAACCTAAAAAACAGCGTATTTCATCCCGAATGATTATCTTTGCAGTTGCATTTTGTCACGCAAAGGAGCTCCCGAAACGGGAGACGGAGGGTCGTATCCCCTGGAAAAAGACGGAACAAACAACATAAAACCGGGTGGATTCGCGACCGGCAACAGGTGCAAAACGTACAAAAATAAGAAACAATGTCCAATTTTGTAGATTACGTAAAAATATATTGCCGTTCCGGGAAGGGAGGGGCCGGATCGATGCACTTTCATCGCGAGAAATTCATTGCCAAGGGCGGCCCCGACGGTGGCGACGGCGGTCGCGGAGGGCATATCATCCTTCGCGGGAATAAAAACTACTGGACCTTGATCCACCTGAAGTATGCGCGGCACGTGCACGCGGGCGACGGCGGACAAGGGAGCGGCAGTCGGAGCTACGGGAAAGACGGCGAGGATCGCATTATCGATGTACCCTGCGGCACAGTAGCTTACGACGGAGAAACCGGCGAATTTCTGTGCGACATTACCGAGGACGGTCAGGAGGTGGTACTGCTGAAAGGCGGTCGTGGCGGGCTGGGCAACTGGCATTTCCGCACAGCTACGAACCAGACTCCGCGTTATGCCCAGCCGGGTGAGCCGCGGGTGGAAACCACCGTCATCTTACAATTAAAAGTATTGGCCGACGTGGGGTTGGTAGGTTTCCCGAATGCCGGAAAATCGACCCTGCTGTCGGTAGTATCGGCTGCCAAGCCCGAGATTGCCGATTACGCGTTCACCACCCTCACTCCTAACCTGGGCATCGTGGCCCACCGCAACAACAGTTCGTTTGTGATGGCCGACATTCCCGGGATTATCGAGGGCGCCAGCGAAGGTAAAGGTCTGGGATTACGTTTTTTACGTCATATCGAACGCAACTCGGTACTGTTGTTTATGATTCCGGCCGATTCGAACGACATCCGCAGGGATTACGAAATCCTGCTGCATGAGCTGGCCACCTATAATCCGGAACTGATGAGTAAACAACGTGTGCTGGCCATCACCAAATGCGACATGCTCGACGAGGAGCTGATGGAGCAGATGAAAGCCGAATTGCCCGAGGGCATCAGGGCAGTGATGATTTCGTCGGTTTCGGGCCTGGGACTTCAGGAATTGAAGGATGTGCTATGGGAAGAACTCAACAAGGAAGTTGTTCACCTGCAAGAAGTCGTACACAAGCCGATGGTGATACAAGCGCGCGAGGAAGAAGAGCTCGGGGAAGAGGAGATTGAAGAAGAAGAGGACGAGGAAGAAGACGTGAGCAAGTACAAAGGAATCGGGTGGGATGAACTTTGATTGAAGGGTACCGATTTAGGGCGTACAGCCTCATGAGAACGGATTTTTTTCGAAAATCCTACTGGGAACGGATTCGCTTTGCGAATCCTAATCAGGAATTGCAGAGCAGTTCCGTACAATTAAACGAAGCATGATCGATCAGCAAACCATAGAGCGGATTATCGACACGGCGCGGATACAGGATGTTGTGTCGGATTATGTGACACTGCGCCGGCGCGGGGCCAACCTGATAGGACTGTGTCCGTTTCACAACGAAAAGACGCCTTCGTTTTCGGTATCGCCAGCCAAGGGCATTTTTAAGTGTTTCGGTTGCGGGAAAGGCGGGAATTCGGTGCATTTCATCATGGAGCACGAGCAGATCGGGTATGTAGAAGCGCTGAAATACCTGGCTGCCAAGTACCATATCGAAGTAGTCGAGAAGGAGATGGATGCCGGGGAGCTGGCGATGCGCAACGATCGCGAGAGCATGTTCCTGGTGAACGATTACGCACGGAAATATTTCATGCAAACGCTCCACGAACATATCGACGGCAAGTCGATCGGACTTTCGTACTTCCGCGAACGCGGTTTTCGCGACGATATTATCAAAAAATTCGAGCTCGGGTACAGCCTGGAGCAGCGCGATTCGTTTTCGCAATCGGCTATCAACAAAGGATTTAAGAAAGAATACCTGTTAAAGACCGGCCTCAGCATGGAGAACGATTACGGCCAGCTGAGCGACCGGTTCCGGGCCCGTGTAATGTTTCCCGTGCATTCGCTTTCGGGGAAGGTGGTTGCTTTCGGGGGCCGCATCCTGAAAAAGGATGACAAGATGGCGAAGTACGTCAATTCGCCCGAATCGGAGATTTACCACAAGAGCAACGAGCTTTACGGCATTTTTTTCGCAAAAAGAGCGATTGTTCAGCAGGACCGGTGCTTCCTGGTGGAAGGATATACCGATGTGATTTCGATGCACCAGAATGGAATCGAAAACGTGGTAGCATCGTCGGGCACCTCACTCACGCCGGGGCAGATCCGTATGATTCACCGCTTTACCGATAATGTTACGGTGATTTACGACGGCGATCCGGCGGGGATCAAGGCTTCGTTGCGCGGCATCGATTTGCTGCTGGAAGAAGGGATGAACATCAAGGTGTTGTTGCTTCCCGACGGCGACGATCCCGATTCGTTCGCGCGAAAGCATTCGGCCGACGAGTTTATTGAATTCGTAGAGGCCAGCTCATCGGACTTCATCCGGTTTAAAACGCGGTTGCTGATGGCCGATGCCGGCAACGACCCGGTAAAACGGGCGGCCCTGATCGGCGACATCGTTCGCAGCATTTCGCTGATTCCCAACCAGGTAATCAGGGCGGAATATGTAAAGGAATGCAGTACCTTGCTGAATGTTGACGAGGCGCTGTTGTACTTCGAGATTAATAAAGTGAAGGCGAACGAAGCCGGGAAGCGGCGTGAAGGCAGTTTTGCGGGTTCGGGAGACCGTGCTTTGGATGGAGCGTACGCCGGGCCGGGAGGTGGTGGTGTAGCCGATGGAGCTGCTGCGGGTTCGGGTGCCGGCGTTGCGAGCTTGGAGAGCGGAGTTGCGGGAGGCGGCAGCGCGGTGGCCGGGGAAACCGGTGGGGTTGGAAGCGGAGGTTTCGCAGCACCGGGAGGAAGCGGGGCAGCCTATGGCCCGTCGCGTTACGAGAACGAAGAGCGTAACTTGTTGCTGGCGTTGATACGGTATGGCCGGATGGACATGCAGGATCCGATGGAACGCAAGCAGCATCCGCAGGTACAGCTGGTAGCCGACTACATTTACGAAGAGATCAACCGCGACGGACTTGAAATGAGCGTGGGCATCCATCAGCAAATCTTAAAAGAATATGAAATGCGGTGGCAGGATGAACAATTTAATGCCGAAAAGTATTTTTTATATCATAAAGATGAAGCGGTTGCGCGCCTGGCGGCCGACATGCTTACCGAGAAGTACACGTTGAGTAAGATTCATTCGAAGATTAAAAAGATAGAGACGGAAGCCGAACGGTTGCACGAGGTGGTACCGCGGCTGATGTATGAATACAAGAATGCTTTGTTGCTGGAGCTGATCCGCGACGGACTGAGCCGGTTGAAGCAGGCTACTGAAACGCGGGACGATGCGGGTGCGGAGGAGATTGCGCGGGAATTGAATGAGTTGAACGAATTGAAGCGGCAGCTCGCGCAGCATCTGGGAGCGAGGATTATAACGCGGTTTTAGTAAAGATTTCGTACGGATTTACGGTGTAAATCCTAATTATACGGAATTGCACAGCAATTCCTAATTAGGATTTTCGAAGAAAATCCGTACAACAGTTTTCGAAAGAAAAAAGGACTACAAAATCATGATATTATTTGATGAAATTATTTTCGGACCGGTGAAGAGCCGCAGACTGGGGAACTCCCTGGGCATCAACTTATTGCCTACGGATGCCAAGATCTGTTCATTCGACTGTATCTATTGCGAATGCGGCTTCAACACGACAGTGAAAGAAAGTAGGCTGCCACACCGCCGTGAAGTGCAAAAAGCGCTGGAAAAGAAGCTGGTGGAGCTGAGTGAAGCGGGGAACAGTCTGGATGTAATCACATTTGCCGGTAATGGCGAACCCACTTTGCACCCTCAATTCGAACCGATTATCGCCGATACCATCGCGTTGCGGAATAAGTATTTTCCCGATGCGAAGGTGAGTGTGCTCTCGAATTCGACGCGTATTCATAAACCTCATATTATGAGGGCATTGCGCCAGGTAGACAACAATATACTGAAACTCGACTCTGCGATCGAGGAAACGGTACGGCGGCTCGACAGGCCGACCGGGCGCCTGTTCAGCGTACCCTGGTTGCTGGAGCAGCTTAAAAAATTCGAGGGGAATCTGATTATTCAAACGATGTTTTTACGGGGCAAGCACGATGGTGCGGTGATCGACAACACGAAGGAGGTGGAATTGAATGCCTGGCTGTCGGCCCTGGAGGAGATTCGTCCGAAGCAGGTGATGATTTACACGATCGACCGTGAAACGCCGGTCCAGGGGCTGGAGAAAATCGGGTTCGATGAGTTGAAGAAGATCGCAGAGCGAGTAGAGGCAATGGGAATCAGTACGGTGGTAAGTGGTTAATTGGCAAGAATTAAGTGGTTATGGGCAAGATTGTTTTGGAGAATATGGAGTTTTTTGGTTTTCATGGGGTGATGTCGCATGAAAAAGAGTTGGGTAATACCTTTGTAGTTACGCTGGAGATTGAAGTGGACACACAAAAGGCAGGCTTAACGGATCATTTGGACGACACCGTGAATTATCAACTGATATACAATACCATACGCAAACAGATGGAAATTCCGTCCAAGCTGTTGGAGCACCTGGCTCACCGGATCTCGGACAAACTATTGAACAAATTCCCCCGTATTCAGGAACTGACGCTGTGCCTGAGCAAACTGAACCCGCCGCTGGGAGGAAAAGTGGAAAAAGCCACCTTGATTATCACGGAAACCAGGAAGTACAAGTAGGATTTACGGGGTAAACCCTACTTATACGGAATTGCTATGCGATTCCTGATTAAGATTCACAAAGCGAATCCGTTCAATTAGGCGCCGGCGCAGTGCGCCATACCATTTTTTTTCGTATTTTTGCGCCCTCAATTAATTAGATCGAATGAACAACATCCGTAATTTCTGTATCATCGCCCATATCGACCACGGTAAAAGCACTCTGGCCGACCGTCTGCTCGAATATACTAAAACCGTATCCGACAAGGACTTACAGGCGCAGGTGCTCGATAATATGGACCTGGAGCGAGAGCGGGGCATCACCATCAAAAGTCACGCGATTCAAATGAATTACGTGCAGGACGGTCAGACGTATACCTTTAACCTGATCGACACCCCGGGGCATGTCGATTTCTCGTACGAAGTATCGCGGTCGATTGCCGCCTGCGAAGGAGCGCTGCTCATTGTCGATGCCACGCAAGGCATTCAGGCTCAAACCATTTCGAACCTATACATGGCCATCGAGCACGATCTGGAAATCATCCCCGTGATGAATAAAATGGATATGGACTCGGCGATGCCCGACGAAGTAGAGGATCAGATTGTGGATCTGTTGGGTTGTAAGCCGCACGAGATTATTCGTGCCAGCGGAAAAACCGGGATGGGCGTGGAAGAAATTCTCCGGGCTATTGTCGAGCGGATTCCGGCCCCCAAAGGCGATCCCGACGCACCGCTGCAATGCCTCATCTTCGACTCCGTATTTAATTCGTTCCGGGGGATTATTGCTTATTTTAAAATTGAGAACGGCACCATCCGCAAGGGAGATCTTGTGAAGTTTGTGGCTACCGGGCGGGAGTACGATGCCGACGAGATCGGGATTTTACGCCTCGACATGGTACCGCAACAGGAATTGAGTGCCGGAAACGTAGGTTACATCATTTCGGGAATAAAGACTTCGAAAGAGGTGAAGGTGGGCGATACGATTACGCATACGAAACGTCCTTGTGCTACGGCCATCGATGGTTTTGAAGAAGTGAAGCCGATGGTGTTCGCAGGCGTATATCCCATCGAAACGGAAGACTTTGAAGACCTTCGCACTGCGATTGAGAAACTTCAGCTCAACGATGCATCGCTCACGTTCGAGCCCGAATCGTCGGTGGCCCTCGGTTTTGGATTCCGTTGCGGTTTCCTCGGGATGCTGCATATGGAAATCGTGCAGGAACGTCTCGACCGGGAGTTCGACATGAACGTGATTACTACGGTGCCCAACGTGTCGTACAAAGTATATACAAAGAAAGACGAAATGATGGAGGTGCACAACCCTTCGGGGCTGCCCGATCTGATGACGGTGGATCGCATCGAGGAGCCGTATATCCGCGCATCCATCATCACGCGTACCGATTATATCGGTCAGATCATGACGCTGTGCCTCGATAAGCGGGGTGAGCTCATCAAACAGGAGTACATTTCGGGGAATCGCATGGAGTTGATTTTCGACCTGCCGCTGGGCGAGATCGTATTCGACTTCTACGACCGGCTGAAAAGTATTTCGAAAGGCTATGCCTCGTTCGATTATCATCCGAACGGCTACCGGCCATCGAAACTGATCAAACTCGACATCCTCCTCAACGGGGAGCCTGTGGATGCCCTTTCTTCGCTCATCCATTTCGACAACGCGGTGACGCTGGGCCGGCGGATGTGCGAAAAACTGAAAGAACTGATCCCACGCCAGCAATTCGACATCGCCATTCAGGCGGCCATAGGTGCGAAGATTATTGCGCGTGAAACTATCAAAGCAGTACGTAAAGACGTGACTGCCAAGTGTTACGGGGGCGACATCAGTCGCAAACGCAAACTGCTGGAAAAACAGAAGAAAGGTAAGAAACGCATGAAACAGATCGGCAACGTGGAAGTGCCTCAGAAGGCGTTCCTGGCGGTACTGAAATTGGATTGACCCTGGGGAAGGCAAGCGCGCCGTACCTCCCCCTTTCTTCTGGAGTATTTCAACCTTTTTAACTACACGAGGTAGTATGACAACAATGATTGTGACGGTGTTCGTGATTTGCTATATAGCGATAGCGATGGAACACAGCCTTCACGTGAATAAAACAGCGCCCGCGCTGATAGCCGGGGTCGTGACCTGGGTCATTTATTCCTATTTCACGCCCGACAAGGCCTTGCTCAATTTCGAACTGATTGAGCATATGGGAGATATTTCCAGTATCCTATTCTTTTTATTCGGAGCAATGACCATCGTCGAGCTCATTGATGCGCACGACGGATTCGAGCTGGTGACCGACAAGATTCAACAAACGCAAAAAAAGCGGCTCATCTGGATCATCAGCTTTCTTACCTTTTTTCTTTCGGCTATTCTGGACAACCTCACCACCACCATCGTGATGGTATCGTTGTTGCGCAAACTGATTGCCGATAAGAAAGATCGTTTGTTGTTCACAGGGATGGTGGTGATTGCTGCGAATGCCGGTGGGGTATGGACTCCGATTGGCGACGTTACGACCACGATGCTGTGGATAGGCGGACAGATTTCGTCGGCGGCCACTATCTCGCATCTGTTTCTGCCGGCCATTGCGAGTGTAACGATTCCGGCGCTTATTTTATCGATGCAGATGAAAGGCACGGTGAAGCGTTCGCATCAGCTTGAAAAAGAAAGCAAGTACACGCCCAATAAGAAACAAAAGCGCAACATGCTCGTATTGGGGGTCTTGACTCTGATATCGGTGCCCGTGTTCAAATATTTCACTCATCTCCCCCCCTTCATGGGCATTCTGCTGGGAGTGGCGGTACTTTGGGTGTATACCGATTACCTGCACCGCAAATCGAATCCCAACGATGTGAAGAAGGTATCGCTGGTAGGCGCCATTCACCGGGTCGATTTGTCGAGCATTCTGTTTTTCCTGGGGATTCTGCTGGCGGTAGCGGCGCTGGAGGTTTCGCATGTGCTTATCGACGTATCGCAATGGCTCGAAACATCGATCGGCGATCAGCGGCTGATTGTACTGGCGATCGGGTTCCTTTCGTCGGTGGTGGACAACGTTCCGCTGGTGGCGGCTGCGCAGGGCATGTACGATATTGCCCAGTTTCCGATGGACGATCAGCTGTGGCAGTTTCTGGCCTACTGTGCCGGAACGGGCGGTAGCATTCTCATCATCGGATCGGCTGCCGGGGTAGCAGCTATGGGGATGGAGAAAATCAATTTCTTCTGGTATGTAAAGCATATCAGTTTACTGGCCGTGACGGGATACCTGGCCGGGGCGGCGATCTTCGTGCTGGAGCGGCTGCTATTTTAAAAATTTTGAGTATCTTTGCGGCTCGAAAAACTATTTAACACATGGAAGTAAAGTATCGCAACAAAAATTTTTATAAGGTTTACGGATTCATCGAAGACTTTAAAACAGCCATCAATCCGGGCACATTATTAATGATTGTAGCGCTGCTCACCATGATTGTCGCCAACTCTCCGCTGAAGGAGTGGTACGAATCGATCTGGCAGCTCGACTTCTTTCTGGGAGTAGGAAAATTCAACCTGTTGAGTCATCATGGGCATGCGCTGAATCTGCTGCATGTGATTAACGACGGTATAATGACCGTGTTTTTCTTTGCGGTAGGCCTGGAAATAAAACGGGAAGTATTGGTAGGCGAACTATCGTCGTTACGACAGGCGATGTTGCCCATTATAGCCGCTTTCGGCGGGATGATCGTTCCGGTGCTGGTGTTTTTCGCCACCGGTTCGATGCAGAATTTCAGCCCGGAAGAAATGAAGGGGATGGCTATACCGATGGCTACCGACATTGCTTTTTCGATCGGTATTTTGAGTTTGCTGGGCAAGCGGGTTCCTCTTAGTTTAAAAATCTTCCTGCTGGCCCTTGCCATTGTCGACGATATCGGAGGTATTCTGGTCATTGCCATTTTCTACAGCAACTTCTCGATGGCATCGTTTATCGACCTGGGGATTGCTCTGTTATTCTTCGGAATTCTCATCGCAGGCAACCGGTTGCGGGTGAACAACAAGTTATTTTATTTCATCAACGGTCTGGCTATCTGGTTTTTATTTTTACAGGCCGGCATCCATCCCACCATCTCGGGTGTGTTGGTGGCCTTCACGGTTCCAGCCCGTCCGCAGCTCGATTTAAAGCGTTTCACATCGGGGTTGAAGCACGATATCGAAGTACTGGAAACCACCATAAAGGAGCAGGACGGGGAAGATATTGTGCTCAGCAACAACCAGGTGCATTATCTGGGACGGATCGAAGCGGCGGCCGACCATGTGATCAGTCCGCTTCAGGATATGGAGGACAACCTGCACGACGTGGTGAATTACATTATCATGCCTCTTTTTGCCTTTGCCAACGCGGGAGTAGTGTTCAATGCCTCGAGTCTCAATTTGTTTGAAGGGGTGTCGTTGTCCATTTTCCTGGGCCTTGTGCTGGGGAAGATGGTGGGTATTTTCTCGTTCACCTGGCTGGCCATTAAGTTGCGGGTAGCCCATATACCTTCGGGCATGAAGTGGTCGAGTCTGGGAGGCCTATCGATGCTGGGAGGCGTCGGGTTTACAGTGGCTTTGTTCCTGGCCGGATTGTCGTATCCGGCGGGCAGCGAGTTGCTGAACGGAGCCAAGATGGGAATTATTGCCGGATCGGTAGCAGCGGGACTGGGAGGCTACTTTTGGTTAAAAGTAAGTTTAAAGGACAAGGCTTCGTAACACTTCACTTCCCGATGGGTTGAATTTTGCTGCGCACCTCGCGTGAAATGGCGAGGAACATATAATTACGGGCGCCGGGAATCATTTTGTCTTTTACTTCTTCGTATTTTTTACCGGCATATTCTTTCGATTTCTCGAAGGTGATGAGCGACATCTGGTTTTGAGTTTTGCCTACCATGGTCGAATCGAGCTGTTGGTCGGGGAAATAGTCATCGAGGTTTACGTCGCCTATCATGGAGGTTTCGAGGAAGCTCATGGCCGAACGCCGGGAGTCGGTATAATAGCCCACGAACATATGCCCCGGTATGCGAACCAGAATAGGTTCGATATTGATGGCGCGGAGCAGGGAAGCAAACAGCACACTGCCGTCCACACAGTTGATCTGAGAAGCATTGAGCGCATCTTCGAAGGTTCGTACCCGTTGCGAGAACACCACATTGCTCGACAGGCTGGTATTTGCCACCGAGCTGTATTGAAATTTACGTTTCTGCAACACATTCCACAAAGCATACACCTGCCGGTCGACCCCTTGGGGAGTACGGGCCTGATAGCCCAGAAAGCGGCTGACGATACGGGTATCGAGCGCTTCACGGAGCAATTGATCGATCATGGGATGATCCTCGTTGACGTAGGCGGCAAAAAAGATTCCGGTGCTGTGGTAGGTTTTTCCGTTGCTTATATAGCCCAGCAGGCATTCGTTGATACTTCTTACAGAGAAGGTTCGTACCCGCTGTCCCATTTTTTTACCGTTCATCTCCACGGTAATCACCACGCTGATGGGTTCGGCCTGTTTCAGTTCGCGTAAAGCTTCGTAATTCCAGATCACATCGGGGTAGACACAATATCCGGTTTCGGCTTTTTCGAGTATGAATTCGGAGACCGAACGGGAGAAAAAACGCGTTTCGTCGATTTCGACACGAACGCGGCTATAGGCTTTAGCCGAGCGGAGCAGGATGGGCAGACTCGATTTGGGATTCCCCACATAGGGCGAATCGGACGGCAGGATGATATCGGCATCGGTAGTAGCTACCGCTAAAATGCTCGAAGGAAAGATATTAGCTCCCAGCTCATCCTTGATCTCGAAACCGGGATTGAAGGAGGAGGACGAAAACCAGAAGTAGGCCGCGATGGCGAGGGTCTGGATAATCAGGACGGGAAGGCACCAGTTTTTCATTCCAATCGTTAATTATTGATTGCCGGCGAGTTCTGCCGGCAACCAACAATTAATAATAATCCGTTAAAGCTCCAAATCGGCATCGTGCACTTCCACCCAGGGCAAACCGTGTTTGTTGAGCATCTCCATGAACGGATCGGGATTGAATTCTTCCACATTGTACACGCCGGCCTTGCGCCATTCGCCTTTGAAGAACATCATGGCGCCGATCATAGCCGGAACGCCGGTAGTATAGCTAACGCCCTGAGCGCCGGTTTCCTGATAGGCAGCCTGGTGACTGCAATTATTGTACACGTAATACGTTTTCTCTTTTCCGTCCTTGATTCCACGGATCCGGCAGCCGATGGACGTCCAGCCCGTGTAGTTTTCGCCCAGATCGCCCGGATCGGGGAGCACCGCTTTCAGGAACTGGATGGGCACGATTTTCACGCCGTTGTATTCCACCTCGTCGATACGGGCCATTCCGATGTTCTGGATCACACGCAGGTGGGTCAGGTATTCCTGCCCGAAGGTCATCCAGAAGCGGGCGCGCTTGAGTGTAGGAAAGTTTTTCACGAGCGACTCGAGTTCCTCGTGATAAATCACATAAGATTCCTTCGGTCCGATTTCGGGATATGTGAGCGGCTTATGAATCTCGTGCGGAGCCGTTTCGACCCATTTTCCATCTTCCCAATACTTACCCTTTTGGGTTACCTCGCGGATATTGATTTCGGGATTGAAGTTGGTGGCGAACGCCTTGCCATGATCGCCGGCATTACAATCGACGATATCGAGGTAATGCATTTCGTCGAAATGGTGTTTGGCGGCATAAGCCGTGAACACGCTGGTTACACCCGGGTCGAAGCCACAGCCGAGGATAGCGGTAAGTCCGGCCTTTTCAAACTTCTCCTTATACGCCCACTGCCAGCTGTATTCGAACTTAGCCTCTTCTTTCGGCTCATAATTAGCCGTATCGAGGTAGTTCACCCCCGCTTTGAGGCAGGCATCCATGATGGTGAGGTCCTGATAGGGCAATGCTACGTTGATAACCAGTTCGGGACGAAACTCATAGAACAAGGCCACCAGTTCGGCCACGCTGTCGGCATCCACGCGTGCGGTCTGAAGGGTTACACCTGTCCGTTTTTTCACATCCGCCGCAATTGCATCACATTTCGATTTCGTACGGCTGGCGAGCATAATTTCGGTAAACACCTCCGGGTTTTGCGCCACCTTGTGGGCAACCACCGTTCCGACGCCCCCGGCGCCAATAATTATAACTTTTCCCATTTCGATTTATTTTTGGTACAAAAATAGTAAAAAGAATCAAGAATCAAGAGTCAAGAGTCAGGAACCCCCTCCTTTTTAAACCATTTACCCCCTGCTAAGTTCGGCAATCGTACGCATTATATGCCTATATTTGCACTTTATTCACTATGCAGGCTGCCATGAAACAACTCATCCTCTTCATCGCCCTACTGATGAGCTACGGGCTATCCGCCCGGCCGACCCGGTTTTTCGAGCACTACTCGACCGATGACGGATTGCCGCAAAACGTGGTAACCGACATCGTGCAAGACAGGAAAGGATTCATGTGGTTTTCGACCTGGAACGGTTTTGCACGGTTTGATGGAAAACGGTTTAAAAACTTCAGGCTTAGAAGCACCGATTCGTACGCGATCAGCAGCAGCCGGTTCGAACATATTTACGAAGACAAGCTCGGTTTTATCTGGCTCGAATCGTACGACAACAAAGCGCATCGTTTCGACCCGGCAACCGAAACCTTTACCGGCTTAAGTGCATTGGAATCCTATCGTAACAAATCGTTTCTGTTATCAAAAATCAGCATACAGCCGTCGGGGAAGGTTTGGTTGATTTCCGGAAAGCACGGATGTATTTGTGTGCTCGATTCGGCGTTCAACATCAGGGAATTTACGACCGAAAACAATATGCTTTATTCCGATCTGGTGTATGAAGTATACGAAGACAAGCAGGGCGACAGCTGGATACTGACCGACAATGGACTTTACCAGCTCAAAAAGGACAGTCCGAAACCCATTCCCTATTTTATCAATTCGCCGGATACCGGAAGTTTCAGGCTTCCATTTTATTGCTACGCCGATGTAAACGACGAAATATGGTTCGGTTCAAGCCGCGGTCAGCTCCGGAGATACAACAAGGAGAAAAAGACCTTCGGCCTGGTAAAACTGCCGTGCAAGCAGGAGATCAACGGGATTTACGCATCGAAGCCGGTAGCCGGGAAGGGAGCGGGCGACACGCAAGCAACGAAGAAGCAGGGTGGTCAGCCGGACACCTCCTTTCCGGAGGAACTCGTTATCACTACTTCGGGCGGCGGGATATTCATTCTCCGGCTGTCGGACCTAACGATCGAAAATTATACCACTACGAATTCAACCGTACTGAAGGACAATTATGTACGGGGAAATTATGTCGACAAGCAGGGACAGTTATGGTTTCAGACCCGGGAGCCGGGAATTTACAAAATCGATATTGCATCGCGCGCCATGCGCTATTACAGTACCAGTGCCCACGATGCCGCCATCAATGTGTTTCCGTCGGGCACCAAGATACGGGAAGATATCAACGGCCGGCTCTGGATACATCCGAGGGGGGGCGGATTTTCGTATTACGACGCCGAAACCGACGAATTGCTTCCTTTCAACAACGACGATGCGACCCGGCATCATCAGTTTTCAAACATCTTACATTCGCTTTACTGCGATCGCCAGGGGAATTTGTGGTTTTGCAGCCGATCGCTGGGGCTCGAAAAAGTATCGTTCAGCAATCATCTATTTCAGAAACGAATGGTAAGCACCGACCTCCGGTCGACAATTTCGAACAACGTGCGAGCCGTGTTGCAGGATCACAGCAACCGCATTTGGGTGGCGACCAAAGAAGGGAGGGTTGTGGTGTACGATTCGGCAATGAACTACCTGGGTGATGTATCGGCCAACGGGACGATTTCGAAAAACGGCCGTTTCGGAAGTATGGTATACTGTATGATGAAGGACAGATCAAACACCATCTGGCTGGGCACTAAGACCGACGGTCTGTTCAGAGCGAGACCTCTACCCGGCAGCACGAGCTATAATATCGACAATTATAAAACCGACCATGACGATGAATACAGCCTGAGCGATAATGTGATTTATTCGATTTTCGAGGACAGCAGACACCGGATCTGGGTAGGAAGCTATGGTGGCGGATTGAATCTGATCGAACGACCGGGAGACAAGAAGCTGCGGTTTCTCAATTACAGGAACCGGTTGTCGCATTATCCAGCGACCCGGGGAGCGCGTATCAGGGTGATCGACGAAGACCGGCAAGGTGTTATTTACGTAGGCACCACCAACGGACTTATTGTTTTCAAGGCTGGTTTTCAGGAACCCGAAACAATACAATTCCGGCATTTTGCCAAAGAGCAAGGTAAACCGGAGAGTCTTTCCAACAACGACATACACGATATTTGCATTACCACGGGAGGCGACATCTACCTGGCTACCTTCGGCGGAGGGTTGAACAAGCTGACACGGCGCGACCGCTACCATATACCGCAGGCATTTAGCAGCTTTACCACATCGGACGGATTACCTTCGGATGTATGTTTATCGGCTATCGAGGACAGGCAGGGAGCAATTTGGATCGGCACCGAAAATAACCTGACCCGTTTTCAGCCGTCGGCCCGAAAATTCAAAATCTTTGCCGACATCCGGAAGCTGGTCAACACCACCAATTTCTCGGAAGCCACACGTATCGTGCTGCACAACGGCGATTTGATTTTCGGGCTAACCGAAGGATTTCTTCAATTCAATCCCACGCAGATCAAAGACAACACCTTCAAGCCCTATATCGCCCTGATCGATTTTAAACTGAACAACCAGTCGATAGAAGTGAATACCCCCGGATCGGTATTGGAGCGAACCCTCGACGACACCCGGCTGATTACCCTCAGGCACCATCAGAACTCGTTCAGTTTTGAGTATTCGGCACTCGACTTCGTAAATACCGACAACATCCATTATGCCTTTATGCTGGAAGGCTTTGACGAGGAATGGAACTATGTACAGAAACAACGCACGGCCACCTACACCAATATACCCCGGGGCAATTACACCTTCAAAGTAAAATCGACCAACAGCGACGGGAGCTGGATTGAAAACGAACGCACCATACACCTCAGAATATTGCCATCGTTTTGGGAAACTCCCTTTGCAATAGCATTATATGTGGTAGTTCTGATCCTTATTTTCCTGGCAACATTGCGTATACTCTTTTCATTTTACCGGCTGAAAAAGGATGTGGAAATCGAGAAACAACTCTCGGAAATGAAACTGCGGTTTTTCACCGACATCTCGCATGAGATACGTACCCCCCTCACGATGATCGCCGGCCCCATCGATTACCTGCTCGAAGAACCCTATCTGCCCGATAATTTTCAGTTTCATCTGAAGCTCATTTCGCAAAATACCAACCGGATGCTGCGCTTGGTAAATCAGATACTCGATTTACGGAAAGCGCAACAAAAGAAACTTCATTTGCAGGAAACCGATCTGGGCCGGTTTGCCGAAAATCTGTATGCCGGTTTTACCGATCTGGCCAACCGGCACAAAATCCACTTCACCTTTACCAACAATGCTCCGGGAGAAACCCTGTGGGTAGATCGCAATTGTCTGGAAATCATATTAATGAATTTACTTTCGAATGCATTCAAATACACTCCCGACAACGAAAAAATCGATCTTAGCATCAATACTGCCGGCACGGGGCTCGTGCTTATCCTCAGCGATACCGGAAAAGGCATCAGCAAAGAAAACCAGAAAAAACTGTTCAAGCGTTTTGTCAGTTTCAGCGACGACACTTCGAAACCCAGCACCGGTATCGGCCTGTCGATAGTGAACGACCTGGTCAACAAACACAAAGGAAAAATCACCCTCGAAAGTGCACCAGGCAAAGGAAGTACCTTCACCATCTGGTTTCCGACAGGCCTCAACCAATTCGACGAAAACGACGTGGAGATACTGGAAAATCCCACCGGCGAAACCCCACCGGCAGGCGCTTCCCGCAGCGAAAACGACCAGGCAGCACCCAACAGGCCCACCCTGCTGCTGGTGGAAGACGACGACGATTTACGGCAATTTATCGGCACAGCCCTCAGGCAGGATTTTCAGGTAACCGAAGCCGAAAACGGACAACTGGGGTACGAAATGCTTCTCCAGGTCAATCCCGATCTGGTCATCAGCGATGTAATGATGCCGGTGATGGATGGCATCGATCTGCTCCGGAAGATTAAAACCAATGTGGAGAGCAGTCACATCCCGGTGATTTTGCTGACAGCCAAGTCGACCATCGAAAGTAAACTCGAAGGACTGGACAGCGGAGCCGACGATTACATCACCAAGCCATTTTCGATTGCGTATTTGCGGGCACGTATTCTCAATTTATTGGAACAACGTCAACGATTGCAAAAAATCTATCAAACGCAGTTCGATTCGACAGCCTATCTGAAAATTAAAACAGCCACCTTAACGATCGGCAGCCGCGACGAACTGTTCATGAAAAAAACCATTGAACTCATCGAAACAACGATGGAAGATCCGAATTTCGTAATCGACGACCTGGTGCAGAAACTGGGAATGAGCCGATCGGTTTTCTACACCAAGATAAAGAGCCTGACCGGCTTATCGCCCATCGACTTCATTAAGGACATCAAGTTACAACGAGCTGCCCGGTTACTCGAATCGGGCGAATACATGATCAAGGAAGTTGCCTTCATGATAGGAATCTCGGATATGAAGCATTTCAGGGAAATCTTCAAAACAAAATTTGGTCTTTCTCCTTCCGAATACCGTAATAAGTCAAAAAATGAACATTGACACCAGAATCACCCCGCATTTAACGTAAATGCCCCCTCACCCGAATGATTGAATCGCAGTAGTTTTGCAGCAGAAATTTTACAAACTTTAAATTAATGCGTATGAATCATCTGAATTTTATTGTGAGTTTTCTATTGATGGCAATGTTCGCCCTTTCGGCGAATGCACAATCGTACACCTATCAAACCGAAGGATTCGAAGAAGCTGCATGGGACCAGGCGCCCAACTCCACCAACACAATAGCAGCTGCGACCGGTAACTGGCAGGTTGCGAAAAACAATATCCGGAATACGACCGTTGCAGCCAACGGCACTTACAGCCTGGTAATTGCAACGAAAGGCAATGCACTTATCAGTCCTCGCCTCGAGAAAGGAGCAGGCATCCTTAGCTTTTCGATGAATAAACCCAGCGGTGGCGGACGCACGATTTCCATCTCTACCTCCACCGATAATATCAACTGGTCGGGCGACATCAGCACGGTAACGGTACCTTCGGTATGGACTACTCACCGGGTGGAAATCGACGATGAGTCGGTACGATATATCCGATTTCAGACCAACTCCAACGGAAGTGTATATATCGACGATGTAAACATAGCCGAACCGGGGGCCCCCGAACCCGATGCACCCATGGACTACTGGACACAGGACTTCAACAACCAAAGCGCGTTGCCGGGAAGCAAACCCGAAACACCGGTGGAAATAACCGTTCCGGGCCAGGGCGTATGGATTTACATGGGCGCCTACAAGGGTACCAATACGGCTTATATTCCCGACGGTTCGGTCATGAACCTGCGCATGCCGAAAAACGGATCGTATGTAATAACACCGCTCCTCGACGACGGAGTGAGCAGCATTGAATTCTGGGAAGGACGCGGCGACCGCGACCTCACCGTTTACACATCGACCGACGGAGGTGCTCAATGGACCTTGCTTCAGACCGTTACAACCGCACGGATTAAGCCCACCCTTATTCCCCTCAACAAAGCTACGATCAACCGTATCAAAATAGCCAACGAAAGTGGTAGCGATGCCGATGTCGACAACATCCGGATTTCGGTCTTCCCGGATGGTAAGGTACCGCAAGTTACAACAGGTCAGGCCTCGGACATAGGCCGTACCGTGGCTACCGTTACCGGAGAGGTGGTAAACAGCGGTTCGAAGCCCGTGCTGGAACGGGGCATTGTGTGGGATACCCTTCCTATTCCGGTTATTGCCGGCAACCGTACCATCGAGTATGCCTCGACAGGAACATTTACGGCAAGCCTGGAGAACTTACCTGCAGGGGCCACGATCTACTTTCGTGCCTATGGCCGCAGCAGGTCGGGGGCCGGATATGGTGAAATCAAGCAATTCACGACGCTCCCGGCCATTCGTCCGGTGGTTATCACCCAGGCCATCGATAGTATTACCGGCGAAAGCGCTGTAGCAGGAGGGCTGATTGCGGACAAGGGCGGTATCCGGCTCCTCGAAAAAGGGATTTGCTGGAACGAACATGGAAACCCTACCACTGCCGACCAGGTCGTAACGAGCACGGCCGCTTCGGACCGTTACGAGCTATCGCTTCGCAACTTAAAGCCTACCACTACTTATTACTATAAGGCCTTTGCCCGTAACGCAGCCGGCACCGGTTACGGCGAGGAGCGCACGTTTACCACCGGCAATCGGACTCTTCCGCAACTTACCACCCTTGCTCCAACCGCGGTGTTATCGTACAGCATCACCGGCGGAGGAACGATAATCAGCAACGGGAATGCGCCGCTCACTACCGGCCTGTGCTGGAACGAGCAGGGCAATCCAACCACAGCCGACAAGAAAACCGAACACACCACGAGCAGCGGAACATTTACGAGCACCGTCGGATTTTTGCGCGGCAACACCACCTACTATATCCGTGCCTATGCCACCAACGGAGCAGGCACTGCCTATGGCGAGGAGATAATGGTAACTACCCTGCCTTCGCGAACCGTTTACCTCTCGGCCAACGGCAACGATGCCACAGCCGACGGATCGAAAGAGCAGCCTTTCTATTCGTTGCAGAAGGCAGTCGATCTGGTGGCTGCCGGCGATTCGATCATTCTGTCGGGCGGCACCTACCGCTACAATCAACGCATCAACATCGGCACGGTAGGAGCACCCGATGGTGGAACCATTGTGCTGACCACAAAAAATGGAGAGCGCGCCCTGCTCGATTTCTCGCAAATGGCACTCGACCCCAACAATCAGGGCATACGCCTGACCGGCAGTTACTGGTATCTCTACGGTCTCGACATTAAAGGTGCAGGCGACAACGGATTGTTGATCGAACGCAATAAGCCCACCGGAGGAACACCCGCCGACATTATCAACAACACCCAGGAAGGGCATCATAACACCATTGAATTTTGCTCCTTCTTCGACAACAAGGATACCGGGTTGCAACTGAAAAACATGGCTGCATACAACCGCGTGATCAATTGCGATTCGTATTTCAACCGCGATGCCGAAGATGGCAATGCCGACGGATTTGCTCCTAAACTATCGGTGGGAACGGGCAATTACTTCTACGGCTGCCGGGCCTGGAACAATTCAGACGATGGCTGGGACGGCATCCTGTACGATGCCGGCGAAGGCTTTGCCGACGACATGACCACTATTTACGAAAACTGCTGGGCCTTTAACAACGGATTTTTGAAAGATGGCAGCGAGAGTAAAGGAAACGGCAACGGGTTTAAGCTGGGCGGGAGCGGCAACAACGATCGCCGTCACAACGCTCTGCTCATCGGTTGTCTGGCTTTCGACAACCTGATGAAAGGCTTCGACCAGAATCACAACACGGGCGATATGATGCTTATCAATTGCACCGGCTTTGCCAACAAATACCTGAAGAACAAAAATCATTATACCTATCGTATCGACGAAGAGATTCTTGCTCCCGGGAAAGCACTTACGCTTACCAATTGCGTTGCCGTGTGGGATGGTATTGCCGATCCTTCGGCTTCAGCCTACACTCCGCTACGGTTGATGCAGGGTATACGTACCACCAACGATTTCCAGACTCTTCATACCGACTATATCAGTACCGACACCACAGGTGTGCGTTCGCAGCGCCAAGCCGACGGAAGTCTGCCCGTGATCGACTTTATGCGGATTAAACCCGGTAACACGAAACTGATCGACAAGGGCACGGCTGTAGAGTCGTTTACTTTCAACGGAGAGCCGGCAGCAGCGCTTCCGTACAAGGGTACGGCTCCCGACCTGGGTTGCTTTGAGACCGGCGACATCGTGAGTTCAGTAGAGCCGGCGACCCTGCTCAATGGGAAGCATTCCCTGGTGATTTACCCACAGCCGGTGCGTGAGCAGTTTACGCTTACCATTATGGACGGCACTACCACCGGCACGATGCAGGCGCGCATTTATGATGTAAACGGCCGTGAGGTCAAACAGCTCCGTTTTGCCGGCAGCGAAGTGGTCGTACAGCGCGAATCGCTCGGCAAGGGGGTCTACCTGGTGGTAGTTACCAACAGCGCATCGGGCCGGCGTTATAGTGGTACGGTTATTTTTAATTGACGTAGGTCATGAAAATGATACATCTTTGCATGGTACTTCTGCTTTGGGGGAGTACCATGCCTCTTCGCCCCGTTGAACTGATAAAGGTTGAGGGCTGGCTGGAGTCGGCCTTCGTCGACTGGAAACCGGTGGAAGATGCTGCACGCTATGAAGTTCTGTATGCAGGTGAGGGTATCGATCCTACGCGTATCGACGGGCCGCTCATCAGAGGCTATGGCGATTATTTCAGAGCCGACATACCAGGCTTGAAGGCGGGTAGGTACAGGTTTCACGTGAAGGCTCTGGATGCCGCGGGAGCTGTTGTGTCGGAGGTACGTTCGCCGGAGATAGAAGTAACAGCCCATATCCGCGAAGGTTATGCGTTTTACGATCGTTCGGGGCGGTTTGCTCCCGGCGGTTACACGGAGGATGGAACGGTAAAAGCCGGGGCAAGGATTATTTATGTTTCGAAGTCTACGGTAAATACTGTCAGCTGTACTGTTGTAAACGAACGTGGAGCATCGGTTCCTGTGACAGGATTGATGAACATTCTGGAAGCAAGGGGTAAGGGCTACGATAAAAGTCCGCTGATCATCAGGATGATCGGATTAATTAAAGCTGAGGATATCAACGGATTGAAGTCGGACGACTATATTAATTTCACCGGAGCAAATTCGGACAACAGGATGATTGAAAACATCACCTTCGAAGGCATCGGTAACGATGCGACGGTTTATGGCTACGGCTTCCACACTAAACGAGCAAAAGGGATCGAAATCAGAAACCTGGGAATTATGTTGTTTGGCGACGATGGGATATCAATGGAAAGCGACAACTTCAATAGCTGGATACATCACAACGACTTTTTTTACGGCAGTCCCGGCGGTGATGCCGACCAGGCGAAAGGCGACGGATCGATCGACATGAAATACAATTCGACAAACATCACCATTTCGTACAATCATTTCTGGGATTCGGGGAAAACTACTTTCTTCGGAGGTGCCACCGAGGTAAATCCTATTTACTGCACCTATCACCACAACTGGTTCGACCATTCGGATTCCCGGGGTCCACGGCTTTGTTTTGCCACAGCCCACATTTACAACAATTATTTCGATGCCAACCCGACAATGTGTTTGCTGAATACCGAAAACACGTCGGCATTTGTAGAAGCGAATCATTACCGTAATTGTCCCTATCCGATGATGATCAACATGCAGGGAACCAACTTCGAGAAATGGCCCAACGGAGAACAAAACGGCGGAATGACCAAAGCTTACAACAATCTGATTGAAAATCCGGTTAAATTGATGTACCAGACGACTCGTGCCAACGATTTCGATGCATGGCTTGCCACATCCCGCGATGAACGAATTCCCGGAACCGTAACAAGCAGGAAAGGAGGCAACAGCTATTCCAATTTCGACACAGGGGACGGTATGTATGAATATACTGCCGATGCACCAGAACGGGTGAAGGAAAAAGTAACCCGATGGGCAGGAAGGGTGGAAGGAGGCGATCTGAAATGGACCTTTACGATAGCCGATGAATCGGGAAAGGAAATCATACCCGGACTGAAAGCTGCAATAGTAAACTACGCGTCGAAATTGGTATCGATTCAGGATATGGCAATACCGGAAAACGGCGAGGAGGAAGAAAATCCGGCGGTAACCGGCACCGGTGGTAATCTTTGTGAGCTGATGGCTACCGGAAGTGCATCGGGGTTTACCATCACACCGGCCGGAACGAATCAAACGACAGTAAGTCCGTTGCTAATCAACGGAGCAAGCTACAGCTGCGCTTTAAAAATTGGATCGTCGCAGCTCATTGAATTCTCTACTACGCAGCCACAAAAGCTGACGCTATACTTCGATCCTACTTCGTCGAACGGGAAAACCCTATCGATCGACGGGATCGTAAGCGCCGCTATCAGTAACGGAAAGCTTGAAATCGATCTCTTGCCGGCAGGAAGTCATCTCCTTCGGCGCGGCAACTCGGAAACACGACTCGTTTATATCGCGTTGACCGACCTACCGACAAGTACACCCGAGACCCGGACCGACAAGGACTTTTACTATGCCGACGGTAAGCTCTACAATGCGGGAGGCAACGTATTTGCGGTACACGATTGTACCGGCCGGCTACTGCTGAGAGGTTCCTCCACCACCACCGATCTATCAGGGTTTCAGGATGGTTGTTATGTAGTTCGCAATCTACAAACACAGGCTAGTTTTAAAATTATCAGATAACTCGTTCTTTTTCTCCGCTCCAAAAGCAGCCGGACTTGTATTTCCGGCAGATCAACTACGCCATCACGATTAATGATTCAACGAACCGGGATCCCTCCCGCCGATTCTTGACTCTTGATTCTTTTTGTTATTTTTGCACTCCATTATAATAAAAAACTATGCGTAGACTTCCTGCCGAATGGGAACCTCAGCGGTTCGTACAGCTTACCTGGCCACATGCAGCCACCGATTGGTCGTCGATGATCGACGACGTGAACCGGTGTTTCGTGGAGCTGACCTTGTCGATTATCCGTTTTCAACCTGTGTTGATCGTATGTGCCGATACACATGCGGTAGAGGGTCTGTTGCGCGCTGAGCTGACGAAGCGTAAGGGGAAACTGCAACTGGCCGATACCGGCGGATGGTTCGGCAACCGGGGAGAAAGCGAGGGAACCGGCGATCCTTTTTCGGGGTTGATCAGGCTGGTGGAATTGCCATCGAACGATACCTGGGCGCGCGACCACGGAGGTATTACGGTGCTGGAAGATGGGAAGCGGGTGATTTGCGATTACGGGTTCAACGGCTGGGGACAGAAGTTTGAAGCAGGACTCGACAATGCGCTCACGGCTAAGTTGCATGCAGCGGGCGTACTGGGTGATGTGGCGTACCGCGATTGTCTCGATTTTGTTCTCGAAGGCGGAAGCCTGGAGTCGGACGGACAAGGCACCTTGCTCACTACCCGCGAATGCCTGCTTTCGGAATTCCGGAATCCTTCGTATACCCAGGAAATGATCGAACAGCGGCTGAAAGATGATTTCGGGCTGGTGCGGGTGTTGTGGCTGAACCATGGCTACCTGGAGGGCGACGATACCGACAGTCATATCGATACCCTGGCGCGCTTGTGCGATCGCGATACGATCGCGTATGTTCGCTGCGACGACCCGGTGGATGCTCATTTCGATGCGCTTCAAAAGATGGAGCTGGAACTGCGCCGGTTTAAAACCTTTTCGGGACAGCCCTACCGGCTCATTCCGCTGCCCATGGCCGACGCCGCCTACGACGAGGAGGGCAACCGGCTGCCGGCTACCTACGCCAATTTCCTGATTCTGAACGGCGCCGTACTGATGCCCACCTATGGCAATGCTCTGAAGGATGAACTGGCGATGAACCAGCTCAAACTGGCGTTTCCCGATCGCGAAATCGTGGGTGTTGATTGCCGTATATTGATTGAGCAACATGGGTCGCTGCACTGTGTAACGATGCAATATTAGGAAATGAAAGAGGAGAATGGACCGATAAAGGCCCGGGGAGGGGCCGGCGTTGCAGTTGGCACGCCTACCGGGAGAAAAGCACCTGCCGGTGCGGGAGCCGGTGTTTCTTCTTCCCGGAATTTTTCCTTCGATGTATTGCGTGCGCTGGCTACTGTATCGGTAGTAGCGCTGCACGCGGCAGGACCCGTGCTCTACGAATATGGGACATTGCCCGCCGGAGAGTGGTGGGCGGCCAATGCCATCGACAGTGCGGTGCGATTCTCGGTGCCCGTCTTCCTGATGCTTACGGGTGCCCTGTTGCTGCCCAGGGTCGAACCGGCCGGAGAATTTCTGAAGCGGCGATTTTCGCGCCTGCTCGGGCCCTTTCTCTTCTGGAGCATCGTGTACCTGGCTGTTGCGCTCTACTTCACGAGTGCCGGAACCGGCAGCATCCTGCCTTTTATAATCCAGCGACTGCGTTCGGGTGCTTCGTTTCACCTCTGGTATGTGTACATGCTTATCGGCATTTACCTGCTGCTGCCGGTGATGCAACGCTGGGTGGCAGCAGCCGGCCGGCGCGACGTGGAATATTTCCTGGTCCTGTGGCTGGTGGCGCTGTTTGCCGGGCAACCGTTCGTAGCCTCCTACCTGCCCGATTTCAACCTCATGTATTTTTCGGGGTACATCGGCTATCCGGTACTGGGGTATTACCTGCACAACTTTATTCTTACACGGCACAACGAGGCGCAGCCCGGGCCGGCCGCCGGCATACACGCCGGACTATCGGAAAGCGGTCGCGGTCCGGCACAACGACATACCGGCTCCCGCGTCGTAAATCGCATCGCGCTTTTCCTGCTGATTCCCGGATTTCTGATCACCTTTATCGGCACCGGCTGGATCAGCGCTTCGCGCAATCATTTCGATCAAACTTTTTACGAATACCTCAGCTTCAATGTAATAGCCATGGCAGCAGGGGTTTTTATGTTGATGGGCAACATCCGGAAGGAAGAAGCTCCGGAAACACCCACCCCCGTTAAGCGCCGGCTGCCACAAACCGTCGCAGTCGTCCTCAGCCGCTACAGTTACGGCATCTACCTTTCGCATGTATTTGTGCTGAAACTGGCAACCTTTCTGCAGTGGGATTTGTTAATTAAGAAAGTGTCGGGAAGCGGAATAAGCAGTATAGCCGAAACCGCCATGGCCTTGCATCCGGCGATCGGGATACCGCTGCTGACGGTGGCAACCACCCTGGTATCGCTGGCGATTACGATGGGGTTGAGCAAACTGCCCGGAGGAAAATATATTGCGGGATAAAAAAGAAAAAATATGAAAGTAGGATTAATTCAACAATCGAACACCGGCAACCGGGAGGAAAACATCGCGAAACTAAGCCGTAACATAGCCGTTCTGGCCGCACAAGGCGCCGGACTGATCGTGCTTCAGGAGCTGCACAACGGGCTGTATTTTTGTCAGACCGAAAACACGATGGTATTCGACCAGGCAGAACCGATACCCGGCCCGTCCACCGAATATTTCGGGCAGTTGGCCGCCCTGTATGGGGTGGTGCTGGTATTATCGCTTTTCGAGCGGCGTGCGGCGGGGCTTTATCACAACACGGCCGTAGTGATCGAGAAAGACGGCAGTATCGCGGGCAAGTACCGGAAGATGCACATCCCGGACGATCCGGCCTATTATGAGAAATTTTATTTCACCCCCGGCGATCTGGGATTTCAGCCCATCGATACGTCGGTGGGCCGGCTGGGAGTGTTGGTATGCTGGGATCAGTGGTATCCCGAGGCTGCGCGCCTGATGGCCATGGCGGGTGCCGATGTTTTGATTTATCCTACGGCTATCGGCTGGGAGAGCACCGACACGGAGGCGGAACAGCTCCGGCAGCAGGATGCATGGGTGACGGTGCAACGCGGTCATGCCGTAGCCAACGGGCTGCCGGTGATCAGCTGCAACCGCACCGGGTACGAGGCCGATCCGTCGGGCGTCACCAACGGCATCCGGTTCTGGGGTCATAGCTTCGTAGCCGGTCCGCAAGGCGAACTACTGGCAACGGCTCCCGACGACGACGAAGCCAATATGCTCGTAGAAGTCGATCTGGCGCGGGCGGAGCAGGTGCGCAGGTGGTGGCCGTTTTTCCGCGACAGGAGAATAGATGAGTTCGGCGACATCACGAAACGGTGGAGAATGTAATCATCGCTTCGTAATCGGAGAAATACCATCAACAATCAACATCATGAGAAATCTACTGCTTAGCATTGTTTTACTTCCGGCCGTATTGCTTGCCGTAGAACCGGCGGATACGGTAACGACGGAGATCCGCACCACGCGTCCGACGGCTGTGGTGACACAGCTCAATTTACCCAAACGCGGACGTTCAGTACACAAGGCGATCCTCGCACCGGCCCTGCTCGTTCGAAAAACACAGGCCCTGTATTGGGAAAGCGGCGTTGGCGTGGATTATACCCACGACCGGCTGTTCGGCCGGCGCTTGCACCTGAATGCCGGCTATCTCACCAGCCGGCTGGGAAGCGCCCTCGGCACCAATGCCCTCAAACAAGATTATTTTCTGCTCGGAGCCGATTGGCATACACCGGTTGCCGACCGTTTAAAATGGCTGGCAGGAATTCATACCGGTTTCTTTTCGGTAGATTACGAAGATGAAGTATTCGCCAACCTGCCTGCATCGTCGGCCCTGCTGAGTATTGAAACCGGTTTGAATTATACCGCCGGCCCGGTCGACCTGCAGCTCGTGGCAGGTTACAACCTTATTGCGGGCAATGGAGCCGACGTACCGGGCAGTCTTTTCCCGGTGTACTACCAGCTGATGGTGAAGTTGCCTTTCGAACTGAGGAAATAAAAACGCTCTAAATCACTACCCATGGCTAAAAAAATATTCCTCTTCCTTCCGGTTCTGCTGCTGACGGCCTGCAATCCGCAGCCCGAGATCGACGACGCCACCATGCTCGACGGCACACAAATCAACGATTTATCGCTCTACGAACCGGCCAACTACCTGGTTTCGCTAGCCATCCCCAAGCCTACCGAGGCACAAAAAAACATCCCGGTACTCATCGCTGCACACGGCTACTCGGCATCGACCTTCGAGTGGGACGAAATGCAGGACTTTGCCCGGGAAGATGGTTCGTTTCTGGTATCGCAGGTACTGCTCGGCGGCCATGGCCGCGACTTTGCCGATTTCAAAACAGCCCGCTGGCAGGATTGGCAATCGTCGATCCGCGACGAATACCGCCGGCTGCGGGCAGCAGGTTTTAAAAATATATCGCTGGCCGGCTCTTCTACCGGCGCTCCGCTCATTGTACACCTGTTTTCCGACGGCTTTTTTGAAGCAGAAGGAGCGCCCAACGAAATATTCCTGATCGACCCCATTGTGGTTTCGGGCAATAAAACCCTGGTGCTGGTCGACCTGCTGGGTCCGGTGCTGGGTTATACCACTACCGATCTCGATGCAGGAGAGCATGGAAAGTGGTATGTATACCGTCCGCAGGAAAGTCTGCGCCAGCTCATGGCCCTCATCGACCTTACCCGGCGCAATCTCGAGAAAGGAATTACGCTTACCCCCGGCACCCGCCTTAAAATCTATAAGTCGGAGGTCGACCGCACGGCCGATCCGGTAAGCGCCGTAATGCTCCACAAAGGGCTCCGCACCGCGACCGGCAACCGGGTGGATGTGGAAATGATCCCGTCGGACCTGCACGTATTCACCCGGTTGAGAGGCCGCGACCGGATTAGCTCCGGCGATAGTGCGCGTCAACTGACCGTGTTCAGGGAGATGAAAGAGCGAATGGCCAATTAACAATCACTTACTACTTCTCATCTCTTCATCGCTCGACGATGTCGACCGGTTGGCTCTCGTTTTAAAATCATCTTTTCCGAAACGATAGGTAAACGTGAGGTTGAGCCGGCGCGAATTCCAGTTATTCTCCACCTCGATATCCACGTTATCGTGGCGGGCATAGGCACTTCCGGTGTTGGTATTGAACACATCGGTGACGGCCAGTTTCACCGTACCTTTATTGTCGAAAAACTTGCGCTGTACGCCCAGGTCGAGCGAGTAGCGGGGACGTACATATACATTACTTACCAATTGCGACGAGCTATAGCGGCCGCTCACCTCGAAGTCGATCTTGGCCGGAAGATTGAACGTATTACTCATATTGCCCATATAACTGAACTTGCTCAGGGTGGAGCCGGCATCCAACGAAATGGTTTTATACATTCCGGTAACAGTGCCGTTGAGGCGCCACCATTTCACCGGCTGCAGCTGCAGCGTTTCCGACAGCGTGAGATCGAAAGAGTGATTGAGGTTCTCCATGGTTTGGTACACGGTGCGTTCCACATCGTTCTGACGGATTACCTCGGTAAACAAACCATCGGTGTAATTGAATCCCAGGGCCGAAATAAGCCTGTTTTTAAACGAATGCGACAGAGAGGCCGTATGCGTAAACTGCGGCTGCAGGTTGGGATTACCCACATTAAAAGTATAGGGGTCGACCATCCATTTAAACGGATTGAGGTGATGGTAACTGGGCCGGCCGATACGGTAACTGTAACGGAAATTGAGGGTATGGCTATCGTTCAGTTGTTGCTGGACAAAAAACGAAGGGAATAATTTCAGGTACGAAGTATCGTTCACCAGGTTGGCCGTGATCGAGTTCCCTTTCGAATGGGTGTTTTCCAGACGGAGCCCCAGCTGCAGACTCGTTTTATTCAGTTGCCAACGTGCGTTCACATAGGCGGCAAAAATATCTTCGTCGTACACAAAACGGTCGTGTTGCGTGAGCGTACCATCCATATCGATATAACTATCGGTGGTTACGGCACTCATTTTCAGTCCCGATTCGAGATTCAGCTGTTTATTCACCGGCCACACATAGTCGAGCTTCGACGAAAAAATACTGATATCGTTGCCCTGCGACGTAATCACCAGCAGGTGGTTGTTGAGATCGGTACCATCGGGAAGGAAATAATTTCCGTCCTGATTATTGGAACTTCCAAAATGAAAACGAGCATAATCGACATCAAACAGGAGCGATTGGCCCAGGGTATCGATATCCCATTTATAATTCATATTATAGGTAGTATTGCGCCAGTTGTTCCTGCCTGTCGAATTGGTAATCAGCAACGAATCGGTGCGATGAAGCTTATCGCGGAAATCGGTCTGATTACTCATTCCTTCGGTATTCGATCCACGGTTGCCACGCACCATAAGGCTCAGCACCTGATTTTTAGCGATCGAATAATCGGCGCCGGCTTTAAAATTGTGCGAACTCCCCCGGTAATCGCCCTTGTTGCGAATGAGCTGTGAAGCGCCTTTCAGTTCGGTTCCCGTGTACCTTCGCACAGCATCCATGGTATTCCAACCCGCCCAGTGGTAGTTCGAATAGCTGCCGTAGAGGTTCACTTTCCCGTAGTTCATATTGAGGTTAACACCGCCGTTCCAGCCCAGGGGCGAATCGTTGGAAGCCGTGAGTCCACCGTTTACCGTACCATTGAAACCCGGCGCCTTAATGTGTTTGGTTTTGATGTTGATGATACCCGAGTTTCCTTCCGCATCGTAGCGGGCCGACGGGTTTTCGATTATTTCGATGCGTTCCACATCCTTACCCTGCATACTTTTGAGCCACGAAGCCAGTTGTGCGGCCGAGAGATAAGTCGGCTTATCGTCGATAAGCACCCGCACTCCCTGCATACCCTTAAGGGTTATATTGTCGTTATTATCGATACTTACGCCCGGGAGTTTTTGCAGAATTTCGTATACATTCTCGGAAGCCGTAGTCACCGAAGCTTCCGGGTTGACGACTATTTTATCGACAGCCTGTTCCACGAAATCCTTTTTGCCCACCACCTCGACCGTTTTGAGCAATTCGACCTGTTCGTTGAGCACTATGGTACGTTCGATCACCGAACGCTTTCCATCGACCACTACTTTTTCGGTATCGGCCTTTTTGTAGCCCACCATACTTACCGAAAGCACATACTCGCCTTTATCGACACGGGCGATATTGAATTCGCCTTTTTCATTGCACACTTCACCTTTTACTACTTCACCGGTTACCGGGCTGAGGAGTACGGCGGTGGCGTATTCGACCGGTTCGTTGCGTTCGTTCACCACTTTACCTTTAACAACGGCCATTTCGGCCACGGGTACTGCCAGCAGGCGGCCGGAGATCAGGATCAACAACAAGAAAATACTGCGGAGGGAAAAACTGGAGTTCATATATGATTAATTTGAAATGAGGCAGGTGGAGTATCCATACTGTGGCCGCGACGGCTCAGAGAGATCGGGCACCTGCCGGTTGACAAAGAAGTAACGATTAATTATTGGTTATAACCGGTTAGTACCAGGCGGTTGTCGCTGAACACATGAAGCGGAAAGGGGGTGCCTCCGATTTCAAAAAAGCGATGGCGGGCATCGGGCGTATTCTTGCAGAGGTACATGCGGTCGGCCTTCGGGTTGATGTAGAAAAAGGCGTCGGAAGGACGGTCGAACTGACGGTTATCGATACGGAAACCTTTGCCTGCGCGGGAGATCGGGATATTGAAGTTCTCGCGGCGCTGGAACTGGTTCAGGCAGCCGATAAACAACATATGATGCTTTTTATCTTTCCGGGTCAGTTCGAATTCCGATTTGTAAACGTATACGGGACGTCTGTGATCGGTATCCCAGAACACCACGCTTTCGAGGTCGTCCTTATCGGTTGCCGTCGGCGCGCAGTTTTCGGGGCTTACTACCACAATGGTATCGGCATTGAAGAAACGTACGACGGGGAGAGAGGTAGCGCTGGTCACGGAAGCGACAGCAGTACGGGCGGCAGCGGTTGTTTCGGAGGTAACTTCAAACGAAGCGGGAGCGTTTTCACCTTTGGCGGCGGCCGTGGCTGCCATCGATGTAACAAGAAGCATTACAACAAGCGAAGAAATAAAAGAAAGCGTTTTCATACGACATTAATTTTTTGAGTGGAAAACGACCGGCATAGATATACCTGTGGCAAAGTAGCCGGTCGTGTCCCGGGTTTGTGAAATGACTTGAAATTAACATCGATGTTTGTATCTTAGACGCAACTCATTATAAAGCTGGATGTGGGGGTATCCTTTTTTTTGCGTTTATTATGATTTTGGCTTTCGATACATGTAAATGACGACAAAAACGCGGAAACCTAACCTGCAGATTCGTTAATATACGCTAATAATTGACAAAGCAGGTCAACAAATACGATCGTAATGGCAAACGAGCAGCCGGCCCTGGTCGTCGTGGAGATGCATGCCGTTGCCTTCGCAATAGCGCCAAAGGGAGCAATCGGCACATTGGCCCCGGCGCGCCCACGAGCGGTCGCGAAAAGGTTGGAAGCGGTTGTTCCACACCTCCATGAAATTATCGGTATAGATATTACCCTGGTTAAAATTGGCTCTGATACTGGGACAGGCCGAGATGGAGCCGTCGGCCAGCACCGACGCCACATTAACTCCGGCATGACAGGTATAAAAATGGTCGCGCACTTCGTGTTCGTAATTCCCCAGAAAACCTTCGCAACCGTAGCTGAGGCGGATGCGTTTTTGGTTGCGGGTGGTACGGATAAAATCGAGTACGCGGGTGAACTCTTCGTTGGAGAGTTGCAGTTCGGGATGCTGGGCGGCACGGCCTACCGGGAAGATGGTAAAAATACGCCAGTCCTTTACGCCGGTTTCGATAAGGAAATCGCGCAATGCTTCGAGGTCGTCGATATTGCGTTTATTGACACAGGTTACGATGTCCCAGGCAATACCCGTTTCGCCGGTCAGCATGCGGATGGCGTTCAGGGCCTTGGTATAGCTCCGGGGATTGTTCCGCAACCAGTTGTGCGCTTCGCTGAATCCGTCGAAGCTGATGGTGATGGAATGCATTCCGGCCGCCAGCAAGGAATCGAGCCGGCTGCGACTGAGCGCCATACCGTTGGAAACCAGGCCCCAGGGATACCCGCGGCGGTACAATTCGCGGCCACATTCTTCGAGGTCGCGGCGGAGCAGGGCCTCACCGCCCGTAAAAATAATCATGGTGTGATTCGGATTCACCTGCGGTGTGATTTCGTCGATCACCCGCAGAAAATCGCTCACCGGCATATCTTTCTGGTTGGAAAGGGAGCGGCAGTCGCTCCCGCAATGAAGACACGATAAGTTGCACCGGAGCGTGCATTCCCAGAAGAGGGTATTCAGCTCATGCAGTTCCACTTTATTCTGGTGAATTTTACGGTAGAGTTCAAGACCCAGCCGTTTACGGAGCGAGAGAGTTTTATTCATCCTGCTTCAGTTTAGGCTGCAACTCCACCTTAAGTTCCACAGTGCGTTCGCCATCGTACCAGCCTTTTTTCTTTCCGCTCCGCACGGCATTTTCGAAATCGACAACAATAGTAGTATCGCGATACAAGCCGTTTTCATCGCCGTCGATATCCTCGACATACACCGGCAGCATATTGTTTTGAAGCTCTCCTGCCGAGATACGTTGCGACACCTTGTAGGTACCGTCCACCTGCGATGTATCGGTTGCCAAAGGCCGGTAGGGAGTAGGAATCACCCCGTACATGAGTATCGGCCGGCTGGTGCTGTAGCTCACCCTGATCCCTTTCACAGGCTGTTGATTCACTTTATCCACCACCTTCCCACGTACCGTATAATCGGCATTCGGGGTACCATACTCTACGCGCGGTTCGTCGCAATTACTAAACCCGAAAACAGCCAGCAGGGCAGCCAGCAGAGCATTCGTAAACCGGATCATTCTTTTTCGTTTCATACCTGTCATTTCCCGCCAAGATGAAAAAGGGTACCGGAACGTTGCACCAGATCTTATTTTGACTTTTCTATTTTCAGCAGTTTTTCTTCGGCCGATTGCAGACGGTTCTGAAGCGAATCGACTTGTTGCTCGAGCACTTCGATTTTCTGTATATTTTCGATGATCGCCTTAATGGCCGGTGATTGGTACTCGAACTTACGATCGCGGAAATGCTGTTTCGACTCGGGAAGAATACGATAGCGTGCCGTCAGCGCCAACGACTCGGAATGATCGTTGAAATCGCCCCTGAACACCCCGTCCATTACATCGGAGTTGGTAACATTAAAACGAGCCATCAGCCCTATCGACATGCTCTGCGATACCCTGCGTTCGAGATTCAGCGACAACGGAATCAAAAGCACGGCGCCCGGAGGAACCACCCGGTTTCTGACATTATAGGCGCCTGAGCCCGTTCTGGAATAATAGGATCGGATAGGGTTCTTGGTACCGACACCCACCGAGGCCCATAAACTCCACTTTTCGAATTTTTCACCGTTCAGAAATCCCAGTATATCGGTGGACAGGTAAGGCGCGAAGTAAACGCCACGGCTGTAAATCGACTCGTCGGCATCTTCCTGATTGTAAAAATATCCGCCGAACATCATCCCCGCACTTAAAAACGGACTCATGTTGTATTCCATTGAAACTCCCAGCAGCGGACTGGTAACGAATCCCACCAGCATCTGCTTTCTGGTAGGATGGAAATCGCCGTCCCAGAGGCCAAAACCAGCTTCGGCTGCTATCGACCAGCGGCCATTCTCGAAAGCTCCTTCGGTAAGCGAGCGCTGTGCAACCATCCAGTGTGTAAACGATACGACTACTACGATAAGAATTGTCTTTTTCATAAGGAATTAATTAAAAAGATTCAGCCTTACAAAAATACATAAATTTTTGCAAGGCTGAATCTTACGTAGTTTTTTAACATCAATTATTTATGGGTGATCTCAACTTTATGCGTCGGATCCATGGTTTGGTTGCGCCATTCGACCCGCTCCACCACCCGGCGGGCAAGTTCGATAAAGGCCTGAGCCGTGATCGAATCGGCACTGAATGCCACCGGACGGCCTTCGTCGCCCCCCTCCCGTATACTTTGCACGATCGGGATCTGCCCCAGCAACGGGATATTTAATTCCTCGCACAGCCTCTTGCCTCCGTCTTTCCCAAAGATATAATATTTATTATCGGGAAGTTCGGCCGGTGTAAAATACGCCATATTTTCGACCAACCCGAGAACCGGCACGTTGATTTTATCGCCGAGGAACATATTCACGCCCTTCCGGGCATCGGCCAGCGCCACGTCCTGAGGAGTCGTAACCGCCACCGCACCCGTAATGCCCATGGTTTGCACCAGGGTAAGGTGAATATCGCCCGTACCCGGCGGAAGGTCCATCACGAAATAATCGAGCTCGCCCCAGTGCGCATCGGTAATCAGCTGCTTCAGCGCGTTGCTGGCCATGGATCCGCGCCAGATAAGCGCATTGGCCGGATCGACGAAAAAACCGATCGACAGCAACTTAACGCCATATTTTTCGATAGGGACAATCATTTCCTTGCCATTCACTTCCTCCATATACGGACGTTCCTCCTCCACCCCGAACATTTTAGGCATCGACGGACCGTGAATATCGGCATCGAGCAAACCCACTTTATACCCCAGCTTGGCCAGCGAAATAGCCAGGTTCGACGACACGGTCGATTTACCGACTCCTCCTTTACCCGAAAAAACAGCAATAATGTTCTTTACATCGGGAAGAATGGAGCTTACCCTGGGGGCCTGCACCTCTTTGTGATAGGCTGTTATATTCCCCTTCACTTCCACATCGTCGCCCACATAGGTGAGGATGGCAGTTTCGGCGGCCTTCACTACCGATTTTATAAACGGGTCGTTCGGTTTTTCAAACAGCAGCGCCAACGACACTTTTTTACCTTCGATGGTAATATCGCCATGAATCATCCCCGACGATACGATATCTTTACCGGTACCCGGGTAACGCACATGCGCCAGTGCGTCTAAAATAGACTGTGTATTCATTTGTCAATTATTAATTGTTAATCACTAAAAAACCACCGGCAAGGACGCTGCCCGACGGCTTCCCGTTTCAGGCGCCGGTCTGATTCCGTCCGAAGCTGCGGTAGGTGTCGTGCTCGATTTCGATATCGGGCTCCTGAAGTCCCGCAACATGATCGAGCACAAAACGTATGTACTTGATGGTAAGCCCCCGGCTTATCCATTGCTGTTCGTAATAGGTTTGTATGGAAAGCACCGGATCGGGCGGCGTAAGTGCATGCACATCGGTTATAAGCGCCTCCACCGGAAAACGGTTGAGTTCCACCATGGCGCAAGTGTAGGTAAACAAGAACGGACTATCGGTTTTCAGGTGAACGATACCGCCCGGTTTCAGGAACTTCCCGTAGTTGGTCAGGAAATTGGTAGCCGTGAGCCGCTTTGTTACTTTTTTCATTTGCGGATCGGGGAAAGTAAGCCATATTTCGTGTACTTCGCCCGGTGCAAAAAAATGAGCGATCATTTCGATATTGGTACGCAGAAAACCCACGTTGGTAAGTCCTTTCGCGAGCGACAATTTTGCGCCGGTCCACATCCGTGCACCTTTTATATCGATACCTATGTAGTTGAAAGCAGGATTTCGCTCGGCCAGCGCCACCGTATATTCACCTTTACCACAGCCCAGTTCGAGCACGATAGGGCGATCGTTTTTAAAAAACAATTCGTTCCAGCGCCCCTTCATTGCAAAAGGCTGTCCGCCCCTCACATCGTGCGACGACACCTGAACCACATGCGGAAACTGTTCCATCTCCGCGAATTTCGAGAGTTTATTCTTTCCCATTCCTATATGCTATTCTGAATCCAATATGTGTTAATCCGGGAACCACCGAATCACGCATGGCATGACGAAGTGTAAACCGGTACGTTCCCGGCCGTCCGAACACCAGCCCGGAGCGGTACAAAGCCTGTAAATCGATCGCAGGTCCCGAGCCCGCTCCCAGCCAGTTGCCCCATTCATCGGCCAGCTTCAGCTCCACCGTATCGGCCTGCAACCATGTACTATCCGGGCCGTAGGTATCGATCACCGTCCAGAGGTTGCCGAGAGCCAGCCGCCCGGTGTGCCTGATCTGCACATACAGATCGAAAGGCAGGAGCGTATCGCCCACGACGGCGCGAAACGGCACGACGCTGTCGCGGTGCCAACCCTCGCGGCTCAACGCCCGGTATTCGTTGTACACCTCGTTCGACGAGCACGACGATGCTGCCAGCACCAACAGCAGGCTTATGCAGGCCGCGCACCCGGCTCTCCGGCTGCTGCCGCCGCAGCGCTTATTCACTGGCTTGATGCGGAGGCTGCTGATCATTTCGTTTTTTGGGTTTCATGGGGCGTTGCAGCTGCTGTGCACCGGCCCGGGGCTGCGACCTGTCGGCAGCAGCCTGTTTCGGCCCGCCCTGTTTGGAAGGCTGCTGCCCTCCCTGCTTGGGCTGCGGCTTTTCGACGGCCTGTTGCTGTGCACCGGCCTTCTGCTGCGACATAGCCACCGGGCGCTGGGGCTGGCTATTGCCCCGGTTTTTCTTTTTATCGGGGCGTTTTTTCTGTCCGTCGAAGCGTGTCAGGCTCTCCTCTCCCACCACATTATTGTAATCGATTTTCTTTTCCGACGCTTTGGCATCCTCTTCCAGCGCTGCGGGCTTTTGCCCCTTCTTGTTCATCAGTATAATCTCTTTGGCACGATCGGAACTGATCGTCACCACATTAGCCCCGAAATTCTGCGAAGTGGAATACGAAATCATGCCCTTGAAGGTATCGGTTTTGAAGTGATAATAAGTGCCATCGATGGTTTCGAGCGGCACATCCTTCGAAGGAAACTCCTTGAGAGCATCCACATAGCTGTCGAGCTCAAAATTCATACAGCATTTGAGCTTACCACACTGTCCCGCCAGTTTCTGCGGATTCAGCGAAATATCCTGATAACGGGCCGCAGCCGTCGATACCGAATTAAAATTGGTCATCCAGCCCGAGCAGCACAACTCGCGTCCGCACGGACCGATACCACCGATACGACCCGCTTCCTGCCGGGCTCCGATTTGCTTCATCTCGATACGAACCCGGAAGGTTTCGGCAAACACCTTGATAAGCTGGCGAAAATCGACCCGGTCGTCGGCTATATAGTAGAAAATAGCTTTATTGCCGTCGCCCTGGAACTCCACATCGCCGATTTTCATGTCGAGTTTCAAACTTTCGGCAATCTGGCGGGCTTTTATCATGGTTTCCTGTTCGCGCGCCTTGGCCTCGCGGTATTTCTCGAGGTCGGTTTCCTTGGCTTTCCGGTAAATTTTGCGGATTTCGTATTTATCGGGATGAATTTTATTCTTATTCATCTGCAGCAACACCAGTCGTCCGGTGAGAGTCACCTCGCCGATATCGTGCCCCGGCGAAGCTTCCACCGCCACGATATCGCCTTTAGCCAGCGGCAGTTGCGCGGCATTCACAAAAAAGGCCTTGCGGGTGTTTTTGAACTGTACTTCGACGTAGTCGGTATCCGAATGTGTATCGGGCAGGTCGCAAAGCCAATCGTAGGTGCTTAGCTTCTGATGCGACGAGTAGCCGCAACCGCTGCACCCACCGCAGCCTTTTGATTGAGTTGGTATAGTTTCCATTGATCGTTACTTTTTTAAAAGAAGAATGATTTTGAGCATTAAATCGAAAAAAACCATCTTCGCGTTTACATTTTGTTCTATATGTCGCTCGGCGAGGGAGAACTCTTCCACCAGCGCTTCCACATTCTTTTCGTTGATGTAGGGCGAAAAATTGCGCGAAAAAGCCATCTCTCCGGTATTCAGGTAATTCAGATCTTCGTTGCGTAAATTGTAGATAAAATTCTCGCGGATAAGGTGTTGTGAGTACGCCAGAAATCCTTTCTGGCGTTCGCGCCCCACCGATGAGGCCGCCATCTCGTCGGACCAGCGTTTCAGGGTTTTGAGCGAACCGTGGTCCTTTTGGTTGCCTACTTTCCAGGCCAGCCGCATCACGGTAACAAACCGATCGAAATTTTGTTTCTTCTCGTCGCCTTCTTTCAACAGATTAAGGGCAGCCAGAAAACTACCATTGGCGATACGGGCCGTATTGAGTGCATCGTGTTGCGTGATCTCCATCCCGGGCCGGGTGAGCAAAGCGGTTACAATTTCGCCGGTTTCGAGCCGGGGGATGTTGATGTGCTGCGTGCGCGACAGGATGGTGGTAATGATTTCGTCGGGGTGGTTGGATACCAGCAGGAAGACCGTTTTAGCCGGTGGTTCTTCCAGGATTTTCAGCAACTTATTCGAACACTGGTTGTTCATTTTCTCGGGCAGCCAGATAATCATTACCTTGTACTCCGACTCGTAGGTTTTAAGGCTCAGCTTACGGATGATCTCCTGACTTTCGTTGGCGTAAATCATCCCCTGCTTGGCATCGTCGGAGATGCGGGCATACCACTCGTCGACTCCGAAATAAGGCGTCGCCAGCACCTGCTCGCGAAAATCGGCCACGAAGTCGTCGCACACCACCGAGCTTTTATTGGCCGGTTTGATCACCGGGAACACCAAATGCAGGTCGGGGTGAGCTAATTTAGCAAATTTAACACAGGAGGGACATTTTCCGCAGGAGTCTGCGGCAGAACGGTTTTCGCAGCAAATATACTGGGCATATGCAATGGCCAGTGCAAGTTTACCTATCCCCTCGGGACCGCGGAACAACTGCGCGTGCGGAATCCGCTGCTCCGCTACGGTACGGATCAGTCGGTCTTTCGCAGCCTGCTGGCCAATGATGTGCGAGAATAACATAAACTTCAGCCTTCGTTTCTACAATTTTAAACCGCAAACTTACAGAAAATTTTTGACTGTCGAAAGTATCCGCCGCAGCCAGCCTTATTAATTTCCTGATTAGCGTATTTTTAACTATCTTTGCAGACTAATATTTTTTGAACGGATATGAAAAACTTAGAACCCAAGGTGCTGTGGAATTTTTTCCACCAGATTACACAAATTCCCCGCCCTTCGAAAAAGGAAGAACGAATACTGGGCTGGCTGAAAGACACTGCAGCCAACCATCGGCTTGATTACGAACAAGATAAAGCCGGCAACCTGGTGATACGCAAAGCAGCCACTCCGGGTTACGAACATCGTCCCGGTGTGATTCTGCAATCGCACGTCGACATGGTATGTGAAAAAAATGCCGGTACCGAGTTCAATTTCGATACCGATCCTATCCAGGCTTATATCGACGGCGACTGGGTGAAAGCCCGCGGCACGACGCTGGGCGCCGACAATGGCATTGGCGTGGCCATGGCTTTATCGGTACTTACCGCCACCGACCTGCACCATCCTGCTATCGAATGCCTGTTCACGGTGGATGAAGAAACCGGCCTGACCGGTGCGTTTGCCCTGGAAACCGGCCTGCTAAAGGGCGAAGTACTGATCAACCTCGACTCGGAGGACGATGGAGAGGTGTTTATCGGCTGCGCCGGAGGCATCGGCACCAAGGCTTCCTTCGAGTGGAAGAAGGAAACGGCCCCGGCCGGACTGTTTGCATTTAAAATGGAGGTCGGCGGGTTGAAAGGCGGTCACTCGGGAGGCGATATCCACCAGGGATTGGCCAATGCACTCAAGCTGCTGGCCGGCTACCTGGGGCGCTTAAAGGCTCAAATGCCGGTAAGGCTGGCCACCATCCAGGGAGGCAACCTCCACAATGCTATTCCGCGGGAAGCCGGCGCAGTAGTAGCAGTGCCTTATGCCGAAAAAGAAACCATCCGCGTGCTGCTCAACCTGTATCTGGCCGAAGTGGAAGCAAGCTACAACGCAATAGAGCCCGGATTGAAACTCACGTTGCAGTCGACCGATGCGCCTGCCGAATTAATCGACCAACGCACCTCCGACCGTCTTATAGATGCCCTGAATGCCTGCCCGCACGGCGTAATAGCCATGAGCACCGACATGCCCGGACTGGTAGAAACTTCAACCAACCTGGCCTCGGTGAAAATGGCCGGCAACCGCATCGACATTGTGACCAGCCAGCGCAGCATGGGCGAAGCCGGGAAAAAAGAAATTGCCGACGCGGTGTATAAAGTATGGAACGATGCCGGAGCACAGGTGGAGCAAACCGATGGCTACCCGGGCTGGAAACCCGACCTCGATTCACGGATCTTGACCGTCACCCGTGAAGCCTACAAAACACTTTTCGGACAGGACCCGGCTATCAAAGCCATCCATGCCGGACTCGAATGCGGGCTTTTCCTCGAAAAATACCCCCATCTCGACATGGTTTCGGTGGGCCCGCAGATGTACGGCGTACACTCCCCCGACGAAAAGCTAAGCATCGCATCGACACAGAAAAGCTGGGCCTGGCTGGTCGAGATCCTGAAGAACTGCTGATCGACAATGAACAAGCGCAAGATTATCAACGATCCGGTGTTCGGGTTTATCAATATCCCCGACGGCGTGGTGTACGATATCATACAGCATCCCTATTTTCAGCGACTGCACCGGATCAAGCAACTGGGCTTGTCGATGTACGTATATCCCGGAGCCCAGCATACCCGCTTGCAACATTCGTTGGGCGCCATGCATCTGATGGGCGAAGCGATCGGTCAGCTCCGGGCTGCCGGTCACGACATCAGCGCCGACGAAGAAACCAGCGCGAAAGCCTGTATCCTGTTGCACGACATAGGACACGGGCCTTTTTCGCATGCCCTGGAACATAGTCTGGTGCCGGGCGTAAGCCACGAAGAGCTCTCGGTAATCCTGATGGAAGAAATGAACCGTCAGTTTGAAGGAAAGCTCGACAAGGCTATAAAGATATTCCGCAACGAATACCCGAAGCGCTTTCTGCACCAGCTGGTATCGGGGCAGCTCGATATGGACCGGCTCGATTACCTGAGTCGCGACAGTTTTTTCAGCGGGGTAAGCGAAGGCATTATCGGTTCGTCGCGGATTATAAAAATGTTGAACCTGCACGAAGGACAATTGGTGGTAGAAGCCAAAGGAATATACTCGATCGAGAAATTCCTGGTAGCACGCCGGTTGATGTACTGGCAGGTATACCTGCATAAAACCTCGGTAGCGGCCGAGAAAATGCTGGTCAACATTCTGAAACGGGCGAAGTTGCTGGCATCCGGCGGAGTCGATTTATTCGGTTCGCCATCGTTGCGGTACTTCCTGTACAATAATGCCGACAAAATGGAGTTTATGCAAAAAGGGCCGGCACTGAATCATTTCGTGATGCTCGACGATGCCGACTTCATTTCGGCTATTAAAGTATGGACCGGATGCGACGACCTGGTGTTGCGCGAACTGTGTACCGCTTTTATCAACCGGCGGCTTTTCAAGGTCGAAATCAAACCCGAGAAAAGTACGCCCGAAGAATTGGCGCGGTGGACAGAACGATACAGCCGTCACTTTGGAATCAGCGAGCAGGAGGCAAGCTATTTCATGGCCGACGAAACTGTAAGTACCGACACCTATTCGGCCGAGGACGACACCATCAACATACTGATGAAGGACGGAACGATACGCGACATTGCCGTGGCGTCGGACATGCTAAATATCACAGTTCTGACCCGAAAAGTACAAAAACACTATTTTTGTTATTACAAATTGTCACAAAATTAACATTCAGATATAATTAGTAAAATTTAGGACAAAATATTCGCTCCGTAAGGTTACTGTAATAGAATTTGTTTATTAATTTTGCGCCCAAATATTTTTTATGGAATTTTCTGCCCGTCAAATTGCCGATTATTTACAAGGAGAAGTAGAGGGAGACCCTACAGTACTGGTGAATGATTTTTCGAAAATTGAAGAAGGTCGTCCCGGGACGATCAGTTTTCTGGCGAATCCACGTTACGAATCATACATCTACGAAAGTAAGTCGTCAATCGTATTGGTCAATAAAACTTTTATTCCTTCCAAAGCTATCAACGCGACGCTTATCAGGGTCGACAATGCCTACGAGTCGCTGGCCAAGCTCATGACTCTTGCATCGGCCGGCGATAAGCCCGGAAAGGGCATCTCGTCGCTGGCCACGATACACCCCGACGCCCAACTGGCCGACGACGTGTTTGCCGACAGTTTTGTAAGCGTTGCCGCCGGCGCGAGAATCGGAGCCGGCGTTCAGTTGCACAGCAAAGTTACCGTTGGCGAAAATGTGACCATAGGCGACGGATGCATTTTGTATCCCGGGGCAGTCATCTATCGCGATACGCAGATAGGCCGCAATTGCGTGATCCATGCCAACGCGGTGATCGGTTCCGACGGATTTGGCTTTGCTCCTACCGACGACGGAAGCTACCGGAAAATCCCCCAATTGGGAAATGTGATCCTCGAGGATGATGTTGAAATCGGGGCCTGTTCCACAGTCGACCGGGCCACCATGGGCAGCACCATCATTTCCCGTGGCGTGAAAATCGACAACCTGGTGCAGGTGGCCCATAATGTAGAAATCGGCGAAGATTCGGTAATCGCATCGCAAACCGGCATTGCCGGATCGACCAAAATAGGACGCAAGGTAATGTTCGGAGGCCAGGTAGGTATCAGCGGACATCTCCTGATTGCGGACGGAACGATGTTAGGAGCCCAGGCCGGCGTAGGATCGTCGATCAAGGTGCCGGGGAAAATATGGTCGGGATCGCCTGCCGTTCCAATGAATATTTTCCGCCGCTCCTATGTGGTGAGTAAAAATCTTCCCGAACTTCAAAATACAATCAACGCGCTGAAAAAACAGGTGGAAGCACTCGAAAAAGCAGTGATGAGTGGTGAATGAGTTACTTAGTTATTTAGTTATTTGAATGAGACAACAAACAATAGGGGGTAGCTTTACGCTTGAAGGCAAAGGGCTGCATACCGGAATATACCTGCATCTGAGCGCTCACCCTGCCCCTGTGGGAACGGGAATGATTATCCGGCGCACCGACCTGGAAGGTCACCCGGCCATCGCGCTGCTGGCCGAGAATGTAAAAGATACGGTGCGTGGCACCGTGTTGCGCAACGAGCATTTACAGGTAAGTACGGTAGAACATGCCATGGCTGCCTTTTATGCAGCAGGTATCGACAATTGCATCTTTGAAATCGACGGCCCCGAATTCCCCATACTCGACGGCAGCGCCGTGATGTACACCGAAGCCCTGGGCAGGGTGGGCATCGTGGAACAGGACGCCGAAAAAGAATACCTGGTAATCGACCAGGAGCACGAATACAGTTCCGGATCGGGATCGGTTATTAAAGCCTTTCCCTGCGACCGGTTCGAAGTGGAGGTCGAAATCGGGTTCAACTCGCCGGTACTGCCGGCACAAACGGCGCAACTGCGCCGGATGAGCGATTTCCCCCACGAAATTGCGATGGCAAGAACTTTTGTGTTCGTGCGCGAAATCGAACCTCTGCTCGACATGAACCTCATCAGGGGAGGCGATTTGAAAAACGCCATCGTGATCTACGATCGCATCATGGCACAGGATAAAATGGACGAACTGACCCACAAGCTGCAACAGCCGTCGATCGATGCGGCGCAGCTGGGCTATTTATCGGGCCCGTTGCATTTCGACAACGAACCGGCCCGCCATAAACTGCTCGACGTGATCGGCGACCTGGCACTTACCGGACGCCCCATCAAGGGCCGGATCGTAGCCAGGTACCCGGGGCACAAGGTCAACACCGAATTTGCGAACTATTTACGAACAACATATATATTATCCGAACAAGAATGAGCACTCAACCCTTAGCTTCCATTCATCCTGATGCCAAAATCGGCGAGGGAGTGGAAATTGGACCTTTTGTTTTTATCGATAAAAATGTAGAAATCGGCGACGGCACTAAGATCGCAGCCAATGTTACTATATTAGAGGGATCGCGTATTGGAAAAAACTGTCGTCTTTTCCCGGGTGCCGTAATCGGCGCTATCCCTCAGGATCTCAAATTCAAAGGCGAAGAATCGCTGGCGATCGTGGGCGACAATACCACCCTGCGCGAATGCGTTACCGTGAACCGCGGTACGGTGGCAAAAGGTAAAACCGTAGTGGGCAGTAATTGCCTGCTGATGGCTTATTCGCATGTAGCTCACGATTGTATTATCGGCGACCATGTGATTATTGCCAACGCATGCCAGCTGGCCGGGGAGGTTGAGATCGACCATCATGCCATCCTGGGAGGAGGCACCCTTATTCATCAGTTTACCAAGATCGGAAAACATGTAATGATCCAGGGAGGCTGCAAGGTTACCAAGGACGTTCCGCCATACGTAACTGCCGGACGCGACCCGCTCACGTTTGCAGGCATCAACAGCATAGGACTGCGCCGACGCGGATTCTCCAACGAAGAAATAGGGGAAATCCACAATGCCTACCGCATTATTTATCAGGAAAAGCTGAACACCACCAATGCGCTGGCAAAAATTGAAGAAACAATTCCTGCCAGTATTCACCGCGACGAGCTCGTGAGTTTTGTCCGCAGCTCGGCACGGGGAATAATTAAAGGATATTTTGAAGAATAAAGAGTCAGGAACCAAGAATAACTACAGTATGGAAACTCCAGCCGAAACACCGAAAAAGAGCCTCAACTTTATTGAGGCCATGGTTGAACAGGACCTCCGCGAAGGACGAAACGACGGGCGTATTCAAACCCGTTTTCCGCCCGAACCCAACGGCTACCTGCACATTGGTCATGCCAAGGCCATCTGTCTCGACTTTGGTATCGCCGAACGCTACAACGGGATCTGCAATCTTCGTTTCGACGACACCAATCCGGTGAAGGAAGATGTGGAATATGTCGATTCGATTCAGGAAGATATTCAATGGTTGGGCTACCAATGGAAGAATGTGTACTATGCTTCGGATTATTTCCAGCAATTGTGGGACCTGGCAGTTAAACTGATCAAGGACGGAAAGGCCTACGTCGACGAACAGTCGGCCGAAACCATCGCCAAGCAGAAAGGTACGCCTACGGTTCCCGGTGTGGAGAGTCCGTACCGTAACCGTCCGGTGGAAGAGAGTCTGGCTTTGTTCGAAAAAATGAATACCGGCGAGATTGCCGAAGGTGCCATGGTACTGCGGGCGAAGATCGACATGGCTTCGTCGAACATGCATTTCCGCGATCCTATCATGTACCGCATCATTACCGATCACCCGCACCACCGTACGGGCTGGACCTGGAAGGCCTACCCGATGTACGATTATGCCCACGGGCAGTCGGATTATTTCGAAGGGGTAACGCATTCGCTGTGCACCCTCGAATTCGAGGTACATCGTCCGCTCTACGACTGGTTCATCGATCAGTTCCAGGATAGCGACTACCGCCCGCGGCAAACGGAATTCAACCGTCTGAACATCACCTATACGGTGATGAGCAAGCGTAAGATGTTGCAACTGGTCACCGAAGGATTGGTATCGGGTTGGGACGATCCGCGCATGCCGACGCTGTGCGGATTACGCCGGCGCGGGTATTCGCCCGGGGCCATTCACAACTTTATCGATAAGATAGGATATACGAAATACGATGGCATCATCGACCTGGGACTGCTGGAGCATTCGGCCCGTGAAACGCTCAACAAGAGCGCGAAGCGTGTGAACGCGGTGCTGAACCCGGTGAAGCTGGTGGTAACCAACTATCCCGAACATCAAACCGAGGTGTTACTCACCGAGAATAACCCCGAAGACGAATCGGCCGGAATGCGCGAGATTATCTTCAGCCGCGAATTGTACATGGAGCGCGACGACTTTATGGAAGACGCACCGAAGAAATTCTTCCGAATGACCCCCGGCCAGGAAGTTCGCCTGAAAAGCGCCTATATCGTGAAATGTACCGGGGTAAAAAAAGATGCCGACGGCGCAATAGAGGAGATTTACTGCGAGTACGATGCCAATACGAAGAGCGGCATGCCCGATGCCAACCGTAAGGTGAAGGGTACTTTGCACTGGCTGTCGACCCAAAACGCGGTAGAAGCCGAAGTGCGTTTGTACGACCGCTTGTTCTCGGTGGAAAATCCATCGGCCGACGAGCGCGATTTCAGGGCGTTGATCAACCCCGATTCGCTGAAGGTGGTAACGGGTTGTTATGTAGAGCCCTGGTTGAAGAACGAGCCGGCTTTATCGCACTTCCAGTTCCAACGCACCGGTTATTTTACGATCGATCCCGATTCGACAGCCGAACGGTTGATCTTCAACCGAACGGTATCGTTGAAAGATAGCTGGGCAAAGGAAAAAGTAAAATAAGCGCCCTGGAGGCAGGTATTTTCAGACTGATTCGTGACTACGGTCCCGCTTTGCGATGGCCGGGTCAGGAATCAGCTCGCTCAGCACTTCGTAAACGATGGGGCAGGTTTCAGCATTGGTCACCGAAAGGGTGAAAATCTGTGCGAATTTCTTCCGGTCGGTATGCGGATACTCGCGGCAGGCCTTGGGGCGGGCTTCGTAAACCGCGCAAAAATTATCGGCGCCCAGAAAAGGGCAAGGCATCGATTTGAAAACCAGATCGCCATCCTCGTCGATATGCAGGTATCGATCGACCACCGCCGCCGGCTTCATCCGCAGGGCTTTCGCCAGTCGTTCCACATCTTTATCGATCAGACGCGGACCGAGCGACCTGCAACAGTTACCGCACGACAGACAATCGATTCGCTCCGACCATTTATCGTGGAGCCGGTGCACTTCCAGGTCCATCTTCTCCAGTTTGCTTTTATTCCGTTTGAAGTATCCCTTCCACACCGGTGCCATTTTCGACGCATCGGATCGAAGTTGCTCCGGGTCGAGTCTCATTGATTTATGCTGCCGATTTCCCATGTAAACTAGTTGCTTGTTTCTGCACCGCAAAGTTACAAAATCGTGGCACATCTTCAAAAACAAACCGTAATTCGGCATGCCCGGCCGGTGTAACACGAAAATTGACAAAAAAGTTGTATCTTTGCAGCCGTTTATAAAAATTTAATAAGCAACATCAGTATGAGTCTGTTAAGTAACATGCTGGGGCAATACGACGCTCCACAAAAAGCCAAAGCAGCAGGCATCTATCCCTACTTCCGTCCTATTGAATCGGATCAGGATACAGTAGTAACCATCCAGGGAAAACGCGTGCTTATGTTTGGCTCTAACAGTTATCTGGGGTTAACCAATCACCCCCGTTTGAAAGAAGCCGCCATCAAAGCTATTGAGAAATACGGAACCGGATGTGCCGGATCTCGCTTTTTGAACGGAACGCTGGATATCCACATTGAATTGGAAAACCGACTGGCCCGGCTGGTAGGTAAAGAGTCGGCGCTGGTATATGCCACCGGTTTTTCGGTGAACGCCGGAGTGGTTTCGTGTATTACCGGCCGTGAAGATTATCTTATATTCGACGAATTCGACCACGCTTCCATTATCGAAGGCAAGCGCCTGTCGTTCTCGAAGCAGTTCAAGTACCGTCACAACGACATGGATTCGCTCGAAAAAATACTGCAACGTTGCGAAATCGACAAGGTAAAAGTAATTGTGATCGACGGAGTCTTCAGCATGGAAGGCGATGTGGCTAAACTGCCGGAGATCGTGGCGCTGGCCAAAAAATACAACGCTTCCATTTTTGTCGACGAAGCACACTCGCTGGGTGTTTTCGGAAAAACGGGCGCCGGCATTTGCGAACATTTCGGGGCTACCGGCGATGTGGATCTCATCATGGGCACCTTCAGCAAGTCGCTGGGAACCATCGGAGGTTTTATTGCCGCCGACGAGAACATCATCAACTACCTGAAGCATAATTCGCGCACGCTTATTTTCAGCGCATCCATCACTCCGGCTTCCACGGCCTGCGTTATCGAAGCGCTCAACGTGATGGAGGACGAGCATTGGCGGATGGATGCCTTATGGAACAACACGCATCGTGCGAAAGAAGCCTTCATCAAGGCTGGTTTTGAGACGGGTGTGTCGGAAACTCCGATTATTCCGTTGTATGTACGCGACAACGAAAAGACCTTTCTGATGACCCGCAAGCTGATGGATGCGGGTGTATTTGTGAATCCGGTGGTTTCGCCGGCTGTTCGCTCGGAAGATACCCTCATCCGCTACTCGCTTATGGCTACGCATACTTTCGACCAGATCGACGAGTCGGTTGAAAAGATCTCGGCTGTTGCACGCGAGTTGGGGGTGATTGCATAGGTAAAACAATGGACATAGAGGATAGAACTTCGCGATGTAACTCATCCGGAGTTCTATTCTGCATTTATAAAAAGGATAAAAAAGAATGATTACAGTTTCAGATTTAGCGATTCAGTTCGGGAAACGGGTTTTGTTTTCCGATGTCAACCTTAAGTTTACTCCCGGCAACTGCTACGGGGTGATCGGCGCCAACGGCGCCGGCAAATCGACCTTGATCCGCATGTTGAGCGGGCAGCTCGATCCGACCCGCGGCTCTATACAGTTCGGCCCGGGCGAACGGCTTTCGGTGTTGGAGCAGGACCACTTTGCCTACGATTCCTTTTCGGTAATCGACACGGTAATGATGGGGCACTCGGTGCTTTGGAAGATCAAGGAGGAAAAGGACGCCATTTATCTGAAAGAGGATTTTTCGGATGCCGATGGAATAAGGGCTTCGGAACTGGAGGAAAAGTTCGCCGAGCTCAACGGATGGAATGCCGAGAGCGATGCAGCTGCCTTGCTGAGCGGGCTGGGGATTAAGGAGGATATGCATTACCAGATGATGGGCGACATCAGCGGAAAGGAAAAAGTGCGTGTATTGCTGGCGCGGGCGCTGTTCGGCAACCCCGACAACCTGTTGCTCGATGAGCCCACCAACGACCTCGACGTAGAAACGGTGATGTGGCTCGAAAACTACCTGGCCAATTACGAAAACACGGTACTGGTAGTATCCCACGACCGTCACTTCCTCGATGCAGTAAGCACCCATACCGTAGATATCGATTTCGGCAAGATCCAGCTGTTTGCAGGCAACTATACATTCTGGTACGAATCGAGCCAGCTGGCGCTGAAACAGCAGCAAAACCAAAATAAGAAAGCAGAGGAAAAACGCAAGGAACTGGAAGAGTTTATCCGGCGCTTTAGCGCCAATGTGGCCAAATCGAAACAAGCCACCAGTCGCCGGAAGATGCTCGAGAAGCTTAATGTGGACGAAATTCAGCCTTCGACCCGCAAGTATCCGGCCATTATCTTCACTCCCGAACGGGAACCCGGAAATATGGTGCTGGAAGTACAGGGGCTGGGCAAAACCCTCGACGATGGCACGGTGCTGTTTCGCGACGTGAACTTCAACGTGGAGAAAGACGACAAAATTGCTTTTATATCCAAGGATCCGAGAGCCATGACCGCCTTTTTCGAGATCATCAACGACCACGATAAAAAGCATGAAGGAAAATTCAATTGGGGACAAACCATCACCCATGCTTATCTGCCGCTCGACAACTCCGAGTTTTTCAACACCGAGATGAGCCTGGTCGACTGGCTGGCTCAGTATTCGTCGGATACTACCGAATTCTTCCTGCGCGGTTACCTGGGTAAAATGTTGTTTTCGGGCGAAGAAATCTTCAAGAAAGCCAGCGTTTTATCGGGAGGAGAAAAAATGCGCTGTATGATTTCGCGCATGATGCTACGCAACGCCAACGTGATGGTGCTCGATTCGCCCACCAACCACCTCGACCTGGAATCGATCCAGGCCTTCAACAATACCCTTACGGCCTTCAAAGGCAATATCCTGATGAGCTCGCACGACCGCGAATTTATGGACACCGTATGTAACCGCATCATCGAACTCACTCCGCGCGGCATTATCGACAAGCAAATGACCTACGACGAATATATTGTGGCGGAGGATATTGCAGCAGTAAGAGAAAAAATGTATAAATAAGAACAGCAGCGGTAAACGACTACATAATTAACCGTTTACCGCTTGCTACTTCATTTCAATTGGAGATCCATGCGTGCATATTGGCTGCAGCCTTGCGACCATCGCCCATTGCCAGGATCACCGTAGCTCCTCCGCGAACGATGTCGCCACCGGCAAAAATCATCGGGATATCGCTTTGCATGGTATCCTGGTTCACTTCGATCGTCCCCCATTTGCTTATTTTAAGTCCGCCGACGGTGGAAGGAATAAGCGGATTGGGCGATACGCCCACGCTCACGATCACTTCATCCACTTCAATGGTTTCGGTTTCACCCGGCACCTCGACAGGCGAGCGACGTCCCGACGCATCGGGTTCGCCAAGCTCCATCACCTGAAGCACCATGTGAGTAACTCGTCCCTGGGCATTACCGATAAACTCGATAGGACTACGCAGGTTCATAAACTCGATTCCTTCTTCCTTTGCATGTTTTATTTCTTCCTTACGGGCCGGCATTTCTTCTTCGGAGCGACGGTACACGATCATCGCTCTTTCGGCTCCCAGACGGATGGCAGTTCGCACCGAGTCCATTGCCGTATTTCCGCCTCCGATCACCGCCACCCGTTTGCCCAGGAACACCGGCGTATCCGAATCGTCGCTGGCGGCATCCATGAGGTTGACGCGGGTAAGGTATTCGTTCGACGACATCACACCCACCAGATTTTCGCCCTTGATGCTCATGAAGCGGGGCAAGCCGGCGCCACTGCCTACAAACACCCCTTTGAATCCATCTTCTTTTAAATCGTCGATGGTGAGCGTTTTACCAATAATACAATTGGTGATAAACTTCACCCCCATCGCCCGCAGATTATCGATCTCCACATCCACAATATTATTGGGCAGGCGGAATTCGGGAATACCGTATTTCAACACCCCGCCGATTTCGTGCAAGGCTTCAAAAACCGTAACATCGTAACCCAGCTTCGCCATATCGCCCGCAAAGGAAAGTCCCGCAGGTCCCGAGCCTACCACTGCTATCTTCACACCGTTGGCCGGCGCTACTTCCGGCACCGAAATTTGTCCGCTCTCGCGCTCGAAATCGGCAGCAAAGCGCTCGAGGTGACCAATGGCTACCGGCTCCTTGCCGCTGCGCACGTAAATACATTCGGCCTCGCACTGTTTTTCCTGGGGGCATACCCTTCCGCACACCGCCGGCAGCGCCGAGGTTTCTTTCAACACCTTGGCCGCTTCCAGAAAATTACCCGTTTCGATTTGCTTGATAAACCCGGGGATATAAATACTTACCGGACAACCTTTCATACAGGTCGGATCGGGACAGTCGATACAACGACGCGCCTCAACGATCGCCTGTTCGGCAGTAAGCCCGAGGTTTACTTCTTTATTGTTATGGCTGCGTTCCATGGCATCCTGTTCGGGCATATGGATACGTGGCGCCATCATACGTTCTTTTACTTTTATCTGCGCGCGCAGGTCGGCCCGCCAGGCTTCGTTTCTTTCTTCCTTAATATTACGCATGTCAGTGTTTTGAATCGGTTTTACAAGTGAAACGCTCCATCTCCTCCCGCTCGATATCGCGGTAGCCGCCGAGCCGCATAAGCATCTCGTCGAAATCCACCTGATGGGCATCGAATTCGGGACCATCGACACATACGAATTTCGTACGGCCTCCCACACTTACGCGGCAAGCGCCACACATACCCGTACCGTCCACCATAATGGTATTGAGCGAAGCAACGGTAGGAATCTCGTATTTTTTCGTCAGTTCACTCACGAACTTCATCATCACCGCCGGACCGATGGTTACGCACATATCCACCTTTTCGCGGTTAATCACATCCTCCACTCCCTTGGTAACCAACCCTTTATTCCCATACGAACCATCGTCGGTCATCACGATCACCTCGTCCGAATTCTTTTTCATCTGTTCTTCGAGGATAATAAGATTGTGCGTACGGGCAGCCAACACGGTAATCACCCGGTTGCCGGCAGCTTTCAACGCCGCCACGATGGGCAGCATAGGAGCGGTACCCACGCCACCACAGGCGCATACCACGGTACCAAAATTTTCGATGTGGGTGGCTTGTCCAAGCGGCCCCACCAGGTCGGTAATTTCATCACCTTCGTTCAGTTGCGCCAATTTGGAAGAAGAAACTCCCATGCGCTGCACTACAAGCGTAATGGTACCCTTCGAAGTATCGGCATCGGCAATGGTAAGCGGGATTCGCTCGCCTTTAGCCCCCACCTTCACCATCACAAAGTGGCCCGCCTTACGCGAACGCGCGATAAGCGGAGCTTCCACTTCAAATTTGATGACGTTTTCGGAAAAGTACTCTTTACTTACAATTTTGTTCATCTGCTAGTCTGGTTTTATTGTTTGCGCTGTATTTATATACGAAAAAACAACGATTTGTTATTTATTCGCAGATTTCGACTGCAAATTTACAAAAAAAGATGAATATAACGGTGGACGGTCAGTGGTTAACGGTAAGAGGAGCGAATTTAACAAGCAATAGGAGCTTACCGGACAGCGCCCTGGTTGATTTTGGAGAGGTGGCACACCAGCACATTGTTTTTATCGCCGTGCCAGTTATGAAATCCATTGCCTTCGCAGTCCTTATACGCCGGGCAGTCGGCGCATTGCCCTTTTTGGGTCCATTCCCGGCTGCGGAACGGCTGGAAGCGGCTTTGCCATACTTCATAAAAATTATCGGTGTATATATTTCCCTGTGCAAACGACCGGTCGATATTGGGGCAGGCCGAAATGGAGCCATCGATCAGCACCGAACCGATATTGATCCCGGCCCTGCAGAAGAAACGGGAATCTCTTACGTGGGGCTCGTAGCTTCCCACATAGCCTTCGCAACTGAATTTGAGATCGATCGGGCCCGATGTGCGCTGTTGTTTGATAAATTCCATCAATTCGACAAACTGGCTGCCGGTCAACGACAACTCGGGATGGCGAACGGCCCTGCCTATGGGAATAATGGTGAATAAGCGCCATGCTTTTACCTGCTTCATCACCAGCAAGGTCATTAACCGGGGTAATTCGCTGATATTTTTTTGATGAACGCAAGTTACCACATCAAAATTGAGTCGCGACGAAGAGGCCGCCAATTCGATGGCACTGATTGCTTTCTGAAAACTGCGGGAATCGTTCCTCATCCAGTTATGCGATGCCTCCAGTCCGTCGAGGCTGATGGTAAGCGCCCCCATACCGGCATTCAACAACGACACATGCCTTCGGGCATCATAAAGATGGCCGTTGGTTACGATCGACCACTTCACGCCCCGCTTGCGCAGTTCGCGGCCACACAACTCGATATCGGGCCGCAGCAACGGTTCGCCGCCGGTAAACACCACCATCAAGCCGGGCGGCCTGGATCCGATGGTATCCACTGCGGCCAGGAAATCGGCTACAGGCATATCCTTGTGGCTACTATCCCGCGAACAGTCGCTGCCACAATGGATACAATTCAGGTTGCAGCGCGTGGTACATTCCCAGAACAGATAATTCAGTTCATGAATCTTTTGTTCCGAAGCTTTGAATTTCCGGAATGCATAGCGGCGAAGGGCCTCCATCATTTCTTTTCTTCCAATTCAATATTCAGAAACACCTGTTCTTTAGCCACGCTCAGCAAGGTATCGCGATGCTGATACCATCTGTTTTCGGTGGAATCCACATCCTGAAACTGCAGTTTCACTCCTTCCACCTTTTCGGTAAAAAAGCCAAACCGGCCGTTTTCGTCGGTGTATTCGTACTGAACGCCATCGGCAACCGAAACTTTTATTCCGCGAATCGGCAGGCCGGTAGTCTTCGATTTCACCTGTCCTTCGATCCAGAAATCGAAACCCAGATCCTGGGGAGTACCATAACATGCCTGAAAAACGAACAAGGCCGAGGTTAAACTCACACCTTTTACAATATTCCGTAACCATTTTCTACCCATAAACATGATTTTAATGGTGAGTAACTGAGGGTGAGCGGCTAGCCGGCGGGAGGAGGACATACTCCCCTGCTGCGTCCGTACCGCTCATTCTTCACCGTTCTATTCGCCTTTTTTCCCCGCAAACAATATCACGCCGGTACTTTTTTCGCGAATCAGGAAGATAAAAGGCTTGTTGGCCACAAAGAAAGGAGTCATGGGCATCGAAGTATTTTCAAATTCGACGGTAGTGACCGCGGCGGCCTCGGTGCCCACCTCATCAACTTCGACATAAGTACTATGTATAATGCGGGAAATAAGTAATCTGATATCGGAGACGGGCGAAAAATCGGCTTCGTCGGTAAAGGCCAGCTGCATCCCCAGGGCCCGCATCGGGTCCTTCATCTCGTACTTATTTTCCATTTTGAATTTCGGGAAATAGACGTTTACTTCCTGCCGTTGCATCGATTTATGAATGCGCGCCCATTCGCCGGCCGAGAGTTCTTCGAGCAACTGACCGGTAGTGATTCCATCTTTCGGCAAGAGTACAGTCATCGAAAAAGCTTTGTTTCCATAAGGCATATCGAGGTATTGGGCCTTTTCGTCTTCAGCATACAGAAAGGTATCTTTCTGCACCATCATATCGACCTGAGTACGCTCGCCATTCTCGGCCAGAAAATCGGTTTTGTAGGTTTTTTTCGCATCGAACTGTTTTACCCACACCCCTTTGAAGTAGATCGCATTGATGAGATAGAGCATGGCATCGGCCGAAATCCGGTCGAGCGGCTTTTTGATAAGATCGTTGGTGGCTTTGGCACACCAGCTGTTGATAATATCCACGGCTCCCGGAGCTCCAAAATCGAGGGCGCGTACTTCGGCGTTGAAGTAACTCTTGTTGACGTTCAGGAAGTCGCTCTTTACCGGAAAGCCGGTGCGGTACCAGATGGAGTTAGCAATATTGAGCTTCGTTTTCGGGTCGACCGCCAACAAGCCCTCGCGCATGATTTTATAGTATTCGTTAATTTCGTCGTTACTCATCCCGCTGAGTCGCAATGCCTGCTCAATTTCGTTGAGGGTGGTGCCGGCAGCACCGTTGCGCACCATCCCCAGCGCTATGCTCATGCTCAGGGGCGAAATAAACACATTGGACTCCGCATTGTAAGCAATGGTTTGCCGCAGCAGATCGAAGGAGAAATCGTTGTCCTGCTCCACTTTCTTTTCCATTCCCACTTTCAGGGGAATATCGCCGGCAGCAGCAGCGACTTCGGGTTCGGTGCATGAAGTAAACATCCCGGCAATGGAAGTTAGCAGAAATGCTGACACAATAAGCGATACTAAGGTTTTCATACGTACTGAAAGTTAGAAATTAGCAGATAGTAAAACAACCGGATTTTCTGTTGTTTATGACAAAAATCCGGTTGTTGCGTTCACAACATGCCTTAGATGCAATGTTTCACCCGAAAGTTGCGTTCAGCCACAAATTCAGGGAATAAACTTCAATTGCTGCCGACGGTGCTTATCGGTTAGCTTCAGAATATGAAGTCCGGATAAATTTTCGAATTCCAGCTTACAGCTTTCCGAACCTGCCTTCCGCGACATCACCAGCTTACCGTCGGCACTTCGCACTTCAACAACAGTATCGGGCAGCAGACCGTTCAACACGATAAAGGTGCGGTTTCCAACCGGTTGAATATGAATATTTTCGGCACCGATGGCAGCCAGACCAGAATAAATAACCGATATTTCCTGCCGAACAGGCAGTGCAGCAGCATAAACTGTGGAGCCTGGTTCCGATGCCGTAATTACTGCGGTACCAATCAACTTAATACGCAGCCGGTTACCATTAACAATTTCGGCCACCTCCGGATTGGAACTCGTAAATACCACCTGTGCTCCCGAAGTTGCCGTAGCCTGAAGCGTCACATCGGGCATGCCCGGCGTTAGCAACTGGGGCAAGGTTTCAAAACTGATGCAGTTTACCTTCAAACTATCGGTGAAACGGGCAGTCGGACTATTGGAGCCATTCACTAAATTCGGATTTGAATTTTCGTCCCAGGCAAATTTAACAGCTACGGGCTGTTGAATGGTGGCTTCGCTTAACAAGATGTCGTCACCGTCGATAACAGCAGTAGCTGCTTTAAACACTTTATCAGGACCGGCAATTTTGAATTCAGTTATCGATGTTCCGGTCGAAAGCCGAAATCCCTTAGCATTATTGAAACTCACCCTCAATCGCGACCCGTCATTTTTCATTTCTTTAAACGTAGCAGCTGTGGGAACAATATCTTTTCCGTATACATAGCCCAATGCCGTGTTTCCCATTCGTATACCCACGGTAGCTTTTTCGGTCGGGTGAATATCGTTGTAGTTACTAACATCCGAAATCGTGATGCCATACACCCCGGGCAATTGCGTTGCTTTCTGTTGTTGTGCTATAAAACGCGGAAGAGCCTCGCGCGAACCACCCAGAACCGAATACATAGCACTGTATTTATAATTGGCCAACTCGGTAAAAATCACCGGCAAGTCGGCAATCCCCCAGGCAGCTCTCCAACCCTGAATGGTTGCTTTCATCTTATTTCCATATTCGTTTGTAGCCGGGATTCCATCAATACCCAGGTTTTCCTCGCCCTGGTACCAGATAATTCCTTTCACCGGATAGCGGGTATAGGGCGCCAGCATCCCATTAAAATTGGCTGCAGGGAAATTTTTCCGATCGTATACCTGTGCCGATGGTAAAGTTGTAGAAATGGCTTTGGTGTACCACGAAGCATATTCGGGAATCGATTGCAGTGCCGCGAGCGGAGTCCAGGCTTCCACCCGGGTTCCCCCGATTGCATTTTGAATAATCCCGATGGGGATATTACGATCGAGATGGATTTGTCGGGCAAAGAAATAGGCTACAGCCGAATAACCCGCAACTGTCGACGGTGAACAAACGGTCCAGCCATTGCCGGATGTACTCAGTTTTGATTGAGGAGCGGAGGCCTGTTGCCACAAGTCGACTGGCTGAATAAAACGGATAGCGGGATAGTTGGCCGCTGCTACCACCGACGAATAGTCAGCTATACCACCCAAACTATAACCCGGGCCAACAGGCATTAACATATTCGACTGTCCCGACGCAACCCATACATCGCCACACAGGAGGTTGGTGAGTGTTGCCAGCTCCGAGCCAGCCCCTTCGGCCGAAAGCGTAAAAGGTGAATTTTTGGCCGGTTTGGCGGCAAACTCTACCGTCCAGTTACCGGCCGCATCCACTGTTACCGATTTGCTTTCTCCGTCCAGAACCACTGTGAGCTCATCGTCCGGCTCGGCAGTTCCTGTTACCCTTATAGGTCGATCGCGCTGAATCACCGCGTTGCTGGTAAGCGGAAAACCAAAGGAAACCAGCGTTTTGGAAACCGTTAACGTTTGTGTGACCGGTTCGGAAGCAGCATAAAACAAGTTGGCCTGCTGACGAGCAGTGAGTGTACTGGTACCCTGCCCCACCACTTTAATTTCGCTATCAACCACCACTGCTACTTCGGGATTGGAGCTGGTGTACTGAATTGGCATGGGCGAGGTACTGGTGGCCGGACTAAAACCGGGGGCCCCTTTGGCGACAGAAATCGGGCCATTCATGGTAATTACCTGCGAACCGGGGGTACCAAGCACCTCCCATTCCGGAGTACCCACCAGGCTGGCCGTACAAACACCCTTTACATCGGCTGCTTGTGCACCAGCACCTTCTTCAAAATTCCAGGCTGCCGCCAAACCGGAAGTCCCGGCAGTTACAGTCGCAGCCATATCGACCAACAATTCGGCAGGAGTCAGCGCTTTGTTGTAAATGCGCACTTCGTCGATCGCCCCGTTGGTGGGCATTTGCAGATTGCCCCGAATGCCCACATACAATTTATCGGTGTTTGAAATTCCGGACGTCGACACCAGCGCCTTTTTCACCTCCAGTTTTCCATCGACATACATATAATAATTACCTCCGGCATTGTCGACTACAAAAGCCAGTTGATGCCATTTCCCATCATTGATCCGGTACTTACTTCCACCGGGCAGTCCCGACGACGAACCATTGGTGTGCGTACAGTTGACCGCCAGAAATCCATTTAACTGAAAAAATTCGTACCCGGGCCCGACAGCATTCAAACGTTTGGCCAGAAACACCTGAATCCCGGCCGAATAAGTCGTTTTCACCCAGATAATAATTGTTGCACTCTGACCGGCAGCTACATTGAGCGCAGGATTGTCGGCTACCGTTGCATAGGTTGCGGTAGAACCCCGGAACATAAGCGACTGTTGGGCCAATGCCGATACGAACGTAAAGGCAAGCAGAAACAGGAAGAGAAGTGTTTTTTTCATGATGTATAGATACAGTAATTAATTAAACACAGATCAATAATCGACCTACATAATAAATATTTCTGCAAATATAATCACAATAAATAAAAAACCGATTACACTTCCGGTTATTTTATAAACAAATAAGGCCGCAGCCCGGATATATCAGGTTGAAGCCTTATTAATTCAGAAAGCAGTTTAAATAACAACCCGCTAACTTCTGATTGACATTATTTTAATAGCGGTAATGCTCCGGTTTATACGGCCCTTCGGGCGCCACTCCGATATAAGCGGCCTGCTCGGGAGTAAGTCGGGTAAGCTTAACGCCCAGCTGATCGAGGTGGAGACGGGCTACTTCCTCGTCGAGGTGCTTGGGCAGGCGGTACACCTCCACTGCATATTCTTTGGTGAACAGTTCGATTTGCGCCAGGGTTTGGTTGGTAAACGAGTTGCTCATCACGAAGGATGGGTGACCGGTAGCGCAACCCAGGTTCACCAGGCGGCCGTCGGCCAGCAACAAAATGCTATGTCCGTCGGGGAACAGGTATTTATCGACCTGCGGTTTGATGTTCACTTTTTCGATACCCGGGTATTTTTTCAGTTTATCCACCTGAATTTCGTTGTCGAAATGACCGATATTGCACACGATAGCGCTATCTTTCATCTTCTCCATATGTTCGATGCGGATGATGTCTTTGTTTCCGGTAGTAGTTACAAACACATTCCCGATGGGAAGGGCATCTTCCACCGTAGCCACTTCGAAACCTTCCATAGCCGCCTGCAGCGCGCAAATCGGGTCGATTTCGGTCACAATAACGCGGGCGCCGTAGGCACGCATCGATTTCGCCGATCCTTTGCCTACATCGCCATAGCCGCACACTACCACCACTTTGCCGGCCAGCATAAGGTCGGTGGCCCGTTTGATACCATCGGCCAGCGATTCGCGGCATCCGTAGAGATTGTCGAATTTCGATTTGGTAACCGAATCGTTTACATTGAAAGCCGGGAACAGCAACTTCCCTTCTTCCATCATCTGGTACAGGCGGTGAACTCCCGTTGTGGTTTCTTCGGAAACACCGCGGATTTCGGGAGCCATGCGCGACCATATCCCGTTGTCTTCTTTCAGCACTTTTTTCAGAATAGCATATAATTCCATTTCATCTTCGCCATCGACCACTTTATCGAGTACCGAAGCATCTTTCTCGGCATCTACCCCCACGTGAATCATCATGGTAGCATCGCCCCCATCGTCGACGATTACGTTCGGGCCCTTATGGCCATCGAATACCAGGGCCTGGAGCGTACACCACCAATACTCTTCGAGCGTTTCGCCTTTCCAGGCAAATACCGGAATACCCGCAGCAGCAATGGCAGCAGCAGCATGATCCTGTGTCGAATAGATATTACAACTCGCCCAACGCACCTCGGCACCGAGGGCTACGAGGGTTTCGATGAGTACCGCCGTCTGGATGGTCATGTGGAGCGAACCCATGATGCGGGCGCCTTTCAGCGGCTTGCCGGCGCCATAACGGGCACGGAGCGCCATCAAACCCGGCATTTCCTTTTCGGCCAGCTCGATTTCCTTGCGACCGAAACCGGCCAGCGATAGATCTGCCACTTTGTAAGGCAGATTGCTAAATAATTCAGGTGAAGTCATATTTTATTTTAATTTGTTTTCGTAAAAGGGGTACAAAGGTACAAAATTCCGTTCTAATTCGTTACCTTTGTTATCCAATTTTAATAGATGCTTACCGACGCGCACAGTCACAGAGTGAACACCGGCGAAGTAAACACAGTTTACAACGTGCGGATCAACGATGACCCGATGAGCCTGCCTCACGGGCCACGTTTGTATTTTTCGGTGGGCATCCATCCCTGGGACGCCGGCCGGTTTCAACCCTCGTGGCTCGACAAGCTCAACCTGCTGCTGAATTACCGGCAGGTGGTGGCGATAGGCGAATGCGGTCTCGACAAAAACACCGAAATACCGATGAATGTTCAGCTGGAAGTATTTGAGCGCCAGATCATTCTTTCAGAAATTGCGTTGAAACCGCTGCTGATCCATTGCGTGGGTTGCCACAACGAGCTGATGGAACTCCACCGGAAGCATTCGCCCGTTCAGGCCTGGATTGTTCATGGCTTCCGGGGTAAGCCCGGGCTGGCTCAACAACTGCTGAAGGCCGGATTCTATCTTTCGTACGGCGGGAAACACAATCCCGAAAGCGTGGCCCTTACCCCGCCGGACCGTCTGCTGATGGAAACCGACGACAGCGGGAAAGAGCTGGAGGAAGTGGCGGCAACACTGATGGCCATCGGTAAGCTGGCTCCGGAGGAACTAACGGCCGCGGAGAAAATATTCAGAATAAAGTAATTGTTCAATTTTTAAGATAACATGAATCACCCGATTTCTAACAACCATAGTATGAACATCTTCCAGGAAGAAGAAGCGAGCAGCACACCAGCCGGCATGCCGCCGGTCGACCGCGACCGGAAAGGCCTTGCGGCACTCTCATCACTGAAAGGCCTGCTGATCTTGGTTTTAGTTGCATGGCTCCTGCCCCCGGCGACCTCGGCTCAGCTGAAGATCAACGCCCAGGCGCTGAAACTCAACAATGTATTCAGCATTATTTCCAATATGTATGTCGACACGATCAACGAAAACAAAATCGTGGAAGCGGCCATTGTAGGGGCTCTGAAAGAGCTCGACCCCCATTCGTCGTACATCCCGAAAGCCGAAGTGGACAGGGTGAACGAACCCCTGGAGGGCAGTTTTGAAGGCGTAGGGATTCAGTTTCAGCTCTTTGAAGATACGATTCTGGTCGTGCAGACCATTTCGGGCACCCCGGCCGAGAAAGTAGGCGTAATGCCCGGCGACCGCATCGTGTATATCGACAATGAATTGGTGGCGGGAGTCAAGTTTCAGAATTCGGATGTCACGAAACGCTTGAGAGGCACGCGCGGATCGGTGGTGGAAGTAAAGATCCGGCGCCGGGGCGTAAAGGAATTGATGCTATTTAAAATTACACGCGACAAGATTCCGGTGAACAGCATCGATGCGAATTACATGATTGATAAGCAAACGGGTTACATCCGGATCAACAATTTCGGGAGCAAGACCATGCTCGAGTACAAGGAAGCATTTTCGAAGTTGCGGGAGCAGGGGATGAAAAACCTGATTCTCAGCTTGCAGGGCAATGGTGGCGGATACATGAATGCGGCGATTGAACTGGCCGACGAATTTCTGGGTGCCGGCCAGCTGATCGTGTATACCGAGGGCGCCCGTCAGCCCAAGAGTGTGGCGAACGCGAGTTCGCGCGGCGATTTTGAAACCGGTAAACTGATCATATTGGTAGATGAATATTCCGCATCGGCGAGTGAAATCGTATCGGGTGCGGTACAGGACTGGGACCGCGGTTTGATCGTGGGTCGCCGGAGTTTCGGGAAAGGACTGGTACAACGTCAGATCCCCTTGAGCGACGGATCGATGTTGCGCCTTACCACCTCGCGCTATCATACGCCCACAGGCCGCAGTATTCAGAAGCCCTACAAGGATGGGGTCGAGAAATACCAAAAGGACCTGGAAGAGCGATTCAAACATGGCGAGATGGTGACGGCCGATTCGATTCAGTTTCCCGATTCGCTTAAATATAAGACATTAAAACTGGGCCGCACGGTATACGGAGGCGGAGGTATTATGCCCGACGTATTCATCCCCATCGACACCACCCGTTTCACGATGTATCACCGGAAGGTGGTGGCACAGGGCATCATGAACAAGGTTTCGGTGCAGTACATCGAAAAAAACCGTACGAACCTGAAGCGTCAGTATCCTGCATTCGACAAATTCCTGCATCAGTTTACCGTAGACGACACCCTGTTGAAACTGATTCTCGATGCCGCCGAAGCCGAAAAGATCGTGTTCGACGAACAACAGTACGAAAAATCGAAAGCATTGATGGCCCTTCAGCTTAAAGCATTGATTGCACGCGATTTATGGTCGGTAAATGAATATTACCGGATTATCGACAGCGACAACGAAGCCCTGCAGGCGGCGCTCAAGATATTGAATACTCCGGGAATGTACGATAAAAAACTAACTAATCGCTAATTGTTAATCGACACGTAAAACATGGAATTCCTGGAATACCTCGGCACCCTTCTCAGCTTGGTGTACCTTTACCTCTCGGTAAAGCAAAAAATCAGCCTGTGGCTGTTTGGCTTTCTGAGTGCGCTGGTGTATGCCGCCGTATTTTATGAAGCGAAGTTTTACGCTGCCATGAGCCTGCAGCTGTATTACCTGTGGGTGAGCGCCTATGGCTGGTACAGCTGGAAGAAGAACAGAGAGACCACCGGCGAGGAATTGCCCGTTCGCTTCACACGGATGAAAGAATGGCTGCTGCTCTCGGGAGTGTCGCTGGTAGTGATGTCGGTATACTACTCCTTACTGAGTCTGGGCACCGATTCGCCGGTACCCGGAGCCGACTCGTTTATCACAGCCTTCAGCATCACCGCCACCTGGATGCTGGCCCGCAAGCAAATCGAACACTGGCTGATCTGGATCGTTGTGGATAGTATAGCCGTTGGAATTTACTTCATGCAAGGCTTGTACAGCACCGCTTTATTGTTTGCAGTGTATGGAGTGATGGCCGTTGTCGGATGGCGGCAATGGCGAAAAACAATGAAAAAATAAAAGCAGCGCCGCTCGTTTGCAGCACTGCTTTCACACACTTATAATTGGCCCGGAAGTACCGGATACCTTTTCTTATCCGTAAATAATATTGCCTTCTTCGTCGGTCAGTCCTTCGAAGCTCTTGATGTACTGTTCCATCGCACGGAAACTCATTCCCATACTCGAATAGCCGCCATCGTGATACAGGTTCTGCATCGTCACCTTACGGGTCAAATCACTGAACATTACCACGCAATAGTCGGCACATTCGTCGGCAGTAGCATTACCCAGCGGCGACATACGTTCCGAAAAATCGACCAGACTATCGAATCCTTTGATTCCGCTACCTGCTGTGGTTACTGTGGGCGATTGCGAAATGGTATTGATACGCACGTGCTTTTCGCGGCCGTAGATGTAGCCAAAGCTACGGGCAATCGACTCGAGCATTGCTTTGGCATCGGCCATATCGTTGTAACCGAACATGGTACGCTGAGCGGCACCATACGAAAGCGCCAATACCGAACCCCAATCGCTGATTGCATCTTTTTGCTTGGCAACCTGCAGCATTTTATGAAACGAAATAGCCGAGATATCGAGCGTTTGATTCAACAAACCATAGTCGAGGTTATCATAGGGACGTTTTTTGCGAACGTTGGGCGACATTCCGATGGAGTGCAACAGAAAATCGATTTTTCCACCGAGCACTTCCATCGATTCGTCGAACACGCGTTCGAGGTCCTCGACATTGGTAGCATCGGCAGGGATCAGTTTAGCATTGAGTTTTTCGGCCAGCTCGTTGGTGGTGCCCATGCGAATTGCCAACGGAGTGTTCGATAATGTGATAATGGCACCTTCCTCAACACAACGCTCGGCCACTTTCCATGCAATCGACATGTCGTTGAGCGCTCCAAAAATAATTCCTCTTTTTCCTTTTAATAAATTATTACCCATGATTTAACTAATTTGATTACTGATGTATGAAACCCATTTTTAGTGAGAAATGTTCATACCTCCTTTAAATTTTGGCACAAAAGTACGCAAAATGTGCAATATCGCCAAATTATCCCTTCATAATTTCCATCTGGTGGCGAACCGACTCTTCGTGAATAGCCACCAGCACCGACTTCATAAACTCTTCTTTCATCCCCATTTCTTTCGCCTGAGCAATTCGTTTCTGAAGGATTTCGTCGTATCGATGTTCCTGAAGGATAGGCATATTATGTTCTTTTTTATACATCCCTATTTCGCGTGAAACCCGCATACGTTTGGCCAGCAATTCGAGCAGGTCGTTGTCGAGATCGTCGATCTGGCGGCGCAGCGCCGTAAGGTTTTCGGTCGTCTGGGTGGTGTCGCGAATTACAAGCGCATTGAGGATAAAGTCGAGTACGGCGGGAGTAACCTGTTGCGGCGCATCGCTCCATGCTTTCTCCGGATTCATATGCGTTTCAACAATGAGTCCGTCGAAATTGAGGTCCATGGCTTGTTGGCACAAGGGGGCCACCAGTTCGCGTTTACCGCCGATATGGCTGGGATCGCAGATAATGGGGAGCTCGGGCATCTGGCGGTGCAGTTCGATGGGGATATGCCACTGGGGCAGGTTGCGGTAGATTTTTTTATCGTAGCTGCTGAAACCCCGATGGATGGCTCCGATTTTCCGAACGCCGGCATTGTATACCCGTTCGATAGCCCCGATCCAAAGGTCGAGGTCGGGATTCACCGGATTTTTAATCAACACGGGAATATCGGTTCCTTCCAGCGCATCGGCAATTTCCTGAACGGCAAAGGGGTTGGCTGTAGTACGCGCCCCAATCCAGAGAATATCGACATCGGCAGCCAGGGCCGCACGCACGTGAGCAGCCGTAGCTACCTCGGTCGATATATACATCCCTAATTCCTTTTTAACCCGCTGCAACCAGGGTAATCCCTCGGCTCCAATACCTTCGAAACCACCGGGCTTGGTACGGGGTTTCCAGATTCCCGCGCGGTAAATCTTCACACCATTGGCGTGCAACTGGCGGGCAGTTTCCATCACTTGTTCCTCCGTTTCGGCGGAGCAGGGACCGGCAATGATGAGCGGTCGTTTCGGGTCAACACCCGGCAATAAAATAGATTCGAGTTCCATTATTTCAACTGTTAATTATTTAATTATTAATCGTTATACGCCCTTCGCGAGGCGTTCAATAACAGCGCGCAGCATCTCCTCCGTACAACAGAGCGAGATTCGCACATACCTGCTTCCCTTATCCCCGAAAATAAAACCGGGGGTAATAAACACATTCTTCCCATAGAGCACCTCATCGGCCAGTTCGCCCGAATCGGCGTAACGGTCGGGAATTTTTGCCCAGACGAACATTCCCACCTGATTCGTATCGTAGCTACATTCCAACGCATCCATGATCCGGCAGGCCAGCTCCCGCCGGCGTGCATACACCCGGTTCATCTCCGCATGCCATTCGCCGGAATTCTTCAGCGCCGCCACGGCTCCCACCATCAGCGGACGGTACATCCCCGAATCCACATTCGACTTCACCTTCAAAATCCAGCCTATAAAAGTAGCGTTCGAAGCCAGCATGGCCATACGCCAGCCGGCCATGTTATGCGATTTACTCATCGAGTTCAGCTCTATACAGATATCTCTTGCTCCTTCAATGGACAAGATACTGATTTTCCGGTCGTTCAGAATAAAGCTGTAGGGATTGTCATTACAAATAACGATATGATGCTTTTTCCCGAAAGCCACCAGCTTTTCGAACAGCTCTACGCTCCCGTTGGCTCCCGTAGGCATATTGGGATAATTGACCCACATCAGCTTCACACGGCTCAGATCCATCGTTTCCAGGGCTTCGAAGTCGGGCTGCCAGTTGTTGTCCTCCTGTAAATCGTAGGGAATAATATCGGCTTCGCACAAGCTGCTTGCCGACGTATAGGTGGGATAGCCCGGGTTGGGCACCAGCACCGCATCGCCCGGGTTCACGAAGGCCAGCGTTATATGTAAAATGCCTTCCTTCGATCCGATCAGCGGCTGAATTTCGGTGACGGCATTCAACCTTACCCCGTACCACTTACCGTACCAGTCGGCAAAACCCTGCCGCAACTCGGGAATGCCTACGTAACTCTGGTAACCGTGGGTATCGGGTTTGCGTGCCTCGGCGCACAAGGCTTCGATGGTTGCCTCCGAAGGGGGCATGTCGGGATTGCCGATCCCCAGGTTAATCACCTGTTTGCCGGCAGCATTCATATCGGCCACTTCACGCAGCTTCTTCGAAAAATAATATTCACTGACTGTTTCCAGTCTTTTTGCAGGTACTATCATTCCGTAATTGTTAAGAATAAATTGTTATGTTACTCTCCCCCGTCCTTATTGAGGTGTTGCGGCTTCGCCGTATTCTCCCAGCACCTGAAAATCCTTCAACAGCGGCCTGATGGCATCGAGCGACTGGCGATAGCGCCCGTAATCATCGAAGGTGAGATTGATGTAGAACTGGTATTCCCATTCGCGTCCGATGATGGGCAAGGATTGAATCTTAGTAAGATTGATATGGTAGAACGAAAGAATCGACAACACTTTGGCAAGGCTTCCTTCTTCGTGAGGCAAGGTAAAAACCACCGACGATTTATTGATGCTTAGCTGAGGACGCATCTTGTCGGCCGTCGCGGGATGAGCCACGATAAGAAAGCGGGTGAAGTTGCGCTTATTGGTTTCAATTTCGTCGGCCAGAATTTCGAGACCATACATCCGGGCGGCAAACGAACTGCAGATGGCAGCACGGCCTTTCACTCCGGCATCGGCAATCTCTTTTGCCGACAGGGCGGTATCGTCGGCCTCGACGGCACGGATATGATGGTTTTTTTCCAGAAAATCCTCGCACTGCCGCAGCGCGATCGGGTGCGAATACACTTCCTGTATATCGCCGAGCTGCTGCCCCGGCAACGCGCAGATACAATGCGAAATCCGCAGTTTATGTTCGCCCACTACCACATCGCCGCTCTCACGCAATAAATTATAATTGGGAAGCAAGCTTCCGGCAATGGTATTTTCGATGGCTACAATGCCCAACACATCCTGTTCGTCGCTTATCGAGTCGAACACTTCCTTAAAAGTGATACAGGGGAGGATCTCAATTTCCTCGTCCCTGAAAAACTGCCGGGCTGCTATATCGTGAAAGGCTCCGCTAACTCCCTGAATGGCTATTCGTTTCATATTTGATTCCAGTTTCGTTACTGTTAAAAAAAATCCTGCTCATGTGGGTGAGCAGGATTCGTACGTTCTATCAATTGTATGTTCAATTTTTATCACACTATTACCTGCCCTTACTGCTTAAAGTAAAAGTAAAAATAAAAGTATGTAAAAAATCGGGTCATATTCATTTTCGTTGTTTTCGGTGCAAAAGTAATACTTTTTCAACAAACAGCAAGAAAAAGAAGAAAATATTTGAAATTTTCTTCGATTTGTAATAAACTGAAAGGTCAAAAGCGTTTTTTAGTCAATACTTTCAGTCCGTCGGGTACAATTTTCACATGAATTTCGGTACCTTCTTCGTAGGGTTCGCCATCGAAGTGGAAAGGACCCGGCGCGTCGCGGTACAGTGTCACCTCGCGGGTACGTAAGGTGGTCATAAAAAACCCCTTATCGATGGTTTTACTGAACAGCTCTATGGCCAGCGAAGGAATGGCGATCATGGGAAAGTTACTCATTACCGAAATATCGAGCTTTCCGTCCTGCACACTGGCCTGAGGAGCGATGTAGGCATTGTTGCCCCATTGCGAGGCATTGGCAAAAGTAAGCACGAAGGCCTTCGATTTGAAATCGATACCATCGCCTTTCAGCTCGTAGTTCATCGATTTATAATTGAAATAGCCGGTAATTATTTTTTCGAGATACGCCATGATGCCGCGTTGCTTGCCCTTGGCAAATTCGGTACTGACATAGGCATCGAATCCGGTGCCGCAGGTACAGAAAAACGGATTTTCGTTGACCAGGCCATAATCGATCGTGATTTTCTCGGCATTATTCAACTGACGGATGGCCGATTGCACATTCATGGGGATATTCAGGTGGCGGGCCAGTCCGTTGCCCGATCCTACCGGGATAATGCCGAGCGCCGTATCGGTATGGATAAGCGATCGCGCTACTTCGTTCACGGTTCCATCGCCTCCGACGGCTACCACCGCATAGAAATCTTCGCCGGCAAAGCGTTGAGCCAACTCACGACCGTGTTTTGCATGATCGGTGAACAGAATCTGAGGAATATACTGGGAAGCATCAAGCTCCTGATGAATCAGTTGAGGAATCCCTACCTTGGAGCCCGTGCCCGATATCGGATTGATGATAAACGCAATTTTATGTCGCATACTTGAACAAGTGTTTTCAAACGGAGAACGAAAGTACAAAAAAATACCATCGGTATAACCATTTCTTCTGTATATTGTTGTACTTTTGTTATTCATTGGTTTACAAAAAACACAGACACTATGTCACGCAAAAGCAAAAAACAGGGAGGCAGTACCCGTCTCCGCAAAACCGACCTGGTACGCAACATCGTCAACCTCTTCAAAGACAGTCCCGAAACAATTTTCAACTATAAGCAGATCAGCAAATTACTCACCATAAAAAGTGAGTCGCAAAAAGTATTCGTGAATCAGATACTGTACGAACTGCACGACGAAGATTTCATCACCGAAGTTTCGAAAGGCAAGTTCAGGCTCAACTCGAGGGGCGGGTTTATCACCGGAACCATCACCCGCGAGGGAGTAAAAACCTTTTTAATGCCCGACGATGGCGGCGAGCTGGTGTTTATCCCCGAACGCAAAACCAACCACGCCTTGCTCAACGACAAGGTGAAGGTATTTTTGTACGCCCGCCGCAAGGGGCAGATGCCCGAAGGCGAAGTGGTGGACATCACCGAACGGGCCAAGGATACTTTTGTCGGGATTCTGGAGGTTTCGGATAATTATGCTTTCCTGATTTGCGACAACCGGGTGTTGACCACCGATGTATTTATCCCTAAATCGAAACTGAACGGGGCAAAGGACGGGCAGAAGGTGATTGTGAAATTGCTGCAATGGGAGCCTAACCTGAAAAACCCGGTGGGCGAAGTCATCGACATCCTGGGAAACAAAGGCAACAACGACGCCGAAATGCACGCTATCCTGGCCGAGTACGGCTTGCCCTACACCTACCCGGCCGAGGTGGATACTGCCGCATCGAAAATGGATGCCGGCATTACACCCGACGAGATAGCCCGCCGGACCGATATGCGGGGCATCACTACCTTTACCATCGACCCGCGCGATGCCAAGGATTTCGACGATGCGCTTTCGCTGCGAAAGCTCGGCAACGGGTTGTGGGAAGTAGGCGTTCATATTGCCGATGTAACGCATTACGTGCGGCCGGGCAGCATTATCGACCGCGAAGGGCGCGACCGGGCTACCTCGGTGTACCTCGTCGACCGCACCATACCGATGTTGCCCGAGCATCTTTCCAACGGTATTTGTTCGCTCAGGCCCGATGAAGATAAGTTGACTTATTCGGTCGTTTTTCAAATGAACGACGACGCCGAGGTGAAACAGTACCAGATTGCTAAAACGGTAACGCGAAGCGACCGCCGGTTTACCTACGAAGAAGCGCAGCAGGTGATTGAAACCGGACAGGGCGATTACAAGGCCGAGATCCTCACGCTCGACCGCCTGGCAAAAATCCTCCGCCGGCGACGGTTCGAAAACGGCGCCATCGCGTTCGACCGGGTAGAAGTGCGGTTTGAAATCGACGAACAGGGTAAGCCTTTATCGGTGTTTTTCAAGGAACAAAAAGATGCTAACAAGCTGATAGAGGAATTCATGTTGCTGGCCAACCGGACGGTAGCCACTCATATCGGTAAGCCGGGCAGGGGCTTAAAGGCCAAAACCTTCGTATACCGGGTGCACGATGTGCCCGATCCCGACAAACTTCAGAATTTCTCGCAGTTTATCAAAAAATTCGGGTATACGCTGAAAACCACAGGAAAGCAGGCGGTAATATCGGGTTCGATCAATCAGCTGCTCGACAAGGTGGAGGGACGCAAGGAGCAAAACCTGATTGAAACGCTGGCGATCCGGTCGATGGCCAAAGCTACTTATACCACCGAAAATATCGGTCATTACGGGTTGGGCTTCGAGCATTACACCCATTTCACTTCGCCCATCCGCCGTTATCCCGATATGATGGTACACCGGTTGCTGGAGCGCTATGCCGAGGGAGGCAGGAGTGTCAACCAGCAGGAGTACGAAGATCTGTGCCGGCACAGTTCGGAGCGCGAACAACTGGCGGCCAATGCCGAACGCGCTTCGATCAAATACAAACAGGTCGAATTTATGTCGGGGCATCTGGGCGAAGAGTTCGACGGGGTGATTTCGGGGGTTACCGAATGGGGAATTTATGTTGAAATTGTGGAGAACAAGTGTGAGGGTATGGTGCCGATCCGGGATCTCGACGACGATTATTACACCTTCGATGAAAAGAATTACTGCCTGGTGGGACGCCGCTACCAGCGTCGTTTCCAGCTGGGTGATGAAGTGCGGGTGCAGGTGGCGCGGGCCAACCTGGATAAAAAGCAGTTGGATTTCACCTTATGCGAATAAGGCCGACAGCAGGAAACCGGCTGGTCAAACCGCTAGTATTTTGACCTGGCGCCTCTGATTTCGGGCGACACCTCGTTGGTTTGCCCGGCTTGCTGGAACACAGCCGACTGAATTTTCAGGAAACGGATGGAGGCGAGCTGCACCGGATTACCTGCCGCATCGACGGCATTACTGATATCCAGCCAGTTGGATCCGGACGAAGCATCGTAGTCGGTACCCTGGTTGTTCTCGGCATAGCCCCATTGCACCCGGCTGGCAGGTACACTCCAGAAATCACCCCCGTTGGCCGGGTTGTTTTCGTAGATAGCAGGCAGACGCGAACCGGTAAAGGTCACAGTACCCGAAGTACTGTGCGGCCACCACCATCCGGCACTGTGAGCTGCTCCAAAAAACGACTTCAATTCGCCCGAACCGCCCTCACTATCTTCCCAACGGATATTTTCGGTTGAAGCAGCCGGTTTAAAATAGGTGACCGTATAGTTACGGAGCGTTTCGTCCGTCAGGCTTCCTTTGAGCTCGTACCAGCTGTCGTCGGGCCGGCCATTCCCGTTGGCATCGGTCATCACAAACACAACGGCAGGCTCAGGCGCCGCACCCTTCATCGCAATCACTTCAAAATCGGGACCTTCTTCGTTCTTTATTTCACGCGGAAAACCGGCCACAACATAACCTCCGTATCCGCCCAGGTACAACCAGCCGTCGTGATGCTCCGGATTACCGGTGAGGTATTGCGTATCGAGCGGCTGTGCCAGCGAAGCATGCTGCCCCGGTCCGTACACATACTCGAACACCTCCGAAAGGTATACCGGTGCGGCCGGCTCGGGATCGGGCTTGCACGACACCACCATCAGCAGGACGGCAAAAAGCAAAAACATCCCTAACCTGCCCGGCGTCGCAACCGAACCACCTGTATAGTGCCGGAACGCTGCCCGTGCGGAAGCACACCGGCCGGCCTCACCTCCCGCATAACGACTCTTAAAAATCCGTATCCACATCGTACTTATCTGATTACTATCATGGTCGCCCCGAACCCATACTCGCGAAACGAAGCATCCTGTACATAAAACGTTTTATAGCGCGTTTTAAGCGCCTTCATGATCTCGCTGCGCAACACTCCTTCGCCTTTCCCGTGAATAAACACGATCTTCTGACCTTTGCGGCGGCTGTTTTCGGCAATCACCGCGTGAAACTTATCCATCTGGAGCTGCAACATATCGGCATTGGAGAGGCCGGCAGTAGAATCGACCAACTCATGAATATGCAGATCGACCTCGATAAGCTCCGAACCCTTCGGAGTTTTTTCGCGGCGGACAGGTCCGGCCGGAACGGTTTCTTTCTGCAACATAGCCTTTTTGATTTCCTCCGGATCAATCGGGGGCATTTCGGCGTCGGCGGTTAACAGGAAGACCATCGCTTTTTCGTCGAAATAATCGTTTGCTGTAAAACTATGTAATTTATAAAACTTCAAGGGTGTGATGTGCAATTTACGATCCACGACCGGTTGGGACATAAAGCTTTTCCCAATCTTATACGCCAGCGCCTGTACCCTGATATTCTCCCATTCGTTGAGGTCGGCATTGCCAAGCACCACGAGCTGCTCCTGCATGTTGGGTTCGAGCACGCCCTGCGCCACCGACCGTTGCAGTCCCGGCTCACCCACCAATACCGAATACATCAGGAAATAATTACTATCGTTGATCAGGATAGCCTCATAATCGGAGCTTTGCAGGTTTTTGATGTCCACAGGCAAAAAGGCCAGTGCTATCTGAAGCGTATCGCCTCCCCCGGTTTCGTAGAGCTCCACCTGCCGCTGGGCCGATTGAAGCAGCGACGATAAGGTTTCCTGTTCCAGCGCCGACGCCGCATCGAAAGCGGCCGACCTGGCCCGGTGAGCTCCGCTGCTTTGTTCCGGTTCGCCGGGCTCGGGGAGAATTTCTTTTTTCGAACTGAAATCCTTTGCCGGGAAATTGGTCGCCGGATTGACTTTGGGCACTACCACGCATTCGCGTTCGAGCACCGGAATCTCAAAACCATCTTCGTCTTCAATATATACCAGGCCTTTTTTTTCGTCGAAACGGGAGACGACGCCACCGCCTACCGCGTTGACAAACCGTACTGTATCACCTTTTTTTAACATGTTTGCAGTTTTTTTATCCGCCCGACCGTCCCGGCTTCCTGTCGTGTCGAACCAGGATCGCAGGCTGTTCGTTCGGCGATTTTTTCGTACTTTTGTGCAAAAATACGACAAATTTCCCGAACACGTGAGTAAACCTACGAACTTATCGCCCATCAGCATCGGCGAATACGACTACCCGCTCCCCGACGCACGGATTGCCAAATACCCGCTCCAACAACGGGATGCTTCAAAATTATTGATTTTCAGCCAGGGCGCTGTTCGGGAAGATATTTTCAGAAATGCTGCGGAGTATTTGCCGCCGGGCAGCTTGTTGGTATACAACAACACACGAGTAATCAGGGCGCGGATGGTGTTTCGCAAGGCGACCGGTGCGCGTATCGAAGTATTCTGCCTGGAGCCGGCCGAACCGGCCGATTATGCGCTTTCGCTCGGGGCTACGGGACGATGCAGCTGGAATTGCATGATCGGCAACCTGAAGAAATGGAAAGGCGATGATTTGTGGCGCGAGCTGGAGATCGACGGACGCAGGGTACAGCTGAAAGCGACGAGGATGGAGCAGGCCGGCAACCCGCCTGCCGCAGTGCAGGACGAAAGCCGCAACATCAGTTCGCACCGTATTCTTTTCGAATGGGACAACAACAACCTGTGTTTTGCCGATCTGCTGGAGCAAAGCGGCGAACTGCCGATTCCGCCTTACCTCAACCGGCCTACCGAAGAGCGCGATCATGAATCCTATCAGACGGTATATTCGAAGATTAAGGGTTCGGTGGCTGCGCCTACGGCCGGACTCCATTTTACCCCCGAGGTATTGAACGATCTTCGCTCCAAAAACATTGCAACCGAGGAACTGACACTCCACGTGGGGGCGGGCACTTTTCAGCCCGTGAAAACCGACGATGTGGCCGATCATGAGATGCATGCGGAGGTTATTTCGGTGCGCCGGTCGACCGTAGAGCGTTTGCTTCAACACCCGGGGAACATTATTGCGGTGGGTACTACCTCGGTGCGGACCCTCGAAAGCTTGTATTACCTGGGCGTACAACTGCACGAACAAGGGAGCGGAACCGCCCGGCAGGAGGAAAAATCCACTCCGAACCTGCTCCGGGTGGGCCAATGGGATCCCTACCTCCGTAATCCGACCTTGAGCACCGACGATGCATTACGTGCCATTTTGAAGCATCTCGACCGGAATCAGCTGTCAAGTTTGCAGGCTCAGACTCAAATCATGATACGGCCGGGATTTCGATTCCGGATAATAAAAGGGATGTTTACTAATTTTCATCAACCGAAAAGCACGTTGCTTTTATTGGTGTCGGCATTCACAGGGGCCCACTGGAAAACGATTTACGACTATGCCCTGGCCAACGATTTCCGTTTTTTAAGTTATGGCGACAGCTCATTACTCCTCTCCTGATTCACAAATATTATTAAAGCGCCGACTGACAGATTGTCAAATGGCAGAAAAATTGATATATTTGACGCCGTAACAACTTAAAAACGAAAACAAAATGATCTGGATTATTTTTGGTATCACCGCTCTTGCGAGCTGGCTGGTACAAATGAATTTAAAATCGAAGTTCACAAAATACTCGAAAATCCCTCTTGCCAGCGGGATGACCGGTCGCGATGTGGCCCTTAAAATGCTTCACGACAACGGGATTTTCGACGTACAGGTCACCAGCACACCGGGACAGCTGACCGACCATTACAACCCCCTCACCAAAACGGTGAACCTGAGCGAAGGCGTTTACCATTCCAACAGCGTGGCTGCAGCTGCAGTGGCTGCCCACGAATGCGGCCACGCGGTTCAGCATGCCACCGCCTACGCCCCGCTTACCATGCGCTCGCGCCTGGTGCCCATCGTTAGTTTTGCATCCAACTGGGTACAATGGGTATTGCTGGCGGGCATCGTACTGCTCGAGTCGTTTCCTCAGGTTCTGACGATTGGGGTTGCGCTATTTGCCACCACCACCTTGTTCAGCTTTATTACCTTGCCGGTGGAAATCAATGCCAGCAGCCGGGCACTGGCCTGGCTCAATTCGGCAGGTATCACCAACTACTCCACCCACGAACCAGCCAAAGATGCTTTAAAAAGCGCGGCCTACACCTATGTGGTAGCCGCTCTCGGATCGCTGGCCACCCTTATTTACTACGTGATGATCCTGTTGGGACGCCGCGATTAACCACTCCGGATAGCCGATGGACGATCGTACTAGCGATCGCCCATCAGTTTTCTCTTCCAGGCCGGGATCGACTCGGCCTTTTTTAATTTATCGTCATCCTCCAGCTCGTCGAGCGAGAAGGTTTCAAAATCATTTTTATCGGCATCGCCCAGGAAAATGGTTTCGGGCGAAACCACCACGGGTTCATTCGTGGGTACCGGCTTCGCCTCGTTCTGCCCGGGGTAATACGTACGAACAGCCTCATCGATCGGATTCACAGGCTCTTTTACTTCGGGCTCCACCTTTTCCTCCGTATTGGTTTCAAAATTCAGAATCAGGTTCGGAACGGCTTCGAACTCCCTGCGAGCCGGTTTTTTCACCGTCGACTTCGGCATTCCCGGAATGTCCGACACATCGTAACCGGTAGCAATCAGGGTAATTTTTACATCTTCGCCCAAGGTATCGTCGAAGGTAGCGCCCCAGATCACCTGAATATCCTCACCGATCGAGGCCATGAATTCATTGATTTCCTTCACTTCCTCCATCCTGATCTGATGCTGGGTGGAACAGTACAGGTTGAGCAACACCTTGCTCGCGCCACTTACATCGTTGGTATTGAGCAGAGGCGAGTTCAGCGCATCCTTGATAGCATTGGTAATCCGTTGTTCGCCCTTTGCATAGCCGGTGTTCATAATGGCCACATTGCCTTTGCTCAATATGGTATACACGTCGGCAAAGTCGGTATTGATATAACCGGGAACCGTGATGATTTCGGCAATACCCTTCGCGGCATTGGTCAGCACATCGTCGGCTTTTGCAAACGCTTTCGATAATTCCATGTCGCCGTAAATCTCGGTCAGCTTCTGGTTGTTGATCACGAGCAACGCATCCACATGTTCGCTCAGCGCAGCAACCCCCTCGAGGGCCTGCCTGATTTTCTTTCCGCCTTCAAATGCAAAGGGAATAGTTACAATGCCTACGGTCAGAATTCCCAACTCATGGGCGGCCCTGGCTACGATCGGCGAAGCACCGGTACCGGTTCCTCCTCCCATTCCGGCCGTTATAAAAACCATCTTGGTACTTTCGCGAAGCACTTTTTTAATCTCTTCGATGCTCTCTTCGGCAGCCTCGCGCGCTACTTCGGGTTTACCACCGGCGCCCAGCCCCTGACCGAGCTGAATCTTAACCGGAACCGGCGAAGTCTGCAAGGCTTGATTGTCGGTATTGCAAACCACAAAGGTCACATCGCGGATACCTTGTTTATACATGTGGCTTACTGCGTTTCCGCCACCACCTCCAACTCCTATCACTTTAATTATTGCCGGGTCGATCAATGGTAAATCGATGGGTAAGATGTCTTCTATCATATCTACGAAACTGTTTGGTCTTTAAAATAATTGGTTATTGATTCCTCAAGCTTTTGCTTTTGGTCGTTGTAGGTCTGTGTCGTCTTCGAAGAAACGGAAAATACCTTGCGAGAGAGCCTCGCCAAAAAACCTGCGACGGGTTGGTTTTTTTTTATCCTCAACCGCTTCTTCCTGTTTGCGATTGTGTTCCAATTCTTCGCTCTGCGAAGCTGCGTGTGCAAGTAAAAGTGTTCCTATCACCTGTGAGTATCCGGGATCGGCATATTTGGGATCGGAGTCGGCCGACAGCCATCCCGTATGATCGCCATGACGGATGTATATCCCGGTTCGTTCTTCCATATACTCTTTCAGCATGCCCAGTTTCGCCCCTCCTCCGGTGAGTATGATTCCATGCGGTAAATCGAGGATACGCCCTTTCAGCTCGCGCAGGATGGGCTCCATCATCTCATCGAGCCGGGCTTCGATAATCAGGGCTACAAAACGGTCGGTAAGTACGATCGGAGGACTGTCGGGATTCCGGTTGGCAATACGGATATTCATCGGTTTTTCGATAAGATGCTCCATGCAGACACCTTTCAGGCATTTTAATTTCTCGGCCGACTCCTCCGAGATTCCGGTTTCCTCAATATCTTTGGTGATGTTGTAACTGCCCAGGGGAATTACCATCAGGTGCTGCAGAATATCCTGTTTATAAATCGCCAGGGTGGTGGAAGTATGGCCGAAATTGATGACGGCACAGCCTTCTTCCCGCTCCTCATCGGTACTTACCGCCAACGAAAATGCTTCGGCAGCGATGGGCGTAAAGGTGATATCGGACTGATGGATTCGCTCCATGCATTTTTGCATCTGCTTCTTAATCAGCTCGTTGCCGACCACCAGGTGATAATTTCCGATAATTTCGTTTGCTTTCTGACCTTCGGGCTTTTCCATCTCGCGCCCGTCGACCTTATAGCTCAACGGAATTACATCGTACACAGCCAGCCCCTCCTGCCTGAATTCCTTCTCGCACGATTGAGCCATCTTATCGATTAACTCCGGAGTAATTACAGTGCTTTTGCGAAAGCTATTGCGCGAAGTAAAAGGTACGATCCGCATCCCTTTACCCCCCACCGCTGCCGATAATTCGCGGATCGACTCGTGTAACCCGGCGCTGTTTTGTAATTCCTTCAAAAGGGCCGACACGTTGAAGGCCGTCCCCGATGCCTGTGAGATAATGCCGTTTTTGATTCCATCTACTTTACGCAGTTCATCCGACAAAATGCGAAGCGTCCTGTCGTCCAATACTTCGGCAGCCAGCGCCCGGATTCCGGTTGAAGCAAAATCGATAGCTACCAGTGATTTCGCATCCATAGCTTTTTTATTTTTTTTCATTCCATTTTATTTACACATCTTAAGTAACCTGCGGCAACTCTCCCGCCTACCGCCGGAAAGCAAGCTCCGGCCGCCCGTTTTTACGAGCGCGGACGGGAAGCCGCGGCACCTTCGTTCTTTATAGCAACAATTTGATTTTCAAACTGCAAATCGAGCAAGCGATAGTTATTCCAGCCCATCACATTGAAAGCCTGATGGTAGAGCCGGAACAAGCGATCGAGTTTCACCCGATAGTCGCGGGTGGTTCCCAGCAGAATCAACGCTTCGCCCACCCGGGGCACCAGTTCGATTTTCTGATCGTCGCGCACATGAATCTGTTGAATCTGCGCATTCCAGAAATCATGCCGGGCGATGTAATCCACCAACTCGTACAAATCGTTCTGCAACATCGATTTCGTAACGCGTCCCGTTACCACTGGCACATAGGCCATCACCCCGGGCTTGGCCGGGAGGTACCGGCCTTCGTCGTCGACATAAAAATTTTCATTCCCCATTACCAGAAAATGGGGGGTGCGCAGCGACAGCTCCAACAGCACTTTACCGTTGGGATCGTGAAAACAACGCACTTTTTTCACATAAGGATGCGCTCCCAGAAACCGTTCGATACGCTCGGTACTCAGGTCGCGCACCGACAAACCGATGGGATGCAAGCCCTCGTCGCGCAACATAAGGTGCAGTTCGTCCTCGGTAAAGAGCGGCAACTTCGCCTCAATCTGAATTTCCAGATCGCGGCATTTCACCTGCTGTTCGACCGAACTAAAGGCCATCAGTGCAAACACGGTATAGCCCATTGCTGCGGTGATGAGCAACGCGACTACAATACTACCGATTACCTTTTTCACTTTCATGACTACTTATAATTTGCGGGTTTTAAACAATTGCCGGATAGCGGGCACCAACGCATCGATATCGCCGGCTCCGAACGTAACCACCACTTCCATTCCATCCTTTCCCGACAACAGGGAAATAAGATCGTCTTTCCGGCACAGCTGTTTGTGTTCGAGACGGATCTTATCCAGAATCATCTGTGAATCGACGCCTTCGATCGGCAACTCCCGGGCCGGATAAATATCGAGCAGTATCACCTCGTCGAGGGTCGACAATACTTCGGCAAAACCATCGGCAAAATCGCGGGTACGGGTATACAAATGCGGCTGAAAAATACCGGTGATCTTACGGCCCGGATACATCTCGCGAATCGACGAAATACCGGCCGACAGCTCGCTCGGATGATGGGCATAATCGTCGATATACACCAGACCGGGCGATTGGTACACGATATTGAACCGGCGGTAAATCCCCGAAAACGACGACAAGCCGGTGCGCAACTCATCGGAGGTTACTCCGTTGAGCCAGGCAAGCGCCATGGCCGCCACGCTGTTTTCAACATTAATCTTCACCGGCACACCCAGCCTTACATCCACGATACGCTCGGTAGGTGTAACGAAATCGAAGTGGATCTCACCGGGTTTAACACGGATATTTTCGGCATGAAAATCGCCTTCGTCCATCGAATAGGTATAGGACTTCACCCCTTTTTGCAACACCGGGTGAATATCGATACCCTTGCGCACGATGAGGGCACCGCCCGGGCGCACCAGCGAAGCGAAATGTTCGTAGCTTTGCTTTACCGCATCGTGGGTTTCGTAAATATCCAGGTGATCGGCATCCGAAGAGGTAATCACCGCCATATAAGGGCTAAGATGATGGAACGACCGGTCGTATTCGTCGGCTTCGATCACCACCAGGTTGCTCTGTTTCGATAAGAGCAGGTTGGTGTTATAATTATTGGAGATGCCTCCCAGAAATGCATTGCAATCCACCTTCGACTGGTACAGCAAATGAGCGGTAATGGTGGAGGTGGAGGTCTTCCCATGTGTGCCGGCAATACAGAGCCCCTTGTTCTGACGGGTAATATATCCCAGCACCTCGGCCCGTTTCATGACACGGAATCCTTTTTCGCGGAAATACACCAGCTGCGGATGATCCGGCGGAATAGCAGGCGTAAGCACCACCAGGGTTTTCACCTTATCGGTAAACCGTACGGGGATAGCCGAAACCGGCTGCTGGTACGAAACCTCGATGCCTTCGCCCTGCAGGTCGGCCGTAAGCCGTGTTGCAGTACGATCGTAGCCACCTACATCGAAGCCCTGTACCTTATAATAACGGGCGATGGCGCTCATACCAATCCCGCCGATACCCAGAAAATAATACCGGGTGTAATTTTCCATCGATTGTGCACTCATCGCTTCATAATTTTCATCACTTGTTGGGCAATCCTTTCTGCGCTGTCGGGCTCAGCCATTGCTTTTATATTCTTACTCAGCTCCGACAACCGGCCGGGCTGCTTCAGCAGCTCCAGCGAAATTGCAATAAGCTTCTCCCGTGCGTCACTATCCTTAACCATCACAGCAGCATCATTGTTTACCAGCGCCTGGGCATTTTTAGTCTGATGGTCTTCCGCCACATTGGGCGAAGGAACCAGCACTACCGGCTTGGCCAGCAAACAGAGTTCGGAAATCGTACCGGCACCTGCACGCGAAACCACCAGGTCGGCCACCGAAAACGCATGGTCCATGCGCGAAATAAAATCGGTCACAACCAACGATGGTCCACGATAAGGTTCGGCCGCCTTGCGGGCCTCTTCGGCATAAAACTTACCCGTTTGCCAGATCACCTGAACACCGGCAGCCATCAGTTCGTCGAGATGCGCCATCATACTCTGGTTGATGGTGCGTGCTCCCAGACTTCCGCCAATTACCAGCAGCGTAGGCTTTTCGGGCGACAACCCGAAAAAAGCGAACGATCCGGGCGACTTAGGAACCATAGCGAGCAAATCGCCCCGGACGGGATTACCCGTCTTGACGATTTTTCCCGACGGAAAATAGCGCTCCATGCCCTCATAAGCAACACAAATCAACCTCGCTTTACGGGCCAACAACTTATTGGTCACCCCGGCATACGAATTCTGCTCCTGAAGCACCACCGGAATGCCCTGCGATGCCGCAGCCCGTAACACCGGTCCGCTGGCGTATCCCCCGACTCCGATAGCTATTTCGGGACGGAATTCGCGGATAATGCGCCATGCTTTAACCATACTGCGTCCCAAATCGACCAGTACGCTCAGGTTTTTCAACATATTCTTACGGTCGAAACCACGAACCGGCAAACCCACGATACGATAACCCGCCTGTGGCACCCGTTCCATTTCCATACGGCCGTTGGCACCCACGAATAAAATATCGGCATCGGGTAGTTGCTGCCGCAGCGCATTGGCGATGCTGATGGCCGGAAAAATATGCCCTCCCGTGCCCCCGCCGCTGATAATAATCCGGGCTTTAGGCAACTGTGCTGTCTGTTTCTGGTTCATTTTTATCGGTTTCTTCTTTAATTTGACGCGTAATTCCAAACATAATACCGAAGTAAATACTGGTAATCAGAATAGCAGTACCTCCACGGCTGATCAGAGGAAGAGGCTGACCGGTAACCGGACCGAGACTGGTGGCTACCGACATGCTCACGAATGCTTGTGTAACGATCATGAGCGACAACCCGATCATAACGATTGCCGGAAACACCGTTGCACTTTTGGTGGCAATGCGTCCGGCCCTGAACAACAGGATCATATACAGCAGGATGACAAAAACACCTCCCGCCAGTCCCATCTCTTCCACAATGATGGCATAAATAAAGTCGGAATAGGCCTGGGGCAGGAAATCGCGCTGTATACTGTTTCCGGGGAACACGCCCATCAATCCGCCCCGTGCAATGGCTATACGGCCGTGCTGCACCTGCAGGTTTTCGTCGTTGATAACGTATTTCTGCGAGGGGTCGTCTTCTTCCGAGGTAAACCGGATCACCCGGTTGCGCCAGGTTGAATAACGGTTCAGGATTCCTCCCGTCTTCTTCACCAGCGCATTTTCTTCGGTCGGTACGGTTGCCGCAGCAGGATCGGGTCCCTGAGCCGAAATGGTAAACTCCATCACCACAATCAGCAACACCAGGGCAGCCACCAGCGAACCGCTAAGTCTCAACAACCGCTTCCACGACACACTCCCGATAATCATCATCAAAAACACCACGCCGAATAAAATAAAGGCGGTGGAGAAGTTCTCGGGCAGGATGAGTCCGCAGATCACCAGGGTGGAAACAATGAGAATCGGAAAATATTTCTTTTCGTTGGCCTCCGAGATTTTCATACGGGCAATCTGATCGGCGGCAACAATAATAAGCGACAATTTCCCCAGTTCGGAAGGCTGAAACTGAAATCCACCGATCGACAACCAACGGGTGGCATCGTTGGCATCCACTCCCATGGCCAGCACCAGCACCAGCGTAAATACCGACACCACCAGCAACACGTAGGCCATCATGCGGTAAAACTTATACGGAATAAGGTGCACCAGGAAAGCCAGGAAAGCTCCCAGCCCCAGGAATACCACATGGCGGAGTATGGGAGCCGTGTGGTTCATCGCCTTGAACGCCAAGGTGCTCGAAGCGCTGTACATTTCGACAACCGAAATCAGACAGAGTCCTATAAACACGGTCCATAAAACGATATCGCCCTTGAGGTATTTTTTCAACAATGAATTCATAAGCCTTTATAAATTTCGGACATGGTCCTTGAACTGTCGTCCGCGATCTTCGTAATTCTTAAATAAATCGAAGCTGGCGCAACAGGGCGACAGCAATACCGTATCGCCGGGCCGGGCCACCTTGTAAGCCACTTGAACAGCTTCCTCCATCGATTGCACATCGCTGATATCGGCTACCTTGCCATCGAAAAAGGCATGCAGGGGCCGGTTGTCGACGCCCATAAAAATGAGCGCACGTACTTTTTCGTTTACCAGCGATTCGATTTCACTGTAATCGTTTCCTTTGTCGGTTCCTCCTAAAATAAGCACCACCGGCGTTTTCATACTTTGAAGCGCATACCAGCACGAATTCACATTGGTAGCTTTCGAATCGTTGATATACTGCACATTCCGCACCGTAGCCACATATTCGAGCCGGTGCTCCACTCCTTTGAAATCGAGGAGCGACTGACGGATATTATCTTTCTTCACATCGAGAATGGTGGCCGTAAGTCCGGCAGCCATCGAATTGTAAGTATTGTGCAATCCCTGCAATGCTAATTCGGTTTGCGGCATGGAAAAGAAGGAGTTTAATGTTTTGATTACCAATTGGTCTTGTTCTATAAATGCTTTTGTTTTACCGGTCCGCTCCAGCGCAAACGGATACAACTGCGCCCCCAGCGTACGTTTCTGCAGCTCTTCCCTGATTACCGGATCGTTTTCCCAGAAGATGAACGCATCGTCGGCCGTTTGGTTCTGCGTAATCCGGAACTTGGCATCCACATAATTCTGAAAGGTATAATCGTAACGATCCAGGTGATCGGGAGTAATATTCAGCAGCACTGCAATATCGGCCTTGAACTCGAACATATGATCGAGCTGAAAACTACTGAGTTCTACCACATAATACGCATGCGGCTCCAGGGCTACCTGCAGCGCCAGACTATTGCCTATATTGCCGGCCAATCCCACGTCCAGTCCGGCATTGCGTAAAATATGATAAATAAGCGTGGTGGTAGTGGTCTTGCCATTACTACCGGTAATACAAATCATACGCGAATTGGTAAACCGGCCTGCAAACTCGATTTCGGAAATAATTTTCACTCCCTTCCCGATCAGTTTTCGAACCACAGGCGCCGTATCGGGAATACCGGGACTCTTGATTACCTCATCGGCATTCAGGATCAGGGCTTCGGTATGCTGCAGTTCCTCCCACGCTATTTCGTGCTCGTCGAGCAAGGCTTTATAGTCCGGCTTCAACGCCGATTTGTCCGAAAGGAAAACATCAAATCCCTTCAGCTTTGCCAATACGGCTGCTCCTGCTCCGCTTTCGCCTCCCCCGAGTATTACAATCCGCTTCATGACCTTTTACCTGATTTTTAAAGTAATAATAGTGAGCGCTGCCAGTATCAACCCTACAATCCAGAAACGGATCACAATCTTCGACTCCGGAAGCGGTAGCCGGGGATTCTGTATCAGCGCCGGTATACTTCCGTCGCCCGGTTTCTGGTAGTGGTGGTGCAGGGGCGACATTTTAAGAATGCGCCGGCCTTCGCCATACCGTTTTTTAGTGTACTTGAAATAGGATACCTGGAGCATCACCGAAAGATTTTCGACCAAAAACACCCCGCACAGAATGGGAATCAGCAATTCCTTCCGGATGGCAATGGCAAAAACGGCAATAATACCACCAATGGTCAAACTTCCGGTATCGCCCATAAATACCTGTGCCGGGAACGAATTGTACCATAAAAACCCGATAGTGGCGCCGATAAACGCTCCGGCAAACACCACCATCTCACCCGTACCGGGTATATACATAATATTCAGATAACCGGCATAATTCACGTTACCCGACACATAGGCCAGGATACCGAGAATCACCCCGATGATGGCCGACGATCCCGTTGCCAGCCCGTCGAGTCCGTCGGTGATATTCGCTCCGTTGGATACCGCCGTTACAATGAAAATCACGACCAACACAAAAAGGATCCAACCGTAAATCTGCTGCTTATCGCCCATCGATTTGAAGGCATCGGCATAATTGAGGTTGTTGTTTTTGAAGAAAGGAATGGTCGATTGAGTCGATTTCACATCCGCTTTGGCATAATGCACGTCCTCAACCCGGTTGGTATCGCCTTTCACTTCCATATTCTCACGAATCACGATGTCGGGACTGAAATACATGGTAAGCCCTACGATAAGTCCGAGACCGATCTGGCCGACGATTTTCGACTTGCCGCTCAATCCTTCCTTATTTTTCAGAAACACCTTGATATAATCGTCGAGAAAACCGATCGCTCCAAGCCATAGCGTAGTGATAATCATCAGAATAATATAAATATTCGTGAGATTGGTGATTAAGAGGGTGGGCACCAGGATGGCAATGATGATGATAATCCCTCCCATGGTCGGTGTGCCTTTTTTCGACATCTGTCCTTCCAGACCCAGGTCGCGGATGGTTTCACCAATTTGTTTTTTCTGGAGGAAATCGATGATACGACGGCCGAAAAGAGTGGAAAGCAATAAGGCCAGGATGAAGGCCACTCCCGTACGAAACGATATGTAGTTGAACATACCGGCTCCGGGAACATCGAAGTAGCGATCGAGGTATAAAAATAGATGATACAACATAATTACGCAGTGGTTAGTAGGTGAAGTAGTTTTTTAGTTCTTCGCGATCGTCGAAATGATATTTCACTCCCTGAATGATCTGATAATCCTCGTGGCCTTTACCGGCCACGAGCACCACATCGCCGGGCTGCGCCAGTGCACAGGCGGTTTTGATAGCTTCACGCCGGTCGACAATGGTAAGGCTTTTATTCTTTTGCACCGGATCGAGTCCGGCCAGCATGTCGTTGAGTATCTCTGCCGGGTCTTCGAATCGCGGATTATCCGACGTAAACACAGCCTTCCAGCTTCCTTCCACCGCCTCACGAGCCATAAGGGGACGTTTGCCCTTATCGCGGTTACCGCCGCAGCCCACCACGGTGATCAGCCGGCCGCTCCCCTGAAGAATCTGGTTGATGGTGGTAATCACATTCGCCAGTGCGTCGGGAGTATGAGCATAGTCGACAATAGCTGTATAGCCCGAAGGCGCCCGAAGGGTTTCAAAGCGTCCCGAAACCGAGCCCAGGCTGCTCACGATACGCAGCACTTCCAGCTCATCGGCGCCCAACAAGAGGGCCGCGCCGTATACAGCCGTCAGATTAGCCGCATTGAACCTGCCGATAAACGACACATTCACCTCTTTATCGTTCATCGACAGCAACATACCCTCAAACCCATGCTCCAGGATTCGCGTATGAAAATCGGCCAAGGTGCGCATCGAATAAGTATACTTACGGGCCGCCGTATTTTGCAACATCACCATACCATTCTTATCGTCGGTATTGGTGAGGGCAAAAGCCGATGAAGGCAAGGCATCGAAAAAGCCCTTTTTTGCTTTCAGGTAATTCTCGAAGGTGAGATGGTAGTCGAGATGGTCGCGGGTGAGATTCGTGAATATACCCCCGTCGAACTCGAGGCCGGCGATGCGCCCCTGCTCTACCGCATGCGAGCTCACTTCCATAAATGCATAACTGCAACCCGCCTCCACCATCCGCGCCAGCAATGCATTGAGAGTAAGCGCATCGGGTGTTGTATGAGTAGCCTCCACAGCTTCGCCGGCGATGTAATTCACCACGGTCGACAGTAAACCGGCCTTATGACCCAGCCGGCTGAACAACTGATACAATAAGGTAGCAATGGTGGTTTTCCCGTTGGTGCCGGTAACACCCACCAGGGCCAGTTTCGACGACGGGAAGTCGTACCACGCAGCGGCAAGATGCCCCAGTACCCGGGTGCTTTTTTCCACGCTGACGTAACAAACACCCGGTTGTAAAGCGGCCGGAAACCGCTCGCAAACAATCGCCACAGCCCCCGCCTGCAGAGCTGCATCGATAAACTGATGACCATCGGCCGCAGTACCTACGGTAGCCACAAACAAAGCACCCGGACTCACCTTCCGCGAATCGAATTCGATGGATGACACAAGCACATCGGTGCTTCCGGCGACTTTCAATACCGGTATTTCATACAGCAGCTGACTCAGTACACGTTGTTCATTCATAATAATCCACTTATTGAAGTAATATTTCGATTACGCCGCCCTTATCGACGGCAGTACCGGGTTTTCTGCTCTGCGCCACCACCTTGCCACGGCCCGACATCCGCACATTCATACCCAGGTTACCCAGCAAATAGGCGGCATCCTTTGCGCCCATACCCGTTACATCGGGAATACGGTTGCGGGCCAGCTTAAACTCCTCCACCCCCGGCTGATCCAGAGGCTGTTCGCAAGGCTTCACCCATCCGCAGGCAGGCGAAGTATAAGGCAGATCGAGCTCGGCCGAAACCTTTCGAAGCGCCAGGTTATTACCGCCGGTAGTCGCGGGCCAGTGAGGTTTCGGATGGATGGTGTCGGCCGCATTCTTTTCGGGCGAACGTTGCATTTTTAAAATCATCGTCTGCTCGGCCACTTCTTTAAATACCGCTCCGGCCATGCGACCGCCCGAAGGGATCCCCGAAGGAGCATTCAGTACCACGATACAGGTGTAGCGTGGTGCCTCGGCCGGGAAATAGCCGGCAAACGACACATTGTATTTGGTTTGGCCCGACCGGTAACCGGCTGCTCCCTGCGAAATAAGCGCAGTACCCGTTTTGCCGGCCACCGTCACGATATCCGATTTCACATTCCTGGCCGTGGCATACTTGCCTTCCACCACCCCGCGCAAAGCCGTCTGAACATCCTTCAGAGTCGACGGTTTACAGATTTGTTCCACCATCACTTCGGTGGTAAAGGACTGTACGGGCATTCCGTTTTTGCGTATCTCGTGCACAAACAGGGGTTTTACCATTTTCCCCCCATTGGCAATGGCGTTGAAAAAAGTAAGGGTATAAATGGGCGGTATTTTAGTTTCATAACCAATTGAAATCCATGCCAGCGAGGTCTTGTACCACAAATCCTTGTCCTTTTTCGGGTGTTTGATCCAGGGTTTTGCCACACCTTTCATCTGGATCGGCAGCGAGTCGTTGAGCCGGTATTGATACAGCTTTTCAATGTACTTTTCAGGCTTATCGCCAAAAGTACCCATCACCATCTTTGCCGTACCCACGTTGGACGAAGCCTGAATAATTTCCTCCACTTTCAGTCGCTCGTACCCGCCCCGGTGCGCATTGTGATCGCGCATCACCCGGTTGGCGATAGGATAAATACCGTGGTGAATATCGAACTCGTCGGACAATTTATACTTGCCTTCGTCGAGTACCGCCATCAGCGACGCGATTTTAAAGGTCGAACCGGGCTCCACCTGGTCGCGCAGGGCATGATTGGTGTTTTCAAAATAATCGCCGGTATCGGGATTACGATCGAGGTTTACCATGGCACGAATCGCGCCGGTAGCTACCTCCATCAGCACCACGGTACCCGAATTGGCTCCGAGACCATCGATGGTGTCGCGCAGCGCCTTCTCGGCAATATCCTGCAGCTCCACGTCGATGGTCGACACTATATCCATACCGTCGATCGGTTGCACCTCGGTAGTCTCCATGTATTTATTGGCTACCTTCTGTCGGGTCGAAACTCCGTTGACGCCCACCAGCACGTCGTTGAACGATGCTTCGAGCCCGCTGCGTCCTCCTTTCACCTCATCGGCATATACGTCGCCGATGGTACGCGAAGCCAGCGACCCGAAGGGCTTCACGCGACGAACGTATTCGCGCTGCACCAGACCGCTCTTGATGCGTCCCATACGGAACAGCGGCAGTTTTTGCAACTCCTTGAGCTGTGAGTACGAAATCCGTTTCGGATACAACATCAGGTTACGGGTTTGCTTGTTGTATCCCTTCACAAGCAGTTGCTTGTACTCCCGGGCCGACCGGTCGCCAAAAAATTCCGAAAGCGCCGTCGATACCGAGTCGAGCTTTTCGTAAAACAACGCTCCGTTGTCGATACGCAATGCTTCGGCCCTGGTATCCATGTAAATATAATAAGTAGGAATGGAGCTTGCCAGCAACCGTCCATCGGTAGCGTATATATTCCCCCGGCGGGGCTTCACGATGATGTCGGTTATTTTTTGCTTCTCGGCCAGCTTCATCCATTCATCACCCTCCACAAACTGAATCTGAACAATCTTCCAGATCACCAGCACAAACAGCACCGACATTATCAGGTAGACAATACCGAACCGAACTACTATGTCTTTACGTTTATCCGTCATCTTGCGTTTATTTTATCACGATAGGAGGCTGGTCGCCCGTTTTCAGCTGCATATTCTTCTTGCGGAGCAGCGTCTCGATATTCGATTGCCGGCTGATTTCGGTCAGCTCGGCCGAAATGGTAAGCGATTCGTATTTCGCATCCTGTATCTCGCGCTTCAACTCGCCAATACGCTTCATCATCTTTTCGCTCTCGTAGCGGTTGTTGATGTACAGAATCGACAACACGACCAACAAACCCACCAGCAGGTATTGCCGACGAAAAAACTTCCAGGTGAGGAAGCTTCCGTTCAGAATTCCGCGGATGCCTGTGTGGCTAAACTCCCGGAATTCCTCGCTGTTCTTTATGTTTTCGATCCATTTCATCTCTTCACTCCTGCTATGCGTAATTTGGCACTTCGCGAACGGGGATTGAGTCCCACCTCTTCGTCCGACGCCACAATTACTTTTGTATTCACCGCGTACAAAGGTGCTATCACATTGCCATAAAAATCTTTTTCCTGCTTCCCTTCAAAATTACCCGTTTTGATGAAGTTTTTTACCAGGCGGTCTTCCAGCGAATGATAGGTAAGTACCACCAGGCGTCCGCCGGGCGCCAATAAATCCACACTCCGGACGAGCAGCTCCTTCAGGGCTCCCATCTCATCGTTCACTTCAATGCGTAAGGCCTGAAACACCTTGGTCAGCTCCTTTTTCTCCTTCTCCCGCGGGAAAAACGGCTTCATCAACTCCGCAAACTCGCCGATACCTTTCAACTCGCCGCCTTCGCGCTTCTTCACAATGGCCCGGGCCAGCTTCCGCGAATTATGCAGCTCCCCGTAGAGATAAAACACATCGGCCAGCTGCTCTTCGGTATAGCTGTTCAACACACCGGCAGCCGAACGCACCGCCTTCTGGTTCATCCGCATATCCAACTCTCCGTCGAACCGGAACGAAAATCCACGGCCGGCCTCATCGAAATGATGAAACGACACCCCCAGATCGGCCAGAATGCCATCGACCTTCGAAATTCCGTAATAATCCATGAAATTGCCGATGTACCGGAAATTACCGTGCACAAATACAAACCGAGGATCGGAAGGCCGGTTGGCCAGCGCATCCGAATCCTGATCGAATCCATACAATCTCCCGGCCGGCCCCAGACGCTCCAGTATGGCCCGCGAGTGACCACCCCCTCCGAAAGTGCAGTCGACATACACCCCGTCGGGGCGAATGGCTAAACCTTCGAGACATTCCGGCAACAAAGCCGGCGTATGATAGACCCGCTCTTCCATTTTATTTACGCATCATTTTATCTTTCAACAAGGCGGCTACCTGCTGGCGCGACAGCCCGGCCTTCTCATAATTCGGCTTGCCCCACAAGGCAAAACGGTCGATCATGCCCACAAACAACATATCGGAACTCTCGACGCCGATTTCCTGCAGATGGCGACGGGAAATCAACACGCGGCCCTGACTGTCGATATCGAGCCATTCGGCTTCCGATACAAACTGCATCAGCAACAGCTGATCGTCGGGGTTCCACTCGTCGAGCACCGACTTCAACTGCTCCACCTTCGCATTCCAAACCGACACCGGGTACAGAATCAAACAATCGTTGTCGGTATCCCTGCGCAGCACCAAACGCTCACGATCGGCTTCCGGCAAAAGCTTACGATAAACCGAAGGAATGAATACTCTTCCCTTTACATCGGCCTTTGCTTCGTATTTACCTATAAATGTGGACATAATATTGGCGCATAATTTTGCAAGTGTAAAAGTATAAAAAGATTTTGAAATTCCCCACCTTCCTCCACCAAAAAATTTTTCAACAGTTTGACACGATCTATCAACCGGTTATCAACAATCAGTTCACAAGTTACCAACAACTCAACCACACATACAAATACATGAAAATCAATTATATACATCCAATTATATTATCACAATAGCCATAAAGGCGGAAAGTGGGGGAAAAATAAACTGTTGATAACTTTCCGGCAAGAGGACTTTTACCATACCCCTGCCTCGTGTGCGGGAGAAAAACGCAAAAACAGGGCGATATACGGGACACCGTGGGAAAATCTGATACAAATGTGTTATTTTTGCAACCGTAAACAACTCAACAGGCTCATGAGGCAGAACAATATCATTAAAATCGATATCGACCAGGTCGTAAAAGAACGCGCTAAAAATAAAAAAGTACCGCGCTTTCTGATCAATTACCTGAAGAAAATAGCCCACCAGGAGGAAATCAACAAGTTCCTGGAAGAAAACAGCAATCTGAAAAACCTGGATTTTATCGACGCAGGCCTGCAGTTCATGGGCATCGAAACCGAGGTAAAAGGCCGCGAAAACCTTCCCCCGAAAGACGGCCGGTATATCTTTGCCAGCAACCACCCCCTGGGCGGACTCGACGGCATGGCCACCGGCATGCTCATCGGCAAGGAGTACGACGGCAAGGTTCGTTTTTTCTCCAACGACCTGCTCACCAATCTCGAACCTTTGAGGGAAATGTTTATTCCGGTCAACAAGCTGGGTTCACAGTCGCGCCAGCATGCTAAAATGATGGACGACCTCTACAATTCGGACAACCACCTGGTAACGTATCCCGCCGGCATGTGCTCGCGAAAAATCAACGGAAAAATCGTGGATCCCGAATGGAAAAAGAATTTCATAGCGAAGGCGGTCCAATACCAACGCGATGTGGTGCCCATTTATTTCGAGGGGCGCAACTCCAACTTCTTTTACAACCTGGCCCGGCTCCGCAAATTCCTGGGCATTAAGTTCAACATCGAAATGATGTACCTGGCCGACGAGATGTTCAAACAACGGGGAAACAAATTCACCCTCACCATCGGAAAACCGATTCCCTGGCAAACTTTCGATAAAAGCAAAACCCAGACCGAATGGGCAGCCTGGGTGAAAGAAGCGGTATACAAACTGAAAAACAGCCGGTAAATCCCTTACAAATCGAGCAATCCTTCGGGCAAATTCACCCGTATGATCCGGAGTTCGTGATCGATGTGTACGATATACTCGTCGCTCACAGGAATCAACAATTCGTCGTCGTCGCTCACAGGAACCACGAACAGGGCATTTTCGGTCGTCTGATCGACTTCCGAAATAAGGCCCAGCACACCTTCGTGCTCATCCACCAGCTGAAAGCCCTCGAAATAGCCGGCCTCCACCTCCCGATCGTCCATTTCGGACAAATAATGCGATGCGATATAAATGGTAAGGCCCGAAAAACCGCGCGCTTTCTCGTCGGAGGTCACTCCCTTCAGCTGAATCAGCGCGGTCGACGACGATCGCATCCGGTAATTTTCGACGCGGAAGGGAACAAAAATCCCGTCGATTTCGACAATAAAAAACGGGACTTCTTCGCGCTCGAAAATGTCGGAAGTAAATTCGAACACCATTTCACCGTGAATACCATGAGGTTTAAGTACCTGCCCGATAGGAATCAGTTCGTCTTTGAGTATCATTGAAAACCTTTGTTTACAGCAGTTTTTCGATCGAGGCAGCCGTATCTTCGGGCTTTGTACGCGGATTGAAACGCTCCACCGGCTTCCCATCGCGGCCAATCAGGAATTTGGCAAAATTCCACTCGATATCGGATTTACTGCCGGTGCCCGGAAGTTTTTTACGCAAAAACTGATACAGCGGATGGGCGCCATCGCCGTTGACCTCAATTTTTGAAAACAGAGGGAAAGTAACTCCATAATTGACGGTGCAAAACTCCAGAATTTCGGCTTCGGTGCCCGGCTCCTGACCCATAAACTGATTGCAGGGGAAACCCAGAATCACGAATCCCTTCTCCTGATAAGCTTTATACAATGCCTCCAGCCCTTCGTACTGCTTGGTGAGACCACATTTACTGGCCACATTCACAATCATCACCACCTTACCCTTGTATTCACTCAACGACACAGGATTTCCATCGATATCGTTCATCGTAAAATCGTAGATAGTTTGAGCCGACAAGGGCAACAAGCCTGAAACCGCCACTGCAATAAGCACCAAAAACTTCCTCATACCTCAGTTCTGTTTTGAAATTTAGATTGACAATAAATTAGTTGAAATCTAAACCGCAAAGATACACTGTTTGTTCATATTATTGTACATTTAAAGCGATTTTTAAGCGAAAGAAGCGCCGCGATGCAACTATTGGAACGAACGAAACATCTCCCCCAAAAAAAAATTGAACCTATGAAGACCCTCCTTTTTGTTGTTGTACTATTTTGCGGAACCTTACCGGGGCTTGCCCGGGAAAAACAAGTTGCTTTCGGACCGAACGGACAGGTCCGGGTCATCGACAAGGTACTCGCCGGGAAAATCGGCTATTTTGCTGAATACAGCGATTTTCAGCAGGCTATGCTCTTTCAGGTGAACGACAGCAGTTATGTGCTGGAAATACTCACGGGCACCCACAACGAATCGTACCGCACCCGCAAGACACTAACAGCCTCCGAAACCAGGCTGATGCTGGAGGATATTTCGGCGCGATTGCACTTAAAATCCCCGAAATCGCTTTTAAATCAGGAAGGACGAACGCAGTTTTTACTCATCAACAGCCTGGTTAGCTATAGTTATTACGGCATGGCAGCTTCGCTCATCCTGACCGAGGATATGAGTCCTGCCGTTTATTTGCTGAGTGCCGGAACCGGCTTTATCGTCCCGATTCTATTCAGTCGCAACCTGAACATGTCGCTTCCCCAGTCGCTGCTCACCGGATATGGGCAAACACGCGGAATTCTGCACGGGATGCTGCTGCCGTTGCTGGTAAGCAGGGATCCCGATTTCAGAGTCAGTTTAGCCATGGGGATGGCGGGAAGTTTTGCCGAAGCATTTTTGGGATATCGATGGGCCCGGAAAAGCGGCATGAACGACGGACAGGCCTCCACCATAAGCGTATTCGGCGATTTCGGAATGGTACTGAGTACGAGTGCCGCCTTTTCGATGGGTTTATTTGAAAATATGAACGACTATATCCCGAATGCATTGGCAGCCACCACCCTGGCAGGCGCCGCCGGAGGATTACTGGTGGGAAATGCACTGTCGAAGAAAGATTATTACAGCCAGGGAGATGCGGGCATGACAGCCAACTTGTTTCTACTCGGCTCCTATTTACCCTTATCGCTGATGGCGTCGGTAAAGGTCGACAATCCACGCTGGTACACCGCCGCCGGTACGATCGGAGCGGTTGCCGGCATTTGGGGAGGCGACAAACTGGCGCAGAAATTCGATTTCTCGAACCGGCAGTCGATGTTCGCCTCGCTGAGCATGATAGGTGGAGGATTTTTAGGAGCTGGGATCGGACACCTGATAGAACAAACCCGCAACACCGACGAATACCGTGACTACGATCCTACTTTGATCGCCTTAATGTCGGCATTGGGAGCTGCAACCGGTCTCGGGCTATCGGTTATGAACTACACGAAAGACATCAATAAAGAAAACAAGGATTTAAGTCTGAAGATCAACTTTAATCCGCTGGGATTCGTAAATGCACAGCTAAATTCAGGCGATCCGACGGGGAAAAACGCCATCCCGGTGGTGATGGGCAGAATTACCTTTTGATCCGGAAAACATCCTCCCTTTGCGTTCGGAGTCAACAATGAGAGTGACGTTCGATCCGCTCCAAACGTTCATAAGTCTGATGGAGCGAAGCGAGGTAGTTTTCCGGAACAAGAATTTGTTCGAGCAGGTAACGCGTGGCAGGTTTCAACGCCAAATTCAGGCCGAAACCCGAATACCTGACCAACCACAGCAGGATTACTATCACGGTTAGCAGCCCTCCGGACAGCAAGAGGTAGTATCCCAAGGCAGATTCAGCAGTGTATCTGCCAATTCGGATTCGCCAACTGCATGTTAAGAATGGCCAGCAATTCTTCCGATCGAGCAGCGCAGTAAGTCAGCGGATGTTCTTTGCTCGTGCAACTGTCGAACCAGCTGTCGTAACAAAGTTCACAAAGCAATTCTCCTTCAGCTAACCGGCCCAGGCAACTAACACATTGATTTTCTTTCATATAAGATTTAATATTTTAGCAAAACTCTGAAAATGTAAAAACAACCCAGATAGTAATCATATATGATTACCGACGAAACAAAGATATAGATTTTATTTATAATCATTGATGATTACAAATACTAATATATGTTAACAAGCGGGGATCTGTATAAACTTTTGGGCGACAATATCAGGGCAAGGCGCGCAGCCAAACTTATGACACAGCAAACATTGGCAGACTTATGCAATATGGAGAAGTCAAACATTTCGAGAATCGAGCGGGGCCAGACAAATATCACGATCAAAAACCTGTATCAGATTGCCTGTGGTCTGGAAACTACGATGTGCGATTTACTCACCATACCCAATAAAAAAGATTGACCCCCGAAAGGATCAATCTTGACAGTTATCGTTTTCAAATCGCATTTCATTGACAAAGCGATCCGAAAATGCATCGGAGGCGTACGAAATTCGGATTCCTACAACACTCCCTGTGCCACCATGGCTTTGGCTACCTTCATGAATCCGGCGATATTCGCACCTTTCACGTAGTTAACAAAGCCGTCGGCATCGGTACCGTATTTTACGCAAGCTTCGTGGATATTGAACATAATATCCTTCAGTTTGGCATCCACTTCTTCTTTCGACCAGCTCAATTTGATCGAATTCTGGGTCATTTCGAGTCCCGAAACCGACACGCCACCCGCGTTGGCAGCTTTACCCGGGGCATACAGGATTTTGTTGTTCAGGAACACTTCCACCGCTTCGGGTGTCGAAGGCATATTGGCGCCTTCCGAAACCGCAAAACAGCCGTTCTTCACGAGCAGCTCGGCATCGTCGCCGTTGAGTTCGTTCTGGGTTGCCGAAGGCAGGGCAATCGTACAAGCCTCGGCCCAGGGGCGACCACCTTCCACGTACTTGCAATTGTACTTATCGGCATATTCCTTGATGCGACCACGGTACACATTCTTCAGCTCGAACACATAGTCGAGTTTCTCTTTCGTGATACCTTCGGGATCGTAGATATAGCCGTTCGAATCCGACAGTGTAATAACCTTACCTCCCAGTTCGAGCACCTTTTCGGCCGTATAGGTAGCCACATTTCCCGATCCGGAGATCGCCACCACCTGACCTTTCAGATCCTCGATACCTTTGCGTTTGAGCATATTCATCAGGAAGTAGATATTACCATAACCGGTAGCTTCGGGACGGATCAGCGAACCTCCGAATTCGAGCCCCTTACCGGTGAAGGTACCCGAGTTTTCGCGCGCCAGTTTGCGATACATACCATACATATACGCCACCTCGCGGCCACCTACCCCGATATCGCCTGCCGGCACATCGGTTTCGGGACCGATATGGCGCCAGAGTTCGAGCATAAAGGCCTGGCAGAAACGCATGATTTCGGCATTCGACTTTCCTTTGGGATTGAAATCCGAACCCCCTTTTCCACCACCCATCGGCAGGGTAGTAAGCGCATTTTTAAACGTCTGCTCAAAAGCCAGAAACTTCAGGATAGAAGGACTTACCGAAGCATGGAAACGCATTCCACCTTTGTAAGGACCAATAGCATTGCAATGCTGAACACGGTAACCCATGTTGGTCTGCACATTGCCCCGGTCGTCGACCCAGGTAATACGGAACGAAAAAATACGATCGGGAATACAAAGACGTTCAATAAGATTTTGCTTTTCGAACTCGGGATGTGCATTGTACACTTCTTCAATGGAATGCAACACTTCTTCTACAGCCTGATGATATTCGGGCTCATTGGGAAAACGCCTCTTCAGCATGTCGAGGACTTGTTCGGTTTTCATAAACTTCGATGTGTTAATTAGTGAGTTATTGTTTCGGCAGCAAAATTATAAAAAATCTCGTAAATTGAAAGTAAATATCAAATAAAAATGCGATTTTATCATAAAAATTGGTATATTTATAAACAATCATTATCCTTCTGCGATAAATACGGAAAAAAAGTGCTAATGTATCGGATAATTTAGTACTTTTGCACTAAGGCTGAAAATCCGGAACATAAGCAATGCTTCCGGCCCATCGGTACTATTGAAAAAACACACAGAAAATGACTGATAGAGAACTATTGCTGGGCGCAGAGGTAATAGCACGCGCCGCACTCGACGACGGCCTCTCGGGAGTATACGCCTACCCGGGAACCCCATCGACCGAAATCACCGAATACATACAGCAATCGGACGAAGCACGATCGGGAAGGGTCCGCGCCGCCTGGTCGGCCAACGAGAAAACGGCCTACGAAGCGGCCCTCGGCATGTCGTATGCCGGAAAGCGAAGTATGGTATGCATGAAACATGTGGGGCTCAACGTAGCAGCCGATGCGTTTATCAACTCGGCCGTTACCGGAGTTAAAGGAGGCCTGGTGGTGGTAGTGGCCGACGATCCTTCGATGCATTCGTCGCAAAACGAGCAGGACACCCGTTATTACGCCCGCTTCGCCCAACTTCCGCTGCTCGAACCTTCCAATCAACAGGAAGCTTACGACTGCATGCGCTATGCATTTAATTTTTCCGAAACGACGGCATTGCCGGTGCTGGTGCGCATCACCACCCGCCTGTCGCATTCGCGCTCTACCATCGTGCGCCGCCCGTCGGCCACTCCCAACCCGCTACTCCCCGACACCGACCGCCGGAAGTGGATCTTACTCCCCGCCAATGCCCGCCGGCAGTACCAGCACCTGCTCGACATGCAGCCGCGGCTGACGGAGGCTTCCGAGCAATCGCCCTTTAATCGCATTACCGAAAGCGCCCGGCCGTCCGACACCGGCATTATCGCTTTCGGCCTCGCCTACAATTATGTGATGGAAACGATCAGCCGGCACAAGCTCGATCTGCCCGTATTGAAATTGTCGCACTACCCCTTGCCCCCAACTATGGTAAGCGGGTTTGCCGCCCGCTTCCGGCGAATCATCGTAGCCGAAGAAGGATATCCCATTTACGAAGAACTGTTCCGGGGCTTTTTTGGCGATAGCAGGTTCGCAGGCCGGCTCGACGGGACACTCCCCCGCACCGGCGAACTTACGCCCGATGCCCTCGAAAAGGCCCTGGTACCGGAGTACCACAAAACGCTCCGCGAAGTGCCGCCGGTTGTAGCCCCCCGGCCCCCCGAATTATGCCAGGGCTGCGGACACCGCGATTTATACGACGCCCTGAACGAGGTAATGAGCACCTACGAACAACGCCATGTATTTGCCGATATCGGATGTTATACCCTGGGCGCACTGCCTCCCTACAACGCCATCAATACCTGTGTCGACATGGGCGCATCGGTGACCATGGCCAAAGGAGCTGCCGACGCCGGACTTCATCCGGCGGTGGCGGTAATAGGCGATTCCACGTTCACGCACTCGGGAATCACCGGCCTGCTCGATGCGGTGAACGACCGGTCGGCGGTCACCATTATTATTTCCGATAATTATACCACGGCCATGACCGGCGGACAGGATTCGGCAGCAACCCATCGCCTGGCCGATATCTGCCGGGGTATCGGGGTAGAGGCGGCACATATCCGCACCCTGGTTCCGCTGAAAAAGCATCACGACGAAAACCTGAGTATTTTAAAAGAAGAGTTCGAATACCCGGGCGTTTCGGTCATCATCGCCTGCCGCGAATGCATCCAGACCGCCCGTCGCCGTAAATCGTCAGAACACAAAAAATGAAGAAAAACATCCTTATTGCAGGCGTTGGCGGACAAGGCATCCTCACCATCGCATCCATCATCGATCATGCGGCCATGCAACAAGGCTTATACCTGAAGCAGGCCGAAGTGCACGGTATGAGCCAGCGGGGCGGGGCGGTGCAATCGCACCTGCGGATTTCAGACACCGAGATTTTTTCCGACCTGATTCCACTGGGTGAAGCCGACCTGATTATTTCGCTCGAACCCATGGAGGCTTTACGTTACCTTCCCTATCTGTCGGACGAAGGAATGCTGATTACCGCCACCAGGCCTTTTGTCAATATCGATCCTTATCCCGACCTGGAGGCGCTGCTCGACGAAATCAAGCTCCGGTGCCGGCAACACTTGCTCGTAGAGGCCGACCGGCTGGCACTGGAGGCCGGCAACCCCAAAGCGGCGAATGTAGTAATGGCGGGAGCTGCCGCCCGGTATATCGGAATCGACCGGCAACAGCTGGGAGCCAGCCTGACAAGCCTGTTTGAAGCAAAAGGAAAAACCATCACCGAAAGCAATGCCCGGGCCTTTGCCATGGGGATTGCGATCACAACCGATCACTAATTACCCACCCTATGATTTGGAACGAATATATTGAAGCGGCCGACCGCGACCGGCTTAAACGCCTGCAAAACGAACGATTTGCCGAAATGATTGAACGTATCTATTATAAGGTACCGTTTTACCGCCGAAAACTTTCGGAGCTCGGCATCGAGCCGGGCGATATTAAAAGTATCGACCAGCTGAAGGACCTGCCTTTCACGGTAAAGGACGACCTGCGCGACAATTATCCGTTCGGGATGTTCGCCGTACCACAACAACAGATCGTTCGCCTGCACGCTTCGAGCGGCACTACCGGCAAGCCCACGGTGGTGGGCTACACCCACGACGACCTTCATATGTGGAGCGAAGTAGTGGCCCGGTCGCTCACCATGGCGGGTGTTTCGCGGGCGGACAGTATACAGATCGCATACGGATACGGTTTATTCACGGGCGGACTGGGGCTGCATTATGGCGCCGAAAAGGTCGGGGCATCGGTGATCCCTATTTCGGGCGGAAACACGCGCAAACAGCTGCAATTGCTGCAGGACTTCGGCTCCACGGTAATTGCCTGCACTCCTTCGTACGCCGCCCATCTGGGCGAAAGCCTGGCCAAGGAAGGCCTCACCAAAGCCGACATCAAATTAAAAGCCGGTATATTCGGAGCTGAACCCTGGACCAACGAAATGCGTCGCCAGGTAGAAAGCTTGCTGGGCCTCAAAGCATTCGACATCTACGGGTTAAGTGAAATAATAGGCCCCGGAGTGGCCATGGAATGCGAACACCAGCAAGGCATGCATATTTTTGAAGATCATTTCATACCCGAAATTATCGATCCCAACACCCTCGAAGTGTTGCCCTACGGCCAGGTGGGCGAACTGGTTTTCACCACCATTACCAAAGAAGCGATGCCCCTGCTGCGCTACCGCACCCGCGACCTCACCCGGCTCACCGTCGAAAAATGCGCCTGCGGACGAACCCTGGTACGCATGGACAAATGCCTCGGCCGCAGCGACGACATGCTCATCATCCGCGGCGTGAATGTGTTCCCTTCGCAAATCGAAGCTGTATTGCTCGAAATGAGCGAGGCCAGCCTGCACTACCAATTGGTGGTCGACCGCGAAAACAACCTCGACTCGCTCGAAATCATGGTCGAGATCGACGACCAGTTCTGGTCCGACGAAATACGTGCACTCGAAAACCTGCGCCGGCAAATTCAGCACAATATCGCCAGCGCACTCGGACTAACCGCCAAAATAACACTGGTTGAGCCCAACACCATCCCACGCTCCGAAGGTAAAGCCGTGCGGGTGATCGACAAGCGCAAACTGGTGTAAACCATTGAAGTATCGTACAAACCTAAAACACACAACAAAATGATAATCAAACAATTATCCGTTTTCCTACAGAATAAAACCGGCCGTCTCACCGAACTCACCCGCAGCCTGTCGGAAAACAACATCAACATGACGGCCTTTAGCATTGCCGACACTGCCGACTTCGGCATCGTACGCTTTATCGTACCTCAACCCGAAGTGGCCGTACGAGTGTTGAAGGAAAAAGGATTTTCGGTCAACACGACCGATGTGGTTTGTCTCGTGGTGCCCAACGAACCCGGAGGCTTGTACCGGGCTTTGCAGGTATTGTCGGACAACGAAGTGCCGGTCGAATACATGTATGCATTTGCCAGCGAGAACGGAGCCAGCGTCGTGATCCGTTCGTTGTCGTGCGATAAAGTAATCGAAGTACTCCAGGCCAACGAATTACAACTAATGAGGGCCAGCGAAATCTATAAACTCTAAACAACATGGTTCATTTTTCAACTTCAGTAGCCAGCCTGCGCTCGTCGGAAATCCGCGACCTGATGAGCCTGGCCAATAAACCGAACATGATTCTTTTCTCGGGAGGAATGCCCGACAACGATTTATTCCCCCTGCAGGAAGTGGATGCAATTTACAGGCGACTCACGGCGCGCGAGAAACAGATAGCGCTGCAGTACGGCCCTACACCCGGCTTACCCCAACTGCTCGACTCCCTCTCGGGATTTCTCCGCGACAAAGGACTGCCCGTCGACACCAACAAATTGCTCATCACCACCGGTTCGTTGCAAGCCATCAACATTCTCGGGCACGCATTCATCGATCCGGGCGACACCATACTGGTCGAAAACCCGTGTTTCATTGGAGCCATCTCGGCTTTCCGCTCGTATCAGGCCAATATTGTATCCATACCGCTTACTCCTGCCGGCATCGATACGGAAGCATTAGGCCGCACGCTCGACACCTTGGAAGCGGCACCTAAATTCCTGTACCTCACCCCCAACTTCCACAATCCGGCCGGAACACTGTATCACCGCGACACCAAGCTCAGGCTCATCGAGTTGTTGCGCGACCGAAACATACCGCTTATTGAAGACGATGCCTATAGCGAATTGTATTTCCACGACGAAGACCGGGAGCACCTGCAAACCCTCAAATCGATGAATCCCGAGGGCCTGGATATCTGTTACACCGGATCGTTTTCAAAAATCCTCGGTCCCGGACTCCGCCTGGGCTGGATGCTGGTACCCGACGAAATATACCGGAAATGCGAACTCATCAAGCAATCGATCGATGCCTGCTCACCCAGCTTCACGCAAATGATCGCCCATAAATTCCTGGAAAGCGGTGCATACCTGCCCTACCTCAACCGGATCCGGGCCGAATACAAGCGGCGGGCCGAAGCCATGACACAGCTGCTCAACGCACAACTGCCCGAAGGATGCACGTTCACCGCGCCCAGGGGCGGCTTTTACATCTGGATACAACTGCCCGGTGGGGCCGACTCGACCAATATCCTGAAACGGGCCATCGACAAAGGAGTCGTATTTGTATCGGGAAAAACCTTTGATCCGCACGGAATGCGTAACGATCGCATCAGGCTATCGTTTTGCAACAGTTCGGTCGAAAAAATAAACGAAGGAATACCACTGGTCGTCGAATCCATTCGCGAAGAATTAATGCTCTAAGCTTATCAATCGATTAATTTCTCGAGTTTTTCCAGTTGTTGATTCAGGTTGTCGATATACGAATCGGGGATATCGAGCAAATCGATCTGATAAGTTAAGTGCGGATTGGTTTTCAAATTCCCATCGAGACTACCGTAACGAACAAATTTTAACAGCAGCATCAGGGCCACCGGCACCGCAATAAGCGCTAAACCCAGGGTGGGAGAAATGGTTTGCGCCACATATAAAAACATGCCGGTGATCGTGGTGGCGCCGGCCAATATCAGGAGTACGATAAATTCGACACGCAACCTGAGCTGACGTTTTTTCAACATCGAAGCAGTTTGCTTTTTCGATAAGGATTTGGTTTTCTCTTTATTGAGTTCGGCTACATAATCGACCAGTTGTTGCTTTACGACCACGCTCTGATCTTTGAGCTGGGATACAACGGCAGGACATTCGAGCATGTGCAGCAATAAAACACGCGGGAATGGCGAATATTCGACCACCCCTTTGATTATTCTCATCAGGTACTGATAGGTTGCCATCGATTTCTGACGTAAATACGTATTAGCCTGCTCCAGGAATTCGAGCATATTAGCCGAACCGGCCAATTCGTTTAAAGTGGATTTTAGTTGCACCGAACCGCTTTCGTAATCGAGAATCAGCGTATCGGCAATGAGTTGTAACCGTATTGCCGATAAATCCTGGGGGGTTCTTCGGATCAAACTTTCATTCCAGAGTTTTCCACAATTCAGACACAATTCGTTTTTTTCATGCGTATCAGTGGAGCAAACTAAACATTTTGACATATATTGACTCGTTTTTAGGGTAAAAATAACAGAAACGGTAACGATTAGTAATTTTAAGTTTATACAATATGCGTTGTTTATCAACATTTTAGCTAACAAAGATACAGTTTCGGATGAATTAAATCGTTTTTTTTACATTAAATTTTTATATAAATATTGTTAAGAAAGGAATATCCGCCATCCCGATCGATTATCCGGCAAAATCGGCAGAATTGCTTATCTTTGCAGTTCGAAAAAATTATGAGCATCCGATGAACTTATATTCCCTGTTTCTGATCGCCCTCAGTTTATCGTTCGACACCTTTGCAGTTTCGGTAAGTGCCGGTTTATGTAAGAAAGACATCCGGTTTTTCCCGGCTACCCGGATTGCACTAACCCTGGCTGTTTTTCAGGGAGCAATGCCTGTAGCGGGTTGGATAGGCGGCAGTCAGTTTGCCCGGATAATCGGCGATTACGATCATTGGATATCGCTGACACTGTTTAGTCTCATCGGTTTAAAAATGATTGTTGAAGCGTTTAAGAATCCCGACGAAAAATCGTTCAACCCGCTTCAGCGCACCGTTATCCTGGGCATTGCCCTGGCAACCAGTATCGATGCATTGGTAGTGGGGGTAAGTATGGCCTTCTTCACCGTCGATATTCTGTTGGCAGCAACGATTATTGGTATTGTTACCTTTTTTGCGGCCATGATCGGCATGTTGCTCGGAAAACATGTAAACGGCCGGTTCGGCCGAAAAGTAGAAATCCTGGGAGGCATCATCCTGATCGGCATCGGGATTCAGATCCTGTTTCAGCATCTGGATGCACACTGATCGATTAATTAGTAAAACAGCCCTTTAAATTTATCACGTATGAATTCGTTCAATTCCTTACTGCTTACTGCTTTTGTTCTTATCGCCCCTGTTCATGCCACCGCGTCGCTTCGCTTCACGGTAAGCAATCCCAACCCGGTAGCTGTAGGCAATGCTCCGGTAATTGTATCGGCCGCCACTTTTCCGGGCTTCACCTTTAGCGACGCGAACTACTGTATTAAAGTAAACGGCAAAAAAACAGCTTATCAGGCCGATGATCTGAATGGCGACGGCAAGCCCGACGAATTGGTTTTTCTGGTCGACCTTGCCGCCGGCGCCAGGGCTAAAGTAAGCCTGAGTCGCACCCGGAGAAAACCTGTAGCGGCAGAACCTCAGGTAGTTGCGAGTCTGATCAGGAAAAGCGACACGGGAGAGTGGCAACATGTAAAAGAAGCTACTTCGACCCGCAACGACATGTACAACCGCATGCATCACCATGGTGTGGCCTTCGAATCGGATAAAATGGCGTATCGTATTTATTTCGACAATAAAAGTACGATCGATGTATACGGCAAGAAGGAATACAGGCTGGAATTGCGCGACACCTGGTGGTATCCTACCGGCGAACAACTGGCGGAAGGATATGGCGACGATATTCTGCTGGTTTCGGGCTGGGTAGGTGTTGGCAGTCTGAAGGGCTGGAATGGCAGGATGCAGCATATCGACAAATTCGGCCGCCGCACCCAGCGGATTCTGGCGGGTGGTCCGCTACGCACAGTGGTAGAGAGCGAAGTAGAGGATTGGGAGTACGAGGGTACGAAATCGAAGGTCACGGTGCGTTATATTTTATATGCCGGACATCGCGATGTGATTGCCGAAGTGCGTTCGGACCATTCGCTGAAGGCAGTGGCCACGGGCGTGCAGCAAATAGGGGGCGGCGAACTTATTTCGTCGCCTACGCTGGTTGGTTCGTGGGGAAGCTGGTATCCGCAGCCCGACACCGTAAAATATGCGAAGGAAACCGTAGGCCTTGGCCTCTATATGCCAGCAAAGATGGGCGGGCAACAACATACCGACGGGGTAAACAACCTGATCCTGGCGCCTGTAAAATCCGGCGAAGTACTTACTTATTACTTCACCACGGTAGCTGCTAAAGAAAACAAGCAACCGGTTCAGGATGCAAAAGCCTTTTTCGAGTACCTTGCCGAATGGAGCAAAGGCCTCGAACCCCTGCAAATTATCAGGAAATAGCTCAGGCCTTCACTCTGCCGTTCAATTTACGCCAATCGCCCGGAGCCATGCCGGTTTCTTTTTTGAAAACCCGGTAAAAGGAGCTTTCGCTCGGGAAACCTGCCCGGTTGGCAATTTCGGCAATGCTCAACAAGGAATATTCGGGCGCCATCAACATCATTTTGGCTTCCTGAAAACGGTACTGATTGATAAGATCACTGAACGATTTTCCGTACACCTGGTTAATAAGACGCGACACATAAGTCCGGTTGGTATGAAGCTTAACCGACACATCGACGACGCGTAAGTCTTTTTTAGTGTACATTTTCTCATCGTCGAGCAAGAACTGTAATTTGCGCTGCAAATCGAGCTGCTGTGCCTTTGAAAACACAAAATCGGGTTCGTTTTCGGCATATAATTCCTCTTCGTACGAAGGAGCATTTTCGTCGGTGCGCAAATCGGAGGCCGTAAAGCGCTGATTATAACTCACATACCCCACTAAAAACAACAAAACACTAAATACCGCCGAAGGAATCACCAGCAACTCATCCGACAAAAAGAACGTACGGCCGAGTACATTGGCCAGGATCGAGAAAACCGAGAAAAAGGCGAAACTGCACAGCAGCATTTTAATCAGACGCAATTCTTTACCCTCGGTATCGGCATTATAGTTTTTAACCTTCTCGTCGAACTGGATGATCAAACGGCTTCCGATGGTCAGGATCAGAACAAGTTGCAACGTAAATATTACAGGGATAAGCCGGTAGCGAAGCAGTTGAAGATTGCCGAGCATCGACAGCTGAACACCGGGCGACTCCTCGTATAAAACCTGCCGGATAAACGAACCGGACTCCGCCGGCCCCATGAGGAGATACAATACAGCCGATGCGGCACCGGTTAAGAAAGCAGGCAGTAAGAAAAGAAAATAGACCGGCCGGAAACTGACTTCGCGCGTCAAATAGAGGATATAAAGAAAATAGAGGGGATAAACCGCCAGGGTAGCAAAGCTGTATAGCGAATCGAAATACAGATAGAGGTCGTATTCATAATTAAAATACAGGGCATGCGACAGATAGAGCAGGAAGGCCACGCCAAAGAAAGTGGCCAGAATATACCGGATGAATTTGTTCCTATTAACGTCGGTTAGCAACATCACCATCCAGAACAGAGCCACGAACATCGGCAATAATGAGAAAGCTGTTTTGAGCATAAGCTATCTTAATTATGACGCAAAGATACAATCAATACTCTATATATACTCTCAAAACGTGTATTTTTTCTCCCAAAACATAAAAAGATAGCTCCAAAAGATGGAAAACCGGAAGTTTCGGCATACCTTTGCAGGCATCAATACCGATTCATTGCACACTTTTCGACTAAACCATGATGATAGCCATTACAGGAACTTGAAGGTCCCTGTTGCGATGTAACAATCAATGTGCAGTATGAAATTAAAAAGCCACCTCTTTTCCGGAGGTGGCTTTTTTATGTAAGACCTGAAACCGGTTAGTTGGCGCGGATCACTTTTACTGTCTGAACCGTATTTTCAACCTGTAACTGCAGGAGGTAGATACCTTTCGCCGGCAGCTCCAGAGCCTGAACATCGCCCTTCAGCCGGGCCGAAGTTACCAGTTTACCCGTACTGTCGTAGGCACGAACCATTCCGGTTTTACCCGATGTTTCGATCATCACCTTATCGGTGGTAACAGTTGGATACACACGTACCGAACCATCATTGACCGACGGAGTGGAAGTAAGTACGGTTTCGTACATTGCCAGGTAAAGCGGTGAAATCATCGCGTCTCCCACCACATTGCTGGAAATCGTCAGGTAATGCGTACCCGATACAGTAGGAGTAACAACGAATTGATAATCGGCAGTTGTGCGTTTCACTGCAAATTCATGTCCTTGAGAAGCCAGCGACGTACCGGTATTCGACATTCCGGTATTCAATCCGATGGTGAAGGTAGGGTTGGTCGAAGCGTTGTCGTGCCACGATGCCACACCACGGAAAGCATAGGTTTTACCGGCCTCGAGATTCACATTCAGGTTGTACACGTTGGTCGGAGGATCGCCCCAGGTGCGCAGATATGCCAAACGGCCGCCCTGCCAGGGTTTTCCGCGGTATACGTAGTTCTGGTTGGTGGTAAGTACGTAACGGATACCACTGGTAGCTCCAAACGGATTGAACGCGCCCGCAACCGGAGTTACCCCATCGCTCATCATGAGCGACCATCCGAAGTTGGTAATCAAGGAAGCATCGCCTTCGGCATCGTCGCCATCCCAGGTCGAGATAATATTATCGGAAACTGCGAATACCAGTACCGAATCTTTCACCGAACCGCTGGTTACGTAAATGTATTTATCTTCGATGCGGGTTACACCATCCCAAATCAACAATACGGCAGCACTATCGGCCACCTCGGTATTGGTGAAGGTGGTACCCGAAACGATCAGTCCTTCGGGAGCAGTAACAGTGGCCGATCCATAGATATCGCCCACGATAGCAAACGAACCCTCCGACGACAAACTCTGATCGAAGAACAGACCACGGCGGGTAACTTCCATTTTCTCGGTGAGACTCAACCGCACTACCTGTTGTACATTACCGTAAGAGATAACGAGATTGTCCTCAGGAACAGCCTGGGTTGCAACTGCCGTTACGGTAACTTCGGCGCCTGCCATTACTTCGCTGGCCGACAAACTGGTTTTCGACAACTGGAAGGACGGAGAAACAGAAAGACTTACATTACCGGTGAGATTACCTCCCGACACCACAAATGTTTTTACAGTTTGCGTTGGAGTAAAGTTCAGATCCTTAACACTCGCAACGAGATAAGGCGAACCGTCGCTGATATAACTCAAACGGAAATTATCGAATGCCACCCAGTTACCCGAGAAAGCAACTTCAACACCAATTTCCAGCGTATTGTCCACCACTTCGGCAATTACCGAATAATCCTTACGGTCGAAAATCTCGGTGATCGCGCCATTCCCTATGAGGTAAGCGCCGCCGGGATAGGTATTATCGTTTTGCTGAACGGCATGTGCAGCCGCCGTAACCAGGTAGGTACCATTGGGGATATTGCGAACGATTTGCGACATACGCAGGTTTTCGAGGTTACCCGGGCTGGAAATCCAGCGTTCGGCATAGAACGTTCCGAGTTTAAACGGATCGAAAGAAGTATTATTCTGACGTTGGAACGGACCTACATTTTCCCAGGTATCGTCGAACAGGTCTTCAAAACTAGGATTCAGGATAGCTTCGGTAGCATCGTAAGGAAGTGTTGTCCAGGTGGTAACACGACTTTGGAGCAGAATAGCACTGTGCACTTTTTCAATGGCTTCGCGTATCGAAAGCTCGGCAGCCAACACTTCGGTAGCCGACGCATTGGTTTTGTCGTGGATAGCCTGAGCCGCAGTAATTGCAAGGTTCAATTCGGCATAAGCTGTCGAAGCTCCCACATCCTGCGGGTTATTTTTCATTACAGTAGCCGAGTCGATCAGTTGTTTGAGGACCGATTTGTCGATTCCGTAATAAATCAACTGAACATTGTCGAGGAAAAACTTAGCACCATTGCCCGAACCGCCCGACGAAGTGGTAAATCCGAGATTGATTTTACCAATGGTTTCGTCGGTCAGGAAGAACGATACCGAGTCCTGTACCCACTGATTGGAAGGATAGTTCAACCGCTTTGAATAGGTGGGTGTTCCGTCCAGTGGAATAAAACCGAAGTAGTTGTAAGCCACAGTAGCAACAGTATGTGCATTGTACACATCCATTTTGAGCACATAGCGGCCCGACGGCAGAATCGCATCCTGGGCATACATGGCTTTATCGCCCCAACCGGCCGACATCGAAATGGCCGCACCAGCCGAGTTTCCATTTCTATCGGTAGCCGGAACAGCTACGTTATTAAAACCTTGAGCATTGGCAACCGTGCCGTATTCGCCCGATGCAACCTGAACAGCATTATTATTGATAACGCTCTCGTTGCGCCATTCCGGAACCGGGAATATCCAACCTACCGTGCCGATACGTTCGACACCTGCTGTCAAAACTGTCCCACCCGCTACTGTATAGTGGATAGGCGCCTCATCGAAACCTGCATTTTTAATGTAGGTAGCTGTAACATCGGTCTGCGCCTGTACAGCCATACCTTGAAGAACGGCAAGAATCAACGCGAGAAAAAAGTACCTTTTTTTCATGATGAATTTTTTAAATGATTAACTCGTATTTATTATTGATGATTTTTCGAACAGAATCAACGACGCAAAAGTACGAAAGGAAACGACGTATACAGGTGAAAAAAAAATCAATTTGGATGAATATCTTATTAACAGCGCGGACCCAGGGTCAGTGCAAGTTGAACACAAATGCAGAAAAAGGTCAAATAATACAGCCGGGAAAGGATCGTTTTCCCCTATCTTTACTGCCCTGTTGAAGTCAATTCATTTTACTCGTACATTACCATGAATATTATAATCCGATCGACAATGGTGCTGAGTATGCTGGCACTGCTTTCCACAATGGTGGCCCAACAGCAGGAACGCCTGCACCAGCGCGGACTGGTAGCGCTGCGTTACGCGCCCGACAGTGTATTCGTGAGCTGGAGGTTATTTGCTTCCGATGCCGGCTCACAAGCTTTTCATCTTTTTCGCTCTTCGCCGGGACAGCCGGCCGAGCGGCTCAACCGGCAGCCGCTGACAGGAGCCACGCATTTCACCGATTACATCGGGGGGCTTACCGGCGACATCACGTATGAAGTACGGGAAGCCGGGCAAACAACGGGCGAGCGTTACCTGCTGAGCGCCGATGCTACCGGCAACTTCCTGACAATACCGGTTCAACCGCTGGAAGGACATACGATAGGTGATGGCGCCGCAGGCGATCTCGACGGCGACGGACGCTACGAGCTCATCGTGAAGCGTGAAATGCGGCCGCGCGACAATTCGCACCGGGGCGTCACCGGGCAAACGAAGCTGGAAGCCTACAGGCTCGACGGTACGATGCTTTGGCGTATCGACCTGGGAAAAAACATCCGCGAGGGAGCTCATTACACCCAATTTCTGGTATACGATCTCGATGGCGACGGCCGTGCCGAAGTTGCGGTAAAAACGGCCGACGGCACTACCGACGGGCAGGGAAAGGTAATTGGCGACCCGACGGCCGATCACCGCAATGCCGACGGTCACATCTGGAAAGGTCCCGAATTTTTAACCGTTTTCGACGGTCTTACCGGCGCCGAACTCCACACCACCTCCTATATTCCGCAGCGGCATCCCTCTATTACCGATCCTACTCCGGAACAGATGAAGGAGGTATGGGGCGACGACCATTACAACCGGTCGGAACGCTACCTGGCTTGCGTGGCCTACCTCGACGGCAAACATCCGAGTCTGGTAATGTGCCGTGGCTACTACACCCGGTCGGTGCTGGCAGCTTACGATTTTAAGGATAAAACACTGATCCACCGCTGGACTTTCGACAGCGACGACAACACACCCGGCAACCGGGCGTATCGCGGACAAGGAAATCACAACCTGACGGCCGCCGATGTGGATGGGGATGGCTGTGACGAAATTGTATACGGGGCGGCTTGTATCGACAACGATGGAAAAGGGCTTTACAGCACGGGCCTGCGCCATGGCGACGCGTTGCACGTATCCGATCTCGATCCTGCACGGCCGGGAATGGAGGTATGGATGGGACATGAAACCCGCAGCGATGTAGCCGGGATCGAATTTCGCGACGCCCGTACGGGCGAGCTGATTTGGGGTTTTGCTTCGCAGGGCGATGTGGGACGCTCGCTGGCTGCCGACATCGACCCGCGCTATCCGGGTTACGAATGCTGGGCTTTTGGTCCGGGTATCACAGGACTGTACTCGGCACAGGGCGAGCGGATCTCGGAACGTTCGCCGCGTACCTGCAACTTCCGTATTTTGTGGGATGGCGACCTGCTGCACGAACTACTCGACCGGAACTTTATAGCCAAGTACGACTGGACTACCGACAGCTTACGATTCTTGCTGCGGGCCGACGAATGCCGCTGGAACAACGGCACCAAGGCCACACCGGTGCTCAGCGCCGACCTCCTGGGCGACTGGCGCGAAGAAGTCGTCTGGCGTACGGCCGACAATACCGCGCTGCGTATCTACAGTACTACCATCGCCACCCCCCACCGGCTTCCCACCCTTATGGACGACCGGCAATACCGGCTTTCGGTAGCATGGCAGAATGTGGGGTACAACCAACCGCCGTCCACCAGCTTTTGGCCGGCAGGCAAAGCAAACCTGAAAACCAGGCCATAGTGAGGGTGTAACGCGAATGACTCGCGAACGTCAACAAGCTTACACCATTTTGTAATTTATCGCTTCTACTTTTGTCGCCAGAAAAAGTGATCAAAAGTATGAAGATTATCCAATATTTTTTATCTGCCGCAGCATTCGGTCTGTTGGCGGTACCGGTTAGCGCCCAGCAATACCTTCGGGGCGACTTTCATCAACACACCACGTATACGGATGGAAATTACTCGTTCGCGTACATGATGAACAAAAATCACCAGTACGGGCTGGACTGGTGGGCCAACAGCGAACACGGAGGAGGTTCGACCCGGGATGCAGCCGTATCGGGGCTCGACAAAGCCCGCAACACCAGGTATTGGGACGAATACCTGCCGCTGCCCATTGCAGGCAGTGAAAAATTTTCCAACGGACACCGGGTGATGTGGCGTTGGCAGGTATTGAAAGATTATTCGTTTCGGGAGACGTTGAAAGCGCGCCGGATGTATCCCGGAAAAACCATCTTGCAAAGCTATGAAATGAATATCCCGGGCTTCGAGCATGGAAGTATGGGCATTGTTAACGGACAATTCGACAGCGTTCCGCACTGTAACCCTCTGGCCGAATTTGAATATACATTTGATCAGAACGACGCCGACACAACAGGCGGACGGGCACAAGGATGGACAAAAAGCAGATCAACCGGCCGGGAGAAGGCCATAGAAGCGCTCCGGTGGCTGCGAAACCGTTACCCCTACACAAGTTATCTGATCCTGGCTCATCCCGAACGAAAACCACAACACCAACGAGGGTATACCATTGCGGCCATCCGCGACCTGAACAACGAAGCGCCAACGGTTTGTTTCGGATTCGAAAGTATCCCGGGACATCAACGCGAAGCACAACGCGGCGGATACGACAGGAACTCCGTGGGTGGCGGAACCTATGGAGGTGCAGGTGTTTTTTCAGCAAAAATCGGAGGGGTATGGGATGCACTACTTTCAGAAGGGCGCCGGTTCTGGTTATTCTCCAACTCCGATTATCATGGCGAAAAAGGAGATTTTTATCCCGGCGAATACCAAAAAAATTACACATTTACACACGGTAAATCTCCTGAACAGATTGTAGAGGGCCTGCGCTCAGGGAACAACTGGGTAGTAAGCGGCGACTTAATCGATTCGCTCATTTTTACGGTCGAAACCACCGATAACCGGGCTGTAATGGGGTCGACGCTTTTCATTAAGGCCGGCGAACCCGTCCTTATTACGGTCAGAGCCCGGGATCCGAACTGCAACAATCACAATACCTACAGTAATTATCGTAATCCTGAACTGGATCACATTGATCTGATCGTGGGAGAAGTGAATGGCCCGATCCCCCCTTCCGATCCCGGCTATACGACCGACACCGTGGCGACCACAAGAGTAATAGCCCGTTTCGACCGGACAGGAGGAACAACCGACTCCAATGGTTTGACGAGCCGAAAATGGAAACAAACCAACGACGGCTGGGTCGAAATGGCTTTTGAAATAAATTCGATCGGCCGACCTTTGTATTTTCGTTTGCGAGGCACCAATCACGGGCTGAATATTCCGGACGAAACCGATGAGAACGGCAATCCGCTGAATGACACGTTGGTTGGAGAAAACAATGCCGAAAAAGCATTTGCCGACCTATGGTTCTATTCCAACCCTGTATTTGTGACCCCTCAATATTAAGCATCCCATTAATAATCACTTTTCAGAGAAGACTAACATAGCTGGTTAATCTTCCAAAATCCAATTACAAAAATGAACACTCAACAACTACACAACAAACATTTCCGGAAGTTGCTTCTGATAGCATGCCTGTATTTTGCCGCAGCGCAAGTAACCCTTGCCGCAACACATGCTTCCGAAGCGATCACGGAGGAAGTACAGCAAACACGAACCGTCAAGGGAAGAATAACTGATTCAGAAGCTGTTCCACTCTCGGGAGTTACCATCAGAATTAAAGGCAACACGACCGGAACAATTTCCGACAGCAACGGTAACTACGTGGTGGACGATGTAAAAAAAGGACAGGAACTAATATTCTCGTTTGTGGGAATGAGCTCGAAAACCGTGACTGTTGGTACTGCCACGCTGATCAATATTGTATTGGAAGAAGAATCGACGCTTTTAAATGAAGTAGTGGCGATCGGATACGGTATCCAGCAAAAAAAAGATATTACCGGTTCGGTTTCTTCGGTAAAAAGCGATAATTTCAACCAAGGCGTGGTAAGTACACCCGAAGAATTGATCCAGGGAAAAGTATCCGGAGTAACGATCACATCGACAAGCGGGGCTCCGGGAAGCGGCCAACGCATCATTATCCGGGGACAGGGAAGCTTACGGGTCAATACCGGTCCTCTTTTTGTAATCGACGGTTTTCCTGTCGGACTCGGAGGTACCGGTTCCGACGACACCAATCCGTTTGGATTTATCAATCCCGACGACATCGAATCGATCGACGTGCTTAAAGACGCTTCGGCTGCTGCGATTTACGGCACCCGTGGCGCCAACGGGGTTATTCTTATAACCACTAAAAGCGGCAAATCGGGGATGTCAAGGTTAACAGTAAACTCCAAAGTGGGTTTGTCGTCGATTTCCAGAAAAATTCCGGTTTTCAGCGCCGGCGAATTCCGGAAAAACGTAGTCGCTATCGGCGGAAATCTGATCGACAGAGGAGGAAATACCGGCTGGCAGAACGAACTGACGACTACTGCTGTTACCAACGACCATACCGTTACTTTACAGGGGGGCACAGCCAGCTCGACGTACCGGGCATCGGCCGGATACCTCAATCAACAAGGGATTATCCTAAACACCGGGATCGAACGCTATACGGCTAATTTGAAAGCAACGCAACAGCTGCTCGATGGTAAAGTTAAGGTGGATTTCGGCCTGAATGCTTCGGTTGAAAAAGGCGACAATTCGAATGCTTCGTCGCTGGTGTCGGATATGCTTTGGTTCAACCCTACTTATGCCGCCCGCGAAACCAATGGTAGTCCGGTTAACTATCCCGACTTCACAAATCCTCTGATCGCAGCAAAGCTGTACACCACCTTTAGCGAAAAACGAAGGCTATCGGCCAACCTGTCGCCTACTATCGAACTGTTGAAAGCACTGACCTACAAATTGAATTTTGTCTACGAAAACACGTCGGCGCAATACGACGAACAGGGCATGCCCTCGGTAACTCCTTTTGAGGAAGGTTACTTAAACCAACAGTTTAACAACGGTTACAATACATTGCTGGAGAATTACCTGACCTATACGGTAAAAAACGAACGGCACAACCTTTCGGTTATGGCCGGGCATTCGTACCAGGAAACCTTTGGCCGGTACAGCCATTGGACGATCAAAAAATTTCAGCCTACCGGAATCGAACCCCGCTTTAATCCGGGACTGGGCCAAACACTCACCAACAGTGAAATGCCTTATGGTGGCGCCGGTATCGACAAACTGCAGTCCTTCTTCGGAAGAGTCAACTACAGCCTGATGGATAAATACCTGCTAACAGCCACGCTCCGTGCCGACGGCTCATCGAAATTTGGGTCTAACAACCGGTACGGAGTATTTCCTTCCTTTGCTGCGGGATGGCGTATTTCGGAAGAAGCCTTTTTGAAAGATCTGCCGTTGCTGAACAACCTGAAACTGCGCGCCGGCTGGGGACAAACAGGAAATCAGGAAATTCCTTCAAAAATCACACAAGCCTCTTTCACTACTTCAGTAGGCAGTAAATCGAGTTATCCACTCAATAATTCCGACTCCTTTTATGCCGGAACATCCTACACCCGTGTTGCCAACCCCGATATACAGTGGGAGGTTACAACACAAAGCAATGTAGGGCTCGACTTCGGGTTTTTCAACGGATCGTTGAGCGGATCGGTCGATTACTTCCACAAGGTAAGCAACAACATCCTGCTCGAAGTAAGCAACGACGATCCGATTCAGGTGGCACCCACGATCTGGACCAACATAAAGGACATGACCATTTCCAACAATGGACTGGAACTTTCGCTCGACTTTAAAAGGAATATTGCGGGAATTTTCCGTTATGCGGCGGGAGGCACGATGGCCTATATCAACAATAAGGTTGAAAATTCGCCCTATACGATCCTTACCACAGGATCGGCATCGGGATCGGGATTGACCGGCGCCACCATCAACGGATTAATCAACGGTTATCCGGTAGGTTCTTTTTACATGAAAACCTTTACCGGCATCGGCTCCGATGGATTGTCGACGTACAGCGACGACGGCGCATTAACCGTGGTTGGGAATGCCATACCCGAACTCACCTATAGTTTCTATGTTACTGTCGGATACAAAGGAGTCGATCTTTCGGCTAATTTCAATGGGGTAGCCGGCAATGAAATCTACAACAACACTGCTATGAATAAATTTTACAAGGCACAACTTGCTAATTCGTCGAACACCACTTCGAAAGCCATTGAATACGACAACGAGAGCATTTTAAATGCCGGTGCAGTCTCGACCCGCTACCTGGAAGACGGTTCCTTTCTCCGGCTGAACAACCTCACACTGAGTTATACCCTGAATACCAACTCCTCAGGCATAGGAAACTGGGTAAACAACCTCCGCCTGTCCTTGTCGGCTCAAAATCTGTTTGTGCTTACCTCCTACAGCGGATTCGACCCCGAAGTAAACCAAAACCGGTCGATCAACGGATTTCAGTCGTTTGGCATCGACCTGAACGGCTATCCAAAATCGCGCACCTATGCACTCGGCTTAACATTCACTTTATAATCAAGAAAACAAATAACGAACAAATGAAAAAACTATATTTCACGCTGTTTACAGCCCTGTTGCTCTTCAGTACGGCATGCTCCGAATTAAATGAAATTGTACTCGACGAATCGTTGACCGGCGGGGCCGACAGTACGATTGTCGAAAGTACCATATCGCCGGCATACGCCTTATTGCCCGATTTATTTCTTCACACCAAATACTTTGCTTTACAGGAAATTACGACCGACGAAGCCATATTGCCGTATCGGGGAGGTAAAGATTGGGGCGACAATGGGATTTATATCGCGCTCCATCAGCATACCTACACTCCGGTGCACAGCAATGTGAAACAAGTCTGGGACAACCTTACAAAAATGATTGCTTATAGTGTTATTGCCATCAACGAATTAAGCCCGCTGGCATCGTCCAGCGAAGAGGCAAAGGTTTTTGTTGCCGAAGCACGCGGATTAAAAGCGTATTACAACATGCTGATGCTCGACCTGTGGGGCCTTGCATTCAAGAAAGAAAGTCCGGATGCAAAATCCGAAATTTTGCGTGGAGAGGCTGCCGTGGCGTATATCCAGTCGGAATTTGAAACCGCCCTTAAAGATCTGCGTACCAACGTCGGTCCCGGCAGACTGACAAAGTACGGTGCCTATGCTCTTTTGACACGGCTCCATCTCAATGCAGCTGTGTACCGCGACCCGTATGCAACCAATTTCACGTTCAAAGCAGCCGACATGGATAAGGTAATTGAATATACCGACCTGATTATCAATTCGGGACAGTATGAATTGGCCCGCGAATATTTCAGCATATTCGACAATGATAATCATACGAACAAAGAGCTTATTTTTGCCATCGACCAACGCCAGGAACTAAATGGGCACAATCGTATGTCGTATTTCTCCATGTCGGGTAATTTCTATGGCAATGCGCTGGTACAAAAAGGAAACGGAACCGACGGACCCGGCATCACACCGGACTTTTACGATGCATGGGTCGAAGCTAACGGAGCTACCGATCCGGCTGCAGCCGATTGCCGGTTCTGGTGGGAACGGTTGATCATCCCTTCCGATTCGGCAGTTACAGCCGATCAATATGAGCCCAATCGTGGAATTTACAGGGGGATGCAGTACGGATTACAAAATACAGGATCACAAACGGCCTTCTTAAAAACGGCCGACGGACGCTTTAAAATAGGTAAAATTCGCGACTGGCGCCAGGCAGAAGCCAATGCAGTGGTGAATTATACCCGTGAAATAAACTTCACGGCAGCCGGAAGCGGCTACAACACCGGTTATCGCGTCCTGAAATACCAGTGGAGCAAATCGTCGACCGACGGACGAAACAAAGGGGAGGCCGATTTGGTCATCGTACGGCTGGCCGATATATACCTGATGCGTGCCGAAGCAAAACTTCGCAAGGGCAATACAGCCGGCGCGTTGGCTGATGTAAACCGTGTGCGATCGTCGCGCACAGCCCGTCCGACAGTGACTCCACAACCCTTAACCGCCCTCACCACCAATATTCTTTTTCGCGAACGCGGATTCGAGTTTTACTGGGAACATCAGCGTCGTACCGACATGATCCGGTTTGAAAAATACGAAGGTTCATGGACTGAAAAAACCAACTCCGACCGGACAAAACGGTTATTCCCTATTCCCCAAACGGCCATCGACGGCGCATCCAAAACAGAGGGATATTTAATCCAGAATACAGGTTATAATTGATTGGCTGGTTTTCTCTTCTGTAAAATCATTAACCCGACACTTCGGAGGACTTGTGATAAGTCTTCCGTTGTTTTTTCCTATCTTTGCCTATGGATCAGGATCGGAAACTTTCAAAGGGATATAGAATAATACAGCCATTTTTAAACACATACTTTCCGCATTTCGCTTATGAAAACGCTTCTCATTTTTATGACCCTCCTTTTCATCTCGGGCACTGCCCGAGCTGAATTAAAATTCCGGAACAACGGCACCTTTCGAATCGCACAAATTACCGATGTACACCACAAGTTAAACCATTCCAATGCAACCGAAGCCTTAACGAATCTTGGCATAGTGCTCGATAAAGTCAAACCCGATCTGATCTTTTTCACCGGTGATATCGTAGTCGACCAATCCATGAAACAAGCGTGGTACGAGGTGATCGGTTTAGCCATCCAACGGAATATACCATGGGCCGTAACCTTTGGAAATCACGATGATGAAAACGGATCGACCCGCGTTGAAATCATGAATTATTTACGCTCTCTACCACTTTGCCTCGCGGTCGACGGGCCCGGTTCGGTAGCAGGTGTGGGTAATTATTTCCTGCGTGTCGAGTCGTCGGAGCGTAACGCCACCGCCGCCATTCTTTACGCCCTGGATTCGCACTCCTATAGTCCGGAAACGATCGAACAGGAAAAATACGGCTATTTCGATTTTAGTCAGGTCGACTGGTATCGTACGGTGAGCCGTCAACTCACACAGGAAAACAACGGCAAACCCTATCCTGCCCTGGCTTTTTTCCATATTCCGCTCCGCGAGTACGGACTCCTGAACGACAGCCTGAAATATACCCGCATCGGATCGCGACTGGAAACCGAATGTTATGGAGCATTAAACACCGGCATGTATGCAGCCATGTTCGAGTCCGGCGATATCATGGCCACTTTTGCAGGACACGATCACCTGAACGACTATATAGGACGGCTGAATACCATATGCCTTGCTTATGGCCGGTTCTCGGGAAGTTCTACTACTTACGGTCATTTGCCAACCGGAATAAGGGTTATTGAACTCCTGGAGAACGAAAGGGCTTTCCGAACCTGGATCAGCGATACCGTCGATGAAAGGGTTTATCCGGCTTTCTTCAACAACAACCGGCTTATTTCCGAATAGGCGCCATCGACTTACCACACAAAAGTTGTATCTTTGCAATTCACGCAAAATACAACCCATCATGATTACACCTGTTTCCGAATGCCTGTATTGCAGCCATCTGCCCATCCTCGACGAACTGATGATCAAAATTGCCGACCTGCAGGTTTCGCAGCTCTTTTTATTCAAAGAGCAATCGCACTCCGGCCGTTGCAATGTGGTATACAACAACCACGGAGTTGAACTGGACGAACTTCCGGCCGGCGAACGCGAGAAATTCATGCACGATGTGGCGACGGCGGCCAAAGCTATCCGGCAAAGTTTCAATCCCGATAAGATTAATTACGGCGCTTTCTCCGATAAACTATCCCACCTTCACTTCCACTTAGTGCCCAAGTATGTCGACGGATACAACTTCGGGGGTGTGATCGAAATGAATCCTCAGAAAACCTATCTCACCGAAGCCGAATACCGTGAAATAATCGGAAAAATCAATGCGAACCTGAAATAAACCGGGCGCCTATGGATCAATCGCGACGATATCCCGCATTCCGGACGCCTGGCGGTAATCCTGAATCGATCCGGAGCGCATGGAGTTCTGTGACTACCCGCTTGCAACTCCTCGCCGCAACCGTCGTTTTCGGTTTGTTGCCGGTGGCGTGTGCCGACGATACCTCCGACTCCTTGCCCACCGATCCGTCGTACGTGTTCGACATTACTGCGCTTTCCGACCTACATCTTACCATTGCGGAAGATGAGTGGAATAAGCTGCTCGACTACTACGACAGGAATCCGTACAACGAGGAATGTGTGGTGGCTGCAATGCGGTTTACCAAAAAAGGAAAAACCGACCTGGTCGAAACCGTAGGAGTCAGGTTGCGGGGGAACACCTCCCGGCGCCGGCCCGAAGGAACAAAGGGAGAATGGCACAACGCATCGTCAGCCGATTGGCATCACGCCAGTTTTTCGGTCGACATTAACCGGTTCGTGCCGGGGCAACGCTACGCCGGGCTGAAAAAAATAAACCTGAAATGGTTCAAGGACGACGCGACTTACGTGCGGGAAATCTACTGCTACGATTTATTCGAACGCTTCGGGGTATGGACGGCTCCCCAATCGAGCTATTGCCGGCTGTATCTCCGTATCGGCGACACTGGCGAAACGGCTTATTTCGGAGTCTATCAACTGCTCGAATCGATCGATTCGGAATTTCTAGCGACGCGCTCCAATCGCCTTGGCAGTAAGGAAGGCTTTTTGTGGAAAGCCAACTGGGGCGCCAGCTTTCGTACGGCCGACCGAACCAGAATGGACGTGGAAAGGGTGACCCTCGCCGAAACCTACAAACCGGCTTACGACTTAAAAAACCGGCCTGCAGAGCTCGAAACAGCCCGGAACCAGCTATCCGGATTCATCCATAATTACAACACCCTGCAGGGAAATGCATTCCGCGAATGGGTGGTGACCCGCATGGACGTGCCCCTGTTTCTGAAAACCTATGCTGTGAGTGTGCTGTGCGGCATGTGGGACGATTACTGGAATAATCAGAATAATTTTTATTTTTATTTTACTCCCGGAGGCAAGTTCTATTTCATTCCCTACGACTACGACAATACACTGGGTACTTCATTACTGATGCCCGACTCAGGTACACGCGACCTGCTCCGCTGGGGAAACCCGGACCATCCGCTGGTGGTCAAATTGCTGGAGGTACCCGAATTCCGCACCTTGTACGTACAGTACCTGCACGAATTGTGCGATCCTTCGAAGGATTTATTTTCGTACGGGCGCAGCAGAATCCGCATATTGAACTGGCACGCATTGATCAGGGATCACATTGCCAACGACACCGGCGAAGACATGGAAATTGCCGACCGTCCCGCATCGTGGGGAAATTGCGGGTTTTACCACTTACTCGATCCGACAACTAATTATTTTGTTATCCGAGCCGGGAATTTGCCCCCTCAGTAACAAACGAGCACTACATATGGAAGTTCTTTTTATCCTCATCGGTCTTTTGGCCGGCGCCGGCATCGGCTGGCTGGCCGCACATTTAAAAGCACAGCAACGCTACAACCTGCTGAACCTGGAATACACGGCTTTCAAAGCCAGCAAGCTGGCCGAACTCAAAGCTGCTGCCGATACGCTCGAAACCCAGAAGGCAGAAATGATGGCGTTGAGTAAAAAATTCAACCTGGAGTTTGAGAATATTGCCGGCAGAATTCTGGAAACCAAAGCCGAAAAATTCACCGAGCTGAACAAAACAAACTTAAAAAACATACTGGAACCACTGGGACAGAATATCGAAAACTTTAAAAAAACAGTACACGAAACCTATATAAACGAATCAAGGGAACGCTTTTCGCTGGGCGAAAAAGTGAAAGAACTGACCGAGTTAAACCAGCAAATAAGCAAGGAAGCCCGCGACCTGACACGGGCCCTGAAGGGTGAAGCCAAAACCCAGGGGCGATGGGGCGAAATGATTCTGGAAACTATTCTCGAAAAATCGGGCTTGCATAAGAACGAAGAATATTTCATGGAACATCAGCTTACCGATGAGCAGGGACGTGCACTCCGGTCGGCAGCCGAGGGTAAAAAAATGCGTCCCGACGCAGTGATCAAATACCCCGACAACCGCAATGTGATTATTGATTCCAAGGTCTCGCTCAATGCCTTTATCCGCTACCTCGAATCGTCGGATACCGACCAACAGCAGAAGGAATTGGCAGCCCACGTAACCGCCGTCAAAAACCATATCATAGCGCTCAGCACCAAGGGATACGACGATTTCGACAAGTCGCTCGACTTCGTGATGATGTTCATCCCCAGCGAGCCGGCCTACATAGCTGCCCTGCAGGGCGACCCCGAAATATGGAATTTCGCCTACGACAAACGCATTCTGTTGCTCAGCCCCACGAATCTCATCACATCGTTGAAGCTCATTGTCGACCTGTGGAAACGCGAGAAGCACAACCGCAACGCCCAGGACATTGCCGAGAGGGGGGCCAAAATGTACGACAAACTGGTGGGCTTTGTGGCTAATCTCGAAGAAGTAGGTAAGAACCTCGCCAAAGCGCAGGAAGCCTATGCCGATTCGTACAAGCAACTCACCACCGGCAACGACAACCTGGTAGCTCAGGCCACGAAAATGAAAAAATTAGGATTGAAGACAAAGAAGCAGCTGCCCAACGAACTGCTAAGAGAAACATCGGATCATGAACAAAACGAATAAGAACTTTTTATAACTAACAGGAAGACACCATGAAAAAGTCAATAATTGCAGCCGTCGTACTCTCACAACTTATGTTTCTTCCGGCCCGCGCTTCCAACAAGCAAACAGGCGAATGGCAACAACTGTTTAACGGTAAAGATCTTACGGGCTGGACAGTAAAAATGAAAGGCTACGATGTCGGGGAGAATTTCGGAAACACGTTCAGGGTAGAAGACGGTATGTTGAAAGTGCGCTACGATGCGTACGATACATTCAACGACCGGTTTGCCCATCTTTTCTACAAAGATAAATTCTCGCATTATCGGATCCGGTTTGAGTATCGGATGGTAGGCGAGCAATGCCCCGGTGCACCTGGGTGGGCTTATAAAAACACCGGAATCTTGATTCACGGACAAACTCCCGAATCGATGGACAAAGATCAGGACTTTCCGGTTTCCATTGAAGTTCAGCTGCTTGGAGGCGATGCTGTGGGCGAAAGACCTACCGGAAACGTATGCACGCCCGGCACCAACATTGTGATGAATAACGAACTGATCCTGGAACATTGCACCCCTTCGTCCGGCAAAACGTACAGAGGCGATGAATGGGTGAAGGTAGAAATTGAAGTTCGGGGCAACACTATAATCAAGCACATCATCAATGGCGATACGGTGATGGTATACAGTCGGCCGCAATTAGACAAGCGCGAACCCGGTTTTGAAAAACTGCTCGCCTTAAATGGTGGTCAGGTGATGCTGAACGAAGGAACTATTTGTCTGCAAAGCGAAAGTCACCCCTGCGATTTCCGGAATATAGAAATTATGGTATTGAAATAAGCGATGATGAGCCGGATTATCACTCCCCAACACAACCTCCGCGAGCGATAAAGATCTGTTACATCACGCAGGAGTTTTTGTGAGACAGCATCGCATGGAGCTGAACAAAACTCAGGGTGAATTCGCTACTGTAGCCGGGATTAATCGTTCTGAGTCCGCTGGCACCGGCCAAGCTACAAAAAGAAAAGTTCCAACGGGCAAGATCAAAACCGAAGACGCAGGGGCGGCTGCCGGACAGCGTGAATCCCGGTTACAATGCCCTGGTGTATTGCCCCCTGTGACATCACCTCACAAACCACATCGGTTTGTTCCCGGGCTAGTTGGTTGGATGGCAGTTCCGAGAAGATACATGGATGCGATTATGAATGTTAACATAGTACCAAAGCAAATATATGGTATTATTAAAGGTGTTAGTCTTATTAAAAACGAAATAGATTTTAGTGTTGATATTGAACACCCTGCAAATAACCCTATTAAGGCTAAGTTCAGCCCTGATTTAACCGAAATGGTAAAAGAATACTTAGATTGTTTCGCAGTATGTGAGTTCAATGTTACAACAACTTTTAATGAAGTTACAGAGGTTGAAACAAGTAAATATGATCTTATAAATATTTATCCAGCACCATAATTATAACATATGACACTTACCCCCGTACAAATAACAGAACTCAAAGCAATGATAAATAATGCATTGCAACAGCTCTACGATACTGACATTTTATTAATAAATCGTCATGCCCATGAACGTTCAATTGCATTTCGTTTTGGATTGTACTTCACCGCATTAGTTCCTGCTTCAAGTTTTGTCAGGGATTATAATATCACAGTTGATTTTGATTATAACCGCAATGGTGAAAACGTAAAAGGGTTACTTGGTTTTAATAATAGACATGGAGTTTTTCCTGATGTTATTTTACACCGTAGAGGTCATAACGATGTGAATATTTTAGTAATTGAATTTAAAGGTATTTGGAATACAAGACAACGTGAAAGAGAGGTTGATATTCGCAAGCTTATAGAATTTACACACCCACAAAGAAACGATTATCAATATGGTTTAGGCGCTTTTGTTGATTTGTACCCAGCACATGATAAAACACGAATCACTTATTTTATCAATGGAGAGCAAGAACAATGAGCGAGTGTAAAGAATATAAACTAAAAGAGGTAGTTTCTTTTATAGACTATAGAGGAAAAAGAGGCTGTCTCAAAAAACAAATTCTGAGCAAAAAAAACTGCCTTGCAATTTTTTCAATTACAAGACAGCCTCTTCCTTTGATTACTGCAAAGATTGTGAAAAATGGAGTCATACAAGAGCCAACTGAATTTATTTCTTTTGAAGATTACAAAAGCTGGATGAATCGTGGATTTCCTGAGGTTGGCGATGTCGTAATGACAACCGAAGCTCCTTTAGGTGAAGTCGCACAAATTAAGGATGCGAGTTTTGCTTTGGCACAAAGGATTATTACTATGAGAGGTAGAGATGGTTTACTTCATAGTGGATATTTAAAGTATTTCTTACAATCAAATATCGGTCAGGCTCGCTTAAAAGAAAGAGAAACAGGCACGACGGTTACGGGAATTAAGTCCTCTGAATTGAAAGAAGTACTTATTTCGACACCTGAATATAATACTCAAACCGCCATTGTCGAAATCCTTTCTTCCCTCGACGATAAGATAGAACTCAATAATCAAATCAATAAAGACTTGGAAGCCCTTGCACAAGCACTTTTCAAGCAATGGTTTATCGACTTTGAGTTCCCTAACGAAGATGGATTGCCTTATAAATCCTCAGGCGGTGAAATGGTGGATAGTGTGTTAGGGGAAATTCCGAAAGGGTGGAGTGTTAATCAATTATCTGATCTTATTCAAATAACAGGAGGTGGAACGCCTAAACGATCTAACGACGAGTTTTGGAACGGAAATATACCTTGGTTTTCTATCAGAGATATTTCAAATAATTCTCAGGCTATTATAATTGATACTGTTGAGAAAATTACTGAATTGGGTTTAAAATCTTCTTCAACAAAACTTCTTCCAAAAGGAACTACAATTATTACTGCTCGTGGTACTGTTGGTAAACTTGCATTTATTTCTATTCCAATGGCTATGAATCAATCTTGTTATGGAATAAACGGCAAAGATGGGATAGGGAATTATTACAATTACTACAATATCAAACAGGCAGTTAAGTTATTACAACAAAATACACATGGTGCTGTTTTTGATACAATAACAACTACTACTTTCAATACTGTTTCAGTTCCATTTGGTAATGTTGATTTGACAATAAATTTCGACAATATAGTTCATGAATTATTTGAAAGCATAGAGAACAATCTAAAAGAAAACAAAAATCTTTCAAATTTAAGAGACATACTTCTCCCAAAACTAATCTCTGGCGAGTTAAATGTCACCAATAATTCGGTGGAAATATAATATTCTATAAAATCAAAAAGTCATTAACCTTTTTCGTAAATAATTTTGTATATTTGCAGTGAAAATAACATACAAGAATAAAAAACTGGAGAAATCACTCACTGATGATAAGGAACTTATCAAGACTTATGGTGAGCTGGCAAAGAAGATTAAGCAGCGTGTAAAGGAGTTGACGGAAGCAGATAGTTTACTCGTTATTTCTCAGCTTCCGGCTTTGCGCTTACACCCTTATAAAGGTAACAGAATTGGTGAATGGTCAATCGATATCAAAGAAAACTGGCGCATAATCTTTGAAATTGCCCAAGACCCAATACCCAAACAAGATGGCGGAGGCGTTAACCTCCTTTTGATTACAGCCATTGAAGTAGTTTCAGTAGAAGACCCTCATTAAAAAACGAAAGTCATGACTAATTTAGAAGCAAAAAAATCACTCTTATCCTGCCCGGGTGATACAATTCAAGAAACAATAGACGAAATAGGTATGTCGCAAGCCGAATTGGCTGAGCGTATTGGCAGGTCTGTGCCCAAACTAAACGAACTGATAAAGGGAAAAGCACCCATAACGAAAGAAACAGCCACTAAACTCGAATACGTATTAGGCATTCCGGCAATCTTTTGGCTCAATTTAGAACGTAGTTATCAGGACGAACTACTGGAAATTGAGCAAATGGAGTTTTTGGAACGATGTATTGAATGGCTAAAAGCATTCCCTGTTTCTGCAATGAAAAAATTAGGACTTTTACCAAAAACGAACGAAAGTTCTGTTTTGGTTGAAAGTCTATTGAAATTTTTCAGAGTGGCTTCGCCTGTTCAGTGGTCAAGTTTATATACAAATAACGAATTGGCATTTAAAATAAACCTCAATCACACTGCCGAACCTCAGGCTATTTCGGTATGGTTGCGTTTGGGAGAACTACAAGCTGAAAAAATCCAAACTGCCGAATTTGATAAAAAATTAATTCGTGAGCGTTTTGATAAAATTCAGGATATATGTTTTCGAAATCCTGAGAATTGGAAAGAGGCTTTGCAACAAATTTGCAGTGAATGCGGTATTGCATTGGTATATACACCCTGTATATCTAAAGCTCCGATATATGGAGCCACAAGGTGGATTAGAAACAGTACCAAGCCACTAATTCAAATTACGGACCGCCAAAAAGATTATAATGCGTTTTGGTTTACTTTCTTCCATGAATTAGCCCATATTTTGCTACATGGCAAAAAAGATATTTTTATTGAAGGTTTAGGAGATATTGCCCCTGACAAAGAAAAAGAGGACGAAGCAGATGCTTTTGCAGCTCGAATGTTGTTGTCCGAAAAAGAAAGAAATGAACTGTTTCGCAATACCAATTATTCTACTGAATTGATTAGATCATTCAGTCAGAAATACAAAAAAAATCCTTCCATTATTGTATCTCAAATTCAACGTGAAGGTAAAATCGAATACAGCGATTTTAGGTTGAACAGATTAAAAATCAGAGTAGAATTTGGCCGGATAATACTTTAAGCAATGGCAGTTATATCAGAGGACCATATAGAGCAAGTTGTAATTCAGGAATTCGTTGAATTGGGTTATCATTATCTCAATGGTGCTGATATATCGCCCGATGGTCATTCTCCCGAGCGTGAATACCGCGAAGTTATTTTGAAGTCCAGACTTCAAAATGCCATTGCGTTAATCAATCCCACCGTGTTCCGGCAGATGCACAGGAAGAGGCCTTACGAAAAGTACTCCGTTCCGATAGTCCAAACTTATTTCAAAACAACTATCAATTTCATAAATACCTCACCGATGGAGTTGATATTGAGTACCGTAAAGGAGATAGAATTGCAGGTGATAAAGTTTGGTTGATAGATTACAATAAGCCCGAAAACAATGAGTTTTTGGTTATCAATCAATTCACAATTATTGAGGGCAATGTAAACAAACGCCCGGATGTCATTTTTTTTGTAAACGGTTTGCCTTTTGTGGTTATTGAACTCAAAAACGCAGCTGACGAAAACGCAACCATAAAAACAGCTTTCAATCAACTACAGACCGACAAACAAGCCATTCCTTCCTTGTTTCAATACAATGCCTTATTGATTGTTTCCGACGGTTGGGATGCTCTGTATGGTTCGCTTACAGCTCCCAAACAGTTCTTTGTACCTTGGAAATCTATTGACGGCAATGTGGTAGCAGATGAAAACATGCCACAAATGGAAGTAATAGCTAAAGGTATGCTCAATAAAAAAGTTCTGCTCGACCTTATCCGTCATTACATTGTATTACACCAAAACAAAGACCAAATCACTAAAATAGTACCACGCTATCACCAATACTTCGCAGTCAACAAAGCGGTAGAAACTACAAAAAAGGCAACAGCTGTAAATGGTGACCAATGTGCAGGTGTTATTTGGCACACACAAGGCAGCGGTAAAAGTCTGAGTATGGTTTTTTATGCTGGTAAATTAGTATTGTCATTAAACAATCCTACTTTGGTAGTACTGACAGACCGTAACGATTTAGACGACCAGCTTTTCGATACTTTTACTTCAAGTCAGGATTTACTTCGCCAAACGCCAGTACAAGCTGAAAACAGAGACCATTTAAAAAGTTTACTTAGTGTTTCTTCGGGTGGTATTGTGTTTACAACTATTCAAAAGTTTTTACCTGAAATTGAAGAAAAAATTGAATTAGCTGATGGCAAATTCAAAAACATAAAAGGTCAATTCGAAGAATTATCGGACCGAAGAAATATCGTTGTTATTGCCGACGAAGCGCACCGCAGTCAATACGATTTTATGGACGGCTTTGCTTAACACATGCGTGATGCTTTGCCTAATGCTTCATTTATTGGCTTTACAGGTACTCCAATTGAAAACACAGACAAGACTACACAAGCTGTTTTTGGTGATTATATCGATGTCTACGACATTCAGCAAGCAGTTGAAGATGGAGCGACTGTGCGTATTTTCTACGAAAATCGTTTAGCGAAAATCACTCTCAAAGAAGAAGAAGAAGAAGAAGAAAAACCCCGTGTTGATGCTGAATTTGAAGAACTAACAGAGGGTGAAGAAACAACAAGCAGTCAACAATTAAAAGCCAAATGGGCAAGGCTCGAAGCTATTGTAGGCAACGAACACCGATTACAACTCATTGCAGCCGATATTGTAAACCACTTTGAGCAACGAAATGAAATACTCGACGGAAAAGGTATGATCGTCTGTATGAGCCGCCGTATATGTTGATTTATACGATGAAATAATCAAAATCAGACCCGATTGGCATAGTGAGGATGATACAGAAGGAGCAATAAAAGTCGTTATGACTGGCTCTTCTTCCGACCCATTAAATTTTCAACCACACGTCAGAAATAAACCCAAGCGGAAAGCTTTGGGTGAAAGACTGAAAGACCCGAAAGATAAACTGAAATTAGCCATTGTTCGTGATATGTGGCTAACAGGTTTCGATGCCCCTGTGTTGCATACCCTTTACATTGACAAGCCAATGAAAGGGCATAACCTTATGCAGGCCATAGCGCGTGTAAACCGTGTTTATAAAGACAAAGAGGGCAGTTTAATTGTTGATTACATTGGTATTGTTACAGAGCTCAAAAAAGCCTTATCGGTTTACACGGATAATGGCGGGAAAGGTGCTCCAACTTTCGACCAGGAAGAAGCAGCTTCAGTGATGATGAGTAAATATGAAATTTTGGCTCAAATGTTCAAAGAACAACCCACCGATAAATCTCAACCGAAAGGTTTCGATTATAATTCATTTTTTACTTTGTCACCAAAGCAAAAATTATATTTCCCAATTCAGGCAGCTAATTATATTTTAGGATTAGAAAGTGGGAAAGACCGTTTTATTAATGCTGTAACAGCATTGTCAAAATCATTTGCTATTTCAGTTCCACACCCCTATACACTTGAAATCAGGGATGAAGTTGGTTTATTTCAAGCCATTAAAGTTCGTATTGTAAAAGTAACCGAAAGCGCAAAAACAGGTAAAACTGACGAAGAGATTGAGACAGCTATAAAGCAAATTCTTTCAGATGCAATAGTTTCTGATGAAGTAGTAGATATCTTTGATGCTGCCGGCATTAAGAAACCAGATATTTCTATTTTATCTGATGAATTCTTAGCCGAGATAAAAGGTATGCAACATAAAAACCTTGCATTTGAATTGCTCAAAAAACTATTGAATGACGAGATAAAATCACGCAGAAAAACCAACTTGGTACAGTCCAAGAAATTCTCTGAAATGTTAGATCAGGTAGTCCGAAATTATCAGAATAACCTTATAACATCCGCAGAAATTATTGAAGAAATGATTCGGCTTGCCAAAGAGATTAAAGAAGCTGACCGGAAAGGAGAAGGTTTAGGTTTAGATTTCAGAGAATTTGCTTTTTATTCAGCCTTAGAAGTGAATGATAGTGCTGTATCGATTTTAGGTAACGATGTTTTACGACATATCGCACGTGAATTAGTTGACACTGTTGCAAGAACACAAGCATAGATTGGACTGTGAGGGAAAATGTTCAAGCAAAAATGAGAATTGCAGTCAAAAAGATTCTTCGCAAACATGGCTATCCTCCTGATATGGAAGTTAAAGCCACCGAAACCGTTATTGAGCAGGCTAAACTACTTGCAGAGAGTTTTACAAGCAAAAGTAATTATCATATAGGAAATAATAATCAGAATCTTGAAGCTGCAGAACCCAGAACAAGTAGATTAGTATAAATCCATTACAAGAATCATAACGAGTACACCTTTAGTACACCCCGGCAAAATAGAATCCCCTCTCAATCAGTCGATTAAAAGGGGATTTTCGTACCCGAAGCGGGACTTGAACCCGCACAGCCGTGAAGCCAAAGGATTTTAAGTCCTTCGTGTCTACCATTCCACCATCCGGGCAGGAATGACTCCTGTAAGTGAGAGCGAAAAACGGGACTCGAACCCGCGACCCTAACCTTGGCAAGGTTATGCTCTACCAACTGAGCTATTTTCGCATAATTTGAATCGGCATTGAGCGCAGTTGGTAGAGCAGTCCTGTCTGCTTTTGGGGCAACTGAGCTATTTTCGCAAATCGGCTGCAAATATACTGTTTTTTTTTGAATTCCGAAATCTTAGAGCCAAAAAAAGCGGAAAAGTAGCAACACTCCCCGCTCTCTTTTAATCATTTCGCCGATGGATTCCGCATCCAACGGGTGGCGTTCCGGCCATCAGGCCAGGCTTACAAACATTTCGCCTTCCACTTCGGTGAAAATCACCTTACCTTCGCGGGCTAACCAACCCAGCGCCAGGTTCAATTCGGCTTCTTTCAGCTTAGTGGCTTTCTTAACGGCTTTCAAACTTTTTGAACCGTCTTCCAACGCCGACCAAACAAGTCCGGCATTGCTTCCAATTGTTTCTTTAATCATAATTAATTTTTATTACGCTGCAAAGATACAATAAATTATGTTATAAAACACAACACCACAAGACATTAACTTGAAAAAATCTTCAGAATATGTTATTTAACATACATTTCGTCGATCAATACCTTATAACGTTGCTCCACAATCGGACGCTTGAGCTTCAAGGTATTCGTGAGTTCGCCCGTCTGTATGCTGAACGGCGTAGCCAACAATGCAAATTTCTTGATCTGCTCGTGAGCCGCCATCCCCTCCTGTTGCTTTCGGATACACGAATCGATCAGTTCGATTACCTGGGGCTTTGCAAGCAGCTCCTCCGTAGTGCCGAACGAAATCCTGGCCTTGCGGGCAAACTCCTCCACCGCCGGAAGCGCCGGAGCGATCAGGGCCGTAACATAAGGTTTCTCGTTACCGATCACCGCCACCTGTTCGATGTATTTATCCAGGATCAAGCGCGTTTCAATCTCCTGCGGAGCAATGTACTTCCCATACGAAGTTTTGAACAAATCCTTCAGCCGGTCGGTGAGAATAATACAATCGTTGCGCAAAAAGCCGGCATCACCCGTACGAAAAAAACCATCGTCGGTAAAGGCCGCTGCATTCGCTTCGGGATTCTTATAATACCCCCTGAAAATGGTACGTCCCTTCAGCATGATTTCGTTATCGGCCCCAATTTTCACCTGAATACCGGGAATAAGCCGTCCCACGGTGCCAAACTCATAACCAACCGGCTCGAAAAAACTTACCGTGGCCGTGGTTTCGGTGAGTCCATAGCCATACGCAATAGGCACTCCCATACTTTTCAGAAAAATATTAATATCGTCGGACAGCTTTGCCCCGGCCACCGGGAACAATTTCGCGTTCTCGATACCGATTGTCTTTTTTACTTTCGAATAAATAAGCGTATCGGCAATTTTATACTTAATACGCAGTCCCAGTCCGGGCTTCAGCCCATTACGCAACATATCGATATTATACTTCCTGCCCACTGCCAGCGCCCAGGTAACGATCCCCTGCTTCGACGGCGGCATCTTGGCAATATTCTCCTGCACCGCCGCATAAACCTTCTCCCAGAAACGCGGCACAGCACACATCATGGTAGGGCGGACCTGTTTGATAGCCTCCGTAATTTCGATCGGCCGGAGATTGACGTAAACAGTCACGCCATTGGCCACACACAGGTAACACCACATACGCTCGAATACATGCGACATGGGCAGAAAGGCGATGGAAGTATCCTGATCGGTCATTTCGGGAATGCGGATGCGGTGAACGCGAACAGCTTCGTCGAGACAGGAATGGGGCAGCATTACTCCTTTGGGATTGCCTGTAGTACCCGATGTGTAAAGAATGCAGGCCAGATCGTCCTCAGTTGCAGCCTGCTGACGTTCGCGCACATCCAACTGCCGGTTCGACCGGCGACCGGCTTCCAGCACATCGGCAAAACGAAGGGTGTCTGCATCTTTCAATTCCACATCCGGATCGTACACCACTATTGTTTTCAGCACCGACGAGCGCTGTTTTACCTCCAGTGCAATTTCATACTGCGCCTGATCGCCCGCAAAAAGGATTTCAATGGCCGAATCGTTGACAATAAATTCGATTTGCTGAGCTGTAGAAGTAGCATACATAGGCACCACTACCGCACGATTGGCAAACAAAGCATAATCGGTTACCATGTTCTCGACCATATTGTTCGAAAACTGTCCTACCCGGTCGCCTTCTTTCAATCCCATCTCGTAGAGCCGTTTGGCCAGGGCGGTCACTTGTTCCGACATAGCGGTCCAGCTTAGCGAAGTCCACTCGTCGGTAATTTTTTTACGGTGATAAAATGCGGTACGTTCGCCGTATTTCTTAGCTTGCCCGGCAATAATTTCGGCAAAATGAAGCGTTTCCATTATTTTTGAATTTAATTGTCATAACCCCGGCAAAGATAAAAAAATTACTGAACTTCCTCCTGCAATTCGCCTAAAATAGAAGGATTGTTCATTAGTTTTTGATAGGCCTCGAGCGAAGCTTTTTGCTGCGATATCTTTTTGCTGACGCCTTTCGCCTGCGCCATCACCCGTCCCGCGATCAGGAGCCGGGAAGTAAAAACATGCTGATTGGACGCAGCATCGCGCTCCTCGTCGACCTCGAAGTCGTACGGAAGATGGTATTTCTGACACCATTCGATAATGCGCGATTTATAATTACGCTCGTCGGTTGCCAGCCGGTCGATATCCACCAGTTTCGAAAACACCCGCTGTTCGACAAAACGTTTGCACTGCTTGTAGCCATAATCGAGGTAAATAGCCCCCATCAGCGCTTCGAAAGCATTTCCGTAGATATTGCGGTTGGCCGTACGGTTCACGTTCCGCGAAGTCACCACCAGCTTATCGAGTCCCATATCCACGGCCAGGCGGTTGAGAAACTCGCGGCTCACCACTTTGGAGCGGGTATTGGTAAGAAAGCCTTCGCGCTGATGCGTGTAATGATTGAAGAGAATATCGGTAACCACCGAATTGAGCACGGCATCGCCCAGGAATTCGAGCCGTTCGTTGCTGAGCATATGTCCGCGGGCCGAGTGGGGCGTCGACGAACGATGGCGCAATGCCAGCTGATAATAGGCGAGTTTATCGGGATAAAAACCGAGTATACGGTACAATTGCAAATAAGACCCCTTCCGCGCACGCGAAAAGAGTCTTATTTTACGCAAGATATACTGTATCACTTTACTTTACAAATTTTTTTACAATTACGCTCGCGTTATGCCCGCCAAAACCGAAGGTATTCGACAGGGCCGCATTCACGGTACGTTTCTGAGCTTTGTTGAAAGTGAAATTCAGATTGTAATCGATTTCCGGATCGTCGTCGCCTTCTTCGTGATTGATGGTAGGAGGAACGATATCGTTCACCACCGACAATACGGCCACTATACCCTCCACCGCACCGGCGGCACCCAGGAGGTGACCCGTCATCGATTTGGTCGAACTGATATTCAGCTTATAGGCATGATCGCCGAAAACATCCTTGATAGCTTTTGCTTCCGAAACATCCCCCACAGGAGTGGCTGTTCCGTGAACATTAATATAATCGATATCTTCCGGCTTCAGGCCTGCATCCTTCAATGCGCGCTGCATCACCAGTTTAGCGCCCAACCCTTCGGGATGGGTAGCCGTGAGGTGATATGCATCGGCCGACATACCGCCACCCACTACTTCGCAGAGGATATTGGCGCCACGGGCCAGAGCATGTTCCAGTTCTTCGAAAATAAGACACCCGGCACCTTCGCCCATCACAAAACCATCGCGGCTCTTGCTGAACGGGCGCGAAGCCGACTCGGGAGTATCGTTGCGGGTCGACAAGGCAGTAAGCGCGTTGAAACCACCCACACCCCCCGGAGTAATCGCCGATTCGGCACCCCCGCACACAATTACATTCGCCTTACCCATACGGATATGGTTGAACGAATCGATGAGCGCGTGAGTCGACGACGCACAAGCCGAAGCTGTCGAGTAATTGGGACCGCGGAAACCATACTGCATCGAAATCAGACCGGCAGCAATGTCCGAAATCATCTTCGGAATGAAGAATGGATTGAATTTCGGACCATTCTCCTGATTCTGGTAATAAAAACCTATCTCCTGTTCGAAGGTCGTAATCCCACCGATACCGGCAGAAAAAATAACCCCTACCTCGTCTTTATCAATCGCGTCCAGGTCGAGACCGCTATGCTCAATGGCTTCTTTGGCTGCTACCATCGACAATTGCGCATAAATGTCCATTTTCCGGGCTTCCTTGCGATCGAAATGCAGGTTGGGATCAAACTCCTTAATCTGACAGGCAAATTTCGTTTTAAAATTCGTAGTGTCAAATCGGGTAATCGGGGAAGCACCGCTCTTTCCATTGATAATACTATTCCAGAAGTCCGGAATAGTATTACCAAGAGGAGTAACGGCACCCAGCCCGGTTACTACAACTCTTTTTAATTCCATAATGAAAATTAGGAATAAATATTATAAAGCCTCGATGTATGCGATAGCATCACCTACAGTAGAGATTTTTTCAGCCTGATCTTCAGGAATGGTGATTCCGAATTCTTTTTCGAATTCCATGATCAGCTCTACCGTGTCTAATGAATCTGCACCCAGATCGTTAGTGAAACTAGCTGTAGGAACTACTTCAGCTTCGTCAACACCTAATTTCTCAACGATGATAGCTTTTACTTTAGCTGCAACTTCTGACATAATTTTAGTTTTTTAAGTTGATAAATAAAATTTGTTGTTTAATTTTGCGGTGCAAAGTAAAGTAATTTTCCCGACATACACTAAAATTTGTCGAAAAAAAAGCTTATTTTTGCACAAAATGCGATAAATTGAGCAGAATACCCTCTTCTATGACCCCAAAAATAGCCCTTTTTGCCTCCGGTTCGGGATCGAACGCCGAGAATATTATCGAATATTTTTCAGAAAGCCGGGAGCTTCTTTTTCCGATCATTGTATCGAACAAATCCGATGCATTTGTTCACGAGCGGGCCCGCCGGTTAGGGATACCTTCGTACACATTTTCGGCGGCACAATTCCGCGAAGGTACGGCAATTATTGAATTACTGCAAGCAAATGCGATCGACTTTATAGTATTGGCCGGATTTCTGCTCAAAATCCAGGCGCCTATCCTGCAGGCCTATCCCAATAAGATTATCAATATACATCCTGCCCTGCTTCCGAAGTACGGAGGAAAAGGCATGTACGGACATCATGTTCACGAAGCCGTGGTGGCTGCTGGCGAGCGTGAATCGGGCATTACCATTCATTATGTCAATGAGAATTACGATGAGGGGGCTATCATTTTTCAGGCCCGTTGCGAACTTACTCCCTTCGACACACCCGAAACGGTGGCCGAAAAAGTACATCAATTAGAATATAAATATTTTCCGGAAACAATCAAATCAATTGTTACTTGTTAATTATCCACCATCAGAGGGAGGCCGGACAACTGCCCCGTCCGTTAACAAGTAACAATTCACCAATTAATAATTTAATAGAATGGCTTTACAATGTGGTATCGTCGGTCTGCCCAACGTGGGTAAATCGACACTTTTCAACTGTTTATCGAATGCAAAGGCACAGGCGGCTAATTTCCCGTTTTGCACTATAGAGCCCAATGTGGGTGTAATTACCGTTCCCGACGAGCGGCTTACCAAACTGGCCGAGCTGGTGAATCCGCGGCAGATTGTACCTACTACGGTAGAAATTGTGGATATTGCCGGCCTCGTGAAGGGCGCCAGCAAAGGCGAAGGGCTGGGCAATAAATTCCTGGCCAATATCCGCGAAACCGACGCCATCCTGCACGTGCTGCGGTGTTTCGAAAACGACAATATCACGCATGTGGACGGCAGCATTAATCCGGTGCGCGACAAGGAGATTATCGATACCGAGTTGCAGCTGAAGGACCTGGAAACGGTGGAGAGCCGTATCAACAAAGTGCAGAAGCAGGCGCAGACCGGCGGCGACAAACAGGCCAAAATCGTATACGACATCCTGCTGCGTTACCGCGAAGCGCTGATGCAAGGGAAATCGGCCCGCACGGTAGTACTCGACAAGGCCGAACAACCTTATGTGAAGGATTTGTTTTTACTTACCGATAAACCGGTAATGTATATCTGCAATGTAGACGAAGCCAGTGCCGCCACCGGCAACGCCTATGTGGAGGCCGTGCGGGAGGCTGTGAAAGACGAAAATGCCGAAATCCTGGTCGTAGCTGCTGCTACCGAATCCGACATAGCCGAGCTGGAAACCTACGAAGAACGTCAGGAATTTCTGGAGGCTGCCGGGTTGGAAGAATCGGGTGTGGCCCGCCTCATCCGCTCGGCTTATAAACTGCTCAACCTGCAGACTTATTTTACTGCCGGCGTACAGGAAGTACGTGCTTGGACTTTCCACCGGGGATGGAAAGCACCGCAGTGTGCGGGAGTGATTCACACCGACTTCGAGAAAGGCTTTATCCGTGCCGAGGTAATTAAATACGACGATTTCGTGACCCTGGGTTCGGAAACCGCTTGTAAGGAGGCCGGCAAGATGGCTGTAGAAGGAAAAGAATACGTGGTACAGGACGGCGACATCATGCATTTCAGATTTAACGTGTAACGCAACCGACACCCGACTTTTTTGGCGTTCAGCACGCTTGTTCCCCCGGAAGTTAGCTCTAACTTCCGGGGGATTTTTTTATACTATGCTGTTAATCTGGTTTTTTGACCTAAAAATAACGATAAATTAAAATTATTTTGTTATAGGTTCAATTTGTTTACTAATGTTCGTTATATACAATGTTTATATGAAAGATATCGGTATAAAACGTACGATTATTGTTTTTTTCTTCAGTTTGTCCAAAAAAAGAATAAAAACACAGAATTAAACCTGCAGAATAATAGAAATTTATCTATATTTGTAACGTGTTTTCCAAAAACAAGATGAGAATGGGTTATAAAAATTACTTCCTTAGCTTAACTCTGCTTATTTGCAGTACATTTCTGTATGGGCAAGAGAAGGTACAGACCGTTGCCGGGAGTACCGGGACGAACGCCCGGACATCCTTCTCCCTAACCCTCGGAACTGCTCCACAAGCCGGAAACACTCTGATCGCGGTCATTTCGGGCAGAACGACTACTCAAAACAATGTGACCAGCATTACACAGACCGGTGTAACATGGACAAGAGCTGTATCCAGAGCGAATACTACAAATGTCAATATTGAAATCTGGTATACTACGGCCATTCAAAGCAATGCAAGCCCTTCTATCACATTTAGTCAGGGATTGGCCCGCACGGCCGTATCGGTAATAGAATACAGCGGACTGGTTTATAATACTACTCCTCTCGACCGGACTGCCAGCAATTACGGCAACAATTCCACCCCTTCTACAGGAACTACTTCAATCACCACGGCCAGTCGTGAAGTATGGATTGGAGGTATTGGCTTAAGTAGCAGCAGCTACAACCTTACCAACATCAGCAACAGCTTCACGTCGATTGGTGCCGTTAGCTCAACCAACGGTACTGCTACCAATAACGCCAGGGTTTTTTCGCTGGAAAAAATTGTAACCGCAACGGGCCAGGCGTATACCGGCGGGAATACTACTTCGTCGAGATGGGCAGGCGCTATAGCCACTTTCAGAATTCAGGAAGCTTCTATTTCCAGCTTCACACCCTCCGTCGTGTATGCGGGCGGAGGCGCTACCATTACCATTAACGGCGCTGGTTTTACTAATGTCACCGCAGTGCGTTTCAATGGCGTAAGTGCGACATCTTTTACGGTGAACAGCAGCACACAACTAACCGCAACGGTTCCTGCAGCGGCCACCAGCGGGACCATTACCGTAGAAACCACCTATGCCGGAACGGCCGTCAGCCCCTCATCGCTTACTATCTGGGACATCCCTCAGCCTACTGCCGTAATTACCAACACTTCCTGCCCTTTGAGCTCCGACGGCGCCGTTACGCCCGACAACATCCCTACGGCCCTGAACTTTAATTCGCTCGATGTAAACACCGGAGGAACATTGTTAAACGGCCTCACCGCTTTTACTCTCGAGGGATGGATAAAAACAACCGCCTACAACCGCAACAGTTTCTTCGGGCAAAACGATGCTGTTGAATTCGGATTTACCGCGAGCGGCGAACTGGAGCTTTGGTCGGAAGGACTGAGGCTTGCCGCCATTACAAGCGGTTCGCCCTATCCGAAAGATGGGGAATGGCATCACGTGGCAGGAGTCGGAAACGGTAGTTCGTTGAGAATTTACATAGACGGAGTGCTGGTTGTTACCCAAACGCACGGAGCGTTGACAGCTCCTGTCAATTACGGAAGTTCGACCTATAACACACGCCTCGGCGCTTATGTATGGGGCACAACCGCCGATTACTTCAACGGTCAAATGGCCAAAGCAGGCTTCTGGAACCAGGAACTGACTCCTGCTCAAATCGCCAATCTGGCTCAGGAGCTTCATCAGTACAGTAATACCGACACGGGATTAATTGCCGGATTTAACTTTTTCGAAGGCAGCGGATCAACGCTTTCGCACGTACCTTCGGGCAACGCAGCAACCATGACCGGGACGCCTACCTGGTCCGAGCTCTTTGAATATAGCTGGACAAGAAACGGAGGCGGATTTACATCGACTTCAAAAAATATCAGCGGCATTCCGACCGGAACTTACAATTTGTCGGTTTCGGGGAGTACGACCAACGGAGCAAACAGTTTCGTGGTAACCACCGATGCCACTCAACTGGAATGGCTCGGCTACACCACCGACTGGAACACCGCCTCCAACTGGCAGTGCGGAGTAATCCCCACCACCGACACCGACGTATTGATTCCAACCTATCCCGTGGGAGGCAACCAGCCTACCATCGGATCGGCAGGAGCCGTGTGCCGCGATATCACCATCAGCAACGGAGCCATGGTCAGCCTGGGAGGAGCATATAATTTTGCTATTTACAACAATCTGACCAACAACGGTGTTTTAAAGATCGAGACCGGCACCGTAACGGTAGCGGGAACTATTGCAAACGATACCATATTCACCAAAAACAGTGTACCCGTGAAAACGAGCTATCCGGGAACCGTGATTTACAACGGCACTGCTGCACAGACGCTCATCAACAATGCCACTTATACCACATTGGTAATCGACAATACCACCGGAGTCTATCTTCCGGCATCCAGCCACAACACAGCAACCAGTCTGATCATCAACACAGGGGCTTATCTTGAAATCGGAACCGGCCGGGCCATAACAGCCGCCACGGTTACCAACCACGCGGGCGCCGGAGGTCTGAGGCTGAAATCGGATTCCAATGTACCCAACGGGAGCCTGATCTTCGGCAACCCGGTGGGGAACCCGGTAGAGGCTACAGTCGAAATGTATTCGAAAGCCTTCAAATCGACCACGCCGGTGGCCGGACAGTATTATAAATGGCAATACTTCGGCATACCTCTGCGCACGCTGGCCACCGCGTCGCCCACTTTCGACGGATCGTTTGTACGCAAGTACGATGCAACCGGCAAAGTCGACCTGGGCAACAGCAATTTCGGAGCAAAGTGGGACGCACTGAACAACATGTCGGCGCTCGCTTCGTTCGACGGTTACGAAATCACGCACGACTCGCCGCGCACCATCGTGTACCAGGGAATACTTGAAAACGGCAATTTCGTCAGGAACTCGGGCAATCCTCTGATTTATTATCCCAATGCAGCGTATCCGGGACATCACCTGTTTGCAAATTCCTACACGGCGGCCATCGGCATTGCGGGAATTAATTTCGGCGCCGAAACAGAAGCAACGGTATACCTTTATAATACGGGAAGTTATGGCGACTGGGTTACCGAAGGCTATGGCACCAGCGATGGCGGAGTAACCGGACAATACGTGGCCATACCGAAAAACCTGGCCAATCCGACCATCCCTTCGGGACTTCCGCGCGAAATCCCCTCCATGCAAGGCTTTGTGATCCGGAAACTACATCAGGATACCAGTAATCCGGGCACTTTCACTGTAGAAATACCGTATAGTACGGTTGCCGGGAAAAACACTACTGTTCAACGAATGGCAACCAACGACTCCATTCGTCCTGCGCCGCTGCCTGCTTTGTATCTGGATGTAAAAGATACCCGATCGACCGACCGGCTGTGGATTTTCATGAACGACACGTGCAGCAAGAGCTTCGATAATGGCTGGGATGGCGAAAAGCTCATGAGTAAAACGGACGCCCCGCAACTGTTCGCTCTGATGCCCGACCGCAACTACCAGGTATTTACAACCAATTCGATCCGGAATGTACTGATCGGTTTTATGACCGGCAAGGAACAACACTACGAATTGGTCGTTACGCACCGGGAAACCGGCGGGCTGTACCCCGAAGGTATTTTCCTGGACGATCTGGTAACCGGTACCCGCACCGATATCTCGGCCGATGGAACACGCTACAGCTTTACAGCCTCGGCCAGCGATCCGGTGAAACGGTTCCTGATACGAATCGGGAACTCGGACGAAAAGGTTGAAATTTCGGACGATATAATGGTATACGCCATCAACAACAAGCTTACTATCGGCAACTATTCGGCTCACGACCAAACGGTCAAGGTGTACGATACCCTCGGACGATTGCAGTTTACGGCCATGGTGGCTAAAGGCGAACAATACCAGCGCCGTACGGGTCTTTCAGCCGGCGAATACATCATTCAGTTCTCGTCGGGAAAATCGCACAAACTTAGAATGAACTAAATACAATGAAAAAGTTAGATAGCCCACTTTTTAACATCATCATTACCATCCTTATACTGGTAGGCCTTTACTTTGCCTATCAATGGGTGTTCGACGAAATTGAGAAAGACAGTCTTGGATACGTGGGCACCTCTTCCGAACGAATAAACATCGGCATTTCGGGCGACCATCGCATGAGCGGTTATTCCGGCTCCGGCAACGCGGGCCGAAGTGGCCGCGGTGCAAAACGGCCTGCTGTCACGGGACTTCCTCCAAGCGCCGATGCTTTTGCTACCGGCATGCTTCTATCGGCTCCTTTCGAAGGGAGCTCTCTATCGGGAAAAGCTGTAGTACGCCGCAATTATGCGGCCGAAGGGATACAACAACCTATGGTATACGCGGTTCACACCGGCGAAAGTCATTCCAACAGGACGGGCGCCATGCCGGGTGGCGGGGGAAGTTATATGTTCTTCAGCGGCCGCCGGTCGGCTACAGGATCGCAGCAGGTACGACCACAAGGAGCACTGGCCATTGCTCAAAACAACCTCAATCAGACCCAACCTTTCCGGTCGGCCGAAGAAGATCCGCTGGTTCCCCGCAAGCCCGACCCGGGAACCGACCCTACGGGAAATCCGATTCCCCTTTCCGATGGAAACTGGATAATGCTGGTGCTGGCCGGAGTGTACCTGGCAGTGAAATTAAAACAAGCAGATTAACGTTTCGGAACGACCGTCTGCTGAATCCGGACCAGCCGGCCGGTCGCGACATCCACTTCCATCGTTACATCAGCGCCGGTAAACAGCGCCGCGCTGTAGGGGATCAATACTCCCAGCTGCGAAAGGGTAGTTTGCTGTTTGAGTAAGGTAGTGACCCCATCGCTTATTTCAACTATTGCATTGGCCGGAACAACGGTGTACAGTGCAATTTCGGCCGGAGCCTGTTTCGATTTCTTTTTTGATGCCTGAGCCTTCAGCGCAGCAGCCGAAGGCGTAGGAATAGCTTCGTGATCGATAACCACATAATAAGGTTCGCCTCCCAGATCGTCGTTGGCAACCAAGCCGCGGCTGGCCGACAGGCGGAATAAAATAGCTTCATTTTCGACCGAATCGGGAATAAAACTCACCTGTCGACGTTCGGTTGTACGACGTACTTCACCCACAAACAATTCGGTCAGCTCGCGTTCCTGACGGTCGAGTCCCTGCAACATTTGTTTCAACGATTCGCCGTCGGCCGGCAATTGTTCCAGTTCGCCGCTCAGCAGGTTCATCCGGCTTTCGCGGATGGCATAAATCTGATAGGCGGCCCCTTCGGCCATTTTGGCCATCGAACCGGCCATCATGTATTCCTGGTTCAGCGGCAATATCCCTTCGGGCCGGGCGGGCTGCGGTGCGGCCACACGCTCCACGCGCCGTTCGCTGATCGGCTGCCGGGGAACAGGGACATTAACTCCGGCAAGAAAACCTTCTTTTGTTACTGCAAGGCCGGGCAGAAGCTCCGGCGAAACAGCGAAACGACGTGCAGGATCGAGCACCGGCCGCGTCGACATGCGCACCGACTTCAGCCGATACTGAGTCGATTCGGCCGTTACAACTTTGCTGGTTGCCAGGTAACGTTGCGAATACTGATAAAACACACCCGGCTTTTCGGTCACCTTTTCAATCTCCAGTTCGAACACCAACTCGGTGGCAGGCAATGCATAAACCAGTTCGGGTTCGCCCGAGTACACATATGGAGTTTGTGCTTGCGCTACAGCAACACAGGCAGCCACACAGGCAATGGCAAAAAGTTGTTTCATCATAACAGTAACAAATTAACGATTAACTTATTTTTTCTTACGTGCAAAGGATTTTTTCTTCGCTCCGGCAGCCGGTTGCTGGGCGACCAACTCCGCACAGGCTTCGGCAGTAAGCGTCGCCGGATCGGTTCCTTTCGGTATTTTATAATTCGCTTTCTCGAATGTGAAATATGGCCCGAAACGGCCGTTAAGCACCTGGTATTCGCCATTTTCGCCCAACACACTGATCACCTTATTACGCTCGGCTTCACGTTTGGCCTCGATAATGCCTACTGCTGCTTCGGCACCGATAGCCATCGGATCCTCACCCTTAGGCAACGAGTAAAATGCACCGTCGTGACGGATATAAGGTCCGAAGCGACCTACCGCCACGGTCATTTCCTTACCTTCAAATTCGCCGATGGTCCGCGGGAGTTTAAACAATTCGAGGGCTTCTTCAAGGCTTATATTTTCGATCGACTGATCCTTACGCAGCGATGCAAATACCGGTTTTTCCTCTTCTTCGGCCGTACCTATCTGAGCAATAGGACCATAACGCCCGATCTTCACAGCCAGCTGCCGCCCGCTTACCGGATCGGTACCCAGTACCCGCTCGCCCGACTGGCGCTCCGAATTTTTCAGCGTATCTTCCACGATCGGATGGAACTTTTTGTAAAACGCATCGATAAGGTTCACCCAATTGATGGTACCCTCGGCCACTGTATCAAATTCCTTTTCGATACGGGCCGTGAAATCGTAACTAAGAATGGAGGGAAAATATTCGGTAAGAAAATCGTTCACCACCATACCGATATCGGTTGGAAACAACTTTCCCTTTTCGGCACCCGTATTTTCGGTCTGAATTTTATCGCTTATCTTTCCCCCTTTAAGCGTCAGCAGGTTGTAGTTACGCTTTTCGGCCGGCCGGTCGCCTTTCTCCACATAGGTACGATTCTGAATCGTGGTGATGGTAGGCGCATAGGTCGACGGGCGGCCGATGCCCAGCTCTTCGAGCTTACGCACCAGACTGGCCTCGCTGTAACGGGGCGGTTTCTGGGTAAAGCGCTGCTGGGCAGTAATAATCTCGGCATTCAGCACTTCGCCCGATTTCATTTGCGGGAGCAGTCCTTCCTGCTCGGTTTCTTCGTCGTCGGTCGATTCGAGGTATACTTTCAGGAAACCATCGAACACAATCACTTCGCCCGAAGCGACAAACTTATACTGATTACACGAACAACCAATCACAATCGAGGTTTTCTCGAGCTCGGCATCGGCCATTTGCGAAGCAATGGTCCGTTTCCAAATCAGTTCGTAAAGTTTTTGTTCCTGCGCGGTGCCACTGATGGTATGCGCATTCATATAGGTGGGACGGATGGCCTCGTGGGCTTCCTGGGCCCCTTTAGCTGTAGTTGTGAATTTCCGGATTTTCACATAACGGTCGCCGGCCATCGATTTAATTTCGGCCTTGGCAGTATTGAGTGCCAGGTCGGAGAGGTTCACCGAGTCGGTACGCATGTAGGTAATTTTTCCCGATTCGTAGAGCGACTGCGCCACCCGCATGGTTTGCGAAACCGCAAAACCCAGCTTACGCGAGGCTTCCTGCTGGAGGGTGGAAGTAGTAAACGGCGGAGCCGGCGATTTTTTCGAAGGCTTGGTAACGATATCCTCTACTTTAAAATCGGCCGACTTACAATGCTCCAGAAATGCCATCGCTTCCTCTTTGGTTGCAAAGCGATGCTGCAGTTCGGCTTTGAGCACCACCCGGTTCCCTGTTGCATCGGGTCCTGCCAGCTCGGCCATCACCCGGTACGACGATTCGGCGGTAAACTGATTGATTTCGCGTTCCCGTTCCACGATGAGGCGTACGGCCACCGACTGCACCCTTCCGGCCGAAAGCGACGGACGGACCTTACGCCAAAGAACAGGCGAAAGTTCGAAGCCAACGATACGGTCGAGCACACGACGAGCCTGCTGGGCATCGACCAGGTGAAGATCGATGTCGCGCGGGGTTTCGATGGCACGCAAAATAGCATCCTTTGTAATCTCGTGAAATACAATCCGTTTGGTGTTTTTTTTATCTAATTTCAGCTCATCGAACAAATGCCAGGCAATAGCTTCCCCCTCCCGGTCTTCGTCGGAAGCCAGCCATACTGTTTCGGCTGTTTTTGAAGCCTTTTTAAGTTCCGACACTACTTTCTTTTTGTCGGACGATACGACATAAACGGGCGCGTAGTTATTATCGAAGTCGATCCCTATACCTTTTTCGGCTAAATCGCGGATATGACCAAAGCTCGACATAACCTGATAATCGGTCCCCAGAAATTTTTCAATAGTTTTCGCTTTTGCAGGCGACTCAACAATTACAAGGTTTTTCGACATATTATTAGGTAGTTATTTAAAACATCGGGTGCAAAATAACAAAAACAAATTTGTATCTCCCAAATTTCGAGAATATTATTTCAGAATTTTAATGTTAAGGTTTACCGATCGGCCGTTTTTCCCTTCTCTTTCAACCGAAAAACACCTGTACTTCAACTCCCTTATACAACTTCTGCATGGAAAATCCAATTGATTGCAGAAGTTGTATAAGGGAGTTGGAGTACAGGGCCGTTTAAGCTATCGTTATTCCGCCGGTTTCATTACTACTTCCATCACATTGCCCTGATCGACAATGCGTTTGAGTGTTTCCTGAATAAACTGGGGAGTGAGTGCATTCACCGCTTTGGTATAGTCGTCTACAAAATTCAGTTCATCCTGATAATAGCTCACGATAGTGCTCTGCCACCAGTTGTTTTCACGCAAATCTTCGGAATATTTCTTCAGCATGTTTTCTTTCACCTTCTGCAGGTCGTCTTCGCGGGGACCTTTTTTAACGATATCGTCCACTTCCTTGTGAATGATCGCCATTAAGCGCTGTTGTTTTTCGGGATCGGTATCGAACTGCATCATTATGATCCCCTCTTCGATCGGGGTATTGCTGGCTGAACCGCGCACACCCACGCCATACGAACCACCTTCTTTTTCGCGGATGCTTTCGAGGTAACGCATATTCAGAATATTGCCGATAGCCGTCATAGCCGTACGGTTGACCATGGTATACGGAAGCTGTCCGCTGTAAAGTATAAAGTTGGATGCCTTATTAATCTCCATTTTGCGTTGGAAATGATTGTTAGCCAATCCGCGAGGTTTGCGAATCTTCACATCGGTAAATGTTTCCTTCTTGCTTTTCGATTTCAAGCCGCCGAGGTAAGTCAGAATGGCCTGACGCACTGCCGGATCGTCGGGGTTAATATTGCCCGTAAATACAAAGGTGAAGTCGCCCGGCATACCGAAACGTTCCTTGAAAATGGCCAGGGCACGCTCCTGATCGAGCAGTTCGATCGTGTTCATATTCAGCACGACCGTACGTGGGTGACGGTTGTTGACCATCATGGTAACCGAATCGTTGAAGGCAACGCGCGGGTCGCTGGCGGCATTGGCAAGCGATGCTTTGTACATATTCATGAGTGAGGCAAATGCCTCTTTATCCGTGCGCGGAGCCGTGAAATAAAGGTGCACCAGCTGCATCATGGTTTCAAAATCGCTCACCGACGAACGGCCGTTGAACCCTTCGGTATACGAACCAATCTGAGGCGAAACCGATGCCATTTTACCGGCAAGCACTTTATTAAGGTCGACCTGCGAGAAAGTGCCCAGTCCGTTGTTGACCACCACCTGGGCTGCCATCGATGCCGAAATAATATCCTTCGTATTTTTCACTTTCGACACACCACCTTCGCTGAACGCCGACAGCAGGATTTCATCTTTTTTAAACTCGGTAGGTTTGAAAACCACCGTCACACCGTTTTTCAACACCCACTCGGTAGTACCCAGCGTAGCATTCGTGCTCACTTTCTTTATCTTCCCGGCCTTAGGAACTTTCGCTATAAGCGGACGGTTGATATCATCTTCCTTATTAGCCGTATATTCGGCTTTCTTCACCGCATCGAGGGTAGCCAGCACCTGTTCGTTTGTCGGGATGATAACCGACGGTTTATCGGGAGCCATAAACGAAACGATGAGGTTCTCGTCGGTCACGTAATTTTTCACAATCTGGTTCAGGCGGTCGGCCGTAACATGCGGCATAATCTGCTGCAGTGTCTGGTATTCCCATTCGATACCCGGAATAGGTTCGGCATCGAGGTAGTGACGAACATATTCGCGCACCAGATTACGGTTTTTCTGATTTTTACGGTCGTTGTAAGCATTCTCCATCGATTTCATCAACTCCGATTTGGCACGTTCCACTTCGGAATTGGTAAATCCGAACCGACGCAGTTTTTCGGCTTCCGACAACAAAGCTGCGAGTCCTTCGAGTTCTTTCCCTTCTTTAGGAACCACCAGCAACTGAAACGCGTCGGTCGACTTCACCAATTCGCCATACATGGCGTAGCCACCCACGAAGGGAGCATCGGCACGCTGGGTGATTTCGTCGAAGCGATAGCCCATGATGGTAGAAATCATCTGGTTAAGCACCCCGGTAAGGTAGCCGGCCATCGACAATTTCACTTCCTGGGGCAACTTTTTATGCTTGTATTCCAGTTCGATACGCGTCATGCGCGCTTCTTTGTCCTTTACAACCGAAATAATGGGTTCAACATTGTCGGCAATTTCATAAACAGGACGTTCGCCGGCGTTTGGCTTCGCCGGAATATCGGCAAACATGGTTTTGATGCGTTGTTCTACCCAGTCGACATCCACATCGCCGATCACATAAATAGCCTGCAGATCGGGACGGTACCATTTTTCGTAGTAATCGCGGATTGCTTTGTGCGAGAAGTTATTAATCACCGCAGTATCGCCGATCACATCGCGTTTGGCATACTGCGACCCCGGATACTTCAGGTAATTGGATGCTTTCCACATCCGGCGTTCGGCTCCGGCGCCCGTGCGCCATTCCTCACGGATTACTCCGCGCTCGTTGTCGATCTCCTCACCGGCCAGGGTGATAAAACTCGACCAATCGTGAAGCACGAGCAGAGCACTGTCGATAACACTCTGACGGGTAGTAGGCACGTCGGACAGATTATAAACCGTTTCGTCGAGCGAAGTATAGGCATTAATATTAGTACCGAACTTCACCCCGATCGATTCGAAGTACTCGATCAGCAGTTTTCCGGGATAATGTTTAGTACCATTGAACGCCATATGTTCGAGAAAATGCGCCAACCCGTTCTGATCGTCATTTTCGAGTATAGCGCCCACATTCTGAGCAATATAAAACTCGGCACGCTCTTTGGGTTGCTGGTTTTTACGGATGTAGTAGGTAAGCCCGTTGTCGAGTTTTCCATACCGGATCTGGGGGTCCATAGGGACAGGAACTAATTGCTGTGCCGAGGCAAACAAACTGATACCCAGTAACACAGCCATGAACAGAAGTTTACGAAAAGTTTTCATACATTATTATTTTATATTAGGAAGTCGATAAGAGGGTACATTTTAACAAAACGATCTGCAAAGTAAGCAAATAAATTTTGAATAAGCTGCGAAAAAATGTATATCTTTACCATCTTTTTACCAAAAAACTTACTGAAAGTTCCATTTACAACATTTATGGCAGAAAAATTAGTACTTACTACCGGCGCAACAAAGGAAGAAAAATACCGGCAGCTGCTCCCCCAGCTCGGGGCGCTGACCGGTGGCGAACCCGACATAACGGCCAACATGGCTAACCTGGCAGCAGCCCTGCATCAGGCATTCGGCTGGTGGTGGGTAGGGTTTTACCGCGTACAGGACGACGAACTGGTACTGGGCCCGTTTCAGGGTCCCATTGCCTGTACGCGTATCCGGAAAGGAAAAGGAGTATGTGGCACCGCGTGGGCCGAAAAACGCAGCCTGCTGGTGCCCGATGTGAATGCCTTCCCGGGGCATATCGCCTGCAGTTCGCTGTCGGTAGCGGAAATAGTGGTACCGGTTTACGATGCTCAGGGCGAAGTAGCTGCGGTGCTCGACGTGGACAGCGAGCGCTACGACATCCTCGACGAAACCGATGTACATTACCTGGAACAAGTGGCCGGGCTGCTATACCGGTAAAGATCAGAAGCTGAGGAGCGCCTGAAGGTAGATATTGCGTCCCGGCTCCAGCCGGTTCACTCCCCGTAAGGTGGAGAACCAGGCTTTGTATTCGGTATTGAGCAAGTTGCGAACACCGCCGGTGAACCGGATATCGACGCTTCCGAGCGACCGGGGAGCGGTATCGAACAGCCAGTTCACTACCGCATAGCGATGGCGGTCGACGCCCGGTGCCGGTTCGGCAGTCTGGTATTCCCATTCCACCATCAGCGAGCTGTTGAGTTTCCGCGCCAGGTGATAATTGAGCTTTACGATACCGTTCAGCGGCGGCAGCCAGGGCATCAGCAGTCCGGTCGAACGGTCTTCGGCATACACATAAGCCAGGCTGGTTTCCACATCAAATCCCGTAGCAAACAACCACTTCAGCTCCAGCTCGGCACCATAATACATCGCCTTATCAACATTGGTATTCACCCAGGCAGGCACTACCTGGCCGCCGGTAAGGGTATAGCTGCCCATGGTTTCGGCAATCATATCGAACAGGTAATTGGTAAACACATCGGTTTTCAGGTAAAAGCGCGGCATCGAAAAACTGTAGCCTAAGTTGGCAAAAAGTCCTTTTTCGGGACGCAGGTCAGGATTTCCCACCCGCAGGATGCCCTGTTGATCGATGTATTTAAAACGCTCCTCCATCGAAGCGGCCCGGTAGGCATTGGCCATCGACCACACGAACCGGTGGGCGCGGGTCGGTATAAACTCCACGTCGACATGCGCTGCGTAGGCCAGCTCCCGAGTCGTACGGTCGGCAAACAAAATGGTTTTATTGTGTGGCAGGGTGGTGCGTTCTCCTTTACTGAGCTTGTATTTATACACTTCCTTGAAAGCAGTATCGTTTTCGGTACGGATATAATCGATGCGCACACCCGAGTTGATATTCCAGCGGTTAGGATCGACCACCCACCGGTACTGGCCAAAAACACCCGCGTTGGCCATGGAAGCCCGGGGGGTAGGCTGTTCGGCAGTAAAAATAGTATCGCCGGCCGTGGTGATGCGGATACGGGTGGTTGCCTGATCGCGCACCCAACCTTCGGTTCCCACCGTAAGCGTATGGTAATCGTTGAAATACAAATCGGCGGTTGCCCGGCCACCCGAAGTGCGGTTCACACTTCCGGGGAAAATAGCGGTGGTCGGGTTTACCACGTTCTCGACCTCCCGGGTTAGATTTTGAGTATATGCTTTGAAGCGCAGCTCGCTGATGAGGTCGGACAGATCGGTAAACACATACTCGCCGCTGAGCTGATTACGCACAAATCCCAGGTACCGTGCTGTTGCAGCAGGCGGGAAGGCAGCCCCACCGGGCAGTCCCGCATTCCGGGCTTCATAATGCTGGTAACTCACCAGCAGTTCCTGATCGTCGTCGTACCGCATCGCACCCCGGAGCGCAAAGTTGGCATCGTTGAACTGGCTGTTGGCCATCGGCCCCTGGGGTGTGGCATAATTTTGGGCTTTACGCAGCGCTCCGTCCAGCTGCAGGTACCAATTGTCCTCGGCCACACTTACCGCCGCATTACCATGCATCAACGAATTAACCGTTTGAAATCCCACCCCCGCATTACCCGCGACCCTCCGCGATTCGGCATAGGCCGGGCGTTTCGACACAAAATTGACGACTCCGCCCAGCGCTCCGGTACCAAACAATACCGAACCGGCGCCTTTCACGATTTCGATGCGTTCCGTCGAACTCAGGTCGAACACCGAAAGGGCCCCTGCGATATCGGTAGCCGTTTGAATACGGTCTCCATCGCTCAGAAACAACAACTTGGCTTCGGAAAAGCCCCGCAGGTTGACCGAGGTGGCCCAGGCACCGTCGCGGGTCATGGTCAGGCCCGGCACCTGGTGGAGCAGCTCGGCGGGGCTCGCCATGCCTTTCGTTTCAATATCGCGGGTTGTAACCATCTCGACCGGCAGATTGAGTTTGGAGTTCAGGATACCACTCACCGTGATTTCGGAAAGCTGCTTCACGACGGTGAGCGAATCGGGAGTTGATTTAACGCGGGCCTGCGCCGGCACTAACATAGACAGTGCGATCAGCAGAGCGGGCATACGAAATGGCAGATAAGTATTCATGTACAATCGATTAACCGGGTGAATAATGTTGGAAGCCCAAAATTACAAAAATTAAAATTAAAGTATTATCTTTGTTTTCCTTTTTTAAAAGAATATGTCAATAATGAAGAAAATAGCCCTTTTCCTGTTCCTGGTTGCGTCGGGTTACCAGGCCTATGCCTGTACCAATTTGCTGGCCGGCAAGCTGGCCACCACCGACGGATCGACCATGATTACCTACGCTGCCGATTCGTACGCATTGTTCGGCGCGTTGTATCATTACCCTGCCCGCACCTATCCCGAAGGCGCCATGCTCGACATTTACGAGTGGGATACGGGCAAGTACCTGGGTCAGATCAAGCAGGCCACGCAAACCTATTCGGTAATAGGCAATATGAACGAATATCAGGTAAGTATTGCCGAAACCACTTTCGGCGGTCGTGAAGAGCTGGTGGATACGACAGGAATTATCGACTACGGCAGCCTGATGTACATCGCGCTGCAACGTTCGCGTTCGGCCCGCGAAGCCATCAGGGTAATGACCACCTTGGTAGAGGAATACGGATATTACAGTTCGGGGGAGTCGTTTTCGATTGCCGATCCCAACGAGGTATGGATTATGGAAATGATAGGCAAAGGTCCGAAAAACAAAGGAGCGGTTTGGGTAGCCCAACGCATTCCCGACGATTGTATTGCGGCGCATGCCAACCAGGCGCGCATCACCACTTTCCCTTTCGACGATAAAAACAATTGTTTGTATTCGGTGGATGTAATTGCCTTTGCCCGCGAAAAAGGATATTTTAAAGGCAGAAACAAAGACTTCAGCTTTTCGGATGTGTACGCACCGCTCGATTACGGCGCTTTGCGCGCTTGCGAAGCCCGCGTGTGGAGTTTTTTCCGCCAGGCGAGCACCGGTATGGATCACTACATCGATTACGTCAGCGGCGAATCGGCCGAACGTATGCCTTTGTGGGTGAAACCGGCAAAAAAGCTGAGCGTGGAGGACATGAAGAATTTCATGCGCGACCAGTACGAAGGTACGCCGCTGGATATCACGAAAGGTGTCGGAGCCGGCATGTACGGTTCTAAATTACGGTTGAGTCCCCTGAGTTTCAAGCTCGATGGCGAAACCTATTACCACGAGCGTCCGATCGCCACTCAGCAGACCGGCTTTTCGTTCGTGGCCCAAATGCGCAACTGGCTGCCGCCTTATATCGGCGGAATTCTGTGGTTTGGGGTCGACGATGCAGCCTTTAATATTTACACTCCCATGTACTGCGGTATCAACAGCGTACCCACCTGTTACAGCGAAACCAACGGCAGCCTGCTCGAATACTCGCCCACATCGGCCTTTTGGGTTTACAACCAGGTTTCCAATTTCGCATACGCCAAATACAGTTTGATGATCGACGATATCCGCAAGACGCAAAAGCATTGGGAATCCAATTTCCGCACCCTCATACCGAGCATCGACAAAACAGCGCTCGATCTTCCTGAGACTGCCGCCCGGGAGTTCCTCACCACCTTCAGTCATTCCCAGGCCGAAAACTCCACCACCGCCTGGCGACGGCTGGGCGAGTACCTGCTGGTAAAAAATCTCGACGGCGTGGTTAAAAAAGAAGAAAACGGTCAGTTTTTGATGAACGACAAGAAGATTCCTCAGGGAATTATTCGCCCGGGGTACCCCGAAGAAGTATTACGGCAGATGGTAAAAGAAAACCCGGGGATGAAGGCGAAAACACAGGTGGAGCTGGATTCGTTACGGAATTGAGACGGAAGTGCAACGCGATTGCCGGTTGTACGGATTTGCGGTGCAAATCCGTACAATTTTTTTTCGTATCTTTGCGCGAAATTTCAAATCTCCGTATGACCGAAAAGATTATCATTCTCGACTTTGGTTCTCAAACCACCCAGCTGATCGGACGACGCCTCCGGGAGTTGAACGAATATTGCGAAATCCTTCCTTACAACAAGTTTCCCTCTACTACCGACGGTATTAAGGGGGTAATTCTCTCCGGCAGTCCGTTCTCGGTGTACGATCCCAGTGCATTCGGAGCCGACCTGTCGGCCTTCAGGGGCGAGCTGCCGGTACTGGGCATCTGCTATGGAGCACAGTATATGGTACATGTGTCGGGCGGAAAAGTAGAAGCTGCCGGCTCGAGAGAATATGGCCGCGCACAACTCACCACCGTCGATGCCAACGATCCGTTGATGAAAGGCATTCAGCCCGGTTCGCAAATCTGGATGTCGCATGGCGACTCCATCACCCGCCTTCCCGAAAATTTCAAACGTATAGCTGCCACCGACGATCTCGACCTTGCTGCCTTCCGCATCGAAGACGAAATGACCTGGGGCGTGCAGTTTCATCCCGAAGTATACCATACGCTCGACGGCATTCTGCTGCTCGAGAATTTCCTGTCGATCTGCGGTTGCCGGCGCGACTGGACCCCGGCTTCGTTTATCGAAACCACTATCGAAGAGCTGCGCGAGCAACTGGGCAACGACAAAGTAGTGCTCGGACTGTCGGGAGGCGTGGATTCATCGGTGGCCGCCGTGCTGCTGCACCGGGCTATAGGCGACAACCTCACCTGTATCTTCGTGGATCACGGACTGCTTCGTAAAAACGAATTTGAAACCGTAATGCGCGACTACGAACACCTGGGGTTGAACGTTATCGGGGTGAATGCCCGCGAATACTTCTACAAAAACCTGGCTGGTGTAACCGATCCCGAAAAGAAACGGAAGATCATCGGCGCCGGCTTTATCGATGTTTTCGACCAGGAGGCGCATAAAATTCAGGATGTAAAATGGTTGGCCCAGGGAACCATTTACCCCGACGTGATCGAATCGCTGTCGATTACCGGCACCGTGATCAAGTCGCACCACAATGTGGGCGGTCTGCCCGAACGTATGAAACTGAAACTGTGCGAGCCGCTCCGGCTTCTTTTTAAAGACGAGGTCCGCAAAGTGGGCACCGAGCTGGGCATGATGCGTCATCTTATTAAACGTCAGCCCTTCCCGGGTCCGGGCCTGGCCGTGCGTATTCTGGGCGATATTACTCCCGAAAAAGTGCGTATCGTGCAGGATGCCGACGATATTTTCATCAACGGGCTCCGCGAATGGAACCTGTACGACAAGGTATGGCAGGCCGGAGTGATTCTGCTCCCGGTACAATCGGTCGGGGTGATGGGCGACGAACGCACCTACGAAAACGCGGTGGCTTTGCGCGCAGTGACTTCCACCGATGCCATGACGGCCGACTGGGCACAGTTGCCTTATGAGTTTCTGGCGAAAATGTCGAACGAAATTATCAATAAAGTAAAAGGGGTGAACCGCGTGGTGTACGACATCAGCTCGAAACCGCCGGCAACCATCGAGTGGGAATAGGTTCATGATCGACACACATGCCCATTTATACGCCGAAGAATTCGACGACGACCGGGATACAATGCTGCAACGGGCGAAATCGGCCGGCATTACAAAAATCGTGCTTCCGAATATCGATTCGGCTTCGCTGCAGCGAATGCTGAAGCTGGAGTCGGAGTATAGCGGGTATTGCTACGCGGCCATCGGGGTGCATCCCACGAGCATCGGTCCCGGTTACGAAAACGAGCTGGCGATGGTGGAGCAGGAACTGAAACGGCGAAACACACGACCTGCCGAAGGCACAGGTGTTCGGACCGCCGAAACGGCGCAAAACACGGTCGGGGACGGAACGGGCCAGCTCCCGCCTTACCTTGCCATCGGCGAAATAGGCACCGACCTGTATTGGGACAAAACCTATATCGACCGGCAGCAGTACGCCTTGTCGCGCCAACTGCAATGGTCGGTCGATTACCGGCTTCCCGTCATCATCCATGTGCGTGATTCGTTCGAAGCCACTTTCGAGGTACTGAACGACTTCAAAGGCAAGGGATTGCGGGGCGTATTCCACAGTTTCACAGGCACGGCCGCCCAGGCGCATACTATAAACGAATTCGGAACGTTTTACCTGGGAATAAACGGGATCGTGACCTTCAGGAATTCCGGTTTACGCGACGAGCTGATCCAACTTTCGCCCGAAAAACTCCTGTTGGAAACCGATGCTCCCTATCTGTCGCCGGTTCCGCACCGCGGAAAACGCAACGAAAGCAGCTATCTGACGCTGATAGCCGCCCGGCTGGCCGAATTATACGGCCTTCAACCCGATGAAATTGTTCGAATTACCACTCAAAATGCTAATTCGCTCTTCAATTTTAAGTAAAATAGCTGACAAAAGCGTGATATATGTCAAAATTTCAGCCTTAAAGGGACAATTTAGAAAAAAAATTATTTGTATGTCATAAATTTTTGCTAACTTGCGCCCCTAATTTGGAGAGGTGCTCGAGTGGTTGAAGAGGTACGCCTGGAAAGCGTATATACGGTGTGGAATCGTATCGAGAGTTCGAATCTCTTCCTCTCCGCAACAGGTTGAAAATCACAACTGATTAAATAAAAACACAAAAAAAGTAACAAAGTAAAAATTCAAAAAAAAGTAAAATGAAAAAGGTATTTGCAACTTTCTCAATCGTGGCACTTTTAGCTTTTGGTATTACATCAAGTGTCATCGCTCAGGATTCTGTTCAGACTGATACTACAGAAGCAGTACAGGCAGAAGTAGAAACTACAACAACCGAAGTGGTTGAAGAAACCGGTATGCACAAAGCGTTGAAACAGAAATTCATCGAAGGTGACGCGATGTGGATGGCTCCCGTAGCCTTTGCTCTGATTCTCGGTCTTGCACTGAGCATCGAACGTATTATCTACCTGAGTCTTTCGTCGACCAACACCAAGAAATTACTCGAGAACATCGACGAAGCATGGTCGAAAGGCGGCGTAGCGTCGGCTATGGAAGTTTGTAAAAACACCCGCGGTCCGGTTGCTTCTATTTTCTACCAGGGTCTTTCGCGTTACGAAGAAGGAATCGACGTTGTTGAAAAATCAGTAGCATCGTATGGTGGCGTTCAGCTCGGCCTGCTCGAAAAGAACCTGACATGGATCTCGCTGTTTATCGCACTTTCTCCTTCGTTAGGATTCTTGGGAACAGTAATCGGTATGATCCAGGCCTTCGACAAAATCCAGCAGGTAGGTGATATTTCGGCAACCGTAGTAGCAGGTGGTATCAAGGTGGCCCTTCTTACAACCGTATTCGGTCTTATTTCGGCTATGATTCTTCAGGTATTCTACAACTATATTTTAACCATCATCGAAAGTTTGACAAGCGACATGGAAGACGCTTCGATTTCGTTGCTGGACATTATAGTTAAACATTCAAAATAAGCATTGCTATGTTGAAAACAGTAAAATTCTTAGGATTATCACTGGTAGTGCTTTCGTTCGTACTGCTCCTCGCGTTCTTTTTGACGCTCGGACAGGGAGGCGAATCGCTGACCAGCGCGTCGGGAGAACCGATCCATGTTCCCCTGCTTACCGATACAATTATTTACTGGGGTTATGTGTTGTTCGGACTTGCAATATTAGTTGCTGTTGGGGTAGCACTCGTCAACTTTGTAAAATCGTTTATTACCAACCCCGGTAGCGCTATCAAATCAATTATTCCGGTTATCCTTTTCCTCGGTATCTTCGTCGTATCCTATTTATTGGGAAGTGGCGAACGGTTGTCGATTATCGGATACGAAGGAACACAAAACGAAGGTCTGTGGGCTCAGATTACCGACATGTTCATCTACACCCTCTACACTCTTTTTGTAATTTTGATCGTAACTATCTTTGGAGCACGTATCTATTCGGCTCTCAAATAAATTAATCCATTTAATTGAAAAAAACGAATGGCAAGGAAATTAAATGAAATCAATGCGAGCTCAATGGCGGACATTTCGTTCCTGCTGCTGATCTTCTTCCTGGTTACCACCTCGATGAACGTCAGTACAGGTTTGACCCGTCGTCTTCCGCCGCCGCTGCCCCCCGATCAGCAACCACAGGATATCGATATTAATAAACGAAACCTGTTTGTTGTAAAGATTAACAGCCAGAATCAGCTGTTGGTGCAGGGTGAGGAACTCGACATCCGGGACCTGAAAGAAAAAGCCAAAGAGTTCATCAAAAATGCTGCCAACGATCCGAATATGCCTGCTAAATACCAGAAGGAATTCGACTTGATTGGCACCATGGAATATACGAAAGAGCACGTAATATCGGTGGGTAACGACGTGGACACGCAATACCAGGCCTATATCGATGTGCAGAACGAACTGGTGGCTGCTTACAACGAACTCCGTAACGAACTTGCTCAGGATAAATTCGGCAAATCGTTTGAAGAGTGCGACGAACGTCAGCAGAAAGTATTACAGGAAGTTTATCCTCAGAAAATCTCGGAGGCTGAACCCAAAAATTATGGAGGAGGTAAATAATGGCACAAATCAGAAAAAAAGAGAAAAAAGAAGCTCCGGCTCTAAGTACCTCGTCGTTGCCCGACATTATCTTCATGCTCTTATTCTTCTTTATGGCGGTTACAACCATGAAAGAGGTAACCTATAAAGTAAGAGTAACAACCCCCTCGGCTACTGAGCTTCAGAAGTTGGAAAACAAGTCGCTGGTTCGCTACATTTATGTGGGTGAGCCGATGCCCGAGTTCCGCGAACAGTTTGGTTCGTCGACCCGTATACAGCTCAACGACCAGTTTGCCGATGTAAGTGAGATTGAAAGCTTCATTACACTCGAACGTAGTGCAATGAAAGAAGAAGATCAGAACGTGATGACGGTTTCGCTCAAGGCGGATAAAGACACCAAAATGGGTATTGTAACCGACATCAAACAAGCACTGCGTAGAGCCTACGCCCTCAAGATCGTGTATCAGGCAGGAGCGCGTAAGGCTTTCTAATAAAGCAAATACCGCAGATAAAATCCGCAACTGTCCTCCGGTTTTACCACCGGGGGACAGTTTTTTTTACGCAACCGGCGAAGGGAAAACCGGGGGAACGGGTTTTTCACCGGTCCGGTAGCGGCGCCCCCCGGGTCATCCCTACTTTATCGCAACGATTATAGCGCTCGTTCCATTTTTTTTTGTAATTTTGCGCCTCAATTTCAAGTTTACTAATCAGCTACTTAACATACTATGCAGTTTCAGGAATATCCCCGTCTCAATCTGTCCGACATCAACAAGAAAATGCTTTCCCACTGGAAAGAACACGAACTTTTTCGTAAAAGTGTTGAAATGCGTGAAGGCCAGCCTACCTTCGTATTTTACGAAGGACCGCCCTCGGCCAATGGTATGCCAGGTATTCACCACGTGATGGCCCGCGCCATCAAAGATATTTTTTGCCGTTACAAAACCATGCAGGGTTTCCAGGTAAAGCGCAAAGCCGGATGGGACACTCACGGATTACCGGTGGAACTGGGTGTCGAAAAAGCCCTGGGGATCACCAAAGAAGATATTGGCAAAACCATTTCTGTCGACGAATACAACGCTGCCTGCCGCCGCGATGTAATGAAGTATACCCGCGAATGGGAAGATCTGACCGAAAAAATGGGTTATTGGGTGGACATGAATGATCCGTACATCACGTACGACAACCGCTATATCGAAACCCTCTGGTGGTTGCTCAAGCAGCTTTATAACAAAAATTTGTTGTACAAAGGATACACTATTCAGCCTTACTCGCCTGCAGCCGGAACCGGATTAAGCACACACGAGCTCAACCAGCCGGGTTGCTACCGCGATGTGAAGGATACTACCTGCGTGGCTCAGTTCAAAGTGAAAGAGGCGGCGAAACTGCCGTTTGACGTGAAATATCCGGAAAGTTGCTACTTCCTGGCCTGGACGACCACCCCCTGGACATTGCCGTCGAATACGGCACTTTGCGTGGGCCCCTCGATCGAGTATGTGCTGGTGAACAGCTTTAATCCTTACACACACCGGCCGGTATCGCTGGTATTGGCGAAGGAACTGGTGAATGCGCATTTCAACCCGAAAAACGCAGCGCTGAAATTAGAGGAGTATAAGGAAGGAGATAAGAATATCCCGTTTGAAATTGCGGGTTACTGCAAAGGTAGCGATCTGACCGGCATTACTTACGAACAGCTCATCCCCTGGGTGAATCCCGGCGAAGGAGCTTTCCGGGTAATTACCGGCGATTTCGTAACGACAGAAGATGGTACCGGTATCGTGCACATCGCTCCTACTTTTGGAGCCGACGACGACCGCGTGGCAAAAACCCACGGCGTTCCGGCCTTGTTGCTCATCGATAAAGACGGCAATCGTCAGCCGATGGTGGATAAGAGCGGCCGCTTCTTCCGCCTGGAAGATCTGGATCCCGACTTCGTATCGACCCATATGAACGTTGAACTGTACCAGGAGTTTGCGGGTAATTATGTAAAAAACGCCTATAGCGACGAACTGAAGGACAGCGAAACCACCCTCGACATCGACCTGAGCGTGATGCTGAAACAACAGGGCCTGGCTTTTAAAATCGAAAAGCATGTGCACAACTATCCGCACTGCTGGCGTACCGATAAGCCCGTGCTGTATTACCCGCTCGACAGCTGGTTTATCCGCACCACCGCCTGCCGTGAGGAAATGATAGAGCTGAACAATACCATCAACTGGAAACCACAGTCGACCGGCACCGGCCGTTTTGGCAAGTGGCTCGAAAATCTGCAGGACTGGAACCTGAGCCGGAGCCGCTATTGGGGTACTCCCCTGCCCATCTGGCGCAGCGACGACGGCAGCGAAGAAATCTGCATCGGTTCGGCCGAAGAACTGATGACCGAAATCGACAAATCGGTAGCCGCCGGCTTCATGACCGGGAACCCGTTTAAAAACTTCCGTCCAGGGGTATATACGGCCGAAAACTACGCGGTGGCCAACATCGACCTCCACCGTCCGTATGTCGACAACATCGTACTCGTATCGCCTTCGGGTAAACCCATGAAGCGCGAACTCGACCTGATCGACGTGTGGTTCGATTCGGGTGCCATGCCTTATGCTCAGCTTCATTATCCGTTCGAGAACAAGGAACTGGTGGAATCGGGAAGTTTCTTCCCTGCCGATTTTATTTCCGAAGGGGTGGACCAAACCCGCGGCTGGTTCTTCACCCTGCACGCCATCAGCACGATGGTGCGCGGTTCGGTAGCTTTCAAAAGCGTGGTATCCAACGGATTGGTACTGGATAAGAACGGAAACAAGATGTCGAAACGACTGGGAAATGCCGTCGATCCTTTTTCAACCATCGAAACCTATGGTTCGGACCCGCTGCGCTGGTACATGATGACCAACGCTTCGCCCTGGGACAACCTCAAATTCGATATGGAAGGAGTCGAAGAAGTGCGCCGTAAATTCTTCGGCACCTTGTACAACACTTATTCCTTCTTTGCCCTCTATGCCAATGTGGACGGATTCGACGGCAGCGAAACACGGGTCCCGGTTGCCGAACGCCCGGAAATCGACCGCTGGATACTGTCGTTGCTCAACACCCTGGTGCGCGACGTGCAGGAATATTATGAAAACTACGAACCTACGAAAGCCGGACGTGCTATTTCCGATTTCGTGGGCGAAAACCTCAGCAACTGGTACGTACGCCTCAACCGGAAACGCTACTGGGGAGGCGAAATGAATACCGATAAGCTGGCAGCCTATCAAACCCTGTACACCTGCCTCGAGACCGTAGCACTGCTGATGGCGCCCATCGCGCCTTTCTATGCCGACCGTTTGTTCCTCGACCTGAATGCCGTCACCGGGGGTAACACCGCCGAATCGGTACACCTGGCCGATTTCCCGAAAGCCGACGGTACGCTGATCGATAAGCAGCTGGAAGACCGGATGCAGATGGCTCAGCAGATTTCGTCGATGATACTGGCGCTCCGCCGGAAGGCCGAGAAAAAAGTGCGTCAGCCGTTGATGAAAGCCGTGGTGCCTTCGTACGACGACTATTCGTACCGGCAGCTGCAGTCGGTTGCCGATATTATAAAGGCCGAAGTAAATGTGAAAGAGCTCGAAGTATTGGCAGCCGATGCCGACATGGTGAACCTGGTGAAGAAAATTAAGCCTAACTTCAAAACCCTGGGTAAAAAATACGGTAAATTGATGAAAGATATTGCCAATGCTATGGCTTTGTTCGGCAACCCGCAAATCAAGTCGCTCGAAACCAATGGTCGCTACTTATTGGAGCTCGGCGATACGACCGTTGAAATTCTGACCGAAGATGCCGAAATTTTCACCGAGGATATGCCCGGCTGGCTGGTAGCCAACGAAGGCAAACTTACCGTAGCGCTCGACATTACCGTAACCGACGCCTTGCTGCGCGAAGGAATTGCCCGCGAGTTGGTAAACCGCATCCAAAACCTGCGAAAATCAGGGGGACTGGAGATTACCGATAAAATAAACATCCGTATCGAAGAGCGGACCGAGATCGCCGAAGCTGTGAAGGAATATGCCGACTATATAGCCGGACAAACACTGGCCTCGTCGCTCGAACTGGTTCCGGCTGTCGACGATGCCACCGAGCTCGACTTTGAAGAGTACGTGGTGAAACTCAGGATAACGAAACAGTAAGTGATGAACATTACGGAATAAAGGGACGGCTGGTAGAATCGGTTGTCCCTTTATTCGACTCAATCATGAATTTTAACCCTATAAAACTAATATTAATTCTGGCCTGTATGCAATGCTTGTTTGTTTCGCAAGCTAAAACCGGCCCTGTAAATTGCTTTTCGTATGCGGTGGTGGAACCGGACACTCTGCCCGTCCTTCAGCTCATGAAAGAAGGTGTAAGAGCATTTCGTGCTGAAAACAAAGAAGAACTCGAAAATTTAATCGCGTTGAGCGAGCAACTGTTGGCGACCGACAGCACCTTCATTTTTATACTGGCCAGCGACAAGTTGATTTCCGAATCCCAACAGCTGTTAGCCAACCACGAACATCTCTACAACTTCAACCAACTTCCCTGGCCTACTGCAAAAGAGCTGAAATATTCCAACCAATCCGCCATCCTATTAAGCACGCAACAAACCATTCAGAAAATTAGCTCTTTATCGGACAGATACAACGGCAAAGCAGATTATATCGTATGGAAATGCCCGGAAGAACTCCCCGATTATGCGTCCTTATACACGTTTTGGAACCTCAATGCACAGCCTGTGAATTTCTTTGAATGTAACTACGGGCAACTTCGCCAGGTACAAGAACTCATTCAGAAATTAAATCAAACCGACAGAATCTCGGGCTGCTTTATGTCCGGAGGAAAGCTGATCAACGGAGTAACCATCAATGCGAGCGACAACTACCTTTCCAATACTCAATTTTGTTTCCCTTTTAAAGAATTCATCAACTTAAAAACACAGAAGAACAGTTATGAGTTAATCCCTCAATGGATACTTGCCCACTCCTCCACAGACTATATGTATTCCGTCATTGAGGCTACCCGCATTCCCATCGCAACCGGCAAAATACTGCACCTGAAATCTTCAGGAAAAAGTCAGTATCCCGGGGGGAACAAAAACCTGTTCCGGAACCATGGCGTAAAAATTCATAAAGACGACACCGGGACATTCCATCATTTCGACGGGAACGCATTCTACACATTTGCAACCGACGAATTGAAAGATAGTTTGTTGAATATAACGCTATCAACTCGCTTTCGAATCACAAAACCAGCCACCTACCACTCCATCATTTGTCAAGGTTTAAATTTCATACTTAAGGTTCATCGCGGTTTTTTATGTTTGACCATCCCAACCCAAGCCGACTACTATTTGTCCGGTATCCCTATTGAGCTTAATACCTGGTATACGATTTCGCTGGTAATTACCGAAGGCAGCAAGCTGAAAGTGTATACGAACGGAGAACTCAACGACACAATAACCATACCTCCCATAAGTACCGGAACTGACTTGTTCATGATAGGCAACAGCCCTTATCAGGAACGCTTTCAAGGCGATATTCGTGATATTCAGCTGTGGAATCGCGGACTGGACAGTACGGACATTGCCGGATTATACTCCCCCCAAAAAAACATCAACTTCTGTTGGCTGGTTCTGATCCCGGTTATTTTTCTTTCAATTCTATCAGGAATCGTTCTGTTCCGACGAAAACGGCAACGGGCGCCGGTACCTCCGACAGCAAAAGTCGAAAAGCCAGGAAGGATGCTAACATCCAAACCGCCGGGCCATCACAACAGTTTATTTCTTTTCGGCGAATTCTCATTATTCAACAATACGGGCGAGAATTTAATGAACCAGATGTCGCCCAAAACCCAACAGTTATTCTTGCTGGTTACGCTTAAAACCCTCCTTGGCGATGGAATTACCACGCGAGAACTGAATGATGTACTCTGGCCGGGAATGCACGATGCTGCGGCAAAAAATAACAGAGGCGTCACGATATTCAATCTCCGCCAGGTGATGTCCGTTTCCACGGGCCTCATGCTTGATTATGCCGATAAACATTGGACTATCAAAGGATTGGAAAACTATTACATTGACTTTCAAGCTTTCAGACAACAAAAGGAAGTGTTTTCGGCAAATACAACAAACCTCACTTTATTAAATGACTTACTCGATATCCTTTCGCAACCTTTCCTGCAAAGCATTCAGTTGGAGTGGCTCGATAGTTATAAAAACAACGTGAACGAGGAGCATCTCAAGTGGTTAATGACTGTTTCAACCCTGCCGGCAGTTCGGCAGCAACCTGATGTGATGCTAAAAATTGCAACGGCCATGTTTGCAATCGACGAAGTAAACGAAACTGCATTGCATTTGCGGATAAATGCTTACCGAAATAAAGGATTCGAAGCGTTGGCGCGAACAAGCCTCGAGAATTTCAAAAAAAGATACCGGCTTTTATACAACGAAGAATATTCGCATGTGGATTTCTGAAAAAACAAGATAATTAACCGTCTTGTTAGCCGATATTTTAATCCTGGCTCCTCTATTTTTGCGTATCAACAGTTGTTGTTAAACTTAAAACGCAAAAATCATGAAACAAAGAATTACCACCTTATTGGTTGTCGCTATTCTGACGGCAATTTCGTCAGTTGCCCGAAACAGCGCTCCGTTTGACAAGTTTGGTGCGCAGGCTCAAGCCCTGAGCGGCACAAATTCGCCAAGTGCCGATTATGCGGTTTCATTCGACGGAAATTCTTCGCTGAAACCATCAGGGGCAATCCCTCCATTTGGCTCTACCTTTACCATTTCGGGTTGGATTTTCCCAGCCTTGAATACTTCCGGAACCATACGCACTATCGCCTCCTGGGCGTCGACAGGTAGCGGCGCTGTAGGGAATTTTTTCCGGATCGAAGGCGACGATAATTTATTTTACGGACAATGGAACGGAACGTTTAAGAAAGCACGGTCGACTACCCAGCTCAGTTTTGGGAAATGGCAACACGTAGCGCTGGTGAAGGATAACAATACCCTGCGTTTTTACATCAATGGCAAGGAAAGCACCGCTGTTTATACCAACGGCGCAGCTCCCATGAACAACAACTCCACAAGCGACGGATTCAGGTTTGGCGGATTGTATCAAAACGGATCATTCGTTGAAGCCTTCAAGGGGCAAATGAACGATCTGGCTTTTTATACTTCGGCCCGGACGGCTGCCCAGCTTTCGGCCGAATACACTGAGGGGGTAGATACTTCGGAACCTTCCCTGTGGGGATACTGGGACTTTAACGACAAAGCTGCGGTAGCAACCGATAAGTCGGGCAAGGGAAATTCCTTAACCCTGATGGGGAATATTCAATATACCGAAAAGATGGAGGAACTCATTCCCGATGGAGGAACGCTGAGCACCGGACAGGCAAAAAACACGACCGTTCATGCCTATATCCACTCCAATGCTCCGGGCAAATTGTATTGGGCTGTTTATCCTTCGCCGACTCCGGCCATCACCGTACAAGACGTAAAAAACGGCACGAATTCGCTCCGTTCGGGCGTTAAAGAGTACCAAACACATCCGTACACCGATTTCTGGATCATCAACCGTCTTAACCCGGCCGGTACCTACACGTTGTACGGGATACTCGAAGTACCCGGAACCGAGGACAAACTGATTTCAACCCCTTTCAGCACAACGAATTCGACAAGGGATTTATCTTCACAAATCACAGCCGTACAGTCGCTTATGCAACGAATGCTACCCGCCAGAGCCTCCGAATTCGAATTTACGGCCATCGAGCCGGTCGACGATGTGCTCGATGTATTCGAGCTACGTTCAGAGGGTGGAAAGATAAAGGTCGGCGGCAGTTCGGCCACCGCCATGGCGGCGGGTGTGCGTTATTACCTGAATACGTACTGCAACGCGTCGTTCTCGTGGAATGGCGATCAGAATATTTTACCCAGCCCCCTCCCCGCACTCTCCGCACCTGTACGTAAAGAAACCACTTACCGGCATCGGTATGCCCTGAATTATTGTACGCTGAACTACACCATGTCGTTTTGGGACTGGGAGCGTTGGGAACGTGAAATCGACCTGATGGCGACGCAGGGTGTGAACCTGTTTCTTTCAGGCATTGGCACCGAGGCAGTATGGCAAAACGTAATGCAGAAATACGGCTACACCTTCGACGAAATTCAGGAATTCATTCCCGGCCCGGCCTATACAGCCTGGTGGCTGATGGGAAATCTGGAGGGCGAAGGAGGTCCGGTGAGCCGGGAATATATAAACGGACGCGTAGCCTTACAAAAGAAAATAATTGCCCGCGCAAAGGAATTGGGCATGGAAGTAGTGTTGCAGGGATTCTGTGGCTTTGCACCTACTACCATCGGCAGTAAAATTCCGGGGATTACAGTTCACGGCCAGGGCGAATGGGTGAGCGGATACAAGCGTCCGGTAGTGGTAAGCGGACCCAAGGCTTTCGAACTCGCTGCCAGCTGGTACGAAGAATCGGCCCAAATATTCGGCGTAGCCAACTACTATGGCGGCGACCTTTTTCATGAAGGCGGTCGGGTTCCGGCCGGCATGGATGTAACGCAATTTGCTGCCGACATCCAGGCCGAAATGCTGAAAGCCAATCCCAATGCGGTTTGGGTGCTTCAATCGTGGCTCCACAACCCCAAACCCGAACTACTGGTGGGGCTCAAAAAAGACCAAACACTGGTTATCGATTTGGGCAACGAACGCGACAATGGCTGGTTGCGCGATGCACCGGCCGCGTTTACCAATATCCCCTGGGTATACAGTGTCATTCAGAATTTCGGAGGACGAATGGGTATCTACTCGCGGCTGCAACGCATTGCCGACAATCACTACGAAATGCTTCATCATGCAAAGAAAGGCAACAACTGGGGAATAGGTATTGCCCCCGAAGCCATCACCTTCAATCAGGTAGGATACGATATACTATGGAATATGGTGTGGGAAACAGGCAAAATCGATATCCAGGAATACGTTAAACGGTTTGCGAGCTATCGTTACGGCCAGCAACTGGAAGAAACCACTGCGGCCTGGCAGCTACTCGCCACTACTGCCCTCAATTGCCCGGGAAGCAGCTGGCAGGACGGAGCCTCGGAATCGGTCATCAATGCGCGGCCGGCGCTGGACATTACAAAAGCTTCGTCGTGGTCGACCACCTCCCTGTATTATGATGCGAAAGCCATTTTACCCGCCTGGACAGGGATGTTGAAAGCTGCCGGCCAGCTTGCCGACAAAACCACCTATCGTTTCGACCTGGTAGACATTACCCGGCAATGCCTGTCGAACTACGCGCAAGACCTACAAAAAGAAGTAACGGCTGCCTTCCGTGCTAAAAACAAAACCCTTTTTGCCTCCAAAAGCAGGCTGTTCCTCGAACTGATACTCGATATGGACAGTTTATTGCGTACCCGCCGGGAATGCATGTTGGGCCCGTGGATAGCCGGCGCACGCGCACTGGGAACCAACGAAGCCGAAAAAGACCTGTTCGAGATGAATGCACGGGCACTGGTGACCACCTGGGACATGAAAAAAGACGGTGCGCTCCACGATTATTCGCACCGCGAGTGGGCCGGACTCACCAAAAGCCTGTATTACGAACGTTGGAAGCTATTTTTGAGCGACTTGCAGGGACAATTGGATGGCAAAGCAGCACAAAACAACAACTTTTTCACGAAGCTTGAATATCCGTGGATTTCGAAATTCGGCGAGCTGCACAACACGCAGCCGGAAGGCGATGAGATCGAAATGTCGGTTTATTTGTACAACAAATACATGCCGTTGATACAAAACACCACCAATAATACAACGATCGACCTGCCCCCTAACAACAACCGGTTGATACTTTATCCCAATCCAGCTACGGAGCAATGTCGCCTGCAATTTCCAGTTGAACAAATACTAACCGTAACAGTCACCGATCTGCAGGGGAAAGTGCACTTGAGCAGCCGGGAAGCAGGCGCCACTATCACCTTACACACCCATACGCTCTCCAATGGAGTTTACTTCGTACACCTGCACAACGAGAACATCAATACTTCCCTGAAATTAATAGTCGAACGCTAACACAACCGAGTCAACCAGGATCTTCAAACGACCTATTTGTCCCAAATAGCACTTAATGAAATCTTTTATGTTTTAGTGTTATTAATTATCTATTTTTATGTTTTAGAGCACATTTCATTGTTAGTTTAATTACTTTATTTATATTTGCAAATTATTTTATTATTACAGCATTTTATCACGATCAGTTTAATCAAATAATCTTATCAATGCGAATGAAGAAAATAACGATCCCTGCAATTCTTAAAAAGCCATAATGAGCTCCTTCCTTATTCCTCAAAATCTTCATTAACCCGAATAAAGGACAACCGCCTCTTTATGCACAATGAGCTTCTTACAAATTAACCCTTAAATTTTAAATTTAGTTTTTATGAAAAAATTGCTACACATCTCAGCTTTACTTGTGGTGCAGCTTCTCTACACCCAAAGTTACGCAGCGGCCGTCATGCCGCAGGTGAGTGCCGGATCAGTGGAATACTGGTACCACATTTCTTTTCAAAACGGCACAAACATGGTGCTTCAGGACAATGGAGAAGATGCCATTCTGACCACACAGGCTATTTCGGTAGGAGCAGACAATCAGCTTTGGAAATTTGAAGCATCTGCAACAAGCGGAGAGTATGTTTTTACTTCAAAAGCGGGCAGAAAAATTTATTGGGACGGAACTGCTTCCCGATTCAAGGCAGGAAGCGACGACACACCCACCAATATTAAATTCATTGCCTCTGCAAACACAACCAGACCCAATTCATGGGAATTGCAACGCACCGGATCGACCCGGGCTATGAATCCAAACGGCGGAGCAAGCGCCGGCAGCCAAATAGGCGAATGGTACCTGGGCGATATCGGCAACACGATCAAATTCCACACCGCACCTTTTAAAACAAGCTCGGGAGCTACCGAGTACTGGTATCAGCTCGTATTTCAGCGATACACCGGCAACCTGGCTATCCGCGACAATGGTGAAGATGCGATCCTTACCTCCGAAACACTGGTGGCAGGCGCCGAAAATCAGCTCTGGAAGATTGAAGTATCAGTTAATCCCGGTTTTTATATTTTCACGTCGAAGGCAGGGCGAAAAATCTATTGGGACGGAACTGCTTCGCGATTTAAAGCAGGAAGCGACGATACCGGAGTCGATCTTAAAACCTTAATGTCGGGCAACAACGACTACGCTCTGTCCTGGGAACTTCAGCGGACCGGATCGAGCAACGGATTAAATCCATACGGAGGTTCGTCGGCCGGAAGACAATTAGGAGAAACGACCTTGGGAGATGGCGGGAATGTACTGAGATTTATTTCCGCACAGAATTTTCTCCGGAATGCCATAACTACTGCACAGAATAAACTGACGAACACCCTTGCAGGAAGCGATCCGGGCACGTATACCACCGCCGACCGTACAACACTGGGAAATGCCATTAACACGGCAATAACCGCTTTGTCAGGCTCCTCGACCGATGCAGAATACCTGACTGCCAAGACCAACCTGGAAACGGCTGTAAGTACGTATACCAATTCGGTAATCACACCTCAACTCAGCACGCCGGGGGACGAACGTTGGTATTATATCCAGGGAACACGTCCGGCCAACACCTACCTGTCGAGCAACGGAGCAGGGGCTCAGCTTTCATCCAAAACCGTAATACCCGACGACACCCAGTTATGGAAATTTGTGGCCAATACCAACAGCCCGGCCAATGGTTTTGCAATGGTGAATAAAGCTACCGGCGAATACCTGAACGCCAACACCCCCTACAACACCAGCATCAATTCGGTGGCAACCATGCCCACCAATAATCTGCAATTTATCGCCAGCGATATCTACTCTGATAAAATAGTTCGCTTCTGGATCGAAAACACTGCCGGATCGACACCTGTTTTCCGCCTGCACGCAGGTAATCCGAATATATTGAACTGGAACGGTAATGCATACGACAACAGTAGCTGGCTAATCCTGGACTACAACGTGGCACAGAAAGTTTTCCTTCAAACCAGCATCAACGACGCTGCCGGTTTATTGGCCGGTACTACCCAGGGAAGTTATTTTGGAGAATACACTGCCGAAGCCCGCAGCACCTTACAAACAGCTATAAACACTGCTCAGGCCGTTCACGATGATCCTTCGGCAACGATCACCGAAATTCAAGATCAGCGGACCGCCATACAGGCTGCAATCGCTACTTACAAAGCAGCTGCAAACTCCGATATCAACGGACTTGTTTCGACCAGCCCCTACAAGTACCGTTGGTACAGAATTAAAAACAGAAATTATTCCTCTAACGATATCATAAGCTCCAATGGAGTTGCGGAAAATGGCGGTATAATCACACAAAATGCAGGAACTGCTACCGACAACGAACTGTGGCGGTTTGAAATAAATACCGGAGGAACGGCTGTGAAAATCATCAACAAAGCAACCGGCCTGGCTATCAAAGAAAACGGTCAAAGCGCCCAATCTACTTTAGTAAAACCGGCAAGCGCCACCGAGTTTACCTTCACGCGTATTGATCTGTTTTGGGCCATCGGACGTGTAGGTGCAACGCAATATCAATACCTGCATCGTGACGGATCTTCGCGATTAGTAGGCTGGGAATCGTCGGCAACAGCTTCCAACTGGGCATTGCAATTTGTAGAGGAAGCCGAAATACCCCTTGGCATTCCTGTAGCCCCGATGGTATCAACTACCGATAAACCGGTATATTACATGATCCAGTCGGCCTCCAACGGTTCGGTCAACTTAAGTGGCGGAGGGAAAAATTACCTGGATCATTTACTGTATGCACCGACCAACACCAACAATGTGAATCTCAAACACGATAAACGCTCGACCCTTATCGGCGCCGGCATCAGTATGGATAATGCATTATGGCAACTGATCGAAGAAGGAGGGAAACTTAAACTAAAAAACAAAGGTACCGGGCTGTATATGAACGATGCACGCTTCGGTACAACGGTGAGCGATCAAACCTTCTCGGCTGTTCCGATAAGCGGCACCACCAATCAATACCTGCTTAAGACTTCAACCCAGGCGAATCCCGCGGTAGCCTGGTACAATGAGGCTAACGGCAACTATATTGACCGCTGGGGCTCTACCGCCGCCAATAGTCAAGTAGCCTGGTACTTTATTGCTCCTGCATTCTCGGGCACTTCCGACTTCAGCAATGCTGCCGACTGGACCAATGGTGTCGTTCCTGCCGATAACATGGCCGTTGCGATCAACAGCAACGCTACCATCGCTACCGACAAAGCGTTTAACGGTCTGCATATCGCTACCGGCAAAACCCTCACGGTAAATGCAGGAAAGGGATTAACCGTTCACAATTCCATCACAGGAAGCGGAACCTTACTTCTGAGATCCGATGCTGCCAACGGAACGGCTACCGTAACCGGAAATGTTACCGGCACTGCCACCGTAGAACAACACCTGCCTGCTGCTACCGAACGTACCTGGTGGTACCTTGCCAGTCCGGTGACCGGAGCTGCATGGACGGTATTCGGCAGCAATCAGGTGGGAAATTACAGCGAATCAACCCGCAGCTACTCGGCTCCCTTTGCAGCAGCCGAAACACTGGAAGCCGGCAGGGGATATGTAGTGAAAATGAATGCCACAGAGGCAGCAGTGTATCAATTTGCCAACAAAACGCTGAATAACGGCAATATTTCGGTGCCGCTTACCCGCTCGGTAACCGGAAACCTCGACAACAAACGTGGTTTCAACCTTGCAGGCAACCCCTATCCTTCGTACCTGAACTGGGGAATGGCTTACGATGCCGCCACCAACGTTCGTTCCACGATCTGGTACCGCACCCAAGGGACAAGTGCAATGGAATTCCACACCTATAATGCCGCACTGGGCGTAGGAGTTCCCGCGTCGGCGAGCGGATACATACCTCCGATGCAGGCCTTCTGGGTGAAGGTGGACACCGATCCTATCGAGCCTGAAACCGTCAGCAACGGAACGCTGAACTTCACCAACGCGATGCGTGGTCATGCCAATTCCTCCGAAAACCGCCTGAAAGCTCCGGCTACCGGCACACTACCGCTACTTCGCCTGGAACTCAGCAACGGAACCGCCAGCGACGAAACGGTGATTACCATCCACGACAGCGCGTCGGACAATTTCGATCGTTACGATTCTGAAAAAATGAGCAATACCGGTGCAGCTGAAGTATTTACCCTTACCGGAACCCAGGAATTGGTCATCAACGCCCTGGCGAAAAGCGAAGGTAGCAAATCGGTGCGCCTGGGTATTCGCCCTGCCGGTGCAGGCAATTTCACCCTGAAGGCGACGGAATTGAAAAACATGGACGATATAGCGCTTATCCTGCACGACCATCAACTCAACACACGAACCGAACTTAAGCTGAACGAAAGCTACAGCTTTATTTCCGAAGCCACCGCCACCAACGATCGCTTCAGCGTAGAACTCCGCGCACCGGGAGCCACCACCTCGGTAAACGATGTTCCGGACCAACTGAAAGTAGGCGTATCCGTAGCCGGCCGTCTTACCATCGAAGGTCCGGTAACTGCCGGTAGCATCATCGGCGTGTACAACACGGTAGGACAGCAGGTATTCTCCCAGGCTGCTACCGGTAGTTATACCGAGCTTGACCGCGCGTTACATCCCGGCGTATACATCGTGAAAATCAATAACACATCCATTAAAGTAACTGTAAAATAAATATTCATTATGAACAACAAGCAAATCAAACCCTACGAAAGTCCGGAAATAGCATTAGTACTGCTTGACCACGAAATCTCACTGCAACTTGCATCGGATCCGGATCCGATGGGAGAACCCGACTGGACAAGTAAGGCTCAAGACAATTTCACGAGCGATCCTTATCAATTAATCTGATGAAGCACAGGCTAATTGAATGAATACCCCAAACAGGAAACACCCCGGAAGTGTGTGTTTCCTGTTTTTTAACACCCAAGTATCAAATCCATGAAAAAACTCGTACTTTTTTTAAGTGTATTGCTCTGGTGGAGCCTGCAAGGCTTTTCATTGCTTGCACAAGTAAACGGCACCGCTTCGCGGCCGGTAATTTCAACTGCAGCTACACCGGTTTATTATTACATCGAATCGGCATCGAACGGGACGGTAACCGCCGGCTCAGGAACCGCCAATTACCTGGGAAATCTGATGTATGCTCCCTCCGCTACCAGCGGCGTGAGGATTAAGCACAATCTCAGAGCATCCATCACTCCCCTCGATAATGCTCTGTGGCAACTCATCAGCGAAGGTGGTGCGCTGAAACTTAAAAACAAAGGTACAGGCTTGTACCTGACCGGAAGTCATACCGGCGTGACGTCGACCACCAATACCTATATTTACAGCGAATACGGTTCGACCACTCAATTCGTAATGCGCACCAGCGACCAGGCCAGTTTTACGATAGCCTGGGGAAGCAACAATCTGGATCGATGGGGAACCTCCTTGGGCGCCAACAGCCAGACGGCCTGGTATTTCATTTCGCCTTCGGAACTGAATTCCAGGATTGCCGAGGCGGTAGGACTGTTCAACACCACTAAAGCCGGCGTACATCCGGGCCAATATCAGGAAGCAAGCCGCAGCACATTTTCCACTGCTATACAAAATGCGGTTGCTGCACGCGACAACGCCGATGCCGGCGACGATGCCGACGCCCTCTCTACCCTCACCACCGCTATCACCACCTATCAGAACTCGCAAAACCAACTTCAGATCAGCTCGGGCAGCAACGAATACTGGTACTGGATTAAAGGCACACGAGGATCGGCAGCCACCGCTTTGTACGCCGAATTCCAGTCGGCTGGCACACAGGTGCTCAACAAGGACAGAGCCCTGACCGACAAGCAACTCTGGAAGATTGTAGCCAATGGCAGCGGATATGCGCTTCAAAACAAAGCAAGCGGGACGTATATGAATACGAATATCGCGAACAATACTTTACTAAAAACAGAAACTGCACCACCAACAGCAAAACCGGTTTATTTTAATAAATCGACCTATGCTACGGATGCTGTAGATAAGATTCAATATTATTTGATCGAAGACAATACTACGTCAACAGGTGTTTCTTTCCGGATGCATGCGGGGGGAAGCAGTCATAACTGGGGACTGATGAACTACACAGGCGGCATTTCCGACAATTGCTCGTTCCAGTTTCTTGCCTACGATCCCGACGATGTACTCTCGACTGCCATCACCGAGTGCGAATCGGTATATACAAAAGCAGTTACCGGTACAAATCCCGGGCAATACACTCCGGACAACAAAGCCACGTTCCGCGCAGCCATCGATGCAGCGATAAGCGTCAACATCAGCAGCTCGGCCACCAGTGAAGAAAAGACCACAGCTGCAGGCACTCTGAACCAGGCAAAATCCACTTTTACAGCAAGCCGCAATCCGATTAAGTTAAGCACCGCCGGGGATGAGGTGTGGTACTATATTGTTTCGGCTCACTCGGGATACAGTTCGGGCCAGGTGATGACCAACCAGAACAACACTGCCGGCACCAGCATTCTGTATTCCGCTAAAACCCAGGATCCGAATAAGCTCTGGAAATTCACCGATAGGGGAAATGGTAAGGTAGCGATTCAAAATCGCGCTTCCTCGCTGTATATTTCGGCTAATCCTCGCAACGACGGAACCACCGCAACGGCCGTCGGCTTCAACGTCGTCTGGCTGAGCGAAGGGGCTCAGTTGCTGATGAATGCAGACGGACAATCCTACCTTCACGCACAACAGGCAGGCACGGTTATCGTTACCTGGGGCACCAGCGATGTCAATTCGGCTTCGGCCTGGCGCCTAGAAGAAATACCTGCTGCGGACGAAAATCTACCCGTCGGCATCACTTCGGTGAGTGTCAACCAAGGTACCTACACTACTACCGGACGCGGAAATACCGACCATGGAATGGCCTATGCCACACTGAGCACCAGCGGTTTCGCAGGCACTGCAGCTGTCACTTCCATCACCGTCGACTTAACCGGAACCAGCCATACCGCCGCCATCGAACGTTTGAAACTCTACTCCACCGGTTCGTCCACCCGCCTCAATCCCGCTACACACACGCTGCTCAGCGTGGTGGAAGGTCCTTTTACCACCTCCGACCCCATCGTCTTCACACTGAATTCGCCAGCCACTGTTGCTCCCGGCACACATCAGTTCTATATTGCCGCCGACATAGCCGAAGAAGCTGCGGAAGGCGCCATCCTCGACAACCGAATTCTCTCGGTAGCTTATACCGACGGGAACAGTCAGGCACAAACCATCGCTCCGGCAACAACCACGACCCCCCTGCACAGCATTGTATTCCTCACCCGCACGGTGGTCGTACAACCGGGCGATTACGGCTCCGTGAGCTACCGGATCCCGGCTCTTACTATTGCACCCGACGGCGCATTGGTGGCACTTACCGACAAGCGGAAATACCATTCGGGCGACCTGCCGGCCGACATCGACGTAATTGCTCAACGCAGCACCGATGGCGGTAAAACATGGTCGGCGCCGGTTACCGTCGCACAAGGCGCCAGCAGCAGCACAGGATTTGGCGATGCGGCCATCATTCGCTCCAACAGCGGCAAGCTGCACGCACTTTACGTGGGCGGACAAGGATTCTTCGCCTCCACAGCAGCCAATCCGATCCGCTCGTACATCTCCACCAGCGCCGACAACGGTATCAGCTGGTCGGCACCGCGCGACATCACCTCGCAACTGTATGGCGCCGGATGTAGCGATCCGGTACGGGCCACCTGGCTGGGCTCTTTCTTCGGCTCCGGACAAGCCCTCTGCCTGCGCGACGGGCGGCTGATGGCCGTGATGGCGGTGCGCGTACCGGATGCAGGGATAAAAAACTATGCAGCGTATTCCGACGACGACGGCCTCACCTGGCAGGTATCCAACAAAGCCATCGACGGCGGCGACGAAGCTAAGGTAGTAGAACTCGACAATGGCGACATCCTGATGAGCACCCGCACCGGCGGCAACCGTCTCTGGACCAAATCGGCCGACAGGGGCGTCAACTGGAGCCCGCAAAGCAGCTGGACCGAGATCTGGGGTAATGCCTGCGATGCCGATATCGTTCGCTATACTTCCACCACCGACGGGTACGAAAAAAGCCGGCTGCTCCACACCCTGCCCAATGCCTCCGACCGCCGCAACCTCACCATGTGGATGAGCGAAGACGAAGGTACCACCTGGCCGGTGAAAAAAACCATTTGCCCCGGCACCTCGGCGTATTCGTCGGTCACTATTCTCCCCGACGGCACCATCGGAGTGTATTTTGAAGAAGATGGATCGAACGCGTACACCATGACCTTCGTGAACTTCAGTTTGAACTGGCTGACCTCCGGCACCGACAGCTATCAGAATTCGCCGGCAAAAGCGTATCGCACCAAAAACAGCGGTAACTGGAGCGAACCCGGCAACTGGGAAGTAGCTACCCATACGGCCGTGTGGGTGACACCCACCCGGCAGCCCACCCATCAATCGCCGGCTATTACGGTTGCCGCCACACACGAGCTCACTATCGATAATGCCGCCACAGCCGACGTGCTTACCGTAGAAGCCGGTGGAAAACTCACCATCGCCGGAGGAAAAAGCCTGATTGCCAACCAACTGAAATTGAAAGGTAATACCACCGACGGTACCGCCACCCTGCTGAACCAGGGCAGCTTTACCGGCACCCTCGAAGTAGAACAAGCCCTTACCGGCAAGAGCAGCGCCGAAGCCTCCGACAACTGGTGGTACCTGTCGAGTCCGGTGAGCAATGCCACTGCAGCTGTATTTCTTACCGGCAACAACAAGTTGGGCTCTTACAACGAAGCGGCAGCCACCTATCCTCAGATTGTCAATTCGACTGCGATGCTGACACCGGGCACCGGCTATCTGGTACAACTGAACACTGCCGGCAGCTATACCTTCAGCGGAACAGCCAATACCGGCGAAATCACCATCCCCTTGAGCCGTACCGGAAACAGCAACGCCAAGCGAGGATTCAATCTCATTGGAAATCCTTACCCATCGTACCTCCACTGGAATACCGTCACCGGTTTCGGCACCGAAAGCCGGCGGACCGATATTCGTCCCACCATTTGGTACCGCACCCGAACGGCAGGCGGAGCCATGGTATTCGATACCTTCGACGGAGAGGACGGCACCGACAACGGCAGACAAGGACTGGTCAATGGATTTATTCCTCCCCTGCAGGCCTTCTGGGTAAAAGTGAATGCCGACAACAGCACAACCAACCTGGTGCTGAACGACCATCACCGCACTCATCGCACGGGTGCCGGCCACCTTCTGAAAGTTAAATCAGCCGGGGAGAGAAAAGTGATTCGCCTGACTATCGGCAACGGTATCAACCGCGATGTCACCATCATCTCCACCAATCCCGATGCCGACAGCGGCTACGATGCCCTCGATTCCGAAAAAATGAGTGCCGGAAATACCGCCGTGCCCGAAATCTTTACCCTGGCAGGAGAACATGAGCTGGTGATTAACAAACAAAAAGAACTGAGGGCGGGGATGCGCTTCGAAGTGGGCATTCGTCCCGGAACGGCAGGCACCTTCACCCTCAGCTTGAGCGAAGGCACCGTTACCGGCGGATTGGGATGCGAGTTGACCGACCACCACACCGGCGCAGTAACGCAACTGGAGGTAGGCGACAGCTATACCTTCACTTCCGACGGCAGCGCCGCCAACGACCGTTTCACCTTGCACCTACGCACTCCGGGAGCTATTACGGCCCTACCTCGGGACAGCATCACCCCGGTGAACGTTTCCACCACCTCCGAAGGGCATCTCCGGATAAGCGGTGCAAAAGCCGGCGGGCAGATACAGGTGTTCGATATCGCCGGCCGGATGATTTGCTCCGAAACAGCCGGCAAAGAGGAACATATCATTTCCGCCGCTTTGGGGGCCGGCATGTATCTGGTCCGAGTCGGGGACCAGCTGGTAAAAATCAACCTTTAACTTTTCACAAGGTCTTGAAAGCATTCGGCTTTCAAGACCTTTTTTTATCACTCCCGCTTTCTGTTCCCCTTATGTTAAATCGTCGTCCCGTGTACAATAAAAGGTAAAGAACGAACGAAATTGACCTTTGTGTTGACACCTATGCTGTAGCTTTGCCTCAACTAATTATCAATACTTTATGAAGAAACTTATTTTATTGGCACTGATCCTGTGTAGCATACAGGGCTTTGCAAAACGGTACCTGGTACAAACAGGAGCTCCCGGCGCAGCCACATGGAGGGCAGCCGGAGACGGAGAAGAGCTGGTCGACCTGACGGCGAATGGTCAATCGTTCAACACATGGTACAATGCGACTGTAATTTCAACCGATGAAGTGTGGATTGCGGCAGGAAACTACGTATTGAGTGGAGTCAACACGGTCAGTCAATCGAATCATTCGGTGTATGGCGGCTTCGCCGGTACAGAGGTTCAACCTTCGGACCGGGCAAAGGGAAGCGTTGCCTGGGCATTCACGAACGAAACAATCCTGGACGGAAATAATGCAACCCAGGTTTTACTTGCCGGCGGCCCCTTGTCGAATGTGGTATTCGACGGCATCACCATCACTAAAAGCACCGCGTCCAATGCAGCCGCGCAGTTCAGAAGCGGGGTAACCCTGCAAAATTGCAAAATCACAAACAATACTTCAACGGGGAACGGAGGCGGAATTAACTTGTACAACGGAGGCAGTGTAACGAACTCCTATATTGCCGCAAACCTGGCATCACACGGAGGCGGAATATATTCGAACACTGCTAATGCCGAAACTGCTTCCATTACGGGTTGTTTGATCGAAGACAACAGAGGCAGCTCTACGTGCGGAGGAATACGGGTTCAGGGCGCCGGACCCGGTACGACAGTAGTCACTAATTGTATTATCCGGGGTAATAAAGGGTGGGACGGAACATCGGCCAAACCAGGAGGAGCTATTTACACGAATTCGGGGAACAATAGCTTTATCAATTGCTTGATTGTAAACAACTCGGGCACCAATACCGTTTATTTTAACGGAGGAAATCTATTCAATACAACAATTGCCAATAACGTAGGACAGGTGTTAATTGCAAGCGCATCAAACTCGATGTCGCTCACCAACTGCCTCGTTTGGGGCAACAAAACCGACACTTCAGGTGCTACCAACACCGGAATCACAAGCAACACCGGCAACCTGAACGTAACCATTAAAAATTGCGGCATTTCGCCGGCACCAGGTGCAGGCTGGACGCAACAAGCGAATTTCACCCTCGAATACGGAAACGAATCGCAACAAAACGACAAAGGACCCGGTTTCGTTTTACCGACCACTTTCTGGGGTGCTCCCGGCAGCCCCTCCCAACAAACTGAATTGGAAAATGCGGACTGGTATATCAAAAACACTTCGGGAGCCATCAACAAAGGAACAGCAAACGTAAGCTATACGAACGACTTATCGGGTAACCCGCGTCCTCAAAACGGAACTTTCGATATTGGCGCTTACGAGCGAATACCCCTGTATTACACATCGGTAAAAACCGGTTCGTGGAGCGTCACCGGCACCTGGAACAGTTCGACCGACAAACTTAACTGGACGGCCGCGGTAGACGTTCCTTCCGTATACGACCAAAGCGTTGTTGTTCAAAACGATCATGAAATAAACGTGAATGTCAACGGCTCATCTACCACACTCATTATTCAACCGAAAGGCAAGCTGACAATCGATGCCGGCCAGACATTAAATCTATCGGCAACGCTTACACTGGAAAGCAACGCAAACGGAACTGCTACTGTGGTAGACGCCAACACCGACCTTAACGGATTGACTGTTGCAGGAGCCACTTCCGTGCAACACTACCTTCCGGGTGGCGGACGTACGTGGTGGTACGTAAGCAGCCCGCTTACCGAAGCATCCAGCACTATATTCGACGGAGATAAGATTGGCAAACATGTGGAAGATTATGAAAATGATGGTGACGAAACAACTTCAGCGCCTTATTACACCTCCCCTTTCTCCACTCCCGAAAATCTAAATCCGGGGCGCGGATACATGGTAAAAAGGACAGCTCCCGCCACCGGCACGACCTACACCTTCACCGGCGGATCGCTCAACACGGGTAATATTACCCTCACTCCTACCCGCACCGGAACCAGCCAGGGAGCCCGGGGATTCAACCTGCTCGGCAATCCGTATCCTTCGTATATCGACTGGGATGCGATTCACGAAGAATCGACCAATATGCGCAACGCAATCTGGTTTCGAACATTTGATACCACAACAGGCAGTATGATTTTTCACACCTATGGCGATGGTGATGCCGTACCGGAAATTACATCACCGAAAATTGCTCCGATGCAGGCTTTCTGGGTAAAAGTGGATAAAGACAACACGCCTGCTTCAGTAACGTTCAGAAACATCCATCGCTCGCATTTCACCACCGGAGCCAATCCGCTGAAAGTGAAAACAGCCGGCAACCGTCAGCGCCTCCGCCTCGTCATAAGCAATGGCTCTGCCACCGACGAAACCTTGCTGGTGGGCAAATCGTATGCATCGAATAGCCTGGATAATTACGATATTGAAAAAATGTCGGACAACAACGGTGAAATACCTGAAATTTATTCCCTTATCGATCATCAGGAATTGGTGATCAACTCCATGCAGGAACTGAGCGATGGATTGGTCGTAGCGCTCGGCATTCGTCCGGGCAAGCCGGGCAATTTCAGTATCGAAACCACACAGTTGGAAAATATCAACGGAAGGGTTATATTGGTGGATCAACTTACTGGCACGGAAACAGAGCTAAATCCGGGCTCCGGCTACTCGTTTACCGCCGATGGAACCGCCAACAACCGCTTCAGCCTTGAGTTTCGCGCTCCGGCTGCTATTACAGGTTTTCACAACGCCAACAGCCAACTCAAGGTGGTTGCGTCCGGCAACAGCATCGTGATCCAAGGATTGTCAGCCGGTAAGGTGGTACGTATTTTTAATACAATGGGACAAGAACTTTACAGCGCAACAGTTTCGGCCGACCGTACCGAATTACAGCACTCCTGCTCACCGGGCTTATACCTGGTAAAAGTGAATAATGAAACCACTAAAGTAACCGTAAAATAAAATACGATCATGAACGAATATCGAAACAACCGCTACGAGCGTCCGGAAATAACACAGGTACAACTTGATCTTGAAATTTCACTTCAGCTTGCATCGGATGTAAATCCTATGGAAGAACCCGACTGGACGAGTAAGGCTCCGGAAAATTTCACAAACGATCCGTATCAACTTACCTAAGCATCATCACCCGGGAGACCTTCACCAGTCTCCCGGGCGCTTTTTTGACCCCTCCTCTCCCGAACGGGAGCAGGCTGCATTCGGCCTCTGAGGCTTCAGACTGTTTTTCAGCAAGTCCTCTCCTGGAATAAAATTACTATATTTTTATTATCATCGCTTTTATTATTAAACTATTTTATTATCTTTGCCTCCAAAATATTTATTTAATTACTAATTCATCCGGTTCCTATCATGAAAAAACTCTTCGGGATTGCATTATTCGGCGTACTGATGGGAGGTGCGGCGCTGCCTTTACAGGCATCATCGGCGGGTATCGACTCGGTGCTCGTGCATCAGGGCACGTACACCACTACTGCAATCGGACATCGCGACTACGGTATGGCGCGGATTGAGGTGTTCGCTTCGGACGAAGGTGCGGTGCTCCACTCGGTAACCATCGACCTGACAGGCAGTTCGCACGCCAAAACAATCACAAAGCTCAAGCTGTATCATGCGGGCGCTCAGCTCCGGCTGAAAACAGCAAGCCAGGCATTGATAGCCGAAACGAAAGGTCCGAAATCGAATACGAAAGCGGTAGTGCTTAAACTTAAAAAACCGCTGCCCCTGGCAAAGGGTCGTACCAACCTGATTGTGGCGGCCGATATTTCGGACAAAGCGGCAGAGGGCGCCATTGTCGACAACCGTGTATTGTCGATACAGATAAGCAAAGAAGGGGAAAAACAAACCATACGGCCCCAACAACCCGAAACTCCATTGTACAGTATTGTATTTCTGAAACGTACCGAGGTGCTGAAACCGGGCGACTTCGGCTCGAAGAGCTACCGGATCCCGGCATTGGTAACTGCTGCCGACGGCTCCCTGGTGGTAATGACCGACCGTCGCAAGTACAACTCGGTCGACCTGCCCGAAGATATCGATGTAGTAGCGCAACGCAGTACCGATGGAGGCAACACATGGTCGGAGCCCCGCATCGTGGCCAAAGGCACCGGACACGGCAAAGGCTATGGCGATGTAGCCCTGATCAAGGCCTCCAGCGGCAAACTCATCGCTTTATACGTGGGTGGTCCCGGCCTCTGGAAATCGACACCCGAAAATCCCAACCGGCATTATATGTCGACCAGCTCCGACAATGGTCTTACCTGGACAGCCCCTCGTGATATTACCCCGCAGATTTACGGCGCCGAATGTGCCGACCCGGTACGGTCGAAGTGGATGGCATCGTTCTTCGGGTCGGGTCAGGGACTAAGCATGCGTTCGGGACGGGTGATGGCCGTAATAGCGGTGCGCGAACCCGGCAGGAACGGACTGCACAATTACGCTGTTTATTCCGATGACGAGGGTGAAACATGGAAAGTCTCGGAACGTGCTATTGTGGATGGCGACGAAGCCAAGGTGGTAGAACTCGACAATGGCGACATCCTGATGAGCAGCCGTACGCGCGGCAACCGCCTCTGGGCCAAATCGACCGATGGCGGCATCACCTGGGGAAACCGCAACAGCTGGAGCGAAATCTGGGGCAATGCCTGCGATGCCGATATCGTACGCTACACTTCGGTGAAAGATGGTTACGACAAGAGCCGCATCCTCCACACCTTACCCAACCACGCCACCCGCCGCAACCTGGCCGTGTGGATGAGTTACGACGAAGGTACCAGCTGGCCGGTAAAAAAAGTACTCTGCCCGGGAACCTCGGCCTATTCGTCGGTGAGCATCTTGCCCGATGGCACCGTAGGGGTTTACTTTGAAGAAGACGAGTCGGAGGTATATACCATGACCTTCATCGCTTTCACCCTCGACTGGCTCTCGTCGGGCAACGACAGCTACAACGCTCCGTACAACAATTAACTTTAGTTTCTTTTTCAATAGAAGTTTCCGGTGAACAACCATCACCGGAAACTTCAAGTTAACTCGAGCCGGTTCACTTGCCGGCCAAAATCTATACCCATGAACATCAATTTCCGTACACTTTTACTCCTTTTATCCATTACCGGCGCCGGTTTCAGCACTCAGGCCCAGGTAAACGGAACAGCCGTTGCTCCCGCCGCTTCTACCGCATCCAACCCGGTATATTACATGATCGAGTCGGCTTCCGACGGATCGTACTCCTTCAACGGCTTTACCGGCGACTTCCGCGGCAACGTGATGATTTCGCCCGCAACCGCCGGAAAAATAATCCACAACAAACTGAGCACAGCTCCGTCGCAGGATCATGCCTTGTGGCAGATTATCGTGGTAGACGGCGTTCAGGTGCTGAAAAACAAAGGCACCGGCATGTATATGACCGGTTCGCACAGCGTTGGAACAACTGCAGCCGGCAACGATTTCAACTTCGACCTTATAGCCGGAAAACAATACCGGCTCCGCAACGGCACCTTAAGCTACGCCAATACCTGGCAGAACAACCTCTGCGACCGCATCAACACCGGCTTTCAGGCCAACAGCCTTACCGCATGGTATTTCATTTCACCATCGCCGCTCGGAGCTACCATTGCGACTGCTCAAAGCATACTTACAACCACCCGGGTGGGCGTTCATCCCGGACAATACACATCGGCCAACCGCAAAATCCTGCAGGATGCCATCGCGGCAGCAATAGCCGCACGCGACAATTCCACTACCGACGACGACGAAACTGCACGGATCACCCTCGAGGCAGCTATCGCCGCCTATCAGAATTCGCAAAACGAACTCCGCATCAGCAACGATCAGGAGGAATTCTGGTACTGGATAAAAGCCATGCGGGGCAGCAGCAATGTTGCGCTCTTTGCCGAAAACATGGGCACAGGAACACAGGTGATCCACAAAGAACGTTCGGTAAAGGACGCCCAACTCTGGAAACTGGTAGCCAGCGGCGAGGGATATTCCATCGTGAACAAACAAGGAGGCGTATACCTCAACACCGACGTGGCCTACAATGCCCTTATAACTACAACAACCGCCAAGCCTGCCAGGGCTGTATACTTCAACAAATCGAACTACGCTACCGATAATACCGAGTATGTTAATTATTATTTAGTGGAGGACACCAAGGTATCGGCATCGGCACAATTCCGGATGCATGCAGGCTCCAGCTCGCACAATTTCGGACTGATGAACTGGAATGGCGGTATCGCCGACAATTCATCGTTCCAATTCCTGCTGTACGATCCCAACGATTTACTAAACGTAGCTATCATGAGCCACGAAGAAGTATACGCAGCCAGCCCGCAGGGCACCAATCCCGGAACCTATCCGGCAGCAGCCCGCACGGCCTACCGGGCCGCCATCGATGCTGCCAGAACACTCAGCAACAACGAGACGGCCACCTCCGAAGAAAAAAACGCAGCGGTTGCGGCCTTGGAAGAAGCTAAAAGCGCTTTCCTGGCAACCCGCAACCCCATTAAACTCAGCACCGTCAATGCCGACGTGTGGTACTATATTGTTTCAGCCGGACCCGGTTACAGCAACGGACAGGTGATGACCAACCAGGGCAACACCGCCGGATCGATGATCGTGTTCGGAACCAAAGTGCTCGACCCGAACAAACTCTGGAAATTCACCGACGCCGGAAACGGAAAAATAACGATTCAAAATATGGCTTCGGCCCTTTACATCGCTGCCAACCCGCGCAACGGAGGGACTACCGCCACACCGGTTGCTTTTACTGCCACCTGGATGGGCGCCGATGCACAGTTCCTGTTCAATGCCGACGGACAAACTTACCTGCACGCCCAGCAAAGCGGATCGCTGATCGTGACCTGGGCTACCAATACCCTGGGATCGGCTTCGGCCTGGAAACTGGAAGAATTACCGGCTTCGGACACCACCCGTCCGCTGCGCATTTCGTCAGTAACGGTCAATCAGGGCACCTATACAACTACTTCGATAGGCGCAACCGATCATGGATTGGCCAATATCGCCCTGACTACCGACGGCATCCTCGGCAGTGTAAAATTGAAATCGGTTACCATCGACCTGAACGGAACCAGCCGCTCCGCAGCCATAAAAAGCATCAAGCTGTATCACACCGGCTCGTCGAACCGGCTGAATGCAGCGACTCATACCTTACTGGCCCGGGTCGACAATCCGGCGTCGGTGAACAATACTATAAAACTGGAACTTACCACCCCCTATCAATTGCCGGTGGGTGCTACCCAGCTGTATGTGGCAGCCGATATTTCGGAGGAAGCGCTGGAAGGCGACATTGTGGACACACGCGTGCACACCATCGACTACAGTTACCTGACCGGCACCGACACTATTGCCCGTCCCACCGCCATTGCCACACCGCTACACAGCATCGTGTACCTGAAACGCGTACAGGTATTAACGCCGGGCGATTATAATTCGGTAAGTTACCGCATTCCGGCTATCGTAACCGCGGCCGACGGTTCGCTCGTGGTGCTTACCGATAAACGCAAGTACAATTCGGGCGACCTTCCGGGCGATATCGACATTGTTGCCAACCGGAGCACCGATGGCGGCGCCACCTGGTCGCAACCCGTGACGGTAGCCTTGGGTACCGGCGGCGGGAAAGGCTTCGGCGATGCTGCTATGGTGAAAGCGAAGAGCGGCCGGTTGATTGCATTATTTGTAGGCGGACCGGGTTTATTCAACTCGACTCCCGAGAATCCCATCCGTTCGTATATGTCGACAAGCGACGACCATGGAGTAACCTGGACAGCACCCCGCGACATTACGCCCCTTCTCTACGGTGCACAATGTTCCGACCCCGTGCGCGCCAAATGGCAGGGCTCCTTCTTTGGATCGGGCCATGCCCTGTGCACCCGTTCGGGCCGCGTGATGGCGGTGATTGCCGTACGGGAACCCAATATGAGCGGACTGCAGAACTATGCCGTATATTCCGACGACGAAGGCGCTACCTGGAAGGTATCGCAGCGCGCCATCATCGGAGGCGACGAAGCCAAGGTAGTGGAACTCGACAATGGCGATATCCTGATGAGCAGCCGCACCGGCGGTAACCGCCTGTGGGCGAAATCGACGGATGGCGGTGAGTCCTGGGGCACAAAAAACAACTGGCCCCAGCTATGGGGAAATGCCTGCGACGCCGATATTCTGCGCTATACTTCGGTAAAGGACGGCTTCAACAAAAGCCGCCTGCTGCATACGCTCCCCAACGCGTCGGACCGCCGCAACCTCACCATGTGGATCAGCTACGATGAAGGCACCAGCTGGAATACGAAAAAAACAATCTGCCCGGGTACTTCGGCCTATTCGTCGTTCACCATCCTGCCCAATGGCAATATCGGTGTTTATTTCGAGGAAGATGGCTCGAATGCCTACACCATGACCTTCGTTGAATTCACGTTGAAGTGGCTCACCAACGGAGCCGACACCTACGAGCCGCCCCTTACATCGGTCGATGAGCTTAACGACGGGATCAACCTGACGGTGATAGACCGCAGGATTTATCTCGATGGGAATACTACCGGATTCCGGATCTATACGCTGGGAGGTATCGAAATCGATGGCGGACAAGCCCTGGAAAAGGGTGTGTATATCGTAAAGGTCGCCGGCAAAGCTAACCGCAAGTTAATTGTAAACTAAAAAGAGCTTAATTGCAAACCGCATCCGTGCGTAATTTGCTGAAAAGTTGTACCTTTGCCCCGAACCATTAACAAAAGCCATCATGTTTCATTTTCTTATCTTTCTGCTGATTCTTGGCGTTGTGATCCTTTTATCCGTTATCTTCGGCGTATTCGGATTTATCAGGATGCTGTTCCGCGGCCCCCGTCAACGGCAAGCACAACACCCCTACTCAGGCACCGATCCGTTCGGGCAGACGTCCGGCAACACCCGAAAAGGAAAAGTAATCTCCGACCAGGAAGGCGAATACGTCGATTACGAAGAAATAAAATAATCTCAAACGAGGAACCGAACTTCCTTGAAATAAAAACCGGACTCGTCTCCGGTTTTTTCTTTTAGTACCAGCCGGCCGTCGTCGTCGACCCGGACTATGCTTGCCTCGAACCGCCCTTTGCCGTCGGAATAAAAAGGATGAAATCCCTCGCGCCGGTACAACAGGCGGGCGTATCCGGCCCGTATCGCATCGGCTTCGCAGGAATAAATTTCAAAAAGATGGTGGAGAATCCCGTGCATTACATTTTTGATGCGGTGACGATGTCCCGACAGCTGCTTTAACGAAACCGGATTAGGAGCATCGGAATAAAACGTAGTCTGGTTAATGTTCAGTCCCACCCCGATCACACACGACTTGATACAGCCACCTTGCAGCACATTTTCGATTAAAATCCCGCCCAGCTTACGGTCGTTCCAGTAAATATCGTTGGGCCACTTTACCGTAAAGGCATCTTTGTCGTCGGGAAGAAGTTGATGCAAGGTATGGACGATGGCCAGCGAGATAAGCTGCGAAAGCACAAACTGAGAGGCAACGGGGATGTGTTCCGGGCGGAGCAATACACTGAACAATAAATTACGCCCACGCTCCGACTCCCACCGGTTGGTGCCCTGTCCGCGCCCGGCCTCCTGATAGCCCGCACGAACCACGAATCCTTCCGGCAGCACGACTTCGCGCAGCCTGGTTTTCATCCACTGGTTGGTGGAATCCACAACCGCTAAATACCGATACATCCTATACATCGCTTTCCGCACTGATTTTCACACTTTTATATTCGGGTATCGTAAGCACATACTCCATGACCACCGCCAGAATTTCGCGCACACGTGCTACACTGGCGCCCGACTCCACCTTCAGCACGATCAACCTTAAATAGTGATTCTGAATGCGCGATACCACCGGAACAACCGGTCCGGCCACCCGGTCGGCAAACTGACGGCGCAACTCGGCCGCCAACCGTACCGATGCCCGCGACACCACTTCCGCATCCTTATGCTTGAGGGTAAGCTGAATCATCCGGTAAAAAGGAGGATACTTAAACAGCTGACGCTCCTGGCATTGGGTAGCAAACATAGCCTTATAGTCGTGCGTAAGTACCTGACGGATGACCGGATGTCCGGGCGAGCCGGTTTGCACGACCACCTTCCCGCGCCGGTGCCTGCGCCCCGCACGCCCGCTTACCTGGGCTATCATCTGAAAGGCACGCTCGTGGGCCCTGAAATCGGGGAAATGAAGCATATTATCGGCATTCAGAATTCCCACCAGGCTCACCCGCTCAAAATCCAATCCCTTTGTAACCATCTGCGTCCCAATCAGAATATCCACCTTTCCCGCTTCCATATCGTCAATAATCCGCTGATAGGCCTTTTTCGAACGTGTCGTATCCAGGTCCATCCGCTGCACCTTCGCCCCGGGAAACAACAGTTTTATCTCATCCTCGATCCGCTCGGTACCGAAACCTTTCGAATCGAGCTGCGCCGAGGCGCACGCCGGGCAGGCCTTCGGCACCGGCTCCGTATATCCGCAGTAATGGCAATTCAGGGTATTGAACACGGCATGATGCGTGAGACTCACATCACAATTTTTGCACTTAGGCACATGTCCGCACGCCTTGCACTCCAAAAACGGAGCATAACCGCGCCGGTTCTGGAACAAAATCACCTGTTCCTTATTGGCCAGCGAACTGCGGATTGCATCGAGCAATACATCCGAGAAATAACCTTCCCGTTGCTTTTTCCTGTACGCCTCCTTCATATCCACCACCACCATTTCGGGCAGCTCCATCTCCTCGTGCCGTTCGTGCAATTCCACCAGCCCGTATTTGCCGTTCAGCGTATTGTAATAACTCTCGATAGCCGGGGTGGCCGAACCCAGCAAGGTTTTGGCCCCATGCATCGATGCCAGCACGATAGCTGCATTACGTGCATGATAACGGGGCGCCGGATCCAGTTGCTTATAACTCGATTCATGCTCTTCGTCCACAATCACCAGACCCAATTGGCGGAAAGGCAAAAATACCGACGAACGGACTCCGATAATCACATCGTAGCCGCGGTCGTGCAATACCTTGTTCCAAATCTCCACCCGCTCATTATCCGAAAAACGCGAATGATACACCCCCAGCCGATTGCCGAACACCCGCCGCAGGCGACTGGTGAGCTGCGTGGTAAGCGCGATTTCGGGCACCAGGTACAATACCTGCCGGCCTTCGGCCAGCACCCGTTCGATCATGTGGATATACAACTCCGTTTTCCCGCTCGAGGTAACCCCGTGGAGCAACACCACCGCATGCCGGGAAAACTGCGCATACACCTGCTGCAAAGCCTTTTGCTGCACTTCACTCAACCGGAAACTCCTGCCGGTTACGGCAAGCGACTCGATGCGCGAAACCTCTTTCCGGTACAACCAGAGTATCTCTTTTTCGAGCAGCGAACCAAGCACCGCCGGAGTAGCTCCCGGCTGCGAGAGCAGCTCCTGCCGCGACACCTCCACCTGCTTCGCCGGCTTCAGGCAATTCGACAATTCGATATAGCGCATAAGCAAATCCAACTGTTTCGGAGCCCGTTTCAACCCATCGAACACCTCCGCCAGACGCTGCTCGTCGGTATATCGCTCATTCAGCCGCACACAGGCCACCGTCTTCGACCTGAATTTCTGCTCCACCAGCTCCTGAACCGTTACAGCTCCCCGGTCGAGCAAGCGCTTCACAACAGGCATCACATTCGACACACCCACCTTCCGGGCCAGGTCATCGATTTTCAGCGCCTTGCCCGGCTGCAGCACATCCAGCAAGGCCTGCTCCCGCGCAGGAAGCACTTCATCGGCTTCGAAACCGGGATCGAGAAACACCTCCGTTTCACTCTCGAGCTTGAAACCCGCAGGCAAGGCAGCATTGTACACATCGCCCAGCGGAGCCATGTAATATTCGCTTATCCATTCCCAGAACCTGTATTGAGGCCGGCGTATAATAGGGTACGAATCGAGCAGGCAACTGATTTCGCGGGGCTCGTAACCCGAAGGCGCGTGCGTATGCACCACCGCTACAATAGCCGTATACAGTTTTTTCGAACCGAATTGCACCACTACCCGCATGCCCGTACGCACCTCCTGCTCCCACTCAGGCGGAACGGCATAGGTAAAAGTGCCTTTCAGAGGCAGGGGAAGTACAACATCGACGTATTTCATGTTTCAGCATTAAAGCAACAAAGATAGCAAGAAATCCTGTATCTTTGCCGATAAAAAACCAGGATGAACCCCGAAACCATCATCGGAAAATACTACCGGCCGGGAACCGAATTATACCATATACTGATCACCCACAGCCGGCAAGTGCGCGACAAAGCGCTCCGGGTACTCGACAAGCACCCCGAACTGCAGGCCGACCGGCAATTTATTACCGAAGCGGCCATGCTGCACGATATCGGCATTTACCTCTGTAATGCGCCCCGCATTCATTGCTTCGGAACCCACCATTACCTGCAACATGGTTACCTGGGCGCCGAACTGCTCCGGAACGAAGGTTTTCCCAGGCATGCACTGGTGTGCGAACGGCATACCGGGGCAGGAATATCGCTCGGGCAAATAAAAGAACGCAACCTGCCGCTGCCGCACCGCGACATGCGCCCGGTGAGCCTCGAAGAAAAAATAATTTGCTATGCCGATAAATTTTACTCCAAAACCGAACTCGGCACCGAGCACAGCATCGATCGTATCCACACCTCGCTGCGGCATCACGGCAACGAAAACGTACTGATTTTCGAGGAATGGAACGCCCTGTTTGGGTAAACAGGGACAGGCGGTACGAAACGCACCACCTGGTAAGCATCAGGACTTGAAAACGCGCGGAAAATCTATAGCAGGCGGTACGAAAGCCCGAAGGTAAGCAGCTCCTTTACCTGAATTTTCGCTTTTTCGCCTTTGGCAAGGATCACCGTGTTGTCGTAGCGCGGATTGATGAGCAAACGCGTGGTAAGAAAACGGTTCACGGTAAAATTACCTACAATTTCCCAGTCGATCTCCACTTTTTCGTAATTGGTATAGAAGTACAGCTTCGAATCGATCTGCACTTCGCGCGAAGGATTGAACGAGTTCTGAACGCGGAACGAGCTACCGAACTGATTCAGCATTTTCTGCCCCTTCGGGATACCGAACGAATTTTGATTCACATTGATCGTATCGTTGGCATACACCATTTTATAGGTCAGCGGCGACACGTAGAGCGACAGGTACTTTTTGTATTTATAATCCATACCCACCCCGAAATTCAATCGGATAGGCGTGAGAAAGGTAGCTTTCATCTGGGTCGAATTAACCCCCCGGTAACTATTGAAAAAGTTGGTCGAGAAATCCATATTGGCCGAGTAAAACCAGTTTCCACCGGCCTTGATACCCAGTTTACTGGTAGCCCGGATAATATCGTCGCTCGTATTCAGGAAACGGGTCGTATCGCCTTCCACCGAGTTGAAACCGAGGCGCCATTCGGCAAAATTCTCCCACTGCACGTTTTTCTTGTTATCGTAATTGAAACGTCCGTTCACCCCGCCCAGAATCGCGATATTATTGTTCCCCCCCTGGTGCCAGTTTTTGGAAATATAGTTCTGCGAAAACTGCAGCATGGCGTTGGCCTGCTTGGTCCATGGACTGCGACGAATTTTTTCCATGGCCAGTTTGGCCACATCGGGCTTAATCTCGGGTTTCACGAGCTTCACCACGTGTTGCACCGGCTTCACTTCGAGCTGGAAGTTGATGAGGTCCGACACATCGGGCAGTTTATCGACCCGGTAAGCAATACGGGCAGGATGATACACGGCGAAATGACGGATCAGGGTCGACCGTGCTTCTACAATATTCCGCTCGAGGGTGAACAGCTCCACCGGTTTGAAATAGGTGGGAAACAACAGTTTTTTCTGCTGTTCGGCGAAGATATCGGTGGAGGGGAGCCGGAAAGTATCCAGCACGCTATGATAACCGTTAAAATTGAGCTCCGACAAGAAAGGACTGGCTTTCAGGAACAGCGGATTCACCGTAAGGTGCGAGTAATCGGGCTTATTAAGATCGAGCCGGCGCAACAGGCCATCGACATCGAGCGGCATGCGCAGCAAATTATCCTTCATCCGGCGGGTGAGCAGCGAATCGGGAGTCGACTGAAGGATGGTGAGCGAATCGGTAATGGTCACCGAATCGCGGTAATGATAATACTTCCGGATTACATTGGCATGTAACGGCATAATAAAAAACAACCCAACAACGACAACACTTAATTTACCTGACTTCATTTCAACTACTACGGATGTTTAACATTTAATCGAACAAGGTGGGAGCATCTTCGTCGAACCGACGCAAAATAGCCGACATCAAAGTTTCACGAATAAATTTCGATTTATTCTGCACCCTGTAGGTACGCAAATATCTTTCCAACGCTTTATTTTCCAGATCATTAAGCGTAAACAGATGTTTGTGAATCCTTAACGACGACGGCTTGGTGACTTTACATACGTCCTTCTTCCCCATACTGTTGTTTTAAACTTAGTGCAAAAATAATATTATAAGTTTAATAAAACAGCCCGATACAAAGATTTTCTGTATTTTTGTGAATAAAGAACAAGCTCCTAACCTTAACTGATTTAACCATGGCACTTCATCAACAACTCGGAAAAGCCGGAGAAGAAATTGCACAGGCGCACTTACTCAGCAAAGATTATACCATTATTGCCACCAATTACCGGATCGGGAGGCTCGAACTCGACATCGTAGCCACGAAAGACGATATGCTCGTGATTGTTGAAGTGCGCACCCGGTCGACCGCCTGGTACCAGCAACCCGAAGCCACGGTCGACCGGCGAAAAATGCAGCATATAGCCAGCGCAGCCCTGGGCGTGGTGCGATGGCTGCGCTGGCAGGGCGAAACCCGCTTCGATATCATTGCTGTCGTCGGGCCTGTCGACGGCAACTACCAGGTCGATCATTTCGAAGATGCCTTCAGGCCATAAACGGCCTGTAGCAGACGATTCCGCAGGAAACAGCCCGTCGAGGTATTGAAAAAATGTTTTTAAATAGGTTTTTTTAGTTTTCTGAATTAAATAGTTTGCTTACTTTTGCGGTGATTTTTATATCAACTTATTTAGAATTATTTCAAAATGAAACTTATTGAAAAACAGGTTGCTAACAAATTACTCCGCGTGAAGGCGGTCAAATTACAACCCCACAACCCCTTCGTCTGGGCTTCCGGATGGAAATCGCCAATTTATTGTGACAATCGTAAAACATTGTCGTATCCACAGATCCGCACCTACATTAAAACTCAGATAGCACGTCTCATTCTCGAAAACTATCCCGACGCGGAAGTGATTGCCGGTGTAGCCACAGGCGCCATAGCACAGGCAGCGCTCGTAGCCGACGAGCTGGGGCTCCCTATGATTTACATCCGCCCTACTCCGAAAGATCACGGGTTGGAGAACCTGATCGAAGGCGACCTGCGTCCGCGTCAGAAAGTGGTGGTGATCGAAGATCTTATTTCTACCGGAGGTAGCAGTCTGAAAGCGGTGGACGCCATCCGCAACGACGGTTCGGAAGTACTCGGAATGATCGCTATCTTCTCGTACAACTTCCCGGTAGCCGAAGAGAAATTCAAAAATGCGAAAGTTAAACTGACCACGCTCTGCAACTACAACGCGGTATTGGCCGAGGCGCTGGCTACCAATTACATCACCGAGGACGATATGGCGACGCTCAATCAGTGGCGCATGGATCCTTCGACCTGGACCGGTGAATAAGCCGAACGAATGACAACTTACGAAAGTGAAATAAAAACCATTGCTTCGGGCGAAGAAGTGGTTTTTGCATTGGTGAGCGACCTGAACAACCTGCAGCTCCTGAAAGACGATCCGCGGGTGAAGGAAAAACTGAGCGATCTGGCCTTTGATACCGACTCCTGCACGTTTACGGTGGATATGCTGGGTAAAATCGGGTTCCGTATCGTGGAGCGCGAGCCTTTTAAAACGGTAAAGATGGAGTTGTTCGACGTGCCGGTGCAGATGAATTTCTGGATCCAGCTGAAACAGGTGGCCGACAACGACACCAAAATGAAACTGACCCTGAAGGCTGAGCTTCCGACCATGGTAAAAATGATGGTCGACAGTAAGTTGAAAGAGGGTATCAATCTGATAGCGGGCTATATGGCCGACGGTATCAACAAGAAACTTAATGCGTAACGAGCTATGGCATCCAAGATTTGGGAAAAGAACATTCAGGTAGACAAGAAGATCGAGCAATACACGGTGGGACGCGACCGTGAGATGGATGCCTTTCTGGCTGCTTCGGATGTGCTCGGATCGATGGCGCATATCACCATGCTCGAGTCGGTGGGCTTGTTGCAACACGAGGAGCTGTCGCTGCTTCTGGCCGAGTTAAAAAATATCTATGCTGCCGTTGAAGCGGGTACCTTCCGTATCGAGGACGATGTGGAGGATGTGCATTCGCAGGTCGAATTGCTGCTGACACGCCGGCTGGGCGACCTGGGCAAGAAGATTCACAGCGGCCGTTCGCGCAACGACCAGGTGTTGGTGGATTTGAAAATCCACACCCGGAGCGAGATTGAATCGCTGGTGGAGCGTACTGATCGGCTTATTGAGGTATTGCTGGCTCAAAGCGAACGCTACAAAAACGTACTGTTGCCGGGTTATACCCATTTTCAGATCGCTATGCCTTCGTCGTTCGGGCTCTGGTTTGCCGCTTATGCCGAAGGATTGGCCGACGACCTGCAGCTCATGCAGGCAGCCTGGAAAATCACCAACCGCAATCCCCTTGGTTCGGCTGCGGGTTATGGATCGTCGTTCCCGCTCAACCGGCAACTTACCACCGACCTGCTGGGTTTCGACACCATGAACTACAATGTGGTGTATGCCCAGATGGGCCGCGGCAAAATGGAGCGCACCGTGGCTACTGCCATGGCTGCCATTGCAGCTACAGTGGCACGGCTGGCCTACGATGCCTGCCTCTACAACTCGCAAAATTTTGGTTTTATACGGTTGCCCGACCAGTTTACCACCGGTTCGAGCATCATGCCCCACAAGAAAAACCCGGATGTATTTGAACTCACCCGGGCCAAGTGCAACAAGCTGCAGGGAATTCCGCAGCAAATCACCCTCATCACCAATAACCTGCCTTCGGGTTATTTCCGCGATCTCCAGCTTATCAAGGAAGTTTTTTTGCCCGCCTTTGCCGAGCTCAACGACATCCTCGATATGACCACCATGATGATGGAAAGCATCACCGTCAACGAAAATATTCTCGACGACCCGCGCTACGATTACCTCTTCAGTGTCGAAACCGTGAACCGGCTTACGCTCAGCGGTGTAGCCTTCCGCGATGCCTACAAACAAGTAGGTATGGACATTGAAGCGGGGAATTACCAACCCGACCGTACCGTGAACCATACGCACGAAGGAAGCATTGGCAACCTGTGCAACGACCGGATCAGGGAATACAAAAACGAAATCCTGACCGGTTTCGGTTTCGAACGCGTACAAAAAGCCCTTGCCGAATTGTTAAAATAAAAATTTTTTCGTTTTTGTACATCCAAGTGGGACCCAGGTTGCGTCTAACCTGTAAATTCAACGTTAAACCCACAAAAACAACAAGTATGAAACGAACAATTTTAACAACAGTACTCGTCTTACTGCTCTGTGCAGTTCCGGGAGTCAGGGCGCAGGATGTGGAAGTACACATCGGCGAACGGCGGGAACTCACTCAGGCACAGAAAGATTCCATCTACCTCGCAAAACTCAGTCCCGAACAACTGATGGAGTTGAAACGAATGGAGATGGAGGTCGAAAAGGAACGCATCGAAGCACGAAGTAAAAATGAAATGCCCTTCACCAATATGGGTTTGCTGCTCATCGTTCTTGCTCCTTTCTTGTTTGTGATCGCCATTATCCTCATCAACACCCGGAGCAAACAGGCCGAGGCCCGCAGGCGGTACGAGATTTACATGAAATCGATCGAGATGGGACAACCGGTGCCGGCGCACTTCTTCGACGAGCCCGACAAAAAGAGCAAATCGTCGAACCTCAAGCGGGGAATTATCTCACTGATGGTAGGTCTGGCATTTGGTGCCTACGCGATCATCGACCGCAACACCAGCCTCCCCTTCCTGCTGGCAGCTCTTATTCCCGGATTGGTAGGAATCGGTTACATTCTGGTACATAAACTCGAAAAACCTCAAACAGAAGAGAACGCAGTAAAGAGCGATGAGCAAAACTGAAGATCTGAAATGGGTATCCCGCGCCACCCTGCTGGGTGACACCACTGCCTTCGATCATCTCGTCCGCAAATACCAGTCGTCCATCCGACGGTTCTTTCTGAACCTGACGATGGGCGACACCCAGCTGAGCGACGACCTGGCGCAGGAAACCTTTATCAAGGCCTGGCTCAACCTGAGTAGTTTTCAGGGGCTGGCCGGCTTTTCGACCTGGCTGTTTCGCATTGCCTACAACGTATATTACGATGCGGTGCGGTCGCGGAAGTTCACTTCGGAGATCGACGAAACGGAGGTGAACCGCATGTACCAGGCCGAAAACGAATTTTCAGGCTCGAAGCTCGACATTCATACAGCACTGCAATTACTCCGGAAGGAGGAACGAACCGCGATTCTGCTTTTCTATATGGAAGATAAAAACCACAAGGAGATCGCTAAAATCATGGATAGCCCGCTGGGAACTATCAAGACCTATATCCTGAAAGGGAAAGAAAAAATGGGGAAATATTTAAAAGAAAATGGTTATGAAGAATGATGACAGGATGATTCGCGCGTTTATGCAGGATCATAAACAAGAAGTAGAGGATATTTATTTTTCGCGCAAGGTGATGCAGCAATTACCGCCTATACCCCGGAGCAAGGAGTGGATCGTGATTCCGTTTGCCGCACTGGGCACTCTGCTGGCCTGGCTGCTGGGATCCGACACTCCCATTAAGGTGGAAACGGTGCAGATGCCCGATAATTTCAATATCTATTACCTGATTGCAGCGGTGGCTGTGATTCCGTTCGTGGTACTCACGATGTATTGCATAAAGGAAAAGAAAATCCAGTTATTGTAAACGGACGGCCGAACTGCTTATCCGGCGGTTGGTATGTACCGTGGTAACGCGCTGGTGAGCCTCGCCGGTGCTGGTCGAGAACCGCGAATCGAAATACGGCAGCGGATCCTCGAAACGGCCTTTCAATCGGGTACTGTCGTTGAGGGTGAAATCAAAGTCGATCCGGGTAATGATTCCCGCATTCACTACTTTCATGGTTCCGGAACTGATAAACTTGGTAACTGTATAAAGTTCGTTCGGCTCCACAAAATACACGAAGGCGCCTATTTCAAACTTTTGCCCGTCGACGTCCAGCTCCCGCCCCGGCGCAAGGTGAAAAGGTGCAGTTGCAGTGCTTACCGTATACGTGCCTTCGGGCAATAAGGTGTCGGCCGGCGCCACGAATATATCTTCAAGGTATAGATACTGCCCCGTACCCTGCAGTTTACCGCTGGCCGCATCGATGGAAAGCTTGTTGGTAAACAGCGACAAGGTAAGCACATTTTCGTCGATCGCATTGGCCTGGTAATAGTTTCCCCAGAAGTCGGCATACCCCCAGGTATACAGCGGATCGTCCTCGTAATCGTACACAAAAGGCTCTTTCTTCTCGCACGACGACAAAAGAACGATCAGGAACAAAGGAAACAGAACAAGCTTTTGCATATCACTCTCTTTTCGGGATAAAAAATGATTAGTCGATTTTATTTTCCACACGGATATAGCGTACCGGATACCATGCCGCTAAAAAACCCATCACCAGTACAGTAAGTAAAACTAATAAAAGGTCGGAAAATTGTGTTACAGCGGGGTATTTATCGATAATATATCCCGGTCCGAGCCTGATGATTCCCCAATGCTCCTGCACGAGCGAGAACAGCGTGCCCAGCACCAGTCCCACGGCGGCTCCCACAGCCGAGATCAACCAGCCTTCGAGCAAAAAGATTTGCTGAATCAGGCGGCGGTCGGCGCCCAGGTTGCGCAAGGTGAGAATATCGGCCTTCTTATCGATAATAAGCATCGATAAAGCACCGATTACATTGAAGGTGGCAATCAGCAGGATAAAACTCAATATCAGAAAGGTAATCCATTTCTCGATACGCATAATGGAGAAATAACTCTCCTGCTGCTCGTAGCGGTCCTTCACCGTGAAGCCCGGGCCCAGCAGGGCGCCCAGTTCGTTCTTCACATCGGCGATATCGGCAGTTTCGCGCAGTTTCAATTCCACTGCAGTGGCTTCGTTGCCGGCATACTCAAACAATTGGCGGGCCAGATCGAGCGACACCAGTACGTACTGATTGTCGTATTCGTTCTGCTGAATTGAAAAAATACCCGCCACATACACCGCCGATTCCACAAAGCTGTTTTCGGGTCGCAACAAATTGATCTGCGCATTACGCCTGGGAGCGTAAATATACAGCGGATCGATAAAATAAGCACCAAGTCCGAACGTTGCAGCCACCCCAAGTCCCGGCACCGCCCGTTCGAAAGCCCCGTCGTAGAGCTGAAATTGCCCTTCGAACAACAAACTGTCGATCCGGGTCATAGCGTGAAACTTCTTCTCGTTCACACCCTTGATGAGTGCCGGCATCTGCTTATCCTTGAAACGAAGCAAGGCATTTTCCTGTACCACTTCCGAAAACACAGCCACCGCCTCATGATTGCGCACCTGCTGCATCACCGGCGTATCGGTCGTGAAATACTTTCCTTCGACGGCCGTAATTTTCAACTCGGGATCGAAATCGGAAAACAAGCCGGTAAACAGATCTCCGAATCCGTTAAAGATCGACAGCACGATGACAAGCGCCATTGTTCCTACCGCCACGCCCGCCGACGAAATGCCCGAAATCACATTAATGGCATTGTGCGATTTCTTTGAAAAAAGATAGCGGCGCGCGATGCGGAACGAAAACCGCAGACGCGCACCGAAAACTGCATTCCCCCCGGGAGAAACCGCCGGCCCTGATGAAAATGTGGAAGTATTCATCGATTGCGTACCGTTTTAGTCCTGCTCTTCGTCGGGATTAAGCGGCGAAGGCGGATCCTGTTTCAGCAGGTTGTCGATATTTTCGAGGTAGTCGAGCGTATCGTCGAGGTGAAACACCAGTTCGGGAATAATTCTTAACTGGTTTTTCACCCGTTTACCCAGTTCGAACCGCAGTTGCTTGGTATCGAGCTTTACCTGTTCGAGGGTAGCCGCCACTTTACCGGCGGGAAAAATACTCAGGCTCACATGCGAAATACTCAGGTCGGGACTGATTTTAGCATTGGTTACACTGATGATGACCCCCTGCATTTTTTTAGCATACAGCATAAAGATTTCGCCCAGTTCCTTCTGGAGCAGGCGCGCTATTTTCATTTGTCGTGTTGTTTCCATACTTCCTCCTTTGCCCTTCCGGGCTATTTAATATTCGGTTCAGAGCCTCCACTCGAAACCCTCTTTCGTATCTTTAATTTCGAACCCAAGGGCCGACAGCTCGTTGCGGATGCGGTCGCTGGTAGCCCAGTCTTTGTTTTTCTTGGCCTCCAGCCTGATGTTCAGCAGCAGGTCGATGGCTTTCTGATAAGCTTCGGTTCCCTTGTTTTGTGCCGATTCATCCTTTATACCGAGCAGCTTTTCCAGATAAAGCCCGAAAACCTCCTTCAATTCAGCAAGCTCTCCGGCCGAAATACTTGCTTTTCCGTCGTGCACCAGGTTGATGGTTTTCAGGGCATCAAATAGGTGGGCGATCACAACCGGGGTATTGAGGTCGTCGTTCATGGCCGCTTCGCAATCGGAACGCAGATCGAATACCGGCGAAGCGGAAGCCATGGGTCCGGCGCCTTCCAGTTTTAGTAGCCGCGCATAGCCTTCGAGCAGCCGCTCGAGTCCTTTCTCGGAAGCCTCCAGCGCCTCGCTGCTGAAGTCGACCGTACTCCGGTAATGCGCCTGCAGGATAAAAAAGCGGATGGTCATCGGACTGAAAGCTTTGCTCAACAACGGATGGTTGCCCGTGAAAAACTGCTCCAGCGTGATAAAATTCCCCAGCGACTTCCCCATTTTCTGACCACCGATCGTAATCATGTTGTTGTGCATCCAGTAACGCACCGAATCCTTCCCCAGCGCTGCACACGACTGAGCAATTTCACACTCGTGGTGCGGGAACATCAGGTCCATGCCTCCGCCGTGGATATCGAACTCCTCGCCCAGGTATTTGGTCCCCATGGCCGAACACTCCATGTGCCAGCCGGGAAAACCTTCGCTCCAGGGCGCTTTCCAGCGCATGATATGTTCGGGCGAAGCTTTCTTCCACAAGGCGAAATCCACACTGCGGCGCTTCTCGCTTTGCCCGTCGAGTTCGCGGGTCGTTTCGAGCATTTCCTCCACATTGCGCCCCGACAACTTGCCGTAGCGATAGTCCTTATTGTATTTCTCCACATCGAAGTATACCGATCCTTCGCTTTCGTAAGCATAACCGGCATCCAGAATTTTCTGTGTAAATTCGATCTGTTCCATTATATGCCCCGATGCATGCGGCTCGATGCTGGGTGGCAATACATTGAGCGCTTCCATCGCCTTATGGTAGCGGTTCACGTAATATTGCACCACCTCCATGGGTTCCAGCTGATCGAGCCGGGCTTTTTTGGCAATTTTATCTTCACCGGCATCGGCATCGTTTTCGAGATGACCCACATCGGTGATATTGCGCACATAGCGCACCTTATACCCGAGGTGTTGCAGGTAACGGAACAAGACATCGAAGGTGATTGCCGGACGGGCATGTCCCAGGTGCGGATCGCCGTATACGGTAGGGCCGCAAACATACAAACCCACGTTGGGTGCATGCAGGGGAATAAACTCTTCCTTCTTACGCGATAAAGTGTTGTATATGTTCATTTTAGTCATTAAGTATCAAATTATGAACTGGTAATTGCAGGTCGTCAGGAAAAAACGGGCCCCGACAACGAACCAGTTAAAAAAGCGTCTTCATCTCCCCTTCCCGGGTCTTACCAAGGTGCTTATAGGCCAGTTCTGTCACTTCCCTTCCGCGGGGCGTACGTTTCAGGAAACCTTCTTTGATCAGGAAGGGCTCGTACACTTCTTCCAGCGTTCCGGGATCCTCGCCCAGCGCAGTAGCAATGGTGGTAAGTCCTACGGGGCCTCCCCTGAATTTATCGATAATGGTGGTAAGCAGTTTATTATCCACTTCGTCCAACCCGTATTTATCGATATTGAGCGCTTCGAGTGCATAACACGAAATCTCGTGGTCGATGCGGCCCGAGCCTTTCACCTGGGCAAAGTCGCGCACCCGGCGCAGCAAAGCATTGGCAATACGGGGCGTTCCGCGGCTCCGGCTCCCTATCTCGGTAGCCGCCCGGGCATCGATAGGCACCTGCAGCAAACCCGCCGAACGTTTTATGATACCGGTAATCACCTCCAGATCGTAATATTCAAAATGACAGTTGATCCCGAACCGGGCGCGGAGCGGAGCAGTAAGCAAACCGCTACGGGTGGTGGCTCCGATAAGCGTGAACGGGTTCAGATCGAGCTGGATCGACCGGGCCGAGGGACCTTTATCGATCATGATATCGATGCGATAATCCTCCATGGCCGAGTACAGGTACTCTTCAACAATCGGACTCAGGCGGTGGATCTCGTCGATGAAAAGTACATCGTTCGTATCCAGACTGGTAAGCAAACCGGCCAGATCGCCCGGCTTGTCGAGCACCGGCCCCGAGGTAATCTTGAATCCTACATTCAGTTCGTTGGCGATAATATTCGACAGGGTGGTCTTACCCAATCCCGGGGGGCCGTGCAATAATACATGGTCGAGCGATTCGCCGCGCATACTGGCTGCCTGAACGAAAATCCGCAGATTCTCCACAATCTTGTTCTGCCCGCTGAAATCGTCGAACGATAGCGGACGCAGGGCATTTTCGAATTCCTTCTCGCCCGCGCGGTTGTTTCGTATATCAAAGTTTTCGGACATAGCCTGTATAATAAATAAAATATCAACACTCCTGAACGAGGCAACAGTAGAACTCAGCTCGCTGCCGAACAGTCTGCAAAAATACAAAAATAAGCCGGGATAAGAAAATACCCGCCGGCAGACCCATTAGTTGATTAAACCGGGCCGGCCGTACTATCAATCTGATAGCTACAGCAAAAAATTAACATAAATACGAAGCCCTGGGCATCATAAAATAATCACATTGACATCAATTGAAAATATTTACTTTTTATTTGACATTATTTTAGGCATTTACACATCACTTTGTTTAATTTTGCGGCCACAATCAAACAAATTGAAAAAAAACATACACATGACAGCATCTGTAGCATTGAAGTATCGCCTGCCTTTTGTATTGATAGCAGCGATAGCAGTAATTTCACTGATCCCGGTGGATTACACTACCCTTATGCCCGAAGGAGTAACAACCGAACTCAATCATGCCGACACTTCCTGGTTGTTGATGGCGTCGGCCCTGGTTTTACTGATGACGCCGGGACTTGCATTTTTCTACGGCGGCATGGTTCGTTACAAGAACCTGGTATCCACACTGTTGCAAAGTTTTATCGCTTTAGGTATCATCAGCGTTTTATGGATAGTGGTCGGATTCAGCATGGCATTTGGCGATAGCCTGGGAGGATTCATCGGCAATCCTACCACCTTTATGTTGTTTAAAAACGTAGGATTCGCACCCAATGCCGATTTCGGCCCTACCATTCCGTTCGCTTTGTTCGCGATGTTCCAGCTCAAATTTGCCATCATCACTCCCGCGCTCATCACAGGCGGACTGGCCGAACGCGTGCGGTTCACCTCCCTCATGCTGTTCATCATCCTGTTCTCGCTGTTTATCTACGCTCCCCTGGCGCACTGGACCTGGCATCCCGAAGGATTTTTACGCCAGTGGGGGGTACTCGACTTTGCCGGCGGCACGGTGGTACATATCTCGGCCGGATTTGCAGCGCTCAGCGGCGCTATTTTCCTGGGGAAACGAAAAAACGTGAGTTCGCAGTCGCGACCGGTCAACATTCCTTATATCTTATTGGGCACTGGCCTGCTTTGGTTCGGCTGGTTCGGGTTCAATGCCGGCTCATCGCTGGCAGCCGACGAACTGGCTGTGCGCGCTTTCGTCAACACCAACCTGTCGTCGGCCACCGCCATGCTGGCATGGCTGCTTGCCGACGGAGCTCTCGGCCGCAAACGATCGGCTGCAGGCGCGGCGATAGGCGCCGTAGTCGGGCTGGTGGCCATTACTCCGGCAGCAGGGTTCGTAACGGTAGGTCAGAGTGTTTTTATCGGATTCGTTGCGGCCATCGTGAGCTATACCGCCGTACAACTCAAATCGCGCACCAACATCGACGACACGCTCGATGTATTTCCCTGCCACGGATTGGGCGGAATAACCGGCATGTTGCTCACAGGAGTTTTTGCCGTCGAAGGAGGCGAAGGAGTGGGTTTAATCCACGGCAATGTCGAACAATTTCTGTTTTATTTACTCGCCCTGCTCATTGTAAGCGCATTCACCTTCGGAGGCTCCTACCTTCTGTATAAAATTACCGACAGAATTGTGCCCATGCGTGTAAGTCCGGAACAGGAAGCCGCCGGCCTCGACATCACCCAGCACGGCGAAGAAGCCTTTGATTTTTCAAAAGAATAATTTTGCCGGCGAACGAAAAGCATTTATCTTTGCAAGCGGACAAAAGCAACCGGCAATCAAGCCGTGCCGCTTTTGTCCGCTTGCAGTTTACAATCCATACCTTTCGGGGTTATAATCAGTTGTTTCTATCAATGTGCCGTATGAAAAAATTCTTCCTGCTCTCGTTACTTTTCCTTTTACTGCTGCCTGCATTCTCGCAAGCCCTTGTCGACACGCTAAAGGTATATTCTCCTTCGATGAAAAAGGAGGTCAAATCGGTAATTATTCTTCCCGAAAACTACACGCCCGAAAAAAAATACCCCGTCATCTACCTGCTCCATGGGTACAGCGACAGTTATTCGAAATGGGTGCGCACCGTACCTTCGATAAAAGAACTGGCGAGCAACTACGAAATCATCTTCGTTTGCCCCGACGGAGCTTTCAGCAGCTGGTATGTCGACAGCCCCATCGACCCGGAATTTCAATACGAAACCTACATCACCAAGGAACTGAGAGCGTATGTCGAAAAGAACTACTCCACCATCGCGAAGCGCGAAGGCCGCGCCATCACCGGCCTGAGCATGGGCGGTCATGGAGCGTTGATTTTAGCCATGCGTAATAAAAACATTTACGCACATGCAGGCAGCATGAGCGGAGTTACCGACATCACCGCGCTCGACCGCAACCTCGATCTCAGCAAACGCCTGGGCAACAAGGAAGAAAACATGGAAACATGGAAAAAGAACTCGGCGTATTTTCTGGCCGACGAACTGAAGAACGGCGAATTGAACCTGGTAATCGAGTGTGGCACCGGCGATTTTTTATTCGACGCCAATCAGAAATTCCATCAGAAACTGATGGAATTGAAAATCGATCACGATTATACGACCCGTCCGGGCGTTCACAACTGGGACTACTGGACCAATGCCATCCAGTATCAGACGCTTTTTTTCCACCGGGCATTCAAGCGCAACTAAAAACGCCGCCGTCCCGGCTCTCTTTTATAAGTTCTATGATCCTTTTTTTCTCATGCCTCATAGAACTCAAAAGGATCATACAAACAAAATTCCCACACTATACGGATATAATGTGGGAATTTCACGATGGAATATTTTACAACTGCGGACCGGCTACCTTGAGCGCCTTAGCTTCGCAATTATCGCAGTACTGTTCGAAGTTGGCAATATATTTCGCTGCAAGTTCGCGCGCTTTAGCTTCCCATTCGGCAGTATCGGCATAGGTATCGCGCGGATCCAGAATACCTTCCGAAACATTATTCAATGCTTTGGGAGCCTTCAGGTTTAAGACCGGAATCTGAACGGTTTCGGCCTTTTCGATCGAGCCATCCAGAATAGCATCGATAATAGCGCGGGTATCTTTGATGGAAATACGTTTACCGGTACCATTCCAACCTGTATTCACCAGGTATGCCTTCGCTCCGTGTTGCTCCATTTTCTCAACCAGCCGCTGAGCATAAACGGTAGGATGCAAGGTAAGAAACGCCTCACCAAAAGCAGGCGAGAACGACATCTGGGGAGTAGTGATTCCCCGTTCGGTACCTGCTAACTTCGAAGTGTAACCACACAGGAAGTGATACTGAGCGCCCTTATCGTCGAGAATCGATACCGGAGGCAACACCCCGTAAGCATCGGCCGAAAGATAAATAATCTTCGAAGCATGTCCGGCGCGCGAAGGAAGCACGATTTTATTGATATGGTGAATAGGGTACGAAACACGCGTATTTTCGGTTTTCGATGCCGCTTTACAGTAATCAGGAACTCCGTCGGCATTCACCGTCACATTCTCGAGCAAGGCATCGCGACGGATGGCCCGCCAGATATCCGGCTCATTTTCGTTGCACAAATCAATCACCTTGGCATAACATCCTCCTTCGAAGTTGAATACCCCTTCGTCGTCCCAGCCATGCTCGTCGTCGCCAATAAGATACCGTTTCGGATCGGCCGACAAGGTTGTTTTTCCCGTTCCCGACAAACCGAAGAACACAGCCACATCGCCGTCCTTACCCACATTGGCCGAACAGTGCATCGAAGCAATGCCTCTTAAAGGAAGATAATAGTTCATCAGCGAGAAAATACCCTTTTTCATTTCACCACCATACCAGGTACCACCGATCACCTGCATCCGGCGGGTAAGATCGAACAAGGTAAACACTTCGGAATTCAACCCCTGTTCCTTCCAGTTCGGATTCGTAATTTTCGAACCATTTAAACAAACAAAATCGGGCTCACCATAATTAGCCAGCTCGTAATGAGAAGGACGGATAAACATATTCGTCACAAAATGCGCCTGCCAGGCCACCTCCATCACGAAACGAACTTTCATGCGGGTATCTTCGTTGGTCCCGCAAAAAGTATCCACTACGTAAAGTTTTTTAGCTCCCGACAACTGTTTTGTAACCAATCCCTTACAATGATCAAAAACCTCGGGAGTCGTCGGGCGGTTGATCGTACCGTCCCACCAGATGGTATCGCGGGTGGTATCGTCGAGCACAATAAACTTGTCCTTTGGCGAACGCCCGGTAAACACACCTGTATCGACAGCAACTGCGCCGGTATTGGTTAACACTCCTCTTTCGTATCCTTCGTTGGATGGATCCAATTCCGCCCGAAAGAGTTCTTCATAAGAAGGATTGTGCAGGATTTCGAAGTTACCCGAAATACCATACTTGCTTAAATCCAATTTTGCCATTACAAAAAAATTTTTTAATAATATATATAGTTAGTTTGCGTCTAGGGAGTTGTTTTTCACAGATTTTAATAAGTGATGCAAATGTACGATTTTTTTAGAATAAAGCAAAATATATTAGAGAAAAATTTCCTTAATTGAATAAAAAACTTTTTTATACACTTTTTGATAGCTTTATGACGGGAAAAAATCGTATTTTTGTAGCTGCTCAAAAAAATCGCTTTCATGTATGAAAATAAAAGTTGTAAACCGATCGAAACACCCGCTTCCCGCTTATGCCACACTTCATTCGGCCGGGATGGACTTGCGGGCCAACCTCGATAAACCTTTAGTTATCAAACCCATGCAACGGGTTCTGATTCCTACGGGGCTCTACATCGAACTGCCCGAAGGCTACGAGGCGCAGATTCGTCCGCGTAGCGGCCTGGCCCTGAAAAAGGGAATCACGCTGCTTAATTCGCCGGGAACTATCGATGCCGATTACCGGGGCGAAGTGGGAATCATCCTCATCAACCTGTCGGAAGACGAATTTGTAGTGGAAGATGGTGAACGCATCTGCCAGATGGTGGTAGCCGGTTATGTGCAGGCGGAGTGGGAAGAAACCGCCGGATTGGGGGATACCGGTCGCGGTGCCGGAGGCTTTGGCCATACCGGAGTATAAGCTTTTGTATTTCCTCACGAAATCGGAGCGTTTGGGCAGGCATTTAACTAGTTGTGTATGAAATTTCAATTGCTGATCTCTCTATTTTTTTTGATTGTTCTTGCCTCCTGCGGAAGCATGTCAAAAACAGCTCAAGTCGCAGTTCAGCCGTCGGGAAAAACCATCCTGACCGAAGAACAGCGGCGCAGTTTTCTTTTCAGCTATTACGAAGGGCTGCGGTTGAAGGAAGAAGGCCTGTACCGGCAAGCGCTCGATTCGCTGCGGCGGAGCTACATGATCGATTCGGTGGATGCTGGCCTGCTGGCCGAGATAGCGCTCATGGAGGCATACACCGATAAAAAAGAAGAACCGGTGCGTACGATGCAAAAAGCACTGGCGCTCGAGCCCGACAACTGGTGGTTCAACACGCAGATGATAAGGCTTTACCTCAACAACAACAGGAAGGAAGAGGCATTGGCCCTGGCGGAAGAGCTTCAGCGCAAAAATCCGCTGAAGGAGGAGGTATACAGCCTGCTCATCCCCATGTATCAGCAAAGCGAACGCTACCAGGACGCCCTGAATATGTACGATAAGCTGGAAAAAATCATCGGCCTCAACGAACGGGTTTCGTTTGATAAAATGGGTTTGAACCTCATGCTGAACCAACCTAAAAAGGCAACTGCCGAAATCGACAAGCTGATCCAGAAATTCCCGTTCGAAAACCGGTACAGGGTGTTGAAGGGCGATTTCATGATGCAGCTGCGGCAACCCGCAAAGGCGCTGGAGCTGTACGAGCAGGTACTGGCCGACGAGCCTCAAAACCCTTATGCCTTGATCTCGATGTCGGAGTATTACAACGCCACGGGCGATGCGGCCCGGTCGCTCGAATACGTGGTACTGGCACTTAAAAACAACCAGCTTGAAATTGAGACGAAAATCGAAATCCTGGGACAGCATATCGAAAACCTGCTCAAAGCCGAGGGCAAACTGGAAGAAACCGAATCGCTGTTCAAGTTGCTGATTGAATATTATCCGCTCGACGAACGGGTACATGAGTATTATGCCGCCTACCTGCAGCACCAGAAAAGGGAGGACGATGCGCTGGACGTATACGAGTCGATCCTGGCCATCAATCCCGGGAAAGAAACGGTGTGGTTCAGCATGATGCAGATCTACTTCGGAAAAAAGGAATATGCCAAAGCTATCGAACTGGCCGACAGGGCCATTGCTGCGCTCGACAACGACCTGAGGGCCTACTATTTCAAGGCCATCAGTTACGACCTGGCCGGCGAACCCGATAAGGCTCTGGAAACCCATAAAGCCGGCCTGGCCTTGTTCAAGGACAATGAACAGCCCCAGCTCCGGAGCGATTTTTATGCGCACCTGGCCGAACTCTACAACCAACGGAAGGACAAAGAAAATGCTTACCTTGCCTACGAGGAGGCTATTCGCTACAATCCTGAAAACGTGATGGCCATGAATAATTATGCCTATAATCTTTCGCTCGACAAATCGGACCTGGCAAAGGCCGAGCGACTCAGCGCAAAAACCATCGAAAAGGAACCCCGCAACAGTACCTACCTGGATACCTATGCATGGATTTTTTATCAGCAGGGCAATTATTCGCTGGCAAAATTTTACATGGAAAGAGCGCTGTCGTACCTTACGGCAGAACAAAATCCGGGTGTCTACTACGAGCACTACGGCGATATTCTCTGGATGACCCGCACCAACGACGAAAAGGCCATCGACAATTGGAAAAAAGCCTGGGAAGCGGGAATTCAGACCGACGAACTGAAACAAAAAATTGAAAACAGAGGATGGAACAGAGACTAATATATTTCACAATCGTACTGCTGATTGCTGCAGCGGCACTGAGCGGTTGTAAATCGCCGCGCCAGCTCAGCAACGGCACTGCCGGGGCAGGCAGCACCCGGCAACTCCTCGAGCAGGCCATTGCCGCACAACCCGATTTCCGTAGCCTGGACATCAAACGCATGACCATAAGTACCGATAAATTCAACAGCCCGGCCATTTGCCGCATCCTGCGCGATTCGGCGGTGTACATTTCGGCACAGCCTTTTTTAGGCATCGAAATGGCGGCTGCAAAGTTTACCAAAAGTGGGTTTATCGTTGTCGATAAGATGAAAAAAGTCGCCTACACGGGCGATTATGCTCAACTCTCGGATCGCCTGGGACTTATCGTGGATTACAGCGTGGTGGAAGGCGTGTTTACCAATCAGCTTTTCGTGCTTGGCCAGCAAAGCAATTCGCTCCGGCAGCTGAAGGCTCAACAGCAGGAGGGAGTGGCGAGCCTGACCTATGAAAATCAGCGTATTCGCCAGCAGTTCACCCTGAATCCCGACTTCCGCATCGCGAGCAGCGAGGTAAGCACCCCCGGAGGTCAGCAGCGCTTTACAGCCGGTTATTCCAACTTCACCAGCCAGGATGTACTGGTGTTCCCCTATCAGTATAAACTGCAAGTGATATCCGGATCGCGTACCCTTTCGGCATCGATCACAATTACCCGGATGGTAGCCAATGAATTAACCCAGATACCCGAACTCTCCGTACAAGGTTACCGTATCGGGTCGCTAGATTCGCTGATTAAATAATGATGAAACGAGTACTTTATACCCTACTGCTTATACTCGCTGCAGGCCCTTTGCTCCAGGGGCAAACAGTGCAGGAACTCGAACGCCGTCGCAAAGAAACGCTTCAGCAACTCGAGACCACCAGCAAGATCTTATCGGAAACCAAGAAAGATCAGCGCAATTCACTGAACAAACTTAACGTGCTGAACCGGAATATCCAGGAACGTAACAAACTGATAAACAACATCGAAAAAGAGATCGGAGCGCTGGAACGGGAGATGAACACCCTTAGCTCCGAAACCCGGAAAATGGAAAGGCAGCTTCAGCAGCTAAAAAAGGATTACGCCAACACGGTGCGCGAAACCTATGTCAGCCACAGCATTTATTCAAAAATCATGTTCGTACTGTCGGCCGATAATTTCGATCAGTCGTTCCGGCGGATGCGCTACCTGCAGGAGTTTGCCAACTACCGCAAACACCAGGCTGCCGAGATCGAACGGACAAAAACCGAGTTGCAGCAAAAAACCGAATTACTGGCAGCACACAAGCTCACCCAGGAGGAAATCCGCCAGAAACAGGCTTCGGAAAAGAAAAAACTCGAAGTCGACAAGCGGAAGGAAGACCTGGCGTTGGGCGAATTAAAGAAAAAGGAAGGCAGCCTGCGGAAGGAACAACAACGTCAGCAAAAAATTGCCAACGAGCTGAACCGTAAAATCGAACAGCTGATTGCCGAAGAAATACGTAAGCAGGAAGAAAAGGCGAAAAAGGAGAAACCCGTTGTTACCGAAAAGAAAGATACCAAAACAACCACCACTCCCGGCCGTTCGTCGGGTTCCGAACATACGCTTACAAAAGAACAACAGCTCATTTCGGGCAATTTTGCGGCCAATGCCGGAAGGCTTCCCTGGCCCACCGAACGGGGCTTCATCAGCGGGAAATTCGGAGTGCAGCCCCATCCGGTTCTTAAGTATGTAACCATCAACAACAAAGGAATCTACATTCAAACTCCGTCGGGAACCCAGGCCAGAGCAGTGTTCGAAGGTGTGGTTACCAACCTGTTTACCGTATCGGCCAGCAATTATGCAATTATCGTTCAGCACGGGCAGTACCGTACGGTGTATTCCAACCTCACCGATGTACTGGTGCGTGTGGGCCAAAAAGTGAGTGCCAAGCAGAACCTGGGACGGATTTATACCGATCCCGACAACGACAATAAAACCGAGATGTATTTTCAGATCTGGAAAGACAGGAATATTCTGAATCCTGAATCCTGGATCGCACGATAACCCCTTATTTTTTTACGAAGATATGGCAGAAACAGATGAAGTAAAACCGATGCAGCAGGTAGATTATGGCGATAGTAATATCATCACGCTGGAAGGACTGGAGCATGTAAGGCGACGGCCGGGTATGTATATCGGCAAGCTGGGAGATGGTACGCATTCCGACGATGGTATTTACGTGTTGTTGAAAGAAGTGCTCGACAACTGTGTGGATGAGTTCCGCATGGGTGCCGGCCGGCAGATTATCGTCAACGTGAAAGACGGTCATGTGGACGTACGCGACTATGGGCGCGGAATTCCGCTGGGGAAAATGATCGATGCTGTTTCGATTATGAATACCGGAGGTAAATACGACTCGAAGGCATTCAAGAAATCGGTGGGTCTCAACGGGGTAGGTACCAAGGCTGTGAATGCGCTCTCGTCGAAGTTCGTAGTGCAAAGCTACCGCGACGGACAAACCCGTAAGGCCGAATTTGCGCAGGGAAAACTGGTGACCGATTTCGGCACCGAGCTCTACAGCGGAACCGATACCGGAACCTTTGTGTATTTCGAACCCGACAATACGCTGTTCGAAAACTACAAGTACAAAGAAGAGTATATCGAAACCATGTTGCGCAACTACGCTTATCTGAACACAGGCCTGACGCTGGTGTTCAACGGTAAGCGCATTCATTCGCGTAACGGTTTGCTCGATTTGCTCAACGAAAACATTACTTCCGAAGCGCTTTATCCGATTATTCATCTGAAAGAGGAAGACATCGAAATTGCCTTTACCCACACCGACCAGTATGGCGAGGAGTATTATTCCTTCGTCAACGGTCAGCATACTACCCAGGGTGGTACGCACCAGAGTGCGTTTCGCGAAGCTGTAGCCCGCACCATCAAGGAGTTTTATGCTAAAAACATGGAACTCACCGACATCCGCAACGGCATTGTAGCCGCAGTAGCCATCAGTGTGGAAGAGCCCGTGTTCGAATCGCAAACCAAAACCAAGCTCGGTTCGCGGGATGTATCGAAAGACGGTGTTTCGGTCAACAAATTCATTTCCGATTTCCTGAAAAAAGAACTCGACAATTTCCTGCACCGCAACACCGACACGGCCAACGCCATGCTGCAAAAAATCCAGGAATCGGAAAAAGAGCGTAAGGCCATTGCCGGTGTTACCAAGCTGGCCCGCGAACGCGCCAAAAAAGTGAACCTCCACAACCGCAAACTCCGCGATTGCCGTATCCACTACAACGATTCGAAAGGCGATACCGACAATACCTGTATTTTTATTACCGAGGGCGATTCGGCCAGCGGCTCCATCACCAAAAGCCGCGATGTGACCACACAGGCCGTTTTCAGTTTGCGGGGGAAACCGCTCAACAGCTACGGCCTCACCAAGAAAATCGTCTACGAAAACGAAGAATTCAACCTGCTGCAGGCGGCGCTGAATATCGAGGACGGGCTGGAAGGGCTTCGTTACAACAAGGTTATCGTGGCCACCGACGCCGACGTGGATGGAATGCACATCCGCCTGTTGCTCATTACCTTTTTCCTGCAATTCTTCCCCGATCTTATCAAAAAGGGACATGTGTATATTTTGCAAACTCCGCTGTTCAGGGTGCGCAATAAAAAAGAAACCATTTATTGCTATTCGGAAGAAGAGCGTATCAACGCCATCGCCAAACTCGGCAGTAATCCGGAAATCACCCGGTTCAAGGGGTTGGGCGAAATCTCGCCCGACGAGTTTAAACATTTTATCGGCAAGGATATGCGCCTCGACCAGGTGACGCTGAAAAAAGAAGACGGGGTGGCCGAATTGCTGGCATTCTACATGGGAAAGAACACGTCGGAACGTCAGAATTTTATTATTGATAACCTGGTGGTGGAAGAAGATGTAGCGTAAACATGAGCGACGAACACTATATGAAGCAAGCCCTGGGCGAGGCCCGTAAAGCCCTGGAGCGCGATGAGGTTCCCGTGGGAGCGGTGGTCGTGTGCAACGATCGCATCATTGCCCGCGGGCACAACCTCACCGAAACGCTCACCGACGTTACGGCTCATGCCGAAATGCAGGCGATTACTGCGGCGGCCGGGTTTCTCGGAGGGAAATACCTCACCGGATGCACCCTTTACGTGACGGTGGAGCCTTGTGTGATGTGTGCCGGCGCGCTCGGGTGGTCGCAGATAAGCCGTATTGTAATCGGAGCCCGCGACGAAAAGCGCGGTTTCCAGCGTTTTGCTCCCGATGCGCTGCATCCCAGAACCGAGGTGGTGTATGGAATATTGGAAGAAGAATGCAGTATGCTGATGAAAGACTTCTTTCGTAAAAAAAGATAAAATAGCGCCATGTTAACCGTTTACCGTGCATCGGCCGGCTCGGGAAAAACCTTCCGGCTTACAGGCGAATACATTCGTCTGTTGTTTAAGGATCATCAGAATAACCGGCATCGCTCTATCCTGGCGGTGACTTTTACCAATAAAGCCACCGAGGAAATGAAATCGCGTATTATTCTGGAGCTCCACAAACTGGCTACCGGTAAACCATCGGACTACCTCAGCGAACTGATGCTGGAATATTCGTTGCCGGAAGAGGAGGTGCGTACGCGGGCCGAAAAAATAGTCAACACGATTCTGCACGACTTCTCGTCGTTTTCTATCAGCACCATCGATAAGTTTTTTCAGCAGGTAATTCGCGCCTTTGCCCGCGAAATAGGGGTGCACGGCGGATATGCCCTCGAACTCGATTCGAATCAGGTGCTTGAACAGGCGGTCGATACGCTTTTTTTCGAGCTCTCGTCCGACGAGAATAAACTGTTGCTCGACTGGCTAACCCGGTTTGCCGAGGAAAAAATCGAAAAGTCGGAGAACTGGAATATGCGCGCCAACATACTGGAACTGGGGCACGAAATTTTCAAGGAAAACTACCAGTACAAAGCCGAAGCAGTGAATCAGAAACTGCACGACCGCAAGTTTCTCAGTCATTTCCGTAATCAGCTCCTGGCCATAGGCGATCGGTTTATCGACGATTTACAACGCATCGCCGGCGAAGCACTGGGCATGATGGCCGAACGGGGACTTCATCCGGAATCATTTAAAGGAGGATCGCGCTCGGGCATGAAGGTGCTGGAAAAGATTGCCGATAAACTCGAGCTCACCGCTTCTTTCCGAAAGATGGCCGAATCGGTCGACGAATGTATTACCAAAGCAATGCCGCAGGCGCAAAAAGAGAGCATCGCCGAATTGTACTACGGCGGTCTTCAGGCCAAAATACAGGAACTGATCCGCCGGTTGGACACGGGGATCATCGAGTACAACACCGCCCTCATCGTGCGTAAGCACCTCAACACGCTGGGTATTCTTTCCGACCTTACGGTGCAAATCCGGAAACTTACCAACGACCAGAACACGATGCTGATTTCGGACTCCAATATGCTGCTGCATAAAATCATCGACAACAGCACCACACCCTTTATTTACGAAAAAACCGGCTTGCGCATCGACCATTACATGATCGACGAGTTTCAGGACACATCGGTGATGCAGTGGCGCAACTTCCTGCCGCTTATCACCAACAGCCTGGCGGGCTCGCACGACAATCTGGTAGTGGGCGATGTAAAACAAAGTATTTACCGCTGGCGCAATTCCGACTGGAAACTCCTCGATTCGGGTATCTACGCCGATCTGGCGGGCGAGCGGCTTACCGATAAGAGCTTAGACACCAACTACCGCAGCGACCGGCAGATTGTGGAGTTCAACAATGCTTTTTTTACCCGTGCAGCCCGCAACCTGCAGGATAAACTCAACGAATCGATCGATCCGGTGTCCGAAATTTTACCCGAATTGAAACCCCTGCGCGAAATTATAAGCAATGCCTATCGTGGCACCCGGCAACATACCCGGCCGGGGGCCGGAGAAGGTTATGTGCGTTTCCGTTTTATCGATCAGGAAGAAAATGAAGAGGGATGGAGGGATGCAAGCCTGCAACAGCTTCCCGGATTGGTGGAAAGCATACAGCTCCGGGGTTTTCGCGCCTGCGATATTGCAGTACTGGTGCGTACCAATGGCGAGGAGCAGCAGGTGATCGAAAAATTACTCAATTATAAAACGACGCCCGGGGCTCGCTCCGATTGTAGTTACGACATTATTGGCAACGAAGGATTATTAATCTCGTCGGCCTCGTCGGTCCGGTTCCTGACTGGGATTTTAACCTTGTTTATTCACCCCGACGATCCGGTACAGCAAGCGATTGTAAGCTATGAGTACGGTCGTGGGGCCTTGGGTTTATCGGAAAATGAGGCGCTGGCCGCTACTTTTCAACAGCAGCAGCCGGCCGGCGTATTGTGCCGTCATTTCTCGGCCGGAGAAAATGCCGAGGTACAAGCCCTGAAACACCTTTCGCTGTTTGAGATGTGCGAACAGCTGATTGACCGGTACCGGTTGGCCGACTGGCACGGTGAAGCCGTGTTTTTGCAAGCGTTTCAGGATATCATTTTTAGCTACAGTACCGGCAAAACAGCCGATTTGAACACTTTCCTGCAGTGGTGGGATAAAAACAGCGACCGGAAAACCATAGCAATGCCCGATAATGAACGGGCGATGCGGGTGATGACGATTCATAAATCGAAGGGATTGGATTTCAAGGTGGTGATTATCCCTTTTTGCGACTGGAATCTCGACAACCGCCGGCGGCCGGTAATCTGGTGCGATACGCCGGCAGAGCCTTTTGCACAGCTCCCGATGTTCCCGGTGGAATACAGCGGTAAGCTGGGCCAATCGCTGTTTGCAGGTCAGTATTACTCCGAAATGATGCATACCTATATCGACAACCTGAACGTGGCCTATGTGGCTTTTACGAGGGCCCGCAACGAAATGCATTGCATCGGTCCGCAACCTAAAGCCCTGAAAGATGGTTCGATCGGGTTAAAATCACTATCGTCGTTGCTGTTTACGATTGTAAGCGATACCTCGCAGCCTTTCGAATGCGGTGAGTTCGATGCTTCGACGATGGAGTACGTGGTGGGAAGCCCTGTCGTGCGGCAGGTACAGCCGATGGAGCAAGTAGCGGGCGGGACGGGGAAAGCGAACGAATATCCGGTAGCGTTGCTCGACAACAGGTTACGAATAAAGCACCGCATCAACAACTTTAGCCGCGACGAAGTCGATATTACTGAAAAGCCGTTGGATTATGGTACGCTTATGCACGAGATTCTGAGCGAATTGGAGCAACCCGGCCGGTATCGGCAGGTGGTTGACCGGCTCATCAGGCAAGGCCGGATTACGGAGCGCGAATCGACGGTTATTATCGACGATCTGGAAGCCTTCGGCCGGTTGCCCGAGGTTGCCGGATGGTTTTCGGCCGGAGGTGAGGTGCTGAACGAGACCACGATAGTGACTCCGCGGGGTGAGTTGTATCGTCCCGACCGGGTAGTGCTCAGGGGCAATCATGCTACGGTGGTGGATTATAAATTCGGGGCGGCCGAACATACGTCGCACCTGCGGCAGGTAGAGCACTACGGTTCGTTGCTACAGGCCATGGGCTACAGCTGTTCGGGTTACCTGTGTTATGTCAAACTGAGGAAGGTGGTTGCAGTGATGTGAGCCTGCTCGAAGCTGCTTTTGCACCCCGGAGAATCCGGTTGATGCAACTAACGAGGGGAAATCGAGTTATTATCCCCATTTTCAACTATATATTGAATGAAAAAACTGATTATTTTTGATTTGGACGGCACCTTGCTCGACACCATTGGCGATCTGGCGGCTGCCACTAATTTTGCCTTACGCGCATTCGGCTTCCCGGAGCATCCCGAGGAGGCTTTTCGTTTCTTCGTGGGAAATGGAATCTACAAGCTCATTGAGCGTGCATTGCCCGAGGGCCGTAGAAGCGCCGATGAGGTTTCGATGGTCAAACACGAATTTTTGAAATATTACCAGCTGCATGGCGAAGAGCAAACGAGGCCTTATCCGGGCATAAGCGAGCTTCTAGCCCTTCTGCATGCAAAAGGCTATAAGCTGGCGGTGGCTTCCAATAAATACCACGAAGGGACGACTACTCTGGTGCGTTACTTTTTCCCAGAAATTGAATTCGAAGGAGTGCTGGGACAGCGTGAAGGAGTGCCGGTGAAGCCTTCGCGGGCGATTGTTGACGAATTGCGCGAAAAGGCGGGAGTTACGCCGGCAGAAACGCTGTATGTGGGCGATTCGGGCGTGGATGCTGCAACGGCGCAGAATGCCGGCGTCGACTTTGTGGGCGTGCTGTGGGGATTCAGGCCACGGGCAGAACTGGAAGCCGCGGGAGCACGTCATTTTGCCCTTACAGCAACCGATATTTTAAAGCATTGCTGAGTGTATTATTCACCTCTACTCGTCCGGTAGCTGCTGTCCAAGCTAAAACCACAACATCCTTTTATGCCCCTTATACAATCACGAATGAGTTATATAAGGCATAAAAGGATGTTGAAATGGAAGGTTAATCGAGTCCGGTGACAGGTTTGGCCGCCGAACTCAAAAACTTTTGAACCCGATAATCTCGCGTACTTCACGGACGGTTTTGGCAGCGCTTTCCTGCGCTTTTTCCTTCCCCATACGTGCTACTCTGGATATATACGCTTCATCGCTCAGCAGTTCCCTGATCCGTTCGCGGAAAGGAGCCGTAAAGGCTACCATATCCTCGGCAAGCTGTTTTTTCATGTCGCCGTAGCGGATCTGGCAGGTATTGTATTTTTCGTCGAAGAACTGTACCGTTTCGGGCGCCGAAACCACGCGCATCAGCTGGAAAATATTCTCGATCACTTCCGGTTTTTGCTGATTAGGTTCGGTCGGACCGCCATCGGTTACGGCCTTCATTACCTTTTTACGAATCGCTTCCGGTTCGTCGGCCAGAAAGATAGCATTGCCCTCGCCTTCCGATTTACCCATCTTACCGGTACCGTTCAATCCGGGGATTTTCACGAGCGCCTGCCCGAAATTAAAGGCCTGCGGTTCGGGAAAATACTCTACATTGTACATGCGGTTGAAGCGGTTCGAAAACTGGCGCGTCATTTCCAGGTGTTGTTCCTGGTCCTTGCCCACCGGCACTTTGGTAGCCTTGTGAATAATAATATCGGCAGCCATCAGGGTAGGATAGGTAAGCAATCCGGCATTCACATTTTGTGGCTGCTGGCGAATCTTATCCTTGAACGAAGTACACCGTTCGAGCTCACCCATGTAAGCATTCATATTCAGAAAAAGGTACAATTCGGCCGTTTCGGGAACATCGCTCTGGACATACAGCGTAGCCTTTTCAGGATCCAGTCCGGCAGCCAGGTATTCCACCAGCACCTGCCTCACGTTGCCATGCAGGTCGTGAGGCGTAGGATGCGTGGTAAGCGAATGATAATCGGCGATGAAGAAGTAGCAATTGTGCTCGTTCTGCATCTGTATAAAATTCCGGAGCGCCCCGAAATAATTTCCGAGGTGCAGATTTCCGGTAGGGCGTATGCCACTAACAACAGTTTCCATCAATCGTTTTCTTATTCAATAGGAATGGTACGGCGTATACGTTGATCGAGCGAGGTAAGCGTTTCGGTAGCAGCTACCCCGGGAATCTCCTGGATACGTCCGTTGAGCAATTCCATTAAATGTTCATCATTTTTAGCATACAATTTAATGAGGATGGTATAATGTCCCAGGGTATACTGCGACTCCACCACTTCAGGAATCTTTTCCAGCTCCTGAACCACCTCTTTATACATCGATCCTCGTTCGAGGGTGATGCCAATATAGACACAAATCTGAAATCCCAGCATTTTGGGATTCACATTATATCCCGAACCGGTAATCACATTCATATCGATCAGCCGTTGAACCCGCTGATGAATAGCCGCGCGCGACACGCCACATTCTTCAGCCACATCCTTAAAAGGCATACGGGCATTCTGACTGATGATACGAAGTATCTTCCGGTCTAATTGATCAATCTTTTCCATACAAATTGTTACGTTTAATAGTTAATTATGCAGCAAAAGTACACAAAAAACAATTAAATAACTATTATTTCACAATTTCGAGCAATTCAACTTCGAAAACCAAAGCCGAAAAAGGTTTGATTGTACCCTGGTCCTGAGCTCCATAAGCCAGATCCTGCGGGATATACAATTTAAATTTCGAGCCTACGGGCATCAGCTGCAATCCTTCGACCCATCCACGAATTACCTGGTTCACCCCGAATTCGGCAGGCTCGCCCCGTTGTACCGAGCTGTCGAATACCGTACCATCGATCAAGGTTCCATGATAATGCACCTTAACGCGGTCGGTTTCAACCGGCTTGGCTCCCTTACCCATGGTGATTACTTCGTACTGGAGTCCCGAAGCCGTGGTGGTTACGCCTTCACGTTTAGCGTTTTCGGCCAGAAAATCCTCACCGGCTTTCTTGTTGCTGCCGTGCTGTGCTTCCATACGTTTTTTCATCAACAATTCCATGGTGGCGTTGAAGTACTGACCAGCCGCATCGGTAGTCATTTGATCTTCAAACTTATTGATACCATTGATCAAGCCCTGACGAATCAAAGCAAAATCAACCGTAAGGGTCGAATCGCCGTAAAAATCTTTGGTGCTACGCAGCTGCGAACCGATCATGGTACCCATTTCTTCGGCCTGTGCTGTTTCGGGATTCGCACCGTCCGACTTCAATCCTTCGTCAATACCTCGCATCAGGTCCTCAAAACCATTCTTACTCGAATCGTTCTGAAGGTGGTAATCGCGAACGATTTTACCGTTTACAAACCCAAATGAATAGCTGAGGCTATCGAGCTCTCCGCCTAATTTTACCGTTTTTTCCTTGTAGCCGGTACACGAACTTACTGTGAAAATCAATAAGCCTGCAATTGTCAGTATATTAAATATCCGTTTCATATCCTTCGATTATAAGAGTTAATTATTCGGTTGACCATACATTTTCGACTGAATGCGCATCTGAACTACCTGAAGAAGCGAGTCGGCCTGTTCGTTGGTCATCACTTCATTGTAATCTTTGAGTGCGTTCACAAATCCCTGAATCAAGAGTTTCTTATCGGCAACCATCGTCGAATCACCGAACATTCCGTTTTTCAACTGATCGGCAAAATATTTTCCTACCTGAACACCCAGGTCGTACATCGGCTTCTTTTCTCCATCCGATTCTTTGTATGCCTTATCGAGCGCTTTGATAAATGCTTCAACCTGAACGCCTGTCGAGTCGCCGGCAAATTGCTGGGCCTTGATCATATCGCCCTGCCAGTGGCCAAGCGTGTAGTTAATACTGTCGTTCAAGCTGTTTAATGATACTTCCTTGGGTTTGATATCATTACACGAACTCAATGAAAAGATAGTAAGCGCTATGGCAACTATCAGAAATGGACTGAATTTTTTCATTTTGATGTAATTTTTATTTTAATTCTAATTGTTTAATCTGATCGGTAATGGCAGGTGCATTGATGTCGAGCAACTCAACCGTGAAAATAAGGGTGGCAAAGGGGGGAATTACACCACCGGCGCCTTGTTCGCCATAGGCTAAATCGTAAGGAACGAAGAATTTATACTTCGAACCTACCGACATGAGCTGAACGCCTTCGGTCCAACCTTTAATCACCTGGTTCAGCGGAAATTCGATCGGCTCGCCACGGTCGTACGAACTATCGAATTTGGTTCCGTCGGTCAGCGTGCCTTCATAATGTACTTTTACTTTGTCGGTAGCCGTTGGCTTAGCACCGGTACCTTCGGTAAGTACGATATACTGCAGACCGCTTTCGGTAACCTGAACAGCCGGATTTTTCTTGTTTTCGGTCAGAAATTTTTCGCCTTCCGATTTCTTTTCATTGGCTACTTTTTCCTGAGCCGCGGTAAAATAAGTTTGAAGGAAAGCCTGAGCATCTTCATTTTTCATTACTACCGAATCGCCTTTTAATACATCATTGAAGGCCTTGAGGAACAATTCCTTGTTGTATACGCCACCGGGAAGTGTTTTCAGGTTGTTGGTAAGATCGGTGCCGATGTTCACTCCCAACGCATAACTCATCGAATCGACGGTGGTGACCATAACCGGTGCAACGGGAACCACTGCCACCACTTCGGCTTTTTTACTCTTACGGGGTTTCTTTTCCTTTGCTTCGGCACCGGCCACTACTGTCAGGGCAAGTGCTAAAAGTACGAATTTTTTCATTTATTTTTACGGGTTAACTTATAATTATACGATTGCTAATAATTCGACTTCAAATACCAGGGTCGTATGCGGACCGATAGCCTGACCGGCACCCTGGGCCCCATAAGCCAGATCGGAAGGAATATACAACTTCCACTTCGAACCTACCGGCATGAGCTGTAACGCTTCTACCCAACCGCTTATCACCTGCGTCACCCCGAAGGTGGCCGGTTCGCCTCTGCGTACCGAACTATCGAATACTTCGCCATTGATCAAGGTTCCATGGTAATGCACCTGTACCTGATCGGAAGCCGATGGGATCGACCCCTTGCCTTCGGTAATTACTTCGTACTGAAGTCCGCTGGCGGTGGTAACCACTCCGGAACGTTTCGCATTTTCGGCTAAAAACTGCTTCCCTGCTTCGATATTGGCGGCATGCGCCTTTTCCTGAATCTGCTGAAAATATCGGTTGATGATGTTTTGTGCTTCCTGAATACTGATCTGCAACGGCTTTTCTTCCATAACGTCCTGCATTCCAGCCGCTAACTTTTCATAGTCCAACGTTTCGAATCCATTGTTTTTGAGGTTCGCACCAAGGCTAATCCCCAAAGCGTAACTTATTTTGTCCATTAATTCTAATATATTAAAAAACGAGTGCAAAGATAGCTGATTTGTCGGATATTACGTGTTAATTTATTAAAATTATCATCTTATTGTCAGAAGTACGGGCATTTTCAATCGTTTTGTTACTCCACGTTCCGGATGAAACAGTTCGGCAACCACGATATAAATACCCGGTGCGCTGATCCGGCCTTCGGCATTTTGCCCGTCCCAGGCTACAATCCCCTCACCGGAAAGCAGTTCGGCCTCATTGAGTTGCAACCACACCGCCCCGTCGGGGGTCAGCACGGTTAATTTCATGACATAGCCCGCTTCGGGCATCGTATAGCGGATGATACAGCGATCGTTGGCTCCGTCGTTGTCGGGGCTGAACCAGCTCTGCTCCAGCCCCACCACCGCCCCACCCGCTTCACCGGGTGCCCGAAACTGCGAATTCTTCATCCCGGGCGTCCCAAAGCGACCCTGCGAAGCCGCCGAATGCCAGCTCGCCGCATCGAAAGAGGGCAGGTCGGGATGCATTTTTTCCAGCGCCACTCCGGCAGCATCGCGGATCAGCACATGATGCATCCGCGACGAATAATGCACCGAATCGATCCAGCTCACCCGGTCGGCATCGAGCAACACCAAGGTGGCTTCGTCGTTGTTGAGCGCCGTCCATTTGCACTGTATTATCCTCGCTTCGGGAGGCGACGAATGGTGATGGCGGACTTTCATACTATCGGAAGTAAATGCGATATATCCGCCGGGCTCCAGCTGCAGTCCGGCCGGCAAGGCGATCGCTGCCGCCAGGGCTCCGTCGGCGCGACGGACAGCGACCGATTGACCGGTAAGCATCACCTTGAGCTCCGAACGGTTATAGAGCTCGATGTATTCGGCCGCATCGACGGGTGCATGAAACATCAACTCGTTGAAACAGAGATCGCCGGGCCGAAGTTTGGGAAGAGGAGTCACCGGCCGGCCACTTACGGCAATATCGTCGAAAAAATAACTGAAACCGGTAGTGGCGGTGTTGGTAAACGAAAGTCCGAACCACTCCGACTGTTGCACGCTGACATCCCGAACCGTGCCCTCGGTATAATAGCCGGTTTCGGAGGCAAGTCGCGAGTACAGGGTGAAAACACCGGTACTATCGCGCGTTACCTTCACGACTACATCGACGGTCTTTCCGTCGGTGCGCTTGTCGGTTCCATCGATCAGCTTGGTTTTCACCGCCCCCAGCTGACGATACAACGACACTTCGTCGGCCGTACCGCCGATCATAACGTAATATCCGTGGAGCGTTGCCGGTTCGGGCACCGCCCGGCGATTCGCAGCGGGCGACTGCGGTGCCGCGGCGTCGGCAGGCGCTGTCAGACTCAGGTACATGCAGGCGTAATTGGACGAGGAGCTCGGATAATCGATGCGGAAGTGGCATTCCCAAACGGCATTTTCGAGGGCTTCGGAGCGGGTCAGCAGGTACGAAGTGGACGGTGTGGCAGCGGCAGATTGCAACTGAAAAGAGGAATTTACATTGAAATTGTTTACCGTACCCTCCCAAACCGGATTTTCTGTAAAATTTCCGTCCGAAAAGCTTTCAATCAGCTGCGTATAGCAAAAAAATGGCATAATAAGCCAAAAAATGAGCAATGTTTTTTTCATAGGGTTGTAGGTTTTATATTAATAACGTACTTTTGCAGTCGGTTTAAACTACTGATTAGTCAGGTATTAACCGGTTCAAAGGTAGTAAAAAGCGAAACAATAAACAGAAAAATCACCGAAAATTAATGTATAAAAACGAGACTTTGTTTTAACGTGCTTATAATCAGACAAATAAAAAAACAAGTTTCAGGCAACAACTAAAAAATTTTTAAGCGTATGAAAGTTGCAATTGTAGGCGCCAGTGGCGCAGTGGGACAGGAATTTTTACGCGTACTCGAAGAGCGTAATTTCCCGTTGACGGAGTTGGTATTGTTCGGATCTTCCCGTAGTGCCGGTAAGGTGTATCAATATAAAGGTGAGTCGCTCACCGTGAACGAATTGAAGCATGGCGACGACTTCAAGGGTTTTGACTACGTTTTTACCTCGGCCGGAGCCAGCATTTCAAAAGAATTTGCCGAAGACATCACTAAATTCGGGGCTGTAATGATCGACAACTCGAGTGCTTTCCGTATGGACACCGATGTTCCGCTGGTGGTACCCGAAGTGAATGCCGCCGACGCGCTGAACCGTCCGCGGGGTATTATTGCCAACCCCAACTGTACTACCATCCAGATGGTGGTGGCATTAAAGGCCATCGAAGATTTATCGCATATCAAACGTGTTCACGTGTCGACTTACCAGGCAGCATCGGGAGCAGGAGCCGCAGCGATGGACGAACTGGAGCTTCAGTACCGCCAGGTGATTGCCGGTGAAGAAGTCACCGTGAGCAAATTCGCTTATCAGTTGGCTTACAACCTCATCCCTCAAATCGATGTATTCACCGACAACGGCTACACCAAAGAAGAGATGAAGATGTACCACGAGACCCGTAAAATCATGCATTCGGACGTAGAAGTGAGTGCCACCTGCGTTCGTGTTCCGGCATTGCGCGCCCACTCCGAAAGCGTTTGGGTGGAAACCGAACGGCCGATTTCGGTGGCAGAAGCCCGGGCTGCCTTCGAAAAAGCGGCTGGTGTTGAGGTGATCGACAATCCGGCCGAAAAGAAATACCCGATGCCTCTGTTCCTGTCGGGGAAAGATCCGGTTCACGTAGGCCGTATCCGCAAAGACCTGGCAAACCCCAATGGCATTACGTTCTGGTGTGTAAGCGACCAGATTAAAAAAGGGGCTGCGTTGAATGCAGTGCAGATTGCTGAGTTTCTTATCAACAGTTAAGCAGCGGGAAAGGAATGATAAAGAGAGGGTGTTTCACGATGTGATTTCACCCTCTCTTTATTCGTACCTATCTGAGTATTCAATTCTCAGAGACTTAATTTCTAAGACAGCCTCTTTTTTTCAGCTGTTCATATCCAGGCCTTCTTCCTTTTTTCTACTTATAAGCAGAACATGAATAGCAAGCTGGCAGCAACACAGTAGTATACAGAGCCGGTGCAGGGATGCCGGAAAAATGCCAGGAGGATCGTATTGACCGGTTAAAAAACCTTCATCGGTATATGCTTTTGTTTCACTTCTTCCACAAACAACCGGGCAAATTCGGTGGCACCGTAGTGACTCACATGCGTTGAGTCTTGTTTGGTATCGGTAAACGTGAATAATTTTTTTGATGCTTCGGGACCCAGCCCGGCCACCAGTTTACGGGTCGAAGCTTCCATATCCACACAGGGTGTGTGAGTGGCCGATGCGATGGCACGGGCCGCCTGTATATAATCGCCATGGGTGTCTTTCAACGTACCCTTACCGTCGAAATGACGGCGGACAATAGAAGTGCACACCACCGGAGTTGCACCTTTGCTGCGCGCCGATTCGATAAACATCCGTATATGATCCTGAAACGATCCGAACGCATCGGCATGAATCTTCGGATTTTCTTTCTGATCGTTGTGCCCGAACTGAATAATGAGGTAATCGCCCGGTTTTATGCTGTCGATCACCGCTTTCCATCGTCCTTCGTTGATGTAGCTTAAGGTGCTCCTTCCGCTGGCAGCCCGGTTTTTCACTACCACACCAGGCCGTACAAATTCCTTTAACCCCTCGCCCCAGCCCGATTCGGGCGAGCGGTTGGCCTGCTTGGCGGCCATGGTCGAATCGCCTATCATCCATACGGTTGTTTCCGACTTCGACTGAGAGGAAATCAGCATAAACACTCCGGCGAGTATCAGGAGTGGATAAAGAAAACGGGTTGTTTGTTTCATACCTGGTTTCGATTGAACATTAAAAATAATTCCAAATAACATCTTCGCAGCAAAGTTAATTATATTTTTGTTAATTTTGCTGCTCTAATCACTTCACACATCCTGGATTGCTGAATATCCGGGCAACCGGGTATTCAGCATTTCAGATTAAAAAATTTATCCGATGAAAATCCGTTTTGTTTTTATTCTCCTGTTTACCCTTTTGTTTACTACGTCATGTAAGTATCATTATGGTCTCACTCACAACGAAAACCATCACCAAACACAGGTTGTACTCGACGAAAGTAATTACCGGGTCGTCAAATATGTTGAAGGCGACGCCTATGCCCGCTATTTTCTGGGAATCGGCGGAGGCGCCAGTAAACGAGGTATCATAGCCCGGGCCCGCGAAAACATGTTACAAAAAGCCGGGTTGATAGGGAAATCGCGTGCCGTAATCAACGAAACAGTGGAACTTCGCGTGAAAAACTCCCTGTTTATTACCGAAGTCCGGTATATCGTATCGGGCTATATTGTCGAATTCTTCAACCCTGCCCTCGACACACCGCCGGTGGCCGAAGAGAACATATACGCTGTACCCGACCGCCCCCGCGCCCCCAATATCAAAACCCGGGGTATTCAAGCCGGCTATGCTCATTCCTACACTCAACTCTACAGCCACGAATACACCAACCATCCGGGCGCCGGCTTTACCTTAGGTGTGAAAACCGAATACAGCAATCCCGACCTGCGGTTTTTATTCCTCGAATCGCAGTTAAACCTGGTGTACCTGAACTGGAACACCGACTACCGCAACCGCCGGTACAGCAGCGAAAACAGTTTTGGTCTCGAACTTCCTGTTATGGCCGGTCTGCGCCTCCCTCTCCCTTTTGTCAATTCAGTTTCCTGGTATCTGAAAACCGGACCGTTTTTGAATCTGTTCAATGTGGACCGCAAGGTATATAAACTGAACAATGACACCTACGATCGCGAAACGGGGATATTGGGAACTGCCGGTTTAAAGTTGGGCATCGGCTTTCAATTCGGAAAGCACTGGCAAACCGAGTTCGGCCATCGTTTCAATATCGGCTGGGGCGAATACGACCATACTCATTTCACGGTCAGCTACCTGTTTTAAGTCCAAAGGCCGGCCGCGGGTTACGACGGCCGGCCTTTGGACTTATTTAACCCCTTTTGTAAGCCTTTCGCGAATCATCGCCTTGATTTCCAATTGACGCCGGTCGATCTCCCGGCGTTGTGCCGGACGATACAGCCTTGCATACCGCGGTTTGGCCGGACGAATCTTCAAATCGTCGAGCTTACCCGATACATCCACTCCTATCGGAAAGGGTAACGGACTGTCGGTAACCGAAATATGGTAATTGAAGTTCATATCCAGGTTATGCTTTCCCGACAGTACGGCTTTGTATTTATCCATCACGATCTGGAACGGATAGATATCCACTTCTTGTTGAAAAATAGTAAACTCGGCCGCCAGACTGTCGATCCGGTTTTCCGTCTTCTTATTGAACATTAGAATTTTGGCAATCTCCGAAAAGGTTTCACCGTCCATCAGCACCAGATCTTCACCGCTTACCGAGGCAACCCCCAACAGGGTGGAAGGTTTGAACCGGTAAGTGGAATCGAGATAGGTTTCGGCAGCTATATGAAACTCGCCACGACCTCCAAACGAACGCAACATCGGCATAATCGTATCGACATCGGGAATCATCAGCAGCAATTCTTCGATTTCGATATGGGTCAGATGAAAATCGAGTCCCAGGAAAAGATGATTGCGACGGGGGCTATGATAGAGTGCATTCAACTGCATTCTTGCCGCCGATGCGGTAAACAATACACTTTCGAGCCCCAGCATACCGTTTTTGACAGTCAATATTCCCCGCACATCGCTCAGCACATCGGTCGAAACGAACGCTTCATCCACCTTTACATTCAAGGTAATGTCGACCCCTTTGGGCACCATAAACGGCCCTGAACTTCCACTTTCCTGCACTTGCCGGATATCGTGCGCCGACACCGAAAGTCCGGCCGTTTCGGCCACCGAGTCGCCGTAGCCAAAGCCATCGACCAGCTTCATCAGGTAATTCACATCGGTCGTCGACGAAGTAAAATCGAACTTCCCGGTGAGTAATCCCCTGTTGTTGAGGTAATCATCGAGATTGGTAAGCGTGCCCACCAATTGAAAATCGGAATAACCAATCACCAACCTGCTGTCGTTGATAGCGATCCCATCGGGCGTGAAATCAAAACTAATCGCAGGAATCTCCAGGTCCGGTTCTATCCCGGAAAGACGCACCACACCCTCTTTCAAGCGTACCGACCCCTCAGGTATCCACTTCAGCGACCGCCCCGAAGCCGTTTTATCTTCAGCTACCGCAGCAACCAATTTCATCGCTCCGGTTTGCAGCTGCTCTTCTCCCGCCACCGCACGCAATCCATCGATCGTACCCTCCACATCGAAGGCCCTGGCGACAGTCGAATCCATCAGATTGGACACCGAAACACCCAGGCTCGCGCCTGTTAATGTGGCCTCGGCCGCAGTACCCTGTTCAATATCCAACCTGCCCGATTTCAGATGCAGTTGAGCAAAACGAGGAGCAGAGGCTGATGGATTCGGCATTTTAAAGTTCAATTCGGCCGAACGGGTCGAAAGCCTGATCGTATCGTATACGGCATTGAAATCGCTGATTGCAAACTGCCCGTCGGCCCTTATCCGGTCGAAATCAGCGTTCATCAGTTGCGACAACCGACACTTCAGATTTAAATTTCCCCGGGCGATTCCCTTCAGATCAATATCCATTTCATCGGGTAATACGGGTCGTGCATCGGCCAGGCTCAATATACCGCGGGCTTTCAAGTCAAAGCGGAGATCGCCCGTCAGATCGTCGACCACTCCACGACCACTAATCTGCGAATTCATCGTTCGTGCATGAAAATCATCGACCACGATACGCCAACTATCTTCATCCATTAAATCGAGAACTACATCCACCTTTCCACTCATTTCATCCAACTTATAGGGCAAACCTTCGTATCCGAACTTACTGTTGTCGAAACCGACCTTCACCAGCAGTACGGGAAGAGCGCTTTCGCTTACGACACCTTTCAAACTACCCTCGAATGAAACCTTTCCATCCAACGCCATTCCTTCCAGATAGCCGGCATATTCCCGGGGAATCAATCCGAGCACTGGCTTAACCGGAAGCTTACCTTCCGATGCAAAGGCAATATCCATCAACAAATCATCCGATTTCGAATGATTCTCGATCTTCACCGACAACTCCAACGGCAATTCGTTCAATTTCACCTCGGCATCGGTCAATTGCAGTACGAATCGATTCATTTCAAAAGAGTAATCGGTCGATAAATGCGCAGGAATCGATGCTATATACGCGATCGAATCGTAAATAACCTCCATGGCGGGCGTCGCAAGATGTAATTTGCCCTTCAACAAATCGCCCCGGCCCGAAACCGTCATCCGCGCCTGTACCTTGTCCAGGTTTGCCTGCAGCTTCGTGGGCTGGTCGGTATAGGAAAGACGAACGTTATGAAAATCAATTTTCTCGATTTCAAGCCGCGCCACCGGCAGTTCGAATGCCGAAGTATCGGCCTCCGGCGAAGGAGGCATCACCGCATAATTCGATTCGCCGGCAGCATTGGTATACACCACTACACTGGCATCGCTGAGCAACAACTCGCGCACTACTACCGCGTTATTGCGAAAAAACTCCTTTACATCGACGGTCGCACAGGCCGAAGCAGCACGCACCAATGTATCCGAAGGGGCACCTTCGACAGGATTCACCAGCGACAAACCATGCAGGTGGAGGGCAAATTCGGGGAAAGTACTGAAGAAAGTCAGTTCTACACGGTCGACCTTCGTTTCGCAAACCAGCATTTCGTTGAGCTGCCGTTGCACTACAGGAGTTATTTTTTCAGGGGTAAACACCCACCATACGACCACAGCAACACCGATCATCAACACGACAACGAGCGATGCAAAGGTAATGGCAAGCAGTTTTAAGGCAGATTTCATAGCTACGCATTTTTTATTCCGACACTTTCACATAATGGAATTCCTTGTTAAAATCATCCTTGTATTTAAGAGTGGTTGCACTCAGTTCGGTCACTTTATAAAACTTAGGCACCTTGTTCCCACCTGTCGTCATTATATGATAATGCGTCAGATCGTCCTTCACCAGCGTCCATTCGAAACGCTGCGCTTCCGCTTCCGAAATATCTTCGGCTGTATTCCAGCGGGCGCCCGTATAATCGGCGTCGTAACGGTAATATTCCGATTTGGAGCCCGCCTGCGACTGCCATTTGCCAATCAGCAAACCTTCGTCGATGACGATTTCCTCGGGTTCACACGAAACCAGCACAAGGGCCAGCATCATTATAATCAGCGATATAAAGCTCTTGGAGTTCATACTATCTGTTGTTAATAAAGGAGTTGAAATGCTACAAATTTACAACTTTTTTCACTACCTTTGCACCCGACAAAAAGAAGTTTTTAAATTTAATGTAATTTTTTGTATGAATGTAGTTACAAAAACCATCGCATTGGGTGATGGAAGAGAAATTACCATTGAAACCGGTAAGCTGGCCAAACAGGCCGACGGATCGGTGATGGTACGCATGGGCAACACCATGCTGCTCGCTACGGTTTGTTCTGCCAAAGACGCCGTACCGGGAACCGACTTTATGCCGCTTTCGGTGGATTATAAAGAAAAATTTGCTGCTTTCGGACGTTTCCCCGGCGGTTTCCTCCGTCGCGAAGGACGCGCTTCGGACTATGAAATCCTGGTGTCGCGCCTGGTCGACCGTGCATTGCGTCCGCTTTTCCCCGACGATTACCATGCCGAAACCTTTGTAAATGTGATCCTGTTCTCCGCCGATGGAGAAGATATGCCCGATGCGCTGGCCGGGTTGGCTGCTTCGGCTGCCCTCGCTGTTTCCGATATTCCGTTCAACGGTCCGATTTCTGAAGTGCGCGTCGCCCGTATCGATGGTAAATTCGTGGTGAATCCTACGTTTAAACAACTGGAGGATGCCGATATGGATATCATCGTAGCTGCCACCCTCGACAATATCATGATGGTGGAAGGCGAAATGAAGGAAGTGAGCGAAGACGAACTGCTCGCCGCCATGAAGATAGCCCACGAGGCGATCAAGGTGCATTGCCGTGCTCAGCTCGAACTGATGGAAGAAGTGGGTAAAACCAAAAAACGGGAATACAACCACGAAGAAAACGACGAAGATCTGAAAAAAGACATCTGGGCAAAAACCTACGATAAAGTATATGCGGTTGCCAGCTCGTGTAATACCGACAAACATTCGCGCATCGAGAATTTCGAAGCGGTAAAAGCCGAATACATTGCCGCATTGGACCCCGAAGTTGCCGAAGCTAAAGCAGGCCTTATTTCGCGTTACTACCACGATGTGGAAAAAGAAGCGATGCGCCGGTCGATTCTCGACGAAGGAAAACGTCTCGATGGTCGTAAAACCACCGAAATCCGTCCTATCTGGTCGGAAGTGGATTATCTCCCGGGAGCACACGGCTCGGCTGTCTTTACCCGTGGCGAAACGCAGTCGCTTACTACCGTTACGCTTGGCACCAAGCAGGACGAAAAGATTGTCGACGAAGCCCTGAACCAGGGCAAGGAGCGATTCCTGCTGCACTATAACTTCCCGCCCTTCTCGACCGGCGAAGCCCGTCCGTCGCGTGGAGTTGGCCGTCGCGAAGTAGGTCACGGCAACCTCGCCTTCCGCGCATTGAAACCGATGATTCCTGAAAACTATCCTTACGTGGTTCGCGTAGTGTCCGATATTCTCGAATCGAATGGCTCGTCGTCGATGGCAACCGTTTGCGCCGGAACCCTGGCGCTGATGGATGCAGGTGTAACCATCAAAAAACCGGTTTCGGGTATTGCCATGGGACTGATCTCCGAAAACAAAGGCAAAAATTTCGCCGTCCTTTCCGATATTCTCGGCGACGAAGACCACCTGGGCGACATGGACTTCAAGGTAACCGGTACCAAAGACGGTATCACGGCTACTCAGATGGATATTAAGGTAGACGGATTGTCGTACGAAATCCTGGAAACCGCACTGCGTCAGGCCAAAGAAGGCCGCCTTCACATCCTGGGGAAAATCCAGGAAACACTGGCCGAACCACGTGCCGACCTTAAACCGCACGCACCGCGCATCGTAGTGATGTTCATCCCGAAAGAGATGATTGGTGCGGTAATCGGCCCTGGCGGAAAAATCATCCAGGGTATGCAGGCCGAAACAGGAGCTGTGATTTCGATCGAAGAAATCGGAGATCAGGGCCGTGTGGAAATTGCCGCCAACAACAAAGCCGCTATCGATGCCGCCGTTGCCAAAATCAAAGGCATCACATCAATCCCTGAAGTGGGTGAAATCTATCCGGCTAAGGTTAAGTCGATCATGCCTTACGGTTGTTTCGTGGAATTCCTCCCCGGCAAAGAAGGATTGCTCCACATCTCTGAAATCGACTGGAAACGTATCGAAAAGATGGAAGACACCGGCATCAAGGAAAACGACATGCTCGAAGTGAAACTGCTCGATATCGACGCCAAAACCGGTAAGTTCAAACTTTCGCGCAAGGCTCTTCTGCCCCGTCCGCCGAAAGAAGAAAAGCCGCAGGCCTAATACGACGGTTCCTGTAACGGTCGGGCCGAACCGCGGCAAAGCTATAAGTACCTGAAAGCTGTCCCGGGATTTCCGGGACAGCTTACAACAAGATACTCCCGAAACGGAGCACAACCAACAACCAAACAACATGAAACCCGGAGCATTTTCAATTGGCCGGAACGTGAAAAACTGAAGCAATTCAAAAGTAGTTTACGAAAAACACGGCTATGTTTGACGTGAAAATCATCGGCAATAACGCCAGCAACAATTGGCTCGTCCGGCAATTCGAAATCATGAAATTCTCGGATACTGCCCTGGAGGAGAAATTCATTCCCCGTCCGGATATTTCCATCGTATTTCATTTCAAAGATTCCCCCCTGATCCGGAGCGAAAAAAACATTCAACTGGAACCTTTTTTCCTTGCGCCCATTATACCAAGTTCGCTGGTGCTGAATTTTCACGGCGAAATGGATACTTTCATAGCCATCTGCAAACCTACCGTTTTCACACGGATTTTTCACCTGGATTTAACCCCGGTGAACAAACGAAGCATCGATCTTCCCCCAGCCATTTTCAGTAAGTTATGGACCGAATTAAGCCGGCTCGATACTACTCAGGAACGCATTCATCATTTTACCGCTTTTATCAACTCATTTCAGCAAACACCCTATCAACCCGATGCTGTCGATATCTTTTACGATAAGATGATAGAAAACAGCGCAGCAGTCCCCATTCATAAGCTGGCCCGTGAATGTCCGGCATGCAAACGGACACTGGAACGTAATTTTATAAAACGTACCGGCGTTACTCCCAAGGTATTGATGCGGATTATACGGCTCAACGACCTATTGTCCCACCTTCACGATCCTATTACAATTGATTATCAGGAACTGGTATTCGATGGTCATTATTTTGACCAGGCACATTTTATCAAGGATTTCAAATCGATTATCTGCGAAACGCCGGGTTATTTTTTCAACAGAAATCTGCAGATCGCAAAAATGTTTTCAGGAAAACAGGAAGGAACCATCCGCTAATCTGTCGTTTTTTTACAATCCCGCCCGCTCAGCGCCTGCTATATTTGTATTTATATTCGTTCAGTATAAATTAACCTTTAATACAATTGGTAGATGATGAAAAAGCTAATATTAGTATTGTTCTGCCTGGGATTTGCAGGCAGCGCCTGTGTAGTAGCACAATCCCGTCTCGAACAAATCAGAAACCGTGTAAAAGAAAAAGTCGAGCAACGGGTCGAAGCAAAAACGGAGGAAGGCATCGACAAGGTATTGGATAAAACCGAAGAGGCGGTAAAAAAAACAACTAAAAAAAACAAAAACGAATCAAGCCCTGCTGAAAAGGGAAAAAGCGAACCTGCTGCCAGCGCCGCCACAGGGAAAACCCGATCCGATGTCTCGTACACGAAATACGATTTTATTCCCGGCAACGAAGTAATTTTCGAAGACGACCTGCAGGGGGAACAGAAGGGAGAGTTCCCAAGCAAATGGGACCTGATGGAAGGAAATGCCGAAATCGCTCAGATTAATGGCGAAAACACCATTGCTTTAGTCGGATATACCTACATTACCCCTCTATTCAAAGATCACTCGTATCAACTACCCTACGAATTCACCCTGGAGTTCGACGTATTTATCGATAATCAGGAAGGAGAAAACAGCATTGAATTTGTAAACAAGAGCGAGGAGCTGATTGCCAATTCGCTCTTCTGGAAAGACAATACCCGTTTCCTGTTTAACTGGAATCAGACCTCTGCCGAAAAAACAAGTGAAGACAGCTACGACAATAGTCCGGGATGGCATCACTATGCACTGTCGTTCAACAAACGGGCAATGAAAGTGTACATGGACTCGAAACGCGTGGCCAACATCCCTAATATTGCCGAAAAACCGGTAAAAGTAAAATTTTTCGCCCGTGGTCCGGAAGATAACAGTACCCTGCATATTAAAAATATTCGCCTGGCGAAAGGTGCTGTACCTCTGTACGACAAACTGATGACCGATGGAAAAATCGTGACCCACGGCATTACATTCGATGTCGGGAAAGCCACGATCAAGCCGCAATCGATGGGAACGATCAACGAGATATACTCGATCCTCCAGAAAAATGCAAGCCTCAGATTCTCGGTGGAAGGCCATACGGATAACACCGGCAACGCCGCCTCTAATCAGGCCTTATCCGAAGCCCGCGCCAATGCTGTATGCGAAAAATTGCAGCAAATGGGCATCGATGCGGCACGACTTAAGGCCAGGGGGCACGGAATGTCGAAACCCATGGACACCAACAATACCGCCGAAGGAAGAGCAAAAAATCGCAGGGTCGAGTTTGTGGTTCTCAAGTAATTGTACAATTCCGGCATATTATGAAGACAACACACACCATCCAGTTGCTGGTTGTATTACTGGCTTTGGCTGTCGGGCTAACGGCGCAGACCACCCCCGAAGCCCTGCTGAGCCAACTTCCCGGCATACCTACGGCCAGCTGTACGGCCGACACATCGGAGATGAACCGGTTCTCGGAACAGATTTACACGGTAAAAGCGGCTATTCAGGACGAAATAGATCGGATTCACGCCGATGCACAGGCCACGCTAACACCTGCTACGGTGAAAATACCGGCGAGCGCTGCTGGGATCGGAAATGCAAAAAAACTGATGGAACTTGCTACCGAACAAACCGCACTGGGCGAACGAATCGCAGAACGGATGCAGCGCATTGCCGGAATTTTTAAAGAAGTGGAGGACCGCGACACTATTGAGACCCGCATCTTGCTTGTCAAAACACGTCCACTCGAAAAACTGCTTTGTTCCGGAATATGCTCCAAAGCCGAAATTGCCCGATCCAATGCTGCTGAAAAACAAATATATGAACTGAACGTAAAATATTGCCAGCTGATGTCGCCCTTGCAAACCGAAGCGATTTCGCAGTACCTTACAACGGTAAAAACCCTGCTTCCTGAGTACAGGAAACTAAGCGCTCTGCAAAATCAATTTGCAGGTCTACAGCAGTTGGGCGAGCCCGTACCGGAAAATTTAAGCGGATTGGCTGCTGTAGACGAATACGCAAGCGTACTGCTGACAGCCTATAAGTATACTGTAGGAAAATTCAATCAATAATCCATGAGGCGGCTTTCAGGTACCGCCAAAAGGCGGATACATCTTGTTACTGTGCTGGCGTTACTTTTGAATCTCCCGGCGCACAGTCAGGACACCGGGTATCAAACGGTAACGGTGGGCGACGATACCTTTTTGCCCTACCTGCCGGGTAAAGTGGTCAACCGGATTGCAAAAAACGATGTATTTGCACAACGCATCTTTGCTGTTCTACTGACTCAAAAAACGGTCGGTGCCCCTGTGGGTTACGAAGTGGAGGCGTACAGCGATGGGAGTAACCGGAGTTGCACCATCCTTTTTATGCCCTACCTCCTGCAGGAAGGGGCAGTTATACGCGCACCGGGCAGCAGCCTTCATTTCTCCTTCAATGATGTCGGCTCACTGTTTGCGCAAACTTTGCAGCCCGGAATCGGTCCGATTTACACCTCCCTGTCAATCGCCGGAGACTTCATGGGATTCCCCGTTTTTGAGCACGAAGGACGTGAAGTCACCGCGATCTACAAAGGAAAAGATGCCCTGTTTTTACCCGTTTCACAGGAAGAATACCTGACGGCATTAGTGAAAGCTGAAGAGAAAAAGCAACAGTCGTCCGGTCTGCCCGGATCAGAAGAGGAGTACAGGCAAGAGCTGGAAAAGGCATATCGGGCCTTACTGCAAACCGATAAGAATGCCGCTGAGGAATTCAAAAAAGCAATGGACGAACACCTGCAAACCAATCCTCAGGGGATAGTTACGGAACAATTATCCGCTGTTTATCAACGCGAGCTGACCCGTATGACTCCTGCCGAACGAAAAATGCAGGCCTTTTATGCTATTTATGCAGTCGAAAAATACGGCAACAGTTCAGGTCTGGTTCCGGCATCCGACCATCCAACGGCACAAGCACTCGTGAAGCCTAATTTCGACGCCCTGCCTGCCGGCTCACAGGCATTACATCTGATTACCGTCAAATGGCAATTCAGTACGATGGAGAAAAATGCTTCGCCTGCGCTGTATATGCCCGGAAACACCTCGGGTTACGGCCGTGCCGATACGGTGCTCCACGGATTGTACCAGAATAAGGACTGTTGGACACGCATCACAGAGGCGGTAAAGTAACTGCTCCGGTCGCATTAAACTTTTGCGGGTTGAATGGTGTTTCATTAGCGTTGTACCGGAAACAAAACTCCCGGTACAGGCACTAAGTAAAATCGCTATGCAAACACCTGGAACAACCGTAGCCGAACTGCTGAACAACGTTCCCGAAGATCGGCTCGAAGCATTTACGAAATTACACGAAGTGATTGCCGGTAATCTGCCGGATGGGTTCGAAGCCGCCATCAGTTATGGCGGCCTGGGTTACGTGGTGCCCCATTCGGTTTATCCTTCCGGATATCATTGTAAGCCCAGCGAACCTCTTCCCTTTGCAGGCATCGCTTCTCAAAAACACTCCATCAACTTATACCATATGGGTATTTATGCGCTTCCGGAGTTATTGGATTGGTTTGTAACCGAATATCCGAAACACAGCCAACAAAAACTCGACATGGGCAAAAGTTGTATCCGCTTCAAAAAACCGGATGAAATACCGTATGAGCTGATCGGAGAACTTATGCGGAAAATAAGTGTCGAAGAATGGATTACAATTTACGAAGAAAAAATGAAAAAATAACTATTCGATAAACTGAACCGGAACATGGAAATAAAAACAGGCACCATTGCCCGGCGACGAATCGACCCACAGCGATGCATTCAGCACCTCGGCCAGCTTCCGTGAAATGGCCAAACCAATCCCCAGTCCCCCATACCGACGGTCGTGACCATCGTCGATCTGCCGGAACAGGTCGAATACATAGAGCTGCTTTTCGGCAGTAATGCCTATGCCTGTATCTTTTACATACATTTCAACGGCCTTGTCGATTTGGTAAATTCCAAATTCAATGCTTCCCGAATGCGTGAATTTAACAGCATTGCTGAATAAGTTGGAAAGAACCTGTAAAATCTTCTGACGATCGGCGATAAATTTCCGCGTCATCAGTGCCGGATCGGGCTTGAATTCCAATTTTATCTGATCGGTTTTGCCCGAACCATTGAGCATTTCCTGCAACAAACTCTTTGATCCCATATACAACTCGACCCCTTTTACCGTGGTTTGCCTCAACACCATGGAACTCTTTTCGGCCAATGCCAGGGCGAACATATCTTCGATCATGTGCAGCAACAGATTTCCACTCGTGTAAATATCACCCGCAAAATCCCTGATGTATTCCTCCGACGAATGGTCGCGGATGAGCGAACCAAAACCAAGAATATGATTCAAGGGAGTTCGCAGTTCATGACTGATGGTAGCCAGAAAAGCCGACTTCAACCGGTCGCTCTCGGTAGCCTGCTCCAACGCCCGGGTTAATTCCCGTTGCGAACCGATCCGTTGCCGCACCGACATTAAGGTTTGCGCAAACACATTCAGCAATTGCTGTTCATCTTCATCGAACTTTTTCGTCGAGCGTACATAATCGATACCCACAAAACCAACATAGGCATCCTTTTCAAACAGCGGTACGGTCATCAGACTTTGTACCTGCTGCGGCAACACGAGCAGGCGTATCGGATCGTTATCTCTCAACAGCATCACATCCTCGATCATAAGAACTTCTCCCCTGCTATGCGACGCAATCCAATCGCCTTTGTCGAAATCGGGAATGGCCTGCATGGTATGAATCAAAGGTTCAATGCCTTCGGCACACCATTCATGGGTATTCCTGAAAATATGATCATCGGCCTGGTATTCGAAAATATAGAACCGGTCGGCACCGATAAACTCCCCTAATTCACGAATCGATTCATTAAGAATTTCATCGAGTTGCTCAAACTGTAAGTTAATGTAGGTATTCGAAATCTTTACCAATAATTTTTGAAGCTGTGTCTGAAAGGTCAACTTTGCATCCTTCACAGCCAATTCGGTCACATCGCGCACAATAACCAGCACTTTCTCTGTATCGATCGGAAGGATACGTGTTTCAAAATGGGAAAACACCCCGTCTGTTTCAAGCCGATAGGTAAGGCGTTGCAGTTGCTGATCGGCAATGCTCCTTCGGATGGACTCCAAAAACATACGCGTCATTTCCTCCGAAAAATAATCGGCTATTTTCGCTCCCACTAACCGATGCTGTTGCGCAATAAGTTTTTCGGGTTCGGCGTTGAAAAACTCGAGATAAACGCCATCGGCACTTATTGTAAAAATGCTATCGGGCAAGGCTTTGAAAATGGTATTCAACCGGTTGGTTTTATCCTGTAGTGCAAGCTCTGCCATTTTGCGGGCCGAAATATCCTGAAAATAACCCGCATACCGTATCACCTCCCCTTTTTCGCCGAATACCGGAAAGGTTTTGGAACTCACCCAGAAGGTTGTTCCCGACGACCCGGTCAATCGGAATTCTTCCGTAAAAACCCCTGTTCGGTCAAACGCTTCGAGCGCCAGGGCAACCTGCCGCCGGTCGTCGGGATGCACCAGATCCATTAAAACATCGTAGGGACTTTGTTTGCTGAAAGGATCGGCAGACGAAATTTTTGCATAACCGGAACTCACGAACAACAGCTCCCGCTTATCCAGCGATAACAACCAGAAAACACCATCCATATTATCGACAATCTGGCGGAATTTCTCCTGGCTCTCGAGTTTAGCTTCCTGTAATTTCTGATCGGTTATATCGCGCGACGACGAATACACATAGTCGCCAAAAGGCTTACTGCTCCATTCGATATAGCGGTATTCGCCCGACTTGCTCCGGTAGCGGTTGGTGAATTTCGTGACCGATTCCTGTTTCTTGAGAAGTTCAAGCGCGTCAAATGTACCGGGCCTATCGTCGGGATGCACCAACTCCATATAATTAATCTGCTGCAATTCCTGCAACGAATAGCCCAATACCTTTTCCCATATCTTGTTCAGTTGAATGAAATTACCATGCATATCGGCTATACAAAACATGCTGAGACTGACGTAAAAAAAAGTTTCCAGTTCTCCGTCGTTTAACTTGTAGCGGGTGATATCGCTAAAATAAAGCAGGATACGATCCACGGCTACGGTTTCCACCCGCACCTGGAACCAGCTTTGCATTTCGTCGATAAAAATTTCATTCCCGGTGGCGGTATCCGCATTCGCTATCTGCTTAAAAAATGTGTAAAAACGATCCTTTTCAGCATCGAAAATCTCAAACGCCCCTTTGCCGATCAAATGCCGGCGCTTTACACCCGATAACTGTTCGAAAAGCCGGTTTACTTCGTCGAAAACCATATCGGCGACACGCCCCTTTTCGTCGGTTAAAATGGTAAGGGATGCCATGGGAAAAGGAGAGGCCTCAACTAATAGTTGATGTACGGATGGTGTGGATTTCATGGAAACTAGTATAGTATTCAAAACAAAAAAAGTACAAATTAGTTTGATAAATATTCAATAATCGACAACAAAAATCAATATTAAAAAAAATAATTTACCTTTGTAAAAAGCACGCTAAAAATTAAACAATGAGAACATTTTCGTTACTCCTTTTCACTTTTTTTTTCATCAGCCTGGCCTATTCCCAGGATGCGCTTACAAAATTCGTAAATCATAGTTCGTTGCGCACAGCCAACATCAGTGTATATATAAAAGATATGAAAACCGGCAGGGTGGTAGCCGAACATCGCGCAAGCCGGGCAGCCATTCCGGCATCGACCATGAAGGTGATTACTACTGCGACCGCACTCGAACTTCTGGGTGCCGGCTATACCTTTGAAACCACGTTGAGCTACGACGGTACGCTCGAGCCGGGAGGCATCCTGAATGGGAATATCTACATTGTTGGAAGCGGCGACCCCACCCTGGGTTCTTCCAAAATGGGCGACAGCGGGTTTCTGAACAAATGGGTGAATGCGTTACGACAGGCAGGTATTAAAAAAATCAACGGGAATATCATCGGCGACGACAGCCGGTTCGACAACGAGGGATCGAATTCGAAATGGACCTGGGACGACATTGGCAATTATTATGCTCCGGGGATCTGGGGAATAGCTTATCGCGACAATACGGTGGCGGTTACGTTCCAATCGGGGGCACCCGGCAGCACACCGGCCATTATCAGGCAACAGCCGCAAGTGCCGGGAATGACGATCGACAATTACGTGACCAGCACCAAAACAACCTCCGATAATGCTTATTTCTTCGGAGCGCCCAAAAGCATGAACCGCGTTGTAAGGGGCGAAATACCGGCCAACCGGCCATCGTTTGTGGTACGGGCCGAACTACCCAATCCCGCTTTGCTGCTTGCACAGGAGTTTCAGGCGGCGCTCACCGCCGAAGGAATCGGGATCAGCGGAGGAGCGTTCGATCAGGACATGTATCAGCGCGGACGCATGCTGGCTCCTGTAACACGAACCACGCTATACACCCACAATTCCGCACCGCTCAGCGAAATAATAAAAGAAGCCAATCAGAAAAGCAATAATTTTTATACCGAACAACTGTTCAAATCCCTCAGTTTAAGTAAACATCCCATTGCTACCAACCAACGTTCCATCGAAATAGTACGTCAATTCTGGCGTGAAAAAGGACTCGATACCACCGAGTTGTTCATGGAAGATGGTTCCGGACTCAGTCCCGCCAATGCGGTAAGCGCCCGCTTCTTTACCGAACTGATGGAATATATGTATCGGAAAAGCGCCAACCGGGAAGTGTTTATCAACAGCCTTGCCGTAGCCGGTAAAGTAGGAACCCTCGCCGGATTCCTGAAAAACACCCCGCTCGATGGCAAACTGACCGGAAAAAGCGGCACCATCTCGCGCGTACGGTCCTATACCGGCTACATTACCAACAACCGGGAATGGGCCTTTGCCGTACTGGTGAATAACTCTGCTGTGAATTCGTGGCAAACCCTGAGTATCATCGAAGATTTTTTAAAAGAAATTAGCAAGTAACAAAGTAACATCTTGTAGTTTTTCTTGCATAAAAAGTAAAAGATTTATATCTTTGTGGTCGATTCAATATAAATCTTTTATTTACCATCATGCAAGAAATAAAATTCTACAGTGGAGAAAATATCCCTCTGGAATTGCACAAGACACGTATTGTGCAGAAACTCCATCTCGTTCCTATCGAACGCCGGCTCGAAGCCCTTTACGAAGGCGGATTCAACACCTTTCAGTTAAGTACCAAAGACGTATTCCTCGACATGCTCACCGACTCGGGTACCAATGCCATGAGCGATAATCAGCTGGCTGCCATGATGCAGGCCGACGATGCGTATGCCGGATCACAAAGTTTCGTTCGCCTGCAACAAGCAGTGGAAAATGTGCTGGGTAAAAAACATTTGTTGCCTGTTCACCAGGGTCGTGCTGCCGAAAACATCATTTCGCTGGCTTATGTGCGCAAAGGAAGTCTGGTGCCGATGAACTACCATTTCACCACTGCGATGGCACATATTACCGACAAGGGAGGCCAAATTGCCGAATTGTTATACGACGAAGCCTATGTGGTGAACTCCGATCATCCGTTCAAAGGCAATATGAACATCGAGAAACTCGAAGAAATCATCATTCACCACACGCCCAAAAATATTCCGTTCATCCGCATGGAAGCATCCACCAACCTGATCGGCGGTCAGCCGTTTTCGGTTCAAAACCTGCGCGATGTACGTACTCTGGCCGACAAATACGGCATCCGGCTGGTGCTCGACTGTAGTCTGATCGGCGAAAACGCCTTCCTGGTGCTTCAACGCGAAGACGAATTTAAAGGATCGGATATGGGTACCGTGATCCGCACGATGACTGCACTGGCCGATATCTGTTATTTTTCGGCCCGCAAGCTGAGTTCGTCGCGCGGAGGCGGCATTGCAACCGACAGCCTGGAAATTTTCAAGGAAATGGAAGCTTTGGTTCCCTTGTACGAAGGATTTCTTACCTACGGCGGGATGTCGGTTCGTGAAATCGAAGCCATGGCGGTAGGTTTGTACGAAACACTGGACGAAACCGTGATCAGCCAGAGCCCTACTTTTATCAAATACCTGGTCGATTCGCTCGACAAAAAGGGAATTCCGGTGATCAAACCCGCCGGAGTGCTCGGAGCTCACGTCGACGCCATGCAGATTTGCGCTCATATTCCTCAAACCCAGTATCCGGCCGGTGCGCTGGCTGCCGCCTTGTTCCTGATATCGGGAATCAGAGGGATGGAACGCGGGTCGATATCGAACCAGCGCGACGAATACGGCAACGAAACGTATGCCGATATGGAATTGCTGCGCCTGGCGGTACCTCGCCGCGTATTCACCTTATCGCAAATTAAATATGTGGAAGACCGGCTTACCTGGCTGTACGAAAATCGTAATCTGATAGGTGGACTAAAATTCATCTACGAACCTCCCGTACTGCGTTTCTTCATGGGTAAACTCGCACCGGTAAACGACTGGCCGCAACAGCTGGTTGCTAAATTTAAAGAGGATTTTGGAGATAGTCTCTAACTTCAAGGTTGATTGTTGATTTCACATTCGAAGCAGGCGACTTGTTCACCTGCTTCGTTTTTTTTCAAATTTTTAGTTTAACTTTGCGGGAAATTTTTTTGTACACATAGTATGGAAACTGATAATCTGCTTTTTGCATTCGGACTGACCCTGTTCGCTGGACTTGCCACGGGGATCGGGAGTATTATCGGGTTGCTGCACAAAAAATTCAATCCCAAATTCCTGGCGGCATCGCTCGGTTTTTCGGCCGGAGTGATGATTTACGTATCGCTGGTAGAGATTTTTGTAAAAGCCAAGGATTCGCTGACGCACGAATATGGAGCAACCCCGGGTTACTGGATGACCATCGCCGGTTTTTTCACCGGTATCGCAGTAATCGGCATTATTGATAAATTAATCCCCTCGGGCGAAAACCCGCACGAAATAAATAAAACAAAGGATTACGATGCCGGCAGCCAACAGGGGAAAACCAAATTGATGCGGCTGGGACTCTTTTCGGCGCTGGCCATCGGCATTCACAACTTCCCCGAAGGATTGGCTACTTTTTTGGCTGCTATGGAAAACCCCACCCTGGGGATTAGCATCGCCGTAGCCATCGCCATCCACAACGTTCCCGAAGGACTGGCCATTTCTGTTCCCATCTATTATGCTTCAAAAAGCAAGAAAAAAGCCTTTATTCTATCCTTTTTATCGGGACTGGCCGAACCAATCGGTGCCCTTGTTGGTTATTTCTTATTGATGCATTTCTTTGGCGATGCTACTTTCGGCTTTGTATTTGCCGCGGTGGCCGGAATCATGGTTTATATTTCGCTCGATGAGCTGTTGCCCACCGCCGAAGAATATGGCGAACACCACGTTGCCATTTACGGACTTATTGCCGGCATGGCGGTAATGTCGGTGAGTTTGGTCATGATGGCGTGAAAATAAAAAACATATGATTTACATCCCCAACCAACCGGGAGCCCATCGGATCGTGGGCGTCGCGGTAACCGAGATAGCACCCTTTATCCATTGGTCGTTTTTTTTCAGGGCCTGGAATCTTTCGGGCAAGTACGACGGCATCGAAGCCGTATGCGATTGTGCTTCGTGCCAAACCAGCTGGATGCAGCGTTTTTCGCCGGCCGAACGTGAAGAAGCCGAAGAGGCTGTAAAACTCTACAAGGATGCGCAGGAACTGTTGCGCAGGTTTCGCGACGAAAATATTATCTCCCTGAATGTTTCGTTCGGGTTTTACAAAGCTCATTCGGACGACGACGACATCGTTATTCACGGAGATGACGGCATAGTCCGGATACCCACCCTCCGTCAGCAACAACCTTCACGCGACGGCTATTGCTACGCTTTGTCGGATTTCGTACACCCCGTCGACGATTACGTGGGCGTGTTTGCCAACACGGTGGCAGGAGGCGAAGATTTTGCCGCAGGTTACGAAGCCAACGACGATTTATACACCTCGATACTCATCAAAACGCTCTGCGACCGGCTGGCCGAGGCTACGGCCGAATGGCTGCACTACAAGGTTCGCAAGGAATACTGGGGCTACAAAGCCGACGAAGACATCAGTATCGAGGAGATGTTTAAGGTGCATTACCAGGGCATCCGTCCGGCCATAGGATACCCTTCGCTCCCCGATCAGTCGATTATTTTCGAGCTCGACCCGCTGCTTCGATTCAAAGAAACGGGCATTATGCTCACCGAAAACGGGGCCATGTATCCTACGGCATCGGTATGTGGTTTGTATTTTGCTCATCCGCAGTCGAAGTACTTTGCCATTGGTAAGATTGACGAGGAGCAACTGGAGGATTATGCGCGCCGCAGGGGCCGGACTCCGGCAGAGCTCCGCAAATGGCTGGCCGCGAATTTATAGAGTTTTCCTCTATTTTTCGTACCTTTGTGTTTTAATCAGGAAAGCAAATGCGAATTGATATTATTTCGGCAGTACCCGAACTCCTTTACAGTCCGCTGAACCATTCGATACTGAAGCGCGCTCAGGACAAAGGACTGGTGGAGATTGTGGTGCATAATCTCAGGGATTATTCGACCGACAAGCACCGCAGGGTCGATGATTATGCGTATGGATTCGGAGCAGGGATGGTCTTGCAGATCGAACCGGTCGACCGCATCATTTCGCAATTGAAAAGCGAACGGAGTTACGACGAAATTATCTACACCTCACCCGACGGCGATGTATTTGATCAGCCGATGGCCAACCGCTATTCGATGGCCGGAAACCTGCTGATCCTGTGCGGGCATTATAAAGGCATTGACCACAGGATCAGGGAGCACCTGATTACCAAAGAAATAAGCATCGGAAATGTGGTACTTACGGGAGGAGAGATTCCAGCCGCGATGATGACCGATGCTATCGTGCGATTGCTGCCGGGTGCGATGAGTGACGAAACTTCGGCGCTGTCGGATTCGTTTCAGGACAATTTACTGGCTCCGCCGGTGTATACCCGTCCGGCCGAATACAAGGGATGGAAGGTCCCGGCTATTTTACTTTCGGGACATCAGGCAAAGGTGGAAGAGTGGAATCATGAGCAGGCGGTGGAGCGAACGAAACGATTGAGGCCGGAAATGCTGAAATAAGGGATTAGTGAATATCAGAGATAGTGCATATGAATAAAATCAAAGTGGGCGTTATTGGCGGCGCCGGATATACCGCCGGAGAGTTACTACGGATCCTGATCCACCATCCTCAGGTCGATATTATCTTTATCAACAGCAGCAGTAATGCCGGTAATCCCATCGACGAGGTACACAGCGGCCTTACCGGAGAAACCGACCTGGTATTTACCGACGCTTTGCCCCTCGACAAAGTGGATGTCTTGTTTTTGTGTTCGGCACACGGCGACAGTAAAAAATTCATGGATGCCAACGAGCTACCTGCTTCTGTAAAGATCGTCGATTTATCGACCGACTATCGCGAAGCACGTCCCGATCACGATTTTGTATACGGTTTACCCGAGCTTAACCGCGACGCCATCCGGAAAGCCCGACGCATTGCCAACCCGGGATGTTTTGCCACCGCCATCCAGCTGGCATTGCTACCGCTGGCTGCCAACGGTTTACTAACCGACGAAGTTCATGTCAACGCTATTACCGGATCCACCGGCGCCGGTGTAAAACCCGGCCCGACATCGCACTTCAGCTGGCGAAACAACAACATTTCCATCTACAAAGCCTTCGAGCATCAGCATTTGCAGGAAATCGGCCAGTCGCTTCGCCAACTGCAGCCCGGAATGAACAAAGCCATCAACTTCATCCCGGTACGCGGCAACTTCACCCGTGGTATCTATGTAACAGCCTATACCCGGTTCGACGGAACACTCGACGAAGCGTTAGCCCTATATACCAGCTATTACAACGATGCCGCGTTTACCTTCATCGTGCGTAAAAATCCCGATCTGAAACAGGTGGTTAATACCAACAAAGGAATACTTTACCTCGAAAAGCACGGCGATAAACTGCTGGTGATTTCAATGATCGACAATTTACTGAAAGGAGCATCGGGTCAAGCGGTTCAGAACATGAATCTTATGATGGGAATCGACGAAAAAACGGGATTAAACCTGAAGTCGGCCGGATTCTGAAAAGCCTGTAAAAAATCGGGCCGATTTCTGTAAATTTAAAAAAAATCATTACATTTGCTGTTCTAAATTAATAAAATCAGCTAAACAACAACCATATGAAGTTCAAAGCATCCAGTACGGTATTATTGAGTCACTTACAGGCCATCAGCCGTGTGATCAACAGCAAAAACTCGCTGCCCATCCTCGACAATTTTTTGTTGGACCTGAAAGGCGATGTACTTACCATGACTGCTTCCGACACCGAAACGACCCTTATCACCTCTATGGTAGTCGAAAATGTGGAAGGCAGCGGTAAGGTGGCTGTAGCTTCGCGTTTACTGCTCGACACTCTCCGCGAATTCTCCGAACAACCGCTGAATTTTGAGATCAACGATTCCAACCTGGCAATGGTCATTACTTCGGCCAATGGTAAATATAATTTCATCGGTCAGAACGGTGACGAATACCCGCGTCTTCCCGAACTGCAGGAGGATGCCCGCATGATGGTGCTCCCGGTGGATACGCTGGCTGCCGGCATTTCCAAAACCATATTCTGTACGGCCGACGATGAGCTGCGCCCGGTGATGAACGGTATTTATTTCGATATTTTTCACGACGGACTTACCCTGGTGGCAACCGATGCGCACAAGCTGGTGCGTTACAAAACCCGCCATACTACCGTGACACTCAACGAAGATGAAGACCGTACCAGTTTTATCCTTCCGAAAAAACCGGCTACCATGCTTAAAAACATCCTTCCCAAGGAAAGTGGAGATGTTGAAGTCCGGTTCGACGCGAAGAATGCCTATTTCAAATTGTCGAACTATACGATGATCTGCCGCCAGGTAGAAGGTCGTTATCCTAATTACAATGGCGTCATCCCGAAAGAAAACCCTTACAAGGTAATTGTGGATCGGGTGAGCCTGCTCAACGCACTGAAACGTGTTTCGGTGTTCTCGAATCAGGCAAGCAATCTGATTAAGCTCGACATGCGCGACAACCGCATCACCATTTCGGCTCAGGACATCGATTTTTCGATTTCGGCCGAAGAAACCGTCAATTGCCAGTATGCCGATACCCCGATAAAAATCGGATTCAAATCGGCTTTCCTCATCGAAATCATTAATACCATCAGCTCTTCCGACGTTATTCTGGAACTTACCGATCCTTCGCGTGCCGGTATTATTCTTCCGTTCGAAAACGAAGAAAACGAAGATGTACTGATGCTGTTGATGCCTATGTTGTTAAACGATTAATAATCAACAAATAATAACTTGCGGGCAGAGAAATGAACAGTCATTTTTCTGCTCGTGCTTTTTTAAAAAAATAACATGAAATTAAATCTGAAAAACCCCATTGTATTTTTCGATCTGGAAACCACAGGGACCAACATCGTGACCGACCGCATCGTTCAGATAGCCTACCATAAAGTATCGCCCAACGGACGCGAAGAAACCAAGTGTTTACTTATCAACCCCGAACGTCCGATTCCGGCCGAAGCTACAGCTGTTCACAAAATTACGGATGCCGATGTGGCCAATGCTCCTACTTTCAGGATGGTGGCCAAAGAAATTGCCCGCGATATTGAAGGTTGCGATCTGGCCGGATACAATTCGAACCGTTTCGACATTCCCATGCTGGCCGAAGAATTGCTCCGGGCCGAAGTCGATATCGACCTCATGAAACGTAAATTTGTTGATGTGCAGGTTATTTTTCATAAGATGGAGGCCCGAACCCTTTCGGCTGCCTATAAGTTTTTTTGCAACAAGGAACTGGAGGGGGCCCACGATGCACAGGCCGACACCATCGCCACTTACGAGGTACTTCAGGCTCAGCTCGACCGGTATCCCGAACTGCAAAACGACATCGAGTTTTTAGCTAAATTTACCACACAGAACGATGTGGTTGATTTTGCCGGCAAATTTGTTTACAATTCGAAAGGCGAGGAAGTATTCAATTTCGGCAAATACAAAGGTCAGCGGGTCGAAGATGTTTTAAAAAATGATCCGGGATATTACGGATGGATGTTGAACGGCGATTTTGCTCTACATACCAAGAAAGTATTGTCCAACATTAAACTCAGGGGATTTAATAAATAAACGAGCCGATTTTAAAACCGCATCGGATAAACCGGAGACAATCCAGCCGGGTTTTTCACTCTTTGTGGCACGAAGATTGATATATTTGCCGGTTGCTGATGATTCGATGAAACTTAGATTATTCATATTCGTAGTTGTTTTCCAGCTTGGCTTTTTACATGCCGAACCTCAGGAAAATGCAGTTGCCCCGCCCCGTACGCCCGAGCAGGAGGCGACGATGCAGACCAATAAAATGAGGCAGGAGCTGGGTTTAACTGCCGAACAGGCGCAGGAAGTGTACGAAATAAATCTGCGGCATGCCCGCGAACGGCAGGTATCGAACTCACGGAGCGAGGCATTGAAACGGGTTAAACATAAGGAACAGGAACTGCAAAGGGTGCTTTCGCCACGGCAATACGACCGGTTGCAGGAAATGCGCACCGATTACCCGGCAGGCGCTATTCCGATTGATGCTTCGGTAAATGGCCGTACCAGGCCGGTAACCAACCCGCAACGCATCGAGAGCGGCAGGGTGGTTGTTCCGCGCGAGAACTACCGATCGGCTCAACCGGTAAGGCGATCGGGTACCAATGCTTCCGGAGGGCGTACTCCTGCTTCTCAGTCGACCTATCGCCAGCGCGAAGCGATACCGGCCGGCAATTCCGAAAACCGGCGATCGGCCCCCGAAGGCACGCGCTACACTCCGGCTTCCCCCCGCGATGCCTCCCCGGGGCAAAGCAGTTCTCCATCGCGTTCCGAAACCATTCGCCAGGGCAACTCTTCGCCGGGCTCCGGCAGCGGATCGTCGTCGCGTTCCGAATCAGGGCGATCGGGTGGTTCGTCAACTTCGGGAACCCGCAGATAAACCATGCCAACTCCCTATTTCCAATTCAAACAGTTTACGGTGTGGCACGACCAATGTGCCATGAAAGTGGGCACCGACGGGGTGTTACTGGGCGCCTGGGCACCAGCCGACAGCGCGTGCAGCAACATACTCGATGTGGGGTGCGGAAGCGGACTGGTAGCTCTTATGCTGGCACAACGTTGCCCGCAGGCGCTGGTAACGGCTGTCGACATCGACGAGGGAGCTTACCGGCAATCGGAACTGAATTTCAGGCAATCGCCCTGGAGCAGCCGGTTGCGGGCTGTCCATAGTCCGGTCCGGCATTTCCGGCCCGATCAATCGGGCTATGACTTGATCGTGTCCAATCCTCCTTTTTTCACCCACTCACTCAAAACCCCGCAACCGGCCCGCACCACCGCCCGCCACAACGACACCCTGCCCTTAACCGAATTACTGATATTCGCAGCCGGCGCACTGAAAAAAACGGGAAGCATCGTGTTGATACTTCCCGTTACCGATAAAGAAAAATGTGTGAAGTTGGCGGAGAGCGTGGAGCTGTTTTGCTCACGGTCGTTAACTGTAATTCCAAAACCCGGCGCAGCTCCCAAGCGGGTATTGCTGGTACTGGGCCGCGAAAACTCTCCGGAAGAAACCGGCGAACTTACCATTGAAACCGAAAAGCGGGGAGTTTACTCACCTCAGTTTTCGGCACTGGTCCGCGATTTTTATCTGAAATTATAAAAGCGACTGTACCTTTGCTTCCAAAACCGATTTGGGTGCGGCTCCAATTTGTTTGTCAACCACCACACCGTCTTTAATGAATAAAATGGTAGGGATATTACGGATTCCATATTCACCCGGAGTTTCCACATTGTCGTCGACATTCAGCTTGCCGATTTCAACACGTCCTTCGTACTCTTTCGACAATTCTTCGATGCTCGGACCTACCATGCGGCAAGGACCACACCATTCGGCCCAAAAATCGATTACTACCGACTTTCCGCTCGCGATAATTCCTTTGATGTTTTCGTCTGTAAATTCAAGTGCCATAACTTATATTTTTTAGTTTTTTAAATTCTGATTAGCTAAACCGTTGCAAAGGTACACGATTTTCTCCAGTCACAAAAATATTCTACTATCGAATGATTATATATTCGTATCGATTCTATCAATCAATCAGTTAATCTGAAAATCGATCTTACCGTCGTCTTTATATTTTCGCAACAACCGGTAAAACTGCCGGTCGATTTTCACCCTGTATTGCCGGGCAAAAAGCCGTATCTTACTTTGATTCAGATTATCGACCACATTGAAGTAAATATTCACGTTGCCTTTGCTGGTCATCACCATATCGGTCATGTCGGTCACAAATTCTTCGTCCAGGTGGTCGAGCGGCATGGTTAAGGTAAGATCGTTCACCAGTTTATCGCGTACATCGTTAAGAATATCAATTTTCTGAATCTTGAGTTCGTATTCCTTAGTGGCGCCTTCCTCGGCCGGTTTGAAATATTTACGATCCTGACCGCGCTCCTGAACCGTGGCTACAATGAGCAAGTACAAATCTTTCAGCATATACTTGCTGAAGTCGATATAATTGTTCCCGAATAACGCAAATTCGAAGGCTCCGTCGTAATCTTCAAGCGTCAGTATACCATACGGATTTCCCGCCTTCGATGTCCCGTGCCGAACGGCTGTCACCATTCCGCCTATTCGAAGCGTTTTGCCATACAGCGGAGGTAAATCCTTCAGGTCGGTGGTTCGGGTATTACAGATATAGTTAATTTCAAATTCGTAATCGTCGAGGGGATGCGCCGACAGGTACATACCAATATATTCGCGCTCTTTGTTCAGTTTTTCAAGCGGCGACCAATCGCGGGCGAATGGGATTTCAGGCTTTGCTATTTCAACGGTATCCAATCCTCCGAAAAGGGAGTTCTGGTTTTGTGCGCTGTCCATCTGGTATTTATTCCCATAGCGGATAATACTGTCGAGCACCGGTTCGCCTTTCGAATTTTCGACAAAGAACTGCTCACGCCGTATATCGCCGAAATTATCAAAAGCTCCGGCCAGCACCAGACTTTCCACGGTCTTTTTGTTGCAGGCGTTCAGGTTGACCCGCTCCACAAAATCGAACATGTTTTTGAATTTCCCATTGCGTTTCCGCTCCTCCACAATTGCCAGCACCGCTCCCTCGCCTACTCCTTTTATGCCCCCCAGTCCAAACCGGATATTACCGTCGGCATTCACCGTAAAGTTCAGGTCGCTCTCGTTTACATCGGGACCCAGCACATTCATTCCGAGATTCTTACACTCGTCCATGAATTTGCTCACCTCCCCGATATCGTCTTTATTTCGCGTTAAGTTGGCAGCCATAAACTCGGCCGGATAATGCGCTTTCAGATACGCCGTCTGGTAGGCAATCCACGAATAACAGGTAGCATGCGATTTATTGAACGCATATTTAGCAAACTCGGCCCAGTCGGCCCAGATTTTTTCGATTTTATCCACCGGGCCGTATCCATTCTTTTTACAACCCTCCATGAACTTCACCTTCAAGGCAGCCATTTTATCGATCAGCTTTTTACCCATGGCTTTACGCAACTCGTCGCTCTGTCCACGGGTAAAACCGGCAAGGTCGCGGCTCAAAAGCATGACCTGCTCCTGATAAACCGTGATTCCGTAGGTATCTTTCAAACGATTTTCCATGATGGGAAACGGATACTCGATGGCCTCCCGGCCGTGTTTCCGATTCACAAACTGAGGGATGTACTGCATAGGTCCCGGCCGGTACAAGGCGTTCATCGCAATAAGGTCTTCGAATTGAGTAGGCTGCAATTCCTTCAGGTATTTCTGCATCCCGTTCGACTCAAACTGAAAGGTACCTACAGTAAGTCCTTTACTGAACAGTTCATAGGTTTTTGCATCATCGATTGGAATCGCATCGATATCTATTTCGACTCCTTTCGACTTTTTGACGTTCGATAGCGCTTCCTTTATAATGGAAAGGGTTTTTAGCCCCAGGAAGTCCATTTTGATCAACCCGATTTCTTCGATCAACGACCCTTCGTACTGGGTCACCAGCATTTCTTCGTTGGTTTCTTTATCGACAGCTGTACTCAGCGGAACATGATTGGTGAGATCGTCGGCGCCGATAATCACTCCACAGGCATGTACGCCCGTCTGGCGCACCGTACCTTCCAGCATTTCGGCATAGCGCAGGGTATTGGCCAGGTTCTGGTCGTACGAATTCCGGGCGGCCTGCAGTTCGGGCACATATTTCAGGCAGTTGGCTATATTCACTTTAGGCGCCTTTCCGCTGGCATCTTCGGGAAACTTGTCGGGGATAAGCTTGGTTAAGCGATCGGCTTCGGAAAGGGGGAGTTTCTGTACCCGGGCAACGTCTTTGATCGACGATTTGGTGGCCATCGTGCCATAGGTAATAATATGTGCCACCTTTTCTTTTCCATACTTTTCGGTCACCCAGCGCAGCACCTGTCCGCGCCCGTCATCGTCGAAATCGATATCGATATCGGGCATCGAGATCCGGTCGGGATTGAGAAAACGCTCGAACAGCAGGTCGTATTTAAGCGGGTCGATATCGGTTATTCGCAAGCAATAGGCTACCACCGAACCGGCAGCCGAACCACGGCCCGGTCCTACCGAAACGCCCATATCGCGGGCGGCCCGTATAAAATCCTGTACAATAAGGAAGTAACCCGGGAAACCCATGGTTTTCATTACGTTGAGCTCGAACTCGATGCGTTCCGATGTTTCGTCATCGAGCACTTCACCATAGCGTTGTTTGGCACCCTGCATGGTCAGCTCCTTCAGGTAATCGGCTTCCAGCTTTACCCGCAGCACCTTTTCGTAACTGCCCAGCCGATCGAAGCCGTCACCAAACTCCTCGCGCAACATCTCCTCGGTATACCTGCTGCCATAGCTCTCTTCGGTTCCAAATTCTTCCGGGATGGGGAAAACCGGCATCATCGGAGCCGAGTCGATATCGTAAAACTCCACTTTACCGGCTACCTCCAGCGTATTCTCAAGCGCTTCCGGCAAATCGGCAAAAATCTCCCACATTTGGTCGGGCGTTTTCAGGTATTCCTGTTTCGAATACCGCATCCGCGAAGGATCGTCGAGATCTTTCCCGGTGCTCAGGCATATCAAGCGTTCGTGCGCCTCGCCATGATCTTCGTCGATAAAATGCACATCGTTGGTAACCAGCAACTTGGTATTCGTCTTACGGGCCAGGGCTATCAACTCTTCGTTCTGACGCTTCTGTTTTTCGTACACTTCGTAGTCGGCATTGGGCTTGTCGGTTTTATGCAACTGAAGTTCGATATAAAAATCATCGCCAAATACCCTTTTGTACCATAGCACCGACTGCTCGGCCTCTTCGAGATTGCCCGATTCCACTTTTTTGTGAATTTCACCGCCCAGACAGGCCGAAGAGGCAATAATCCCCTCACTGTATTTCTCGAGGATTTCGTGGTCGATACGCGGACGATAGTAAAATCCTTCCATCCACCCCAACGAAACCAGCTTGCATAAATTCTGGTAACCTTTTTTGTTCTTCGCCAGCAATACCAGGTGATACCCGCTCCGATCGCCCGGATTATCCTTATCTTTGGAAAACCGGCTGCGGCGGGCTACATAGGCCTCACAACCCAAAATCGGTTTGAACAGCTTCGATTTGGCTGCCTGAAGCTGCCCGTTCAGCAGAGCTCGTTGCTCTTCGTTCAAATCGGGTTGTTTCAACTGTTTTTCCACCGATTTAATCTCGGAAAAATGGGCCGCATTTTTCTTTTTGGCGTAATTATAAAACTCCTTTACACCGAACATATTTCCATGATCGGTGAGCGCAATAGCATTCATATTATTGGCCAATGCCTTTTCGATAAGGCCCGGTATGGTCGACATCCCATCGAGGATGGAATAATAGGAGTGAACGTGTAAGTGAACAAATGACTTCATATACTAAATAATTGCGGGTTCAGACTATCACAATGCGTTGATCCGATCGATGATTTCCCGATCGTTTCCCTCGATAACACGCTGTGCCTTCTCGTAAAATCCGCTCCGGTGCGCCAGCATCGTTTCGATATATACGAGTAACTCATCGGGGGTTTTACCATGAATGAGCGGACGCACTCCTGCCTTTCCCTTCAGCAGTCGCTCCACCAGTTGCCCGGGCCTTAACTTCAGGTAAACAGTAACACCCTGCCGGTTCATGTAGTCCATACTGTCGAAAAAGCAAGGGGCCCCGCCCCCGGTGGCGATCACTGTTTTTTCAAACTCTCCCACCTCTCGCAAACAGGCTCTTTCCTTTTCGCGGAATGCGGCTTCGCCTTCGTCCCGGAAAAGTTGGGCAATCGTTTTATGGAATTTCCCTTCTATATACTGATCCAGGTCAATAAAACAGTAACCGAGCCGGTTGGCCAGCAGCCGGCCCATAGCCGACTTACCCGACCCCATATACCCTACTAGAAAAATCCTCGTTGCGTCCACTGGCCTAGAAAGTTAGTTTGATCCCTCCATGCATATTGATGCCGGGCATGGGATAGCCGTTGTTAATCTGATATTCCTGATCGAGAAGATTGTGCCCCGACACAAACACTTCGGCATGCCGATGAACTGCTACCGACAAGCGGGCGTTTATCAAGGTATAACTCTCGGCGATTGGCTGGTTTACTGCAGTATACAGTCCGCTTACCTGCTGTGCCGAAACATTCAGATTGAATCGGTTATACTGATAATTGGCCGTAAGATTGGCCTGATGCCGCGGCGCCGCCAGTAAAATGCGGTCCGAATCGAGGAAGCTGTAATTGGCAATCAGCGCCAGATTGCCGGTAACGCGGTAGCGGGCCGAAAACTCGACTCCCTGGTTCCGGAACTTTCCTACATTCTGACGCTTAGCTGACTGACCGACCCCCACCACTTGAATCAGGTTGTCGCCATCCGACAAAAAGGCTGTAAGTTCGGTAGTAAGCCTGTGGTTGAAAAACGATTGCAACCAACTTATTTCGTAATTCATCATCCGCTCGGGTTGTAAACCGGGGTTGGGTGCATAGGTGAACAACTCCATAACAGTAGGGCTTCGAAACCCTTTCGAAACCGACAAACGAAGATCGGTCCCCGCACTCAGGCGTGATGACAAACCCGCCATCGGAACCCACTCGGAACCAAACATCGAATGGTGTTCGAGGCGCAATCCTCCGGTGGCGGTAAAGCGTTGGAGAAACTTCTGCTGATACAATGCATAGGCCGCCAGTTCATTTACCGTTTTAAGCTCATTGGCCGAAGCGCCTTTATTCCCGGTACCGCCGTATTGTTTTATTTCCACTCCGCCGGTCAGTTGGCTGTGGCCGCCCAACCTGAAAGTCTGGTACGCCATCAGCCCCGTATTCGTATCGTCCGAGATCCAGCCATCCGAAAGGTCGTGGTGTCCAAAATTATGATACAGTTTGACCGAACCCTCGGTGGTCTCGTAACGGTTGTCGATCGACAGCGCGGTTTTACCCCGTAAAATATCGATATGAAACGGCGCCGGACTAAATACCGGACCATTATCGTTGGCAATATAATCGGCAAGGCTGATATCGGCAACCGCTTTCCAGTGACGGTTAAAATCATAGCCTGCTTTGGCATATCCGTTCGAAATACGGAAATCGGTATTGGCACGTATACCATCGGTACGGCCATGGTTAAGCGCAATAAAACTATGAAACTTGTTAGAGCGGTAACCGGTAGTAAACGCATATTTTTGAGTGTTATACGAACCGTAGGCTGCCATTGCATCGCCGCTTATTCCTTCTTTTACTGCCTTTTTGGTGATAATATTCACCACACCCGCCATCGCATTCGACCCGTAAAGCACCGAAGCCGGACCGCGGATCACCTCCACTTTCTGAACATCCGACGAAACATAGGCATCGCCCAACGGATGTCCGAAAATGCCCTGGTACTGGGGATGTCCGTCGATAAGCACCAGCACCTGGGTATTAGGAGTGCTTCCCACGCCCCGGATATTGATCGCTCCTGAGCCTCCAACCGCTACTCCGAAGCCCAGCACATTGCGTTCGGTAACAAAAAAGCCCGGTACATGCGCCGCAAGCGAAGTGAGCACATTATACTGTCCGCTTCGGCTGATGTCGGCAGTAGTCATGCCCGATACCGAAAAAGGCACTCCTGCCCGATTTGTCTCCATCCGCGTACCGGTAACCACCTGTTCGTCAAGCAGTACCGAATCTTTCACTCCATCGGCTGCGTAAACCAGGACAATGCCTGAGAAAAACACAAGAAATATACTGAAAATTCTATTCATCAATAATTAATTTTGGTGGGCAAAAATAACCATTATAACTATATTTTGCCTTATCTTTGCATGTTAAATAACAAAATTTACAAGGAGTGGAAAAACAAAGTGCAGTCCTGCTGATATTTACCGGAGGAACGATTTCGATGTCGGAAGACCCCCGGACCGGGGCGCTGCGGCCGATCGATTTCGAACGATTGCAGGAATTGTTGCCCGAACTTCGGCAAATTGGCATCAGGGTGGAAAGTATTCCTTTTTTGCCTCTTATCGATTCCTCCGATGTGCATCCCGTGACCTGGGAGAAAATGGCCCTATGTATTGCCGAGAATTACGCAAAATTCGATGGATTCGTGATTTTACACGGCACCGACACGATGGCTTACTCGGCATCGGCGCTTAGTTTTATGCTCGAGAACCTGGGCAAGCCGGTTATTTTTACCGGCGCACAACTGCCTATCGGTACCATGCGTTCCGATGGAAAGGAAAATTTATTGTCGGCTATTGAGATTGCAGCGGCTAAAGAGAATGGTCATCCTATCGTACCTGAAGTGTGCATCTTTTTTGAAGATACCTTGTTCCGGGGCAATCGCACAACGAAAAAAAATGCGGAACATTTTAATGCTTTCAATTCCTACAATTATCCGCCGCTGGCCAAGGCCGGCGTACATATTAAATACTTCCGGTCGTACATTCACTATCCCGATCCGGGGAGCCGGCTCCGGTTACGGTTGAATACAAATCCTAATATCGCGGTATTGAAGCTGTTCCCGGGCATTTCGGAAAACCTGGTTCGTTCGCTATTGAATACCGAAGGCTTACGTGCGGTGGTGCTCGAGAGTTTCGGCGCCGGGAATGCGCCGCGGCATCAATGGCTATTCGATGTGTTGAAAGCGGCTGTCGACCGGGATATTATCGTGGTAAACAAAACCCAGTGCAGTACAGGTAGTGTTGAAATGGGCCGGTACGAAACCAGTTTGAACCTCATGAGTGCCGGAGTTATCGGCGCACACGATATTACCACCGAAGCTCTGGTTACCAAATTAATGTACCTTTTAGGTGAATATGAATCGACATCAGAAGTGAAAAAGTGGATTTCGAAGAGTATTTGTGGAGAAATGACAATTCAATAATGTAAGTATGGGAAATTTTGCAAAATGGATAGGCGGCGGCTTAGGCTGGGCATTCGGCGGACCGATAGGTGCGATAATAGGCTTTGCACTGGGGTCGTTTTTAGGCGGCCAGGAAACCCCGCAAACAACCGCACGTAGTTATACCAACTCCCGGCGCACCAGCGAACAGGACTTCAAAGCCAGTTTACTGGTAATGATAGCATGCATCATGAAAGCCGATGGCACTGCGCAAAAAGCAGAACTGGCTGTCGTTAAAAAGTTTTTAGTTGCCAATTTCGGTGAACAGGGAGCACTCGAAGCTTTACAGCTGCTGAAAAAACTGCTCGAGCAACCGATTAACGAGATGGAAGTGGCGCGGCAAATCAATCAATACATGAATTATTCTTCGAAATTGCAATTAATTCGTTTGCTGTTTGATATTGCGTATGCCGATGGCGAAGTAAATACTGCCGAACTGAACATGATACAGCGTATTTCGGTGGTGTTCAATTTAACGCAAGCCGATTTCGAATCGTTGAAGGCGCCGTTTGTAAAGAATGTCGACCAAAACTGGGCTTTTAAAGCTCTCGAAATAGAGCCGACGGCTACCAACGACGAAATAAAGAAAGCTTACCGGCGCATGGCCATGAAGTACCATCCCGATAAAGTTCAGAACCTGGGCGATGACATTAAGAAATCGGCCACCGATAAATTCAGGGCTGTAAACGAGGCCTATGAACATCTGAAAAAACAAAAAGGATTTGTTTAATCTCATACCCTGATTCCATGGCCGAAAAGAAAATGCAGAGTCTGGCTAAAGACACAGCAATATACGGGGTAAGTAGTATTCTGGGCAAGTTCCTGAACTGGCTGCTGGTGCCTATGTATACCTATGTGTTGACCGAATCGGCCGAATACGGACAGGTGGCTAACCTCTACGCGTGGTCGGCGCTATTGCTGGTGATTCTGACCTATGGTATGGAGACCGGATTTTTTCGGTTTGCCAATAAAAATAAAGAACAAGCCGGGAAGGTTTACGGCAACACCTTGATTTCGATCGGGACTACATCGCTTCTTTTCGGCGTAGCCACCTATGTATTTGCGTCGCCCATAGCACAGGTATTGGGCTACGAACAACATCCCGAATACATCGCCATGCTGGGCGCTGTAATTGCCATGGACGCTTTCGGGTCAATACCCTTTGCCTGGCTCCGGTTCAGTAGCCGGCCAATTAAGTTTGCTGCGCTGAAATTGCTGATGATCATCACCAATATTTTCTTCAATATCTTTTTTCTGGTTATATGCCCGTGGATCTATGCCAAAACACCCGGACTCATCGATTGGTTCTACAGACCCGACTATGGAGTCGGGTACGTATTGGTAGCTAATGTAATTCAAACCGTAGTAGTCACATTAGCATTGATTCCGGAAATCAGGAAAGCAAAATTCGGCTTCGACGGCGCCTTGTTACGGCAAATTCTGAAATACTCGCTACCGCTCATGATCCTGGGAATTGCCGGTATTATGAACCAAACCCTCGACAAGATAATATTCCCTTATTTAATGGCCGACAAAGCGCTGGCCATTTCCGAACTGGGCATCTATTCGGCATGTTTTAAAATTTCGATGGTTATGATGATGTTTACGCAGGCCTTCCGGTATGCTTACGAACCATTTATTTTCGCACAACATAAGGATAAAAACAGCAAAGAGGCCTATGCCGATGCCATGACGTTTTTCATCATCTTTTCGTGGCTCATCTTCCTGGGTATGGTATTTTACCTCGATATCATTCAATACCTTATACGCAGCGATTACCGGGTAGGGTTGCGGGTGATACCGGTCGTACTGTTGTCTTATATTTTCCAGGGCGTATTTTTTAATCTTTCGCTATGGTATAAATTGACCGATAAAACCCATTATGGCGCCTGGATCTCTATCGTCGGAACACTGATAACGCTCGCAATCAACATCGTATTCGTGCCCGTTTTCAGCTATATGGCATCGGCATGGGCTTCGTTTGCCTGTTACCTCGTCATGATGGTGATTTCCTATGTTCTGGGACAGAAGTATATGCCGGTTGCATACGACCTGAAAAAGATCGGGTTTTACAGCCTACTGGCATTAACATTGTTTGGAGTTAGTTTACTGATCAAAACGCCGTATTTATTTCTTACGATCGCCTTAAAAACGGTTTTGTTGATCATTTTTGTATTCATCGTGATAAAAAGAGATTTTCCTATCCGGAATATCCCGTATCTGTCGCGCTTTTTCAACCGAACCTAACATGCAGGCCGAGTTATCACTGATTTTTTGCTCCCGCTCCGATCGGCTCCCTGATTCGCTGATCAGCAATTTAAAAGAAACCGTTGGATGCGATTACGAACTTATCGTGATCGACAATTCCCGGAAACAGTACTCAATATTTGAAGCTTATCAACTTGGCTATGCACAATCGGGCGGAAAATACCTGGCATTTTTACACGACGATATCCATTTTCACACGCCCGGCTGGGGCGAGTTATTAAAAGAACATCTCTCTGTTCCGGGAACCGGCATTACAGGAATCGGCGGACGCGACGCTCTGGTGAGAGTACCTTCGTCGTGGACCGTCAGCCTGCCCTACATACATCTGATACAATCCGGTAAAAACGGCAAACAAAAAAAAATAAAGCACAGACCCTCCGGTTTTACCGGAAAGCGCGCAAAGGTGGTAATGCTCGACGGAGTGATGCTTTGTATGAACCGGACCGTCATGGAGCAGATCTGTTTCGACACCACCCTGAAAGGATTTCACGGCTACGATTTCGATTGCTGTATTCGTTCGGCAGCAGCAGGATTTCAGAACTATGTAATGTATAATATCGACATAGAGCACTTTTCCAGAGGAAATGCTGACAGAGCATATTACCGGAATTTAATTCAGGTTTTTCAAAACCATTCGCAGGAGCTTCCCCTCAGTGTGATTCCCTTATCACCCACCGAACAAGCAGTACTCGAAATACAAGGGATCAACCGGCTGCAACGTAAAATGATGGTCAAAGGGTTCACCTTCGGTGAAATAATAAAAACAACGGAACATTTTAATGAAATAATCGGAAAGAATAAATCCATACCTCTAATTAGGAAAGTATTCCTGTTGTTACTATATATATTGATTGTAGTTGTCTACAAACCACAACTTCTACTAAAAAACAGAACATAAAATGGCCAAACTACACATAATCACCCCGGTAAAGGACTCTATCGATACTGCACTTGAAACAATCGAACATATTATGAACTCGGACACCTCCGATTTCAGCTATACGGTTTACGATGATTTCAGCAGTTACGAAACCCGGCAACAATTGAAAGCAGCTTCCGAAGAAAAGGGATTTAAATTAATTCATTTACAGGATTTGACCAATCACCCGTCTCCGAACTACTTGTTGGTTTTACAGCATGCGCAACAACAGGCTATAAGCAACAATTGCCCGTTATTAATCATCGAATCGGATGTATTAATCCAAAAAAACACGCTGTCGGAGCTGATGAGGCTAAATAATTCGCTTGAAAACCCAGGGATGATTGCAGCGGTAACGACTCACACCGACGGTACCGTCAACTTCCCTTATCTGTACGCCCGGCATTATAAGAAATCGACCCAGGCAACGTTGAAAAGGCTAAGCTTCTGTTGTACCTTACTCCATCTGGAGTTATTGAAGAGCTATGATTTCAATGCCTTAAATCCCGAAAAAAACTGGTATGATGTATTTATTTCCCGCCAATCCATCGCACAAGGATTTACGAATTACCTGGCAATGGACATCCCGGTGATCCATAAACCGCATAGCAGCAGGCCCTGGAAGTTGGAAAAATACAACAATCCATTCAAATATTACTGGAAAAAAATAACACAACGCCGCGACAAGATCTGACCCATCATCCGCTGTAAGCGGTTATTTACGGCCAAAATCGGCAGGGATCTCACCCCAGGCCTCCGTTTGCCACTTCATAATCCGGGTGGAATATCGATTGTCGGCCAGCCATTTTTCGGCCCGGGCAATCAAATCGAAGAGTACGGCATTTTCGGGCCTGGGCTCCAGCCTGGTCTTTGCCTTACCTGCTTTCACCCATGCCATTGCATTCACACTATCGGTATAAATAGGTAACAAAGAGTTTTGCTGCTTCAACACAGCCAACCCATGTACCAAAGCCAGAAACTCACCCACATTATTGGTACCTTGCTTAAACGGGCCCTTACGAAAAATCTCCTGCCCGGTACGTGTATAAACGCCTCTGTATTCCATCAAACCCGGGTTGCCACTACACGCTGCATCAACCGAAATACTCTCCATCTCGGGCATCCCGACCCGGGCAATCAGCACTGTCTTATCCGGCGAACTGGTACTTTTATGTGCCGGACTCTTCCCGACAAAGTCCCAATACGGCGAGTTATAAGCCTCTACAGCCTCCTGATGCGATTCAAAGCCCTTATACTTTGCGCCGGCATAACCATGAATTTGCTGCTTGCATTTCTCCCAGCTATCATAAATGCCCGGAGTCTTACCATCCCAAACAACAAAAAAATTATTTTTGGATTTTCCCATAAAAACACTACTTTTGCATTTCGTTTCAAAAACCATCCGGCCCTGTAGTTCAATGGATAGAACGGAAGTTTCCTAAACTTTAAATTCGGGTTCGATTCCCGGCGGGGCTACTCTTCCATCCTTCATTTCAATTACTCTGTCCGACAAGGCCGCCAGCTCTTTGTCGTGCGTAACAATGATTATCGTTAATCCGAATTCGTCGCGCAATTTAAACAGCAGGCGATGCAATTCATCTTTGTTTTTGGAGTCCAGGCTTCCCGATGGTTCGTCGGCAAGAATCAGCCGGGGATTGTTGATAAGAGCCCGGGCCACTGCTACCCGTTGCTTTTCGCCGCCGGAAAGCTCCGACGGCTTATGATTCAACCGGTCGGAAAGCTGGAGGTAGGCCAACAACTCCCGGGCCTTTTTATCGGTTTTCCGCTCGTCGGCACCCATCATCAATCCGGGAATCATCACATTTTCAAGCGCTGTAAATTCAGGCAGCAGTTGATGAAACTGAAATATAAATCCTAATTTCCGGTTGCGAAAGGCAGCCTTTTCTTTTTCGTTCAGTTTGATCAGATCGACACCATCCACCAGCACTTCGCCTTCGTCGGGATCGTCGAGGGTACCCAGTATTTGCAATAAGGTCGTTTTTCCAGCCCCACTCGGACCAACGATCGATACAATTTCGCCCTTATCGACCCGCAGATCGACACCTTTCAGCACTTCCAGCTCATCAAACTTTCGATGGATATTTTTTGCTTCAATCATTTCCTTTCTACTTTTATGCCTGCAAATTTAAGGATAAAACCGTTAAAACCATTATTTTTGCAGAAAAAACAATATGTCGGCCGAGTTAAGTCAATTTGGGAACATAAGTTATAAAAGAAGTCTGAGAGCCAGCCGTATAGCTGTGCGCATACAGCCCGACGGTTTAGTAATCACCCTTCCGGTGACCAAATCGCAGGCCGAAGCAACCGCTTTCGTACTCTCCATTCGCGAACGTATCCTGATGAAACAAAACCGGATACGACAACGCAGTCAGAACAGCATCCTGACAGAGGAGAAAGGATACAAAACACTTTCGTTTGATGTCCACCTGAGCAAAGCCAATCGGAAGGATGTTTTTTTTCAATTTCAGGAGGGTAAATTGCACATCGAGTATCCGCTCGAAGCCGATTTGTCGTCGGAAAAAGTACAACAGGCTTGCTGGAAAGGAATTCAGTATTTTATGAAGAAGGAGGCGCGGCGATTGCTGCCTGCCCGTGTCGAACAATTGGCACGACACCATGGATTTAACTTCAAAGATGTGAAAATTCAATCGGGGAAAACCCGTTGGGGGAGCTGCTCGAGCCAGAAAAACATCAATTTGAGTTTTTATCTGATGATATTGAGCCCCGAATTAGTGGATTACGTAATTTTACATGAATTGTGCCATACGGTCGAAATGAACCATGGCGACCGTTTTTGGAAATTAATGGACAAGGTAACCGAAGGGAAAACCGAGAAGTATCGAAGGGAATTAAAAAAGTATCATATTCCCGAATAGCAAACGCTATAAAACGCGAAAGGTTGGCTCGCCTGCCAACCAATCTTTGTTAACCTTAAATCTAATACTATGAAAAAATCACACTGCAAAGATAATGCGTTTTATACATTCATGCAAGTAATCTTCTCAAAAAACATGCTTTATAACATATTTTTAGCACTTATTATCAAAATAGACCTGTTTTTAATGCTATTTTGATGGATTTTGGTTAAAATTTTAAATTAAAGGCGACCGGAGGGTGTATTCGGTTAAACCGGTTTTCACCGTCAGGCAGCTAATGCCTTTAAGGCCTCATACACCAGAAATGCCGGCCAAACCAGGGCTTTCAAAACTCCCAACACCCCTGCCCAGAAACTGGTAGCAACCGAAATATAATACACGGCAGCACCAATTAATCCCAAGCCGTATACCGCACCTCCGGTAGCTGTAGCCTGATTGTTGTTGCAATTGCAGTTTTCTTTGTTTTCCATTACGCCATTATATTGATTATTAGTTATAAAATTTCTCCAAAAAACACGACATAATTCTTACCATATTTTTTGGCACAGGCTGGACAGGTGGTATACCACATGTACAACTTTCCGGTTTTGAGCGAGCGCTCTTTGGCTTGTTGCTCATATTCCTTCCCCCATGCACCCGTTTGGCTGAAATCGCCTTCGTATACCCGGGTATAGTACTTGCCGCTTAATTTTACATGCCGGAACCCGGGCAGTTCCCGATCAACAGCCAGGTAGAGATCCATATTCCATTTGGAAGTATGATCGGACAAACACAACCAATCGGGCACAGTTGCATGATGTTTCTCGGTTGCTTTCATCAACATAGTCATTACTTTTCCAAAATTGAGTGGAATATACCAAAAACTAACCACCTTTTGTTTAACAAAAAGCTTGTCGGTCCATTCAATCACTTTGTCATCCCAGGGAGCAGGGTCGAAAGGAGGACAACATACAGATTCGTCGGTTGTTGTTGCCATCGTGATATAAATTAAGTATTAAGTCGCAAATATACACAAATATACGTTAAAATTACTGGCATCAAAAAGTTTAACTGTTTTTTAATTTCTGCAAATCAGTCATTTAAGGATTCTCTGGCAAGTTGAATTCTATGCTAAAATCATCGCTCCGGAAGCGCCCGCGCAGCAAGTACCGGTGCTGGGGTTCGGGGCAATTGGCGATTCGGCAACCGATCCGCGGCCGGAATGGCGGAATTGCGACACAAGGCTTTCCGGATGGAACCCGCACGGAGATGCCTTCGTTTACGCATTAATTGGGAGACAACCCGCTTATCTTTTAAGCAACTCACTGCATATCTGCTGATTTTTTTGTATTTTTGCGGCGTAAAAGCAGAATATTTATGAAGTCTTATAAACGCACCACGATTACATCGGCCTTGCCCTATGCCAACGGGCCGGTTCATATCGGTCATCTTGCCGGAGTATATGTCCCGGCCGATATTTACGCACGCTACCTTCGCCTGAAAAACGAAGAGGTATTGTTTATCGGAGGTTCCGATGAGCATGGAGTGCCTATAACCATTAAAGCTAAAAAAGAAGGAGTAAGCCCGCAAGATATAGTGGATCGTTACCACGGCATCATCAAAAAATCGTTTGAAGACTTTGGAATTACCTTTGATATTTATTCGCGCACCACGTCGAAGACACATCGCGAATTGGCTTCCGAGATTTTCAGGACAATCGATCAAAAGGGAGGATTTATTCAGCAAAGTTCGGAACAATATTTCGATGAAACGGCCCAACAATTCCTGGCCGACCGCTATATCACCGGGAAATGCCCTCATTGCGGTAACGAGAATGCTTACGGCGATCAGTGCGAAGCCTGTGGTACATCGTTGAGTCCCACCGATTTGATCCATCCGAAATCGGCCATCAGCGGTTCGGTGCCGGTAATGCGCGAAACCCGTCACTGGTATTTGCCGCTCGACCAGCATGAAGCATGGTTGCGCCGGTGGATCCTGGAAGATCATAAAGAATGGAAACCCAATGTATACGGACAGTGTAAAAGTTGGCTCGACATGGGTCTTCAGCCCCGGGCAGTGAGCCGCGATTTGGATTGGGGAATCCCTGTTCCTGCCGAAAACGCAGAAGGGAAAGTCTTGTATGTGTGGTTTGACGCCCCTATCGGCTATATTTCGAACACAAAAGAATTACTGCCCGACAGTTGGGAAAAATGGTGGAAAGAGGAGGACACCCGTCTGATTCATTTTATCGGGAAAGACAATATTGTATTTCACTGCATCGTGTTTCCGGCTATGCTGAAGGCCGAAGGAAGCTATATCCTGCCCGAAAATGTACCTGCCAATGAGTTCCTGAACCTCGAAGGGGATAAAATTTCGACATCGCGTAACTGGGCCGTATGGTTGCATGAGTACCTGGAAGAGTTTCCGGGCAAACAGGATGTGTTGCGCTATGTGCTCACCGCCAATGCTCCCGAAACCAAGGATAATGATTTTACATGGAAAGATTTCCAGGCACGTAACAACAATGAATTGGTGGCTATATACGGTAATTTTGTGAACCGTGCGCTGGTACTGACGCAGAAATATTACGACGGAGTAGTGCCGGCTTGTGGCGAACTTACGGATTACGATCTTCGAACGCTGGAAGAATTCAAGCATGTGAAAACCGATGTAGAGAAACTACTCGACAACTACCGCTTCCGAGATGCGCAAAAAGAAGCCATGAACCTGGCCCGTATCGGTAATAAGTACCTGGCCGATACCGAACCCTGGAAGCTGGCAAAAACGGATATGACCAGGGTGGCTACTATCATGCACCTGAGTCTGCAGATTGCAGCCAATCTGGCCATTGCTTTCGAACCTTTCCTTCCTTTCTCGTCGGAAAAACTACGCAAAATGCTTAATTTAAACACTTTCAGCTGGAACGACCTGGGTAAAACCGACTTACTTCCGGCAGGAGCGAAATTAGGTGCTCCCGAGCTCTTGTTCGACAAAATTGAAGACCAGGTGATTGACGCACAAATCCAAAAACTGATGGACACCAAAAAGGCAAACGAGGTTGCTACCTGGAAACCCGCGGAAATAAAACCGGCGGTAAGTTTCGATGATTTTCTGAAAACGGACATCCGGGTAGGAACGGTATTGGATTGTGTGAAGGTTCCAAAATCGGACAAACTCTTGCAATTCCGCATTGCCGACGGGATAAACGAGCGTACGATTTTATCGGGGATAGCCGCTTATTACCCCGATCCTTCGGCGCTCATCGGTACACAGGTTTGCTTTATTGCCAATTTTGAACCACGAAAGTTAAGAGGTATTTTCAGTGAGGGGATGATTTTATCGGCCGAAGATGCCGATGGAAAGCTGGTTCTTATTCAACCCTCGGCCACAGTTACCAATGGAGTAGAAGTGAAATAAGCCCACGGCCGGCGTGATATGATCGATGCCTTATGAACGTTGAAGAACTGCGCGAATATTGCCTGAGCCGAAAAGGAACTACCGAATGTTTTCCTTTCGACGAAGTGACCCTGGTGTTTAAAGTACTGGGTAAAATGTTTGCATTGATCCCGCTTGACGACCCCGAGCTCCGGATTGCCTTGAAATGCGACCCGGATAGAGCGCTACAGCTCAGGGAGCAATACAGTGCAATCACTCCTGCTTTTCATTTCAATAAAAAATACTGGAATTCGGTCTTAATCTCTCCTTCCATTTCACGAACCTTACTGGAAGAGCTCATCGATCATTCGTACGATGAGGTAGTCGCTAAACTTCCCCGGAAGCTAAAGGAGGAATTATGCGGGTAGTAATACAACGGGTGAAAGAAGCTTCGGTAAGCGTAGAGAGCCGCATTACAGGTTCTATTGGCACCGGCTTATTGATATTGCTCGGTATCGAGCACGACGACAATGAGGAAGATTGTGAATGGTTGTGCAACAAAATGGTACAACTGAGGATTTTCGATGACGAAAACGGTGTTATGAACCGGTCGGTGCTGGAGATTGACGGCTCCATACTCGTAGTGAGCCAGTTCACCCTGCATGCTTCAACGCGAAAGGGCAATCGCCCCTCATACATACGGGCGGCACGACCCGAGCAAGCTATCGCTTTGTACGAAAAACTGTGTGCCAGATTGGAGGAGATCACGGAAAAGAAAGTAGCCACAGGCGAATTTGGGGCCGACATGCAGGTTTCGCTCATCAACGATGGACCTGTAACGATTCTGATGGACAGTAAAAACAAAGAATAACGATACCACGCATGAAACTGACCCGACATATACCGAATTTCATCACCACTCTCAATCTGTTTTCGGGGAGTGTAGCCATCTATTTTGCCTTTCAGGGCAATTTTGAATTCGCATTTTTTGCGGTATTGCTGGCAGCCCTGTTCGATTTTATGGATGGCTTTGCAGCCCGGCTGTTGAAAGCCTACTCTCCCATGGGAAAAGAACTCGACTCGCTGGCCGATGTTCTCAGTTTTGGAATGGCTCCCGGAGCCATTGCCTTTTCATTGTTGGAACAAAGCGCTTTCCCCGGCTGGATTCGTTTTGCCGGATTTATTATTCCGGTATTTTCGGCACTCAGGCTGGCAAAATTTAATATTGACGAGCGCCAGACCGAGAGTTTTTTAGGAATGCCAACACCGGCCAATGCTATTTTCTGGGTGGGCATCAGCTACTCTTTTTCGGGATTTTTTATTCAAAACCCCTGGCTCATCCTGCTGGCATTGGTGGTTCTATCGGGCTTATTGGTATCCGAAATCCCGATGCTTTCTTTAAAATTCAAAGGATTCAGCTGGTCGAACAACAGCAGAAAGTATATTCTTCTCGCAGGTTGTATTGTCATACTGGTATTTTTGGGCCTCGATGCCTTTGGAATCATCATCCTGTGGTACCTGGCCAACGCTATCCCCGATTTATTGAAGTGAATTCCAGCCCTGCGCCTGTAATGCGATCTCTTCCCCTTCGCGGCCGATCAGGTGCAATCCCAGTTCGGGCTTGGTAATATGACCTACAATATTAATTCCTTCGAGCGGTATAATTTTCTCGTAATCGTTTATCGACACCGTGAACAACAACTCATAATCCTCTCCTCCGTTCAGCGCAGCAGTCACAATGCTCATATTCAACTCTTCGGCCATTAGTGCAGCCTGATAACTGATTGGAATTTTATCTTCATAAACACGGCATCCGGTATTACTTTGCGAACAAATATGCATTAACTCCGACGAAAGACCATCCGAAATATCCATCATGGAAGTAGGAACAATACCGGCTTTCTCCAGCGTTTCGATGATATCTTTACGGGCTTCCGGCTTCAGCTGACGTTGCAGGATATAATCTTTTCCTTCAAAATCGGGTTGAACCTGATCGTTACCCGAAAATGCAATTTTTTCGCGCTCCAGCAACTGCAATCCCATATAAGCCGATCCCAGGTCGCCGGTAACACAAATCAAATCGGTAGGCTGAGCACCACTGCGCAGTACTATTTTATCTTTTGAGGCTTCTCCGATACAGGTAATACTGATGGTTAGCCCGGTAAGCGAAGCCGAGGTGTCGCCACCTACCAGGTCGACACCATAGTGCTGGCAGGCCACCGACAAACCTTCGTAAATCTGCTCCAGATCCTCCACCGAAAAACGTTTTGAAACGCCAAGCGAGACTGTAATTTGTTTCGGACGTCCGTTCATCGCGTAAATATCCGAAAAATTGACAACGGCGGCCTTATAGCCCAGGTGTTTAAGCGGCACATACACCAGGTCGAAATGTACCCCTTCGAGCAACAGATCCGTAGTTACCAGCACCTGCTTAGTTCCATAATCGAGAATGGCCGCATCATCGCCCACTCCCTTCACAGTCGAAGCATTTGTTATCGGAAACTTTTCGGTCAGCCGGCGTATCAATCCAAACTCACCCAATGCAGCTATTTCTGTTCTTGACATTCTTAACAAGGTATTTTATCGATTCTATTTTGATGTCTTCCTCCTTCAAAATCAGTAGAAAAGAAAACATCGATCATTTCAAAAGCCAGTTCTTCGGAAACAAAACGGGCCGGGAGGGACAGCACATTTGCATTATTATGCAGGCGGGCCAGGCGGGCGATTTCAGGAGTCCAGCAAAGTCCGGCACGAATACCGGCATGTTTGTTCACCGTCATACTGATCCCGTTGCCGCTGCCGCATATAGAAATCCCAAAGTCAAATTCACCCGTTTCAACAGCCGAAGCCATGGGGTGGGCATAATCGGGATAATCGGAGCTTTCCGGCGAAAAAGCACCAAAATCCCTGATCGATTTGATGGCTTTTGCCTGCAGATAGGCCATTACTTTCTGTTTCAATTCGTAGCCGGCATGGTCGCTGCAAATTGCGATAGTTAGTTCATTTAATTGCTTCATATCGGGGTAGTTTATGCAAACAGTTCAACATCGTTAGCAGAGATGACGGGTCCGCAGAGAATAATCAGCCGCTCCACCACATTGCGAAGCTCACGGATATTGCCCGTCCAGTCGTTTGTCTTCATCAGCTCAACAGCTTCCGTCCGGAAGCTTTTCACCGGAATACCTTGTTCGGAACAGATAAGAGCCGTAAAATGTTCGATCAGCAGCGGAATATCCTCCTTACGCTCCCGTAAAGGGGGCACATAAATGGGAATTACATTGAGGCGGTGATAGAGGTCTTCGCGAAAATTGCCTTTTTCAATTTCCTCCTTGATATTCTTATTCGTAGCAGCAAACACCCGCACATTGACTTTAATACTTTTATCGCTCCCGACCCGGGTAAGTTCACTTTCCTGAAGCACCCGCAATACTTTGGTTTGTGCCGATAAGCTCATATCACCTATTTCGTCGAGGAAAATGGTCCCGCCATCGGCTTGCTCAAACTTACCGATCCGTTGTTTAATCGCCGATGTAAACGACCCTTTTTCGTGACCGAACAATTCGCTCTCAATCAATTCGGAAGGAATGGCAGCACAGTTCACTTCCACAAAAGGCGCATGGGCCCGGTTACTTTGTTCGTAGAGCAAGCGGGCTACCACTTCTTTCCCGGTTCCATTTTCACCGGTAATGAGCACCCGGGCATCGGTAGGCGCCACTTTTTCGATCATTTCGCGAACTTTGTTGATTGCAGGCGACTGGCCAATCATCCGGTATTTCCCCGAAACCTTCTTACGCAACACTTTCGTTTCGCTAACGAGCACCGATTTATCGAGTGCGTTGCGGACGGTGATCAGCAAGCGATTGAGGTCCACCGGTTTTTCGATAAAATCGAACGCTCCCTTTTTGATGGATTCAACAGCCGTTTCGATGGAACCATGCCCAGAAATCATCACCACCGGGGCATCGATTTCTTTTTCTTTCAGTTGCTGAAGCAGCTCCATCCCATCCATTTCGGGCATTTTAATATCCGAAAAGATCAGGTCGAAAGGCTGTGAAAGCGCCATTTCGAGTCCTTCTCGGCCATTCCCGGCCAGCGAAATTTTATGTTTCTCGAACTCCAGAATATCTTTCATGGTGTTGCGGATACTCCGTTCATCGTCGATTATCAGAATCTTTGCCATATGCGTCGAGCTCAAAGGTCAAAACCAATATCGGGACGAAAGTACTGTCCTTCATACTTAATTTTACCGGCATTGGCATAGGATATAGCCAGCGCCTCCTCTTTAGAAGCTCCGTATGAACTGATGGCCAGCACACGACCGCCGTTGGTTACCAGCCGGCCATCCGCCAGCGCGGTTCCTGCATGAAATACGATGCTGTCGTTCACCGCATCGAGCCCCGTAATGGGTTTCCCTTTTTGGTAAGCTTCCGGATATCCTCCCGAAACCTGCATCACGGTAACCGCAGTACGATCGTCAATCTCCACCACTTTATCGGCCAACGACCCATCGGCAACACCCTGGAGCAACTCTACCAGGTCCGATTTCAACCGCAGCATTACCACCTCGGTCTCAGGATCTCCCATGCGGGCATTATATTCAATCACCATCGGCTCGCCATCGACCTTGATAAGGCCGAAAAAGATAAAACCTTTGTAGATAATACCTTCCGAATACAACCCTTCCACCGTGGGTCGAATAATGCGATCTTCCACTTTTTGCATGAATACGGCATCGGCAAAAGGGACAGGCGACACAGCCCCCATCCCTCCGGTATTCAAACCGGTATCTCCCTGTCCGATACGCTTATAATCCTTGGCTTCGGGCAAAATCTTATAGCTTTTACCATCGGTAATCACAAATACCGAACATTCGATCCCCGACAGGAACTCCTCGATCACTACGGTAGTGCCTGCTGCTCCGAACTTTCCGCTCAGCATAGCCTTCAGTTCCTCCACAGCCTCCTCCAGATCGTTCAGAATCAACACGCCCTTACCGGCTGCCAGTCCATCCGCTTTTAACACGTACGGAGCTTTCAGCATGGAAAGGAATTCAATCCCTTCCGCCATCGTATCGGCAGTGACGCTTTTATATCCGGCGGTAGGAATACCATGGCGCATCATAAACTGTTTCGAAAAATCCTTACTCCCTTCCAGTTGCGCGGCAATTTTGTTGGGCCCCACAACCGGAACGGAGCATAGAACTTCATCGTTACCGAAAAAATCGGCAATTCCTTTCACCAGCGGGTCTTCGGGCCCCACAACCACCAGATCGACAGCATGTTGTACAACCAACGCCTTGAGCGCCGGAAAATCGTCGGCGGCCACAGGCAAATTAATTCCCAGCGAAGCTGTACCCGGATTCCCCGGAGCGCAATACAATTGCTTCACCAACCGACTCTGTCTGATTTTCCATGCCAACGCATGCTCCCGGCCTCCCGACCCGATAAGAAGTATATTCATGTTTTACAGCATTTTTTTCTTCTGCAAAAGTAATACTTTATCGGTGGTTTTGCAATTAACTTTCATCATCTTCCTTCGACTTATTATCCAATAACCTTTTCTTCCATTCCCGAAATGTACATCCGGTATTCGCCTTCACCACCCTCACCATCGTCGAAATCGAATTAAAACCACAAAGCTGTACAAGTTCTTCCCGTGTTAAATTCGGATTTTTGATCAGCTGTCGCATTAATTCGCTAAAACGATGATCGTTGATGTATCTTTTAAAACTTTTACGGTGTTCTTCGTTAATAACCCTCGACATATAGGTGCGGTTAGTGCCCAGTTCGCAGGCCAGCGTATCAAGTTTAACATAAGGATCGATATAACGCTTTTGATTTACCATGGCATATTCAACTCTTGATCGTACTGAGTTCATAGCTCTTTCGTGTCTTGAAGTTTTCATGTCTGAATTAGTTTTTGTTATGTTTATTACTCGGGGTTTACGCAGATAAATATGACGACGTATTATCCTTTTCCCTGCTTTGGTATTGGCAGGGCCCCATTGATCACTAAAGAGATTGTTTGAAAATGACGTATTTGCCCCGGTTGTGAAATACCTGATCTTCACAATGACAACTACTGCAATTAATAGAAACAGGACTATAACATACATAAATTTCAATTCCATTTCTTAAAAAGTAAAACAATAAGCATTATGCAATCCAAATAAAAACAATTTTTTATCCTTTATGCCAGGCTTACAGCCTGTTGAAAAACCATTTTTTTCTCTTCCCGGTGAAGTAGAAAAAGTGCGAACGATATTACCCGTGTACTGATCCAATACAACTGCTTCACCACAATGCGTAACCACAAATAAATAGGGCGTAGACCCGCTTGCATTTGCGCATTCAATTTGGCGTTCATACAGTAATCGGCCCGAACCGGCCCCTAATGCAGCGCAGGTACGGTGCCCCCATAAAAAAACAACGGAATCCTGCACCAGCAGGCCTGGCTTCATATCATCCATTGGAACCTGAGGAAAATACTGCCAACGCAAACGGTCTTTTTCAAGATCGATACATCCAGCCGAACGACCGCAGGTATAATAGATCATCGAATTACGCAGAACAGCATAATTCACATTCAGGTTATAATCCCGCCCGACAGTTTTCTGATACCCGATCGAACCTGTTTCGGCATTCACAAGTACCATACGCAATTCCGTACGGGCGGGTGCATAATCGGCCACTCCCAGTAACAGAAAAAGCTTTCCGTCGATTTCGTACAGTTGTAATTCGCGAGTTGTGACTTCTAATCGGCCCGAAGGATGACTCGGAGCCAACCGGACTATACGGGCCGTATCGCCGGTAGCAATATCCAACTTATACACATAGGAGGCGTGTTCGTCCTCTTGTACAAACCAGGCATTGCTCCCTTTTCCTGCAACATCCCTGCACGAGAACCGCGACACTGCCGGTGGCATATCGATGAGATCCAGCTTTTGACCTTCATTCAAATCGAGTATCAATATCCTGTCGTTACCCGCATACGGACTAAAAGCCGACATTTTGGTTACTAAGCGGGATTGATACAGATAGGGCTTACCATCAAAATAATAAGGTTCATCGGCATGAAACTGAGAGGGAAATGTCCACAATATGCTTCCCGACTGCACATCCAGAGCATGCAAACGATTATCTTCCCCCGTATGATCGGTGAAAATCGTCGAATGAAACAAAACCTTATTATTCACTACCGGCAACCCAATCATTCCTTCATTGTATATGCCTGCATTTCCAGGTAACCGAACCGACCACAGCATACTGCTTGATACGGGTTCGTCGTGGTTGGCCGATGGCGGCAACTCAGGGGTGCATGCCACACCACCGAGCAACACGTTCATCAACCAACCGACAATCTGTTTACTGGGCAAAGGCATCTCCGTACAGCTTTAGATTAATAACTTCATTCATCAACTGACGCATCGCCACATGATTGCCCATTTCCTGGTGATTGACTCCTGCTACGCGAACATTATAGACAATTTGATTCGTCACCGGATAAAAATAAGCATCCATTCTCGACAAAACCCCGTCGTTTTCGGCAACTACAGGCAGGTATTTCGACCGACAGGTTAACTGCTTCAGATCAAAACCGTTGGGAATACAATAATTCTGCAATTCATAGCGCGTTGCCCCCATAGCCGATGCCAAATCGGTATGAAGGCCCGTTTCCAGGTATCGATACAGCTCGTCCCAGTTATAACGCGCCTTCAATACCAACTCCCGGGTAATCCAAATCCAGGGTAAAAACCGGGCTACAACTCCCAATGCATTGTAAACTAAGGTATGCGCATGCTGAACCTGGTAAATAAATGCCATCCCCGACTGCAAGGCAGTAACATATTCCTTATCGTACGATACGTCGAGATGGTGCGGATCTTTTACCTTATCCATCTGCGATAAACTTCCCAATGCGCGCACCACCTGCCAATGATCTTCGGCTCCGTAAATATTCAAAACCGGAACATCGTAAGCCCTACCGTTCAATGCAGTAAGGAACCTGCTTCCCGGAAGCATATCTTTTATACAAGGGTGGCCCAACTTGTAAATCCCTGTAGCTCCCTGCAGCGCGTGTTTCAATAAAAACAATGTGGTATTTACCGTCTTGTTCCTGAAAACAGTCACCGGAGCAATCAGAGGTGCTGCAAGCGAAGTAACGGGCACACCCGAGAATATCCCGGACCGCAAGGATGCATCGATGGCCGAATTTGCCATTTTAATGGCGCCTGAAAAACAATCAGCCACACTGCCATTCAGGGTGTTTTTCAACAAACACGATCCGTTATGGGCCGTTGCTACCGTTATAACACCCCTGATTTTTTCAGAATGGCTCATTAGTTCTCTGGCCACCAAACCTCCCATGGAATGTCCTACAAGTACAATGGAGCCATCCGACACAACAGGTTTGATCCGGCCTGTATATAAACCGGCAGCTATTCCCGGAATGGTTTTATCGGAGGAATACTCCAACACGTACCCGTTGTGAGGCGAAAACATCGAACTGTAGATATCCCATGTGTTCAATCCATGTTCACCTTCAAGCCCATGCAGCCACACATACCGACCGGTCGAAAATCCGGTGCTGCCAATCATTAAAATTCCGATTATTAAAAGTAACTTTTTCATATTGGTTTCATTCTAATCAATTAACAGGTTCATTCATTCTCAACACAGTCTGGTATCTGTGATACAAGGTTTTTGAACGGTAGAATACCGGATCTCCATCAGGCGACAACTGAAGTGTCAGCGATTCAACGGTTCGGGGATTGGAACTATACTCCTTACCATTTACATAGTTGTTGAGTAGATAGCTGTCCTCGTAAACAAACACGGTGCGATGTATCAATTGTTGGTTGCCGTGCAACTCAAACCGTAGCGTCCGGGTCAGTTCATCGTTCATGATAGTTATGGCTTTCAGCGACGACGACACGGGGAGCGCATTCACCGGGGCGGACATCGTGCCAAGCTGTTGCTCAAGCATGACCGCCCCGTCGGGCTGTTGCATCCGGCGTAATCCGACAGCATTTGTCACCGCCAACGACATCACTTTTTGAGCTTTATCGCCGAGTTGGACATAATACTGCAAAGAATCGAGAAATTCGTTCAAATTTTGTTCAGGATATACTTCGTCAATCAATAATTCGTTCTGTTTGTTGTATACCTTTAATCGTCCGTCCTTTATATGAGTTCTCGACAGAAACTGACCGGATGCAGGCGGAGTCTCAGTAAGCGTATAGAGAGGATTAATTCCATCGGGGGTTAAATCTTCCAGCTGTGTCTCACTGGTACCGTCGGCAAAAACCAGTATCCGGCTCCGGGTTTCGCGGATTAACGGTATTTCATCGTAGGTGAATACTGTATCATTGCCTTCAGAAAACGAATGTCGACGTATGCTGCGGGCATTCTGAGCCAGTAAACTCTTAAGTTGTACTCCCATAAAATCGGCGTGCAACTTTTCATCAGGTGTTTCATATTGATCAATGGAGGTTTGGTGAACATTGATTTCAAAGCGTACCGGATTCGATGCCGAATCCTCGGCCAAGGGGTTCGCACCCTCCTCCTTCTGACACGACCACTGCAATATCAGAATCAAGCAAACAATACATGTATACAATTTTTTCATATTCAGATTTTCAGGTTGATTAAACAATGATTTTCTTCTATAGTCCGTTTCCTCTATTATTTATCCATACCTACCTCCTTTCGTTAAGTTCTTCGCCAAAAGTAATAAAAAAAACAATTCATAATGTAAATTAACAAGAAAGCCGCATTATCAACTAAAAATTTATATGTTTTGACTCGTTTTTACGTATATTATCTTAATTTACTTACTAAATGTCTATTTTATTTTATAAATACCTCCCGGCAGGCAGCGTACGACTCCTTTAAATTCAAGATTCAATAATACCGAACTGATCTTACTGTAGGGCAGTTGGAGCAGGAGGGCGATTTCATTGACTTGAATGCCCTGTGCATGGGATTTCAGTAACGTACATACCTCCAACTCTTCCGGCAACAAATCGGGGAACAAGGAAGGTTGGGTTACGCAAGACGCTAATTGTTCGGGACGACGCCAGTTCATACCAGCCAGCAAATCGACCGCCGATTCAATCATAGCTGCTTTGTTGCTCTTTATCTGCAAATTACACCCCCTCGACCACTCGTCGCCGGCCCGGCCCGGAAATGCAAACACATCGCGGTTGTAATCGTTTCCCAGATCGGCTGTTATAAGTGCCCCTCCCTTTACACCCGACTCGATCACTACAATGGCATCGGCCATACCGGCTATAATGCGGTTACGCTGCACAAAATTCTGCCGATCGGGATTGGTTCGGCTCAGGTATTCGGTCACCAACCCTCCCTGGTTCAGCATCTGAACGGCTGTCGACCGGTGATGCCCCGGGTAAATACGGTCGAGGCCGTGAGCAACAACTCCGAGTGTGGGAATGGCTGCGTCGAGCGAAGCTTTATGAGCACAAATATCGATCCCGTAAGCCAGTCCCGAAACAATCAGCAGGCCTGCAACGGAACGAAGTTCCGCTACCAGTTCTCGACACATCTTTTTGCCATAATCGGTAGCATTACGGGTACCCACCACCGACACAATGCGGGGTGCATTCAAATCGGCCACACCCCGCGAATACAACAGCAAGGGGGCATCGGGGCATTCGTGCAACCGGCGGGGATACGAATCGTCGGCATAATAATGTACCCCGATTTCATTATTAATAATAAATTCGATTTCGGCTTCGGCCCGCGATAAAGCTTGCCGGTGATTCACTATGCCTCCGGCGGTAACTTCACCTATGCCGGGAATTTTCATTAACAAGGATTTACGTTCCCGGAACACAGCTTCTTCGCTTCCCAGGTAAGCGATCAGATTTCGGGCAATACTGTTGCCCACCCCGTTGAGCAATGTCAGGGCAATTCGGAATTTAAGTTGTTCGGTGTTCATAGTATAAGGTTTGTAATACAATCGTAATCAGCGGAATCGGGGTCGCCACTTCTGCCAGGCAAAAAACAGCAGCCAGCCCATCAATACGCCGGCCACATCGCTAAAAAAGTCGCCCCATTCGGCAGCACGCGGGGCAAACAATAGGGTTTGCAAGAGTTCGGTAAGCGCTCCTGTAAGAACCGGAAACACGCCCCCCAACACCCAGAAATACGACCGGCGGTTTTTCACCATCTTCAGTCCCGACGTTTCGATTAATACCATCAACGTAAGACCCGCATACATCATCAGATGGCCAACTTTGTCGAAAGAAAACAATTCCCTGACAGCAGGCACCGACGGCGGATTCATAAAACTCAGTACAAGTATCGCCAACAGTACCGATAACGATTTCCAATAAGCAATAATCCAACGCATAACGATAAGGGCTTAGTACCTGAAACTGCTCCCGCCCATAAATTCACGCAGCAGCGAAGTAGGTGGAATTTCGCGATCGGGTATGGGTACAAAGAAATTCAGAAATTTCAGCAAGCGATGTGTTTCGGTGTATTCGTCGCAGTATTTAGGCACTTCGGCCAGAATAGGCTCGGCATACTTTTTCAGTACGGCAAGTTCAAACACCAGCGCCGAATTAAACATGACATCGGCTTCTTCCTGATAAGGAAAAATCCACTTCTCTTCGCCCCGCCGCACGCTCGGCCAACGTGCAATTGTTTCCTGAGCCGAGTAGTTTCTGAAACGGAAATCCCGAATAATCCGCCGCAACAAACGGGTATCGGTGGTTGGGATCCAGTTGTGGTTATCGATCGAAATAGTAGTAAGTGCCGAAACATAAATTTTGAATTTCATGCCGGAAGCTATCTCGGTGAGCAACTGTGGATTCAGCGCATGAATACCCTCCAGAATCACCACGGTATCGTGATCCAGTTTCAGTTTTTCGCCCCTGAAGGTACGTTTCCCGAGCTCAAAATCGTAGAAAGGGAGTTCAACCTCTTCGCCATTCTGCAACGATTTCATCTGCCGGTTAAAATACGGCAGATCGAGCGCTTCGATGGTTTCAAAATCGTATTCCCCGTTTTCATCCAACGGAGTATCGACCCGGTTGACAAAATAATTGTCCATCGAAATAATTACCGGCTTCAACCCGCTGACCATGAGCTGAACCGACAACCGTTTGCTGAACGTAGTCTTCCCCGACGACGAAGGCCCCGACACCAGCACAAATCGGATATTTTCCCGTGCTTCGATCTGATCGGCAATATAAGCAACCTTCTTTTCATGGAGCGCTTCGGCTACCTTAATCAGGTCGAACGACTGCTTGTTACGGCAGGCAATATTAAATTCGCCAATGGTATTGAGCTTCATGATTTTATTCCAACTGATGAATTCGTTGAAAATATCGTAGAGTTTAGGCATCATTTCGAATTCTTCCAGGTGATCGGGTCGATTGCGGTTGGGAACCCGCAGCAACATGCCATCGTAATAAGGTACCAGGTCGAACAACGTGAGATAGGAAGTATCGGGAAGTAACACACCATTGTAATAATCGACATAATCGCCGATGCGGAAGTAGCGCATATAAGGTGTGTTTATCGTTTCGAACAGCGATAGATCTTCCTGTTCATTCATCTGCTTCTCAAAAATTTCACGCACCACTTTCACCTGCTTTTCTTCGGCAACAATGGGCAGGCCCTGGCCGATAAGGGTGAGCATGCGTTGTTTGATCGCCGCTATTTCTTTGTCGGTCAGACAAAAACCGAGGTGGTCGATACGACAATAATAGCCTTTCGAAATGGAATGCATGATGCGCAACACGGCATGCGGATAAAGCTGACGAACTGCCAGTGCAAACACCATACTCAGGGTGCGCACATACACCCGCATGCCCGAAGAACAGCTCATATCGATAAATTCAATATCTTTCGGTTTATAGATCAAAAAATTAAGATCCTCCACCTTGTAGTTCACCCGGGCGGCCACTACCGGATAATCGAGCTTAATTGCCAGAGAGGAAAGGATATCCATCAAGGAAGTACCCCGTTGAATGTCATGATATTCGCGCGTGTTTTTACAATATATGGTCACAGTATTACTCATCGCTTGTGCACTGGAGATTAAAAAATTTTGGTAAAAGTAGCGAATTACATCGAAAATCAATTGGTGATTTTACTAATTTAAAGTATTTTTGCATCGGCATCCGGATAATTTCAGAAAAAATTCAACAATAAAATAAAATGAATTATTCCTTCTTCGATTTTTTAACACTGATAGGGTCGCTGGGTTTATTCCTTTACGGAATGAAAATAATGAGCGAGGGACTACAGAAAGCAGCGGGTAACAAATTAAGGTCGATTCTGACCGCCATGACCCGCAACCGGTTCACCGGCGCATTAACCGGCGTACTTATTACCGCACTTATCCAATCGTCGTCGGCTACCACCGTGATGGTGGTCAGTTTCGTAAATGCCGGGCTGCTTAACCTGTTGCAGTCGGTAACGGTAATCATGGGAGCCAATATCGGGACCACGGTAACCGCGTGGATCATCTCCTTCTTCGGGTTCAAGTTTAGCATTGCAACCTATTCGTTACCCATGATAGCTGTGGCAATCCCTTTTATTTTTTCGGCAAAAAGCAAACGCAAATCCTACGGAGAATTAATTCTTGGATTTGCGTTGTTGTTTATGGGCCTCGATCTGCTGAAAAATTCGGTACCCGATCTGAAAAGCAATCCCGAAATGCTGGAGTTTCTGACTCAGTACACCCAATCGGGATTCGGTTCGGTAATTATATTTTTAATCATTGGCACCTTACTCACCATCGTTGTTCAATCGTCGAGCGCCACCATGGCCATTACCCTTATTATGGTATCGAAAGGATGGATTTCGTACGAACTGGGAGCGGCAATGGTACTGGGCGAAAACATCGGCACTACCATTACGGCCAACATCGCTGCTATTCCGGCTAATGTTTCGGCCAAACGGGCAGCGCTGGCCCACACCATGTTCAACATATTCGGTGTAATCTGGATGCTGTTCCTGTTCTATCCTTTCCTCAACATGATTACCAATCTGGCTGGCAGCATGGGCTTGGGGAACCCTACCGAGTTCGCCAATATTCTGAACAGCAACCCCGATGCCATCCGCATCTTATCGGCCGACACAGCCAGTCTGACCCCTGCAGAACTGGCCCTGCAATCGAAACTCATCGGTTATCAGACTTCAACCTCCTATGGCTTGTCGCTGTTTCATACCATGTTCAACCTTATCAATACCTTTATCATGATATGGGTGGCTCATTTGATTGCAAAAGCGGTATCGTTCATCATTAAAAAGAAAGAGAACGACGAAGAATTCCAGCTGCAGTATATTTCAACCGGACTGTTGTCGACCTCGGAGCTTTCGCTGATCCAGGCCTGGAACGAAATAAAATCCTACGGCCATCGTACGCACAAAATGTTTGATCTGACCCGCGACATGGTAAAGGAAACCAACGAAAACGAACTGGTAAAAATTTATTCCCGGATTCAGAAGTACGAGAGCATCAGCGACCGGATGGAGGTGGAAATAGCCAAGTACCTTACCAAAGTGGGCGACGGACGGTTGAGTAACGAAAGTAAACACCGTATCCAGAAGATGTTGCGGGTAGTATCCGAAATCGAAAGTGTGAGCGACGGCTGCCACAATATTGCCCGTACCATTATGCGTAAGCACGACAACAAATCGGAGTATACCAAAGGTATGGACGACAACATTGAACTGATGATGAACCTGGTGGATAAGGCCATCAATCAGATGAACGAGGCGCTGGAGAACGACGATGTAAGCGACGACGAACTGATTCGTTCGATGAACACCGAAAATGAAATCAACAATTTCAGGAATCAGATCCGGAACCAGAACATATCGGATGTGAACGACAAAAAGTATGAATATCAGGCCAGTGTGACCTATATGGACATCATTACCGAATGTGAAAAGATGGGCGATTATATCATTAATATTGTGGAAGCCCTCAACGAAAAAAACGGTAATTAATTAAAAGTTGAGCTTTAATTTGAAAGAGTCCGGACAAATGAGTAATTTTGTCCGGATTTTTTAATTTATAACTTCCGATGGATTATCTATTTATTGTTGCGGGCTTTGTGCTGCTCATCGCGGGAGCCAATTACCTGGTGGATGGAGCAAGTGGTCTGGCAAAGCGGTTTAATGTACCTAACCTGATTATCGGACTGACCGTGGTAGCCTTCGGCACTTCGGCCCCTGAATTGGTTGTAAACCTGGTGGCCGCTTTCGATCCCTCCACCACCGATATAGCGCTCACCAATATCATTGGGAGTAATATGATCAACACCTATGTAATTCTGGGCGCTGCTGCTGCCGTATACCCCATCATTTCGCAAAAAAGCTCGCGCCGTTTCGACATTCCTCTGAGTATCCTGGGTCCTGTAATCGTATTACTGATGACGCTTACCGGCGAACTATCGCAGGTGGATGGCATCATTTTACTGTTGTTTTTTGCCGGATTTATGTATTCTACCTTCAGTCGTTCGGTAAAGAATCCCGACGTGCAGGCCGAGGATTACAAGCCGATGAAAATATGGAAAAGCGCACTGATGATTACAGGCGGATTAGCTGCATTGATAGGCGGAGCACAGCTCATTGTGCCTGCTGCCACCAATATTGCCGCCAGTTTCGGTATCAGTCCGGCAGTAATCGGGCTTACCGTAGTTGCGCTGGGCACTTCGCTGCCCGAGTTGGCCACATCGGTGATAGCCGCCATGAAAAAGAATTCGGACATTGCGTTGGGCAATGTGGTAGGCTCCAATATTTTTAATGTATTTATGGTTTTGGCAACCAGCGCCGTAATTCGGCCTTTGCCTGCCTACGACGGTATGATTGTCGACCTGATAGTGACGGCAGCAGGAGGTTTCCTGGTATTGTTTTTCATCTACACCAACAAAGAACGAAGCATCCGACGATGGGGCGGAATCTCTTTCCTTTTACTCTATACCGCTTTTCTGGTATGGAAAATCTCAACTTTATAAATTCACATAACACAATCTGAACGATTCAGATACAACTCATAAATTGACATGAAACTATTCGATGTTTATCCTTTGTTTAATATTGAAATCGACAAAGGAATCGGGTGCCGTACCTACGATAAAAACGGAATTGAATACCTTGACCTGTACGGTGGACATGCCGTAATTTCGATCGGACACTCGCATCCGTATTTTGTACAGAAATTAACCCATCAGGCCGAAAAATTGCTGTTTTACTCGAATTCAGTGGTCAACCGGCTCCAGGAAGAACTGGCCGACAAACTGGGTAAAATGTCGGGGTACGACGATTACAGCCTGTTTCTCGTTAATTCGGGCGCCGAAGCCAACGAGAATGCGCTTAAACTTGCTTCGTTCCACAACGGCCGCAGCAAAGTGCTGGCCTTCAGGAAAAGCTTTCACGGCCGTACGTCGGCTGCAGTGAAGGTAACCGACAACCCTGCCATCGTGGCGCCGGTGAACGCCGGACTGGAAGTCGTATTTGCGCCCTTGAACGATCTGGCTGCTGTAAGCTCTATTCTCGAAAAAGGCGATATCAGCTCGGTTATAATTGAAGGAATCCAGGGCGTAGGAGGAATTCAGATTCCCGAAACGGCATTTTTGCAGGGACTCGAATCGATTTGTAAACAAACCGGTACGGTGCTGATCCTTGACGAAATACAGTCGGGATACGGACGCAGCGGAAAATTCTTTGCCCATCAGCATGCCGGTATCCGTCCGGGCCTGATTACCACGGCGAAAGGGATGGGTAACGGCTATCCGATCGGCGGCGTACTGATTGGTCCTGAGTTTGAAGCATCGTACGGTTTGCTGGGAACTACTTTTGGAGGGAATCATTTAGCCTGCGTGGCCGGAAGTGCGGTGCTCGACATCATGAAGGTGGAGCGATTGACCGAAAATGCGGCAAAAGTAGGCGCTTATCTGATGGAAGAATTGAATAAGCTGGAAGGCATCAAGGAAGTCCGCGGACTGGGCCTGATGATCGGGATCGAATTCGACGGACCGGTAAAAGACATCCGGAACAAACTCCTGGTAGAACAAAAAGTTTTTACGGGAGCCTCGGGCAGCAATATCATACGATTGCTGCCTCCCCTGAGTCTTACCATTTCGGATGCCAACCTGTTTTTAGAACGATTTAAAAAGGTACTTACCCACTAAACTGAGGGCCGCATCGCTTTACATACCTCTTCGATAACCGTCTGCATAGGAGTAAATTCCATATTCAGACGGTTTTTTATTTTATCGGACGAATACCGGGTACGATGGGCCGACGCCTTGGCCGATGCTGCATTGAGCGGAGGATTAAATCCGAATAATTTCCCCGCGGCTTCCATCAGATGTCCGGCGGCAACGAGCAAGGGCAGTGCCACTTTGATACGGGGTGCCGGCTTTCCAAAACCCTGCGCCATCATCGAAAGAATTTCTTTATTGGTATTGTTTTCGGCTACCAGAATAAAGCCTTCGCCGGAAATATCGTGCCGGCGAAGCAGCAACAGCGCCCGAACCACGTCTTTCACTCCCACATAGCCCGAACCTCCGTCGATATATACCGGCAGCCCCTTCTTCACCCGGTGAAACAGCATCGAGCTTCCACTGCCGGCTCCCGAAAAACCCAGTATCACGCCCGGATTCACTATTACCGCTTTCAAGCCCCGTTCCATGGCCTGCCACACCTCCTGCTCGGCCAGGTACTTGGTTTGAGCATACAGCGATTTTTGCCCGAACCCCGACCAGGGAGCCTGTTCATCCACCGGTTGCCCGTTCGTATAGGTGCCACAGGCCGCGATCGAACTCACGTAAACCAGACGGCGAATTTCTTTTTTGAGGCAAAGCGCCGTCAGCAACCGGGTGCCCGCTACATTCACATCGCGAATTGCATCGCTGCTTCCACCCAACGACACGACAGCAGCACAGTGGAACACCTCATCGACACCTTCCAGTGCAAGCTCCAGTGCAACAGCATCGTTGATCGCAGCTACCCGCCAGTCGATCCTGCTCAGGAAGCGGTCGGGCTCGTCGGTATACGACGCAAATACCGCCCGCAGCGGTCGTAAACTGCTGGTGTAACGCATCAGCGCAACTACGCGGTCATTTTCCTGCAAAAGCTGCCACAACAAGTGGCTTCCCACCAATCCGGTGGCTCCTGTTACCAGAATCATAGGCTTAAATCTTGAATATAGTGCGCAAAAATACAGAAAGAAAATGTACTTTTGCACTTTAAATACGATTTAAACATGCAGAATATTTGTGTTTATTGCGCTTCGAGCTCGCAGGTAAAGGAAGAATACTACGCAGCAGCAGCCGAGCTGGGGCGCTTGATAGCCGGCGATGGCCTGCGGCTTGTGTATGGAGGAGGCCAGCGCGGACTGATGGGTAAAATTGCCGATACGGTGATGGAGCTGAACGGCACCGTTACCGGCATCATGCCCCGGTTCATGACCGAGGTGGAATGGAACCATACCGGCATTACGGAGATGATCCTGGTGGATTCGATGCACGAGCGCAAAGAAAAAATGGCCGCCATGGCCGATGCTGTCGTCGCCCTGCCGGGCGGCTGCGGAACTATGGAGGAACTACTCGAAGTGATTACCTGGAAACGACTCGGTATATTTACTCATCCGATCATCATTTGTAATACCGGCGGATATTTTGATCCGCTGATCGAAATGCTCAACCGGTCGGTCGACGAGAACTTCATGCGCGAAGAACACCGTCGCATGTGGCAGGTAGCCGCTACTCCCGCTGAAGTAATGCAATTGTTGAAAAACCCCATCGGGTGGGATCCCGATGCGCGCACATTTGCCGCACTCTGATAACCCATGCAAGACACGGCCATCCATACCATTATCCGCTTTTCAGGCAAAGGAATACCCGATTATTTCCATCGCGAGGATTGGGTAGCTGCCGTGTTATACCTCCTTTTCATGCTCCTGGTTGTTGCCTGCGTAAGCTCTCGCCAGCTGTTTTTCAAACGTTTTACCGATCTGTTTAAATCGCCGCTTAAAAAGGAATTCCATTCAAAAACCACCTTCAGTGATTACGTATCGTACCTGTCGCTCATGCTCATTACCATCACGGTGATCAGTCTGATTGCCTGCACCAGCCTTACCCGCAAGCCTGGGATCGATTTCAGCGAATTCAGCTCCATATGGCTGATTACGCTCGGTTTTATTGTGCTGAAATATTTAAGCATGCGGTTGCTGGGATACATTTTTTTAACTCCCGAGAAAACACGGTTGGGGATCCGCGTATATTTTAATATGCTAGCCGTTTCGGGACTTATTTTCTACCCGCTGCTAGTACTTAAAATCTATAGCATCAATAGCTTTTACGCCTCAATAATCGACACGGGAATGTTGTGTATTGCATTGATTATTATCGCCTTAACCACAATGAAAATATTTCAGATTTTTTACCAAAAAATATTCGACATTGTTTATATTATGTTGTATCTTTGCACCCTGGAATTTCTACCCCTGTCGGGTATATTTCAGGTGTATAATATATTCATCCGGAATTTTAATTTTTAAAGTTTCAACGTCTTGAAGATTAAGAAGATACTGGTATCACAGCCCCAGCCGCAAGGAGAAAAATCTCCTTATTTCGACATCAGCGAAAAGCACAGTGTCAAAATTGATTTCCGTCCTTTTATTAAAGTTGAAGGATTGTCGGCCAAAGAATTCAGAGCTCAGCGAGTTTCAATTCTTGATTATACTGCAATTATTTTTATTGCAAAGCAGGGAATTGATCATTTCTTCAAAATATGCGAAGAGATGCGGATTACGATCCCTGAAACCATGAAGTATTTTTGTGTAACCGAGTCGGTAGCCGTATACCTGCAGCATTATATTCACTACCGCAAACGGAAGGTATTTTTTGGTACATCCACCAAGATGAGCGATTTAGTACCCGTATTGAACAAACATACGGCGGAAAAGTACCTCTTCGTTGCTCCCGAAATTGTAAACGAAGAAACCTTACATGCTCTTGAAGGCTCGAAAATCAAATACACGAAAGCGGTTATGTACCGCACGGTGAGTAACGATTTCGGACCCGACGAGGAATTCAACTACGATATGCTATTGTTCTTCAGTCCGTTGGGAGTACAATCGTTATTGAAAAACTTCCCCGATTTCAAACAGGAAGAGATTCAGATTGGTTGTTTCGGAACTACTACGGCGGCGGCAGTGCGCGAACTCGGGTTGCGTCTCGACCTTGAAGCCCCCAGTCCTCAGTACCCCTCCATGACAATGGCTCTCGATGCATTCCTGAGGGATTACAGCAAGAAAAAGAAGTAATATAACCGTGCTCAGGGAGCACTTCGACATGGATAGTGTATCGACCGACAGGCATTTCAGCAAAGACGAACGACTGTGCGGCGAAATTCGTACCACTAAGCTTTTTGCCAACGGTAAGGGTTTTATCGTATATCCCCTTCGAATTGTATACCGGTTGAGCGACCTGCCTGAAAAAGCGCCGGTACGCATTCTTGTAAGTGTTCCGAAAAAAAAGCTGAAACGGGCTGTCGAACGGAACCGGATCAAACGATTGATACGCGAAGCTTACCGGTTGAACAAACACCAGCTCATAGAGAAAGTGGCCGAAAAAGGGATGCATTTACATGTAGGAATCGTGTATCTCGACGATAAATGCTGTGAATTTCCGGTGGTAGAAGAAAAACTCAAAACGGGTTTGAACAAACTAATAGCTGGCTTGGGATGAAAATAAAACAAATCCTCCGTCATATCGTGCTTTTTCCGGTCTATTTCTACCGCTACAGCATCTCTCCCCTCAAACATCCCAGCTGCAGGTATACACCCACCTGCTCGCAATATACCGTTGAGGCCGTATTGAAGCACGGAATTATCAAAGGCGGGTGGTTGTCGATAAAACGGATAACAAGTTGTCACCCCTGGGGCGGAAGCGGTTACGATCCTGTGCCCTGAAAACGAAGAAAACATGCCATTTACAGCCCGATATATACTGCTCTACCCGTTTTCGAAACTCTTCGGACTTATCGTAGGGATTCGCAACTGGCTGTACGACCGCAAGATACTTCCGTCGAGCGACACAAACGTTCCGGTACTGGCAGTGGGTAATCTGACCGTAGGCGGAACCGGGAAAACACCCTTCACCGAATTTCTGATCGAATCGCTGCAGCATCAATTGCAGCTGGCTGTATTGAGCCGGGGTTACAAACGCGAAACCAAGGGATTTGTACTGGCCGGCGCCGGCACCGGTGCTGCCGAATTGGGCGATGAACCTCGTCAAATGGCCTTAAAGTACCCCGGCATACCTATCGCGGTATGCGAAAACCGCAGCCGCGGGATCGACCGTCTGATGGAGCTTTATCCTTCCACTCAACTGATCATTCTCGACGATGCATTTCAACACCGGCGTATTCGCCCGGGCATGTCTTTCGTGTTGACCGATTACCAACGGCTTCACACACGCGACTCTATGCTGCCGGGTGGAAATCTGAGAGAACCGGCACGGAGTAGCCGGCGCGCCACTGCCCTGGTTGTCACCAAATGTCCTGCAACTATCGATGCGGCCGAACAGCAGCAACTTATCGGCGAATTAAAACCACTCCCGCATCAGGAAGTGTATTTTACGAGCCTGAGCTACGGCACTATACGTTCGTTATCCACTCCCCACCACCAACTGCCCCTCTCCGAGCTGAGCGGTACGGCCATTTTACTGGTTACAGGCATTGTATCGCCTCTCGTACTCAAACAGTATCTAACGCCTTTCTGCAAGGCAATCACATCGCTTCAATTCCCCGATCATCATCGCTTTTCGAAACGTGATTTCGAAAACATTGAAAGCACGCTGGCAGCCCTCCCTCATCAAAACAAAATCGTTGTCACCACCGAAAAAGATGCGGCCCGGTTAAACGACTCTGCGATGCTTTCAGATTCCCTAAAAAAACATATCTTTGTGGTTCCGGTAAAAGTTCAGCTGCTGAACGCCGGGAAAACAGTATTCATTAAAAAAATAACCGATTATGTTAGAGAAAATTCAGGAAACCGCTGACTACCTCAAACAGCGAATACCTACGTCGCCGAAGACAGGAATTATTCTCGGCACAGGGCTGGGCAATTTAGTTACCCAACTGACCGAAACCACAGAGATTCCGTATGAAACGATACCCAATTTCCCCGTTTCGACCGTAGAGGGGCACAGCGGCAAACTGATTGTCGGAAAGCTGGGCGGTAAGGACGTGCTGGCTATGCAGGGCCGTTTTCATTATTACGAAGGATACGACATGAAGCAGGTTACATTTCCTGTAAGGGTGATGTATGCGCTCGGAATCCGCACCCTCCTGGTTTCCAACGCGTCGGGAGGCATGAATCCCGGTTTTGAAATCGGGGATCTGATGCTGATCACCGATCATATCAATTTGTTTCCCGAACATCCGTTACGTGGAAAAAACCACAAAGAACTGGGAACGCGTTTTCCCGACATGAGCGAAGCTTACTCGAAAGAATTACTTGCTAAAGCAAAAGAAGTGGCGGCACGCAATTCCATTAAAGTAGTCGAAGGCGTATATGTAGGCACTACCGGACCCACCTTCGAAACTCCGGCCGAATACCGCTATTTCCGGATTATCGGCGGCGATGCCGTCGGAATGAGTACGGTACCCGAGGTGATCGTGGCAAATCATGCCGGCATGCGGGTATTTGGGATGTCGATTATCACCGACCTGGGTGTTCCGGGTAAAATAGTCGAAGTTACCCACGAAGAGGTACAGGAAATCGGGAATAAGGTGCAACCTCTGATGACCAAGATCATGATGGAAATGGTGGAATAAACCCTTTATCCATTATCGTACAACCAATTCCGGCCGGGATGTAGTGCAGCTACTCTCCCGGCTGGTTGGTTTGTTTCGCCCGGTATTCGGAAGGAGTCATCCCGTATTTGAGTTTAAAGCAACGGCTGAAGTAGCGCGGATCCTCGATTCCCACCCTAAACGAGATTTCGGAGACGGTATAAGAGGTGTTCCGGATATAATCGGCCGCCCGTTCGATACGCATTTCGCGCACAAACTCGACCGGTGAAAAGCCGGTCAGACTTTTCAGCTTATTGAAGAACACGGTACGGCTCATCCCCATTTCAGAGGCGAGAAAATCGATATTCAGGTCGAAATTATCGATGTGTTCGTTCATCAGCTCAATCAGATTTTTCATAAATTGTTCTTCCTGCGACTGCACTTCGATGGGAGGCAGTTTGATTACAGTGCCACCGGGCGACATCTGCGAACGGTAATACTGCTGCAACTGTACGCGTTGCTTGATAAGATTTTCGATACGGGCATGAAGGAAGGCCGAACTGAAGGGTTTGGTAATATAATCGTCGGCACCGGCTTTCATTCCCGCGAGTTTATTTTCCATATCGGTAACGGCAGTGAGCATAATCACCGGAATATGCGAGGTACGCTTATCGGTTTTTACCTTTTCGAGCAACTGCAAACCGTTCATCTCGGGCATTCGCAAATCGGCAATAATGATATCGGGCATCAGGTGTTCGGTTTTCTGCCACCCTACCAACCCGTTTTCGGCTTCTTCCACCCGGTAATTGTTCCTCAGCGACGTTCGGAGGAATTGCCTCAACTCGTCGTTATCCTCCACCACCAGAATAAGCGGGATTACCGAATGGCTATGGTCGGCAGGTTCGTTGATTTCCTCCTGTGGCTCGGTTGGCGTATGAGTTTGCTCCGATATGATAATGTCGTCGTCGCCCGAAAAATGATCGATTCCTGTCTGAATTTCGATTTCAAAATCGGAACCTTTTCCCTGTTGACTTTCGACATGAATGGTTGCATGGTGCAGATCGACCAGTTTTTTTACCAGATCGAGTCCTATACCCGTGCTTTTTTGCGCGATATTGCGGAGTGCGGGCACCGAGAAGAAACGATCGAAAATAAAATTGATTTTCTCGCGCGCGATGCCTACCCCTTCATCGGCTACCGACAACACCACTTTGCCCGGCCGGAGAAACGTGCGCACGGTAATACGCTTACCCTGTTCGGTAAATTTAAATGCATTCGAAAGCAGATTATAGATGATGGAGTCGAAGCGTTCGGTATCGATCCATACCTGTGTATTGTCGGTTTCGTCGATTACCCGGAAATCGATCGATCTGGAATGGGCGATTTCATTGAAATTACTGCACGAGTTGCGTACGAATTCGCCGAAATGCACCTCTTCCACCGTCAGACGCATTTTATTATTCTGAAGTTTACGGAAATCGAGTATCTGGTTGATAAGGGTTAACACGCGATCCAGATTTCGCCGCATCAGTTGTAATTGCTCGTGAATAGCGCCATCGAGTTTTTCGTTGAGGAGAGTGTCGACCGGCAACGATACCAGGGTGAGCGGAGTGCGCAGCTCGTGCGAAATGTCGGTAAAAAAGCGCAATTTCATCTCCGTCATTTGTTTTTCGATTTCAACACTGTTTTTGAGTTTGAAAATAGTGAGGAAAATATACAGCGTTAGGAAGAAGATGAGCAATACCAGTACGACATAAAGTACTTTGGCAAACGACGATTGCCAGAATGAGGGTAAAATCTTCAGTTGGATCACCCGTTCGTTGTCGAGCCAGAACCCTTCGCTGTCGGTCGATTTGACCCGGAAGGTATATTCGCCTGCCGGGAGGGTGGTATAGGTGGCGAAATGTTTGTTTTCAACATAATTCCAGTTATCTTCAAATCCTTCCAACCGATAGGCGTATTGAATTTTTTCGGGAGCCCTCATATCGAGGGTTGCAAATTCGATGGTGAACACATTTTGCCGATGCGAGAACCGGATTTCGGTGGTTTCGTCGAGTTGTTTGGTGAGCAGGGCCTTTTTTCCATCTCCAATGGTAACCTCTTTGTTGAACAACAGCAAACGGGTGAACACCAGAGGGGCATTGATGCGTTTGCGCTGTACGGTTTCGGGGTTGAACGAATAAAATCCCGATTTTGCTCCAAAACAGATTTCCCCCGATGTCAGCCGGCAGGCAGCAGCTTCCGAGAATTCAACGTTTTCGAGTTCGTTGCCCTTGCCGAACACTTCAATAGCCCGGTTCGATTTATTAAACCGAACGATTGAATTATCGGTAGTTAGCCAAAGATTGCCCTTTCGATCGTCCATAATGGTATATACCACATTATTGGGCATCCCCAAACTACGGTCGAAAACTTCAAACCGCGGCGCTTCATCGGTTCCGGGCAACATCCGGTTCAATCCTCCTCCGAACGTCCCCATCCATATCGTGCGTGCTTCATCCTCAAAAATCACATGAACGTCGTTAGCTCCCAATCCATCGGGCTGATTATCGGTGGTATGATACGTGAGGTAGCGGATCTCCGAAACATTCCTGAAATCGGTCTTTAAGCGCACAAAACCCTCGGTAGTGGCAATCCAGAGTCGTTTCCGTGAATCGACCATCACCTGTCGAACTTTCGAAAATCGCTCCATCGGATAACTTTTCAGCACATTACCCGCATGTAAAAACCTCACCCGGCCCTCCTTTTCATCCACCAGGTGCAAACCGGCGCCATAACTACCCGCCCAGATACGTCCCTCGTTATCCTGGGTAACCGAATAAAAATCGTTGTTGGCCGGCGAAAAAGAATCGGAAGGATTGTGTTCGAAATTTTCGATCCTGTAGCGCAACGGATCCGATGTTGAAGTGAGGCGGTACAAGCCCTTTCGTTTCGAAGCCATCCAGATACGTCCGTCGCGGTCCTGAAAAAAATTATACACAAAAAATTCACTGCTATTACCCTTTCGAATGCTCCCATCGCTTCCCAGCGTACCGATAAGCTGCTTATTCTTGTCGAATACATGTACCTGCCTGTCCTTCGACGCCACCCAAAGCCGCTGCCTGCCATCTTCAAAAATAGCCCTTACCTCGTTGGAAAGGCTATATATGGTTTGATTCTGCAATAAATGATGCTTGAAATAACCCGGCAGAAAAATACACCGGTAAAATCCGTTTCCCCGGTTCGTACTCAACCAGATAACTCCCTGCTGATCGGTAAGCGCATGATTCACACCATACGAAAACAACACGTTGATATCCTGATGATAGGCGCTATGAAAACGTTCGAGGCGCGAGGCCGAACGGTTGTACGACGAAAACGTACCATAATACGGCTGAATCCACAAAATATCGCGGTTGTCTTCAAAAATCAGGTAATTGGGATTAATAATCTGACCTTCGTTCACAGCCGTTTCCACATACTCCAGCTGTCCCGACTGCGGTAAAAAGCGCAACACCCCGGCATCTGCTATCCCCATCCATACTTCTTCCGACCGATCGAGGTAAATATGGCGGATTTCGTCGGTTTTCATCTGCGGGTGAGTGGCTGTCGAATAATGCTTCCATTCCTCGCGGGCAGCATCATAGGTCATAAATCCCTTCCCTTCTATAGTAAAAACATACTTCCCCGCTCCCACTGCATTAATCAACCTGACATTACCACTTACAGGCAACTGGGCCTGCATAAAGTTCATGTTTTGCTTATCGTAAATAATCAGCTGATCCTTGGCTCCAAAAACAATCCGGCGCGTATTCTCTACCATCGAATACACGGGAAGCGATTCGAAATAACATACGCTTTTACCTAGACTATCGATGGCACACAAGCCTCCATCCGACAGAATCCAGGTGGTTTTTTGCGAATCCTCCACTACCTGGTAGGTGTTTCTCCCTTGTTGCTTTTTACCCGGATAGGAAAACTTTTCGAAACTCAACGCATGCGTTTCCGCATCGGTATGCACTACCAACAACTCGTGACCGAAAGTCGACAACCATACCTTGCCCGACGAAAGCACGTACATTTCATCAATTTTTTCTTCCAGTACCGAACCGTCGGGGTTAACGACCTGCTGGAGCTCTTCGGTCGAAGGATTAACCCGGTATACAATCTCGTCGTAGGTTTTCACCCATATATAGCCCCATTTATCTTCCCGTATGGTAAGAATCCGATTGCTCAACCCCGATTTCTTTTTTTGGGGCTTTGAATTGTAAATGGTAAAGTTATACCCGTCGAATTTATTTAATCCGTCGCGGGTGCCCAGCCATATATAGCCTTTACTGTCCTTCATGATGGCCGTAATGCTGTTTTGCGAAAGCCCTATATCGGAAGTATAATGTGTGAACGAAAAGCGATGTTGCGACATTACTGCTAATGTGCTCGTTACAAACACAAAAATGAAGATAAACCGGTGTTTCATGATGCGTGTCAAATTTGCTGGAAAGCGAAAATACAAAAATAAACCGAAAGTGCGGTTTTTTCCGCCGATTAAGCATGCTTTGCAACATGCTGTCAATTATTACACATTAAAAAATAATTATTCCACATGCCGGATGCTACGAAGGCTTATATTTGCAACGGTAAACTTTAGTATTTAATTAATAAATTTATAAACATGAAGAAAACACTACTTATTTTTGCATTCGGAGTAGCAGCCATTGCTACCGTATCGGCTCAGGGACAAAAAGTATGGACATTTGAAAGTGCACCTTTCGAGGTGAAAAGTTACGTTGCAAATACCGAACTGGATGGATTGACCATTCTTGCCGCCAGTGGTAAAAACGTCGATATCGACGCCAACGGCAAGAAAAACGGCGATTATTCGTTTACCCACCGGCTGAAATTAGGCGGAGCGGCCACCGTCGACAAGGGGACAGCCCCCTGGCTACCCACCGAACGTGCGGTGAAATTCAATGTTTCGGGCGCCGGACTTATCAAGATAGCCGCCCTGTCATCGTCCTCGTCAGCCGACCGTAGGCTGATTCTTTCGAACGGTACCGACTCGCTGTACAATTTTTCGGCTCCCGGAACCTATTCGGCCGACGGTAATACCGTGCCTTTGGAATCGTACCAGTATACCGGTGGTGCAGCCACACTTTATCTGTGGTCGCCCAGCAGTGGTGTGAACATTTACCTTATTTCGGCACCGGCGCTGCAAACATCGGTCGAAAAACTACAATTACAGGGCATCAGCTTCAATGGACGGGAAGTGATCAACGAAAATAAAGTGGGGATCGAAGTATATAATCTGCTTGGTAATAAAATTGCCGAAAGCAACGCGAATATCTCGATGGAACGGTACAGCAAAGGTATTTACTTCGTAAAAGTAAGCGGCACAAAAGAAGTAATGAAAATCAACCGCTAAGCTTTTCCTTCAGCGGTCACATCATACAAAAGAGAGGGTGTATCACAATGTGATTTCACCCTCTCTTTTTGTAACGGAAAATCTGTCGTCAAACACCGATTTAGCGATTCAATAATAAACTCACCATGATAAACGGCCCGATGGCTTTGGGATCGTTGTCGCGCACCGGTTCCGACAGGTAATACTCGTAACTTCCGTCGCGGTATACCTTCTCACCTCCCAAACCCGCTACTGCACAACAATCGGTTATCGACACCGTACCATCGGCATTTTCGCGTACAAAACGCTTAACAAACTGATCATAGGCCGCTTTACCCTTATCGAGGTATTCGGCAGGCAAGAGCCCGAGTTGAGCTCCTTTTACCCACGAATAAACAAACATAGCCGATGCCGTAGATTCGAGATAGTTGCCCGGAGCCGCCATTTTATCGGTCACCTGATACCACATTCCCGTAGCCGGATCCCGGAATTTCTCGAGCGAACGGCTCAAATCGGCAAAAATACGGATAATTTCGGGGCGTTTCGGATGCTGGGCAGGCAAATGTTCCAGTACGTCCACCAGCCCCATCATGTACCAGCCCAGGCTACGGCTCCAGAAATTGGGGGAGGTCCCCGTTTTTTTGTCGGCCCAGCGCTGCTGGCGACTTTCATCCCAGCCGTGGTAATATAAGCCGGTGTTGGAATCGTAACTGTTTTTCGCCATCACGATCAGTTGATGAGCCACTTCGTCGAACAATGCCGGCTCGTTGAACCGCACGCCATACTCAGCCAGGTAGGGAGCCGCCATATAGAGCCCGTCGAGCCACATCTGATGCGGATATACTTTCTTGTGCCAGAACCCACCTTCCGAGGTACGGGGATGCGTGCGCATCTGATCGCGCAACAGATGGATAGCCTTCAGGTATTTGGGGTCCTTCGTGCGGTCGTAAATCACATACAGCATCTTACCCGGATTCACACGATCGATATTATACTCCTCCGGTTTATACCCCTTGATACTTCCATCGGCCGACACCATGTTAGTTGCATACTCGAGCGCATAATTGAAGAATCCGGGATTATCGAAAGCATTACCCGCCATAGCCATGGCCTGAAGCTGCAATCCGTGCGTATAATCCCATTTCGGAGCCTTGGCAAAATCGACCATCCAGCTTTCGGGATTCCGTTTCATTTCCGATTCCACCATGCGGATGGAAAGCTTCTTCTGAAATCCGGGAATTACAATCCCGGTAGACGCGTCATCGATCCGTACTCCTTCGTTATCCTCAGGATAGGTAAAATCGCCTTCAACCTTCAGGTTTTTTACATTTTGAATTGTCAATGCAGGGCCTTCCTGGGGAACGATCCGAACATTTTTCAGCCGGATATTCTTAGATTCGGAAAAGAACCCACCATATCGTGCCGAAAATGTTGCATTTTCGACGTGGATGTTCTCAATATTCATTTCCGGAAGACCGTTGAAAAACATCGCTCTGCGGGCATTACGCGAAACCAAATTTTTCACAAATATATTGCGGAATGCCGGCGTTTCCTCATTAACCGGCATAGCTACAGCAGCTTTGGGCGAATCTTCGCCTGCAGCCAGGGCTTCCGAAGCCGATTTTCCCCCATAAAATAAATCGAAGAGGAACGAATCGGTAACGATGTCGAACATATAGATATCGTCGATGAAGATGTTTTCGACCACGCCGCCGCGGCCTCGCGTACTTTTGAAACGCAACCCTACATCGGTGCCCAGGAACTGGCAATTGGAAACCTGAATATTTCGAACGCTTCCCGACATCTCGCTACCCACCACAAAACCACCATGGCCTTTAAATACTTTACAATTGTCGACTATTACGTTTTCGGTGGGGCGGTTACGGCGGCGGCCATCGGCATCTTTGCCCGATTTTATACAGATCGCATCATCGCCCACATCAAAATAGCTGTTAATAACCAGCACATTACGGGTCGATTCGATATCGAGTCCATCGCCATTCTGCGAAAAAGACGGATTACGCACCGTTATATTATCGATGATTACGTTTTCGCACATGAGCGGGTGAATATTCCAGGCCGGCGAGTTTTCGAACAGAACACCTTGCAGCAATACATTTTTACATTCGGTAAGACTTATCATTACCGGGCGGAGAAAATCGCGCACTTCCATCCATTCTGCATCTGTAGTAAGTCCCTGGGGGACGTTCATATTACTCATTTCATGACCTTTCAGCGATTTTTCCGACGGGAACCAGTAGTCGGGGTCGCGCAGTACCCCTCCCGAACCTACCACTTGTTTCCAGTACGATTCGGTTACCTTCGACCGTTTCAGCGGCCGCCAGGCATGGCCCGACCCATTGATGGAGCCTTGGCCGGTAATCGCAATATTTTCGAGCCCATAGCCCGAAATAGGCGATTGGCAACGACGCGTATCCAGCCCTTCGAATACGGTATTCACGAGCGGATACAGGTCGAAATCGGGAGAAAAAAGAATTAATGCTCCTTTTTCCAGGTGAAAGTTGATGTTCGACTTCAGCACAATAGGGCCGGTAAACCACACTCCCGGCGGAACAATCAGTTTCCCTCCCCCTTTGGCCGCCAACGCATCGATACTCGCGCGAAACGCCTCCGTGTTGAGGGTCATTCCATCTCCTACTGCACCGAAATCGGTAATACGCACGGTGTTCTTTTTAAACACCGGCGCCTTCAGTTCTTTCATCGGAAAAGGCACATTTTTAAAATACGAACGGTAAGGATTAGTGGCGTTTACACTTACCGCCTGCAGCACCATACTGCTTACTAACAACACAATCAATTTAAACCTGTTAACTAACATATCTTTATTCTTTTCTTTAATATAAATATTCCACCAACGAAAACAAATAGGTTTCCAACCAGGTATATCCCGTAGTACCTGCCATCAGAGCTCCGTCGGCGCCATCGTTGGGATTAAGTTTGTTTTTCGTCTCCCAGGCATCGGGAATTCCATCGTTGTCGGAATCGGGAGCCACCTGCCCGGAAGAGAACGAATACCCGGGCCATCCGCCGGCATCGGCCTGCGAATCGATCAAACCGTTTTTACTTCCCTTCGATCCCGTATGGGTAAAAGTACCCGTCCGTACTTCTTTTACAATGCGTTCGTCTACCTTATCGCGGACTTTACTGGCACCAGCCTTTTGCAGCACCTGGCTATAGGCCTCGGCTGCCGTGTGAGTCGGCATGGGTACGATTGTAAATTCGGCCGGTACGGTAATATCGCCAAGAACAGTCGTTTCGCCGGCTTTTAAGTCGGGATGCACGCCCAGCCTGTTATCAGCGGTAACATCTTCGCGACCGTGCATCACGTTACCTGCCACATAAAACCTGCCCCAAACCCCCTTTGGCTGCTCGTTGGATCCTGCATCCGAATTAGGAGCAATAATACGATACGTGAGCTTACCACTACGCGAAAGTGTGGCCGGACCGGGCTTGTAATAATTGTTGACGATATTGAACGACCCGCCTTCGCCGGCGTATGAACTGTTGCTGCCCCAATTATAAATCACATTGTTGCGAAAATCAACCTTCTCCGAAGCCGGATCATTGCTGTATCGCGAACCGCAGAACCGCGGATTCCGGCTGTCGTGATGGGCCAGTAAATTATGATGAAAGCTTGCCTTGTTGCCGCCCCAAATTCCGCCATAGCCATGTTCACCCTTGTTATGTACCGAATTACGAAGGCTTTCGGCCAAGATACACCATTGCATGGTGAAATTTTCGTTGTCGTAAAACGATGAGCATTCGTCGGTACTCCAGCTCATCGAACAATGATCGATCAGCACATTTTTCCGGCCCATACCTTTCAGTGCATCATCCTGAACCGCCGTTTCGTCGCCCATCCTGAACCGGATAAACTGAATAATCACATTATCGGAGCTAACCGTCACCGGGTAATCGCGTAGAGTAATCCCATCGCCCGGAGCCGACTGGCCGGCGATGGTGACATCACCCTTATTAATTTTCAGCATCGATTTGAGTTGAATAACCCCGGCTACCTTAAACAGAATGGTACGGGGTCCCGCTTGATTGATCGCCCAGCGAAGGGTGCCCTGCAGTTTAGCATCATCCTCCAGCGATGTAACATACAACACCTTGCCTCCTTTACCTCCGGTTACGACCGAGCCTCCCCCCAATGCTCCGGGATAAGCTCCGTAAGCAATCACGTCCTTACCCCCCATCGGCCTGGCTTTGCAGGATGATGTAGCAAATAAAATACAAAGCAAAAACAATAAAAAACGAAGCATGTGTTTCATGATAGGTGTACTGAAAAAACTCGAAACAAAAATAGATAAGTTTAACGGCATAAATGTGTAAAAACTGACTGTTTATCGTAGAAGAATTGACGAAAACGTTCCAAAACGAACGGGCAGCTAACAAAAAAGTTCAGCAACCCCCTGGTTACTGAACTTTTCCTGTTGGCTTACGAAAGTAAGCAGCAATATGTTACGGACTTATTCTCAGTACATTTTCAATTCATACGGCAATCGGGCCTGAATCCCATTCATGTGCCGGATCGTACGAAGATGTTGTAGCAACTGGTATTGCTCACCCAGGCGCATCTTGAGCAAACGGGTTTCCACTTCCTCGCTCAGGCTTTTCAGCAGACGTGTCTGGAAATCTTCCTTGGCAGGAAATTCTTTTACATTGTATTCGGTAAGGCCTGCTTTGCCGGCGGCTATTTCGATGGCTTCATCAAGACCGGCCAATACATCTACCAACCCGAGCTTCAACGCTTCTTCACCTGTCCACACACGACCTTCGGCTATCGCCTTAATCTCGTCGGGGGTTTTTGAACGTCCGTCGGCACAGCGTTTTACAAACAATTCGTATCCACGGTCGACATAGGCCTGCATCAGGGCACGTTCCTCGGGACGGAACGCACGGTTGAGTGAAGGAGCATCGCTCATCGCGTTGGTTTTCACCACGTCGTAGCTAAAGCCCAGTTTTTTATTCAGTCCGTCGATATTGGGAATCAATCCGAAGATACCGATCGAGCCGGTAATCGTATTAGGTTGAGCCACGATAGTATCGGCAGGAGCCGAGATATAATAGCCTCCCGAAGCTGCATAATCGCCCATCGATACGATAAGCGGTTTCGATTTTTTCAGATTCATCAGCGCCCGCCAGATTTGTTCCGACCCATAGGCGCTTCCGCCTGGCGAGCTGACACGGAATACGACCGATTTTACCATTTTATCTTTTGCGGCCTCATTAATCGTCTTGACCAGCTTTTCCGATACGATGCCACTTCCCGAACCATCGTCGATCGGCCCCACTGCATAGATTACCGCCACTTTGTCTTTGCTGAATTTGGCATTATCAACTACTTTCGTCATCGAGCTGTGATTCAGAATCTTATAATCCTTCAGATAAGTGGAAAGAATGCTGTCGGCCTCATCGGCATACACCAGCGAATCGATCATGTTGTAGGCAACCAGCTTTTCGGAGGGTTGAAACGTCATCATTTCATCGGCGTAGGTATTCAGCTGATCGACAGTAATATTCCGGGAAACAGCAATTTCATTCAACACCGTATTCCAGATCGAACGGGTATACGCCGTCACCTGCTCGCGGTTGGCATCGCTCATTTTGGTTTCGATATAAGGCTCAACCGCCGACTTGTAAGTACCCACCTTCACCACCTGCATTTCGACACCCAATTTGTCGAGCGTATTCTTCAGGAACAGAAGTTCCGAGGCTATCCCTCTGAAATCGACCATTCCCTGCGGATTCAGCAATACTTTATCGGCTACGGTGGCCATGTAATAGTTCGACTGAATGTAATTATCGGCATAGGCCACAATAAACTTGCCTGTCGATTTAAAATCGACCAGCGCATCCCGGATTTCTTTAATCGATGCCATTCCTCCCATGAGCTGGCCTCCTTTTAAATAAATCCCCTTTACCTGCTCGTCGTTCTTGGCTTTCTGAATATTAAGCAATACATCGTCGAGACCAATCATTTTTACGGCATCCTGACCCATTGCACTGGCAAATGCGGCCGAGAAAGGATCATCTTCCGAACGGTCGACCAGCTGACCCTTCAGTTCCAATTCATAGATCGAAGGAGCTTTCACTTTTACCGGCTTCGACGATGAACTGGAAATCGCACCTAATATTCCCATCAAAATAAACGTTCCTACAATCGTAGTGATTACTACCCCGGTAATAGTGGCCAGGGTATACTTCCAAAAATGTTTCATGTGATAAATTATTTTTATGTAAACTAATACGTTAAGTGATCTGCAAAAGTAATAAAAATATGAATAGTTGCGTAATCGGTTACTTTTTTATTAATTTGTACACTTTTAATTATTTAAATTATTATTCGAAACTGCTATGTATAAACTTATCAGGTATGCAGTAACAAGCTTGTTGGCTGCGTTTATTTCCTTCAATGCATGGTCCGTACCAGCATATCCTCATGCAATACAGGTTGTTCAGCCCGACGGGTCGACACTAACGATTCGCATCTATGGCGATGAACATCGTAAGCTGCGCACCACGGTCGACGGGTACGCGATAAAAATCAATCCGAAGGGATTTTATGTATATACCGACACCCCGACGGCACCGGAGCGCATTGCACGCGATCCCGGACAACGTTCTTCGGAAGAGCAATCCTACCTGTCGCGGATCGGCAGGGCGGAACCGCTTCAACAACCGGCAACAAAGGCTTTCAGGATGAAAAAGGCACCTGTGGCCTCCGCTTCCACTGCTTTTCCGACCACAGGCTCGCCACGATCGTTGGTGATAATGGTGAATTTTTCCGATAAAAGTTTCGTGACCAGTAATCCGCAAGAAGCTTTTACCCGTTTGCTCAACGAGCAGGGCTACAGCGCCAACGGAGCTACCGGCTCGGCGCGCGATTACTTTAAAGCGGCCAGCAACGGCGCCTTCAGTCCTCAGTTCGATGTGGTAGGGCCGTATACGCTCCCCAACAACATGGCTTATTATGGTGCCAACGATGAAGATGATTACGATGTAAAACCTACCGATATGGTGATTCATGCCTGCAGTCTGGCCAACAACGATGTTAATTTTGCGGATTACGATGCCGACAACGACGGGTATGTGGATAATATCTTTATTTATTATGCGGGTTACAACGAAGCTGAAGGGGGACCCGAAAATTCGATCTGGCCTCACCGCTGGTGGGTGCATTCCGGAAACTTTTCGGGTTCGCGGGTATTCGACGGAAAAACTATTTTCGACTATGCCTGTACTTCCGAATTAGGAGGAAGTTCGGGAAGCAATATGTGCGGAATCGGCACATTCACGCACGAATTCGGGCATGTAATCGGGTTACCCGACCATTATCATACCGAAGATCCGGATAAAAACACGCTCAACTACTGGAGCATCATGGATTTGGGAGCTTATCTGAACGAAGGCCGTACTCCCCCGACCTATTCGGCCTACGACCGGTTTTTCCTGGGATGGCTCACTCCCCAGGAACTGACGATGCCCGGCCGGAAAACATTGCTGCCGCTTTCGCAATCGATGTCGGCATTAGCCGACAAAAGCGGACAGGCTTATCTTGTATCGGCCACCCCTCACAACCTCAACGGTGCAAACCCGGCGCCGAAAGAGTTTTTCGTAGTGGAATACCGGCGGAAAACGGGCTGGGACACTTACCTTCCCGGCGAAGGAATGCTGATTTGGCATATCGATTACGATGCCAATTCCTGGGATCAAAACGGACCCAACAACTATACAGGCACTACTCAAACTGCCGATAGTCACATGCGTATTTACCTGCAGCCACTGAGCGGGAATTCGACAACACCCGGAGCTGCATTTACTTCGGGCTCGTTTTATCCGACCACCTGGAACGGTGTTAACATCAACCGTCCGATAACCAATATCACCAAATCGGCGGAGAATATCCAGTTTGATATCATGGGAGGTATAGCCCAGCAGGTGCCGGTGATCGTGGTGGGGGCGGTTACGAATACACTCTCGTTCGGAGTAATGAATACCGGTTCGGTAAAATCGAGATACCTGAACCTCACAACTTCGGATGTACCGGGTTCGCTCTCCATAGTGCTCGGAGGCGAACATGCCAGCCAGTTTGAAGTTTCGGCGACCAGTATTCCTGCTTCGGGTACCGAACCGTCGGTTGCAGCCAACCTTACTGTAAGTTACCGGCCTACAGCTACCGGAAAGCATACAGCAACGCTCACGATTGGCGGTAACGGATTAACCGACAGGATTATCGAATTAAAGGGCGAGGCGAAATAAACTACAATTTTTCGCCAAATGCTAAGTCACCGGCATCACCAAGGCCCGGCACGATATACGAATGATCGTTGAGCGAAGGATCGATAGCGGCTGTCCATAAGGTCACATCGCTTCCTTCGAAATATTTCGATAAGTAATCAACTGCCTGCTGGCTCGAGATTACCGACGCTACGATTACCCGTGCCGGTTTGCCTTTGGTGAGCAGTGCGCCGTGTGCCAGTTCCAGCGAACCTCCGGTGGCCAGCATCGGATCGGTAATGATGAGGGTTTTCCCGCTAAGATCGGGCGATGCGATGTACTCGATGAAAATTTCAAATTTCAGGGCATCCTTGTATTTCCTATAGGCCGATACGAAGGCATTTTCGGCCCGGTCGAAATAACTGAGAAATCCCTGATGAAAGGGAAGACCGGCCCGTAGGATGGTGGATATCACAATTTTATCGGAAATCACATTCACCGGAGCCGTTCCGAGCGGAGTGCTAACTTCTTCGGCACAGTAGTGCATCGTTTTACTTATTTCGTAGGCAATGATTTCGCCTATTCGCTCCAGGTTACGGCGGAACCGAAGAGGGTCGCCCTGAATGTCGACCGAACGGATTTCTTTGATAAATTGGTTAAGAACCGAATTTTTACTCGATAAATTAATGACTTCCATGTTGTTTATTTACTATGTGATGCTTTTAATCCTTTGATGACTGCATTGGTAAAACCGTGGGCTTCCATTTCGTTAAGGCCTTTGATCGTGATCCCTCCCGGAGTTGTTACTTTGTCGATTTCCGATTCGGGATGAGTTCCTGTGGATTCGAGTAATTCCACCGCCCCCCGTAAGGTTTGTAAGATCACGGCCTTGGCTACCGACGGATAAATCCCCATTTCAACGCCCCCCTCCATCGCTGCACGGATGTAGCGAAACGCATAAGCAATCCCGCACGACGACAGCGACGTGAAAGCTCCAAGTTGATTTTCGGGTACAAAAAAGACCTTTCCCAGCTCGCTGAAAATGGCCTTAATTAACTCCTCCTGCTGTTGTGTTGCTTTATACGACGAAACGACGGAAACACTTTGAAGAACTTCGATGGCTGTGTTGGGTATAATTCTGAAAATAGCTGCTTCATCGTGAAATTGGCTTGCTAAGGCCTTAAAATCGACACCGGCAGCGATGGAAACCAGAATTTGCTTTTTGTAATTTATCTTTTTTCTGATTTCTTCGGCCACAACTCCAACCAACCAGGGTTTAACAGCAATCACAACCACATCGGCATTTTCGATTGCTTCGGTATTGGACCGGGTAGTACGAATAGCCGGATCAAAATCTTTGAAGAGGAGTAAATTGGTTTCGTTAATATCACTGACTGTGATATGGTCTGGCTTAATAAGATTACCCGATGCCATCCCACGTACAATGGCACCACCCATGTTACCGCCACCCACGACGGCTACCCGAATTGAAGTTGTATCCATACTGTTATAAATTTCAGCAAAGATAACGAAAGTTTGAAAAAGCTAAAAATTAAAACGTATTCCGATTACAATTCCCCAGGGACTGATTCCCGGTTTATTTCTCTCGGTGAGCCTCCATACCGATTGTACCGAAGCTATTTTAAATATATTCGTTATTCCTGCTCCTACCTCCACATAGGGTGTACGTAGGGTCGACAAAGTAGAGGGCAGATCGTAGGGAGTGTAGTGGGAACCCGACAACCCTCCGTACAAGGCTTTAAATGTGAACAGTTCCCGCCAGTTCAAATTACGGATTACGGGCAATGAGTTGAAAACAATCCCGTTCAACATCAGCTCCTGGTGGGTCGCTATATACTTATCGAAGGTATATTCCATAAAACCCATCAAATTGAAGTGCAACCGGCGATGGGTGAACGCTTTATCGCTTCCCTGCGTAAAATACAGATTGTAGGGGACATCGCCCAGCAACCATCCGGCATCCACACTGTACATCCACTGGCCATAAGGGAAAAGCACCTTATGCTTCAACTTAAGTATCATTTTCAGATAATTGAGCTTTTCGTACCTCGGGGTGGTCTGCCCGGCCTCGGTAATGAGGTAAAGCACCGGTAATTCGTTCTGGATATAAATTCGCTCCAGGTGATCTTCATAAGTGCGTTCGTCCTGCGAAAACCGGGTAACCAGGGTAAGCGAACGGTGCTGATACATATCACTGTTGCCACCCGCACCTGAAAACGGTAACCAACCGGCCGCATAATACCGGTTCGAACGATAATGAACACTGGTTTCTATGTCCGGATTCCAATCGTGTGTAACGGATGCATACCACTCCTTGCGCCGGTTAAGCCGGTCGGTAGAAGTAAACGATATAAGGGTGTTGGCAACATCAACATCTCCCGATAACAACGGATTTTCTTTGACCATATAATCGTTGTATTCGTAATCGACACGACGAAGATCGTCGGTATACCCTGCACGAACTACTGTTTTACGATCAAAAGGAAGTTTCCACCCTGCATTCACCGAAAACGAATGTTTTTTGGAAGCCATTCCATAGCCCCAATAACCACCCACTGAGAAGTTGGGCCACAGCAACTCATTGGTTCGCAATGGGATATTCAACCGTAAGCCTTCCTGCTTCGTTAAGCGGGCAAACTGATACACTTTACCAATATCCAGTTTTCCGGCTTGCGCATAGCCTGTAATTACCACATCGGCCAGCCAGCGTGCAGCTTTCATGAGCGGCATATCATTTAGTTCGGCCAGTTTCAATTCGAGTTCTTCTTTCTGAAACTCGGAGCCGGCAAAGTTACCGGCATTTAAGTACAGCGTGTCCTCGGGCGATGTTTTCCTGCTCCGCAGAAAGAACAATTCGGGTATTCTACTCGTACTATCCACCTGCAGGGCATAATTCATTATCAGCTTCATGTCGGTCTCCGCCGGGAACCACTTGCCTCCCTGAGGCCTAAAATGCTGATTGATTACGACCTGGTTAATGTAGTTAATATTAGCCGATACAGGCAGTTGAGCCTTTATGGATGTTAACGCCAGTGAAGCTGAATCGATATACATTTCACCGTTGAAAGCAAGATTTTTTTGATTACGCGACCTGAACCGAACCTGATACTGCTTCCCGGTTTCGGCAGGTATGCTATCGATGAGGTAATACATGTAAAAGGCATTGCCTGCGGTAGAAAGCGGACTCACCACGTTTTTACCGAACATAATCAGGTTGTTGTTGTAAAAATTGATGTCGGTTCTCAAACTTCCGGCCAGTTTTTCCAGTACCAGCATCAGATTTTCGGGAGTAGCTTTCGAAAACTCCGATAAATCGCGCCGGGCTGTACGCCCTTCGTGTAAATAGGTCCTGCCGGCCATGTACAAAGGCGATAAAACCGATGAATCCGACGAACTTATTAACCCACTCGTCCATTTTTCGAATTTTCGCCGGGTCGATTCCCTCCCCAGCGGCATCAACACCAATTCTTCTTCCTCGGTCCTGAATGTGAGGGGCCAGTTATGAATATCGTTGACAGCAGCAGCCTCCCTGATCTTCCGCAGCAACAAAGTCGCCGGATTAACTCCGGGAAACACAAACAGCTCCTGCAAGGTCCTGATATCCTCACGAAGCTCCACGTTCACACTCACCGGAGTCCCCGGCTCTATCATTACTTCAACCGTTTTATAGCCTATGCTCGAAAACACCAACTTCTTTTCGGGCCCCAAATGCCGCAGCACAAAAAAACCATCCTCATCCGACTGAGTTCCCACCCTGGTACCCTCGAAGTAAATATTGGCAGCGGCAAGCGGCGATTTATCGGTTTTGCTCCTGACATAGCCAACCACCAGCGTTTCACCCGGTTGAGCGCGGAGCGGCCCGGCCATACCGATCAATACCGAAAATAAAAGTATCGATCTGAATACAAGCCCGTGAACAGCGTGGCGGAACAAAAGTATCGAAAGCTTCATGAATGGAGGAGCGGATGAAAATCGGCAATTGTTTTTTTAAGAAAATGAATATCTATATGCGTGTAAATTTCGGTGGTGGTAATCGATTCGTGTCCCAGCAACTGCTGAATGGCACGTAAATTCGCCCCGTTTTCGAGCAAATGCGTGGCAAACGAGTGACGGAGCGTATGCGGGCTCACCGTCTTCCGGATGCCGGCCGCTTCGGCCAATTGCTTCACAATCGTGAAAATCATCGCACGGGTCAATTGTTTCCCCCTCCGGTTCAAAAAGATATAATCTTCGTGGCCTTTTTCAATGTTCAACCCATTGCGGTCGATATACCACAAGTTCAACTCGTGCAGGGCTTTGCCCGACACCGGCACCAAACGCTGCTTACTTCCTTTCCCTTCAACCAGCATATACCCTTCGTCGGCATATAAATTGGAAATCCGCAGGCCGATGAGCTCCGACACCCGCAACCCCGAACCATACAACATTTCGATCATCGTTTTATTCCGCTGCCCTTCGGCCTTCGAAAGATCGATACTGGCTATCATAGCATCGATTTCACGAACAGTAAGCACTTCGGGCAAATGAAGCCCGGTTTTGGGAGTACCCAGCAACTCGGTCGGATCGTCGGTGCGCCGGTCGCGATAAAGCAAAAACCGGTAAAACGATTTGATTCCGGAAAGAATACGCGCTTGTGTCCGGGGTTGAATTCCCATCGACGACAGTTCCACCAAAAAATCGGAAAGATGCTCACGCTGGGCTTGTACAGGATCGATATGCGCATCGCCGAGATAAGAAAACAACTTCTCTAAATCCTGACGGTAGGCCACGACCGAATTCTCCGAAAGACCTTTTTCTACCTTCAGATAATACAGGTATTCTCTAAACACATTTTCCATATCCAATTGCCCCGCTGCCGGGAGTACCGGTCTGCAAAGATACAAAATACTTCGCCGGTCGAAAATTCTGCCTCAAAAGTTAGTAAAATTTTAACTGAAATGAATACCTTTGCAGGAAACATTTGAAATTTCAGCATGAAAAAAATCGGCTACCTGCTTTTAATCGCTCTTTTTCCGGCCCATATCCTGCTGGCTTATGGCCCCGACGGTCACCGGGCTATCGCCAGTATAGCCCAGTCGGAACTTTCGGTGGGCGCCCGTAAAAAAATCGACAAACTACTGGGAACCAACGGTATGATTTACACTTCAACCTGGGCCGATGAAGTACGGAGCGAACCCTCCTACAGCTATAGCTACCCCTGGCATTATCAGAACCTGAAAGCCAATTGCCCTCCCGACGAATTGATAAAACTGTGGAATAACCCTACGGCCGAGGGCGAACATCTGTTCTTTGCGATCGGGCAGATGCTGACCCGGCTGAAACAGAACAATCAGGATGCCGAGGCGCTCCGTTTTCTGATTCATCTTACCGGCGACTTGTATCAACCCATGCACCTCGGGCGCGAGGCCGACCAGGGAGGAAACCGGGTGGGCTATACCTGGTTCGGTCAACAATCGACTATTCATCGCTTATGGGACAGCCAACTGATCGGCCATCACCAGATGTCGTATACCGAATTGGCCCGGTACCTGGCCGATAGTTTTGCACCGCAAAAAAAAGAATTGAAAAAACGTTCGGTTACCGATGATTTACTCGATTCGTACCAACTTTGCAACCGAATCTATCATTACGACCATACCGACACCAATAATTACCTCTATTTTTACCGGTTCAACGCCGATTTAAACCTTCAGGTATACAAAGCCGGCCTGCGGCTGGCACAGTTTCTCGAATCAATCTATTAATTGTCAAACAATTTGAGTATACATACGTTTTATAAACTCATACCAATCACAACAGAACAATATGAAACAGTTTTTAATCATCGGAATTCTTGCAATTACCCTCCACACAGTAGCTCAAAACAAAGGGATTCAGTTCCACAACGATACGATCTTCGAAAATGTACTGGCAAAAGCCAAAGCCGAAAATAAACTTATTTTTATCGATTGCTATGCCGTATGGTGCGGCCCTTGCAAATACATGGACGCCAATATCTTCCCCGACGAAGAACTCGGAAAATTTCACAATGCCAATTTCATCAACCTGAAATACGATATGGAAAAACCGTACGGCGCCATCGTACGAAAAACCTATGGCATCAAAGCCTACCCTTCGTTTCTCTATCTCAACGGCGACGGAGAAGTGATTCACCGTGCGGTCGGCTCAACTGAAAATGCTGCCGACTTCCTGAAAATAAGCAAGCTGGCAACCGACAGCGAAAATAATTTCAAGGCAGTGGATGCACGGATAACGAAAGGCGACCGGAGCGCTAAAACCATCAATGCTTACCTCGATATGAATTATGGAGCGCCCAATGCCGATGCGCTTATTGAAGAGTATTTTGCAAAAACTTCCGAACAGGATAAATTGAATGCCGAGAGCTGGCAATTGATCAGCAATCATGTGAGTTCGACAAAAAGTCCGGCTTTCGCCTTCTTTGTAAAGAACCGCGCCGAATTCGAAAAGCGCTATGGCAAACAGGAAGTAGAAACCTATCTCTACAACCTGATGGCGGTTACCCGCCGTAAAGATCCCGCAGCTTTCGAAGCGATGAAATCGCTCGATGCCGGTGTTTTCGAACGGCTGCAACAGGACATTAAAAAACGGGAAGCTCAACGCAACCAGAAATAAGCAGGAAGAATGGTGCAAAAATTCACTCCTTCCAGTAAGATGAACGACCTGATCAGGGAAGATGCATCGCTATTGCTCACCATGACCCGGTTCGGATTGCCCCTGGGTTTTGGCGAAAAAACCGTTCGTGAAGTCTGTCTCGAACGCGATATCGACGCGACTACCTTTCTCACGGTCGTCAATTATATATCGGGAGGTTTTCAATCCGATTTAATTCCGGCCGACACGATCAATATCGACAACCTGGTAACTTATTTACGCAACGCGCATAACTTTTTTATTGATTTCAAACTCCCCCTGATACGGAGAAAACTGATCGATGCCATCGACGATTCGATCAAGGAAGACCCGTATAAAAAAATGATTCTGAAGTTCTTCGACGACTACGAACAGGAGGTTCAGAAACACATGGCCTACGAAAACAATACGGTATTTCCATACGTACTCCGGCTTTGCAAAGGCGATAAGGATCCGGAATACAGCATTGCGGTTTTTGAGCAAAATCATGAAAATATTGAATCGAAGTTATCCGATTTGAAGAATATTCTGGTGAAATACTTTCCTTCGCAAAAGCCGAATTACCTGCTCAATGAGGTTTTGTTCGATCTGGCCGACTGCGAGCTCGACCTCGACAGGCATACGAAAGTGGAGGATTGCCTGTTTATTCCGCTGACCGAAAGGCTCGAAAAAAAATACGAAGAAAGTCACCCCGACACCTCCCAGCTCGATAAAAGCGAAAGCCTTACCGACCGGGAAGTCGAAATTCTGACCTGCGTAGTAAAAGGGCTCACCAACAAAGAAATCGCACAACAACTTTTTCTGTCGACGCATACAGTAATTTCGCACCGGAGAAACATCACCCGGAAACTTGAAATTCACAGCACCGCCGGCTTAACCATTTATGCCATCGTAAACAAACTGGTTTCAATCGAAGATATAAAAGCCGTTATCGAATAACCACCGATCACCCGCATACCATGCCCAATAAACACTTAAATACCTGGCTGTTCTACCTGCTGATGATTGTTTCGTTCGTTGTACTTACCTACGTTCTTTTTAAAAATGCCGAACGATTTGAAGTCTACGAACAACATATAAGCAGCATCGATTCGCCTCCGCAGAGCGATTTTGAGTCGTTCGGATTATCCGTCCACCACAACCTGGTTGAACCACTGGGATTGTTGTTGCTGCAAATTATTGCCATCCTGCTTGTGTCGCGCATTGTAGGATGGTTTTTTATTAAAATAGGCCAACCCACGGTGATTGGCGAAATTTTGGCCGGTATCATTCTCGGGCCTTCCTTGCTGGGTTATTTCTATCCCGATACGTTTCAGTTTCTGTTTGCCCCCGAATCGCTCGGCAATCTATACATCCTGAGTCAGGTCGGATTGGTCCTTTTTATGTTTGTAATCGGCATGGAACTCAACCTGGGGATGCTGCGCAACAAAATGGGCTCCACCTATGTCATCAGTCATGCCAGTATCATTATTCCCTATTTCATGGGGATGTTGTTCGCCTATTTCGTGTACGAGGAATTTGCTGCCGGTCATACCGACTTCCTCTCATTCGCCCTTTTCATCGGCATTTCGATGAGTATTACCGCTTTTCCGGTACTGGCCCGCATTGTACAGGAAAAAGGGTTGTCGAAATCACACCTCGGACAGATATCGATTGCATGTGCAGCATTCGACGACGTTACAGCCTGGTCGTTGCTGGCCGGAGTTATAGCTATCGCAAAAACCGGCAGTTTTGTAAGTTCACTTTACACCATTGGATTTTCATTGGTTTACATCTTCCTGATGATTTTCGTTGTCAAACCATTTATGCATAAAATCGGAAAGATTTACAGCAATTCCGAGACCTTAAACCGGAATATGGTTGCATTCATCTTTCTTTTACTCACGTTGTCGGCACTTGCCACACAACTCATCGGTATACACGCTCTTTTCGGGGCTTTCCTTGCAGGAGTCATAATGCCGCCCCTACCGAGTTTCAGAAAAATTCTGATCGATAAAATCGAAGATGTCGCTGTTACACTACTATTACCTTTATTTTTTGTTTACACCGGATTACGAACTGAAATCGGACTGCTCAACACCCCCCATCTTTGGACTATTACGGGTGTTGTAATATTATTTGCAATTATCGGAAAATTTGCCGGTGGGGCCTTCACTGCAAAAATCATGGGTGAAAGCTGGCGCGATAGCCTTTCAATTGGCGCCCTGATGAATACACGCGGATTGATGGAAATCGTCGTGCTTAATATTGGGTTCGAAATGGGCATTCTACCGAAACCTATTTTTGTGATGCTGGTTTTAATGGCCCTGATAACCACCTTTATGACCACTCCTTTATTGTCGTTGATTCAAAAGCTGTTTCCTCAAAAGAACATTCAGGAAGAATACCGGCGTCAACAGGCGCAGGGAGTGTTCAAGGCACTCATTTCGCTGGGAAATCCCGACAACGGAAAAGCATTGCTCAGGATTGCCCGTTCGACCCTCGACGGCGCTAAAAACATCCTGTCGGTGACCGCTCTCCACATTACACCCGGTACCGATACCAATCCCATCTATGGCGACGATTTTGCCCGGGAAAGTTTCAGGGGAATTCTTTCCGAATCGGAGAAAATGAAATTTGAGATTGAAACCGAACACAAGTTTGCCGACAATATTGAACAGGGCGTGGTCCGGACTGTTAATACCGACAATTTCGACTTCCTGCTGGTTGGAGCAGGGGTTTCGCTGTCCGGAATTTCCTTTGTGAAAAACCAGTCAACCACCGGAATTATCAGTTTTATCAATCAACTGGTCAATAAAGTAACCCGATCGCGAGAAATCTTCTATCCGGGCAGCTTAATAAAAGACAAAACAAAGTATTTTGTCGAACAAAGCAAATGCAGTGTAGGAATTTTTATTAATCGAAATTTTGATCATCTGAAAGAAGTACTTGTACTCATACAGGACGAAAAAGACGATTTCCTGATTCGTTACGCACACCGTATTCTGAAAAACGATGCCAGTATTCAGCTCGTGATTCACGACGAAAACCGATTGCTCCAGTCGACCGGAGCTTTTACGAAATCGTTCGAAGAGCTGCATCTTCATTTCCCGAATTCCTATAAACTGATGCGGAACGCACGAAACAATTACAATCACTTCGGACGATACAGTCTCATGCTGGTAAGCTATCCGGTTTGGAACCGGCTGACGCACGACAACAGTACCAAACTCGAAAACATACCCTCTACCCTTATCATCAACAAAAAGCCCAGTCGCTTTTCAGGGCATTCGAATCCTGATAAAGGCAGAGTAGAAGATTAAGCTGTGCTTTTCAAATATTTAACACAAATATTTCGCTATATGTGCACCGACTTATACCTCTGATTATCTTGTTTTTACGATTAATATATTCAATCCGTGCCCGCACACGACCTGAAAACTGTTTTGTTGAATCATAATAAATCGTACATTTGCAGTTGAATCCACTGTGTGCGTACACGGAGCTATAAAATCATCAGGAGTAAGATGCAACATACCACTCAAAAACCCCGGATAAAAGACATTGCCCGCATGGCAGGCGTGTCGGAAGGTACCGTCGATCGCGTTTTGCACAACCGCGGCGAAGTGTCGGTAAAAAGTAAAGAAGCAGTACTGAAGGTATTGAAAGAAATCAACTACACTCCCAACCTGCTGGCCCGTTCACTCGCATCCAAGAAGCACTACCGGTTCGTGTGCCTTATCCCTTCGTTCCAACCCGGCGATTACTGGGAATTCATCGAAAATGCATTGCTTCAGGCCGGGAATGATTTTCTTCAGTACAATATCCACATCGATATTCATTACTTCAATCAGTTCGATGCGAATAACTTCCTGGGACTTACGGACAACCTGCTTCAGTTGAAGCCCGATGCCGTGATCCTGGCTCCTATTTTCAGAAACGAAACCTTGGCGTTCACCCTCGATCTTCGGCAGCACGAGATTCCCTTCTCCTTTATCGACTCTCTGATCGAAGAAGCTGGTTTTACAACCTATTACGGTCAGAATTCATTTCAAAGCGGATTTGTCGCCGCCAAATTACTTCTCAACGATCTGCCCGACAGCAGCGAAGTTTTGGTACTCCGGACCAAACGGCAGGGAGCCGTTTCGAACCAGACGAAATACCGGTTCGAAGGTTTCATGCACTATTTCAACCAACAAACGCCTCACAAAAAGATGGACCTGGTACATGTAGAGATCAGCGACACCGACGATGAGTTGAATCTCCGGATAGTGGAACAAACGTTCCGGGAACATCCGCAACTAAATGCGGCCATCACTTTCAATTCGAAAGTATACCGGCTGGCTAATTACCTGAAACAGTTGCAACACGCCAACATCCGGTTAATCGGATACGACCTGCTCGATAAAAACGTCGAATACCTCAATCAGGATGTAATATCGTATCTGATTGCTCAAAGCCCCGGTAAACAGGCTTACTATACCGTACGCGATCTCTGCAATAAACTGATTTTAAAGCAGGAGGTAAACCAGATAAATTACGTTCCCATCGATATATTGATGAAAGAAAACATTAACGACTATATAAACTTCAGAGAGAAATATTAATCTTAAAAATTGGAATATTATGGAATTAGGAAAAATCAGTATCGGGATGGGCGATCGTTTTGCCCATCAGGGTGTAGCTCAGCTGCGAGCCATTGTAAAAGCCAACGGGGCAGGTCACGACATTAGTCCGGTTTGGAATAAATCCAACCGCGAACATATATACGTTCATTCGCATCCGGCCGATGTACGCAAAGAAGCCGATCATGCCGTTGCAACCCTGGGATTTAAAGGTAAATATTTTGTCGATGCCGATCATATCAACCTTTCCACCGTTGCTCCCTTTGTCGAAACAGCCGATTTCTTCACGCTCGATGTGGCTGCCTTTATCGGGAAACCCAGTACCGAAGAAGAAGTGCGGAAATTTGTCGATTCGTGTGCCGCCTATATGGGCGACTTGCAAATCCCCGGAATCCGGCAAGCTATAAAGGTAACCCGTGAATTGCTGATCGAGATTGCGTCAAAATTTCTGGCAGCCACTCAACAGGCTTCCGAAATATATCAATACCTGGTGGACAAAAAAGGAAAAGGCAATTTCATTACCGAAGTTTCGATGGACGAAGTGGAACATCCGCAAACCCCGGTTTACCTGTTCTTTATTTTGAAAATGCTCGCCGACAAAGGAGTACCGGCACAAACCATAGCTCCCAAGTTTACCGGCCGTTTCAACAAGGGTGTCGACTACCGCGGCGATCTCGATCAATTCGCCCGCGAATTTGAAGAAGATATCCTGGTTATCGATTATGCAGTGAAACAATTCGGATTACCGCAGGAACTGAAACTAAGTGTTCACTCGGGTAGCGATAAATTTTCGATTTATCCGATCATGGCTTCGATTATTAAAAAGCACGACAAAGGCCTGCACCTGAAAACAGCCGGTACAACCTGGCTGGAAGAGGTGATCGGGTTGGCTCTTGCCGGTGGCGATGGTCTCGAAATGGCAAAAGAAATTTACGCCGGGTCGTACAACCGTCGCGAAGAGTTATGCGCTCCTTATGCCGATGTGATCGACATCGATCCGGCCCGGTTACCCTCGGTAGAAGAAGTAAACAGCTGGGACGGCGAAAAACTGGCTAACACCCTGCGGCATATCCCGGGTCATCCCGACTACAATGCCGATTTTCGTCAGCTGGTGCACGTAGCCTACAAAGTTGCAGCCGAAAAAGGAGATGCTTACTATGCAATGTTGAAAAAATACAGCGACGTGATTGGCGCCTGTGTGGAGGAAAACATCTACGAACGTCACCTGAAACGATTATTGAATTTATAAAACCGGAGTATGAGAAACTTATTTGATATAAAAGGCCGTGTGATGGTGATGACCGGAGGCACGGGAGTACTGGGAAGCTGCATGGTGGAATATCTTGCCGAGCAGGGAGCCAAGGTGGTAGTGCTGGCGCGTAACCAGGCAAAAGGAGAAGAATTGGTAAACGGGATTCTTGCCAAAGGGCACGAAGCGATGTTTCTGCAAACGGATGTCAACGACAAAGCGATACTCGAAAAAAACGCTGAAGAAATCGTTGCAAAATACGGTCGAATCGACGTTTTGATCAATGGAGCGGGGGGGAATATGCCGGGAGCGACCATTGGTCCCGACAAGACCTTATTCGATCTGAACATCGACGATTTCAGGAAAGTAGTGGACCTGAATCTTTTCGGTACCATCATTCCCACCATGGTATTTGCGAAAGTAATGACGCAGCAGAAAGCGGGTAATATTATCAATATTTCCTCCGAATCGGCGTTGCGGCCGCTTACCCGCGTTGCCGGCTACGGAGCGGCCAAAGCAGCAGTTACCAACTTCACCAAGTACCTGGCGATTGAACTGGCCTCCAAATTCGGAGAGGACTTCCGGGTGAACGCCTTTGCACCGGGATTTTTCATTTCGGAACAAAACCGTGCGCTGCTCACCAATCCCGATGGATCGCTCACAGCACGCGGCCAATCCATCATTGCGCACACTCCTTTCAAACGCTTTGGCGAACCCGAAGAATTGCTCGGAACCTTACACTGGCTCGCCAGCGATGCCTCGAAATTCGTGACCGGTACACTGACGGTTATCGACGGTGGATTTGATGTATTCAGTATTTAAATTATAATAGCAAAATGAGTATTAGTTTAAAAGCAAACGCTAAGTATTCGTTGCTGGTTGCCAGCAGCATGGGCGTACGTATTACTCCGCTCAACGGACAGCCGGTACATACCAGCAAAACTTTCGAAATGCAGGCTACCAGTGCCGAAACCAATGTGGCCAACATCGCCTCGTCGCTGGGAATGCCGGTAAAAGTACTGACCACCTTTGTGAAAGACAGCCCGATTGCCCAGTTTATCAAAAACGAACTCCGCAGCCGGAACATGACCTACGAAGGAGTGGAGGTTGCCCAGGGCGACCCCTGGGGCTACCGCCACCAGTTCAATATCGCCGACAGCGGATTCGGCACCCGCGGCCCACGCGTGCAGAACGACCGTGCGGGAGAGGTGGGGCGTACGCTGAATGTAAAAGATTTTGATCTGGATCGGATATTTGTTGACGAAGGAGTGCAGATTCTGCATTTATCGGGATTAATTGCTGCTTTATCGCAGGATACCAGCCAATTCTGCCTGGAATTGGCCCGTTTCGCCCGCAAAACCGGCACTCGCATATCGTTCGACCTCAACTACCGGGCATCGTTCTGGAAGGGACGCGAAGATGAACTTCGCGCCGTTTTCACCGAGATTGCCTCGGTTGCCGATATCCTGATCGGTAACGAAGAAGATTTCCAGCTCTGCCTGGGGATCGAAGGACCCGAGGCCGGTGGAAAGGGAATCGAAGCCGAAATCGAAGGGTTTAAAGGAATGATAGGCCGTGTGAAGGCATCGTTCCCCAATGCATCGGTATTTGCTACGACCCTTCGTCAGGTTATCAGTACCAACGAACATCTCTGGGGCGCCATTTTACTCGATGGCAACGACTGGACGGTGATACTGCCCCGTAAGATCAACGTACTCGATCGTATTGGCGGAGGCGATGGCTACGTGGGAGGTATGCTCTATGGCATTCTGAAAGGTTGGGAGTCGGAAAAATGGGCCCAGTTCGGCTGGGCTACCGGAGCACTGGCCACCACCATGCTTACCGATTATGCCTCACCGGCCGATGAAGAACAAGTTTGGAGTATCTGGGGCGGTAATGCCCGCGTTAAACGCTGACAAAAGATGATGTATTATGAAAAGGGAGGTGCCGGGCTGGAGCTTGGCGCTTCCGATTTAAAAGAGGGCTTGTATGCCGCGCTCGAAAAGCTGGGAACCAAACAAAAAGTACTGGCTATTCCACCCGATTACACCCGGCTTCCCAGCCGTTCGGGCGAACTTACCGAAATGGCCTGGCACTACTACGGCGATGCGCTCACCGATGTGCTTCCCGCACTGGGGACCCACAGCCCGATGACCGCTCACCAGATCGGGCATATGTTCGGATCGCTTCCGGCTTCGCTGATCCGCGATCACGACTGGCGCAACGACGTGGTAACACTCGGAACGGTGCCTGCCTCCTATGTAAAGGAAGTTTCGGAAGGCGCCGTCGAATTTCCCTGGCCGGCCCAGGTGAACAAACTTTTGCGGGACGGAAATTTTGACTTAATTTTGTCGATCGGGCAAGTGGTGCCTCACGAAGTGGTGGGAATGGCCAACTACAACAAAAACATATTCGTCGGTACAGGTGGTTCCGAAGGCATCAATAAAAGTCACTTTATTGGCGCTGCCTACGGGATGGAGCGCATGATGGGTCACGCCGATACGCCGGTACGCCGCGTTTTTAACTACGCCTCGGAACATTTTGCCAAGCATTTACCGATTGTGTACGTTCAAACGGTGGTAGGGCTCGACAAAACCGACGGAATTGTAAAAACCCGCGGACTGTTTATCGGCGACGATTTCGAAGTATTCGACAAAGCAGCCAAGCTGGCGCTGCAGGTTAATTTCGAGATGCTCGACCGGCCGCTGAAAAAAGTAGTGGTGTATCTCGATCCTACGGAATTCAAAAGCACCTGGCTGGGTAATAAATCGATTTACCGTACCCGTATGGCCATCGACGATAACGGAGAACTGATTGTATTGGCACCGGCATTGAAGGAATTCGGCGAAGACAAGGAAATCGACCGCCTGATACGGAAATATGGTTATTTCGGCACGCCGGCCACCCTGAAGGCCTGCGACGAGAACGAAGAATTGCGACGAAACCTGGGAGCTGCGGCACATTTGATACACGGATCTACGGAAGGGCGTTTCAGTGTCACCTATTGCCCCGGCAAGCAGGCCGGCAATCTCAGCCGGGAAGAGATAATAAGCGTAGGTTTCAACTATGCCGACATCGATGAAGTGACCGCGCGGTATAAGCCCGATCAACTGAAAGACGGTTTTAATATTCTTCCCGACGGTGAAGAAATATTTTACATATCCAATCCGGCCTTAGGACTGTGGGCCTATAAAGAACGGTTTAAATATTAATTGAGCAATGGTGAAGGAGGTTTGTTGGGGGATGATTGGTTGCGGTAACGTAACCGAGTTGAAAAGCGCACCGGCATTGAATAAAGTGCCGGGATCGCGCCTGGTGGCTGTAATGCGGCGGGATCGTGACAAAGCCCGCGATTATGCACAGCGGCACGGCGTGGAACGATACTATGACGATGCCGCTGCACTCATAAACGACGGGGAGGTAAATGCCGTATACATTGCTACGCCACCCGATACGCATGCTCGTTACGCCATACAGGCCATGCGGGCAGGCAAGCCGGTGTATGTCGAAAAGCCAATGGCCCGTACCTATGCCGAATGCCTCGAAATGATCCGGGTATCCGAAGAAACAGGAATGCCCTTGTATGTAGCCTATTACCGCCGCACCCTCCCGGCTTTCAATAAAGTAAAGGAGCTGCTCGCAAACGGTAGCATCGGAACTCCGCTCACGGTGCACCTCACATTGCATCTTCCCAAAGGAGTGCGCGATCAGTATAAAGAACAGCAAAGCTGGCACGTTAACCCCGAAATTGCCGGAGCCGGCCATTTTTATGATCTGGCTTCGCACCAGTTCGATTACCTCGATTACCTGGCCGGTCCCGTTACGTTTGCTGCCGGTTTTGCCTCCAATATTGCCGGATATTATGCGGCCGAGGATACGGTTACTGCCAGTTTCGGATTAGCCAACGGAATGGCGGGCAGCGGAAGCTGGTGTTTCGTAACCGATCCGGGGAATTTTCGGGATACTATCGAGATTACCGGAACCCGGGGAAAAATCACACTCCCCACTTTTGCTAAAGGCGATTTGCAACTTACCACCGGAAACGGAACCATTGAACTTTGTTTTCAGAATCCCGAAAATATTCAATTTCATCTTATTACACAGGTGGTGAATGCCCTTTTGGGCCGGGGCGAATGTGTGAGCACCGGTGTTTCGGCTGCACGAACCAACAAGGTACTCGAAACCATAGTAACCAATTATTACTCCCATGAAAATAATAATCGACGATAAAATCCCTTACATCCGGGGTGCATTCGAACCGGTAGCCGAAGTGATTTACCTTCCGGGAGCCAACACCACCTCCGAAGTGGTGCGCGATGCCGATGCCATAGTGACCCGTACCCGCACGATCTGTAACGAAAGCTTATTGGCCGGTTCGCGGGTAAAAATGATTGCTACGGCCACTATAGGGTACGACCATATCGACACCGCCTATTGCAAAAAAGCGGGCATCGGCTGGACCAATGCACCGGGATGCAATTCGAAATCGGTAGAGCAATACATTGCTTCGGTACTGATGGTATGGGCTGAAGCGCGAAATGTACAGCTGAAGGAACTCTGTCTCGGCGTGATAGGCGTCGGGAATGTAGGATCGAAAGTGGCCCGTTTCGGCGAATTGCTGGGAATGACCGTACTCAGGAACGACCCGCCCCGGAAACGGAACGAGGATCCTGCGCCATTTGCCGAGCTTTCCGAAATTCTTGAAAAAGCCGACATCATCAGCCTGCATGTGCCGCTCGAAACACGTGGCGACGATGCCACCTACCACCTGGTAAATAGCGATTTTATTCGTCAACTTGCAAAAAAACCGCTCCTTATCAATTCCTGCAGAGGAGAGGTAACCGATACGGCGGCTGTCAAACAAGCGCTGAACCAAGGCAAACTCGAGGCTTTTGTGGCCGACTGCTGGGAAAACGAACCCGATATCGACCGGGAATTGCTCGACGCCGCTTTTCTGGCGACTCCGCATATAGCCGGCTATTCACGGGACGGCAAAGCTACGGGTACGCTAATGAGTGTGCAGGCAATTGCCGGTTTTTTCGGCTTCAATCTAAACAATTGGACACCTTCGGGAGTTGAATTACCGGAATGCCCCACAATAGAGATTGATGGCGCAGGATTGAGCGCACAGGATATTATAAGCAAGGCTATTCTTCATACCTATGATATTCGTACCGACGATGCGCGTTTCAGGGCTCAACCTTCCGGCTTTGAGAAACAAAGAGGCGATTATCCGGTACGGAGGGAGTTTGCAGCCTATACCATTCGTGCTGTAAACATTCCCGGTGATATCCGGATGCTACTGACACAAATCGGATTCAACATTGTAAATGAATAAACCAAATAAGCAATACTAACAAATGAAACAAAAAGCAGACATTGGCCTTATCGGCTTGGCCGTAATGGGCGAAAACCTGGTGCTGAATATGGAAAGCAAGGGTTTTACCGTGGGTGTTTACAACCGCACGGTTGAAAAAGTTGATCAGTTCCTGGCCGGCAGAGGCAAGGGCAAAAACTTTATCGGAGCGCACTCCATCAAGGAATTATGCGATTCGCTCGAAAAACCCCGTAAGGTGATGATGCTGGTAAAAGCCGGCAAGCCGGTAGACGATTTTATCGAGCAGATTATTCCTCATCTCGAAGAAGGCGACATTATTATTGATGGCGGGAATTCGCATTTCCCCGATACGATTCGTCGCACGAAGTACGTTGAAAGCAAAGGATTGCTGTATATCGGCACCGGCGTTTCGGGCGGAGAAGAAGGAGCTTTGCTGGGTCCTTCGATGATGCCGGGTGGTTCGCCTGCCGCATGGCCGGCAGTGAAGGATATTTTCCAGGCGGTGGCGGCCAAAGTGGAGGATAATGTACCTTGCTGCGACTGGGTAGGCGAAGATGGAGCCGGCCATTTTGTGAAAATGGTGCATAACGGCATTGAATACGGTGATATGCAGATTATTAACGAAGCTTATCAGTTGATGAAAGATCTGCTGGGCATGTCGGCCGACGAGATGCATGAAGTGTTTAAAGTGTGGAACGAAGGCGATCTGGATTCGTACCTGACGGAAATTACACGTGATATTCTGGCCTTTAAAGATACGGATGGAGAACCGCTGGTGGAAAAAATCCTGGATACGGCGGGACAGAAAGGTACCGGCAAATGGACCGGCGTTGTTGCTCTCGACCTGGGAATTCCGCTCACCCTGATCGGAGAATCGGTATTTGCCCGTTGTTTGTCGGCCCAGAAAGACCTGCGTGTGAAAGCTTCGAAAATGATCAGCGGCCCTGCAGTGCATTTCACCGGCGATAAGAAGCAAATGATCGACGACTTGAAGGATGCTTTGTTCGGTGCCAAGATTATTTCGTATGCCCAAGGCTATAACCTGATGATGGAAGCAGCAAAAGAATACAACTGGAACCTGAATTACGGAGGCATCGCGTTGATGTGGCGGGGTGGTTGCATTATCCGTTCGGTATTCTTAGGCGATATCAAGAAAGCGTTCGATAAAAATCCTGAACTTGAAAACCTGTTGCTGGATCCTTACTTCAAGGAAAAAGTCGAACAGGCGCAGGCAGGATGGCGCCGGGTGTGTGCCACAGCCCTCACCAACGGAATTCCGGTTCCGGCACTTACCGCTGCACTCACCTACTTCGACGGGCTTCGCAGCGAACGTTTGCCAGCCAACCTGTTACAGGCGCAGCGCGATTACTTCGGAGCGCATACCTACGAGCGTATCGACCGGCCGCGCGGCGAATTCTTCCATACCAACTGGACCGGTCGCGGAGGCGACACAGCCTCGACTACATATGTAGTATAACCAAGCACCCATCCTACCGCACAACAGCACCGGAATGCGAAAATAGCGTTTCGGTGCTGTTGCTGTTTTTATCATTCGTTTACTATCGTGCCGGCTTTCTTTCTGAATTCTTTGGGAGTATCATTGAACTTCTTTGCAAACTCGCGGTAAAAATAAGCCTTGTTGTTGAAACCGCACAGGTACATGATTTCCGAAACCGTCTTACTGGTCGTCTTTAATAATTTTTCGGCCTGTTTCAACCGTATTGTACGGATATACTCCGTGGGTGTCTGCCCTACATTTTCCTTTAACTTCCGGTACAGCTGCATTTTACTCATCGCCAGTTCGCCGGCAATATATTCAATCGAAAGCGAATCATTTTCGATTTGTTCAAATATAAGCGAGGTAATCCGGAGGATCAGATTCCGGTCTTCCTTACGAATTATTTTACCTTCCAACAAATCCACCGCTAAATAGGGCGACTCGCTGTAATCGAGCAGGGTTTTATTGCGCGACAAAGCACTTTCGACCATCGCTTCAAGATGTCGCGGATGAAACGGCTTGCCTAAATAACCATCAGCCCCCATCTCCAGGCCTTCAATCTGACTTTCGACCGAGCTTTTTGTGGATAACATAAGGATAGGGATATGGCGTGTCAGTTCCTGTTGTTTCATTATTTTCACCAATTCGACCCCATCCATTACCGGCATAATATTATCGGTGATAATCAGCACCGGCAACCGTAATTTCATCATCTCGATAGCTTCTTTCCCATTATATGCCATCGCTATCTCATACGTATGAATCAGAATATCGTGCAGTAAACGGCAAATTTCCGGATCATCGTCGACTACTAATATTAACCCGTTTTTTACCGTATCGGGAATCATTATCTCGCGTTGCCGGGCCTCCGATTCGGGCGGATACCCTGTAGCATCCGTAGTTTTCAGACGTACCGGTTCGTTGGGTAACGGCGCAGCATCCGTGTCCGGGGCCAACTCCGGCAACCGGATCGTGAAGGAGGTATAGGTTTCGCCATCACTTTCGAGTCTTATCGTTCCGCCCAGCAGCTCAACCAGGTTTTTACACAGCGCAAGTCCGATTCCATTGCTGGTTTCCAATCCTTTCATGACTTGTTTTTCGAAGCGTTCCAATACTTCAAAACGGTCGAAAATTCTCCGGTGATGATCTTCTTTAATCCCAACACCCCTGTTGGTTACTTGTATCTGCACAATATTGGGTTCGCTCAGGTACGAAGCGCTCACTTCGATTTTTTCATCGGAGGGTGTATACTTCACGGCATTGGAAACCAGGTTGAATAGGATCTTTTCAAGACTGTCGCGATCGCTGTTCCAATACAACAAATCGGGATGAATATTCAGAATCAGTTTAATATTCTTTTGTTCAAGCACTTCCTGAAAATTATCGAGTACGAACCGGATCAGTTCGGCGACATCCGTTTTTTCGATTCGTACCTGAAGATGCCCCGTCTCAGCTTTTCTAAACTCGATCAATTGCTGAATCAATCCCTGCATCCGTTCGGAATTCGATTTTATAATATTGATGTATTTCCGGGTCAGGCTATCGGGTATAGTGGTTCGGAGCAACTGTTCACAAGGGCCGTAAATCAGGGTAAGCGAATTGGAAAACTCGTGGGCTATATTGGTAAAAAAGCGCAGTTTAGCCTGATGCACTTCTTCATTTTTCTGCTTCTCGAGCTCTTTCAGCCGAATATCGTTGCGCACCCTGATCTGAAAACGCAGGAACCGGTACAAGCCAAAAGTAAAAAACAAAAACAGAACGATATACACCCCATATGCCCAGGTTGTATCCCACCAGGCCGGTCGAATTCGTACCGGCAACTCAAAATACTCCTCGCTCCATAACTTGTCGGCATTGCTCCATTTTACTTTCAGCACATAATCGCCCTTAGGCAAATTTGAAAACACGATAGCCGACGAAGTGCCCAGCTGAATCCACTCTTTCTGGTATCCTTCGAGTATATATGCAATTTCACATTTCGTACCGGCAAGGTAATCGAGCGGAATAAAACGAAAGCTGAACGATTTGTTTTTATAGGAAAGCACCAGCACTTCTTCTTCCTTGTCCTGCCTGATAAAGGAAGAAAGATTCATTTCCGTATTATCAATAAAAAAGGCATCGAGAATAAGCGAAGGCATAAAATTACTATGCGTAATTTCGCCGGGATTAAACACATTGAAACCACTGATACCCCCGAAATACATCTCTCCCGTATCGCTTCTCTTATAAAACGAACCATCCGAAAATTCATTATTTTGAAGTCCGTCTTTTTTAAAATAAGAAACAATACGGTATTTTTCCTGCTGATGTATCAACTTGGCAATCCCCTGATTGGTACTCACCCAGATGTTTCGGTCCGAATCCTCGAGTATCCCGTGGATGGTATTGTTGGGCATTCCTTCTTTCTCGGTAAAACGCTGGAACTCGGGATTACCCCCGACGATTCGCACTAATTTATTCAGTCCTACGCTGGTTCCTGCCCACAAATCGCCCTTGGCATCCCTGTGAAGACACAATATATCGTTGCTGCTTATCGACGACGAATTCCCGGGATCCGTACGGTAGGTTGTAAAGTTACCCGATTGCATATCGAACCGGTTAAGTCCTCCCCCCCTTGTTGCTATCCAAAGATGCTTTTCGTCGTCGCGTAAAATGGAATACACTATATTATTACTCAACGAATGGGGCTGATGAGCCTTATAGATATACTGACGGTACGAACGTATCGAATAGGGAACCTTTGTGCGGTCGATATGCAAGCCGTAGAGTCCGTACCCGCTGGTACCCACCCACAATACAGTATCGGACGAGAAGAAAAGCGCATAAACCGACGAAAGATTGATGCTCGGTTTCAAACTATCGGCAATCTGCAATTTGTTTAATTTACCTGTCCGGAGATCCGTATAATTGATCCCATTCCCATCGGTTCCGATCCATTTTTCACCGCCCGGACCGGCTACGATTGTAAACACCGAATTATTAAGCAGACCGTTGGAAGTGCTGAAGCGATTTTCAACTACCGGAGCGTCGGCTTCTTTATCGAGAGCAAACACATAAATACCACTCCCTTTCGTACCGACCCACAACCTTCCGTCGGGACCGATATTGAACGTACGAACCGCACTATTACCGAAGTCCGTTACATTTTCGGCCGAAACAGTTCTGAATTTCTCGCGCGGGGGCGTAAGCATCCATACCCCCTGCATATCGGTTCCTACCCAAATAATCTGTTGAGTGCCTTTGAAGAGCGAAAGAACGGATACATTATTCAGCAGCAGTTCCATTTGCCGCCTGTCCGACGAACATTCAAAAAGACCTTTTTCGGTACCCAGCAGAATACGTTCGTCCAGAAACAGCATCGACTGTACCGTTCCTGCAACGGCCGAGAAACCGGGATATGCGTTCAACACACCGGCCGAGATATTATAGGTGGCCAACCGGCTGTCCGAGGTTTGCATCCAGATGGCATTGCTTGAAGAATCGAAAAAAACAGCACGTATGTTTTCGGCATGCTGAAACTGTACCACATTTTGTACCGAACCACTCTCGACAAACCCTTTTTTAAATACAACTTTAAACAGGAGCTGCTCCTGCGTATGAATCCACAAATTATCGTCGAGATCGAAAAAAATCTTTTTAAATCGAGAATTAACCTTTAGATTCAGTCGGGTAAAACCTTTTTCCTTTCCTTCGAATACAAAGATGCCTTGTCCGTAAACAGCGGCGATAATCATATCGGAACTGTTTTTTGCAATCAAAAACGAATGTTCGTTATAGGCCGACTGACTTCGGCTATCGACAAAATAACGTTCGAAGCGATGGTTATCCCGGTCGAAGCGATTGATTCCATGATCGGTGGCGATCCATTGAATATTTTCATTTTCCTCAAGTACATCCCGTATAATATTATTGCTGATGCTATTGGGATTGGCAGGATCGGGTTTGTATACATTAAATTGCCGGCCGTTGTATACATTCAATCCATCCCAGGTGCCAAACCACATCAATCCGCCCGAATTCTGGCTGATCGAATTGATGGAACTGTTGGAGAGCCCGTCGTTGTTGGTAAGCTGAACAAAACCGTATTTTTTGGCCAGGAGGATACCCGGCAACAGAAAAAAATATAATATTAAGCTGAACTTTTGCATGGAACTTTGTTTTATCTCCCACAAATATACAATTTTTCGAAGGTATCAACCCACACGGGAGTATCTTATTTCAACATTACGGTATACTGGGCCGAAAATGTATAAATCGTGTACTTATTTGTAAAATTAATATACCTTTCATTCCAACAGGTAGCTCTACATTTGCGACAGATAAAATCTTAAATCGATTAAAAAATGGATATAGCAAAGCGATCAGCACACAACCCCTTATTACGTCCGTCGGACTTACAGCCGGGAATTGAAGGAATGGAAATAACCTGCCTGCTCAATCCCGGAGTATTCAGGTATAATGGCAAAACATGGCTGTTGCTCCGTGTAGCCGAGCGACCCAAACAGCTGGAAGGAAAAATAAGTTTTCCGGTTTACAACCAGGAAGGAAAAATAGAAATTCTCCATTTCGACAAAAACGATCCCGAACTGGATGCCGCCGATCCGCGGGTGATTAAGTACAAAGGCCAGAATTACCTGACCACACTTTCGTACCTGCGCCTGGTAAATAGCGACGACGACATTCATTTCCGGGAAGATCCTTCGTATCCCCCGGTTTTCGGAGAAGGTTATCTCGAATCGTTTGGAATTGAAGACTGCCGTGTGGCTACCATGGACGACGGTTTTTATCTTACCTTTACCGAAGTATCGCCCGTAGCTGTCGGAGTCGGATTAATGATCACCACCGATTTCAGGCATTTCGACCGTAAAGGGATGATTTTTCCTCCTCATAATAAAGACTGTGCTATTTTCGAAGAAAAGATCAACGGGAAATATTATGCATTGCACCGCCCGAGCAGTCCCGAGCTGGGCGGGAATTACATTTGGCTGGCCGAATCGCCCGACCGGATCCACTGGGGAAACCACCAATGCATCGCCGTGACCCGTGAAGGTAGCTGGGATTCGGCCCGGGTGGGAGCCGGAGGAGCACCCATCAAAACCGAAGAAGGTTGGCTTGAAATATACCATGGCGCCGATCAGCATCACCGCTATTGCCTGGGAGCATTATTACTCGATCTCAACGACCCGTCGAAAGTACTGGCCCGCAGCGGATCGCCCATCATGGAGCCCATCGCCGGGTACGAACAAACCGGCTTTTTCGGAAATGTGGTGTTCACCAACGGACATTATACCGAAGGCGATACCCTGAAAATATTTTATGGCGCCAGCGATGAAGTAATTTGCAGTGCTGAATTCTCCATTTCCGAAATATTAAACACACTACGATAAACATGTCAGGAAAACTAACCGGGGAATTCAACTTCTTCCAATCGCAACCGTTAAACATCCGCACTTTGCTGATTACAAATATGCTGTATGCGCTGATTTTGCCCATCATCGAAATTTTCGTCGGAGCCTATATCATGCGCAATACCGGTAGTCCGTCGTATGTCATTATCTACCAGTTGTGCATGTACATCGGCGTAGTGCTGACCTCGGTTCTCAACGGGGCCTTACTTAAAGTATTCAAAGTGAATATGCTGTACACATTTGGAATTATCGTATCGGCACTTTCGCTGATGATAATGATGTTCGTGGAATCGCTGGGGATTTTGGAACTGGGGATTGCCGGTTTCGCACTGGGGGCCTCCACCGGCTTTTTCTGGACCAACCGGTACCTGCTCACCTTAAATTCCACCAACGACGAAAACCGCAACTATTTTTTCGGTGTCGAATCGTTTTTCTTTTCACTCTGGAGCATTATCGTACCCCTGGTTGTGGGAGTATTTCTGGCAACCATCGACGGGAAAGTACTGTTTGGTTATCAAGTTGATGTGAATTCGGGCTATCAGTTCATTACCGTAGTGGTGCTTATTATTGCCATTGCCGCAAGCATCGTACTGGCAAGAGGAAAATTTGCAAATCCGGTACAGAAAAAGTTTATTTATTTCCGTTTCCACCCCTTGTGGCAAAAACTACTTGGTTTAGCCGGACTTAAAGGCATGGTTCAGGGATTTCTGGTGACCGCTCCGGCCATCCTGGTGATGCGTCTGGTAGGCGACGAAGGTTCGCTCGGCCTCATTCAGGGGATAGGCGGGGGAGTTACAGCCATCCTGGTGTATGTGCTCGGAAGAGTAAGTAAGCCACAGCACCGCATGTATATTTTCGGCTTCGGCCTGATGGTGTTCTTTGCCGGAACATTGGTCAACGGACTGCTTTTTACGGCAATCGGTGTGATCGTATTTGTACTTTGTAAAGTATTGTTTCAACCCCTCCACGATCTGGCCTATTTCCCCACGATGATGAAAACCATCGATGCCGTTTCGGCCATTGAAAAGCGCAATGAGTATGCCTACATTATGAGTCATGAAGTCGGACTTTTCGTCGGACGTGCATTCGGCATGCTTTTATTTATTACATTAGCTTATGTTATTTCAGAAGATTTTGCGTTAAAGTATGCCCTGATGATTGTAGGAGCGTTGCAGCTGATTTCGCTGCCTCTTGCCCAACATATTATAGGTCAGATAGAAAAATTAAAAAAACAATAACATATTTCTCCGACATGAAAAACTTAAATACGTATTTTTTAATCTCCATTGTGTCGTTGCTTTCGTGTTCGCAGGAAAGGAATTACGGGGAACCGGTTCCGCAGACCCGCATCTCCCGGATCGATTCAATGCCGGAGTTCCCTGCTCCGTATAAAATGATCGACTGGAAAAAGAAAGCAATCGATTACGATGCCTATGTGTTTGATTTCAATCCGGATATGCCGGCCGGCAGTATGATCTGGCTCGACAACAGCCAGCGAAACCTGCCCCAGGTAACTTTCGGGTTGTACACCGCCATCAACGACGTACGGCAAGGCCCGCACAACAACAACGGGGAATTTCACGAAAGCCTTAATTCGCTGGCTGCCCTTTTAGGAGCCGGGCTGATGGGAATCGACAAAACCGATCAGAATGGGTATAATTTCGTAAAGATGATTCAGAACTATTTCAACTCCGGCAATGGCTGGAATATTATGATGAATAATACGAATCCCGAAGTGGCCATGCTGGGAGGAGGATACGGGCGCGACTGGTGGTACGATGTTCTGCCCAATGTGTTGTTTTATGCCCTTTCGGATGTGTTTCCCGGGGTTGAAAATGCCGATTACATCCAACGGACTATTGCCGAACAATTTGTCAGGGCCGACTCTGTTCTGAATGGAAATTACGATTATTCGTACTTCGATTACAGCCAGATGGAAGGAAAAATCAATCATATACCACTTCAGCAGGATGCCGCCGGGGGGCACGGATATGTATTGTATTCGGCCTATCAGAAGTACAAGGACGAACGGTATCTGCGCCACGCCAAATCGGCGATCGCAGCTCTTAACAATCAGAAAGAAAGCCGATTTTATGAAATTCTGCTCCCGATGGGTATTTACACTGCTGCTCGTTTGAATGCGGAGCACGGTACCGACTACGATATCACAAAGATGTTGAACTGGACATTCGAGGGCTGTAAGGATCCGAAGGGACGGTTCGGATGGGGAGTTATCGTCGGGAAATGGGGCGACTACGACGTTAGCGGCCTGCAGGGAAGTATCGTCGACGGAGGCGGGTATGCATTTCTGATGAACAGCATGAAAATGGCCTGGCCACTGGTACCCCTGGTAAAATACGATACCCGCTTTGCAAATGCAATTGGGAAATGGATGCTTAATAACATTAATGCTTCCCGTTTATTTTTCCCCGATGAGATTGACGATAAAAATCAATGGATGCCGGAGCTGAAAGGATATACCAAGTCGCTGGTAGCTTATGAAGGTTTGCGGCGGGAGGACATTTTCGGCAAACCCGAATTGAAGGGTGTTCATCCGGTGGCGCTTGGCGATGGCCCGAACTGGAATCCCCTGAATCCGAAAGAAAGTATGTTCAGCTTGTACAGTACTTCGCCGGTGGGCATTATGGGAGCCATGGTCGACACCACCGACATAACCGGAATTCTGCGGCTCGACTGCAATGTAACCGACTTCTATGCCGCAAGGCCATACCCGGTATATCTTTATTACAATCCGCATCCCGAAGAAAAAGTAGTAAGCTATGTACCTTCAGGCGGTAAAGTCGATGTGTTCGATAGCGTATCGAAACAGTACCTGGCAAAAAACATCGGCTCAGCCTCCGGTATCAGCATACCGGCACACCAGGCGGTGGTACTCACCGAGCTTCCTGCCGGAACGCGGATTTCTCGCAAGGGCAACCAACTGATTGCCAACGGTCATATAATTGCTTATCAATAAAGTTGAAAAATAGAATCATGAGAAAGACAATCGTACTGACATTATTGAGTTGTTTTAGCTGGCTTTCGTATGCACAAACTCCGGCCGAAGTGAAGGGGATTGTGCAGGATGCCACGACCGGCGAACCGCTGATCGGAGTTAATATTCTGGTAGAAGGAACGCAGGCAGGTTCAGTGACCGGCCTCGATGGAGATTTCACCATTTCGGCTCCCCCGAAGTCGACCATACGGGTATCGTATATTGGCTACAAAGTGCAAATGATTCAACTTAAGGGCGAAAGTTTTCTGACCATCCGTCTCGAACCCGATACGAAGCTCATCGACGAAGTGGTGGTGGTGGGTTATACCGTCCAGAAGAAACGCGACGTGCTCGGCGCCATCAGTAAAGTAGAAAGCGCCGAGATCGGCAAGATTCCTGTGGCAACTTCACAACAGGCTTTGCAGGGGCGGATAGCCGGCGTCAATGTAGCGGCTCAGACAGGCGCTCCGGGCGCTCCCGTGTCGGTACGCATCCGGGGGGTAAACTCCATCAGTTTGAGCAACGATCCGCTCTATATTGTCGACGGAATTCCGGTTGAAGGAGCCCTTAACAACATCTCTCCCAACGAAATTGAGAGCATGACGGTGCTTAAGGATGCATCATCGGCCGCTATTTACGGATCGCGTGCCACCAACGGGGTCGTGCTCATCACGACCAAAAACGGCAAATCGGGCGATTCGAAAATCAGTTACAACATGCAACTGGGATTTCAGGAACACGGCAAACTCACAAAAATGGCCACTACCGAACAATACATCAGCATGTACAATGAAGCTGCCAGTGCCGACAACGCTACTTCGGTGGTCAAGCGAGCGCTTATCGAAGGATCGTGGGTGAAGGACTTTCCCAATGTAAATCATCTGGAAGAAATTTTCAGAACCGCTCCGTTCCAATCGCATGAGTTATCGGTAAGCGGTGGAAATGAAACAACACAATTCCTGATTTCGGGCATACATTTCATTCAGGACGGGATTATCAACACGACCAATTTCACACGTACCAACTTACGGTCGAACATCAGTTCGCAACTTAAAAAATGGCTGAAAACGGGTTTGAACATCAGTGGAGGTATTTCCAACAACCGGCTGGTTTCCAGCTCGGGCGACGGATTTGCCGGCGAAGGCGGCAGCGTGGTGCGCTATGCCTTGTTTCGTAATCCAGCCATTCCGGTGTATAGCAACACAGGAGAGTTTATCGACCTGCCTTCCGAGTATTACGGCAATTCGGTCTACAATTCCTTCTTCGGAGACGGCTATAATCCGGTGGGCTTGACAGAAAACACCGACAGAACGAAAAAAATCAAAACTCTGATGGCCTCCGGTAATGTACTGATATCGCTCCCTGCCGATCTGACGCTGAAAACAACGGCCGGAATCGACTACAACAATACCTTGTTCAGAGAATACAATAAAACCTGGGGCTCGGCCAACCGGATCAACGGCACCAACGGGCTCTCGGTATCGTCGGTCGAAAACCTGAACTGGAGTATTAACAGTACTTTAAATCATAGCATTACCCTTGGCGAAGTGCACAATCTGACCACCATGGCAGGTGCCGAAGCAATCAAAAATTCGGGATACGGGATGTATGGCAGCGAAAGTGAGTTTCTGAATACCGATCCGGGCTTCCTCTACCTGGGACTGGGTTCGAGCAAAACCCGCGTAACACAGTCGGTATGGGAATCCACGCTGGTTTCGTTCTTTGCAAATACAAGTTATAATTTCAACCAGAAATATTATTTATCCGGAATCTTACGCCACGACGGATCGTCACGTTTTAGCAAAGGCAATCAATGGGGAACCTTTTATTCGGTATCGGGAGGTTGGAATGTGGAAACCGAAGAGTTCATGAAGGAAATACCCGCGATTTACAAACTGAAACTGCGTGCGGGTTATGGTTCCATCGGAAACCAAAACATCCCTTTGTACTCGTATACCGACCGGTACGGCTATAATTTCTATTATACATTCGGAGGACAAAGTTACAACGGTTACGCGCAGACACAGCTGGGCAACGACAAACTGAAATGGGAAACCAGCAATCAGTTTAATGTGGGAGCCGATGTTGAATTGCTGAAAGGAGAATTGGGACTGACGCTCGATTACTACTATAAAATTACCAACGATATGCTGTTGCCGGCATCGTTACCGCCATCCATCGGAAATGCGGCGCCTTTCCAGATCAACAGCGACGGGAATATCTTAAATACGGGAATCGATGTCGAGATATTCTACCGTAAGAATTTCCGTGACGGAGGTTTTAACATCAGTCTCAACGGAGGATATCTGAAAAACAAGGTATTGAAACTCGACAACCCCTATTTTGCAGGCCGTGTGGATACGGGTGTGTTCGCAACACGAACAGAGCAGGGCTATCCGATCGGATCATTCTTCCTGTACGAAATGGCCGGGATTTTCCAGAACGACCTCGATGTGCTTACTTCGGCTTATCAGGGAAATAACATAAAGCCCGGCGATGTGAAATATGTCGATCAGAACGAGGATAATATAATTGATGCCAGAGACCGCACCTTCCTGGGTAGCGCCATCCCGAAAATCACCACCGGACTCACCCTGAGTGGTAATTACAAGAATTTCGATTTGTCGATGTTTTTCCAGGGCGCCTTCGGACAAAAGATTTTTTCGCAGGTCAACTACGACATCGAAGGATTCTATCGCGGGTTTAATGTCACAGAACGTTACTACCGGGAACACTGGACGGGCGAAGGAAGTTCGAACACACAACCGCGAGCCTCGTGGGCAGCCAAATCGAACAACGTGAAGGCTTCGTCGCGTTTCCTCGAAGATGGTTCCTATCTCAGGTTGAAAAACCTTCAACTGGGCTATTCGCTGCCCGGAACCAAAAAGTACGGTATCGACAACCTCCGGGTTTATCTGTCCGGTACTAATTTACTGACGTTTACCGGCTATTCGGGCCTCGACCCTGAAATGACCGTCAGTACCAACTCGGCCGGCGAAGGCGACCTAGCCAACGGTATCGACTGGGGAACTTATCCGGTGGCCATGACTTTTACATTCGGAATTAATTTAACCTTCTAAGCATCGACGTATATGAGTAAGAAAATATATAGGCTGGGATTACTCCTGATAGCTGTTTCGTGGATATCGTGTGACGATTTTCTGAACACAGAACTGAAGGGAGAGTACAGTTCGGATAACTACTACAAATCGGAACAAAATGCGGTTATGGCTGTCAATGCCATTTATAATTCGCTCTACGGAAACACCTTGTGGATTTTCGGAGACGTGGCTTCGGACGATGCCGTTAAAGGTGGAAATGCAGGCGACCAGGCCGACATCAATGCAATCAACGATTTTTCGGCCAGGTCGGACAACGGCGTGCTGAATACCTACTGGAAATCGGCTTACGAAACGGTATCGCGCGCCAATAACGCTATCGCCAACATTCCTGCGGTAGCGATGGATCAGGTTACAAAAGACCGGCTTATCGGCGAAGCCCGATTTTTACGTGCTTACAGTTATTTCAATCTTACCAATATTTTTGGTAAAGTGCCTTTAAAATTACAAGCTCAAACCAACACCACATCCATCTTCGTGGGCCTGAGCGAGGTGAATGCCGTCTACGCCCAGATCGAGAAGGATTTAACCGAAGCTGCTGCCGTACTTCCAACCCAGTATCCGGTCGATAAGGGCCGTGTGACGAAAGGGGCTGCCTATGCTTTGCTGGCCAAGGTGCAATTGTACCAAAAAAAGTACGCCGCCAGCCTGGCCAGTATTGCTGCACTCGAAGAGCTAAAAATGTACGGTCTGGTTGAAAACTATGCCGACCTTTTCCGCGCAGGAGCCGAGGATAGCGTGGAAGTGATTTTTGGACTCCGATACATCGACAACACCGAAGTTTCGCTGGGCAACCATCTGAATGTGTGGTTTGCACCCTCGACCGAAGGCGGCTATTACTTCAACGCTCCTACTCAGGATTATGTCGATGCCTTTGGCGAACAGACCGTAACCAACCAGGATGATCCGCGGCTCGACGCATCGATTGGCCGTCAGGGAAAACCCTGGTTTAACAACACGACCTTCTCCGCTGCCTGGTCGGAGGCGACGGGTTATTTAGTACGAAAATACAACGAAAACATGACACCGGGGATCGCAAAAAGCCAGTCGACAATACCCTACCATGCCATCCGCTATGCCGACATCCTGCTGATGAAAGCCGAAGCGATCAATGAGGCAGGAGGATCGGACGCCCTGCCGAAAGCTTCAGCCGAACTTAACAAGGTGCGCAGCAGAGCTGGTTTGGCTCCCAGCAATGCGGCAACAAAAGCAGCATTACGTACCGCTATCCGCAACGAAAGGCGAAAAGAACTTGGTTTCGAATTTCACCGGTTTTTCGATCTCATGCGGTGGGGAAAAGAAACTGCAGAAGAAGCGCTCGGTGAGGATTTCAAATGGGTCGAGCCGAGGTTCTATTTCCCGATCCCTCAATCGGAACTCGATACCAATCAAGCATTAAAATAAAGAATCAGCTAATCAACAGTAAAAAAATCAATTAAATTTTTAGTTATCATGAAAAAAAATCTTTTCAAAAATGCTCTGTATGCATTTGTAGCAATTTTCGTTTTGTCGACTGTATTTACCAGTTGCGATCCCGATGAAGTAGAACCGGCCGACACAGCCGCACTGGTAGCGCTGATCGATTCGTGCCAGACCATTGTGGACAAGGCTACTACCACCGATTATCCGCAGGAAGCTATCAACACCTTTAAAACAGTACTTTCCACTGCCAAAACGGCTCTTAACAACACAACCATTTCACAGTCGGCTGTCGACAACCTGGTGGTTCAGCTCCGCGAAGCCCGCACTACCTTCCTGGCTGCTGCCTACGATGCTATTCCGGCTTCGGCCCTGTTGATGGGCTTGAGCTTTAACGAAGGCACAGGAGCACAGTTAAAAGCCGAAGGAAAAGGCTGGACTGCAGTGTTGAAAAAAGGCCCTTCTGAAATATTTGGCACAGCGACCAACCTGCCCTCCTTTGTCGATGGTAAAGTAGGTAAGGCAATGTATTTCAACAACGGTTCGCACTTACAGGTAAGCGATTATGCTGCGAGCGACCTCAGAGCTAGCCAGCTGTCGGTTTCGGCTTGGGTTAAACCCGACTCAACAAGAGCCGGAAATTACATCATTTCCTATAACTACTGGAATTCGTGGAAATTCCAGCTGCAGGAGCAAAACAAGCCCTTCTTCACTGTACATACCAATGCCGACGGATGGGTAGATGCCGACAATCAGGCCGACTTCTCGGCACCTAATCAAGCTTGGACCCACCTTGTGGTAACCATGAACCTGAACTCAAAACAGCTGAATTTCTACGTAAATGGGGTAAGTACCATGGAGTGGACGGCCGAAACCAAACCAGGTCTCACCGGAACCGGCATATGGGAATACAAGAACACGCTTCCGCTGATGATCGGAGCCTGTACTACTTATGCCGAAGCAAAGGCCGAATGGAACTGGTCGTGGGCCGAAACCCCTACGGCATGGGATGGTTTTGTAGGTGCAATCGACGAACTTAAAGTATACAAAATAGCTCTGACCGAAGGCCAGGTAGCTAAATTATATAACGACGAAAAATAACTTTCAGGAAAACTTGAGTGTTTACGTAAAAGGCCTGGCTGGTTTCAACCAGGCCTTTTTTAAAATTCGAAAACAATGATTAAAGTAACCGGAATAATGACAACCCTACTGTTAGGTTGTTGCTCCATATACATGAATGCCCAGCAGATCGTTATTCCACGCATTAGCGGGATGCCCGACAAACCATTGCCCTACCTGATGCGCGACTGGAAAAAAGTGGCTGTCGATTACGATAATTTTGTTTTCAACCCCGCACGTACCGGGAATCTGTTACCCCTTACCGGCATCCGGAATGCCGAAGGAATCAATTATCCATCGATTCAACCCATCTGGATGGATACCTATGTCGGACAGAAAAATCATGGCCAGGTGGCCGAGGCCATTAACATCCTGCCGGCCATTGTTGGCGCCAGCCTGGCAGGGGTGGATAAAACCAATCACTACGGTATTAACTGGGTACAGAAAATAAAAGAATTCTATAACCTTAAAAACGGACAATTGGTGTATCTGAATAATTACAGTAGCAGCACCGGAAACGACTGGTGGTACGAACTGATGCCCAATGTGTTTTTTTATCAGTTAACAGCGCTCTATCCTTCAGCAGATCCTGATTTTGCTGCTCAGATGATTTCGATTGCCGACCGGCAGCTGGATGTACTTTTCAAACTGGGAGCCGCTATGCAACCCTGGACGGTACCTTCGTTTAATTACAGAGCATTTAATCTTTTAACCGGCTTACCGGTTTCGGGAAGCGTCCCCGAACCCGAATCGGCTGGCTCGATAGCCTGGCTGCTGTATCAGGCGTATACGCACACCGGAAATATTAAATACCTGAACGGAGCCGAGCTGGCCCTCGATTTCCTGCAACATTGGACCGGCAATCCGTCGTACGAACTTCAACTACCCTACGGAATTGTTGCCGCCGCACGCATGAACGCTGTCGAAGGCACCAATTATGATCTTGACAAGATGCTCAACTGGACTTTCTCGTCGGGAAAAGGAACCCTGCGCAACTGGGGCACCATTGTAGGCAAATGGAACGGTTACGATGTATCGGGGCTTATCGGCGAAGCCAACGATGGCGGAAACGATTACGCGTTTATTATGAATGGGTTTCAGCATGCTGCAGCACTTGCTCCGGTAGTTAAATACGATAAACGCTATGCCGGTGCCATAGCCAAATGGATTTTAAACCTGGCTAATGCCAGTCGCCTTTTTTATGCCAACGGACTCCCCGACGACCATCAACACCCCGCCGGAAATACCTGGGCAAAACAAAACGATCCGCACTTCTCCATTCCTTTTGAAGCCATGAAGCAGGTACTGAACGGCAAAACGCCCTATGCTACGGGCGATGCTGTACGTGGAGGATGGGCCACTACCGATTTATCGATCTACAGCGGATCGAGTGTGGGCTATCTTGCTTCCATAATCAACCCTACCAATGTCGAAGGAATTCTTCAGATCGACCTTAACAAAACCGATTTCAGAGGTGAAAATAGCTATCCTGCTTTCTTATATTACAATCCGGAAAACAGCCCGCAGCAAGTCGACTTCAACCTTCCTGCAGGAACTTACGACCTGTACGACGCCATCACCGAAAGCATACTACACACAAATGTAAGCGGAAAGGTAAACTTCAGTATTCCGTCAAAATCGTCGCGTATACTGGTACTTATTCCACCTGCCAAAAGCAAACAAACTACCGGACGTCTTCGCAAAATTTACAATGGCGCCGTTTTCGACTTTCACTACCGGTACAATTACACCAATCCCTTACGGATTAAGGCCTTTACTTCCGATCTGACAAGGGTGGCCCCTCCCGGGAAAGTGGTGTTGAATTGTATGGTGGAAAACACTACCGAAACAGCCCGGTACAAGTGGTTTGTAAATGGCGCCGCATCGGAAAATTACTCCGGGCCCACCATCCGGTGGGACGCTCCTTCTGCACCGGGACGCTATACAATTAAATGTGAAGTTAGGTCGGGATACACCACCATCACAAGCCCCGAAATCGAAATTCTGGTTGCACCGGAAGGCGAAGTAATCCCTGAAATCAACAGTCTGACCCTGAGCGGAGATTCTCCTCTGCCCACCGGTAGTCATATCAAAGCCGAAGCAAGCGTCTCTCCGGCGTCTGCCACCGTGGAGTGGTCGGTGTCGGGAGGCGAGCTCACTGCTTCGCAGGGGCTCAGGCCCGACTGGAAACTTTCTGAAACAGCCGGTTTCTACACACTGAAATTAAAGGTGTCGAATCTGTTGGGCAGCGATTCGGTTAGCCGTACCATTCTTGTAAAAGACTTGCAAACCACCAGTTTCAACGGAGAAACGCTGATCTATTATTCCCTGAACGGCAACACACGTAACGGGGCGAAAGATGCTTTTCATGCCATTTCGCACCATGCTGCCGAAGCATCCGATCAACGCGGGATGGCAGCTCATGCTTATGCATTCGATGGGACCGGCTATTTAGTAACTGCCAATGATCCTGCCCTGAACTTCACCGACAAGCTAAGCGTCGCACTATGGATAAGGCCCGATGAGTTGCCCGGCTACGAACAATACATCCTATCCCACGGAAGTTATGAAGACCGGTTTAAACTGTCGATCACTCCCGATAATAAAGTAAGATGGACAGTACGGACTTCGGAGGGAATAGCCGATGTAGATGATAATATTCCGGTTCAACCGGGTGTTTTTATGCACTATTGCGGGATGTATACAGCTTACTCGCTCGAGTTGTACCGCAACGGGCAATTGGTTGCCTTTAAACCGCTTAGCGGATCGATAGGGACCACAGCAAAAAACTTAACCCTGGCCCGGAAAGAGGAAACCGAAACAAATTATACCTATAAAGGGGTGATTGACGAACTAAGAATTTATAATGCGGAACTGCCCCTTAACTATATAGCCCAGGTGCCGGGCTTTTGGGATCTTGCCTCGGGGAACGGTAATGTGCCCGCTTTCACACATGCGAAACTGTATCCCAATCCGGCCCGTACAACAGCATATGTCGACATCGCCGGCATTCAACTACTGACGCTGACGGACATCCAGGGGAAACCGGTAAATATTACGTATACAAACGATTCACAGGGAGCAACGCTTTATACCGGACAACTCCGGCCAGGCGTATACTTTGTTACGGCCGAAACAATCGGCGGATCAAAACACCAATTAAAACTAATCAAGCTCTGATGAGGGCGTCTCCATCGCTTCGCCAGTTGTGTTCCCGTCCGTTTTTTCGAGAGGCTCTTCCTTGTTGGGAGGCGGCGTCCGGAAAGCAATTTTCGGGCGTTCTCCTGCAGGGAAGCGGTAAAAAACTTCTTCTTTCGACATAGGCCGGCGGTTTTCGGCCCAAAAAAACTGTTCCAGGCGGGTTTTCTCCTCGGTTACGATATGCAGCGGATAGAACACCCCCGACGAGGCACTGGTGAGCACTACCCGATCGATTTTCTTATCTTTGAAATGGATCACCACCTTACTGCTTTCCGTTTTATTGGCTCCCAACAGTAAACTATCATTTTCTTCCCGGGCATAATATACCGTTTCGGCATTGCCGTTGACTTCCACCAGCCGGATGTGCCCGCTATCCACATAGGCAATGATTTCCTTTCCTACCATCTGATTAAAGTGAACGGAGTCGACCATCTCGACTACCATTGAATTTTCTTCCAGATGTACCTTGTTTACTTTTTTGTTGGCCGTATACACCCTCACCTCGTCGGCCGATAGTTGCTGATTTTCCTGCCACAAAACCGGATCGCGGTATAAGGTTAGTACCGAATCGCGCCCGTCGTAGAACAGCGAATCGGACAGGCCCTGAATATCGTCGCGGTAAAAACGGACATTAAACCAGGCTTTGGCGTGATTATAAAGCGTATCCTGCTTGTAGGTCTGAAGCGTATCGGCATGGATATACATTGGTTTTGCAATGTCGGACCAATCGACCAGCAAAGCCGAATCGGTAGCGATACCCAGTTCGGTTTCTTCTTTGTAGTACACATAATTTCCATACAAGGTCGACTTCTGTACCGTATCGTTCATGACCACTTTCCCAAACGACTCTCCATATCCAAGTCTCTTATCGTAGAAAATAGTATCGGCTACCAGTTCCTTTCCTTCCTTGTTGATCACCTTCGAACGGTTGAGCAGCATCGAACGTTCGGTATCGGTATTGTACCAGCCCTTATCGGTAAAAATTTCGGTATCGTTCTTATATACAATATGCGTGGTGCCCACCATATTCGAAACATGCGTCCGGGTATTGTATTCCAGGGTATCCGAAGTCATGGTGAAATTTTCGTTCACCAGCTTTACCTCTTTGCTGAAAAGCGCGTCGTCGGTCGATGTGGAGTACTGTCCCCATACCGAAGTAAGGGTGTTTTCGGGATCCACGATCTTTCCTCCCGTAAAATAATACGCCAGCTGACTGATGCGGTCGTAGTTCAGGCTATCGGTCGTTAATACCGTTTTACGGTTCTCGAGACGAACGTTACCACGCAACCGGGCCAGTTTTGTATTCCCGTCGTAATACAGTTTATCGCCATAGGCAAAAAGCGTATCACCCTGATTGATGACAATACGGCTGAAGGCAACAAACGAATTGGAAACCATAAACACATGGGCACTATCGCAGGTCATGGTGGCATTATCGTGACGGAAACGCACGTTTCCGCTGGCCAGCTGAAGGTCGGGACGCATAAGTTGGTCGACACTCAACAGATCGGCATTCTCCATAACAATAATACGGGCGTTGGGTTGCTCGTAAGGAGTGCGGATAGGGGCGACAGGAGCCGGCACCGGAATAGGCTTCGGAGTAACACGCTCGCGGCGCGATGGCTTCCCGGCCGGTTGCTGACTTTCCAGTACTTCTTTTCTCAGCTGCTTATGACGAATCTGGCCCGGCAATTCGGGTAAAGCTACAAAAACGAGCAGCCCGATAAGTACTGCTTTCAGCATGTTAGTTATCGTCATCCGGATTGTATGATTATTTTATCCAGCCCGGGAACTCGAATTCACAGTTTTGCCAGGCAGGATCGATACTGATATACGTTTCCTTCTGCTTTTTAGCAATCCAGTTTTTCAGGAATTCGGCTTTCTGGGTTTCTTCGTAAAAATTCTTCAGCAATTGATAATCGTCGGTCAGATTGGCCTTGTGTGTCTCTACCTTCGACTTCAGCTTGACCAGTGCAACGACTTCTTTATTCGACTGCGGATCGATCATCTGAAAAGGTTGGGAGAGCTCTCCTACCTGCATCGAATACACCACCTTTGCAATTTCCTGGGGCAGATCCTTGTACTCAAATTTTGAAGTCCCGGTATTCGGGTTCAACATCAGACCGGCGTTCATGGCCGTATTCTTATCTTGCGAAAAGTACATCACCCCCTGTTCGAAAGTCATCTTTTCATTTCTGATCTGGCCGGCAATCGAATCGAGCCGTTTGATGGCTTTGTCGGTGTCGGCCAGCGAAGCCTTGGGCCGCAGGAGGATATGCCGGCAATTGATACGGTCGCCCCTTTTTTCGATTAACTGAATAATGTGAAACCCATATTCCGACTCAACGATTCGCGAAACACGCTTCGGATCGGAGAGATTAAACGCCACATTGGCAAATTCGGGAACAAAAGCTCCCTTACCGCGAAATCCCAGTTCGCCGCCGCGTTTTGCACTTTCGGTATCCTCCGAATACAACCGGGCGAGGATCGAAAAATCGGTCGTCCCATTGTGTACCCGTTCGGTGAACGAGCGCAACCGTTCCTTAACAGCTTCAATTTCTTCCTCGGGAACAGGCGGCTGGAAACTGATAATCTGAAGCTCGACCTGAGCCGGAACCGTTGGAACACTATCTTCGGGCAACGAACGATAAAAACGCCGCACGTCGGCCGGAGTCGATTTGATATGCTCCACCAGTTTCTGCTGCATTTGCTGAATAATCTGGTTATTACGAAGCATTTCACGCGTTTCTTCCCTGATAGCGACTATGTTCTTGCCAAAGTACTCCTCCATCTTCTCCCGCGAACCTATATTGGTAAGAAAATAGTTCATCTGCAATTCGACATTGGTCATCACCATCGTTTCGTTGGGCTGAATACTGTCGAGTTGAGCCTGGTGCAGGTAGAGCTTCTGAATGGCAATACGCTCGGGAATCACACAGTACGGATCGCCTGCTATCGGAGTTCCTTCGTACTGCGCCCTCAGTCGCTGCTGTTCCACTTCCGAACGCAAAATTGCCTCGTCGCCAACAATCCATACCACCTCGTCGATGATTGCTTTCGACTGAGCCTGTAACGAGGTAACCGAAAAAAGGCCGAGCACGAATATCCAGTTAAAATACCGCATGTAGCTTGTTTTAATTTTGTTCATTGAAAAAAGTTATGGTACCGTTGTTCACGGCGTCGTTGTAAAGTTCTTTTTCGAAACCCGAAACAAATTCCGATTTCAATTTATTGAGAATAATTTCGGAAATACGTGGCTGAGCTATTTCGAAAGGTTCGGTTTCACCCGGTTTGCGCACCTCCTGAATATTCAGCATATAATGGCGCGACGAATCGCTCAGTTCGATAAAACGAACACCCTGAAGTTCATGCGGTTGAACAGGCATCTTTTTCTGAAGTTCGTTGTACGACATCCAACGGTCGAAAAAATAGGTATAGCTCAACGCATTCTTCATGCTGTATTTTTCGATGTTTTCAACTGCCTTCGCGTTTCCCGACCTAACCCACGACCGTACGTTATTTAAATCGGGCGCTCCTACCGGAACCACCAGTAACAAGCCTTTGAGGTAAGGCTCCCGCAACACGAACTGATCGCTGTATTGTTCGTAAAAAGCACGCACTTCATCTTCGGAAACCTCCTTGGGCAAGCGCTGCTGGATCAGCTTTTGCTGGTACTGGTGAATAGTAAGCGATTTGCGGTAATCCTCGAGTAAAGCATCGATGGCAGCTTTATCATCCACATTTCGTTTAGCATTTTCGTAGAGCAGGACATCGGTTGCCCACTTCCGGATGTAAGCATCGGCAATCTGGGCACTATCCGACTCCGACACATTCGGAGGAATGATGGCGTCGACCTGGTCGCGATAAAGAAACTTTCCCTCGACCTCGAGCAAAGCTTCCCGTTCGTCGTCTTTTACAGCCTGGGTACACGACAAAACGACCAGGCTTGTAACCACCAGCACTACTACTTTTCTGAACATTTACTCCTTTCGCGACTGTTAGTTTTTACGCACAGTCGACAATACCTTTTGATTTACTTTAACCGGATATTTCGTACGTAAGGTTGCAATCCATTCTTTTTCAAGAAACTCCTGGTAATCGGCAGTCACCAGACCGCGTACATCGCTGTATTCCTCCGGCATGGTGTTCAGCAATTTCCCGGGAACAGCAACAAACGGATAGGCAGCATCGGTTTCGGGCTGGCTTCCCGACTTAAATACCTGAAAATCGACCTGCTTATTGTCGCCCTGCACATACAATCCTTTTTCAATTTTAATATTCACGACACTGTCGTTGAGCTGACGTAAGTACTTATCAATCGAATCGGAAGGTTGGGATGCTACGATTTTCATCGCTTTATCGAGCACTTCGGCAGTTTTACACTGCAGAACCCTGCCTTTGAAATGTGGCTTTTCCCATTTATAATTCTCTTTATTCTTGCGGAAGAACAACGCCAATCCGGCTGTATCCTTCGAAGCTTTCTCCCACACTTCGTTGTTGCTTACTTCAAACAGCAGAATACCGTCGTGATACTCCTGCATCAGCAACCTGAAATCGGTGTGTTTGCTTTCGAGACGGGTGTTTTCGTAATCAAGCAATTGCTGGTTGATAAACTCGTCGAACTTGGTACGGATAATCTCACCGGCATCGGTTTTACCGTTGGTGGATGAATTTTTGACCAGATAACCGAAAAAATCGGACTGTGTAACCGTAGTACCTGCAAATTTCAGCATGGGCTTGTTCAATTCCTGAGCCTTGGCCTTGAAAGCCGAATCGGCCAGCACATTGCCTTCCAGTGCTGCTATAAAACCTCCCAGGATATCGCCCTTCTGTACTTTCAGTTTGTATTCCTTTTTCAGTTTGTTGACAAACGCAAGCTGACCCAGCTGCGCTCTCTCATCCCGTTTTACCTGACGCTCGATTTCGGCTTTCTTTTCATCGAAAGAGGGCAAGCCCTTCTGATCGATCAACTTGATAATGTGCCAGCCATAAGGCGACTGCACAGGCTCGCTTACTTCTCCTTTTTCCTTCAATGCAAATGCTGCTTTCTCGAACTCCTGTACCATACGACCCACTCCGAACCAGGGAAGTTCCCCCTTACGTGCCGCCGATCCGCGGTCCTCGGAATTAGCCTCGGCTACCTCGCCGAAATCGGCTCCCGATTTGATAACCTGATACAACGAATCGATCGAAGCCTTGGCCCGTGCATTACCGGCTTCATCGCCCTGCGAAGTAAACTTCATAATATGCGAAACCAGAATTTCGCCGCGCGAGAAACGACGATCGTGAACCTTGATAATATGGTATCCGAAGCTGGTCCGAACCGGCTTCGATATGGCTCCCACGGGAGTGGAATAGGCCACTACTTCAAACGGATAAACGGTGCGGAAACCTGTTATCCAGCCGATGTAGCCGGCATTATCGGTTACCGACTGATCTTCGGAAGTTTCCTTTGCCACCTGGGCAAAATCTTCGCTTTTTACCCTTGCTGCAACCTCGTTCACTTTATTCCAGGCTTTCAGCGTATCGTCGGGAGTGGCATCGGGCGCAATACGAATTAAAATATGACTTACTTCCACGTCTTCTTTCAGCCGCTCGTACGCTTCGCGGATGACCGACTCTTCAACTTTTGCATCGGTAAGATACGGACGGGTCAGCTGATTGCGGTAACCATTCAGCTCATTGATAAAGGCTTTGGTAGTGTCCAATCCCTGTGTCTTTGCTTCCTCAACTTTCAGTTTAAAGTTGATAAACAGTTCTACATACTCTTCCAGAGTTTTTTTGTCGAGCGAATTGTTCGAATTATTCTTGTTATAAATATATTCGAACTCCGATTTATGTACCGGCTTTTCATTGATGTGCATCAATACGGGATCCTTTCCCTTTGCCATGAGCGACGCCGACAAAACAAGCAGTGGTAAAAGTTTCGAAATTGTTTTCATACGATATTCAATTTAATTGCGAAATAAGCACATTAACGGTTACGAATTCATTCTGTTGTATAAAGATTAATCTTTTTAAGCTTTTTTATTCACCCCTGCTGTAGTTAGGGGCTTCACTTGTAATGGCTACATCGTGAGGATGCCCTTCGGTAACTCCGGCGTTGGTAATGCGCGTAAATTTTGCTTCGTGAAGATCGGCAATGGTACGTGCTCCACAATAGCCCATTCCGGCCCGAAGTCCGCCAATAAGCTGATAAACGACTTCATACAGCGAACCCTTGAAGGGAACACGAGCCGAAATGCCTTCGGGTACCAGTTTCTTGATATCTTCTTCAACATCCTGGAAATAACGATCCTTCGATCCTTTTTCCATGGCTTCCAACGATCCCATTCCCCGGTACGATTTAAACTTCCTTCCGTTGAAAATAATGGTTTCGCCCGGCGATTCTTCAACACCGGCCAGCAACGATCCGGCCATGATAGTATCGGCTCCGGCGGCAATGGCCTTTACAATATCGCCCGAATAGCGGATACCTCCGTCGGCAATAACCGGAACACCCGATCCTTTCAGCGCTTTAGCCACTTCGTAAATGGCCGAAAGCTGCGGAACTCCTACGCCGGCAATCACCCGGGTTGTACAAATCGATCCGGGACCTATCCCCACTTTAACGGCATCGGCTCCCGCTTCCACCAACATCAACGCTGCATCGCCCGTAGCAATATTACCTACAATGATATCGATTTCGGGATAACGCTTCTTGGCTTCACGCAACGTATTCACCACGCCGGCACTATGTCCGTGAGCCGTATCGATAACGATAGCATCTACCCCGGCTTCCACCAGCGCATCGATGCGGTCGAAAACATCGGCCGTCACCCCTACGCCCGCAGCTACACGCAACCGGCCCGAAGCATCCTTCGACGCCATAGGCTTGTCTTTCGCCTTGGTAATATCCTTGTAGGTGAGTAGTCCGATAAGTTTATTGTCCTTATCCACCACCGGCAACTTCTCAATTTTATGCTGCTGAAGGATATCGGCCGCAGCCTCCAGATCGGTCGAACGGGTTGTGGTGACCAGATTTTCACGCGTCATGATCTGATCGATTTTCGTCAAATAATTCCGCTGAAAACGAAGGTCGCGGTTGGTGACAATCCCTACCAGGTATCCATGATCGTCGACCACCGGAATACCGCCGATTTTATATTCGGCCATCAGGGCAAGTGCATCGCCGACCGACGCTCCCTGCAGTATCGTTACCGGGTTCGAAATCATTCCATTCTCGGCGCGCTTCACCGCCCGCACCTGCTTCGCCTGCTCGTCGATCGGCATGTTCTTGTGAATCACTCCAATACCTCCTTCACGAGCAATGGCTATCGCCATTTTCGCTTCGGTAACGGTATCCATTGCAGCCGATACTACAGGTACTTTAAGTTCGATACGACGGGAAAAACGGGTGGACAGGTCCACGTTACGGGGCAATACTTCCGAATAAGCGGGAATTAAAAGCACATCGTCGAAGGTAAGACCCTCCATGTGCACACGATCAGCAATAAACGACATAAGACTTTAATTTTTTATTGCGTGCAAATGTACGCATTTTTTGTGAGTTGATAAAACTTCGTACGCAAAAAGAAAAGAGTGCGGTAACCGCTACATCCTGTTGGAAAAACGGAAAAACGACGGGGCCATCAGGGTCCGGTAAACCTCGTTGCACCCCGGTTGCTCCCGGCAATTCACCTGCGGCCGACTCAACCCTAAGCGGGGGGACGAAGCATCAGCCTGTTCAGGACAAAATCCGTTGGGTGGAGTTCACCTCTTTAATCTTATTGATATTTTTGGCCAGGGTTTCGATTTCATGCTTGTCGTGAACATAAATATAGAACTGGCCGACAAAAATTCCGGCATTGGTTTCTATATGTATTTTACTGATGTTTACGCCGTATTGTTCCGATATGACATGCAGAATCTGTATTAAAACGCCTTTCTTATCGATCCCCCGTATTTCGAGCACTTCATTGAAGGTAAGCGTTTTGTGGGTTGCCCATTTGGCCGAAACGAGGTTGTTGCCGAAATTTGATTTTAACTTGGCGGCGGCGGCACATTCGCGCCGGTGTACAATCACAATTTCGTTTTCGTCGACATAGCCCAGCACATCGTCGCCCGGGATTGGTTTGCAACAAGGAGCCAGACGGTAGGTCACGCCGGCATTTTCCTCGCGGAGAACGAAGGTCTTTTTGCGGTCGACCCGCGTCGAAGGCACCACTTCGGGTTGCTCGGGCGCCGTTTTTCCGGAAGGTGTTACAAACGGGATGCGAAGGTATTTGGTAAACACGCTTTTGGGTTTGAAAACAGTCTGGCCCAGGTCGTCGAGTTTGATTTTTCCCAAACCAACCTGCAGATAGAACGCATTTCGATTGTTAAAATCAAAATACTTCATCACCTTCAACAGGGTTTCATTATCGTTTTTCTTCTGCAGATCGAGCAACGCCTGTTCGACCTTCTTTTGTCCATCGGCAATCAGGTTTTTTTCCTCTCGTTTGAAATACACCCTGAGCCTTGCCTTGGCACGAGCGGTGGTTACGTATTCAATCCATTCGGGCTGTGGCTGTTGCTTTTTGGAAGTGAGGATTTCCACCTGATCGCCACTTTGCAGGGTATGACTCAACGGCACCAATTTGTGATTTACTTTTGCTCCGATACAATGTTCGCCCAAATCGGAGTGAATGGCATACGCAAAGTCGAGTGCTGTCGATCCTTGCGGAATCGTTTTAATCTCACCCTTAGGGGTAAATACAAAAATTTCGGACGCGAATAAGTTTAATTTGAAGGTATCGATAAAATCGATGGCATTAGGTTCGGGATTCTCGAGCAATTCCTTGATGGTTTTCATCCATTTATCGAGTTCCGACTCGTTTTCGCCCTCGCCCGATTTGTATTTCCAGTGCGCTGCCAACCCTTTCTCGGCAATATCGTTCATGCGTTCGGTACGGATCTGAATTTCCACCCATCGCCCTCCCGGAGCCATCACCGTCACATGCAACGCTTCGTAACCATTCGCCTTCGGGTTGCTCACCCAGTCGCGGATGCGGTCGGGGTGGGGTTTATAAATAGCCGTGATAGCCGAGTATACAATCCAGCACTGTTCCTTTTCGGTCAATCCCTCACGCGGAGTAAAGATGATGCGTAAAGCCATGATATCAAATACTTCCTCGAAGGAAATATTACGCGTCGTCATTTTCTTCCAGATCGAATATACCGTCTTTACCCTGGCTTTATACCAGAATTTCCAACCCTGCTCGGTCAGCCGGTTGGAAATCGGTTTCGTAAACTCATCGTAAAAACGGGTGCGCTCCTGCTCATTATCGGCCAGCTGCTTTTCGATGCGGGCAAACGTTTCGGGATGCTCGTACTTGAAACTCAGGTTTTCGAGTTCATTTTTGATACGGAACAATCCCAGGCGATGCGCCAGCGGAGCGTAAATATACTGGGTCTCGCCCGTTATTTTGTATTGTTTGGCCGGCGGCATCGAACCGAGCGTACGCATATTATGCAAACGGTCGGCGATTTTAATCAGAATCACCCTGATATCTTCCGACATGGTAAGCACCAGCTTACGGAAATTCTCGGCCTGTGCCGAGGCATGTTCGGCAAAAACACCTCCCGATATTTTCGTGAGTCCCTCGACAATCTGCGCGATCTTAGGACCAAACAGATTTGCAATATCCTCCACCGTGTAATCGGTATCCTCCACCACATCGTGAAGCAGCGCCGAACAAATAGAAGTGGACCCCATGCCTATTTCCGACGAAACTATGCGGGCAACGGCCAGGGGATGCATTATATACGGTTCGCCCGATCGTCTGCGAATGCCTTTGTGGGCTGCTTTGGCAAAATTGAATGCCTTGGTGATCAATTCCACCTTTTTTCGGTGCGGCGAATTCAGATAATCGTTCAGCAGGGCGTCAAACTCTTGTTGAATCAGTTCATCCTCGGTTAATTCCACATTTTTCTGGTCCGGCTCCATACATTTTCCTTTCTACTAATATCCTGCTAAAAAAAGACCGATCTCATTGGACGGTAATCCGAAGTAATCGGCAATCAACCTGTTTACCAGTATGCCTCCGTACATATACACCCCGTTGCGGAAACCCGAACTTTCGCCGACCGCTTGTTTGACACTTCCCGAATTGCCGATCTTTAAAAGCATCGGAGCGAAGATATTGCTCAGCGCCATGGAACTGGTACGTCCGACCCTCGCCGAAATATTCGGAATGCAATAATGAAGTATACCATACCGGTCGTACACCGGATCCGATAAGTTACGGCATTCGGAGGTCTCGAAACACCCGCCCTGGTCCACGCTCAGATCGACAATGATAGCGCCCTGCTTCATGGTTTTCACCAACTCTTCCGATACCATAAACCGCTCGCAGCCATTTATGTAGCGCAGGTTTCCTATTACCGCATCGGCCGAGGCGAGAGCCTTGAACAGCACCGCGGGATGAATCACCGAAGTAAATACCTGCTGCCCCAGGTAATGTTGTATTTTACGAAGTTTGTTAATATCGTGATCGAAAATTTTAACCGTAGCGCCCAGCGCCAACGCCGTACGTGCAGCCACCGAACCGGCCAGACCGGCGCCCAGTATCACCACCTCCGAAGGCGATATACCGGCTACACCTCCCAGCAGCACTCCTTTGCCTCCGGCGGTATTACTCATCAGTTCCGAAGCCACCGAAATAGCCGAAGCCCCTTCCAGTTCGGCCAGGGTATTGATCACCGGAAACGCTTTTTGTTCATCCTTGATAAGCTCGTAAGCAAGTGCATTGAGCTTCTTCGAGGCCATCAGCTTCAAGGTGTCGGCCGAGAAATTGGAAAGCTGCAACATCGAAAACACCGATCGACCCGGCTTCATCAACAACAAATCGTCGGTAGTCGGCGGAGCGATCTTCAGTACGATATCCGAAGCGAAAACCTCCGCTTTCGAATCCACAATGACCGCTCCGGCTTCGCTGTACTGCAAATCGGTATACGACATCGGCAAACCCGCACCACGTTCGACCAATACGGTGTGACCCTCTTCCACAACCAACGCCACTCCTTCGGGAGTAAGCGCCAGCCGGGTCTCGGCCACCGGGTTTTCACAGGGCAATCCGATGGTTAGCTGTGCCTGACGCTGTATCTCCCTCAAAAGCGATTCCTCGGGATACAAACTTCGTTGCATAAACGGATCCTGTTTCATAGCCATATCGTTAAATTGATGCCTTCTTTTTATCTATCCTGCGGGTGATATAACCGTAAAGAAGCAGCGCTACTGCCGAAATTAACCCGATCGCTACGAACACGAACCAAATATAATGCGCATTCTCGGTTGCTTTGGCATACGCTTCCACCGTATCGAATCCCTTGGGGTCGGGAACGTATTTCTCCAACAGAAAACCCGAAAGTCCGAAGGCAAATAAATACGAAAAAAACGAATGTAAATGGCTGAATCCAAGGTAAAGCCCTTCTTCTCCTTTGGGCGATTGAAGCGAAAAGTATTCCAGGAAACGAGGCGAAATAAAGCATTCGGCTACTGCTTGCATGGCAATCCCAATGATCATCATAAAGGCTACCGGATGCAGACCCCAGATATTTTCGGAACCTATCAGCGTACCGCCGGCCATTACCAGGGCCGAAAGCGGAATGATGAGCATCCCGATGGTCATGGAAGTCAGTGCGGTTCGCTTCTTCATAAACGAAGTAATAAAATTGACCAGCAGGAACACCACCAGCGGATTTACGTTGGCATACCAACCCGGCGATGCGTCTTCGCCAATCATGCGGATCACGTACTTGGGCATGGTGGCATACATCTGACTCTGGATCATCCAGAAGCCCGAAATAATAAGAATCAGAATGATGAGCCGGGCATTGGTCATTACTTTCCACATGCCTACCAGAATTTCGCGGAAACTCTTGCCTTTTCCTTCGATATGGGTCGATTTATAAAAAAAGAATACGGCTATGAGCGCCAGCAACGTCATCGCTGCCGAAAAAAAGTTAAGGTACACCAACCCGAGGTCGCCCATGCTTTTGCGCAGCGGGTCTACCACCGTTTTTCCGGTAAAGGCTCCGATATTCACCATCATATAAAAGATCGAGTACCCTGCCGCGCGTGTTTCGGAAGTGGTTTCGCGGGCTACGGTGCCGGAAATAACGGCCTTAATAAACGAACCTCCGATAACGATGAGTACCAGCACCGGCACAATGCTCCACCGCAGCGGACTGGTATCGAGCCCGTAAAAAGTGGTTTGCATATCGTAAGTCACCAATCCCGCTCCTTCGAGCATGGTAGGCAACAATCCGAGACCTCCGTAACCAAGTGTCAGTAAAAGGAAAGCCAGAATAATCGACGAACGGAATCCTATTTTATCGGCAATGGCACCGGCAAAGGTAGGTAACAGATACAGCATTGCCGAGAACGATCCCGATATGATCCCGGCTTCAATATCCGAAAAACCCCACACATTGGAAAGGTAGAGTGTAATTACAATAAATACCGCGTAATAGGCAAGCCGCTCGAGTAATTCTACCGAGTTGGCCACCCAGAAAGCTTTTGAAAATTTTTGTGCCATTTGTTAACTGTTACTATTTATTAATTCGCAAAAATAAGAAAATAATTCATATCGGTAGCTGTTACAGAAAAAAAAGCCCCCCGGCAGGGAGCTTTTTGAAAAGATTTTACCTCGATGCGATCCGGGAAAGCAATCCTCCGCTGATCTCCAACAGCGAAATTTCGCAGAGCTTGGTAGTATAAGCTGCCTGTACGAGCCGTTCTTCGGCATCCAGAAGACTGTTTTGTGCTTCTCGCAACTCTATCCCCGACAGTTCGCCGAGTTTATAGCGCTCGATGGCAATGGCGTAGTTCTCGCGGGCATGCGACAGATTCTCCTGTTCAAGCGCCTTGAGTCCCAGGTTGTTGTTGTAAGCCATCCACAGGTTGGAGAAATCGCTTTTCAGCGAAAGATGCAACTGCTCCACCATCAGCTCCTGGTTGGTAAGCTGAAGCCGGGCGTTTTTCTGGCGGCGCGAGCGGTTAAATCCATCGAAGATAGTGTATCCGAGCGTAAGCCCGTAACTAATACCCAGGTTGTTCTGCAGTTTGTTCTGACCGTATTCGTAACGGTTTTCGTAGTAGCCATACCCTGCGTTTACTTTCAGGTAGGGATAATTGCTGCTGCGGGCCGACTGTAACTCCAGGGCCTTTATATTCCTCTCTTTTTCGGCCAGTTGCAGATAGGTATTCTGCTGTTGCAGGGCCGACCACAACTGCTCCTTATTAAGCAGGCTTTCAACGGCGATCAGGGTATCGGCAGGTTCGATATCACGCTCCACTTCGTCGTGAGCGACCAGCCGGTTCAACCGTACTTTCACGGTATGAAGCACTTCCTGCTGGCGGATCAACCGCGAACTGTCGGTATTAAAATCGACGCGCGCCTGTTGTAGGTCGAGCCGCGAAAGGTTACCGATATTGTAACGGGCCTCCACAATGCGTAAGCGTTCTTTCGACAAACGCACGGCCGATTTCAGGTTGTTGATACGGATGGTTTGCTGCACCAGATCGTAATAGGCCGCCGACAAATCGGCCACATAGCTTTCGATCTCCATGCGGGTTTGCAAGGCTCCGGCCTGCTGCAATGCCTTTAGCTTCGAATACGTTGCCTGTATGTTAAAGCCGTCGAAGAGCGTCCAGTTCACGTTTGCCGCAGCCGACAGATTCGTATTGCTTACTCCGCTGACTTTGGTAGCAGCACTGCCGTCGGCGGGAAACTGGGCATTGTTGTATTCAGTTCCTCCGAAATTCCCGCTCACATCGAGGGTGGGAAGCATCCCCGCATTGCCGGGCGTGGCATTGTTATCGGCAATCTGCTGCTCATTGCGGGCTATCCGGAGCTGGTAATTGTACTGCAGGCCTTTTTCAATCAGCTCACCGAGCGATACGGGTACACCACCGTAGGTCAGCGTCGCCCACAGTAGCCCGGCAAAAAGAAGACGATATTTTTTCATATTTTACTGTACATTATTACTTACTTTTTCCGGTTGGTGGCCAACAGGAAATAGATGGATGGAACGATAAACATGGTGAGGAAGGTAGAAACGATCATGCCGCCAACCACGGCAGTTCCCATGGCAATGCGTCCGTTGGCTCCTTCGCCCGATGCAAACACCAATGGTAACAATCCGAGCACGGTCGAAAAACTGGTCATCAGAATAGGGCGCAAGCGCTGCACTGCCGCTCCGGTAACCGCCGCCAGTTTGTTCATCCCCGCTTCCTGCCGCTGATTGGCAAACTCCACGATCAGAATACCATTTTTGGCCACCAGCCCGATGAGCATGATAAGCCCGATCTGACTGAAGATATTCATGGTGATACCGGCCGCCCACATAAACACCAACGCTCCGGTAAGGGCCAGGGGCACCGAAAGCATGATGATCATCGGATCCTTGAAACTTTCGAACTGAGCTGCCAGCACCAGATAAATAAGCACCAACGCCAGCAGGAAGGCAAACATCAGACTGGACGAACTCTCGCGGAAATCCTTCGAATCGCCGGCCAGCGCCGTACGGAACGTTTCATCCAGGGTTTCTTTAGCAATCACATCCATCTCGTCGAGGGCATCGCCCAGCGTAACGCCGGGGGCCAGTCCCGCCGAAATGGTAGCCGAGCTGAAACGGTTGTAGCGGTACAACTGCGGTGGCGCCACTGTTTCTTTCAGTTCCACCAGGTTATCCATCTGAATCATCTCCCCATCGCGGTTTTTCAGGTAAATGGTTTTCAGATCCAGAGGCGTGTTGCGCTGCTGCCGGTTGATTTCGCCCAGAATCTGGTACTGCTTTCCGTTCATGTAGAAGTAACCCATCCGCTGTCCGCTGAGTGCGTATTGCAGGGTCTGTCCGATATCGCGCGTGCTTACTCCCAACAGGGTAGCTTTATCGCGATCGATGTAGATGCGTGTTTCGGGCTTGGTAAACTTCAGATTCACATCGGCCATCTGGAACAACGGGCTCTCGTTTACTTTTTGCAAGAACAGCGGGATATGCTTTTCGAGTTTGTCGAGCGAGGTGGCCTGCAACACATACTGCACGGGCATCGACGATCGCCGGCCGCCAAAGGTGGACTGCTGCTGCACAAAAGCGCGGGCTTCTGTCTCTTTCCGCACTGCCGCTCCCAACTTATCGGCCACATCCATCTGTGTATACTCCCGCTCGCGCAGGTCGGGAAGCAGTACCCGCACCATCCCGAAACCCGAACGCACGATACTGATGTTCGACTCACGCTCCGGAGCAATGCTGTCCACGATATAAGCAATCTTATCGGTATAATCGCGCACGAATTCGTAGGTTGCTCCTTCCGGTGCCGACGTCCGTATCATCACCTGCGAACGGTCCTCCAACGGCGCCATCTCTTCGGGTAGTGTTTTCCAAAGCACAACAATTAACACAAACGAAAGTAAAACAATGGCAGAAGCAATCCATTTCCGCTTCATAAACCGGGTAAGCCCGTTTTCAAACGAGGTGTTCATCCACACAAAAAACGGTTCGGTCTTTTCGTACAACCAATTGTGCCTCTCTTTCCGTTTCAGTAATTTGGTCGATAGCATCGGCGTGAAAGTCAACGCCGCAAACGACGATATAATCACCGCGCCGGAAACCACGATACTGAATTCGCGGAACAGCCGGCCCGTCATTCCTTCGAGGAAAACGATAGGAAAAAACACCGAAACCAGGGTAATGGTGGTAGAAATAACAGCGAAGAAAATCTCTTTGGATCCGTCGATACCCGCCTGTAGCGGAGTCATTCCTTTTTCAATTTTCAGGTAAATATTTTCGGTTACCACGATGGCATCGTCGACCACCAACCCCACGGCCAGCACCACGGCCAGCATCGACAATACATTGATCGAGAAATCGGCTACGTACATGATAAAGAAGGCTCCCACCAGCGAAACAGGAATCACCACCACCGGGATGAGCGTTACCCGCCAGTCGCGCAGGAACATAAAAATAATGACAATCACCAGCAGGAAAGCCACAACAATGGTCTCGTACACCTCGTTAATGGAGGCCCGGATAAACCGTGTGTTGTCGAAAGCAATCTGCGTCACCACATCGTCGGGCAGGTCTTTCTGCATCGATTTCAACCTCCGCTGCACTTCGTCGGAAATATCGATCTGGTTGGCCCCGGGTTGAGGAATAATGACCGTACTCACCATGGGCACTCCATTGAGGCGGAGAATATTCTTCCGATTCTCGGGATCCAGCTCGGCCGTTCCGATATCGCCAAAACGCACGATACGGTAATTATCTTCCTTTATAATCAGGTTGTTGAATTCCTCGGGTGTTTCCATCAATCCCAGGGTGCGAATGGTCATCTCGATTTTATCGCCTTCGATGCTCCCCGAGGGTAATTCCACATTTTCGCGATCGATGGCATTTTTCACATCCATGGGAGTGATGTCGTAGGCCGCCATCTTCACCGGGTCGAGCCACAACCGCATCGAGTACCGGTTCTCACCCCAGATTTCCACGGCACTCACGTTCGGGATGGTTTGCAGCTGTTCTTTGACGGTGAGCTCGGCAATTTCGGTGAGCTCGAGCAGCGAACGCTGTTCGCTCTGCACGGTAATCTGAATAATAGGATTCGCGTCGGCATCGGCCTTCGAAACAGTGGGCGGGTCGCAGTCGCGCGGAAGGTAATGCTGCGCCCTCGATACTTTGTCGCGCACATCGTTGGCCGCCGTTTCGAGATCGACGCTCAACTCAAACTCGACGGTAATGCTGCTCGACCCTTGGCGGCTGGAGCTCGTAAGCGAACGAATTCCCGGGATCCCGTTGATATTTTGTTCGAGCGGTTCGGTAATCTGTTTTTCAATTACTTCGGCATTGGCCCCGGGATACGACACCCACACGTTGATAATCGGGTTGTCGACATTCGGATATTCGCGTACTCCAAGGTAGGTATAACCGATTACACCGAGCAATACAATGATAAGAATAAACACCGTGGCCAGTACCGGTCGGCGTATACTAAGTTCGGACAGGTTCATAGGCTTACTGAATTTGCTGAATTTCTACCTCACTTCCATCGCGCAGCTGCATCACACCGGTGACCAGCACCGTATCGCCGGCCTGTAACCCGTCGGTGATCTGGATAGACGAGGCCGTACGCAAACCTTTCTTCACAAACACCTGTTTGGCTGTTCCTGCTTTGTACACATAGGCATAGTCGCGCCCCATCTCGGCCACCGAGGCAATACTGGGAATCACGATGGCATCGTTGATTTCTTTCAGGATAATTTCGATGGAAGCCGAACGGCCGGGCTTCAACCTGCCGCCGGGATTATCGTAAATGGCCCGTGCCTTCAGAGAAAGGGTCTTTTCGTCGAGTTTCGATTCGATGGCATACACCCGGGCGCGGTAGGTAGTAGGATCGTTTTCGACGGTGAACTGAATGATAGTGCCGGGACTCACTTCGTTGGCTTGCTTTTCGTTGACCGAAAACTCGATTTTCAGGGGCGATACTTTGGTGAGATGGGCTACCACCGTTCCGGTGGAAGCATAGGCGCCTTCGCTCACCATTCGCAACCCGATCACTCCATCGAACGGAGCTCTTAATTCAGTTTGACGAATACGGGCTTTTACCAGTTCGATGTCGGCCGACAATTTTTCAAGATCGGTGGTTACAGCCTGGTAGGTTTCCTGACTTACCGCATCTTTTTCGAGCAATGTACGCTGCCGGCTCACCCGCTCGCGGGCCAGCGGAATCTGAGCTTCGAGCTTTTTGAGCTCGGCCTGGAGCGGTTGGTCGTTGACCTTGGCCAGCAAAGTGCCCTTGGTCACATAGGTTCCCTCCTTGAAATGAATCCCCGTTACTTTGCCCGAAGCTTCGAACGACAGATCCACCTCTTCGTCGGGAATAAGCTGACCCTTGGTACGAAACACATCCTGCATCGACTGGTGTTTCAGGATTAAGGCATTCACACTCAGCTTTTGTTTTCCCTGACCGCCGCCTTTCGCATCGCCTTTAATTTCGGCAACCGCTTCCTCCTTTTTGATCAGCCGGCCGATTTTCGGGTAAAATATTATCCCGGCGAGTAAAACTCCCAGCAACGAAAACACAATAATTTTTGAAACCTTAGTCATGGTAATTCAATTGAATATTTTTAAAACATCTTGTTAAATTGTGAACAGCCTGCTAAAATAGTTAAAGTTTTGATGCGACGATTCACATTGTACCCTAACTTTTAAAAAGTTATCCGATTTTATCATCTGTTAAAAATATTATTTTTCAACATTAACATTGCCGATGCCTGGAAATTGCTATTTTTGCGAGGCTGCTTAATGCTTAGCATGATCCACAAACACTACTGATAATCAGCCAAATGAATCCCAACCTGCTCTCCAAACTGGAAATTCTTGCCGAATCGGCGAAGTACGATGTTTCGTGCGCATCGAGCGGCGTTACCCGTGCGAAAACCGCGGGCGGAATCGGGAATACCGCGGGCTGGGGAATCTGCCACAGTTTTACCGAGGACGGACGCTGCGTGTCGTTGCTGAAAATAATGCTTACCAACTATTGCATTTACGATTGTGCCTATTGCGTAAACCGCCGGAGTAATGATGTGAGACGGGCTGCTTTTTCGGTGGAGGAACTGGTCGATCTTACCCTCGGATTTTACCGCCGCAACTACATCGAAGGACTTTTCCTGAGTTCGGGAGTTATCAACAATCCCGATTACACGATGGAACGACTGGTAGGGGTTGCACGCGAGTTGCGCACCACGCACCGCTTCAACGGCTACATCCACCTCAAGAGCATTCCAGGGGCCAGCGAAGCGCTGGTGCATGAGGCCGGTTTGTATGCCGACCGCCTGAGTGTCAACATCGAAATCGCCACCGAGAAAAACCTGAAACTGCTGGCTCCCGAAAAAAACCACGAAAGTGTGTTTAAACCCATGGAATTTATTCAGCAGGGCATGCTCGAAAATGCCGAATTGCGGAAAAATGCGCCTAAGTTACGCAAGTTTGCACCTGCCGGACAAAGCACGCAGATGATTATCGGCGCCACCGACGAAACCGACAACCAGATCCTGCACACCACCGATATGCTCTACGCTAAACCCGGTATGAAACGGGTGTATTATTCGGGCTATATCCCGGTGAATACCAACGACGAGCGGCTGCCTATGCTCCGGCAACCGCCGCTGGTTCGCGAACACCGGCTGTACCAGGCCGACTGGCTGCTGCGTTTTTATGGTTTTAAGGTCGATGAAATTGTGGACGACCGCTACCCCAACCTCGAGCTGGAACTCGATCCGAAACTGTCGTGGGCGCTCCGGCATCCCGAGGCTTTCCCGGTGGATGTAAACACCGCCGATTACGCTTTATTGCTGCGTATTCCGGGGGTGGGGGTAAAGTCGGCCAATACTATCGTGATGGCCCGGCGATTCGGGAAACTCGGTACGGCCGACCTGAAAAAGATAGGCGTGGTGATGAAAAAAGCCCAGTATTTTATTACCTGTAAGGAACTGGCCATTCGTACGGTACACGAAACCTCGCCCGAATATGTCCGCCGGAAACTAACCGGTAAAAAGCCCGACAGTTCGCAACTCGAAATACAATTCGACTGGTAACCCAACTTGCACGGTTAACCGCGTATACAATGATAGTATTCCATTACGACAAATCCTTCGAAGGCCTTCTCACCGCAATTTTCGATGCTTACCTTCGCAAAACCTTTCCCCATCGATTGCTCCTGCCCGACGAGCCGGAACCGCTGTTTTGCGAGGGGACCCACACGGTGATTACCGATCCCGAAAAATCGGAGCGGGTATGGAAATCGCTGGAAAAAAAAGTGGATAAAAATACCTTGAACATGATCAGTTATGCCTGGCTTTCGGAATTGCCCGGTGCCGACGAAGTGATTTTTCGCTACATCCGCAAAACCATCGATTCGCCCCATTCCATAGCTACCAATTTTGCCGACGACGATGTGTTGCAGCTGCGGCAGATCGCCCTGAAAACCAGTCGCGAAAAGCAACGAATGATCGAATTTGTGCGGTTTCAGAAAACCTCCGACGATACCTATTTCGCGGCCATCGAACCCGACCACAATGTACTCCCGCTCATCATCACGCATTTTCGGGACCGGTATGCCGACCAACAGTTTATCATTTACGATCTGAAGCGCAACTACGGGATGTATTCCGACACCCGGCAGGTAACCGAAATGAGTTTTACCGAATCGGAACTGTTCGACCGCGGGAAGGTGAAAGACCACTTGCTGGCCGAAAACGAAGTACTGTACCAGCGGCTGTGGAAACGGTACTTCAAAGCCATTACCATCAGAGAACGCATCAACCCGAAACTGCACCGGCAACACCTGCCGCGCCGGTACTGGAAATACCTTACCGAAAAAGATCCGGAATAGCTTAACGGACCGGGATTTTCAACTTTTATGGACAGGGGGCGTTACAAGGCTCCGGTCAGCAACCTGATCCGGGCTTCCACCGCCTTGACACACACCGGACAAAATTCGGCCGCCTTATTGGTTTTCATCCGGCAATCGGGTGTGGGCCGGTAAATCCCCTTGGTTTTATAACCTCCCCCCTCGTACACCCCGAGCAAGGAAGTCGATTGTGAGGCCGGAACAGCGGCCGGATTCGCTGCCGCCGAATCCTCCGGCAACGGAGTAGGCACCGGAGTTCCTTCCGGTAAATCGGCCAGCCACTTGTGCTCAAAATGCTTTAGCGTGGTAATATTGGGTTCCCACGGCTCTTCGTGCAACGGATACATCCCATCGAGCGCATCCCCCCCTTCGTAAAAATACTCATCGGCCAGCCCGGCAAACGAATGTCCGAACTCGTGCACCGTCACCGCCCGTGCATCGCGACCCCGGGCCGAAGTCAGCGCGTAAAAATTATAGATTCCGCCACCACCATATTCATCGGTATTCACTAAGATGTAAATTGCATCATAAGGCACCGCCGAAGCATAATCGCGAATGAGGAAATGCCGGGGCGAAGTGAGATAACGCGGTGAGTAAAACGTGTGATAATGAGCTCCGAGAGCCGAGTTTTTCCATTTTCCTTCGTGTGGCTTCGAAACTCCCGTCTCATTCGAAAGTGCACCGACGGCATAAAAATTAAGCCGCGATTTGTACGTTTTAAAGGGTTCGTGACTCACTATATAACCAGCCAACCGATCGGCTTCACGATAAAATTTTTTAAGCTCACCGGCGGTATACCCTTCACCGATGATCGCAATATCCACTGCTTCAGAAGGTTGTGAAGGTTTGCGAAGCACCTTGACCGGGACTTTCAACTTTCCCGTTCGCTGGATCAAGGCATCGTCGGGACGAATCATTACTGCCAACAAAAGCTCCCAGCTGTTGAATCCGGTTCGGCGTTCGATGCATAGCCTTACCGTTGTTTTGGGAAATGGAAAAACAACAGTATTTTCAAAACTTTTATTTACTTTTTCTGCTTCGGGAGTTGTTTGCCATTCACGAAACAGAGTATTAAATCCATCGGTGTAAATCAATTGATTAGTTGCACTATCCGTGACGGTGAACCTGAAATCGCCGGGTACATTCATGGGAGTAAGATCCGATACTCTGCCGCCCCAGTAAGGTTCCTGTTTGATCTTCTCCAGATATACATTCATTTCCCTGGTGTTACCCGAAAAGTGTACATCGACCCGGCAGCTTTGAGTAGTAAAAAACTGGTCGTACTGTTGAGCGGTGAGCGGTGCGACCCACAGCCCCAAAAAAATAATAAAAATCAGATTTACTTTCATTTCAAAACATGTATTGAAGGATATGTATAGAGCAAATCAGAAAAACTGAATAGCATTTGTCGCAAAAGTAACACTTTTTTCACATTCATTTCCGATAAATACTTTCATTTTCAGTAAAAACGACAGCAGACCAGCACTAAAATTTTCCTTTTGTAGTTACAAACATTTTTTCGTAGCTTTGCAGACTAAAATTGTAGCTATCAGCAGAATGAATAAAAAACGTATAAAAAAAGCTTTAGTCTCTGTATATCATAAAGATAAGTTAGACATTATTATTCAAAAACTTCATGCTGAAGGTGTGGAATTTATTTCCACCGGCGGTACGCAAACCTTCATCGAATCGTTGAATATCCCCTGCCGGGCCGTCGAGGACCTCACCGGCTATCCCTCCATTTTGGGCGGCCGGGTAAAAACCCTTCATCCGAAAGTGTTCGGCGGAATACTCACCCGTCGGGCGCTGGATGCCGATCAGCAGCAGATCGAAGCATACGATATTCCCGAAATCGACCTGGTGATTGTCGATTTATACCCCTTCGAAGCTACGGTAGCTGCCGGCGCCGATGAAGCCGACATTATCGAAAAAATCGATATTGGCGGCATTTCACTTATTCGTGCCGCGGCAAAAAACTTCAGCGATGTGGTAATTGTCGCCTCCCAGAACCAATACGAACCGCTGTTGAATATTCTCGACGAAAGCGGGGCCGAAACCACCCTCGAGGAACGCCGATGGTTTGCCCGCGAAGCCTTTGCCGTTTCGTCGGCCTACGATTCGGCCATCTTCAATTACTTCGATCAGGAAGATGAGTCGCATTTCCGTTGCTCGGAAAACGATTCGAAAGTATTGCGGTACGGCGAAAATCCGCACCAGAAAGGAGTTTTCTTCGGCAAGTTCGAAGCTATGTTCGAGCAACTTCAGGGCAAGGAAATCTCGTACAACAACCTGCTCGATATCGATGCCGCGGTGAACCTGATCAACGATTTCGAAGATATTACCTTCGCTATTCTCAAGCACAACAACGCCTGCGGTATCGCTTCGCGACCTTCGCTGCTCGAAGCCTGGAAAGATGCGCTGGCCGGCGATCCGGTTTCGGCCTTCGGCGGCGTACTGATTACCAATGCCGTGGTGGATAAAGCTACTGCTGCCGAAATTCACAAGCTGTTCTTCGAGGTCATCATTGCTCCCGACTACGATTTCGAAGCACTCGAAATTCTTTCGCAAAAACAAAACCGCATCATTCTTATCCTGAAAGAAAACAAACTGCGCACCCGCCAGTTCCGCTCGCTGCTCAACGGCGTGCTGATGCAGGACAAGGATACCGGAGTTGAAACCGAAAACGACCTGAAGGTCGTAACCGCCAAAACTCCGTCGCAACAGGAAATCGACGACCTGCTGTTTGCCAATAAAATTGTAAAACATACCAAATCGAACGCCATCGTACTGGCTAAAAACAAACAGATGTGTTCGAGCGGCGTCGGTCAGACTTCACGCGTAGACGCTCTGAAGCAAGCGATCGCCAAGGCGGCCGACTTCGGTTTCGACCTCAACGGAGCCGTGATGGCCTCCGATGCCTTCTTCCCTTTCCCCGACTGTGTCGAAATTGCAGCTAAAGCTGGTGTCTCGGCCGTGATTCAGCCCGGCGGATCGATCAAGGACCAGGATTCGGTTCATTCGTGCGATACCAACGGATTGTCGATGGTAACCACGGGAATCAGACACTTCAAACATTAAAAATCAAGCATCAACCATATGGGACTTTTTTCATTTACACAGGAGATAGCCATTGACTTAGGAACAGCCAATACCATCATCATCCATAACGATAAAATTGTAGTCGACGAACCTTCGGTGGTGGCACTCGACAAACGTACCGACAAGCTCATTGCCATTGGCGAAAAAGCACGCCAGATGCAGGGCAAGGAAAATGAAGGCATCCGCACGGTGCGTCCGTTGCGCGATGGCGTCATTGCCGATTTCTACGCTGCCGAACTCATGATTCGCGGAATGATCAAAATGATTCCGACCAAGAATTACTTATTCACCCCTTCGCTGAAGATGGTGGTGTGTATCCCATCGGGCAGTACCGAAGTCGAAATTCGTGCCGTTCGCGACTCGAGCGAGCATGCCGGCGGCCGTGAGGTATACATGATTTACGAACCGATGGCTGCGGCTATCGGTATCGGCATCGACGTGGAAGCCCCTACCGGATGTATGATCGTGGATATCGGCGGAGGCACCACCGAAATCGCGGTAATTTCGCTGGGCGGTATCGTCTCGAATAAATCGATCCGTATTGCCGGCGACGATCTGACGGCCGATATCGTGGAATACATGGGCCGGATGCATAATATTAAAATCGGCGAACGTACGGCCGAAATGATAAAAATCAATGTGGGGGCAGCCCTTACCGATCTGGAAGATGCTCCGGAAGACTATATCGTCCGTGGCCCGAACCGTATGACGGCTTTGCCCATGGAGGTGCCTGTATCGTACCAGGAGATTGCCCATTGCCTCGAGAAATCGATTTCGAAAATGGAAGCCGCTATCCTCAGTGCCCTGGAGCAAACCCCGCCCGAATTGTATGCCGATATTGTTGAAAAAGGAATTTACCTGGCCGGTGGCGGTGCTTTATTGCGCGGGCTCGACAAGCGCTTTTCCGACAAACTGAACATCAAATTCCATATTGCCGAGGACCCGCTGCGTGCCGTAGCACGTGGAACCGGAATCGCCCTGAAAAATGTCGACCGTTTCGGATTCCTGATCCGTTAATTGTTCAACCCTATACAACAAGGAGGAAAATGACATAATGAGGAAACTCATCGCTTTTCTGATTAAATTCAGCGTTGTAATTCTGTTTATCCTGCTGGAATTACTCTCATTCGGGCTAATCGTTAACAACAACGGCTATCAGAAAAGCGTGTTTTTTTCATCCAGTAATACCGTGCTGGCTTCTTTGTACGAAATCAGTAATTCGGTTGTCGAATTTTTCTACCTTCGCCAGGCCAACAACGGGCTGGCTTACGAAAACACCCGGCTCAACAACGAAATAATTGAGTTGAAAAATCAGTTGAACAGCCTGAAACCTCTGATGGGCGATTCAACCAATCCGGTATACGTGCAGCCCGAAAATGAAATTTCATACATTTACGCGAAGGTTATCCACAACTCAACCAATAAAATGCTGAACTACATCACGCTCAACAAAGGTTCGCGCGATGGGATCCGGGTCGATATGGGAGTGGTAAACGAAGAAGGAGTGGTGGGTATCGTCTCGAAAGTAACTGAAAAATTTTCCGTCGTTATTCCGGTTCTAAATCCTAAACTTCAGATCAACAGTAAGTTTAAAAAGAATAACTATTCCGGCCCCATCGTTTGGGAAGGCAAGGACTACCGTTTTGCCAAACTCAACGATATTGCCCGTCACGTTAAGTTTTCGCTGGGCGATTCGCTGATAACGAGCGGGTATACTTACTCGTTTCCCGAAGGTATTTTAATCGGAACGGTCGACGATTTCATTATTCAGGAGAGCGATGCGTATTATAACATCAGGGTGAAGCTGGCGGTCAATTTCAGAACGCTATCGCATGTACGGGTCATCAATTACCTGAATTACGAAGAACAACGTAAGCTCGAACAATCAGTTAGCAGCCAATAATCATGATTATATTCCTCCAGAACATAGTGCGGTTTATCCTGTTAATTCTGATCCAGGTGTTTGTACTCAACAACATCCGTTTTTCAGGGTTCATCAATCCCTATATCTATATCCTGTTTATCCTGTTGTTACCCGTCAGGTTTCCGCGTTGGATCAGCCTTATCCTGGGTTTTGCATTAGGGCTCATTATCGATTCATTTACCAACACTCCGGGTGTACATGCCTTTGCCACCGTACTTATAGCCTATCTGCGCAATCCGGTTATCAATGCCTTTATTTCGGTCGAAGAGGGAGCCAACCCCGTACCGGGTCTTCATAGTTTTGGCGTGTCCGCATTCGTCAAATACCTTATTTCGTTGGTGGTCATTCATCATACGGCCTTCTACTTCCTGGAAGTGTTCAGTTTCCACGATGCCGGCATCACTCTGATGCGAATAGTGCTCAATAGTTTTGTTACCATCACTATTCTCCTGGGTATTCAGTCGTTCAAAAAAGGGAAGCTATGATCAACGACCGTCTTGAAAACCGCAGATGGGTAATCAGTGCCTTGATTACAGTCGTCGTGCTTGTATATATTTTCCGGCTGTTTAATTTGCAAATTATCGAAACACGCTATAAACAGGGAGCCGAGAGCAATGCCTTCCTGCGAAAAACCATCTTTCCTCCCCGCGGACTGATTTACGATCGCAACAGCAAGTTGCTGGTTTACAACAAGCCTGCCTACGATGTGGCACTGATTATGCGTGAAATTCATGATCTGGATACACTTGATTTTTGTAAAGCGCTGAATATAAGCAAGGAATTTTTCGATAACCGGATGCTGGAAATCAAGGATCGAAAAAAGAACCTCGGGTATTCGTCGTACACTCCGCAGGTATTCATGACGCAGTTGAATATTGAGGATGTAGCGGCATTTCAGGAAAATTTGTATAAATTCCCGGGCTTCTATATTCAAAACCGTACCCTTCGCGAGTATACTTATCCGCATGGTGCCCATATACTGGGAAGTATAGGCGAGGTATCGCGGCGGAAACTGGAATCGGATCCCTATTATAAACAAGGCGATTATGCCGGCCGCGACGGAGTCGAATTTACCTACGAATCGGCGCTGAGAGGCGTAAAGGGAGTCGAGATTTTACTCCGCGATTCCAAAGGGCGTATCCAGGGCCGGTATCGCGATGGTGAAGCCGATGAGGCACCCAAGGCCGGAACCGACTTATACCTCACGCTCGACATTGAACTCCAAAAAATTGGCGAACAATTGATGAACGGCAAAATAGGGAGTGCTGTGGCCATTGAACCCTCTACCGGCGAAATTCTGGCGATGGTGAGCAATCCGGCTTTCGATCCTTCGCTGCTGGTGGGAAGGCAACGATCGGCCAATTATGCGGCATTGGTGAAGGATCCTACCAAACCCCTGATGAACAGAGCTACCCAGGCGCAATATTCGCCGGGATCGACCTTTAAACCCATCCAGGCTCTGGTGCTGCAGCAAATGGGCGGCATCAAGGAACATACACTTTATTCGTGCAACGGACCGGCTTCGTCGCCCATCAAATGCAGCCACTCACACGGTTCGCCGGTGGGGATTCTGAACGCAATCGAACAAAGCTGTAATCCTTATTTCTGGAGTGCTTTCCGTGCCGCCATCGAAAAAGAAGGATACGGAGAAAAAAACCTCAAATTCAAGAGCCATTATCAGGAATGGGTCGACGCCATTAAAAGCTTTGGAATAGGCCGAAAATTTGAGGACAGCGACGTTTTCGAACAATCGTCGGGCAACGTGCCTTCGCAAAAATACTACAACCGCTACTATGGCGAAACTGGATGGCGCGCGATGACCATCCGCTCGTTATCGATCGGACAGGGCGAAGTGCTGGTAACTCCGCTTCAACTGGCCAACAGCATGGCTGCCATAGCCAACAAGGGATATTACATCACCCCCCATTTAAACGCCAACGATACCATGCAGCTTCGCAAGCACGAAACCCTGGTCGATTCGGCCTATTTCCCGATCGTGATCGAAGGGATGTGGCGGGTTTTTGAATTCGGAACCGGTCGCAGGTACAAATTGCCCGATATCAGCATGTGCGGTAAAACGGGAACCGTGGAAAATAACCGCGGAAAAGACCATTCGCTGTTTGTGGGTTTTGCCCCCCGCGAAAACCCGAAAATAGCGATCGCCGTGGTGGTCGAAAATGCTGGTTTCGGCGCCACCTGGGCTGCCCCCATTGCCAGTATGATGCTCGAACAATACCTCAAAGGTAAAATCGAACGGGTCGAACTTTTTAATCAAATTGCCACTTCAACCACCAATCCCGATGTCAAAACGCGATAACATACAATATACACTCGACTGGACCACGGTTGTCTATTACCTGTTGCTGGTAGTCATGGGCTGGATTAGTATCTACGGCGCCAGCTACGAACTCGATTACGAAGGCAGCATGCTGTCGTTCGATCAGCGCGCCGGAAAACAATTTGTTTGGATAATCACGGCGCTGGCCCTGGGAGGAGTCGTACTGCTGCTCGATCATCGTATTTTCAATTACTTTGCCTACGTTTTTTATGGAGTAGCCATTGTATTACTTATAGTGACCATTTTTGTGGCTCCCGATATCAAAGGCTCCCGCTCCTGGATTGTGATTGGCCCGGTGAGCTTTCAGCCGGCCGAACTGGCTAAAATGGCTACGGCGCTGGCGCTGGCAAAATTTATGAGCCAGTACAATTACCGCATTAAAGCATGGAAAGATATGTTGCCGCTGGCAATTATCATTTTTATTCCCTTTGTTCTTATTCTGCTTCAGAAGGAAACAGGTTCGGCATTGGTATTTATGGCGTTTTTACTGATGTTTTACCGCGAAGGAATGAAGGGCATCGTACTCTTGTTGGGAGCCCTGGCGATTGTTTTGTTTATAGTCGTAATCCGGTTCAGTATCGAGACAATCGGCAACGAACAAGGTAGCTGGGGAGTAGTGGGTGCTATCGCAATCATCCAGCTTATTCAGATTATTGTACCCTTCTCGTCGCATCCGCACAAAAAAGAAAGCCTGATCTTCCTCGGTCTTTCTGTTCTCGTCATTGTAGCATCCGTGATCATCAACAAATGGTATCCGGTCGATTACAATTATGTGGCCATCGGCACCAGCCTCGTCACGGCCATTTACTGGGCGTTTACGGGCATTTTACGCCGTTATCCGAAGCTCATTGCCGTAGCCTTCATTTCCATCGGTTCTCTGGTGTTTATTTACGCCTCCGACATGATTTTCAATCATGTATTGGAACCCCACCATCAGATTCGTATAAAAGTGCTGCTCAATATGGAAGACGATCCTACCGGAGCCGGTTACAACGTAAATCAGTCGAAGATTGCCATTGGTTCGGGAGGTTTGTGGGGAAAAGGATTTTTAAACGGGACGCAAACAAAACTGAAATACGTGCCCGAACAGGATACCGATTTTATTTTCTGTACGGTCGGCGAAGAACACGGCTTCTGGGGATCGGCCCTGGTATTGATTATTTACTGGCTCTTGTTGATGCGGATTATGAAAATCGGCGAACGGCAAAAAGAATCTTTCCACCGCGTTTATGCGTATTCGGTAGCCAGTATTTTATTCTTCCACCTGATGATCAATGTAGGGATGGTATTGGGAATAATGCCGGTTATCGGTATACCTCTTCCCTTTTTCAGTTATGGAGGTTCGTCGCTGTGGGGATTTACCCTGCTCTTGTTTATTTTATTACGACTCGATGCCTCACGGCTCGAAAGAAGCCGATAGCTATAAAAAAACGACGCTCTGCAATAGTACACAGAGCGCCGTTCGTAATTGTATTAACAGGACAATCAGCTTAACAGAGCTACACTGCGTTTGACAAAATTAGCCAGCGCTTCTCCTTTCAGCATATTATTGGCAAGCAGTGCGAGGTCGATCAACTGACGAACTTGTTTGTTTTCCGATGCGTAACCCGATAGCAGGGTTTCCTTTTTCGATTTCAATTCATCAATCTGCTTCTGAATATCTTCCAATTCGGTTTTTTCTTCGGCCGGTATTTCTTCGTCTTTCTTATCTTTATGGCTATCTTTGAGCGTCGTACGTTTGGCTTCAAGTTCCGATACCTGGGCAATTATGGGCTGTAAATCGCTTCCCAGCACCTTCTCCTCGTCTCCAATCAACCGCTCAATCACAGGATGGGCTGTGTTCACAACCAGGTTATAACTATCGGGCATTTCGCCGTAGAAACTCATCATTCCACCCTGCATGGCCGACATTTCCTTCATGCGACGCATAAATTCATTCTGGGTCACAAATACTGGATTGGCGGTAGCCGAAACATGCTCGAAAGCAACAATAAACTCCGCTTTCTCCATTACCGGTAGTTGCGATTTAAATACTGTTATAAGCTCATCTTTCTGATTATCAGATAATTGAACCTTAGCAACATCCTCTTTTTGAATCAGTTTGTCAATCGTATCCCCGTCTACACGAACAAAACGGGTTTTTTCGAATTTCTGCTCCAGCTGACTTACGACGTGCACATCCAGTTGGCCGTCCATGATCAGTACGTCGTAACCTTTGTCTTTCGCATGCTGAATATAACTGTATTGTTCATCCCTGTTGGTAGTATACAGGTAAATCAAATCTCCGTTTTTATCTTTTTGATGCTCTTTTACAAGATCTTTGTATTCGTCGAAGGTAAAATATTTTCCGTCGACATTTTTGAGCAAAGCAAACTTCTCGGCTTTTTCGTAAAACTTTTCTTCGCTCAACATTCCGTATTGAATGAAAATCTTTAAGTCGTCCCACTTTTCTTCAAACTGAGGGCGATCATTTTTGAAAATTTCCGACAAACGATCGGCTACTTTTTTTGTAATATGTCCGGATATCTTTTTTACGTTGGCGTCGCTTTGCAGGTAACTACGCGATACATTGAGCGGAATATCCGGTGAATCGATCACACCGTGAAGGAGGGTAAGGTAATCCGGAACAATATTTTCGACATGTTCGGTTACGAAGACCTGATTGCAATAAAGTTGAATTTTATTTCGCTGTAATTCAATATTATTCTTTATTTTGGGAAAGTAAAGTATTCCGGTAAGGTTAAACGGATAATCGACATTCAGGTGAATGTTGAACAAGGGATCTTCGCTCATCGGATACAATTCGCGATAAAAAGCAGTATAATCTTCTTCTTTCAGGTCGGCCGGTTTTTTAGTCCAGGCAGGTGCTGTATTGTTGATTACATTGTCTTTTCCGGTTTCTACTTCTTTTCCGTCTTTCCATTCTTTTACCTTCCCGAACACGATTTCAACGGGTAAAAATTTGCAATACTTGGTAAGCAGTTCTTTTATTTTCGACTCCTCCAGGAACTCCTTGTTTTCATCATCAATATGCAAAACCACATCGGTTCCCCGTTCCGATTTAATCGTATCTTCGAGCGTATATTCAGGATCTCCTTTACACGACCAATGTTGAGCAACCGAATTTTCTTTATACGATTGGGTGAAAATCTCTACTTTTTTGGAAACCATAAAAGATGAATAAAATCCCAATCCGAAATGTCCGATGATAGCCTGAGCATCATTTTTGTATTTTTCAAGAAATTCCTCGGCTCCCGAAAAAGCAATCTGATTGATGTACTTTTCAATTTCTTCGGCCGTCATACCTACTCCCCGATCGCTGATTGTAAGCGTACCTTTCTTTTTATCGACACTTACGTACACTTTCAATTCACCAACCTCACCTTTAAATTCACCGACCGAAGTAAGCGTTTTTAATTTCTGAGTAGCATCGACAGCATTGGATACTAGTTCGCGCAAAAAGATCTCATGATCGCTGTACAAAAACTTCTTGATGACGGGGAATATATTTGCACTCGTAACCCCGATGTTTCCTTTAGACATACTATTTTAAATTAATTTATTAGTTTATTTTTAACCGCCATTCTTTTTCAACTAATATGCCATCTGATATCTTCTGTCATATTGACATTTAATCGGCTCAAATTACTGACAAATACATCTGTTTTAGCAAATATTCATCAAAAATATCTAATCAGCAGGGAAACAGAACAGTATATGCAGGTATTTATTTAATTTTGCAGGTTAAATTTTCGACAAAAAATGGATTTTACATACGATGTTATAGTTATAGGCGCCGGACATGCCGGAAATGAAGCAGCCTGTGCGGCTGCTAATATGGGATCAAAAACATTATTGATTACCATGGACATGAACAAAATAGGACAAATGAGCTGTAATCCTGCTGTAGGCGGTATTGCAAAAGGTCAGATTGTCAGAGAAATTGATGCGCTGGGAGGTCAGATGGGGATTGTTACCGACCGTAGCGCGATCCAGTTCCGCATGCTGAACCGTTCGAAAGGGCCTGCAATGTGGAGTCCCCGTTCACAAAGCGATCGTTCGCAGTTTATACAGGAGTGGGTGAAAATTATTTCAAACACTCCGAATCTGAATATTTGGCAGGATACTGTTAAGCAATTGATTATTGAGGAAGATAAGGTAACAGGCGTTGTAACGGCCCTTGGTGTGAAAATGACAGCAAAGGCAGTGATTCTAACGGCAGGAACCTTTTTGAGCGGCTTGTTACATATTGGCGAAAAACAATTAACCGGAGGCCGGATTTCGGAACCGGCGTCCTACGGATTAACCGAACAATTAAAGTCCTTAGGTTTTCGTACCGACAGGATGAAAACGGGAACACCTTGCCGTATCGATGGCCGTTCCATCGATTTTTCGAAAATGGCCGAACAACCCGGTGAAAACGACTTCCATCAGTTTTCTTTTCTGGAAGGAGTCAGCCGCGGACTCAAGCAAATGAGCTGCTGGATTACCTATACCAACGAAAAAACCCACGAGGTATTACGGGAAGGATTAGAGTTTTCACCCCTTTACAACGGACAAATTCAAAGTATAGGTCCTCGTTATTGTCCGAGCATTGAAACTAAAATTGTGACCTTTGCCGACAAAACATCGCATCAATTATTTCTTGAACCCGAAGGGGTCGATTCGCAGGAATACTATGTAAACGGCTTCTCATCCTCGCTCCCCCTCGATGTGCAGATCAGGGCCATTAAAACAGTTCCCGGATTGGAAAATGCTCAATTGTATCGTCCTGGTTATGCTATCGAATACGATTTCTTCGATCCTACTCAGTTGAATCATACCTTGGAAACGAAACGAATAAAAAACCTGTTTTTTGCCGGACAAATTAATGGTACAACCGGATATGAAGAGGCAGGCGGGCAAGGATTAATTGCGGGAATCAATGCGCATCAAAAATGTACGGACAACAAAGCGTTCATCCTTGGACGCGATGAAGCTTATATAGGTGTATTAATCGACGATTTAGTAACCAAGGGAGTCGACGAACCTTACCGTATGTTTACTTCGCGTGCCGAATACCGCCTGTTGCTTCGTCAGGACGATGCCGATATGCGGTTAACCGAAAAAGCCTTTTCGATTGGTTTGGCTACGGCGGAGCGATACAATCAACTTAATTACAAAAAAGAAGAAATAAAAAATCTAATTGAATTTGTCAAACAATTTTCGATAAAACCTGCATATATTAATTCTTTTCTGGCATCCCGGCAATCATCGGAACTGAAACACGGTTGTAAATTGCACGATTTGATACTACGTCCTCAATTCGGCATCAACGAACTGGCAACTGCAGTTCCTGCTTTACAGAAGAAAATTAATGAAATTCCCCGGCGAAAGGAAGAAATAATTGAAGCGGCCGAAGTTATTATCAAGTACGAGGGTTATATAGAACGTGAAAAACTAATTGCCCAAAAGCTCCTGCGCCTCGAAAATATTGCATTAACCGGCCGGATCGATTACTCCAGTGTGCAATCGCTTTCAACCGAGGCCCGGCAAAAACTTATTAAAATTAATCCTGAAACCATCGGACAGGCAAGCCGAATTCCCGGGATTTCACCCAGCGATGTAAACGTGTTATTGGTTTTATTGGGTCGATGAAATCGGGTTCCACGTGAAACAATAATTATTTGTTCCACGTGAAACAATAAAAACGTACATATTTAAGTAATGAAAACTATCGATGATAAATTGAAAATTCAGATTGCAACACTTCCGGAACAGCCGGGAGTATATCAATACTTCAACATTCTGAATGAAATAATTTACATTGGAAAAGCTAAAAATTTAAAGAAAAGAGTTTCCTCGTATTTCAATAAAATACATGAACAAGGAAAAACAAATGTACTTGTAAAGAATATTTCGTATCTGAACTATATAGTAGTAGATACCGAAGAAGATGCGCTGTTACTTGAAAACAATCTTATAAAACAACATCAACCAAGGTACAATGTATTGCTTAAAGATGGTAAAACTTACCCTAGCATCTGTATCAGCAATGAACCCTTTCCCAGAGTATTCAAAACCCGCAATATCATTAAAAACGGCTCGCTTTATTTTGGACCCTATAGTTCTAATTATGCTATAAATACACTTATAGAGTTTCTTCACGAAATATTTCCATTACGTACCTGCCGCTTATTTCTTTCGAAAGAAAATATTGCTGCCAATAAATTTAAAGTTTGCCTGCAATACCACATTAAAAAATGTAATGGTGGATGCCAGGCACTGGAAACAGAAGAACAATATAAAAAACATATCGATGCAGTTATAAAAATCATAAAAGGAGATGCAAATGAATTGAGTAAAATGTTGCTCGACGAAATGAAACAATTATCATCGGCCTATAAATTCGAAGAAGCGCATCAATTAAAAATTAAATATGACTTATTGGAAAATTATAAGTCAAAATCGATCATATCGAATACGGTTCTGGAAGAAACAGATGTGTTTGGATACGAAGAAGACGAAAATGCATGCTTTGTAAATATTCTACGCATTGCCAAAGGGTCTATATTTCAAGGATATACCATTGAATACAAAAAAAGAACAGACGAAACCAAAGAGGATTTACTTTCGATGGCAATTATCGAATTACGTTCAAAATTCAACAGTGCTTCCAAAGAAATTATACTTCCGTTCCCACTTGAATTTGAAATGAAGGGTGTTGTTATGACAGTTCCTCAAAAAGGAGATAAACGGAAATTACTCGATTTATCGATCCAAAATGTAAAACAATTTAAACTGGATAAGCTGAAGCAAAGCGAAAAACTGAATCCGGAACAAAAACAGACGGCAATAATGAAAGCGTTGCAAGAAAAATTACAACTTTCAAAGCTTCCATTAACGATCGAATGCTTCGATAACTCAAATATTTCGGGTACTAATGCTGTAGCAGCCTGTGTCGTATTCAAAAAAGGAAAACCAAGTAAGAAGGACTATAGAAAATACACTATAAAAACGGTTGAAGGGCCCGATGATTACGCATCAATGCGTGAAGTAGTTTTCAGAAGATACAACCGTTTGCTAAACGAAGGCACTCCCCTTCCCGATTTAATTTTGACGGACGGAGGTGTAGGTCAAATGGAAATCGTACGACAAGTTCTCAACGAAGAATTAAAAATTCATATTCCCATTGCTGGTCTTGCAAAAGATAAAAAACACCGTACCAATCAACTCTTGTTCGGTTTTCCTCCCTTAGAAATAGGTTTGAAACCGACCGATCTGGTTTTTAAATTTCTGGCAACAGTTCAGGATGAAGTGCACAGGTTTGCAATAGCATTCCATCGCGATAAAAGAAGTAAAAAACAAACAGAATCTGAATTAGATAAAATTAAAGGTATTGGAGATAAAACAAAAAATATATTAATAAATAAATTTAAAAGCGTAAAACGAATACAGAATGCTGAAATTTCCGAGTTGGAAAAATTAATTGGAACAACCAGAGCTTCAGTTATTTATAATCATTTTCATGAAAATTTGAAGGCCTGAGAGTTGAATATTCAATTTTTTCCGAACATCGGTAGGCAAATAGAATACAGACAAAAGCACAAAAACGAATAAAAATAGATCAGTAGTAATAATGAAAGAAATTTCTATCGATACAATTGAACAACTGCCAAGGGTAGCTCAATGGATTATAGATAATATCAATTCCTATAAAATAATTATAGTTGATGGAGAAATGGGGGCAGGAAAAACTACACTCATAAAAGAAATAGGAAAATTGTTCCGCGTGGAACAAATTGTAAATTCACCTACCTTTGCAATAATCAACGAATACGAAACAAGAGACGGAAAAATTCTATATCATTTCGATTGTTATAGAATAGAGTCGATTCAGGAAGCGCTGGAAATAGGAATACCCGAATACCTGGAATCAGGAAATTTATGTTTTATTGAATGGGCTGAAAATATCAGGACTCTCCTACCCGAGCAAGTTATGAAAATAAAAATCTTCGTTGAAGGCATAACTCAACGAAGATTTAGTATCGGTTAAAGAACCGGTTCCTCTATATTATCAAGTATAGCAAACAACTGATTGATGGTGTCGGCTCTTAACATTTCAATCCTGGTTTCTTTAAAGTTGGGAATGCCTTTGAATACGGGTGTGGCAGCTAAGTGCCGGCGACTGTGAATAATCCCTTTCAGACGTTGATCGGCTATTTCGTCGATAGAAACCGACTCGTCCACATCGAGCCATCTAACCGAGGCAATCACATGCTCTTTTAAAATTGCTTTTTTTTCTTCAAACGTTAAAAGATCTTTTAACTCACCCGTTTCAAAGTAATGTTTTATCTCGGAAAAAATCCAGGGTCGGCCAATCGATCCGCGACCTATCATGACAGCATCTACGCCATAAGTATCGAAATTATACTTGGCTCGCTCCGGAGTAGTAACATCACCGTTCCCTATAATCGGAATTTTTATCCCCGGATGATTTTTCACTGCACCTATCAAGGTCCAGTCGGCCTCTCCCTTATACATCTGCGAACGCGTACGGCCATGAATTGTAAGAGCTGCAATACCACAATCCTGTAAACGCAATGCCAAATCAACAATTACCTTGGAAGAATCGTCCCAACCCAGCCGCGTCTTAACAGTTACAGGTACATTTACGGCTTTCACTATCGAAGAAGTAATTTCCAGCATCTTGGGTATATCGTTCAACAGCCCCGCTCCTGCCCCTTTACCGGCAACCTTCTTTACCGGACAACCAAAATTAATATCCACAATATCGGCCTTTGCTGCTTCTGCTATTTTAGCCGCTTCGGTCAAAGGATCAATATCGCGACCGTAAATTTGTATAGCAATGGGACGTTCTTCTTCGTGTATCGTCAACTTTTGCTCGGTTCGCGGTATATTACGAATCAACGCATCGGCTGAAACAAATTCGGTATACAACATATCGGCTCCGAAACGCTTGCAGATCAAACGAAATGCCGGATCGGTCACATCCTCCATCGGTGCCAGAAACAAAGGACGATCTTTAAATTCTATAGTGCCTATTTTCATTTATACAACTAAAACCCATTACAACTGTATATTGCATGGTTATAAACCAATTAAAAAAGAATGCAAAGGTACGAAAACTTTACTATTTGCCGTAATATCCGTACTTTTGTAGTCGATATGAAAAGAATACTTGTAAGTAGTTTAATATTGAACATCGTTGTTTTTGTTTATCCACAACTAGAACGATACTCAACAGCATGGTTTGGTCCGAATGCATTTCCGGTTCCCGAACTTTCGGATGCTACCATTCCCGTATCCACCACATTCGATATAACAGCCGACTACTATTTTGGTTTTGGAGATAAAACAAAAAACGGATATTTTAGGATTGAAATACCTTTATTAAGTGAAAAAGTAGCTTTTAAATTGTGGTCGGGTTTTCTTGAAAAATATGAGTTAAGTCCTGAATTGGCAGCCCTGAGAGCGGTCGAAACCAACCAAATAAAAGGAAAAGCCAATAGCGATATTTACGTTCAAACACGTATTTTACTTAAAAAAGAAACAGCCATATGGCCTTCCCTCATCCTGAATTCGACACTTAAAACCACCTCCGGTACCGCCAATTTTGCAAAACGCTATTACAATACATCGGGCTATTATTTCGATGTTGAAGCAGGTAAATCGTTTCAACTAACTACATTTTTCAGCGATTATATCCGTTTTGCCGGTACGGCCGGATTTTTATGCTGGGAAACCGATAATTATACCCAAAATGAAGGTCCTATGTATGGCCTGAAAATTAAAACCGGGAAAAATAAACTCGACTGGGAAGCAGGAATAAGAGGATACACAGGATGGATGAGCAGTCATCCCGCCTATGGCGCCGACTACGGCGACAGACCGGTTGTAGGATTTACCAAACTCGTATACACGACTAAAAAACTAAATTATTATATTCAATATCAACAAGGATTTCGCGATTTTCCCTATCATCAACTACGATTGGGAATACAGTTTACAAGTAAAAAATTAACTCCAACTTATAAATGATCAAACGAGAAGAAATTGAAATTATGGCCCCCGCCGGTTCCTGGGAAAGCCTTGCAGCAGCAATTCAAGCCGGAGCCGACTCGGTATATTTCGGTGTCGAAAAACTTAACATGCGCAGCAAATCGAGCAGTAACTTTACTACTCAGGATTTACGTAAGATAGTAAGTATCTGTCGCGAAAATAATATAAAATCGTACCTCACGGTAAATACCATTTTGTACGACAACGACATGAATCTGATGCGGGAAGTAATTCAAGTAGCAAAGGAATCGGAAGTTAGCGCCGTTATCGCATCGGATGTAGCAGCTATGATGTTTGCCAATTCCATTGGAGTGGAGGTACATTTATCCACTCAATTGAATATCACCAATGTTGAATCGTTGAAATTTTACGCTCAATTTGCCGATGTGGTAGTGCTGGCGCGCGAACTTAACATGGACCAGGTTGCCGGAATCTATCAACACATCGTGGAAGAGGAAATACGCGGTAAAAAAGGCGAACTCATCCGAATTGAAATGTTCTGCCACGGCGCACTCTGTATGGCGGTCTCCGGTAAATGCTATCTTAGCCTGCATGAAAAAAATCTGTCGGCTAATCGCGGCGAATGCAATCAGATTTGCAGAAGAGCCTATGTTGTAAAAGATAAAGACTCTGAAATCGAATTAGAGATTGATAATGAGTATATTATGTCTCCTAAGGATTTGAAAACAATCGGTTTCTTAAACAGGATGCTCGACTCCGGAGTACGGGTATTAAAGATTGAAGGAAGAGCTCGTGGTCCCGAATACGTCAAAACAGTGGTTTCCTGCTACCGTGAAGCCGTCGAATCGTACCTAGACGGTACGTTTACTCTTGAAAAAATTGAAGGTTGGAATGAGCGTTTAAGCAAGGTTTTCAACCGTGGATTCTGGAACGGGTACTATCTGGGACAACGATTGAGCGAATGGAGTTCGAATTATGGCTCGGAAGCTACACACAAGAAAATGTACATAGGAAAAGTTACCAACTATTATGCTAAAATAGGGGTTGCCGAAATTCTGATCGAAGCACAACACCTGAGCATAGGCGACGAAATTCTGATTACCGGTGAAACCACCGGAGCCTATGAAGACTTAGTTGAAGAAATAAGGGTGGAACTAAAGCCGGTCGAAAAAGCGGTGAAAGGCGAATACTTATCATTAAAAACAACCGATATAGTTCGTCGCAACGATAAAGTATACAAAATCGTAGCTTCCGAAAGAAGATAATTCTCTGATTATAAGAGTATAATAAAAAAGTAGCAGACCGATTGAACATCAATTGATCTGCTACTTTTTATTCTTCAAGCTATTTACGACATTTCAAGCATACGTAAAATTGGTTTAACAGCTTTGACACGAATTTCCTCATCAATAATAATCTGCGGCGATTCGTTTTTCATGCAGAGATACAATTTTTCCAGGGTATTCAATTTCATGAAATTGCAATCGTTGCACGCGCAGGTACTATCGTTGGGAGGAACTGGAATAAACTCTTTACCGGGATTCTTCTTCTGCATTTCGTGCAAAATACCCGATTCGGTAGCCACCAGGAATTTCGTTTTATCCGATTGGATGGTATAATTCAACAATGCCTGCGTCGAACCAATAAAATCGGCCATCAAAAGCAAAGGACGCTTGCATTCGGGATGAGCTATTACAGCAGCATCGGGATGCTTTTCTTTCAATTCTACCAGTTTTTCGAGCGAAAACTGTTCGTGAACATGGCAGGCTCCCTCCCAAAGCAACATATTTCTTCCGGTAACACTATTAATGTAATTTCCCAGGTTCTTATCGGGCCCGAAAATCAATTTGGCGTCGGCCGGAAACTGATCTACAATTTTCTTCGCATTTGTAGAAGTTACCACCACATCGGTTAACGCTTTTACAGCTGCCGTAGTATTTACATACGATATCACAGTATGATCGGGATGAGCCCGGACAAACGCTTCAAATGCATCGGCCGGGCAACTGTCGGCCAGCGAACATCCCGCTTCCAGATCGGGGATCAGTACCTTTTTTTGCGGTGATAAAATTTTAGCAGTTTCGCCCATAAAATGAACGCCACAAAGCACAATCATATCGGCATCGGTTTTGGCAGCCCATTGAGCCAAAGCCAAGCTATCGCCAATCATATCGGCGATATCCTGTATATCGCCGGTTTGGTAGTAGTGAGCCATTATAACAGCATTCTTTTCTTTCTTCAGCCGCTGAATTTCAGAAATGAGTTCCGATTTTTCCATCATACATCAACAAACTATTAATATTAAATATTTTACTTTTAAAAAAACTCTATGATAATGATAATAGACTGTTCATATTGTTGATAAAATATTTAACAATTTTGTACCTTCAATTTATCAATAGAACTTTCTTGTTCATCAACATTTTTTCAGCCTGCTCCAAACTTCATTTACAGATTGATACAAACGTTTTCAACAGGCTGTTGATAATTGCAAAGTTAGTAAGTTTTTGCGAAATGCATGTTTATAGTTACGAAATTACGGTTTAAAACTCGATGTGAAATAAAACAATAAAAAATTTGCTTTTAAAAAATATTGTTTTATACAGGATTTTGATTGAACTTTGCAATACAAATTTCTAAAAATCTATTCACGAGTTATCAACATTTATCAACCACTTTTCAATACATTGTACATGAAAATCGCAGTAACCGGTGCCAATGGTTTTTTAGGTCGGTACATCGTCGACGAACTCATCAAGAGAAACGAAGATGTGCGGGTAATAGTTCGATCGGACGCCGATTTACCATTCGACACCCGCAAAGTACAGGTTATGAAAGGCGATTTTACGAGGCACGAAGATGCCCTGAAATTTTTGACCGGATGCGATGCCCTTATTCATGCTGCAGCCGTTACAGCCGTTAATTTAATCGATTCACGCGAATATTTCAGGGTTAATACGGAAGCTACCCGCCGCTTGGTCGAATTGTGCGATGAACTGCAAATCGACCGCTTGGTATACGTCAGTACCGTTAATACGATCGGTCATGGGAACAAGCAATTGCCTGCAGCCGAAAACGCACCGATGAAAGAACCGTTCAGCAGTTCATGGTACGCCCAGAGTAAAAAGAAAGCCGAAACTTTTGTTGAAGCCTATTCAACAAAAGCACACAAACATGTAATAATTTTACACCCGGCGTTTTTAATTGGAGATAGGAATCGCAAATCGGGATCCGGAAAACTCATCGGTATGGGGTATCGAAAACGGAATCTTTATATTCCCCGGGGAGGAAAAAATTTTGTGGATGTGCGGTCGGTTGCATATGCTGCCTGTAATGCACTCACCAGGGGCAGCAATGGCGATCATTACATTTTAGGAGGAGAAAATTTAAGCTTTAAATCCTTTTTCAAAAAATTGAGACAAGTGGGCAATTACCGTCAAAATATTTACCTCTTGCCCGATTGGTTGATATTGCTTGCCGGAAAGGCAGGTGATTTTTTACGGTTTATTCATATACCTACCGAGCTTTGCAGCCGAAACTTAAAACAATTGTTGGTAAGGGAATATTATCAATCGGATAAGGCAAAAAACGAACTAGCATTCCCATATATAAAAATAGATAAAACATTGGAAGGAGTGCTGAAAAACTGATCGGCACTCCTTCCGGTAAGGTTCGTAAAAAAGTTATAAAGTTTTTAACGAATTAATCTGATTCAGCATTTCTTCCGTTTCTCTTCCTACTTCAACAATAAAGCTGTTCTGATCGATAGTACCCAATGCCGCATTCATTTCTTCCTGATTTCTGAAAGTAATCCGGCGGAATTTGTTATCATAATCCTTTTTACGGGTAACATACACCTGTTGGTTAACAAACTGCTGTAATTCAATCATTTTATCGAGCGCATCGATCCATATATCTTTTGAAATGAAGGTTACATCATACAGGATACATAAACCGGCATAAGCATGTTTTTGTTTATCCAACGGATATCGTTCCCATAATTCGTCGTAGCGCTGATGAATATCGTCCCAGTTCTTTAATTTTTCGTTGCCTATATCGCTTCTCAGTTTATCGACATCCGAAGCCGTTACCAACTGGCCGCCCAGGTTTACCCATTCGCTTACCCGGGGATAATTCAGCGCATCGTTCATAGCTTTAAAAGGATGATTATCGAGGAATTTCATCAGATTTTTAACCGCATAGTAATGCAGCATATCGCGGTAGGCATGGTACGCTTTATAGGCTTTTACAATCACCACCTTACGGTTCGAATGCTCCATCTCCTCGCCCAGGATCTCGAGTTTATATACCTCTTCGGGATCACCCGAAAGTAATTCACGGCCTTTGTTTATCAGCTCCTCATCCGACCGGCCCTCAACCGACTCGCCATTGTGCAACAAATATGCCTTTGCCGTCCATTTTTCCAGCAATTTCAGCGCATTAATTACTTCTTCCATACTATCGGGAGCATAAGCATCGAATTCGATTTTCTGAACCTTATGAATTCGCTTGTCACGGTTCGTAAATTTCCAGGAGTTACGAGCCAGTGCGTACATATTGTACATCCACCAATAAGCAGGCATCACTTCGAGGTAGTCGTTACTTACATTATTATTCACCAGGGCAAACGGAAAAGGAATATCTACTTCGTAGTTGTAATCGGCCTTTGAAAGTAAAATAAACGAAGCGAAACGGCTCGAATGCTTCACACTGGTACATAATCCGGGCCAGAACCCCCTACCCGCCTGCAACTCATTATCGTTGGCCCGGCTATTGTGATTCGAGCCAATGGTAGCTGCCGCGGCGATATTACTCTGTCCCATGATCAGTGCGGCAATAAGAAACGAATTGTTGTGATGCTGTTCGTGAGCCGGAAAAATGAGATTATTGAGCACCTCACAACACGAAATCGTCGAATTATCGCCCAGGTAGGAATTGATCAGCCGGGCTCCGTATTTCAGATTCGAATTATTACCCAACACAAATTTTACAGCCTTACAGCCATAAAAAATGTGACAGCCAAAGCCAATGATACCATTTACCAGCTCGACGCCTTCACCAATTTGTGTAGGTTCCTCTTTCGACGAGTTAATGGTCAGGTTTTTCAGCTTATTGGCACCCTTGATATAACAATTGGAACCAATCTTTACGTCTTTTAAAATCAGCGAGTTTTTAATCACACTAAAATTACCAACCGTTCCGTAATAACCCCGGCGGCTATCGATACATTGTTGCGTAATTTTTTTCAGACTGGTTTGCAAAGCCTTGTCATCCACATATTTTGCCCATAAATATGCATCGGCCGTAATCATCCCGTCGAAAGGCAGCACCCCCCGGCATCCCGTTTCGTTCATTATATCCATCCACTGGCGAACACTTTCGGGTTCACCATCCTTGATGGTACCATTTCCAAATTTCGCATGATCGGTGGTATGCATTTCCTGCACATTAAACAACATGCACCGGTCGCCTATAATATAATGCGCCATGTAATGCACATTATGAATAGCCACATCGTCGCCTATATCGCAGGCAATGATCAGGCTGTTGGTGATTCCGGCCGGCAACCGGAGGTCGTGGTGCTGAACAATGACGTTCCGGAGTCTTCCAATACGCACCAATCCGTAAAAACTGGTATTTTTAATCATATTAGGATCAAACTCGTCGGTTACCAGCAAATCGTCCCAATCTTCGCAGGTATTTTCATTTTTTACCAGGAGTTCGATTTCGCCCGAGCGAAGGTTTCTCCATCCCGATTTAGGTGGGATCACCTGTTTATTGCGCTGGTAATACTCATCTTTACCGGCAGGCAGGTATTCGTCGGGTATAAAATTTCTCCCGATTTTTTCCGGTTCTACAATACTAACTCTGTCCATACATCTTGTTAAATAGGAAAATTTTGTTAATTAAGTTAAGAATCACCAAAAGTAATTTTTTTTGACGAAATCACAAAATTCAAGAAATAATTCAGAACATTTTGTCAATTAAAAAAAAACATCTATTTTTGCAGTCCCAAAATTCAGATTATTAACGTAATAACATAGAGCAATGAAAAGGACATTCCAACCTTCGAACAGAAAAAGAAGAAACAAACACGGTTTTCGTGAAAGAATGGCAACAGCGAACGGTCGCAGAGTGTTGGCTGCCCGTCGTGCCAAAGGCAGAAAGAAATTAACTGTTGCCGATGAAGGTCGCCACAAGATATAATTAACAGCCTGCAAACGAACAAAAAAAAGTAAAAACCTTATCCTGGTTTTTACTTTTTTTGTTTTTCAGGAGTAACTAATTGTGCCTCATCCGCTTTTTTTGTTTAATTTTGGCAGTTCAAACTAAGATTTTACCTGGTACATCTCTATTATGGATTTTAAATCGTTTTGGAAAAACAGTTTGGCCGGATTTATTCTGAAAAGGATAGTGCTGGCTTTTCTCCTTATAGTTGTTCTCACCTGGGGCACCTTATTGGTTATCGACCAGTATACCCGTAAGGGAGAGGCCATACCCGTACCCGATTTGCGCGGACTTTACGAAGAAGAAGCGGCCAATTTGCTTCGAACCCACGAATTGTATGTAGAAGTAATCGATTCGGTATACGATAAAAACAAACCGTTGGGCACTATTATCGAACAAATACCTTCGGCCGGTTCGTCGGTAAAGAAATTCAGGTCGATTTATTTGATTTTGAACAAGCGTCAATTGAAAATGATACCCATGCCCGAGGTAAACGATATTTCGTTCCGTCAGGCCGATGCTTTACTGCGATCGTTGGGATTACGCGTATCGTATGTCGAGTACAGGCCCTCCGAATTTAAGGATTTGGTGATCGACGTACGGTTCAACGGGCAGCACATTGATCCGGGCACCCGGTTGCCCGAAGGCAGCTCGCTGGTACTGGTGGTTGGCAGCGGGGTGGGTTCGACCGTAAGCGGAGTACCTTTCCTGCTCGGATCGTCGCTTGCCAATGCGAGGGCCGATGCATTGGCTGCATCGTTTATAGTAGGATCGGTCAGTTACGACGAAACTCCTTTCAACGATGAGCAGGAATACAGGGTATACCGTCAGACCCCCGGTCCGGGCGATCAGGCGGCGGAAGGAAGCCGGATCAACCTTTGGCTGACCAAAGATCCGGTATTGATACAGGAGGCGATCAGGGAAGGATCGTTACAGCAACAGGAAGAAGAGGAAGAAGCATTTTTTTAATAAACAGGAGGGATTAAGCGTGCACGACGATGTTTTTGTAGAAGAGGAATTGGAGGGAATGGACGATTCGTTGTACGATGACGAGTACGGTAACGAATTACCGGGAGAACAAGAACTCTTTGAGCATTACCGCTTTGTAGTCGACAAAGGTCAGTCGATGATGCGGATTGATAAATACCTGGTCAACATTATGGCCAGTATTTCGCGCAACCGTATTCAGGATGCGGCCGGGGCGGGCAATATCAGGGTCAACGATCGTTCGGTAAAGCCCAGTTACAGGGTAAAGCCGGGCGATGTGATAACGATTGTACTGGCCTATCCGCCTTCCGAATTTGTGATAGTTCCTCAGGATATTCCGATCGATATCGTGTATGAGGACGATGATATCATCCTGGTGAATAAGCAGCCCGGGCTGGTGGTGCATCCGGGATTTGGTAATTTCGACGGTACTTTGCTGAATGCTATTGCTTATCATTTGCGCGATAATCATACTTTCGACGCCAACGATAGCACGGTGGGCCTGGTTCACCGGATCGATAAGGATACTTCGGGCTTATTGCTTATTGCGAAAACTCCGGAAGCAAAGACCGGGTTGGGAAAGCAGTTTTTCGACAAGACGACGCACCGGCGTTACCTGGCCATGGTATGGGGCAACGTGAAAGAGGAGGAGGGCACTATTGTGGGGGCTTTGGCCCGCGACCAGGTCGATCGCATGTGTTTCAGGGTGTATCCCGACGGAGAAAATCCGTATGCCAAGCATGCGGTAACGCACTACAGGGTCGTAGAGCGTTTTGGTTTCGCCACCCTGGTGGAATGCCGGTTGGAGACGGGGCGTACGCATCAGATACGGGTGCATATGAAACATATAGGGCATACCTTGTTCAACGACGAACGCTACGGAGGAAATGTAATACTGAAGGGAAGTACTTCGGCTTATTATAAATTGTTTATAAAGAATTGTTTTTATGTTTGTCCGCGACAGGCACTGCATGCAAAAACGCTTGGCTTTGTGCATCCGCGAACCAACGAATATATGCATTTCGACAGTGAATTGCCCGATGATATGCAGAAGCTAATCGAAATGTGGCGTGAGTATGCACAAACCAATTTAAATCTGTAGGAAGAAGAATGAAGAAAAATGTGGCCATCGTAGCCGGTGGCGATTCGTCGGAAGTAATTGTATCGCTTAAAAGTGCTGCCGGTTTGTATTCGTATATCGATAAAAGCCGTTACAATTTGTACATTATTACCATCCGGGGCCACCAGTGGCAATTGGAGATGGATGGTTATGAAAAGGTAGCGGTGGATAAAAACGATTTTAGCATTCAACTGAACGGTACCAGGATCTGCTTCGATTTTGCGTACATTACGATACATGGTACTCCCGGAGAGAATGGAATTTTACAGGGTTATTTTGATCTGATAGGGCTTCGGTATTCGTCGTGCGGGGTACTGGCATCGGCCATCACGTTTAACAAATTCACCTGCAACAATTACCTGAAAGGTTTTGGGATAAAGGTTTCGGATTCGGTGTTGTTACGTAAAGGACAGCATATTTCGGCCGAAGAAGTTGAAAAGGCGGTGGGATTTCCTTGTTTTGTCAAGCCCAATGTGGGGGGAAGCAGTTTTGGAGTGACCAAGGTTAAAGAGGCCGGAGCTGTTGAGGCAGCTGTCGAAAAAGCTTTTTCCGAAGGGGAAGAAGTGATGATCGAGGCCTTTATGAAGGGTACGGAGCTTACTTGCGGCATGTATAAAATACCGGGTAAAACGGTGGTATTTCCGGTTACAGAAGTAGTACCACACAACGAATTTTTCGACTTCGATGCCAAATACAAGGGGCAGGTGGAAGAGATAACGCCGGCCCGCATCAGCGATTCGCTTACGCGGCGGGTTCAGCAACTCACGGCTGCTATTTACGATATCCTGGGTTGTAAGGGCATCATACGTGTCGATTATATTGTAACCGAAGGCGAAGTAATTCAATTGCTGGAGGTAAATACGACACCGGGAATGACCGAAACCAGTTTTATTCCGCAGCAAATTGCGGCGGCGGGTCTTGCTATTGCCGAAGTGATGAACGATATAATTGAAAACTAATTATTGTACCGGATGAAAAACTTTGAAGAAATAATAGGGTTGGTGAACAGTTCGCTGGAGTCGATCAGCTGGGAACGCGAGCCGCTCGGCTTGTATGCCCCCATTGCCTATACGCTGAGTTTGGGAGGAAAAAGAGTTCGTCCGGCATTAACCCTGATGGCTTGTAACCTGTATACCGATTCCTTGGAAAGCGCAGTAAGTCCGGCCTTAGGTATCGAGATTTTTCATAATTTCACCTTGTTGCACGACGATATTATGGACAAGGCAGCCATTCGTAGGGGTAAGCCTACGGTGCATGTAAAATGGGACGATAATACGGCGATTTTATCGGGCGATGTAATGCAGATTGCGGCCTACCGGCTGGTATCGGAAGCGCCGGCTCCGGTTTTGAAAGCGGTGCTCGACTTGTTTTCGCGTACGGCAGTCGAAATATGCGAGGGCCAGCAATACGACATGGAATTTGAAAGCCGCGGAGCGGTAAGCGCCGGGGAATATATCGAGATGATCCGGTTGAAAACAGCGGTATTATTGGGTTGTGCGTTAAAAACCGGAGCCTTGATAGGAGGGGCGGACGAGGACGATGCAACTCATTTGTACGCATTCGGCGAGAACATAGGTCTTGCTTTTCAGTTGATGGACGATATTCTGGACGTGTACGGTGACGAGCAAACCTTCGGGAAAAAGATTGGAGGCGATATTTTATGCAATAAAAAAACCTTTTTACTGATCCATGCGTTGAAGCTGGCTGAAGGCGAACCCGCCGCAGAGCTGCAGTCGTTGTTGAGCGGGCCGGTCGACTCACCGGAAGAAAAAATTTCGAAAGTAACGGCCATTTACGATTTGCTTGGCGTACGGGCCATAGCCGAAGAAGCTATGGAAATATACTATCAGAAAGCGTTGCATCATCTCGAAAAAGTGAATGTTGATAAGGAGCGCAAGAATCATTTATTACAATTGGCAAAAAGTTTAATGAATCGAAAAGAATAGAACGATGCCGTATCGCAGGTTGCCGAATACCGATCAGGCCCGGATCCGGGCTTTACGAGCCGCGCTGAAAATGGAAGAGCGGGTAGGATTCAACAACCATATTTTATCGTTTAAAATAGTGCTCGATGCCAAAAACTTCTTGTCGCAATACGAAGCTCAGCAGGCTATTTACCATCAATCGCTCGAAAATCAGGTGAATGCGAATAAGAAATATCAGCGCATGATTTCCAATGCCCGCATGTATATTTCTCATTTTATTCAGGTTTTCAACATGGCCGTTGTTCGGGGTGAAATAAAGCAGGAGCATACTAAATTGTACGGACTCGAAACCTATCACAATACAGTACCCGATTTAAGCACCGAACAGGCCGTACTGGAATGGGGAAAAAAGATCATTGAAGGTGAAGCCTTACGCGTGGGCCAGGGCGGTTTGCCGATTTACAATCCTACGATTGCAAAAGTACAGGTACATTACGATGTGTTCAGAGAATATAAGGCATCGCAGAAGATGTACCAGCAAACTACCAGTCGTAAGTGGGAAGAAATGATCGCTTTGCGCAAACAGGGCGACGAACTGATTGTGCAGCTCTGGAACGAGATTGAAGAACATTTTAAGAACCTGAAACCCTATGCCCGTTTGATGAAATGCGTCGAATACGGCATTATTTACTACTATCGTAAGGGAGAAAAGGAACTTACTCCAGAGTCCGATCAGGAGTGATGATTTTATCCATATGAATATCGAAGGAAGCCGAAGGAATCGATTCGTAAAGCTGAAAGTTGAATCCTATGCCCCATTTCGGGATATGTTTATGCTTTAAATAGCGATCGTAATAGCCTCCGCCGCGCCCCAACCGTTGTTTGTTATAGTCGAAAGCAACCCCAGGGACAATGACCAGGTCGGCAATTTGCGGTCCATGCAAGGATGTAGGTTCGAGGGTCGACCATTTACCTTTTTGCAAATCTTCCTCCGATGTAAAAACACGTACGGTCATATGATCGCCTTTTACCACGGGTAATAAAATGGTTTTTTCGGGGCTCCACTTCTTAATAAAATCGTGGGTAGGCAGTTCATCGGGCATCGACCAGTACAGGAGTACGGTTTTAGCATTCCGAAATTCCGGAAATTCCTCTATTTTTCGGAATACGGCTTCTGCCTGAGCATTTTTTTCGGCCGATGAAAGTAAAAATTTGAGACGCTTAATTTCTTCACGAATACGCGACTTATCCGACTTTATCGTTTTTTCTTTTTGCCTCCGAAAAAACGTCGACCACCGGTGTTTCCATCTTCGGAAGAAATTGTTGTGCATATGCAGAATCTAAAGTTGACCAGCTTCAACCAGGGTAATCACCCGCTCCACAATCCGATCGTTACCCGTAGCATCGTATTCCGATTTCAAGTTCGAGCCGAACAGCCGGGCCATACCCTGCCAGAAAAAGGCCGACACATTACCCCTGTAATTTTTAATCAGATCGTAGGATGTGGAGTTCGTTTCCCGGTCGATAAGCTTCAGCAGGAGCCGCCCCTGATTGATGGTTAATTTTCGCAGGTCTTTTTCGTAGCGTTTAAAAACTTCCTTTTCGTATTGAGCGAGGTATTTTTTACGATCTCTTTCCTTTTCGATTTTTGTGAGTAAGGTATTGACCTGAATGAGTTCCTTGCTTACAATTTTGGCATAGGGCAGGGCCTTTTTAACGTCTCTTACGGTGCGCCAGTAAAATTGTTCCTGCTTCCGATTGGTAAAGGTGATCTTCGGGTAGATGTAAATATCGCGCAAAAAGGCGTAGTACATGGTATCGGTACCATCAACGATCATAGTCACTTTCCCGCTGCGGCCCGAATCATCGCCGGCGGGGTTCATCGCCGATACTTCGGCACTGGTTGCCATCAGGAGCATCAGCAGGATCAATATGGACGGATAGGTTTTCATTCCGGTGCAAAAGTAACGAATTTGTCTTAAAATTAGTATGTTACTTGTTTTTTTTAACAGCTGTACGAGTAAAAATTTATAAAAAGATTCAGAATGTATATATTTTTTTATGCTTCCGAACATTCCTCCGGTTAAGGCTGTTTCAATCGCAGTACGACTAAACCAAAACTTAACTTATGAAGAACCTGTTGATTGTTGCGATCCTTGCAGGATCGTACCAGCTGGCGACCGCACAAAGCTGGTTTCCCTTATCGCATCCGCTTTCGGCGGGAGGCACCCCGGCGACCGATACCCGGCATCGGGGATTGTTTCTGAATCCCGCGTTACATGCTCCGGTGAAGCATCCGCAGCTGTATGCCGAGTACGAATCCCGTTATTCTATAACAGAATTAGCCTCAAAAGGTTTAGCTTTTGCGTATCCTTTCAGCCATTTTACAGTTACAGCCGAGTTCAGGTATTCGGGTTTTGAGGCCTATCACGAGCTATTGGCCGGGGTTGCGGTGGCGCGCGATTTCGGAGGCAAATTCGGAATGGGCTTGCAACTGGTATCCGACAGCCGGTATTCGGTGGAAACCGATCGTTACTACACCGCCTTCTATCCTTATCTGGGACTTACCGTGCCCTTGTCGCCGGCACTTTTGCTCGGCATTTCGACCTTCAATCCTTTTCTGAAAAAAATGAAATATGCGGCTGCGGAGCGCACCATGCCGTCGGTATACAGTGCGGGGTTGAATGTGAAAATTACCGAATCGGTCCAATGGCGCCTTCAGGCCGACAAGGAAATAAGCAATGCGCTGCGCGTGGGCAGTGCTTTCGATATTTCGGTTTCCGGCAGCGTTTTTTTTCAGGCCGGCGTAAGTTACCTGCATTTCGTTGTTCCCGCCCTGGGAGCGGGTTTCCTGGTCCGGCGCTGGCGGTTCGATCTCACGGCTACCCTTCATCCGTTACTGGGTCTTTCGGTTGCCGGCGGATTGGGTTATCATTTTTAGTCCTTCAACCTTAACACGAATATGTGATGAAGAAACTAGGTCGTCTTATCGGATGGTTCATTGTTGTACCCTTCCTTTCGCGGGCACAGGAAGCCGACAATTCGCCGATTCATCAGCTTATCGCCGAGCTGTACGAGCAGTATGCTGCCGAATCGGAGGAGGAGCCCGATGTTGAAAACTTTTTTGAGGAACTTACAGCACTGGCTGCACGTCCGTTGGAGCTCAACTCATCGTCGCGGCGAGAGCTGGAGCGTTTACCGTTCTTATCGGAGTTGCAGGTCGAGAACCTACTGTATCACAGGTTTACCTACGGAGCATTTACATCGCTATACGAACTTCAGCTGGTCGAAGGGTTCGACATGACCGATATCCGGAGGATGTTACCCTTTATAAGATTGGGTGAAGCGGAGAATGAGCGGGAGGAGTTGCGTTGGTGGGAAGTGAAACAATACGGCCGGCACGAGTTGTACCTGCGTAATGATTACAGTCGTCAATCCCTGCCTTACGACGGCGACCGGTTGCACAGTTGGGCGAAGTACCGGTTTGAATTCCGCGATCGTATCAGGTTTAATCTCACAGCGGAGAAAGATGCCGGAGAGCGGTGGTGGGACGCTTCCCGGGGAGGGGTCGATTTTGTTTCTTCCTCGTTGCAGCTAAGGTCGCAGGGTGTGGTGAGCAATTTGATTCTAGGCGATTTTACTGCAGGGTTTGGTCAGGGCCTGGTACTTCGACAAGGCTTCCGGCGCGGTAAATCGGCGATGACTACCCAGGTAGCCATACGCGATTCAGGTTTCAAACGCTATGCATCCACCAACGAGCATCTGTTTTTCAGGGGAGCGGCTGCGACCTTTCATTTCGGGAAGACCGACCTCAGTACGTTTCTTTCCTGCCGAAAGATCGATGCCACCTTCGACGGTTCGGTGTTCAGGAATATTTACACCTCCGGATTGCACCGCACACCTTCCGAAATCGAAAAAGACGACCGCGTGACACAACACAGTATGGGTGTGAACCTCAGCTATACCCAATTGTATTACGAGCTGGGATTAACAGCGGTTTATACCCGGTTCGATACTCCGCTTCAACCCGAAATAAAGCCTTACAGCTATTACTATTTCAGGGGGAGCCACCAGCTTACGAGCGGGCTTCATTACCGTTTCCGGGTGCACTATTTCAATTTTTTCGGCGAAGCGGCTCTTACCCGATGGCCGGGAGCGGGCACGATCAACGGGGTAAGTTTCGCCCCGTCGTCGCGGGTGAATATTGCCCTGGTTCACCGGTATTATGCCCGGTCTTTTTCGCCTCTGTTCGCGTCGGCCTTTTCGGCGCAATCGCGCGTCGGCAACGAAAGCGGCTTTTATGCCGGAGTCGAAATGGCACTACTGGCCCGTTGGAAACTTTCGGCCTATGCCGACAGTTACCGGTTTGGCTGGTTGAAGTATGGTGTGGATGCGCCGTCGGTGGGCAACGATTTTCTGCTTCAGCTTCAGCATACACCTTCGCGCCAGCTGCAATTGACGCTGCGCTACCGGTACCGGCAAGCGTATGGTTCGGAAAGGAGCGGGCAATCGCCGCTTATTGCAGTGCAGCAGGAGAAGAAGCGGTCGGGGCGCATGCAGCTCGATTATACGACGGGGAGGGTGGTGTTCCGAAACGCGATGGAGGCGAACCGGTTCGACGGAACAGGCCTTGCCGCTACCGGTTATGCAGCCTGGCAGGATGTGATTTTTCAGCTGCAACGCTTACCTCTGAAAATGACATTCAGGTATTTGTTTTTCGATATCCCCGGTGGCGACAACCGGATTTACACCTACGAAACCGATGTGTTGCATGCTTTTTCGAGTCCCTCGTTTTCGGGCAAGGGAAGCAGGTATTACCTGGTGGCCCAGTATGAAATCGGCAAGCAGATATCGGTTTGGTTAAAGGCGGCACAGCTGAGGTATGCCGATGGGAGGACGCATATCGGATCGGGAAGTTCGGCTGTTGCCGGCGACAGTCGCACCGAATTTCATTTTTTAATGCGATTCAGGATTAGAAACCATTGATTTTTGCTAAATTGCAATCTCTACATTGCAAAAGTCGGAAAAAAGCAGTAATTTTGCATGCAACTTAACTTTTATTCCACCACCCATGAGCTTACTCGATCAGATGAAAAAAAGGGCCAGTGCCAATCCACGCCGGATTGTACTTCCTGAAGGGACAGAGCTACGTACCCTCAAAGCCGCCGACATTACATTGAAGGAAAAAACCGCTAAGTTAATTCTTATCGGAAACCGTGCCCGGATTCTTCAGCTAGCTGCCGAAAACGGGCTTACCCATGTTGAAGCAGCGACGATTGTCGATCCCGAAACCCATCCATTGATGGATCACTATGCCGACATGTTGTACGAAATGCGCAAGATGAAAGGAATGACACCCGGAGAGGCCGCCCAGCTGGCCCGTAATCCTTTGTATCTTTCGTGTCTGATGATCAAGAACGGGGATGCCGACGGAGAGTTGGCCGGAGCTCAAAACACCACCGGCGATGTATTGCGTCCGGCCTTTCAGATTGTAAAAACCAAGCTGGGTATTTCGGTGGTATCGGGGGCGTTTTTAATGTTTACTCCCACGCCTCAGTATGGTGAAAACGGTTTACTGGTTTTTGCCGATTGTGCGGTTAACCCCAATCCGTCGGCCAAAGAGCTGGCCGAGATTGCCCTGTCGACGGCCGAAACGGCCAAGGCCATTGCCGGTTTCGAGCCCCGTGTGGCGATGCTGAGTTTTTCGACAAAAGGAAGTGCCAAGCACGAATTGGTCGATAAGGTTACGGAAGCTACCCGGTTGGCCCGGGAGATGAATCCTTCGTTGACGATCGACGGCGAGTTGCAGGCCGACGCAGCATTGGTAGCATCGGTAGCAGCCGGCAAGGCGCCGGGAAGCGAGGTGGCCGGTAAGGCCAATGTATTGGTATTTCCCGACTTACAGGCCGGTAACATTGGTTACAAACTGGTGGAGCGGTTTTCGGGCACTCAGGCAGTAGGTCCGGTACTTCAGGGCATGGCAGCGCCTATCAACGATTTATCGCGCGGTTGTTCGGTCGAGGATATCGTGAACATGATAGCGATTACGGCCAATCAGGCAATTTAAGGAAACGAATCAAACAACAAGATATATGTCAGAACCAATTATTGAACCGATTGAACGGTACGGCCTGAGTAAACGGAATCGCAAGCGTACGCTGTTTTCGCGTATCGGGGTGGTGGGATGTGGAATTGAAGGAAGCGTGATAGCCACCACTGCTGCGTTGAACGGGATGGAAGTTGTATTCCTGGAGCCGAACGAAGAAAAAATTGTGAACGCTTATTCGCGGATCGAAGAGAAGCTGGACAAGCGTATTGCCAACTGGGGGCTTACCCAGAGTGAGAAGAAAGCCATTATGGCCCGCGTGAAGGGCACTACGATGTACGACGATTTTCAGGGATGTGATTTTGTAATCGAAGCGATTCGTTACGACAATCAGACCGGCGAACGTCAGGTTGCGCAACGTAAAAAAGTATTTCAGAACCTGGAGCAGGTGCTCGACACCGATGCCATTATTGCGTCGAACGTATCGACGGTGGTGGTAACCGAGCTCGCTGCTGAGTTGTCGTACCAGGAGCGTTGTATCGGGGTACATTTTATGATCAATACGCCGGGTTCGCAGATTCTGGAAATTGTAAACGGGCTTCACACCTCGCAGGAAACCTTCAACAAAGTAAGTCAGTTTGCGCGTCTTATCAACCATGAGTATGTGGCGGTGATGGAATCGTCGGGTTTGGTAAGTGTACGCTTATTTTTAACTCAGCTCAACGAAGCCTGCCAGATACTGATGGAAGGGATTGCTACGGTAGAAGATATCGACAAAGTACTGATGGTGGGTTTTGGTCACAACCTGGGCGTATTTCGCACGGCCGATAATATGGGCATCGAGAAAATCGTGAAGTTGCTCAACAATCTGTACGATGAGTATGGCAATATAAAGTACAAACCTTCGCCGATCTTATTGCGGATGTTCCGCGCCAAGGATTACGGAGTAAGTACCGGCCGGGGATTTTATACATACGACGAAAAGGGTAATCTTGTAAAATAAGGAGGAACGAAAAGATGAAAGTATTAGTATTGAATTGTGGAAGTTCGTCGGTAAAATACAAGTTACTCGACATGGCAACGCATGAAGAACTGGGTTCGGGCGGCGTTGAAAAAATCGGGATGAAGGGATCGTTTCTGAAACACACCCGGAAGGATGGTCAGAAAGTAATCCTGGAAGGTGAAATTCTGGAGCACCAGGTGGCCGTTGAATATATTCTGGGAGTGCTTACCAGCGAAAAGCACGGTGGAGTGGCTTCGTTGGAAGAAATTAATGCTGTTGGTCACCGTGTGGTACATGGTGGAGAAAAATTCAACAGCAGTGTGCTTATCAGCGACGAAGTAATTAAAAAGATTGAAGAGTGTATCGAAATCGCTCCTCTTCATAATCCGCCCAACCTGGCAGGTATACGTGCCATCAGCGAACTGTTGCCCGATGTGCCTCAGGTAGCCGTGTTCGACACGGCTTTTCATCAGACTATGCCCGAGAAGGCCTATATGTACGGTATTCCTTATCCCTTGTACACCAAGTACGGCATCCGCAGGTACGGATTTCACGGCACCAGCCATCGTTATGTATCCAAGCGTGCCTGTGAATTCCTGAACCTCGATTACTCGGCTTCCAAGGTCATAACGGCCCATATCGGCAACGGAGCGTCGATTACGGCCATCGAGAATGGGAAATCGGTCGATACTTCGATGGGATTCACTCCCCTTGAAGGGCTGATGATGGGAACGCGTTCGGGCGATGTGGATTTGGGGGTCGTCACTTTCCTCATGGAAAAGGAAATGTTGAATGCTTCGGCCGTATCCACCTTGTTCAACAAGCACAGCGGGGTAGTTGGTGTATCGGGTCTATCGTCGGATATGCGCGATATTGAAAATGCAGTAGCCGAAGGTAATCCGCGGGCAAAGCTGGCCCTGGATATTTACGAATACCGGATTATTAAGTACGTTGGTTCGTACATAGCTGCGTTGAATGGTGTGGATGTACTGGTGTTTACCGGTGGGGTGGGAGAGAACCAGACGGGAACCCGCGAAAAGGTATGCAACAGTCTGGCCTTTATGGGCGTTAAAATCGATGCTGAGCTCAATGCCCGCACCCGCGGAAAAGAAATGCTTATCAGCACTCCCGAATCGACGGTGAAAGTAGTTGTGATTCCTACCGACGAAGAATACATGATTGCCTACGATACGATGGAGATTGCAGGCAGGTAACCAATTTCAGCGGTTCCGGACCAGCGAAAGGCCGGAACCGCTGTTGTTTTATTGCTGTTTCAGCTTAGCTGCCGCCGCTTTATCCATATAAAATTCGGTTTTTCCGGTCGTGTCGTGTACATACGAGGCCGGATATTTTTTTGCCTCTTCTTTCTTTTCCACGATGGTGGCAACTATATCGGCCTTTCCTTGTCCGGTTATCATAAACACCAGCTGCCGCGCTTCGTTGATGGCCGGTCCGGTGAGGGTGATACGCTTTTGTCCGCTTACGGGATGCGTGGCTACTTCCACCGCCTTATCGGAGTTGAGCAGATGCATTTGATCGGGGAAAATGGACGCGGTATGCCCATCGTCGCCCATTCCCAGGAGGATAAGGTCGAACACCGGCATGCTGTTGCGGGCAGGCAGCAGCTGATGGAGCAATTTACCATAGCGTAGCGCTTCGTTTCCGGGAATCTCTTCGCCTTTCATCCGGAATACGTTTTCGGCCGGAATAAAGGCATATTGGAGCAGGGCATCGTAGGTCATTCCGTAATTGCTTTCGGCATGTGCAGGAGGAACGCAGCGTTCGTCGACCCAGAAAAGGAGAATGGCCTCCCAGGCGATGGTAGTACGGTATTCCTCTTCGGCCAGCAGCTCGAAGAGCGCTTTAGGAGTAGAGCCGCCGGAAACGGCGATAGAGCATTTTTGCCCCGAAAGTTTACTTTGGAGAGCCTTTTCGGCGATTAAATCGGCAACACCACGGGCCACTGCGGCAGCATCATCAAAAATATGTGTTTCGTAGTTCATCATAGGAAGAAGTAATAAAATAAAGGCCGGAAGAAGGGACGCCCATCTTCCGGCACAGGGGTTTTTAATCGTTGGGTTCGCGCCATTTCATATGGCTATCGCCGAAAAGGTGATTCGACTCGTGTGGTCCCCAGGTATTGCATTCGTAAAAATACAGGGGGATTTCGGGGTTCACCTGCCAGGCCTGAATAATAGGATCGACGAATTTCCAGCTGGCTTTCACGGCATCGGCACGTGCGTAGAGCGTCGAATCGCCCACCATACAATCGAGCAGCAACCGTTCGTAGGCCTCGGGTATTTTTGTCTCGGCGAGGTCGGCGTACTTAAACGCCATTTCCACGTTGTGTACCTTGTAGCCGGCACCCGGAATTTTCATTCCGAAGTCGATGGCCACGCCGGCATCGGGATGGATGCGCAGAATGATCATATTGTTGGGCTGGGTGAGGCAGAGTTGTTTGAACAGCTGGTGAGGCGCGTGTTTGAGGTGAATGACCACTTCGGTGACCCGTGCAGGCAGGTGTTTGCCGGTACGTATGTAGAAGGGTACATCGCCCCAGCGCCAGTTGTCGATAAAGGCTTTAATAGCCACGAAGGTTTCGGTTTTCGAGTTAGGAGCTACTCCCTGTTCCTGCCGGTATCCCGGGTGCATGCTGTCGCCTACCTGAGTGGCGATGTATTGTCCGCGGATGACCTGCTGAGCTACTTCATTTCCCTTGATGGGGCGTAGTGCCTGCAGCACTTTCACCGTTTCGTTGCGGATGGAGTCGGAGTCGAAAATGGCAGGCGGTTCCATTGCGACAACGGCCAGCACCTGCAGCAGGTGATTCTGGATCATGTCGCGCATTGCTCCGGAGCTGTCGTAATAACCTCCACGGCCGCTCACGCCGATTTTTTCGGCCGCGGTGATTTCCACCCGGTCGATGTATTTACGGTTCCATATGGGCTCAAAAAAGCCATTGTAGAAGCGTGTAACCATAATATTCTGCACGGTTTCCTTCCCCAGGTAATGGTCGATGCGGTAAATTTGTTCTTCGTTGAATCCGCTGTGCAGTTTTTTATCCAGTTCGATCGCCGTATCGTAACTGTATCCGAAAGGCTTTTCGACAATAATCCGTTTCCATCCGTCGTCCTCGGTATTCAAGCCGTAGTTCACCAGGTTGGCCGCTACCGTTTCGTAGAGAAAAGGAGGAATCGAAAAATAATAGATAATATTGCGCCGTATGTTCAACTGGTCGGACAGCCGGTACAGGTAATCGCGCAAGCCTTCGAAGTCGGCGGTGGTCTGGTTGTGTACTTTTTTGTAATACACCTGCTTTAGAAATACGGCAAGCGACTCTTTACGAGCGGCCGTTTCGTTGGGTAAGAATTCTTTCAGGGCTGCCTGCACATCTTTCCGGTAGGCATTTTCATCTTTTTCCTGGCTACCGGCGCCCACTACCACAAAGTTGGCAGGAAGAAAATTGCCGGTATACAGTTGAAATATTGCCGGTAGCAATTTACGACGAGCCAGGTCGCCGTTTGATCCGAAAATCACGAGAACCTGGTCTTCAATTTTCTTTTTAGAGAACATTAGTATGAAGTGTTTTTAACCGTTTTGCTTGTTTTTACTGTGAAAAGAAACAAGCAAACGTTCGGAAATGTTTAGCGAACCCTGATTCGCTGGCCAACGCGGAGCACTTTCTTGGGTGAAATTCCGTTGAGACGGCAGAGTGCACGTACGCTGGTGCCATTCCGGGCAGCGATACGACTGAGATTATCGCCATTTCTGATTTTATAATATTTGGCTGCAGCCATGGCTTTTACTTCTTTCTGATAGTAGAACGATTCGTTCTTGGTAATCAGGTATTCGTGCATAAAAGGCATGCCTTTTTCGAAGTCGATAATTTTTTCGGGATTCATGGCATTACCGAGGAAACGGATTTCGTAATGCAGGTGCGAGCCGGTGGAACGGCCTGTATTACCGCCCAGTCCGATGAGTTCGCCGGCCTCCACGGTTTGATCGAGTGCGACCAGCACTTTCGAAAGGTGGGCGTAAACAGTTTCCAATCCGTTGTCGTGACGAATTACCACATAATGGCCATATCCGTGACGGTCGTAATCGGTGATGCGAACCTTTCCCGAAAAGGACGAAAGAACCGAATCGCCGGTTTGCAGTTTGATGTCGGTGCCATAATGGTAACGATAGCGTCGGGGACCAAACCTGGAAGTGATGTATCCGGTCACCGGGACCACGAATTTTGAAAGGTCGATGCGTACCGAGTCGGGCAGGCTATCGACGGGTATTTTATACGGATTGAGCCTGGTACTGGTCCATATGTTGTTGTAAATATCGCCTGCAGGATGGTTTTCCATCAAGTCATCCGTTTCGTCGATCAGCAGTTCGCGATAAACCGACGTGGTATCGATTCCCGGGAAGGGAGGGATTTTTTTATCTTTATCGTTGGCCGTTGCCGATACTGTGATCAAACCGAATGTAAGAGCTGCAAGTAATTGTTTATAACAACAAGTCATGTGAAGTGGCTTTAGTATGTATGATTAAATTTCGTCGTTCGCGTATAAAAAATCCAAAGTATGCTGAGTAAACTCAAAAATTTCGTCGTCGTCGAAAAAGCGGGCCAGCTCAATGGCGGCTGTTTCGGTCGAGTCGGAAGCGTGAACGATATTTTCCTGGACACTCATACTGTAATCGCCTCTGATGGTTCCCGGGGGAGCCTGGCGCCCATTGGTAGGCCCTGTCATGGCTCTCACCACCTGGACTGCATCCAGTCCCTTCCAGCAACACACGATTACCGGGCTTATCATCATCGAATCTTGTATGCGCTTGAAGTAGGGACGATCGACGAGGTGGGCATAATGCTGTTTCAGGATTTCTTCCGATAGCTGCATCATTTTTATTCCGCATAATTGTAGCCCCTTCCGTTCGAAACGGCGGATAATCTCCCCGATAAGTCCTCGTTGTAAGCTACATGGCTTTAAAATGACCAGCGTTTTTTCCATGATGACCAGAAAAAAGTGTTTAAAAAATTTCGCAGCCCAAAATTAAAAAAAAACTTTTTAACCGGAAAGCAGATCGTTTATTTTAACTAATATTTCCCCAATTGCTGGTTGACTGCTTCATTTTTTGGAGTTGTTGTGACAAAATGCTATTTTTTTCGCTCGAAAGCGTTGCATCTTCTTCCAGGATTTCCATGGCGGTCGTGCGGGCAATCTCCAGCATCCGGCTGTCGCGGACGAGGTCGGCAATTTTCAGGTCGAAGGGCAAACCGCTTTGTTGAGTACCTTCGAGGTCGCCCGGACCGCGTAGTTGCAGGTCGGCTTCCGATATTTCGAACCCGTCGTTGGTGCGGGTCATGATCTCCATTCGTTTGCGTGTATCGTTGGCCAGTTTGAATCCGGTGAGCAAGATGCAGTACGATTGTTCGGCGCCCCGGCCCACCCGTCCGCGCAGCTGGTGCAGTTGCGACAGTCCGAAGCGTTCGGCGTTTTCGATAATCATCACACTGGCATTGGGTACGTTTACGCCCACCTCGATGACGGTGGTAGCTACCATAATGTGGGTAGTTCCGGAAGCAAATTGCTGCATCTGGTATTCTTTTTCGGCGGGTTTAAGTTTCCCGTGTACCATGCTTATTTTCAGTTGGGGAAACAGTTCGCGGAAGTAGGCGTAGCCTTCGTTCAGGTTTTGCAGTTCCATTTTTTCCGATTCTTCGATCAGCGGGTACACCACATACACTTGCCGGCCGGCCTGTATCTGTTTATAAATAAATCCATTCAATGCCTGTCGTTTGTTTTCGTAATAGTGAAAGGTTTGTATTGGTTTCCGCCCGGGCGGTAATTCGTCGATAACCGACACGCTCAGATCGCCATACAGCGTCATGGCCAGGGTGCGGGGAATGGGTGTGGCGGTCATTACCAGAATATGGGGAGGATGGATGTTTTTTTTCCAGAGCCGGGCGCGTTGTTCCACCCCGAACCGGTGCTGTTCGTCGATGACCACCAGGCCGAGATTATGAAACTGAACCGGATCCTCGATAAGGGCGTGGGTCCCGATTAAGATATGAAGGTGGCCGCTCCGGAGCGCGGCATGCAGTTCTTCCCGTGCCTTTGCCCGGGTTGAGCCGGTGAGCAATTGTACGCTGACGCCCGAGTCGCGCACCAGGCTGCGGATGGTTTCGTAATGCTGGGTAGCCAGGATTTCGGTCGGCGCCATGATGCAAGCCTGGTACCCATTGTCGATGGCGATCAGCATCGACATCAGTGCGACGAGGGTTTTTCCGCTTCCCACATCGCCCTGCAACAGCCGGTTCATCTGTTTTCCGCCCGACATATCGGCATGGATTTCCTTTATCACCCTCTTTTGGGCATTGGTAAGTTCAAACGGCAGGTAATCGGAGTAAAACGAATGAAAAAAACGTCCCACTTTCTTCATCACGAAGCCGCTCACGTTCATTTCCCTCCATTTGGTTTGCTGCAAAATACCAAGCTGCACATACAGCAGTTCCTCAAACTTCAGCCGTTGCCGCGCCTTGTTCAGCAAATTGGCGTTTTTAGGGAAATGGATATTAATAAGCGACTCGGTGAGATTCATCAGCGCATACTTCTGAAGTAAATAAGCGGGTAAGGTTTCGGGCACACCCGCCTGGAGGTGCGGAAGCAGCGCCTGCATGATTTTCTGAACCGCCTTGGAATTCAGAAAACCCGATTTCATCTTTTCGGTCGTATTGTAATAGGGCTGAAACCCCATGGCCTCGGGCGGAGGCAATTGCGAGGGCAGTTCAACATCGGGATGCAGCAGGTTGAACCGTCCGTTGAAAAACGAAGGTTTGCCGAACACTACATAGGTAACGCCCGTTTTCAATTTTTCGAGCACAAACTTCACCCCCTGAAACCAAACCAGTTCGATGGTTCGTTTGCCGTCGGTAAACAGGGCTGTCAGCCGTTGCGAACGACCTTCGCCCGTTTTTTCGAACCGGATTATTTCGCCTTTCAACTGAATAAAAGGCATATTTTCGGTGATTTCGTGAATGTAGTAAAACCGGCTCCTGTCGATGTATTTGTAAGGATAATGACGTACCAGTTCCTCGGCCGAACGAATATTTAATTCGCCGGCAAACAGTGCGGCTTTTTTAGGCCCCACTCCCGGAAGAAACTTGATATCGACTGTCGACAGTACGCCCATCCCGGTTTATTTTAGAAGTAGTTCGGCAATACGAAGATCGACGGGAGTCGTAATCTTTATATTTTCGACATTGCCGGGCACCAGGTCCACAGCATGGCCATAGGCTTCAACGACCGAAGCATCGTCGGTAAAGAGAGGCGAAAATTCCTGTGAATAGGCGTTTTTCAGCAGTTGAGCATCAAATACCTGCGGAGTTTGTACCAGTTTATAGCGGCTACGGTCCACGGCCCGGCTTCCTTCTGCAGTGAGCTGGCGGATACTTTCCACCGCATCGGTAACCGGGACGGCCGCACCCGTTTCGGCCGCTTTCCGATAGCATGCTCCGATGGTTTCGGCCGACACCAGGGGCCGGACTCCATCGTGCACTCCGATGAGTCCGGTGTCGGGAGCTGCAGACAGGCCGTGAAGCACGGAGAAAAACCGGCTGGGTCCTCCATGGATCACCCGGTGATCGATGCCGAACTCCAGGTCGTAGCACAACCGGTTCCAGTATTCAACTTCAGCTTCGGGCAGTACGACGATTATTTTCATACTCCGGTCGAAGTCGTAAAACCTGCGCAGGGTATGCATGAGCACGGGTTGCCGGTGCAACATCAGAAACTGTTTCGGGACGTTGGTTTGCATGCGTTCTCCCTTTCCGCCTGCAACGACTATAACGGTACGGCTTTTGCTGTTCATCGCGCTTGTTTTTCGATTAAGAAACAAAGATAATAAAATAAAACATAGATTTAACCACAACATTTTGTAACTTTGCAATCTATAAAAGGTAGAAATATGAAGTATTTAACAGCGGTTGTATTGTTTCTGGCCAGTGCTCAGCTGCTTATGGCGCAGGACCCGGCGGTGACAGAACCAAAGAAAAACGCCTTCGAAATCATTCGTTCACGCGACAGTATCAGCGGGGGGCGGGTAATCATTCATCAGGACCGGCGCATTGAAAAAATTGTATCCGACAATACTACAGGCGCCGGTGCGTATACCCATGGTTACCGGGTTCAGGTGTTTTCGAGCAATGCACAGCGTACGGCCAAAGACGAAGCCTTCGATATCGAGCGCCGGTTGCGCGAGGCTTTTCCCGACATGGGAATTTATGTTAGCTACAGCTCGCCCTTCTGGAAGGTACGCATCGGGAATTTTCAAACCGCTAACGAGGCGAAAGAGTTTGCCGAAGAGCTGCTCGTGCTGTTTCCCCGTCTGAAAAGTACAACCTATACGGTGCGCGATCGCATCATCAACACAGGAAAATAAACGACCATGGATTTTAATCCCACCACCATAGCGCCCTTCGACGCCGACAAGACCAATCAGATTGCTCTTCATTACAAAGAAATAATCCGCCTGCTGGGCGAAACTCCCGAGCGGGAAGGTTTGCTGAAATCGCCCGAACGGGTGTCGAAGGCCATGCAGTTTCTGATGAGCGGGTACGAACAGGATCCCGACGAAATCCTGAAATCGGCCATGTTTACCGAGGATTACCGCCAGATGGTGATTGTGAAGGACATCGATTTTTATTCGATGTGCGAACATCACATGCTGCCCTTTTTCGGGAAAGCGCATGTGGCCTATATTCCGAACCATAAAATTACCGGATTGAGTAAAATCGCCCGCATTGTCGAGGTGTTTGCCCGCCGTATGCAGGTACAGGAACGCATGACGACGCAGATTAAGGAATGTATTCAGAATACTCTCAATCCGCTGGGTGTGATGGTGATCCTGGAGGCTCAGCATTTATGTATGCAGATGCGGGGTGTTCAGAAGCAGAATTCCATCACTACAACTTCCGATTTTACGGGTGTTTTTCAGCAGGCTAAAACCCGCGAGGAATTTATGAATCTGATCAAGCGCTGACTGACCGGTTGCGTGTTTGTGTCAGGGCATGAATTACGAATGGCAGGCTCATACTGAAATAGGTGATGTCGTAACGCGAACTGAACAGGCCGGAATGGAACTGGTCGGTAATCATGCGGTGGATAAAGGTGACTGCAACAAATACGACGAGGGTAAGGGCGGTAAAAAAGCTGAAGCGCCGGAAATCGCCTTTCCATCCTAGCGACAGTGGCAGGAGCATAGCCAGCAGGAGCAGGGGTTCCAGCGGCGATCCCTGGCGGGTTTGCAGTACAAACGGATTGTATTCGAAAAAGACCAGTTGATCGAAATCCCATACCACAAAAGGTAGAAAAGTGAGTACAAAGGTAAGGGCGGCTATGCCGGCAAATTGGAAACGCTTTGTCGGGCCGGCTTCCACAAATCCGGGAAACAGAAACAAAAAGAACGGAACGACAATGGCGAGGCGGGTCGACAGCATGAGGCCGCTTACAATGGCAGTAGTCCGGAGCGAGCTGGTCACCGACATCCCTTTCCGGTTCCACCAGGCCAGTATCAGATAGCAAAGAATAAAATTGTAAATGAGGTCGCTACGTACAGCTACTTCGTACCAAAAGGCAGGACTGGCCGTGAGCAACAGCAGGTACGTACATGCCTGTTTCGCGGATCCGGTAATCGGCTTTAAACTTACTATCAGCGCGATTACCATTACCGTCATACCGATAGCCACATCGCCCAGCAGATGAAACGGGAGGTGGAAGGCATTCCAGAAAGGGAAGGGCGATCCGTAGCCGCCCAGGTGGGTTTGCGCCAGATAAGGATACTCACCCTTCAGCAAGCGCTGCAGGAAATGATCGATGGCCGACCAGCGATCGACTTGTACGCTCAGCGGATCAATTGCCCGATGCATTATTAAAATACCGGCAACCGTCAGCACGGCCAGCGTTATCGTGGCGACAGTGAAAACCTTCCGGGGCAGTACCGATATTCCATAAAGCAAAGCCGGAATTGCAAGTACGAAGGCCGAAACCGCTATCCATACAGGAAAACCGGTCCGTTCCAGGTATTTTGCTACAAACAGGCTGTTGATAAGCAGGTATATCAACAAGCTGCATCGCCATTCCCAGCTGGAGGAAAGTAGAGTATGTTGCCTCGTTTGCATGCTGTAAGCGCTTTACCGCGCGATTGAAGATCGCGCGACCGGTCAGTTGATAACCATTATTTTGGTGATCGTGCTTTGCGTTCCGTCCTCACTGGCACAAATTGCCAGGTATACTCCGGTACTTACACGCCGGCCATGTACATCGTTCCCGTCCCAGGTGGCCATGCTGCCGTTCGAAACCGTTTGATAAATCAGGTTACCACTGATATCGGTAATTTTTACCTGTGTGTTGTCGATTAATCCGGTGATGGTAATAATGCCCTGGTAGTTTTCACGTACGGGATTGGGGTAGGCATACACATTGTTGTACGCACCGGTGCTTTCGGCAGCATCGCTCTGGTACGAAACCAAACCATTGCTGGTACCGATAAACACCTCGCCCGAAACCGGATTGATCGTAATCGATAAAATATTATCGGACAACAGCGGACTGTTGGACGAGGTAAAATGACGGATCGTTTCCTGTCCGTTGTCGGACATCAGGTACAGGCCCGAATTTTTAGTTCCCAGCCATTTCCGGTTGGCTCCGTCGATAGCAATGGCCTGTATCGTTTCATCTTTCAGCAGGTAGTCGGCCTGATTGGTTCCGTCGTTGCGCGGAATTTTCACCCTCGAGCAGGTATAGGTGCTTTCGAACGCACGGTTGGTGTTGTAAAACAACAGAGGCCCGATGTCGGTACCCGCCCAGATCACCCCGTTTTTATCCTGTTGGAGTGTATAGATGTAGGCAGGCCGGAGGTCGCTTCCCGGATTGTCGGTATCGGGGAAAGCCGATATAAACCGGTTTTTATCGTCGCTCTGGTCGTCGAATGTGCCGTTGTCGTCGAAGATAAAGATGCCCGACGGACTGCGGACCGAATTCACCCATTTTTGCTTCGGATTCTGATTGTTGATCAGAATGTTGCCCAGGGTCGGTTTATTCGATTCGGCAAAATACAGCGATTTCCATTGCCCTCCGGCCGTCAGAATTTTGATAGCGTTGGCATCGAACATATTACAGAGCCACAGGTTGCCGTCGGCATCAAACGTAGCACCGTCGAGACGAATATAACTGTAAGGAGTAAAATCGAACACATTTACAAACGGACTGTTTTTATGGGTATGCCATTTGACGAACTGGTCGTTGCGGAATTCAAACAAGCCATTGCCAAACGAAGTGACATAAAAATGCCTCGAATCGAGAGGATTCACCGCCACGTTGACAAAATCGAGCGCCGGTTGCCCGGGTACCTGCTGCTGAATAATATCCACGATTTCCTGGGAATAGATATTCTTCCATTGTCCGTTTTCGTAAATCATTACAATCCCCGGCCGGTTGTAGGTGTTGTCCCACCGGCCGCCCGGCACAACGAAAAGCTTTTCGCCCGAAAAGGTCATCCAATACGGGATATTCAGCGCCGGACCTTTGGGCTTATAATAATTGATCTCGGACGACTGGCCGGGTTTTATTTTGGCCGATATCACACCCAGATCCATACCGGCCAGCCAAAAAGTCGAATTTTCGTTATCGTATTCCACATCATCCGAAACGGTAACCTGTTGACTGCGAAGTTCAAATTGTTCGTCGAGCGTAAATATATAACTCGATTTATCGTTGAGGATGATGCGTCCGTGCGATACATGTGCCGAATGAATGTTCAGCGACGATGCCAGTTGTGTCCAGCTGTTTCCCGCATCACGCCGGTACAACTCGCTTCCTCTCAATAAAATAAGCTTCCCTCCGAACGAAAAAATACGTTTGAAGTTACCGCTGCCGGGAAGTTGGGCCACCGGTTTCCAGTATTCAAAATTCACCAGCAAGTGAGGTTTTTTTGCATCCGACCACAGGAGTTGGTTTTCGCTGATCGCATAGAGCGTATCGTTGTGCAAGGCCGTTGACAGTACTTTTGTTTCCCGTCCTCCCTGGCCAATAATATAGGTATCGGTAATTTCCTGTTTCTCCATATTCACCAGCAGGATACCGAAATCGCTCGACAGATAGGCATTTTTCCCCGCAAAGCTCACCTCGTTGATGGCCTTGCTGCTGCTCATCTGCTTCCGGAACAAATCGGGGATATTATTCACCCCAGCCTCGTGCATAATGTCGATGTTTCCGTTCTGGTAAATAATAAGCAACTGATTGTTGGCTTCGTCGTATTCAATTTTGATAATATTGGCATCGTTCAGGCCGCTCATTTTACTGTAGAATTCGATATCGCCATCGAGTTTACTGACCGAATAGAGCGATCCTTCGCTCACGGCAAAAATCTTGGTTTTCGATTGAGCAATCTGATTAACACTGTTGTAAGCCAGGTGAGTACGCCATTTTCCGATGATACCCTGACCGGCCAAGGGAAGGATGGCAACGAGGGTAAGCATACACAGGAAATATTTCTTCATACGGTCATTATTTTTTTTTCAGGTACTGAATTAACTCTTGTATAGCTAACGCACGGTGACTGATTTTATTTTTGATTTCGCTGCCCAGTTCTGCAAAAGTTTGTGAATATCCGTCGGGAACAAACACCGGATCGTATCCAAAACCAGCCGAGCCGCGTTTTTGTTCAATAATGGTTCCTTCAATTTTTCCTTCAAAATAGCTAACCTTCGCTCCCTCGATGAGTACTACCACCGTACGGAAGCGGGCGCGGCGGTTGAGTTGTCCGTCGAGTTCGCCCAGCAGTTTTTCCATGTTCCGGGCCGCGTTCTGATCTTCACCGGCATAGCGTGCCGAATACACTCCCGGACGTCCGTCGAGTGCTTCCACTTCCAGGCCGGTATCGTCGGCAAAACAATCGTAGCCGTAGTTTTCGAATATATGCTGTGCTTTGAGCAATGCATTCCCTTCGAGGGTAGCGGCTGTTTCGGGAATGTCGTCGAAACAGTTGATTTCTTTCAGACTTAGAATTTCGAGATGGCCTTTCAGCACATCGCCTACTTCTTCCAATTTATGACGGTTGTTGGTAGCAAAAACTAATTTTCTCATTTAACTTGAATTTTCAAACAAGGGCAAAGATAATAAATATCATCCAGATAAAGAGTTGCCCGGACAGCGACCGGCAGGATTCGTGGATAGTAAATACAAAAAAAGTTGTATTTTTGTAACTTATTTCATTTATTTTCCTACTAATTGAAACAAAACGAATGTCAAAAGAAAACAGAATTAATTTCAGCAGTAAGATGGCGGTTGTTGCCGCGGCAGCAGGTTCGGCGGTCGGACTGGGTAATATATGGCGTTTCCCCTACGAATTAGGACAATACGGAGGGGCTGCATTTTTAGTATTGTATATTTTGTTTGTCATTTTATTGGGTATTCCTATCATGTTGTCCGAATTTGCGATCGGTCGTTCGGGCCAGTCGGATGCCGTAGGGTCGTTCCGAAAAATTGATCCCCGGGGCAAATGGTGGTTGATAGGAGTGATGGGAGTGATTTCCGCATTTTTAATAATGGGTTTCTACTCGGTGGTTTCGGGCTGGACGTTCGAATATATCTATCAGGCACTTACCAATCAGTTTGCAGGAAAAGACTCGGCTTCTCTGGCTGCCGGTTTTACCGAATTCAGCAGTCACCCGTACCGTCCGCTGTTATGGGCCGTATTGTTTATGGCCATTTCGGCGGGGATCGTATTGCTGGGGGTGAAAGAAGGTATCGAAAAAAGCACCAAATTTCTGATGCCCCTCCTGTTCATCATCATCATTGCCCTGGGCATTCGTTCGGTTACCTTGCCGGGAGGGATAGAGGGGTTAACGTTTTTATTTCATCCCGATTTCAGTAAAATCAATTCTTCGGTGATCCTGAGTGCTATGGGTCAGGCCTTTTTCTCGCTGAGTCTGGGTATGGGTTGCATGATTACTTACGGATCGTATGTGAATAAGAAAAACAAGCTGACGCATACGGTAGCCGAAGTCACGGTATTGGATACGCTGGTGGCCGTATTGGCTGCCGTAGCTATTTTCCCGGCGGCATTTTCGCTGGGGGTAAATCCCGGGCAAGGTCCCGAGCTGGTATTTATAACCTTACCGAGTGTATTTGCGCAGTTGCCCGGCGGGCAGTTCTGGGCTGTTTTATTTTTTATTTTATTAAGTGTAGCGGCTATGACCTCGATCATATCGTTGCTGGAGGTAGTAGTGGCCTATGTAACGGAAGAATTTAAACTGAAGCGCGAGCCGGTGACGGTGGCTGTAACCCTGGCGGTACTTGTTTTCAGTGTCATGTCGTCGTTGTCGTTTGGAGTTTGGAAGGATGTTACTATCTTTGGTCTTACTTTTTTCGATCTGTTCGACAATGCCACATCCAAGGTGTTGATGCCGTTGGGGGGCCTTTTGATTTCGCTGTTTGCCGGTTGGGTGATGCCGGTTGAAACCTTACGCAGGGAAATCAGTAACGCAGGCGAATTGAAATTAAAATTGTTTAATGTATATTTGTTTTTGATCCGGTACATAGCTCCCCTGGGAATATTGCTGGTGATGCTTAATTTTTAGAAACACGATGTGCGATAGTAGGTCTTCGCGGTTGATCGCGGTAGTTGTGATGTGCCTGCTGGCTTCGGCGCTGGTAAGGGCCCAGGTCGATTCGTTTCCCGGCTATGCTTTATCTACGGCCACGCACAGGGTAGGGCTCAGCTGGGTGCAGATCAACGATCCTTATCTGTCGTCGCTGCAATATGCGGGGATGGGCCTGCGTTTGGAATTACTCGAACAGCGCTACCTCCGTGCCGGCGACGATCGGTTTTCGATGCTCAACCGCCTGAGCGGCTTGGCTGCAGTAACCATGAATCCGGCATCGACGGCGCAGATGGAGACTGTTGCCGGGGCTTACGCTTTTGGGCTGCGCTACCACTACCGGGGTATCGAGCAGCTGGTGCTGCTGGCAGGAGCGAATATAGAGGCCGATTTTGGTGTCCGGGTCAACTCGCGCAATGTGAATAATCCGGTCAATCTCGATATAGCAGCCAACCTGAATGCCACCCTGGGTGCGCGGTATCTGCTGCCGACCCGGCGCCGTACATTGCAGTTCGACGCTCATACCGAGCTTCCGTTTGCGGGAGTTATGTTTGTACCCTATCCCGGTTTGAGCTATTACGAGCTCTACCTGTCGAAACAGCTTTCCGAGGCCGTCTTCTTCAGCTCCTTTCACAACCGGCAGGGGGCGAAGTGGTCGTTGTCGGTCGATGTTCCTCTGCGCCGCTCCACCCTGCATGCCGCCTGGCGGTATCATCATACGAAATACCAGGGCAGCGGACCGGTGTTCAGGTTCGACGAACATTCGATACTGTTGGGTATCACCTACGATTTATTCCGGAGTGCGGGGCGCACCCGGCAGTTTCCCGCCAATTATATCAGGGTATTATAAACAATCAGACGCATGAAACGAATATGTGACTATCGGGCCTTCAGGAACATCCTGCTCCTCGTGCCGCTGCTCAGCAGCTGCCTCGATGAGCCGTATACTCCGGCCGATACCTACCGCAATAATTTTGAAAGTTTGTGGAGCATCATCGATCGCCAGTATTGTTTCCTCGACGAGAAAAAAATTAACTGGGACTCGGTGTATACGGTTTACAACGCCCGGCTGGACCGCGATACGGTAAGCGAATTGGCCTTTTTCGACGCGATGGCGGAGATGCTGGCCGTGTTGCAAGACGGGCATGTTAATTTGCTGTCGTCGTTCGACCGTAGCCGGTATTGGAAATGGTTTACCGATTATCCGTCCAATTTCAATTCTTCGCTGATTTATTCCGAGCGTTATCTGGGATCCGGCTACCGGCTGGCGGGAGCACTTCGTTACCAGCGTATTGCCGGCGATTCGGTGGGATATGTATACTTCGGCAGCTTTGGCGATTCGTTTTCCGACTCCAATATGCGTTATGTGCTGAAATATTTTGAACATTGCGATGGAATGATTGTCGATGTGCGGAACAACGGCGGAGGTTCGGCCGACTTATCGGAACGGCTGGCGTCGTATTTTTTCGACCGGGATACGGTGAATCTGTACATGAAGCATAAAACCGGTCCCGGGCATAGCGATTTTTCGAAGCCGGTAGCCATGCCTTTGAAGGCGCATCCTTCGATACGGTGGAAAAAGCCGGTGATCGTGCTGGCCAACCGGAGTTCGTATTCGGCTACCAATATGTTTGTGAGCAGGATGAAGGACGCTCCCGGGGCGCTGGTGATAGGCGACTTAAGCGGTGGCGGCGGCGGACTTCCTTCGTCGAATGAATTGCCCAACGGGTGGTTGGTTCGTTTTTCGTCGAGTCCGATGTATAATGCTGCTATGCAGTCCATCGAATATGGTATTGAGCCCGACCTGCGGGTAATGCTCGACGCCGCGGATGTGGCGAAGGGGGAGGATAGTTTGATTGAAGAGGGGGTCAGGAGCATCAAGGAGCAAGCGGCAAGACTGCGGGATGCTTCGTCGGTAAAACACACAACTAATTAGATGATGATACGAAAACTTCCGGTTACCGAGCTCGATCGGTTGACGCCCGACGAATACCGGGCAGCGGTCAAGACCCCCCTGGTGGTGGTGCTCGACAATGTAAGGAGCATGCATAATATTGGTTCGGTGTTCCGTACCTGCGATGCTTTCAGGGCCGAAGCGGTGTATTTGTGCGGGATTAGCAGTACTCCTCCTCATGCCGAGATTCACAAGTCGGCTCTGGGGGCTGAGGACACGGTGGCGTGGAGGTATTTCGACGATACGGTGGCTGCGGTGGAGGCGTTGAAGGCCGATGGTTACCGGGTGTTTGCGGTGGAGCTGGCCGAAGGGAGTATCCAGTTGCCGGCGCTCAGGCTGTCGGGTATCGATAAGGTGGCGGTGGTGCTGGGGCATGAAGTGAAAGGGGTGCAGCAGGCGGTGATCGACCGTTGCCAGGGTTGCATTGAAATACCGCAGCTGGGCACGAAGCATTCGCTCAATGTGAGTGTGACGGGAGGAATTATTATCTGGGAAATATTTAAACAATTGAGTGATGGATTGGAGAGATAAATTGAATGCTTTGAAGGCGGAGTTGCCTGTATCGGAAGAACATGATGAGGCCGGTGGAGCTGCCGCCGGCGGTTCGCATGCCGTAGCTTCAGCTGCGGCGGGGCGGCTAAAGTCCGCGACTGCGGGTGCTGTTCCGGCGAAGCAAAAAGAGCCTTTGCGGGTGGAACTCGACAAGCGAAAAGGAAAGCCTTCGACGCTTATTACCGAATTTATGGGCACCGACGATGAGCTGAAAGAGTTGGCTAAGTTGCTGAAGGTGAAGTGTAGTGCGGGAGGATCGAGCCGCGATGGCGAGATTTTGATTCAGGGCGATTTCCGGAAGAAAATAGCCGAACTCCTGCTGGAACTCGGCTATAAAGTAAAACGAATCAATTTTTAATCCCGTATCAGACTTCCCACTGTTCGAGTGTTTCCAGCAGGTCGTCGAAACTTTTTACCTTCGATCTGGCCTGCTCCTGCGCAATCTGATTAGTAATAGCCTGATCGAAGGTTTCGGCAGGAACATCGCGGATCACCCCGATGGCAATCGGGAATTCGGGAGCCTGCATACGAACTAACATCAGGTGAAGGGTAGGATCGGGGTTCGAAGCATCGTGCGTCAGAATATCATCTTCAGTAATCCCTTCTTCTCCGATGGTAACTACTTTCAGTTTTAGTCCATCCAGCACGAGTCCTTTATTCTTTTCCTTGCCGAAAATCATCTTCCGGCCGTGTTCCAGCACCACGATACGATCCTCGCGGCTGGCCTTTTCCGACAAATAGCCGTGCGCACCATCGTTGAAAATGATACAGTTTACCAAGCATTCGACAATAGATGCACCCTGGTGACGGGCAGCCGCCAGCATCGTCATTTGCGATGATTTCAGATCCACGTCGAGCAGGCGGCCAAAGAAAGTACCATGAGCTCCGATGGTGAGTTCGCCGGGCTGGAAAGGCTCTTCGACGGTACCGTAAGGCGACGATTTAGTGACCCAGCCCTTTTTAGAGGTAGGCGAGAACTGACCTTTCGTGAGGCCGTAAATCTGGTTGTTGAACAAGAGTACATTGATATCCACATTGCGCCGGACGCTGTGAATGAAATGGTTACCGCCTATAGCCAGGCAGTCGCCGTCGCCGGTAATCTGCCAGACCGTAAGTTCCGGATTAGCCACTTTGACTCCGGTGGCAATAGCCGCTCCACGCCCATGGATGGTGTGAAAACCGTATCCACTGATATAATAAGGAAGACGCGACGAGCAACCGATACCCGAAATCACTGCAGTTTGAGTAGGCGAAACACCCAGTTCGGCCATCACTTTCTGCAATACGTTCAGAATGGCATAGTCGCCACAGGCCGGACACCAGCGCACATACTGGTCGCTTTTAAAATCCTTGGCTGTATATTGTTTTATTTCAATTGGTTCCATGTTGCATTATTTTAAGAGTGAACTGATATGGTCTTCCAACTCATGGACGGTAAAAGGCTGGGCCTGAACTTTATTGTACTGGAGGTATTCGCCCGGCACCTTGGTGCGCAGGTACGAAGCCAGCTGTCCGCTGTTGAGCTCACACACCACCCGTTTCGGATACCTGTTCAGAATTTCGGCCGTGTTTTTCGGCAGCGGCTGAATGTAGTTGAAATGCGCCAGCGCCACTTGTCCACCATTTTTATTGATATTGTTCACCGCGCTGAGGAGGTGACCGTGGGTCGAACCCCAACCGATAACCAGCACTTCAGCTTCCGGATTTCCTTCCACTTCGAGTTCGGGAATCACATTGGCGATATAATCTATTTTCTCCTGACGGGTTTTTACCATCAACTCGTGGTTGTCGGGCTGCGACGAAATAGCGCCCGTGGTAAAATCTTTTTCCAGACCTCCGTTGCGGTGTTCAAAACCTTCCATCCCCGGGAAGCTCCAGTAGCGAACCTTGGTTTTTTCATCGCGGGCGGTAACTTTGATACCTTCCATGCCCGGTTGTACGAAATTAGGCTTAATCGAAGGCATATCGGCCAGTTTAGGCAATTTCCAGAGCGACGAGCCATTGCCAATAAAACCATCGGTAAGAAGAATCACCGGAGTCATGTGCTCCAACGCCACCTTGGCGGCCATATAGGCATAGTGGAAACAATCGGCCGGAGTAGATGCAGCCATCACCACCACCGGACTTTCGCCGTTGCGTCCGTACAAGGCCTGCAACAGGTCGGTTTGTTCGGTTTTGGTAGGTAGACCGGTCGAGGGTCCTCCACGTTGAACATCCACGATAACGATGGGAAGTTCGGCCATCACCGCCAGCCCGATCGCTTCGGTTTTCAGTGCCAGCCCGGGTCCCGAAGTATTGGTGGCGGCCAGCTTTCCGGCAAAAGCGGCACCCAGCGCCGTGGTAATCCCCGCAATTTCGTCTTCGGCCTGAACCACTTTCACTCCCAGGTCCTTGCGCAAAGCCAGCTCGTGCATGATATCCGAAGCCGGAGTGATCGGATAACTACCCAGGAAAAGTTCCAGACCGGCTTTTTGAGCAGCAGCAATTAAACCCCAGGCGGTAGCTTTGTTTCCACTGATGCTGGTGTATTTTCCCTTCGGTGTTTCGTGCGATTTATCCACGATAAAGGTCGAAACATTCAGGTGAATGTTGTTGCCATAATTGAAACCGTCCACCAACACTTTCAGGTTGGCGCGCAGCACTTCTTCTTTTTTCCTGAATTTATTGGTAAGGAAATGAGTAGCCTCGTCGATCGGGCGGTTGAACAACCAGCAGATCAATCCCAGGGCAAACATATTTTTGCTGCGCACCACACTCTTCAGGTCCATCTCAAAATCTTTAAGACTTTCCTTGGTAAGCGTGGTAAGCTGCACCGGCACCAATTGCACCGTATCCGAAATATTCAGTTCTTCAAACGGATTTTCGGTTTTAAATTCCGCTTTCTCGAGATCCGACTTACCGAAAGCATCCGAATCGAAAATAATTACCGAATGCTTTTTAATCGAACGGGCGTTCACCTTCAGTGCAGCGGGGTTCATAGCCACCAGCACATCGGGCTCGTCGCCGGGAGTATAAATTTTACCGGAACCGAGGTGCACCTGAAAACCCGATACGCCGCTCAGGGTACCTTGAGGCGCACGAATCTCCGACGGGAAATCGGGGAAGGTCGAAATCTCGTTTCCTAAAATAGCCGAGAGGTTGGAAAAGAGGGTACCAGTCAACTGCATACCATCGCCCGAGTCACCCGAAAAACGGATGGCCACCTGTTCCAGCTCCGTGGATTTGTGTTTTTCCATATTGTTTTTTTTAAGAATTTTAGTTGGACATGTAGCGCTTATAACGCTTAAAACTCAGCATTGTTCGGTGTGCGGGGGAAGGGAATCACATCGCGGATATTACTCATTCCGGTTACAAACAACAATAAGCGCTCGAAGCCCAGACCAAAGCCCGAGTGAGGGGCTGTTCCGAATTTACGGGTTTCGAGGTACCACCAGATGTCTTTGGTAGGTACTCCCATTTCGTCGGCACGCCGTTGCAGCTTGGCGTAATCCTCTTCACGCTGCGATCCGCCGATAATCTCGCCGATTTTCGGGAACAGCACGTCCATGGCGCGAACGGTCTTCCCGTCGTCGTTCTGCTTCATGTAGAACGATTTGATTTCTTTCGGATAGTCGGTGAGAATCACCGGTTTTTTGAAATGCTGCTCCACCAGGTAGCGTTCGTGCTCCGATTGCAGGTCGGTGCCCCAGCCTACCGGAAATTCGAACTTCACCCCTCCGGCCACCGCTTCTTCCAGGATTTTGATCCCTTCGGTATAGGTAAGCCGCTGGAAGTCGTTGTTAACTACAAAGTTGAGCCGGTCTATGAGTTCTTTATCGTACATCTCGCTCAGGAATTTCAAATCGTCCTGGCAATTGTCGAGCGCCCAGCGCACGCAGTACTGGATGAAATCCTGCGCCAGCTGCATGTTTTCTTCAATTTCGTAGAAAGCCACTTCGGGCTCTATCATCCAAAACTCGGCCAGGTGGCGGGGAGTATTCGAGTTTTCGGCGCGGAAAGTAGGGCCAAAGGTATAAATCGAACCCATGGCCATCGCAGCCAATTCGCCCTCGAGCTGCCCCGAAACGGTCAGGCTGGTTTGTTTTCCGAAGAAATCGCGGCTGTAATCGATCGATCCTGTTTCGTCTTTTTTCAGATCGTACAGGTTCATGGTGGTTACCTGGAACATTTGTCCGGCACCTTCGCAGTCGGAAGCCGTGAGAATAGGCGTGTGGAAATAGAAAAATCCGCGTTCGTGGAAAAAGCGGTGAATAGCCATGGCCATGTGGTGGCGCATACGGAACACGGCCCCGAAAGTGTTGGTACGCGGACGCAGGTGAGCAATCTCGCGTAAAAACTCGAGGGTATGGCCTTTTTTCTGAAGCGGATAACTTTCAGGATCGGCAGTACCGTAAATTTCGATGGCCGTGGCATGAATTTCGACTGCCTGGCCTTTGCCCATCGATTCGACCAGATTACCTCTTACGGCAATACAAGCTCCGGTAGTGATTGGTTTCAGGTATTCTTCTCCAAACTTCTCATTATCGACAACTACCTGAATATTATGAATGCATGAACCATCGTTCAATGCTATAAAACTTACTGTTTTGTTACCGCGGCGGGTACGTACCCATCCTTTTACCAATACTTCTGCGCCAAAATCGCTTCTCTTCAGCGCTTCGGCAATTATCGTTCTTACCATCTGATCTTTAAATATTTTGTCCGATTTAAAAATTGTAGCGAATATAGCTGTTTTGAGCGTATATCCAAAAATAAGCTACAAAAATAAGCATTTTTAATGAGTTTACCTACTTTTTACGAGGGAATAGAAAGGGCACTGACTTATTGGTCCTTAGCTTGAAAAATAACGAAAATTACCGGAGCTATCCGAGGTCTGCTCCGGTTGTTACGATATCGCCTGGTTTTGCACAACGCAGAAGCCGCTCCATTACTGCATAGGGTCCAATTATTCCGGACAGTAGCTTGGTAAATGGAGCGGCTCCTGTTTTATCAACCTGTATGTTTACATCGGCGATTCACCCAGGGTGCTGTTGTCGCGTTTTTTCTGGTCGTCGTTGGAGATTGTTTTTTTCGTTTTCTTCACTTCGGTATTCATACTGCCGATACGGTACGATACATTCAGCCTGATTTCGGTAATACGTTCGAGTTGTACGGTGGTGCGCTGACTGAAAGTGGGTTGCCGTGTGGTACTGTTGATACCGTTGGTAGTCATTATAATCTCGGGTTTGGGTAAGTATACCCCGCTGACCGAAACGTTGAGCCGTTTTTTCAGGAAATCTTTCGAAAGGGCCGCATAGCTGAAGTAAAAGGCCGATTGTGATCCCTGAAGCTGAATTTGCGGAAGGTTGCCTCCTGCCCCGGTGCTGATACGGAAATCCTTTGGCAGCATGAAGGTGCCTCCTAAAAACACCCGTCCCGTAAATCCGTCGTTGGTCATTTTGAGTGCTTTACTGGTGGTATGAACATAATTCACCGAGCTGTTCATATACAGGATCAGCCATTTCAGTCCGCGGTAATTCCCGAATAAATTGAGTCCCGTACTGTTGTTGCGTCCGATATTGCCGTAGGTGGTGTATTGCACCGGGCTTCCTTCTTTTACAAAGGAGTATTGCTCGATAGCGTTGTTGATAAACGAGTACGACAGTTCGGCACTGAGGTTATAGGTGGGAGCGAAGCTGCTGTAGGTTAAATTCACATTGTGGCTGTTTTCCGGATCGAGTTCGGGGTTTCCATAGCTGATAGCATTCGGATCGCGGCGATCGACGTAGGGATTCAGGAACCCGATGCCCGGGCGTTGAATACGTTTATTGTAACCCAGTTTCAGGTTTTTCATATCGGTGATGCGGTAGGAGAGGGTAGCCGAAGGCACAAATGCACCGTATTCGGTTTTGAAGTTGCGGCTGGCCTCGTTGAAGGTAGCATCGAGCCAGGTGTATTCGTAGCGCATGCCGGCTTTGAATCCCCATTTATCCACATTGCCCGAGTAACTCAGGTAAGCGCCCAGAATATCCTGCTGGTTGTTGAAGTCGATCGTACTGTCGAGGGGAATATAAGGCGTGTAAGGAGCCGGCTGCATGAAATTATAGTAGAGGTAACTTTCGTCCGATGTTGAAGTATTGTACCGGGCAATGTATTTTACACCGGTTTCGAGGGTATGTCCTTTGGCCAGCGGGTTGGTGTAGTCGGCCTGAAAAGTATGCTCGTTGGTGTTGGCGATGTTTTCGCTGATACTTTTATAGGCAAGAGGCACCACAGGCAGCACCGTGAAGCCCGGCGACAGGGTATTGACAGCTTCGTAATTGCTGCTGTTGGGGGTGTTGCTCAGGCGGTACGAGAAGGTGAACAATTCGTCTTTCTTGCGGAACGAACGTTGGTAGTCGACACCGAAGTCGGTCGAACCCCAGTTTTGCCGCTGTGTGCTTTTCTGATCGTAACGCAGGAGCGTATTCCCGTTGGCATCCTGGTTTTCCGAGAAACCCTCGATCAATCCGCCCGGACGGCCGAACTGACGATTGAACGAAAAGGTAATCAGATTCATGGTGTCGGGTTCGTAGGTGAGCTGTCCGCTCCCGAATTGCATGGGTACATCGTTGCGTGAAGTGATGGTTTGATGGAAATTGGTCAGGGGAAGTCCTGCCGCGTAGGTAGTACGTCCGGTGGTTACTTCCACCGGAAATTGTTTGTTGTGATTGTAGTTGTAATTACCCGAAAAGCCGATTTTTCCCTTTTGCACCACCAGGTTGAGTCCTCCTCCCAGCGACCCGCGCGACGAACCCTGCGCGTTGATGGTGGCCGAATAGCCCTGTGTGCTGCTTTGCTGTACCGTCACAATATTGATGATACCTCCCACGCCTTCGGCATCGTACTTTGCCCCGGGTTGGGTGATCACTTCAATGTTTTTCACCATGTTGGCCGGGATACTTTTCAGTATCATACCCGGATTCACGTTGAACATGTTCGTGGGTTTTCCGTTCAGAAAAATTTTAAAGTTCGACTGTCCTTTGAGCTGAATATTGTCCTGCCCGTCGACGGTAACCATCGGCACCTTACGCAACATATCGAGTACCGTCGACGATTTCGATTCGGGATCCTGTTCGGTATCGTATATTATTTTATCGGCATCGGCCTTGATAAGCGGTTTGTTGGCCACTACTTCAACCGCCGCCAGTGCCTGTTCGCTCGTACCCATTGCAATTTTCCCGAGATTGGCGCTGCGGTTGCTGTCGCTCACATTAAACCGTTTCACTGCAGGCTGCTTTCCCACGAACGATACGATAAGTAAATAATTGCCGGGTGTTTTTATTGCTCCGTTTACTTTTCCTTCGGCATCGCCGGCGAAACGGGTGATGATCTGCTGCGGATTTGCTTCGGGAGCTACCGCACAGGTGACGTATGGAAGCGATTCGCCGGTGATGGAATCGACTACAGTGGCTGTAACACGATAGGCTTCGGGGGCGTCAACTTTGGATAAGACCGTTGCGCTGCCGGCCCATACCGATGTCAGCATAAGCAATACTACTACTGATTTTTTCATTTTTTTTGAGGATAAACGATTCATTTTTAGATGTTAATTTAGTTTTGAGCTGCAAAAGTATGAATAGATGTTGAGAAGTGGAAATAAATGAGAAAAATATTAGAATATTAGTATTAAAAAGTGAGAACCAGGCAAGTGTATCAATTTTTCCACGCATCTCCCTGAAAATTCCACATACGATAGGGATATTCTCTCTACTTTTGCAGTGTTAAAACAATCTAATACAATACACATGAAACAGCTGGTACTTTTTTTATCGTTTTATTTCTGTTTCCAATCGGTAATGGGCATTCAGGCCGATATAGTTGTAGCTGCCGACGGCACGGGCGATTTCACAACAATTCAGGATGCCATCAATGCAGTGCCGTCGAATCAGAAAGACAGGCGAACGGTGATTTACCTGAAAAACGGGTTGTACGACACCGAAAAGCTATTGGTGCCATCCGATAAGCAAAATATTACACTCATTGGCGAAAGTCGCGATCAAACCATTATCTCGTATCATATTTACGATTGTGCCAATACCGCCTCGGGTAATAAATGCCCGGCCGAAGATGCCCTGAAATGGGTGGGCGATGTAATTCGTACCTCGGCAACCCTCACCATAGCCGGCGAAGGATTCAGGGCCGAAAACCTGACGATTCGCAACACAGCCGGACCGGTGGGACAGGCTCTGGCCATCACCGTAACGGCCGACAAAGTGGCTTTTATCAACTGCAACCTGCTGGGTTATCAGGATACGATTTACCTGTGGACAGCCGGTAAGCGGTCGTATTTCCAGAATTGCCTGGTGTTGGGGCGCACCGATTATATTTACGGGGCGGGGATCGGTTATTTTCAGGGTTGCGAGATCCGCAGTTACGGAGGGGGTTATATAACAGCGCCGTCGACGCCGAAATCTCAATCCTATGGTTTTGTGTTCAACGATTGCGATCTGACTTACACGACCGGCAGTCCGCGTGCGGGCGACGATGGAGTGAAGTTCCGCCTGGGCCGCCCCTGGCACGAGTATCCGAAAGTTACCTGGTTGAATTGCGACATCACGGGGATGTTGAATCCGCAGGGTTGGGGCGATACCTGGAACATGGAGTATGCGGCAACCAGCACCGATCTTCATTTGTACGAATACAACAATACCGGACCGGGTGCCGATATGAGTCAACGGGCCGGGTGGGCCGGTTTACGTGCCCTTTCGCAGGACGAAGCCCGGGCCTATACCCGCGAGCGGGTGTTGAACGGTTCCGATGCCTGGTCGCCCTGGGCCGACGCACCGCTTTCGGCAACCTACGAATGGGATGGCGGTGGCACTTCGGCATCGTGGCTGGAGGCGGGCAACTGGAATCCCGATGGTGTTCCGGCGGCAGCCCAGGCGGCGTATATCCGCAACGGAGCCGTAGCCGAAGCCGATGGTGGGGTGTTTGCCGCCGATTTGTTTCTGCAATCGTCGGCGCTTAATATTAAGGCATCCGGTACGGCGTCGTATCTTTCGGTCGAAAAAGGAAAGTTGATAGGTGATGCAGCTATTACCCTGAACGGAAAGCTGGCCACCAAGGATTCGGTTATCATCGAAACATCGTCGACATTTACAGTGGCGGCTCAGCTTCAGGGAGTACATGTAATAACCAAGACGGGCACAGGAAGTCTTGTATTTACTGCCGATAATTCCAATTATTCGGGTAAACTGGTAATCGATGCAGGAAGTGTACAGGCAGCTACGGCCAACGCCCTGGGCAAATCATCGGTAGTTGTCAATAGCGGTGCCTGGCTTCATATCAGTCATCCTTCGGCACTGAGCGCTAAATCGTCGCTGTCGGTTTCGACAGGCGGGGGTTTGTTGCTGAATGCCGATATCACCTTGAGCGAATTTTACATCGACGGAGTTTTGCAGGCGGTGGGTGTGTATACCGCAACTTCGCATCCGAATGTGATGAGTGGAGTAGGATCGTTGCAGGTGGGACGCCCTTCGGTATTTAAGATGATGGGTGGAGCATGGGATGTGGCGGCTAATTATTCGCCGGCATTGTTGCCCCTGGAAGGGGAAACGGTACTTTGTGAAGGGGAGATGGAAACGGCCGCAACTCCGAATAAAGCCAATGTTACTTTTGTGGATGGAAAAGGAAAACTCCGTCTGCGGGGAGTGCATACTTCCACAGGTACGCTTACGTTCGAGGGTAACCAGCGGATTTCGTATGCTACCGGCGGAACTGGTTTTACACTCACCGCACCCCTGGTGCTGAAGGGCGATATCAGCCTGGAAATGAACAGTAGTTCCGTTGACGGAAGTACCCTGGTGCTGAACGGATCGATAGCCGGAAATGTAAAAGTCACTCCTAAAAATACGCGTGCTGTAGCCAATTCGGCTGTAGTGGTGCTGGGTGGCAACAACGAAGCTTTTGCCGGCAGTTGGGACCTGACGGCTGCTGCCGCTCATGCCGAGGGCAGTGTGGGGATAACAGGAACATCGGAAAATGCTTTTGGAACAGCCTCCATTCGCGTGGGAGCAAAAAACAAGGTGCAATTCGATCATGAACGTTGTGTGACTTCTTCAACCGACTTAACACTTTTGACCGGTGCAACAGCCATTGTGAACAAGCCGGTTACGGTGGGGCGGCTGACCCTGGGCGCCGAAAGTTTTACGTCGGGCAACTTTACTGCAACTACTCATCCTTTGTTTATTAAAGGCGCAGGAAGTATTACCGTCGGCCCAACAGCTGCAGAGCCGGTCCTGTCCGATGGAGTGTTGATGTCCCTTGTCGATGGCCGGTTACTGGTCACGGGACCCTATTCCTTAGGCTCGGTGTACAGAATCGATGGCAGCTTTTTAGGAACAATCAATCCGGGCACCACTTTCCGGCTTCCACATGCAACCATGTGTATTCTGAAGATCGAAACAACTTCAGGAACGAAGTATACTAAAATTGGTATTAATTGATTCTTGCTCAAGGCCAACCAAATCCTGTCTAGTGCATTCTATGTGGCCTGGTCGGGACAGGGTACAAAACACTTAGCAACGGTGTTGTTCCCCGAAACACTCACCGGTATCGGTAAATCGGCCTTTGGTTATACGCTCCGATTGCAGCGGATTGCAATGCCCGATGCAGTTACATACCTGGGCGAATATGCCTTTATGTATTGCCGCGGCCTGAAGGAGGTGCGCCTGAGTAAAAATCTGATAGCTATTCCCGATTATGCGTTTTATGTGTGCGATCAGCTCGATTTTTTAAGGAGCAAGCCGTTGAATTTTCCACGAACCCGAATCATCTTTCGAAAAATACAAGCGGTCGTGCAGTCGGCTCGGTCGTCCCTGCCAGAATTCGAAGGTAACAGGTGTGATGAGGTAGCCGCCCCAGTGGGGCGGACGGGGAGCTTGTTCGCCGAATTCTCTGCGGAATTGTTCGAGCCGCTGGTGGAGAACCTCGGTCGAAGCAATGACGGAGCTTTGTTCCGAAACCCAGGCGCCGAGGCGGCTTTCGGGCGGACGGGAATGGAAGTAGGCATCGGAAACGGCATCGCTGGTGGGATGTGCTATGCCGGTGATGCGTACCTGCCGTTCCAGTAAAGGCCAGAAAAACAGGACCGACACCTGTGGGTGCAGTGCAATCTGCCGGCCTTTATGTCCCAGGTAATTAGTAAAAAACACCAGCCCCTCAGAAGTAAATTCTTTCAGTAATACCACCCGCGAATGAGGCTGCAGGTCGGCATCGACGGTGGAAACCACCATGGCGGTGGGCTCCGGTTCATCGCTCTTCAAGGCATCTTTCAACCAGCTGTCGAATTGGTCAAAAGGGTTGTCGGCCACTGTAGCTTCGGTGAGCTCGCCGAGTTGGTAGGTTTTGCGGATATCGTGTAACATATCGTAGTCGGATGTTAGTTTTTTCGTAATCGGTCGCGACCGGTAAGAAGTTGCAAAGCCGGTCAATAGCCGGTAACCAGCATTCCAACGGTCGAAATGACGGCGGCAATGAGCGGGTAGCTTCAATAAGTACGCTGTCGGATTGCGCAATGCTTTCGGTTTGCGAACCGCCGTCATTTTGCGCAATACCCTGCATCGTTTGCAGCAGCACTACCATCATCATTATCCGTTTTCTCATTGCGTTCCCGTATACTTTAGCTTAACCCAACAAATAAGCGGCGGAGATAGTTCATTGGAGAAAAAATCAGCTTGAAATACAAAAGTAAACCGGATTGATAATTTATGAAAGTTGTCGAAATTTTAATCAACCAGGAATCTTTTGTTATATAATAGGTGAAGACTGTTTAGAAAATATCAGTAAAAAATTTAGTGTTCCCTTATGATGAAAAAGATAATCCGACAGCCGGCAGGTATAAGCCGTACCATCGACCTCAAAAAACAAACTATCCAGCTCCCGGTTGAACCGGACCGACGAAAAGGGCAAGCGGTAGGCATTCACTTCGCGCCCGGTAAGTTTCGACAATTCAGCCGCCAGCCGCACCGCATCAAATGCCGGCAACAGCTGTTGGTTGGCCGCATCGATTATAAAAAACTCCATGCCCCGGGGCGTG